>NZ_JBOEHB010000005.1:0-102858 GCF_050633725.1 Planktotalea sp.
TCTCAAAAAATCAACAAAATCAATGAGTTGGAGGGAGGGCAAAGCTTTGAAGGTCCATCCACGCGCATCCAACACAAGGCTGAATTCTACATTTGGTATGCACAGCCCCAAGACTCAGCCATATCCAGTGTTTTACTGAGTCTCTTTTCGAACGAGCGCCTCTGTTACACTTTTCCGACCAAAGGCTTTTCGCATTTCCGGCATATGAATCTCTAACAAGGCACGCGCCTTTGCCTCTTCCATGCCTAGGGCACGCACGTTTCGGCCCACCCAAGTTTGCCAAAGAAAATCACCATCATGCCAATGAGCCGGATGCGGTTGAGAAAAGTCACAAAGGGCTTGCTCGTTCATCTTGTTCAAACTCTGGCGGCGCTCAGCCAAGCTTTCCAAGTTTGTGCGTAACTCTGCTGTCTTCTTTAACTCTTGCTCATATTTGAGATTCGCGAGTGTCGCGAGCGAGTGCCACTTTGAAATCACCGTTCCAGTCCCTTTCCTCGTCGCAAGGTTTCCGCAAATCTGATTGCGATGGCTACGGCAGCGTAATGCTCAGGTTTGATTTCGCTTCCGATCTCAACGACCGCAAACAGCGCCCGCGCCGTTGGCGGATCAGAATGTATCGGAACCTGCGCGTCTTCAGCGATAGCGCGAATCCGTAATGCAATTTCATCGACACCCTTAGCCACGCAGATAGGCGCAGCGTCGCGCGCGCCTTCCCATTTTAGTGCCACAGCATAGTGGGTCGGATTTACGATAACGACTTCAGCGAAAGGAACATCAGACATCATCTGGTTCATCGCAACCTCTTGAGCACGACCTCGGCGGGCTTGTTTGAGATGCGGGTCGCCTTCGCTATCCTTCATCTCGTCACGCAGTTCTTTATGTGACATTCGATTTTTGCGTTGGTGTTCATAGACCTGCCATCCAAAGTCGATCGCAGCGATGATCAAGGCAATCAAAACGGCTAAGCCTAGGAAGGATTTCAACAGATCAAACAATACAAGAAGTGCATTACGATCACTACCGGCGGGTGATCCGACGATGACATCGAGATTCGCGCGCAAGAAAATCGCCAAACACATTGAATAGACCATCAGTTTCACAAAACTCTTGGCGAACTCAAACAACCCACTACGACCAAATTTGTTCTTGGCATTCTTTAGGATCGAAATCCGTGAGAGCTTGGGCTGCAGTTTACTAGGTGTGAACAACAAGGCTTTCTGCCCGATCAACGCCAGCACGATCAAGCTCGCAGGCAATGCCGCAAACATTGCCACGAAACGGCCAGCATCCAATAAGAACGGTGCAAAGTAGCCCGCGCTAAAGTTCAGAGGAGAATCCATGGCAAACGCTGTATTCAATGCCATCTGGAGACTAGCCGCGAGATCATTCGATTGCGTTGCAGCGAAAGTGCCCACAAATATCCAGACACCAAAGTAGGAAAGCGCAACATTCAGATCGTTGGATCGAGCGACCTCGCCCTTCTTTCGCGCATCATCCAGCTTTTTCTGCGTTGGTTCATGGCTTTTTTCGGCGCTGTCATCTTGGCCCGACACTACTGCAGGTCTCCCGTCGCGATAAAGCTGAAGAGTGCGGTCGCCCAGCTACTTAAGATCAAAGGCAGGGATACAGTTAATAATATAAGTGCGCCTGCCGTGATCACCGGAGCGCCGACAAAGGCGACCATCAGCTGCGGCATCGCACGGTTAATTACGCCCAAAGTCAAATTATAGAGCATAGAGAGGATGAAAAACGGAGCGGCAAGCGTAAACGCAAAGCGAAACCCCCAAGCGATTTGCGTGACCCCAGCGTCTACAAGGTCAGAGGCTTCGGGCAACGCGCCAAGGGGGAACATTTCATATGATCCGATGAGATACTTGGCTGCGCTCACATGCAGTCCTAAAGCCAAAGCCAGGGCTAACCCCGCCATTGTCATTATGTGCCCCATAGCAGGCAAAGGTTCGACCCCAGCGGTTCCCAGTATCTGAGAGAGCGAAGTAGATTGAGCTGCGATTGAACCCGCCGTCTGCAAGCTGAAGACAAAAACGCGCAACATCAGCCCGAACCAAAGACCAATGCCAATTTCTGAAATCACGAGTACGAACACGGTACTGTCATTCAAATCTTGGGCAGCAACTGGGGGAACCAAAGGGAACACGATTAGGGTCAAACAGATTGCGACCGCGAGCTTTACGCGTGTGGGGATTGAAACCTCGCCCAGCGCGGGCAGCAAAGAAACCAATGCTGCCACACGAAATAGAACTAACATGTAGCCCAAGATAAGTGGTTCGCTATAGATCGGCACAACCCAATTCACGCGGCGGCAACTCCGACAATCGCGGGTGCTGCATCCGTCCCGATCTCTTCAAATGAAAGCACGGGCGCGGTAATGCCTCGCGCAGCGATAATAGTACGCAAGAATCTTCGGCGCTGGGTGGATGTTACGATGGCAGACTGAACGCCCCGCTCCGATTGTTCTGATACCTGCTCGGCAACCGATGCAACGAGCTTGCTGAAAAGATCTGGTGGGAGCGCGACATTAGCGACCCCTTGTTCTGCATCTAATTGGTAGGTGTTGAACGTCTGTTCCCACTCAGGAGCGAGTTGGATCAGGGGTATCGTCCCGTCTTTCCTCTTTAAATTCGCGATCAGTTGGAAGCCCAACGCTTGGCGCACAAACTCACAGGTCGCTTCGGGGCTGCTATGGATCGGCCTCGCTTTTCCAATAGTCTCGATAATGATTGGAAGATTTCGGATCGACACCTGCTCAACAAGCAACAAACGAAGGACCGAGTGCAATAAATCCAAGGGAACTTTATCCGGAATAAGTTCATCTAGTAACCGCCGATTAGCGGCCGTGCGGCGCGGATCGCTTAGATTAACCAGCTCATCCAAAAGACGTTGCAAAGCCTTAAAGGTTAAAAGCCTGCCTAGGTTCGTGCGAACGCACTCCAAAAGATGGGTCGCGAGAACTTCGCACGGCGATACGACCGTTTGGCCTGCAAGTGACGCCGTCTCTTTTTCAGCGTTATCTATCC
Source organism: Planktotalea sp. (assembly GCF_050633725.1). Taxonomy (GTDB): domain Bacteria; phylum Pseudomonadota; class Alphaproteobacteria; order Rhodobacterales; family Rhodobacteraceae; genus Planktotalea. The sequence continues at coordinate 3,036 of NZ_JBOEHB010000005.1, forward strand.
AAAGTGCCGGCGCGCCATAGACAGGCTCTTCAATAGAACCTTCGATTTTCCCCGGATCCGCATCATCCACCAGAGCCAACAAGCGATTGGGTTCCAATGTGCCAGACGCCTGTTCGACCCCGTGGATGTTTATTCGATACGTTCCAGATGCGAGTGAAGGATCATCTGTCAGTCGAATTTCAGGCATCACCAGCCCGAATTCCTGGGCGACATGTGTGCGCATATTTCTAATACGCGCATCGAGACCTGTTCCTGGGTCGAGGACCATATCCACTAGGTTCGGTGCAAATTGGACATGGATGTCATCCAAATCCAAAATGTCAGCCATAGTTTCCTCAGCTTCCGACGGCTCTGTCTCACTCTCGAGAGCGGTTGCCGTCTTAGAAATCATCTCTTGTCGTTTCCGCATGGACCAAGCGGCAAAAATCAGGACGCCGCCGCCAATCAAGAATGGCAAAATGGGCAACCCCGGAACCAAAGCAAACGCAATCATGAGCAAGCCGACTGTCAGCAAGGCTGCTGGATGTCGACCAAGCTGAGCGAAAAGCGTAATGTCTGTTGCACCAATTGCCCCGCCGCGTGCCAACAATAGCGCAGCAGAGATTGAGATGATAACTGCGGGAATTTGCGACACCAAACCATCGCCAACCGTTAAGATGGCGTAAGTTTCAAATGCTTGCCCCAAAGGCATACCATGAACAACGCTGCCCATGATCAAGCCCATAACAAAATTAAGAAGCGTTATCAGGAGCCCCGCAATCGCGTCTCCCTTCACAAACTTTGACGCGCCGTCGAGGGAGCCGAAAAAAGTTGTCTCTAATTGATCTCTTTCTCGCCGCGCTTTGGCTTCGTTGTGATCAATCGCGCCAGCGGACATATCACTATCAATCGCCAACTGTTTTCCTGGCATGCCATCCAGCGCAAAGCGGGCACCTACCTCGGCCATTCGCGTCGCGCCTTTTGTAATCACCATAAAGTTGACAATCAGCAGAACCCCAAACACCACCAAGCCAAGAAACACGCTCCCCCCCATGACAAAACTTGCAAAGCCTTCAATAACGCCCCCTGCCGCACCAGTCCCTGTGTGACCCTCGCCAATGATGAGTTTTGTCGACGAAATATTAAGCGACAAACGCAACATCAAAGATGCAAGCAAAATGGTCGGAAACGATGAAAAATCCAAAGGACGTTCGACGAACAAGGTTATCGTAAAAATAAGGATCGCGAGCCCGAACGAAACAGCGAGACCCATATCCAGAACAAACGCCGGCATTGGCAAGATCATCATTACGATGACCGCCATCAAAGCCAACGCAAGTAGTATTGTTGGATTAAGTCCCAGTTTAGCCAAGGCAATTTCCTTTTTAGGTAAGTGACAGGCTTCCCATTATTGAGAAACGCCGGGAACCAGCGAACCTAGTCTTGAGGTCGCTGGTTTCGCGACCAATAGCGGGTAGTGGTTTTCGCGAGGTTTTCGCGTTGACGCTTGAGCACTCAACGCGACCTTCTCAGGTTCAGAAGGTTCCTGATAATGTCGCAAGAATTTGGTTTTGTATGATTTCGCTAAGGTTGCAGTTCGCGAATGATACGCTCCTGCGGCATCACTCCAGTCGCCAAATTCAGAATATAGTGATTTCAGAAACTTAGCTGCATAGAGTGCATTGCCGCGCGGTGAAATCATTTCATCTAGGCTATCGAAGCCCTCGCTATGCCAATGATAATTCAACTGAAAGCAACCAACGTCGAAGCGTCTTTCGCCTTTTGAAATCAGGCTGAGCGCTTGCTCCAATAGATCTGCTTCAGTGGCCAGCCAGCTCCCTTTTCCAGCAACATTTATCGCCCAAGGCCAAGGTTGAATCACCCCATCCACTTCGCGGCCCGTTTCAGTCTTTGCGATCGCAAGCATAACAGTGTTGGGAACTCCAATCTCATGCGCGGCAAATTGTGCTGCACGAGCGCAAGAATCGTTAGCTTCTGACGATGCCTTTGCCCAATTTGGAATAGCCAACAGGCCAGTCAAAATTACCAAAGTCCAACGAGACGTTTGCTTAGCAAAATTTCTAGAGCCATCAAGAAGATGTCGGCTGAAAGGTAATACGGTTCCCATGGATCCACACATTTTTTGCGATTGCAATGAATGTACGGATCAGAGCTTTACAATTGGTAACCATGTTCACGTAGATAATAGCTGCAACGCAATATTCTGAGGCGAGAACGTTTGACCTTGCGAAATTTGCTCCATCAACAAAAACCGATCAATCAAATCCGAACGGGTATCTGTCTGAGCCAGATCATCAACTTGATCTGTTCCAAAATTCGAGAGCGATTTCTCCTGAAAGACCTCAAGCTGCTTTTCAATATCTAACTGACCAAACGAGCTAGGTAGGCCCAGAGCCGATTCTACGACAGATCGAAGCGGCGCGCTGCTCATAATCAGATACCATTTCGCATCATTACTGACATCAAGCGCTCCTAGACGCTCAAATTCTGTTTGCGCGTTAAGTGCAAGACGCAAGTTTTCATCGACGTTGCCAACTGCGACAGCAAAGGCCTGTTCGGTGAATTGGTTCGTTATATTCTCAGCAGTACTTGGCAATACGCCCACAAGTGAACTAAGACCATCCATCGCAAAATCTGAGGCCAACCGCTTATATCGGCTATCCGTCATCCGGTTAGCCAAAGCATCGGAATCGCTGGTCCCCTCTGACAAAACGCGCTTGATAAAGTACCTATTCTCTAGATCATCTTGAAGCCCATAAGCACCAAGAGCGACGGTCAACACTTGACGATCTGCCACCACGCTTTCCGCTGATTTCAGTGAGGGCGCTGACTGCTCAAAGTGATCCACCAGCCGCTTTTGTTCTGAACTCTCTGCAAAGGCATCAAGTTGGGTAGGCAAGGTGCGTTGCAAATTACGCCAAGCAACAAGCCCCGTTCCAAGTACAAATGGTTGAAATGTCATTTCAACACCTCAGCAGATTCGCCGTGAAAGAAGTTCTCTTTCAATCGGCATCAGTTGTTTAAGTGCCTTTAGCGCATTGTAAAACTTGCCTTGCCCTATCGAAACTTGTGCTAGCGCCAATTGCTCTTGGCAACCTTGATCGCTCAGAATCTTCGACAGCTCGGAAATTTGACCTAAAATTTGTGGCCTCAAAGATGAAGGATCCGTGCTTCCTGCCAAGATCAACTGCAGCTGATAGCAGACTCGTGTTATTGGAGTCGTGACCGCATCTGGATGAATTGCATCTTTCAATCGCAACACATTTGCACTTGGTGTCACAATCGAGAACCTTGAACGACGATTGCCATTTTCTAGGACGGCTCCGTTTATCAGAACCCGTTCCTTTGGACTTAGCTTTATCACCAACCCTGACATAGTTAGCCCTTTCCTTTTAGTCCGCGAAGAACAGCAACGTTCATTTCGACAAGGGTTTCTGACCCTGCCTCTCCGCTTAGAATTTTGCCCGTTTGTTGGATCACGAATTCGGCCATATAGAACAAACGCGCGCGCAATGCAGGCTCAAGCTGGTTGTTTTGGTCCGCCACCTGCGTCGCTATGCCGATCCACAACCGCTCATTTTTGTTCAAAATTTTGACACGACTTGGAAAGTCACTGTCCTGTTTTGAGAGTTCACGAGTCACTCCCAAGATCAGGTCATATTCGAGATCCTTTGCATTTCGGGTGTGTTCGCCAAGTGACGAGTATCGCCGAGCTGCCGTAAGCGCGCTGGTCATCAATCTTCTCCCTGAGAAATCAAACATTAGAGTGCGAGAGCGCCTCTTGCGGCGCTCTCATTTGGTTGATTAACGGAAGAGCGACAACAAACTCTGAGGCGATTGGTTCGCTATAGACAAGGACTGCACACCAAGCTGTTGTTGAACTTGTAGAGCCTGAAGTTTGGCAGAGGCTTCTTCCATATCTGCATCTACCAAAGAGCCGATGCCCGCGCGCAAAGAATCTGTCAGCTTGGAGACAAAATCACTTTGCGTCGTGATACGGCCTTCGACAGAACCCAAAGAAGACGCTGCATCAATAGCTGTATCGATAAGCGTCTCGATTGTGCCAAGCGCACTATCCGCACCAAGGGCTGTCGAAACGTCGATACTATCTAACGCGCCCAGTCCCCCAGATCCAGCATTCTGAAATTGGCCAGTGACAGCCATGTCAGTACCCGAATTGTTCGTGAAATCTAGCGTTCCTGGGCTACCGCTATCATAATCGACAACCAGATCTTCGATACCCAAGGCGTCAATCGCGTTCTTCAACCCGACCGCAACCATATCAGATCTCGAAGTCGCTACAGCATCGTCAGCAGTTACAGTATAGGACGCGGTTTGATCACCAATTCTGATTGTGACCCGATCACCTTCAGCAAAGTTGTCTTGGGCAGTATCGTCGATCACGATCGTGTCGGTGCCACCTGTATTATCAAGCGACAGCGCGACTGTATCGCCGTTCGTAGAAGGCGCACCGCCAGAGGACCCAAAGATGTCGTTCGCACTATATCCGCCAACAGCCAGATCTTGGCCTGTTACCTGAATGGTTGAAGCGCTCACTGCTCCTGTCGAATCGCGATCGAGCGAAGACAGGATATCCACGTTGCCGGACACACCATCAACAAGGTTCAGACCATTGAACTGAGCCGCCGCAACAACGGATTCGATTTGCTCACTTAGCGCGGACACATCTTCGTTGATCTTGGTGCGATCGACGTTATCTTCCTGCGCAGCAACAATTTTACCTTTCATTTCAGTAAGCAGTTCCGTGACAGTTTCCGCAGCTTGGCGCGCGACAGCAACTGTCGATTTTCCGAGCGACAAGCTGTCAGAAATCGCGTTGAAACCTTTCACATCAGATTCCATGACGCGTGAAATCGCCCAGACTGCCGAGTTGTCGGCTGACGATGCAATCGATTTGCCTGTAGAAATTTCGCTTTGTGTCTTGGCAAGGCCAGAGTTGATCGATTTGAGAGTTTGCAACGCAACCATGGCGCTGTTGTTTGTCAGAATACTAGACATTCATTTATCCTTTAGGCTTCGGCGCTTTGCGCCAATTCTTGTTCTCCGCCCTGAAGGGCGGCCAAAAGGTCGTACTGACGATGCAAGCCTTGCTTTGAGCAATCCTTGCGCCACTTGGATAACCAAGCGCATCGACCTTTTGGCAGACGAAACCTAACGGAAGCCTAAACACTCACCGCCAATTCCAAGCGTTTTAAGTCGAATTTTCAACTCCGCTTGAACAATGATCTCTCAGACTTAACTGCCACCATGCTCTTTTTGCCGCTCGGCTCATAAGTACGTAAATTGCAGGAAACGTCATTTATATCTTTCGCGCGAGTGATGGCAGCGCGCATCCCTTCGATTGCACTATAGGAGAGCATTTGGTTACGGGCCAACTTGCTACGAAGAGGATAAAATTTTTCGATGTTTCGCAATGAAGTCGAGCCGATTTCTTCAAGCATTTCAATTTTCTCGACCCCCATCCGCTCAATCATATTAATATCGCCCTTCAAAAGCCCTCGGTATTCGCTCTCCAAGTGACGCTCCAACTTTGCGACTAGAACCGAAAGCTCCTTCATCGCTTCGCACTTTGAAGAGCTTGCTCAAAGTGTGCGGCCAACCCTAGACCACCTGCTTGCACCATTTCTCGCGCCTGAGCTTCGCGCAAAAATGAAGCAAATTGATCCTCACCCGTTCCACCTCCAAACGCGTCCGGCGTCTCTCCTACGCCTGCGGCTTTCAGCATCTCAGCCAAGAACGCGGCCTCAAGTTTCTGTGCGGTATTGAAGGTCTTAGTCGGACGCACGGCATACGAATCTGTTGCAGCGGTCTCCGTTCCAGTTGGAAAAATCATAACAATTCGCTCTCTTTTCATTCGATTTTTCCAGAAATAGAGGATTGCGGTAAACAACTGGTAACTGCTGCCGAGTAAAAGCAGGGCATCCACTTTTGGAGTTGCCATGAATATTCTGTCAGACCTGCCTACAATTGTAGAAAACCGCCCGAGTGGCGATGCCTTGACGAAAGGCCTTTTGTTGATCGGCGAAGACCTATCGAGCCAAACCACCCGCGATTTCTCACATGTTTTAGAGCGTCTGAGGGGAGAAATTGATAGCGATCCAGTTCCGCCTTCAGAACCTTCGTTTACTGAAGACGAGCCTGTTCAAGAGGCAACGTTGCTTGAAATGCCTGAAGAAGTTGCCATGCCATTTCACCCCGGTCCGAATGCCAAGTTGGAACGGGAAGACCTGAACCTTAACATTACAGCCACCGTTTCCTCTCAAACGCTAATTGCCCAGCCAAAAGATCAACATTTTGTAATCGCGCCAGCGCCCCCGCATTCGAATAGAGAGGCAATCGAACTAAGCGGTTCGACAGCAAAGAAAGAAACGATTCCCGCAACACTCCATCAAGAGTTACAGCCTCAGTTAGTAGCCTTGGATTTTTCTCGAGTGGAACAGGCGCAAGCAGCAGAACCGAACGCGCAAAAGGAAGGCATTCGACTCGGCCGAGAGCAATTCCCTGCTGAAAATGTTCAAGCAAGAGCTCTAGCCCACAAAGGCTCGGATATGCCTTTCACCTCCATTCAAGCAAACACATTGTCCGAAGCGGAAAAGACTGCCGACCTTAATTCTGCAAAGATTGAAGATGTGCTCGCACCCACAGGTAGGCTCTATTCTTCAGAAAGTAGGTCGATCGTCGATGTCGCCGAGAATTTAGAATTGCAGCCGGAAAAGCTAAATCAAGACCCCAAAGCCGTCCATACAAAAGGTTTTGAAGACACGTCAAATCCGACGACAAAGCTAGGCTTTTCAAATGAGCGCTTGAGCGAAGAAAAAAGTATCGAGACATTTAGCTTCACGCAACTCAGCAGCAAGAACCTGAGCAAACCTGAAGCCAATGGAACTCAAATTGGCAGATTTGGAGCATACCAAAAGATGGCGTTGGAGCCTTTTTCTAATGAGAATCGCCCCAAACCCGCAACGACAGCTACATCTCATTTTGAACCGAGTTTCGACCACCCAACGGCAGTCAAAACAAGTGAAAATGTTGAGCTTAACACCCAATCCTCATTCTTGAACAACGGGGTTTTGAACCGACTCGAAAAGCTAGAAACAAGCAACGACTCACAAATATCGGCCCCGTTTATCAAGACTGATCCAACGAGTTCGGCACTGTTTCAGCCGCCAATCCACTCCATTCAGAACACCCCGACATTTACCACGCATCGTGCATTTCAGACAGCGAATGCGCATGCCATTACAGACGCCGTGGTTCATCTTCGTGACACTGGTGGTCAGGTTGACGTCGCGCTGTCGCCCGACGACCTTGGGCGCTTGTCTATTAAGCTGGAACAAACAAATCAGGGATCAGTTTTTACCTTCTCGGCAGATCGCGCTGATACCCAGGACTTAATCCGGCGCCAAATCGAACAGTTGCAAGAACAGTTTCGAGCCATGGGTTTTGAGAATTTGAATTTCGCCTTCGAGAATCAAGGTCAGGATCAATCTGCAAAGGCCTCAGAAAAATCTAACACTCCCACTGAGCAACCCAAACATGCGACGCAAGAAACGGTCCTTAAGGTTATGCTTACTGAACCTTCAAGCGGCTTAGATATTAGGATTTAGTCTAATGACCACAATCAATACCAGCACCCAAACCCAACCACTTTACTCGGGCCAAACGACAACTGACCAAAACACCTCTGCACTCAGCAGTGACTTTGAAACATTCCTGAAAATGCTGACGGTTCAAATGGAAAACCAAGACCCTTTGAACCCTGTTGATTCGGCAGACTATGCGGTTCAGCTTGCGACTTTCTCGTCTGTTGAACAGCAGGTTTTAACAAATGATCTCCTTACATCTCTGACGGCGAGCATGTCAGGCGGCGGCATTGGCGCGCTAGGGCAATGGGTCGGTATGGATGTTCGCGCTGGCGTCGCCGCCCACTATGATGGTGATCCTGTAGAATTGGCGGTGCCCGAATATGAAGATGCCGACCGACGCGTTTTGGTCGTACGCGATGGGCTAGGCGAAATCGCAACGCGCTTAGATATACCATTGGAAGGCGCGGAATTTACTTGGGACGGCGTTATGGCAGATGGCTCAAAAGCACAAAGCGGCATCTATCAATTCAGTGTCGAAGCTTTCAAAGACGGTGCCGTGCGTTCAAGCGATCCCGTATCCGCTTATAACCGCGTGCGCGAAGCAATCATTGAAAACGGCGAAACGCTACTGTTGCTGGATGGCGATATTCTTATCACCCCCAGCGAAGTATCCGGCCTAAGAAGCCCAGACTAAGGTTAGAACCAAAGCGATTCGATCAGAACAAAAAGAACAACACCAGCTGTTGCACCTGAGAGAAACCACAGGCTTCGACTGCGCGTTTTACTTGGCGAATGCGTTGGAGCTTCTTGGGATTGCCGAATCAATGCAGCTTCAACCAGCCCTGGCAATCTTGGTCCAAACCGCGCAAGAACCTTGGCTGTTTTCGCAAGATCACGACCAACCGCAACGGGGCCGATGCTGCCTTTGATGTAATCCTCAACAACGGGTTGAGCGACCTGCCAGATATTCATATGCGGGTCTAGAGAGCGCGCGACGCCTTCAACAACAACCATTGTGCGTTGCAAAAGAATCAATTCGGTTCGCGTTTCCATCCCGAACCGTTCGGTCACATCAAAGAGATAGCTGAGCAAGCTCCCCATAGAGATACGGGTCGCGTCCATTCCAAAGATTGGCTCGCCCACAGCGCGCAGCGCGCGCGCGAATTCTTCTACATCTTGATTTGCTGGGACATATCCCGCTTCAAAATGCACTTCGGCAACACGTTTATAATCACGGCGAATAAAGCCAAAGAGTATCTCAGCGTAAACACGGCGCGTGTATTCGTCGATGTGCCCCATGATCCCAAAATCGTAGGCGATAATATCGCCGTTAGGCGCGACCTTTAGATTGCCTTGATGCATGTCCGCATGAAAATACCCATCTCGCAGGGCATGTTGCAAAAACAGCTCCAGCACACGCGCCGCAAGTTTAGTGCGATCATGACCTGCCGAATCAATTGCGTCATTGTCGCCCAAAGCAACGCCGTCGGCCCAACCAAGCGTCATCACGCGCCGAGCAGATAGGTCCCACTTGATTGCAGGTAGCGAAAACCCGGCATCCTCACTGGTATTAGATGCAAATTCCGACGCCGCAGCGCTCTCGAGGCGCAAATCCAACTCGCCCAGGACCACACCTTCAAAGTGGGTGATCACGTCCATTGGGCGCAAGCGGCGCGAACTAGGCGATAACATCTCGACCATCTGCGCGCCGAAATAGAACGCGTCGATGTCTTTCTGGAACGCTTTTTCTATGCCTGGGCGCAACACTTTGACAGCGACAACCTCGCCTGTGCTGGCGATTGTTGCCTGATGCACCTGTGCGATAGAAGCCGCTGCAACCGGTTCGCTAAATTCAGTGAATACCTCATCAGCAGATCGGCCAAGTTCCTGCGCAACAGTCGCTTTAGCAACTTCAATCGGGAAGGGCGGCAACTTGTCTTGCAAAACCCGCATCTGCGCGGCCAGTTCTTCCCCAATCACATCAGGCCGCGTGGACAGAACTTGGCCCAATTTGATATAAGCAGGCCCCAGCGCAGTTAAGGCGCGCGGCGCAGGCGGCATGTTCACATCGCCCTTGTAACCGAGCCATTTGAAGGGCCACCCCAAAGTTCGCGCAGCAATGCGCAAAGAACGAGGGGCTTCCATCGCATCAAGTACGATGCCCATTGCGCCAGTACGTTCCAGCGTTGCGCCTGTCACTATAAGACGCCAAATATTGTGCGGACCGCGCATGTCTTAGATTTTCCAACCAGAATGCAAAGCGGCGATACCCATTGTTAGGTTGCGATACTTTGCATTTTCAAAACCCGCGGAACGCACCATTTCAAGAAACGTATCCTGATCCGGAAACTTGCGAATTGATTCGACCAAGTACTGATAACTGTCTGCATCATTAGCGATCAGTTTGCCCATCGGTGGAATCACGTTGAAGGAATACCGATCATACGCCCATTGCATTGCTGGGTTAGGGATCTGGGAAAACTCTAGAACCATCAACCGACCACCAGGGCGCAGAACCCGAAAGGCTTCGTTCAAAGCTTCTTGTGGCCGAGTTACGTTTCGAATGCCAAAACTGATCGTATAAACGTCAAAACTGTTGTCCTCAAATGGCAGTGCCATCGCATCACCAACCACCCAATCCAGAGAACCGGCCATTTTTCCAGCTTCGGCGCGCTTCCGACCCTCAATCAACATTGGCTCGGTTAGATCCAAAACGGTTGCATGGCCTTGTCCAGCACGGCCTAGAAACTTGAACGAAATATCGCCCGTCCCACCAGCAACATCCAACAATTGTTGGCCTGCTCGCGGCGCGAGCCAATCCATCATTGCTTCTTTCCAAATGCGGTGAATGCCCATCGACATGACATCATTCATGATATCATATTTGGACGCGACCGAGTTGAATACGCCTTGGACGCGCCCAGCCTTCTCGGATTCGGGCACCGTTTCAAAACCGAAATGGGTGGTATCTTGGATCTGATCGCTCATGAGGCCTTGCCGTCCTTTTATTTGCCCCTTCTTATAAAGCGCCGCGCACTCGTTACAATGCGCCCAATTGGACCGCATAGCTTGAAGGGACAAAACATGCCTGAACTGCCGGAGGTGGAAACAGTTCGTCGCGGCCTTGCGCCTGTCATGGAAGGCGTACGCATAGCAAAGACTGACGTAAACCGCCCAAATCTGCGCTGGCCCTTCCCTGAAAACATGGGCGAAAGGCTAACGAATGTGCGGGTTGAACGACTGCGTCGGCGATCCAAATACATTCTCGCAGACCTCGAAACAGGCGAATCGCTTTTGATTCATCTCGGCATGTCTGGACGCATGCTAATTTCTGGTGCCAAGCTTGGTGCGTTTGTTCACGATCACCCGAAGCCCGAAAAGCACGATCACGTGGTCTTTCACATGGAATCAGGTGCGCGTGTGACCTTCAACGATCCACGCCGATTTGGTGCAATGGATATTTTGGACACAAAAACAGCGGATCAACACAAGTTACTACGAGATATCGGGCCAGAGCCGCTCGGAAATCTATTTGATGAAGCCTATCTGGTTGAGGCGTTAGCCACTAAGAAAAGCCCGATAAAGACAGCGCTTCTCGATCAGAAGATCGTGGCTGGCCTCGGAAATATCTATGTCTGTGAAACGCTTTACCGCGCTGGTATCTCGCCCTTGAGAACAGCTGCGCAACTATCGAAACCGCGCAGAGCGGCCCTTGTTCCCATTATCAGGCAGGTCTTGAGCGATGCGATCGAAGCAGGAGGCTCATCGCTCAAAGACTTCCGACAAGCAGACGGTGACTTGGGGTATTTCCAGCATAGCTTTGATGTCTACGGACGCGAGGGCGACGCCTGCCGCACCCAAGAGTGCACTGGCCTCATCAAACGTGCAGTGCAATCGGGACGATCGACCTTCTATTGCGCGAAGTGTCAAAGATAACTTGAAACGGTTTGTGCACGTGGTAAGCAAACAGGTCTGAGCGCAACAACAAAGAGCATCGCACATGGCCTATGAAACGCTGATCGTCGACATCGAAGATCACGTCGCCCTTATTCGCATAAATCGCCCTGAAGCGATGAATGCTCTCAACTCTCAAGTATTGGGAGAACTCAGCGTTGCTCTTCAGGATGCAGACAAGAACGACAAAGTGCGTTGCATTGTGTTGACTGGGTCTGACAAGGCATTTGCAGCAGGCGCAGATATCAAAGAAATGTCTGAGAAGACCTTTGTTGAAATGTTCTTGTCCAACTTCTTTGCTGATGAAGGCGATGCCGTTAGCGCGACTCGCAAGCCTATTATTGCGGCTGTTTCTGGCTATGCCCTGGGTGGCGGTTGTGAACTGGCGATGATGTGCGATTTCATCATTGCATCTGATACGGCCAAATTTGGCCAGCCCGAAATCAATCTCGGCGTTGTCGCAGGAATCGGCGGCACACAGCGCCTGACACGTTTCGTCGGCAAATCCAAATCCATGGACATGCACCTGACGGGCCGGTTCATGGATGCGGAAGAAGCAGAACGAAGCGGCCTCGTAAGCCGGGTCGTTCCCGCGAAAAAGCTGAAAGAAGAGGCGCTTAGCGCTGCTCAGAAGATTGCTGAAAAGTCTGTTCTGACTTCTATGGCCGTCAAAGAAGCTGTTAACCGTAGCTATGAAACGACCTTGAGCGAAGGGATTCTCTTTGAGCGTCGTTTGTTCCACTCGCTCTTTGCGACAGAAGATCAAAAAGAAGGAATGGCAGCGTTTCTTGAAAAGCGCCAAGCACAATTCCGAGACAAATAGACCCCCATGCCCTTGGGGCCTGTTGACAGGGACGCGAGTCGGCCCTAAGACGCGGCTTCGAGATTAGAATGCAGCCCAAATAGCGGGACGATGAATTATGGCCAATACGCCTCAAGCAAAAAAGCGCGCCCGTCAAAACGAAGCACGCTTTCAAGTAAACAAAGCGCGCCGTTCGCGCATCCGTACTTTCCTACGTAAAGTAGAAGAGGCGATTACATCCGGTGACAAAGAAGCGGCAACTGCTGCTCTGCGCGCAGCTCAGCCTGAAATGATGCGTGGCGTGACCAAAGGTGTTTTCCACAAGAACACAGTGGCGCGGAAGATGTCCCGCCTTTCCGCTCGCGTTAAAGCGATCGGCTAAGTCTAGCTTTTTAGCTAAACTCTATAGATTTGATGCTAAGCGCCGCCTGTATAGGGTCGGCGCTTTCGTCGTTTGTACGCTGCCGTATTGATTCTACCAATCAATGAGCCACAACGCCCGTCAACTCCACAAAATGTAAATTGTCAGGTTGTGGGACTTCTGCTGCAATTCTCCCGCCCTCTGAGATTCTTTTCAGCCAATCAATGAGTCAAGGCTAATGATCTGTTGCCGCCCTGCACAGCGACTTGCTAGCAAGGACAAGCGATTCACATCGCCTTGGGATAGTTTGAAAATCACTGCTTTAACGGCATCAAATTTCTGTTGAGTTTGATGGCAAGTTAACTGTGCGTTTCAGCCTGCCTAGAGGACGAGAAACACAATGCTGTGACGTTAGAGGGACCTAACTGAAACACCGCGTGTATCTTGGCTTGGTTTTGGCATCACTCAGCCAGATCTAAGCGATGCGGAGCGCTCGGAATCTGCTCCGAGCGAAAAAATCGCGTGGGACTGTGGGTAAGAAAGAAGATCTATGACGGACGACGATTGGGGACTGCTGCAAGATTTGCTTCGCGCATCGGTAGGCAAGAACAACTACACAAATTGGATCGCCCCGTTGTCATATGTTGGCTCAAAAGATGGCATAGCCAGCTTTAGCGTTCCGACCAATTTTCTTGGCAATTATGTCTCGCAAAACTTCGGCGATCTAATCGTATACCAAGCACAGCAGGCTGGTCACAAAATCCAACGTGTTCATTTCTCGGTTTTGAAGAACGCACCTTCAAGCGTGAGCAAGCCGCAAGTAAGCACGCAGCCCAAGCCAGCCCAAGCCCCTGCAAAAACGCAATCGGCGACGATTCCCGACGCCCTTACAAGCGCTCCACTGGATAACCGCTTCACCTTTGACAGCTTTGTCGTCGGCAAGCCAAACGAACTCGCACACGCTGCTGCGCGCCGTGTTGCCGAAGGTGGCCCTGTAACGTTCAATCCGCTGTTTCTGTATGGCGGCGTTGGCCTTGGCAAAACCCACCTGATGCACGCAATCGCGCATGAGCTGAAAACAACGCGCCCGGACCTGAAAGTTCTATATCTCTCCGCCGAGCAGTTTATGTACCGCTTTGTTCAGGCGCTACGTGAACGCAAAATGATGGACTTCAAAAGCCTCTTCCGAGCAGTTGACGTACTTATGGTCGATGACGTGCAATTCATTGGCGGCAAGGGCAGCACGCAAGAAGAGTTCTTCCATACCTTCAACGCGCTGGTCGATCAAAACAAACAAATCATCATTTCTGCTGACCGCGCTCCTGGCGAAATCAAAGATATGGAAGATCGTATCAAGTCCCGTTTGCAATGTGGCCTTGTTGTGGATCTGCACCCAACTGATTACGAACTGCGTTTGGGCATCTTGCAATCGAAAGTCGAAGTTCAGCGTGCGCAATACCCGACCCTTCAAATCGAAGAAGGGATTCTGGAATTCCTCGCCCATCGCATAAGCACCAACGTACGTGTTCTTGAAGGTGCGTTAACACGCCTCTTTGCCTTTGCGTCACTCGTAGGCCGCGACATTACGATGGATTTGACGGTTGATTGCCTGTCGGACGTGCTACGCGCATCTGAGCGCAAGATCACCATCGAAGAAATTCAGCGCCGAGTGTCAGAGCATTACAATATCCGCCTTTCCGAACTCATCGGTCCTAAGCGTGTACGCAATTTCGCCCGCCCCCGTCAGGTCGCTATGTACCTCAGCAAACAATTGACCAGTCGGTCTTTGCCAGAAATCGGGCGTCGATTTGGCGGCCGCGATCATACGACAGTCATGCATGGCGTTAAACGTATTGAAGAGCTGAAAATTCAAGACGGCCAGATCGCAGAAGACATCGAAATGCTACGTCGCTCGCTCGAAGAATAGGGCGCACGTAACACATAACGCCCTTCACGCGCGCCAATGCGTGAAAAGGGCTTGAGGGGCGCGTTTTTTCAGGTAACTTGGCGCTCCAGAATGTCTTTCAGGAGCGAGACACATGAAAATCAGCATCGAACGCGCAACGCTGCTAAAAGCCGTCTCGCACGCGCAATCTGTCGTCGAACGTCGGAACACAATTCCGATCCTTGCTAACGTGCTTATCGAAGCCGAAGGAAGCGACGTTCGCTTTCGAGCAACCGATCTAGACATTGAAGTTGTCGACAAAGTCGAAGCGATGGTTGAGCGCGCTGGCGCAACGACTGTTTCGGCGACCACCTTACACGAAATCGTCCGCAAGCTGCCTGATGGCGCACAAGTTACACTGAACGACGATGGTACGTCTGGCCGTCTAACCGTCGAAGCTGGCCGCTCCAATTTTTCTCTCGCCACGCTGCCAAAAGAAGACTTTCCGGTCATGGCAACGTCCGAATACACCGCAAACTTTTCTGTCGTGGCAAGCGTTTTGCGCCGTCTATTCGACAAGTCAAAATTCGCGATCTCAACCGAAGAAACCCGCTATTACCTCAACGGCGTTTACATGCACATATCTGACGCTGAGGGCGGCAAGGTGCTGCGCTGTGTGGCAACAGATGGCCACCGACTCGCTCGTATTGATGCAGACTTGCCAGAAAACGCATCAGACATGCCGGGCGTGATCGTTCCCCGCAAAACTGTTGGCGAATTGCGCAAGCTCTTGGACGAGGACGACATGGAAATTGCCGTGTCCGTATCTGAAACCAAGGTTCGTTTTGCGACGCCAGAGATCACTCTGACCTCAAAGGTCATCGACGGCACGTTTCCCGATTACACACGCGTCATTCCACAAGGCAACACGCGTAAGCTGGAAGTCGATGCCGCTGATTTCGCCAAAGCCGTTGACCGCGTTGCAACTGTTTCGTCTGAACGTTCGCGCGCCGTAAAGCTCTCGCTTGATGAGGACCGTTTGATACTATCCGTCAATGCCCCCGATAGCGGCGCTGCGGAAGAAGAATTGGCTGTGGCCTATGGCGACGAGCGTCTCGAAATTGGCTTCAACGCGAAATACCTTCTCGAAATCGCGAGTCAAGTGGACCGCGAGAACGCTGTGTTCCTGTTCAACTCGTCCGGCGATCCGACATTGATGCGCGAAGGCAACGACACAAGCGCTGTCTATGTCGTCATGCCGATGCGCGTTTAAGGGTCTCAATGACCTCGCTCGCACTCACCGAGCTGACGCTTTCTCATTTCCGCTCGCACAAGCTGGCCCGCATTTCCTGCGGGCCTTTGCCTGTTGCGATCTACGGACCCAATGGGGCGGGCAAGACCAATATTCTTGAAGCTGTCTCGCTCTTTTCCCCCGGCCGCGGAATGCGGCGCGCCAGCGCTGAAGATATGACGCGCCGCCCTGAGGCATTGGGTTGGAAAGTGACGGGTCTGCTGCAAGCGCAGGATCAAACCCACGAGATAGAACTTTGGAGCGAAAACGGCGCTGCGCGCAGTACCAAGGTCAACTCCAAGCCCGTCCCCCAAAACCGCCTTGCAGAACTGACGCGCGTGCTCTGGCTCATCCCCGCGATGGATCGTCTGTGGATTGAAGGGGCCGAAGGGCGTCGCCGCTTCCTTGATCGCATGGCGCTTTCGTTTTTCCCGAACCACGCCGAAGCCTCGCTCACCTACGAAAAGACCATGCGCGAGCGCAACAAACTGCTGAAAGAAAACGTGCGCGATCCGATGTGGTATGGCGTTCTGGAGGCCCGTCTCGCGGAAACAGGCGCTGTGATCCACGAGAACCGCGTTCAAACGTTGGCATTCCTCAGCGGTGCGCAGATGCAAGCCGAAACGGCCTTTCCTACTGCGGACCTTGAATTGATCCACGCCGAAGATGCCATGCCAGAGAATAGCGCTGATCTCAAAGACGCGTTCGAGGCCAGCCGTTTTCGCGATCTCGCTGCTGGGCGTACCTTGGTTGGCCCGCATCGCGCTGATCTATACGGCGTGTTCACCGCTAAAGGCGTGCCTGCCAAGGACTGCTCGACGGGTGAGCAAAAAGCGTTGCTCATCTCCCTTATCCTCGCAAACGCGCGCGCGCTTGCTGCTCAGATCGGAGCGCCGCCCATTTTACTGCTTGATGAAGTCGCTGCGCATCTCGATGCAACCCGCCGCGCTGCGCTTTATGAGGAGATCAGCGCACTTGGCGCACAAGCATGGATGACGGGCACTGGGGCAGAGCTTTTTGACAGTCTTTCCAGCCAATCCGTGCATCTGGAAGTCACTGAAACTAGTGGCATTAGCGAGACTGTAACAAAGCACCCGAACTAACCTATATCCAAAGCACAAAATATAGGCGCAACGCGTGACAACCCCCCCAAATATCCGTATAAAACCTACAAATAGATAGGGGAGTTTCGGATGTCCGAAACGGAGCAGAACAACGCCGAATATGGCGCGGATTCCATTAAAGTTCTCAAAGGCTTAGAAGCCGTGAGAAAACGTCCAGGCATGTATATCGGTGACACCGATGACGGCTCTGGTTTGCACCACATGGTGTATGAGGTCGTGGACAACGGAATTGACGAAGCGTTAGCTGGTCACGCGGACGCTGTGACCGTGAAAATTCACGCCGATTCCTCTGTTTCCGTACACGATAACGGACGCGGTATTCCTGTCGGCATCCATGAGGAAGAAGGCGTTTCCGCCGCTGAGGTCATCATGACCCAACTTCATGCGGGCGGTAAATTCGACAGCAATTCCTACAAGGTATCCGGCGGTCTGCACGGCGTTGGTGTTTCCGTAGTGAACGCTCTGTCGAATTGGCTGGAACTGCGCATTTGGCGTGATGGCAAAGAACACGTTGCTCGGTTTGAACATGGCGATACCGCTGAACATCTAAAGGTCGTCGGCGATGCCGAGGGAAAGACAGGCACCGAAGTTCGTTTTCTGGCCTCGACCGAGACGTTCTCCAACCTCGATTACGTTTTCGAAACGCTCGAAAAACGCCTGCGCGAGCTCGCCTTCCTAAACTCTGGCGTGCGCATTATCTTGATGGATGAACGCCCAGCCGAACCGCTGCGCACAGAACTTTATTATGACGGCGGCGTTAAGGAATTCGTCAAATACCTTGACCGTTCCAAATCCTCTATCATGCCTGAACCTGTCTACATGATCGGTGAAAAGGATGACATCGGTGTCGAGGTCGCGATGTGGTGGAACGACAGCTATCACGAGAACGTGCTACCCTTTACCAACAACATCCCCCAGCGCGATGGCGGCACCCATATGGCGGGTTTCCGCGGCGCGCTGACACGGACCATCAACAACTATGCACAAACCAGCGGCATCGCAAAACGTGAGAAAGTGAATTTCACAGGCGACGATGCGCGTGAAGGTCTTACTTGTGTTCTATCCGTCAAAGTACCTGATCCAAAGTTCAGCTCGCAGACGAAAGACAAATTGGTCTCTTCCGAAGTCCGCCCCGCTGTTGAAAGCCTCGTGAACGAAAAGCTGGCCGAATGGTTCGAAGAGAACCCCAATGAAGCCAAAATTATCGTCAGCAAAATCATTGAAGCGGCCCATGCCCGCGAAGCTGCACGTAAGGCGCGCGAGTTGACCCGTCGCAAGACCGCGATGGATGTGAACTTCCTTGCCGGTAAACTCAAAGATTGCTCCGAAAAAGACCCGTCCAAAACCGAAGTCTTTCTCGTCGAGGGTGATTCCGCTGGCGGCTCTGCTCAGACGGGGCGCGATCGTCAAACTCAGGCGATCCTACCGCTCAAAGGTAAGATTCTAAACGTGGAACGCGCGCGCTTTGACAAAATGCTGAACTCACAAGAGATCGGCAACCTGGTCATGGCCCTTGGCACAGGAATTGGGCGCGACGAGTTTAACATCGACAAGCTGCGCTATCATAAGATCGTCATCATGACGGATGCGGACGTCGACGGCGCGCATATTCGCACGCTTCTATTGACGTTCTTCTATCGCCAAATGCCTGAACTGATAGAAGGTGGCTTTGTCTACATCGCCCAGCCGCCGCTCTATAAAGTGTCGCGCGGCAAGTCCGAAGTATACCTGAAAGATCAAGCCGAGATGGACGATTACCTGATCGAACAAGGCATCGACGGCGCAATTTTGCGACAGGGCAACGGCGAAGAAATCAGCGGCCAGGATCTGCGACGCATCGTGGATGAAGCACGTCAGCTCAAGCGCGTACTTGATGCATTCCCAACCCATTACCCGCGCCACATTCTTGAACAAGCGGCTATCGCAGGAGCCTTCGTTCCAGGCGTTGTGGATAGCGATTTGCAGGGCACCGCTGATCGTGTTGCCGAGCGCTTAAACCTGATCGCACTGGAATATGAGCAAGGTTGGCAAGGCCGCATCACGCAAGACCACGGCATCCGCCTCGCCCGCATTCTACGCGGCGTTGAGGAAGTGCGCACGCTGGACGGCCCAATGCTGCGTTCAGGCGAAGCGCGCAAAACGGGCAGTTTCACAAAGAGCCTGCAAGACGTTTACAACATGCCGGCGACGCTCATGCGCAAGGATCGCAATCAAATGATCTTTGGCCCGCTTGATCTGCTTTCTGCCATTCTGCAAGAAGGCGAAAAAGGGCTAAGTCTACAGCGCTACAAGGGTCTTGGCGAAATGAACCCTGACCAACTTTGGGAAACCACACTTGATCCCGACGCACGTACATTGCTGCAAGTCAAAATTGGCGATGTGGCCGAGGCGGATGATCTCTTTACCAAACTGATGGGCGACGTCGTAGAGCCACGCCGCGAGTTCATTCAGCAAAATGCTTTGAATGTCGAGAACCTCGATTTTTAAAAGACAGTTTCTTTCAAACATGCACAGGGCCGATCAATAGATTGGCCCTTTTGCTTTAAAACCGAACGTAACGCATCTTTTAACCCAGTCGTTCGAGCGCTACATTTCAAACCAACAAGCAGGGATACGCATGGCACAGATTACTTTGGTGCGACACGGTCAGGCCAATTCGGGCAGCACGGATGAACACAGCTATGACAAGCTTAGCCCGCTTGGGCACGAACAAGCCGCGTGGCTGGGGGCACATTTGCGCGACACGCACCAAACGTTTGATAGTGTCTATTCTGGGACGCTGCGCAGGCACGTTGAAACTGCTAGTGGCATGCAGGCCGAACAATACGCCCCAGTCAAAAACGATCCTCGATTGAATGAATTGGCCTATTTCGATCTATCCGTTGCGTATGAAGCATATAGCAAGGAACCTCTTCCTACGACACGTGAAGGATTTGTGCTCCATATGCCTCGGCTGTTCACAGCTTGGCAAGAGGATCGCCTCAAAGACATTCCAGAGAGCTTTGCTGCATTTGAAGACCGTGTGAACGCCGCTCTCGAAGATATAGCAGCCCGCTCCGATCGCGCGCTGGTTGTCACATCTGGAGGCCTCATTGGAATGGTAACGCGTCAGATTTTGGATTTAGATCTGCAAGGTTATGCACGCATGTGCCTGTCGATCATGAACACCTCGACCCACCGCGTAACCCGCATCGGCGAAACCCTTGCATTGACGCAATTCAACAACATTGCCCATCTCGAAGAGACAGGGCGCCATCATGCCCAAACTCATATTTAGAAAGCCGTTTGAATGACACATCTGTGGGTGCGCGCAGAGCAGCGCGAGAACGAAGAGCGCGTTGGATTAACGCCAGCCGGCGCGCAGGCACT
Source organism: Planktotalea sp. (assembly GCF_050633725.1). Lineage (GTDB taxonomy): Bacteria > Pseudomonadota > Alphaproteobacteria > Rhodobacterales > Rhodobacteraceae > Planktotalea. The sequence continues at coordinate 23,429 of NZ_JBOEHB010000005.1, forward strand.
GATCAATGCAGGCTTCCGCGTCAGCGTTGAAGAAAGCTCTGTTCGCGCCATTGGAATCGACGGATACAAAGATGCTGGATGCGAAATCGTCTCAGAAAACAGTTGGCCAAACGCGCCCAAAGACGCAATCATCTTTGGCCTTAAAGAGCTTCCTGAGGACGGCACACCGCTAGAACACCGGCACATTATGTTTGGCCATGCCTATAAAGGGCAACCATCGGGCCGTGTGCTGTTGGATCGATTCAAGGCGGGTGGCGGAACGCTCTATGACCTAGAATATCTAGTCGACGAGATCGGTCGCCGCGTTGCCGCTTTTGGCTATTGGGCAGGTTACGCAGGCGCAGCCGTTGCCATGCGCTGCTGGATCGCACAACAACAAGGTTCCGTTGCCGGACCCGTCGATGTTTTCAATAGCGCCGATGCGCTACTGGTCGATCTTAAGGCCCATCTAAATGTGCTGGAAAAGGAAACGCCCAGCGCGCTCATCATTGGGGCATTAGGGCGCGTCGGTACAGGTGCCGCCGATCTTCTCGAAGCGATTCAAGTGCCAGTCACAAAATGGGATATAGACCAAACCGCACGCGGTGGACCGTTCCCAGAAGTGCTAACGCATGAGGTGTTCCTAAATTGCATCCTTGCACGGCCAGGCACGCCAGTGTTTGTGCCACAATCTGCGATGACCGCGCAGCGTAAACTATCAGTCATCGGAGACATCGCATGTGACCCTGACAGCGATTTTTCCCCGATCAAAGTCTACGACAGAACGACGACATGGGCGTCGCCAGCCTCGCGGGTTCATGACGCGCCGCCCCTGGATGTGACCGCAATTGACAACTTGCCTTCCATGCTTCCGCTTGAAAGCTCAGAAGACTATGCAGGTCAGCTTTTGCCGTCTCTGCTCGAACTAGGTGCTTTGAATGCTGGGGTTTGGGCGCGTGCGGAGCAAACGTTCCAAGACAATATCTAACTGCAATTCCCTACATAAGCTCGTTTTCAAGCTCCATCGCAGACACATTTAGCGCTTCCAAAGCGGTCTCCAAATGGTCTGAAAGATGCGGTGTCCCTAGCAAATAGCTTGCTGTGGGCGTGCTTGCCTCTGCAAATGCCATTTTAATCGCTTCGCCGAGATCTTCGATCTCATAGCTTCCGCGTCCGACCCACATAAGCGCTACCAATTCAGCCTGCTCATCCTCGCTTAAACGATCAACAAAGGCGATAAACTCTCCTTTTGCACGATCCAATTCACGAGCTAAAACAATAACTTGTGCGACTTTCGTTGTGCTGATCTCCATATCACTCTCCAACTTTTTAGGTTGGGTTTAGAATGACATACCTGTGAAGGTCGTCTTTGATCTGGCGCAATGCCAATAGTTAGACCTTCGGTGCACTCAATGGCACGATCTTGCTATCTGACTCAGGCGCCAATTCTTCGAAGTCAAAGTTATCTAGCCGCCGCGCGCGGCGCCCTGCTTTATCCGCACTGATTTTGATGTCCGAAATATCTTTTGCGGCCTGCCCAAAATGGCGATCTAGGTTTTCAACCCGCGTGCCAAGCCGCTCAACATCCGCAAACAATAGCCCCAACTCTCGCCTGATAGCGCCAGCTTGTTCCTGCATTCGAGCGTCTTTGAGGATAGCGCGCATAGTGTTTAGCGTTGCCATACAGGTGGTTGGCGAAACGATCCAAACTCGCGCAGCGAAACCTTCGCGCACCAATTCTGGGAAGTTGGCGTGTAGCTCTGCATAGACCGCCTCTGACGGTAGGAACATGAGCGCCCCATCTGCGGTCTCGCCGTCAAGAATATACTTCTCCGAAATCGCTTTGATATGCGCCTTTACCGCTGCGCGCATCATGCGCGCCGCGTCATTAAGTTGCTGTTGCGTTTCAGAATTGCGCAGCGCCTCATAAGCTTCCAAAGGGAACTTGCTATCTACGACAATCGGACCCGGTGGATTGGGTAGATGGATCAAACAATCCGCGCGCTTTCCGTTAGACAAGGTTGCTTGCCATGTATAGCTATCTGCCGGTAACGCCTTGGAAACAATGTCTTTCAATTGAATTTCGCCAAAGGCACCGCGCGTCTGTTTGTTGCTCAAAATATCTTGAAGGCTAAGAACGTCGCCAGAAAGTTTGGTAATGTTGTCCTGCGCTTTGTCGATCGCTTGCAGTCTTTGTTGCAACTCTCCGAGGCTCTGGGCAGTGCGCCGCGCAGAGCCTTGAAGGTTCTCATTCATAGTTCCGCTCACTTGCGACAGTCTTTGCTCCATCAGTTGCAACATATTGGCTTGGGACGCGGCCTGCGCTTCAGAGACGTGATTGAGGCCGCCAGCAAGTTGCTGTTGCCCGTCCGAAATTGACTGAACGCGCTGACCCAGCATGCCCATTTGATGCGAGAGCGGCTCAGCCAAGCGCGCACTACGTCCAGCCGCTCGCATAACGACGATAAGCATGACAAAGATCAGTAAAAATGCTGCGATTCCTGCAATCACAGCCAAAACGAACGGGTCTTCAAAATCTATCGTCATCAGGTCCGTCCAAACAGTCGCTCAATGTCAGCGAGCTTTAGTTCCACATACGTCGGGCGCCCATGATTGCATTGCCCAGAGTGCGGCGTTGCCTCCATTTCTCGCAGAAGTGCGTTCATTTCTTCGCCCCGCATTCGACGCCCTGAACGAATCGAACCATGACAGGCGACACGACTTAGAATTGCCTCCACCTTAGCTTGCACCAGTTGGCTTTCGCTTTGATCGGCCAGCTCGTCAAGAATATCCAAAAGCATCGCTTTCGCGTTTACTTCGCCCAAAATGGCAGGCGTTTCACGCACAGCAATGGCGCTACCTCCGAAAGGCTCGATGCCAAGCCCAAAGCGGGATAGCTCATCAGAAATATCCATGAGGCGCGCGCAATCTCCAACGGACAGCTCGACGATCTCAGGGATCAATAGTGCCTGCGCCGCGACGCCATTCTCGGCCATTTGTTTTTTCAGTTTCTCATACACGAGCCGCTCATGCGCAGCATGCTGATCAACGATCACCATACCATCTGCGGTTTGTGCAATGATGTAATTTTCGTGCACTTGTCCGCGCGCTGCGCCGAGTGGGAACTGCTCAACAGGCATATCTGGCGCTGCGGGCTCGACCACATCAACGCGGCCAAACACGCCTGCTGTTTCTGCAAATCCGGGCGCTTGCGCTTCAAAGCTTGATCGCAAAGCACCCTGCGAAGGTCGCTCCATTTGATAAATTCGCGCTGGTCCGCTTGGTTCGGGCCGCATAGCCCCCAAAGTCGCACCTGCAACAGTTGACGAGGCGCGATGCCCCGCTTCGGCCAAGGCGTGCCTTAAGGCTGAAACAATCAACCCGCGCGCCATTCCTGGATCACGAAAACGGACTTCGGACTTCGCCGGATGCACGTTCACATCGACCAAATGCGGATCACAATCTAGGAACAAGGCCGCCGCAGGATGACGATCCCGCGACAGGAAATCAAAATACGCCCCACGCAACGCGCCAACCAGCAACTTGTCCCGAACGGGACGTCCATTGACGAACAAATATTGCGCGATTGCAGAACCTCGGGAATAGGTCGGCAAAGCTGCAAACCCCGTTAGATGCAATCCTTCGCGCTCTGCCTCAATGCGCAGTGCGTTTTCCGCAAACTCGGTGCCAAGAATGCGTGACAATCGCCCATGAAGCGCATCAAACAAATCGCCACTTTCAGCGTCAGCGCGAAAGCTTACGCGTCCTTCGCCGCCACCAGAAACATCGCGCAACGTGAACCCGATGAATGGCTCAGCCATTGCAAGGCGTTTGACAACATCGGTGATCGCCTGCGCCTCTGCGCGGTCAGTGCGCATAAACTTCAAACGGGCGGGTGTTGCGTAGAATAAATCGCGCAATTCAACAACAGTGCCCTGCGAAAGAGCAGCTGGCTTAACCGCGCTCATTGCGCCGCCCGAAACCGCAATTTCAAAAGCATCGTGCCCGCTCGCACGCGATGTAATCGTTAACCTTCCAACAGCGCCGAGCGAAGGCAGTGCTTCGCCGCGGAAGCCAAAGGTGTGGATATTTAACAGATCAGATCCATCAATCTTCGACGTCGCATGGCGCGATAGCGCGAGCGGCAATGACTCTGGTGTAATTCCGCATCCATCATCGACAACACGGATCAATGTTTTTCCGCCATCCGCATAAGCGACTTCTATTCGCTTTGCACCGGCATCAATGGCATTTTCGACCAGCTCTTTAACTGCGGAGGCCGGGCGCTCAACCACTTCACCCGCTGCGATACGGTTAATCGCAGCATCGTCCAATTGCCTAATTATTGGCTGGGTATCGCTTATTTGGGGGGCAGCATCATTCATGCCGCAACACTTAGCATATGCTAACGCGATTCTGCCACGCACCTTACAACAAATAAGGCCCGGGCATTTCTGCCCGAGCCTCGCTTCATGAAATTCTTAGAATTTAGCTACGGCCAAACTCTGGGTAGGCTTCCATACCAAGCTCGGACATGTCCAAACCTGTGATCTCATCTTCTTCGCTAACACGGATACCCATGATCGCTTTGAGGATGAACCATACCACACCAGACGCTACGAAGGTAAAGATACCAACTACAACGATGGAATAAAGCTGCGTGCCAAGGCTCGCGTCGCCGTTTGTAAGAACTACCGCGATTGTGCCCCAGATACCTGCGAAGAGGTGAACAGGGATCGCACCAACAACGTCGTCGATCTTCAGCTTGTCGAGGAAAGGTACACCGAAGACAACGATTACGCCGCCGATACCACCGATAAGTGTCGCCATACCAAGGGAAGGTGTGAGCGGCTCAGCAGTGATGGAAACAAGACCAGCAAGTGCGCCGTTCAGAACCATCGTAAGGTCAGGTTTCTTGTACATTACCTGCGTCAGGATCAGAGCAACAATTGCACCGCCTGCAGCAGCAGCGTTTGTGTTAGAGAAGATGCGGGATACGTCTGCGATGTCGCCAACTGAACCCATTGCCAGCTGTGAGCCACCGTTAAAGCCGAACCAACCCATCCACAGGATAAACGTACCCAGTGTTGCAAGTGCAAGGTTTGAACCTGGCATCGGAACAGTGCGGCCATCTTTGTATTTGCCGATACGTGGTCCAAGGATCAACGCGCCAGCCAAAGCTGCCCAGCCACCTACAGAGTGAACAACTGTAGAACCCGCGAAATCAAGGAAACCCGCTTCGTCAAGGAAACCACCGCCCCATTTCCAAGATGCTTGGAATGGATAGATAACGCCTGTCAGGATGACAACGAAGACAAGGAAAGGCCAAAGCTTGATGCGCTCAGCAAGTGCACCAGAAACGATAGATGCTGTCGCCGCACAGAACATCAACTGGAAGAAGAAGTCAGAACCGGTGGAGGCATATTCGCCGTCATCTGCACCAGCAAGATCGATGCCAACAGCTTCGAGAACACCAGGACCAAAGACACCAGAAAGCACACCTTCAACAGCCCAGCTGCCGAGCGGGTACATTAGGTTATAGCCAAATGCCCAATATGCGATTGTCGCGAGAGAAAAGAGAGCGACGTTTTTTGTCATTTGCATTGTTACGTTCTTGGAACGAACCAAGCCACCTTCGAGCATCGCGAAACCAGCCGCCATGAAGAAAACGAGGAAGCCACCGATCAAGAACAAGAGCGTGTTCATGATCCAGACCATCTCTGCCGAGACGGCAGCGGCGTCTTGCGCCAAAGCAGCAACAGGCATCGCTGAGATGACCGCCGCGGTTATAAGAAGTTTAGTTTTTGTCATTTCCGTATCCTTCAATTCGCGCGATTTAAATCGCGTCGCCATTGGTCTCGCCTGTTCGCACGCGTACCGCTTGGGCCACGTCCAGAACAAAAATCTTGCCGTCACCGATTTTCCCGGTCCGCGCAGTATTTGTGATCGTTTCGACCGCTTGATCCGCCATTGCAGCGCTCACAACGAGTTCAAGCTTCACTTTGGGTACAAAGTTCACTGCGTATTCAGCGCCGCGATAGATCTCTGTGTGACCTGACTGCGCTCCGAAGCCTTTGATTTCCGTGACCATCAAGCCGCGAACGCCGATATCTGTGAGCGCTTCACGCACGTCCTCGAGCTTGAAAGGTTTGATCGTTGCTATGATGAGTTTCACCTGAAGTGCCTTTCGTTGGAATGAGGGAAAGCACCCTCGTGTTTGCACCTGCAGAAAAACGTTTCGATCGAGAGTATGGAAGGCAAGCGCCGAATTTCGGAGCAGTTCGGCAGTGGCGATGATCAAAAAACAGGCATGCGCGCCAAAGCGCCTAAAATTTGCGCTCAATGATGTTTGTACTGCATCGAAACGCCCCTAAACTTCCTCTTAGGTTCCCTTTAAGGTACTAAAAAATGGGTACCGAGCAGGTTCGATAAATGGTCAAAAAGAAACGCGCTTCATCCAAGCTTGTTGCGGACAAGCGCTATGGAAGCGCTAAAAAAGCAGCGCAACCAGCGCGCAAAACGCGTAAAAAACAGGCGGCGCGAAAACTTCCGCGCGGCCCAATTGGTTGGATATTGGGACTGTTTAGATGGATTTTTAAGCTAATCTGGGGTTTCACATGGCGCATTGGCTTCGTCACTGCCGTGATTCTTGGCCTTGCCGTCACCTATTTTGCCCTTCAACTGCCTGACCCGAACGCATTGTTAGATGGTCGCGCGCGAGGTTCCGTGACCCTGCTTGATCGCAATGGCGAAGTTTTTGCATGGCGCGGTGACCAATTTGGAGGAGCAATCACTACTGACACCGCCTCTCCACATTTAAAGAACGCAATCATTGCGACAGAGGATAAGCGCTTTTATTGGCACATCGGCGTCAGTCCGCGCGGCATCGCAAGCGCGGTACGTATCAATTTGCGCGAAGGGCGCGGTCCACTTTCAGGGCACGGTGGCTCTACGATTACTCAACAAACGGCCAAGCTTTTGTGCCTAGGTGTTCCTTTTGATCCTAAGGTTTGGAAAAGCGAAAAGGAATATGAAGCGGATTGTCGACGAACAACCATGTGGCGCAAAGCCAAAGAAGCGTTGTTCGCAATGGCGATGGAAGCAAAGTACACAAAGGATGACATTCTAAATATCTACATGAACCGCGCCTTTCTCGGCGCGGGTGCGCGCGGTTTCGAAGCTGCAAGCCAGCGATATTTTGGTAAATCCGCCGCAACTGTAAACGCCGCCGAAGCAGCGATGCTTGCTGGCTTGCTCAAGGCACCGACCCGCTATGCTCCGACCAACAACCTAGCGAGATCGCAAGACCGCGCCTCTGTCATCATCGGTCTCATGGCAGACCAAGGATACCTAAGCGCCAAAGAAGCAGATATCGCGCGCATTGCACCCGCGCAGCTTTCCAAGGCCGCTGAAGCCAAATCTGGTGGCTACTTTGCAGATTGGGTGATGGATAGCGGACCAGAGTTCTTTACCCGCGATACCACCGAAGACGTCATTATAAAGACGACACTTGATCGACGACTTCAGGCTGCATCAGAAGAGGCGATGCAGTTCATCTTTGAAAACAAGGTCCGCACAGGCTCAAAGGCCCAAGCCGCGATTGTGGTCATGAGCGCGGATGGCGCAGTGCGCGCGATGGTGGGGGGGCGGAAAACCAAGGTGTCCGGCGCGTTCAACAGAGCGACGCAAGCCCTTCGCCAAACCGGATCAGCCTTCAAACCCTTTGTCTATGCGACCGCAATCGAACTTGGCTACAGTCCCAGTGATCATATTATTGACGCCCCTTTGACCATCAACATTCCCGGTTCTGGCCCTTGGTCTCCGAAGAACTATACAAAGGAATTCAAGGGGTCTGTCACGCTGACGGACGCACTTAAACAATCGTTGAACATCCCGGCTGTAAAACTATCCGAAGCCGTTGGACGTGAGAATGTCCGCAATGTTGCAAGTGATTTTGGGATTGATAGCGACCTCGCAGCTGGCCCAGCTTTGGCGCTTGGGGCGTCCGAGAGCACATTGATTGAAATGACTGGTGCCTATGCTGGCATCCTTAATGGCGGTTCTTCGGTCACTCCTTATGGACTTGTCGAGTTAAGCCTGCTTGGAGATAGCGAACCTTTGATGGGATCAGGTGGCGGTATCGGCGAGCGGGTCATTCGCGATGAAGCAGCAGGGCAACTCATCTACATGATGGAGAAAGTTGTCAGCCAAGGCACAGGCAAGCGCGCCGCTCTCGCAGATCGCGAAGCCGCAGGCAAAACTGGAACCACACAAGCCGCACGTGATGCTTGGTTCATTGGCTTTACCGCTGACTATGTTGCTGGTGTTTGGATGGGGTACGATGACAACACCCCACTCACTGGCGTGACGGGTGGCGGCTTACCTGCCGAAATTTGGCATGAAGTGATGACCCGTGTTCATCTTGGCCTACCTTCGCGCCCATTGCCTATGGCCACACCAAAGGCACCGACACGCTCAGGGGATATCGAACCGATCCCTGCTGACGACATTGCAGATACCGTGCTTCAACGTGTTTTGCGTGGATTCGGTCAAAGCAATGGATCTAAAACCAATGACCTCATCAAAAATGGCAGTGAAAATCGCTAAAAGCTATTTGGCGGTTCTTAGATCGGCGATCATCTTATCCAAGTTTCCGCCGCGCCGATCAATCATCGCACCAATTTCGGTGCGCTCGGTAAGCAACAAATTAATCCCCTCAATGAACATATTGAAGAATTTGTTGCGACCCGTTCTGTCCGAAACAAGGAAAGTGACGGTAAACGGAGAGTCCCCGCGCAAGAACGCCGTGGTCTTGACCTCGTACCAGCTTTTCACAGGCCGCACGCTTTTTACTTCCAAGCGGCCGCCGATAAATTCACGAAAGCGGGAACCATATTTTCTAGAAATATATGTCTGAAACTCTTTCGAGAACTTCTTCTTCTGGCTTGCACTCGCGCGCCGTCCGTCATTACCCATCGCATAGGCAGAAATGTAAGACGTGTCACCGTATTTGGCGAAAACCCGTTCAAAGTCGCGGTACATGGATGTCTCTGATTTACCAGAGGCGATGATCTTATTGATGTCACCGACCAGAGCATCAACCAACTTTTTTGCACCCGCTTCATTCAAGGCAAGCGCTGCATTTGGCGCAACAGTAAATCCAGCGATCGCCGCACCTAAGAGGCTAGAAGCTTGACGTCTCGTGATATTTTTCATGTCTTAAAAGCCCTCTGTATCAAGCTCAAATGGATCTATGTCTTCCGCAGCATCGCCATCGCCGAGCTTAAACCGTCGGTTTTGCAGATAGAGGCCCTGCGCTTGTGAATAGCTATCAGCGCTATTGTAGAGAATTGAATCAATCGTATCGGCATACCGGCCACGATCGCCAACCTTTGATGCAACGCCAGCCGCTGTTCCAATATACTTCTCGGGACTTGGCAACACATAGCTCAGAGGATTGGTAAACAGATCAACTGCTTTACCAACTGCTGCGCGTTCAGTTGAAGGACCAAGCACAGGGAGCTCTACATAAGCTCCCTCGGGCACGCCCCAAACATAAAGCGTTTGACCAAAATCGCCGTCGATTTCTTCAATTCCAAAGTCGCTTGCAGCATCAAACAACCCGCCGAATCCTAACGTCGTATTTACTACAAACCGAACAGAGTTGCGGAAGGCTCCTTCAATATTGCCCTGCAATACATTGTTTACGACCGTTCCAGGCAAACCAAGGTTAGAGGCAAAATTTCCAACACTGTCTTCCAGATCATCCGGAAGAAAGTTTGAATACCCAACACCAACGGGGCGCACAAATTTTCGATCAAGCGCTCGGTTTAGCTCATGGTTCTGTCGGTTCACTGTCTCGTGTGGATCATACACGCCATCTACAGTGTCATTGGGGCCGGGCCGCGAACAACCCGTCGCTACAAGCATTGACGCCACAAGCGCCAAAATAGCTCTACGCGATCTACGATGTAGAATATGCTGACTCACAATGCCCACCAATGCCAAATTCTCAAGTCGTACCTAATGCCACTTTCCAAAAGAACCAGAGTTGATCCCGTCTAACAGGAGCGATGTGACTCTGGCGTGGCAACAATTTTCAAATGCGTTGCGATATCGTCGCATATTCGCAGACAAAGGTGAAGGTTTGAAAGTTAACGTATCTGTATCAGTTCCTTCGAAAAGGGCACTGGTAGCGGCTTTTTCCCTAATCTTGCGCGATAAACAGGCAGGCTTTCGCTTACCCTCATCGCGTAATTGCGGGTTTCGCGAAACGGAATGTGTTCAATCCAATCGACGATATCGATGTGGCCACGACGCGGATCACCATAGGTCTTCATCCAAGATACGGGGCGACCTGGGCCGGCGTTGTAACCAGCTGCCATCATAACAGGATTACCGCCAAATTGCTTTTCCAAACGCGCAAGATACGCCGTTCCAAGACGCGCATTGTATTGCCAATCGGACGTGAGCTTTTCTTTGGCGTACCCTATCCCAAGTTCGTTTGCGACGTTTTGGGCCGTGGCAGGCATCACCTGCATCAAGCCTCGCGCACCGGCACCCGAAATTACGACAGGATCAAATTCGCTTTCACGTCGCGCAATCGCCAATGCAAACTCCGTCGCAATTGGGTGCTTGGATTTCGCTAGGTCGTGGATTGCATAGTAGGGCGCAGGGATCGTTATGCCTTTGCTCGCCGCTCTCTTACCTATCATGACAGCGATATGAGGCTCATTCAAATCAATTGCGACCTGCCCTAGCTGTGCAGCTTCAAGTGGGCTGAGGCTTTCGGTCAGATGAGTCAGGAAACGCTCCGATACCGTTAACTCGCCTGCTTGAAGCGCAAGAACCGCCGCTTGAAACACGCTTGAACCCATGAAGGAAGCGCCGCGCCAATCAGGTACGACTGCCGTGCCGGCAAGACTTTGATCGAACGAAACACCAGCGCGTTCCGCAGCCAAAAGGCCATAAAAGCTAGATTGGTATTCCGCCCCATCCGCATATGAGAGGTTAGCTGCCTTTGAATCGCCCAAGGCTTCATGTGCGCGTCCTATCCAGTACCCTGCGCGACCACGCGAAATAGGTGTTACCACAGCGCCTTGATGGGCTTTGAAGTGTGTTAGTGCTTGGCTGGGTTTATTCAAAAACCGCAGCGCAATATAGCCGCTGAGCCATTCCAAATCCGCAAAGGACGACCCTTCTTGCAAATGATGTTGGCTCGCAAGTGCGTACGCGCGCTTGTATTCCTTGTTTCGCATCAATTGACGCGAAAGCGATCTGCGCCGGTTGGCCCATTGCTCTGGCTCGCCCAGAGATTTTGCGCTCTTGCTTGCACTCAAGGCGAGATCAACGGCGTCTTTGGTTAACCCTTTGCGCGCGCGCCAAACGAAACGCTCGTAAGACAGACCTGGGTCGTCCTTGAGCGATGCAGGAACCGCCGAAACCAAACCATCAATGCCCTTCACGCGCTTGCGCAATCCTTGCCTCGCTTTTGCAAGCTTTTGGTAATCCTCAGAAACCAGCGGAAGCATGCGTTCTGTGTTGCTGTTCCAATCGTTCCACAGAACCATATCAAGGCGTGCAACATGGTGATCTTTGAGCAGATTGCCGTACTCCCGCAACATGCGCGCATGCGTGCTAGGCCCGATCGCCATGCTGCGCCACGCAAGCACCAAACCTGCTTCAGCGCTGCCATTTTGACCATTGGCCTTTAAAGCTCGCGCATGTGCCAACGCGCCTTGCGCTGTTTGAGGGAGTTCATTCTTGAAGAACAGTAAAACATCTTCATTGCTCGCATCCTCCATCGCCGGTTCGCTTTTTTTGCGCAGCCAAGGCAAACCCGGCCAATCTGGATTGAGGTCAAGGAAAAGCATCACCTCTTCCGCTGTTCCCTCACCCGCCCGCAAGCGATGCCACTCGATAAGATCGTAAGCGATGGGGCTAACATCGCTAGAAATAGTACGAGCACTCGCCCAATCACCCGCACGCATTGCTTCAAAGGCGCGGGTTAGCGGAGCATGGCTATCCGCCTGCGCCAATAGTGGCGCAAATATCGTAAGAAAAAGCAAAAGGGTAAAACGTATCATGACTTGCAATTCATTTGATGACAAAGGATAGACACCGAACAACCTAGTCTTTGCAGCGCGAACCGCAATTCACAATTGCAACATCATTTGCGCCGCAAGCGAACTGTTATTCTATCTGGGCTTTACGCCTGCCAAAACGAAAAGGAGCGTGTCATGTTTAAAGGTTCTCTAACCGCACTGATTACGCCGTTCAAGAACGGCGAGCTGGATCTGGATACGTTGAAAAAACTTGTTGAGTGGCATGTTGGTGAAGGCACCCATGGCTTCGTTCCTGTTGGGACGACAGGCGAAAGCCCGACATTAACCCATGATGAGCATGATACAGTGGTCGAAACTGTTGTGCGTGCTTCAGCAGGTCGTCTGCCTGTTATCGCGGGCGCAGGTAGCAACAATACGCTTGAATCCATTCGCCTAGTGCAAAGTGCGCAAAAGGTTGGTGCGGATGCCGCTTTGGTTGTTACGCCTTACTACAACAAACCCACACAGCGCGGGTTGATTGCACATTACACTGCGATCCATGACAGCTCGGATTTGCCGATCTTCATCTATAATATTCCGGGCCGTTCTGTGGTTGATATGACTCCAGAGACAATGGGCGAGCTGGCAAAGCTACCTCGTATTGCGGGCGTAAAAGACGCGACCGGTGATTTGGCGCGCGTGCCTTTGACCCGCCTAACCTGCGGAACAGAGTTCATCCAACTATCTGGAGAAGACGCGACCGCGCTAGGCTACAACGCGCACGGCGGTGTGGGTTGCATTTCTGTGACAGCAAACGTCGCGCCAAAGCTCTGCGCACAGATGCAAGAAGCAACGCTTAAGGGTGACTTCGCGACCGCATTAGAGATCACTGATCGCCTGATGCCGCTTCACAAAGCAATCTTTACCGAGCCGGGCCTAGTAGGCGCGAAATACGGATTGTCCAAGCTCGGCCTTTGCAGCGACGAAGTACGTTCGCCTTTGACCAGCCTGACCGACGAGACCAAAGCAATGATCGACGCGGGCATGCGCCACGCGGGCCTGATCAACTAAATCACTTAGGGCAGGATAACCCTGCCCTATTTGCCTTGGCGGTACGCGGCTGGCGTTTGCCCATAAACCCTTTGAAATTCACGGTAGAAGTTTGAGCGCGTCAGAAAACCTGATTGCGCCATGACTTTCGCAACACTTTCATCAGTTCCGCGCAGCAAGTCTGCCGCATGTTCCATGCGAAAGCGGTTTACGTACTGAGACACATTCATATCTTGGGTTTGATTGATCGCCACTGACAACGCGCGAACTGGAACGTGAAGTCTACGCGCCAAGCGTTGAACCGAAAGATCGGGTTCCAAATAGAGCTGCGTTGCGTCCAGCAACTCACGCGCCTTTTGCTCTAACGCTTCGTTGTCATCGCCCTCTCCTTGCAAAAGCACAGCGCCCCTATTGCTTGGCGCGGCTATCATCGACGGCAACACAAAGATGAAGCCCAACAACAACAAGATAAACGGAATCGAAGCGAGTGAGATGAGAGCTTTGGCGTTGCGCCCACCATTTAGCATAAAATCAAAGGCGATGACGGTATCCGTCAGCAGGATGATCGAAAGCAAGACAATGCCTCGCAACATCCAATTTGATACTTTCTGAACGACATCAAAGTGGGCGTGGACCAAATAATCTGGCCCCTTTCGCCACAGCCTCCAAAGCAGAACAAGATAGCAAATGTAACTTAGCGAAATCACCCAATCGAACGCATAGATTGGTCTTACGGACAGTATCACAACGGCGATAACGCCAAAGGCAATGCCGAAATGCAAGATGACAGGTCGGTTAAAACGTTCTTTCGGCAAAGCGAAGGCGGCAAACCCTAGATACAACAGTGGCCCGACCAACATCGGAGCAGCGCGTTGGACGAGAATGAGATCGTCCATACCGTACCCAAAGCGCAGGCCAACAAGCAGCGAGCTAAAGCTAAGCAAAGCAAAGAGCAACGAGAACAAAACCGTTGCTTTCCGACTCCCTAAATCAAGCCGAAGGATCAACAACGCTATCGCGCCGCCCAGCAATGCAGTCAAAATTGGAAGCGGTAGAACCAACATCGCGTTGTCCTGCATGTGTCCTCTTTCACGTTTTCTCTGTCCTAGATCAAGTTTCAGGACAGGTTTTGACCTCTGACGCCGTTGCTCACGAGGGCCACGCCGCGCAATTCCATGGGTATCACGCAAACACATCGGAGTTCGATATGAAACATTTGATCCACACCCTTGCCCTGACACTTTGCATTGGCGCTGCCCATTCCGCGACAGCCGGCGAAACCTATGCCCCAGCTATGCGCGACATTGCGATTAAAGACGGCAATACACGCGCGCTCGATGGCATTCTTTGGTATCCGGCGGAAGCTGGCACAGCGTTAAAAACACAGCACACAAATGCTGTTTGGGCTGGTGTTCAAGCCGCAGCAAATGCAGAGCCTATAGCCGGAAACTTCCCGCTCGTTGTGCTGTCGCATGGCATCTACGGAAACGCGCGCAACCAAAACTGGTTGGCTGTTGAATTGGTAAAGCAGGGATATATGGCTGTCTCGCTCAATCACCCGGGGTCATCCACTTGGCTGCGCGATCCGGACGATGCGCGTCAAATTTGGCAGCGGCCAAAAGACGTGACGCGCGCAATCAGTTTTCTTCTGGAGAACCCAGACACCAAGCAACTCATCAATCCGGAACGCATCTATATGGCAGGCCATTCGCTTGGTGGGATGACTGCAATGCAATTGGCAGGTGCACGCTATTCTCCCGAGAAAGTAGACGGGTTCTGTGAAGCTAACCCCGACGATTTGCTGTGTGGTATCGTGCAGATGTGGCAGCTAGGCCAAACCGTTGAAGACAAAGACGCGATCAAGCAAGACCTGCATGATCCGCGCCTCAAAGGGATCGCTGTTTTTGATCTTGGCGCCACGCAAACTTTCTCACCCGAAAGCTTACAAGCCATAAACGTTCCGTTGCTTGTTATCGGTGCCCCACAAGAAAACGCGGGTAGCCTTAATCTTGATCTGGAATCGCGCGCTCTGGTGGCACACCTACCGAAAGCCACGACCACCTACATGGAGCCTAGCTCTTTGTCGCACTTTGATTTCTTAGGGAAATGCACCGACAAGGCTATCCCAATTCTTGAAAGCGAGGTGCCGGGTGACGGTATGATCTGCGAAGATGGCGTTGAAGAACGCGTTATTGATCACGCTTTGATTACTGAGGCAGTGCTCGAATTCTTCGCAGCGCATTGATTAGCCAGCGCGCCACGTTTCCTCGTGGCGCGCTGATTTCTAAAGACCTTCTGGCTGGCCAACGACAGTGAAATGTAACTCTTCCGGAAGGTAGATTTCTTTGATCACGCGATTGATTTCATCCAAAGTGACTGCGTTCACCTTGTCGTTTCGCGTATTGATATAATCAATCGACAAGTCCTGCATTTGCATTCCCTCAAGAATGTTTGCAATCGGACCGTTACCATCAAATCGTAGCGGATAAGCACCCGTCAAATATGTCTTGGAATGATCCAGCTCTTCTTGGGTCACACCTTCGTTTGCAATGCGCGCCCATTCTGCTTTGATCACCTCAATTGCTTCTGCGATCCGATCGTTCGCAGAGGCGACCTGACCAACAACCAGCTCGGCATGATCTTTCGTCGCAAGATACGAATACACACCGTAGGTTAACCCGCGCTTATCGCGAACCTCGTCCATCAAACGGCTTTCAAAACCGCCGCCACCTAGAATGGTGCTTGCGATATAAGCAGCAAAGAAGTCCGGATCGTCGCGCTTGATCCCGCGATGTCCGAACAAGGCCACAGACTGCGGTGTCTTATAAGGAACAACGTTAACGCCCGCTTCCAACCCTATCTCAACGCGCTCGGTCATGGGGGCACCGGTCTGAGGTAGATCCGCCAAAAGCGTATCCATCAGCGCGCCAAGCTCTTGCGGAGAGATATCGCCAACTGCGCTCACGACAACACGATCCTGCGCCATGCTATCGCGGTGCGCCGCCAGTATATCGTCTCGCGTGAGCGCCTTAACGCTCTCAACAGTTCCACTATGATCACTCCCATAGGGATGATCCGCAAACGCCGCTTTATCAAATGCCGCGCGAGCGATTTTGTTAGGGTCTTTTAGGTCAGATTGCAGGATCGAAAAAATCTGCCCTTTGACCCGATCAATTGCGACTTGATCAAAGCTAGGGGCCGTCATCGCACCTTTCAAAAGGGCGACAGCTTGGTCTCGATTTTCGGTCAGCATACGCGCGGAAATGCTGACGGAATCGTCGGACGTATCAAACTTGAAAGTCGTAGAGAGTTCATCCACCGCTTTCGCAAAGTCACGAGAATCCATCTCGCCTGTACCTTCCTCAAGCAAAGCCATCATCAAGGAAACAGCCCCGCGTTTCTCAGGTCGATCCAGCGAAGCGCCACCCTTGAAACCAACGCGCAGCGCCATGAACGGTATGGTGTGATCTTCAACAAGCCATGCTTTGAACCCCATTGGTGAGGTGACTTCTTGAATCTCCACGTCGGCACGCAAAGGAGCAGCGAGAATGGACAGCATCGTAACGAGACTTAGAAAAATACGGTTCATTGTGACACCTCCACACCTGACGTCAGCCAGCCGGTCACCGAAGTACGCTCTTGGAGCACGTCTTTAAGAGCCGCTTTTATGTCCTCTTCCGTCACGCTTTCAACAACATCAGGCCACTCGAGAATGTCCTTTATCGTCAAGCCAGAGGTCAAAGCGCGACCATAGCGATTGGCGAGCCCCTGCACGTTGTCTTTGGCGAATATGTCCTGAGCGCGAAGGTTACGTTTGATCCGATCAAGGTGTTCCAGATCAATTGGCGTTGCCATGAACTCTTGCAATACGCGATCCATGCTTGCTTCCGCTTCGCTCAAGCTCACGCCAGGAACAGGCACGACAATTGTTGTAAAACGCGTGTCATCTAAAGCTGTGCCGCGATAGTAGGCGGTTGAGTACACTGCACTTTTTTCTTCAAATTCAAGCTTTTGCTTCATGAACGACGTTTGCCCATCGCCTAACAATGCCGCCCCTAGCATCAAAGCCGCGGCCGCCTTTTGATCACCGCTATCGCGTTCTGGCGCAAGATATGTGCGACTAACATATGGCTGGGCGACGCGCGGATCTTTGTATTCCAAACGGCGCGCTGCGTTATGCTGTGGCTCTTGCGGGCGCGCGCGTTCTGGCAAATCCGGGTTTGCAGCCAATGGCGCGTAGTGGCGCATCGCTAACTCTTTAACCTCGTCGGGCGTTACATCACCTGCGACAATCAAGATTGCGTTGTTAGGCGCATAGTATTGTTTGTAATAGGCAAGCGCATCTTGCAGACCGAGCGTTTCCATCTCGTGTCGCCACCCGATAATCGGAACGCCGTAACGATGATTTAGATAGAGAGAGGCGCTTGCTTGCTCGCCAAACAGTGCGCTTGGATCATTTTCCGTGCGTTGATTTCGCTCTTCAATAATAACTTCGCGTTCCGTCAGAATATCTGCTTCGGACAAGCGAAGATTAACCATACGCTCCGCTTCCATTTGCATCATCAAATCGAGGCGATCCGCGGCGACGCGTTGGAAATAGGCAGTATAGTCATATGACGTAAAAGCGTTATCAGAACCCCCGTTGGCCGCGACGGTCTTGGAAAACTCACCGCTTTCCATGTTGTCCGTCGCTTTAAACAACAAATGTTCGAGAAAATGCGCTACACCTGACACTCCGGGTTTTTCGTCAGCTGAGCCAGCGCGGTACCACATCATATGAACGACTACGGGCGCACGGTGATCCTCGATCACCACGACCTCCATCCCATTGTCCAATTCAAACGTGCTCACCTGATCGTCCCAGCGCACGGTCTCAGCAATAGACAAACTTGGTATTGCGATCAGCGCAAACAGCCCAACCACACGACGTCCGAAATGCATAAAAGCTCCCCACAAATGGCCAATTAGTACAACGATCTGGGGTCGGCCCAGTCGATCTTGAACTCAACCTACGCGCAAGAGGTCATGTTTCAAGCGCGTTGACAGCTTCGTGAAAGAATATTCAGTTTGCGGGCGGCGCTGTCGGCGTTTTGCGACCAGCGCGGCGGTGCGCATCCAGCGTCCGTTCGGCATCCAGAACATGACGCTTGTAGACTTGCGTATAACTGTCAGTCTTAAACAAACGGATGTTCGTCAAGCGCCCTCGCCGCTTGCGGAAAGCAGCATCTTCAGCCGTGGTCGTTTCGCGAATATTTCCTGGCACACCATAACGCGATGCACTCGCAATAAGCGCGCTATCGCTGCGCGGCACGCTTTTATCGTTCAAACGCGCAGGATTTCCGCCCAGCGCTACGATTGCATCTTGCTTAGGCGTCGCATCAACCAAATTTGCTTGGCCCGGCGTAGGCGTTGGCAAAGTCTTGTAATTGTCAGGCTTTTGCAAAGGTTTGTTTGGCAATACGTCAAACTCTTCCGGACCTGCCGTAAGATCGGTCATATCGCGCAAACCCTTGTTGTCCCCGCAACTTGCGAGACCAAGGGCCAAAATTAGTATCAAACTGCTCGCCGGTCGCATGGTTCAACTCCGCTCCGTTCGTCGTGCTTTTACCCTATAGAAAAGGCGGCGTCACCTATGCTTTTCAAAAGTCGCAAAACGACGCCTATTTCTCTTCGCTTTCGCCTGCAAACAACACCATTCCAAACGCACCTGCAAAGATCGCGATGTCAGCAATGTTGAACGAAAACGGATTACTAAAGCCGCAGCAACTCATGTTGAGAAAGTCAGCAACGGCACCATAAAGAATACGGTCGATGATATTGCCCAAAGCACCGCCAACAAGAATGCCTGCACTAATGAGGCCGACGCGCCCGAAATTCTCCTTGCGCAGCCAATAGAGAACAAAAGCAACAATCATCAGCGCAATGCCAATGAGAATCCAGCGCGTTGCGTCCGTATCGCCAGAGAACAATCCGAAATTGATCCCATAGTTCCACGCCATACGCAGGTTCAACAATGGGGGCAGCACATCAATGCTGCCCACTTCGCGCAGGTTCATCCAGTGAACCACAAGATATTTGCTCGCTTGATCCGCGAGAAACACCCAAAACCCTGCCCAAAAAACCAGACGCATCTGCGTCCTCCTTTAGATTTCCACCTTAGTGGCGGAAGTGGCGCATACCAGTAAATACCATCGCAAGGCCAGCCTCATCCGCTGCTGCAATCACTTCTTCGTCACGCATCGAGCCGCCCGGCTGAATGACGCAGGACGCGCCAGCGGCAGCGGCTTCCATCAAACCGTCCGCAAACGGGAAGAACGCATCCGACGCAACTGCGGAACCAACACTGAGAGGTGTTTCAAGTCCAAGAACCTCTGCCATGCGCTCCGCCTTTTTCGCAGCGATCAGAGCACTATCAAGACGGTTCATTTGACCTGCGCCAACGCCAACCGTTGCGCCGTCCTTCACATAGACAATCGCGTTGGATTTGACGTGTTTTCCGACTTTCCAAGCGAAGAGAAGATCCCGCATTTGCGCGTCAGTTGGAGCAACCTTAGTCACAACCTTCAGATCATCCATGCCAACGAAACCAACGTCTTTGTCTTGCACCAGCATACCGCCTGCAACCTGACGATAGGTCAGACCACCTGCGCGATTGTCTGGCAGGCCGTCGGTTGTCAGCAAGCGCAGGTTCTTCTTGGCCGCGAAGACTTCGCGCGCGGCATCGGATGCACCGGGCGCGATGACAACCTCGGTAAAGATGCCAACGATCTCTTTCGCGGTTTCCTCATCCAAGGGTTGGTTCAACGCGACGATACCGCCGAACGCAGAGGTGCGGTCACAATCAAAAGCGCTCTTATAGGCTTCGATCAGCGAGCCGCCCAGCGCAACGCCGCAAGGGT
This sequence comes from Planktotalea sp., assembly GCF_050633725.1. GTDB lineage: Bacteria > Pseudomonadota > Alphaproteobacteria > Rhodobacterales > Rhodobacteraceae > Planktotalea. The sequence goes on from NZ_JBOEHB010000005.1 coordinate 43,401, forward strand.
TTGCGTGCTTGATGATCGCGCAGGCTGCGCCATCGGCGGGATCAAACTCAGCGACCAATTCGAACGCCGCATCCGTGTCGTTGATGTTGTTATAGCTCAGCTCTTTGCCTTGATGCTGAACAGCTGTCGCGACGCCGGCACGCTCGGTACCATCCGTGTAGAACGCTGCCGTTTGGTGCGGGTTCTCACCGTAACGCAATGTCTGAGACAGAGTGCCCGCGAACGCGCGGCGACGCGGCGCAGTGTTGCCCAGCGCATCGGCCATCCACGTGGAAACCGCCGCGTCATATGCTCCAGTGCGCGCATAAGCTGTCTGTGCCAAACCTTGGCGGAAGGCATAAGTGGTTTGGCCATCGTTAGCATCAAGCTCTGCTAAAAGCGCGTCATAGTCTTCTACGTCCACAACGACGTTCACAAAGGCATGGTTCTTCGCAGCCGCGCGGATCATCGCTGGGCCGCCAATGTCGATGTTTTCGATGCAATCCTCGTAATCGCCGCCCTTAGCAACCGTCTCTTCGAACGGGTAGAGGTTCACAACCAGCAGGTCGATCGCGCCGATGTTGTGTTCGTCCATTGCCGCCACATGCGCATCATTGTCGCGCAGTGCCAGCAGACCACCGTGAACCGCGGGGTGCAGCGTTTTCACGCGACCATCCATCATCTCAGGGTAGCCCGTCACATCCGCAACATCACGCACCTCAAGGCCAGCATCGCGCAATGCTTTTGCGCTTCCACCTGTTGATAGTAATTCAACTCCGCGCGCAGACAGCGCACGGCCAAGATCAATCAGCCCCGTTTTATCAGATACAGATAGCAAAGCGCGGCGAATGGGGGAAAGATCGGTCATGGCAGTCAGGATCCTGAACTCTAAAATTGCATTTCGTCATCCGGAACGAGATCACGCACGCCAACCGCAGTATCTTGGGTTTTCGAAAGCGACCACCGGATGCGGGTCGCATAGTCCATTGCGCGCCCAGTTAAAACAATCTGTTTTGTCGCGCGTGGCTGCAAACGGCCTTTTTCGAGAAAAACACTCGGTTCGAGGCTAAGTTTGGCCACTCCATCGTGGCGAAACACCCAAAGTTCCCCGCTTTTTTGCGCCATCGACACGGCAGCGCCCCCCATATCAAGCGCGGCGTCCACGTCAGGATGCAAATGGAATCGGATGGAGAAAGCAACGCCTTGCAGGCTCAACTCATCCATGCGCGCGTCAAAACGCTTCTTGGACGAATCCTCTAGCGCAACAAGCATATCTTCGCCAGCGAGGCCGCGTCCGTTAAACGTTAGCTCCAAGGTACGCGCATGGGTTAATCCGTGCGTGCTGTCATATCCGTCATGCCCTGCTTGCAAGCGAACGCCATCAGGCGCTTGGCTAACCTGCGCCGGAACATGTTTGGGCGTATCGACAAGCAACTCAAGTTTGCGCTTTTTGCTGCCCGACGCCGCGAAACGCGCGCTGGAATACCCATCAATCGACAGAACCGAATGCGATTGGGTCGCCCGCCCTGCACGACGCCATTCTTCACCAAAGGCTTTTCCTGATCCGCAATTCACAATTAACGGCCGACGACCCGAAGTTAACTCAAAAGCGAGCGTCGATGCATGGGCATTATGTGACGCCAATCCCTTTGGGGGCGCATTTGCATCAACGACAATGCTGGTTCTACCGCCAGAAAGACGTGCAAAGCCCATCGAAAGGCCCTCCGACTGAGTCCTTCGCACTTCCGAATTAACGAGCGATTGATCAAGTCGCCCATCAACGCCGCGCCCTCCCCCATGAAACCGCGCAAGGCTCCCGTCTGAATGCCGCAGTGTTCGCAACGTCGGCGCGATTCGCTCAATCGCGTCCAAATGCGCTTGGGATGGGGTTATTCCCGCCTCTCGCAAGCTTACAGCGGCCCAAGTGATCAATGTGAAAACATCCAGCAATTCTTCTGGATTGCGGGTGGGAATGCCACCTTCAACGTCAATTTGATCTTCGCAAGCCTGCGCGAGTGCTTTCACCGCGGGGGCAACATGTGCCTCCATGCCGCTCAGCGACAATCCCGCATAGATCATTCCTGTCAGTGCCTCAAAACGCGCCAAACCCGGTTCCGTCTTATGCCATCTACGCGCAAGGAACTTGGTTTGTTGCGTAAGCGAGCGGTAAAACTGCTTTGCTTCCTCAGCCTCTTGGCCGCGCAGCAAAAACAATGCGTGATTGATCCAACGAATAAGACGGCGCCCCGTCAAACCCGGCACCCAGCCCGGGCCTTTTCCGCGCCCATAGGTGTCTATCCAGTCCCAAACCCATGTCTGCGCCGCTTCACGCGCCGCAAGATCGCCAACGGCTGCAAGATCATCCAGCCAGCTAAAGCCATGTGCCTCATCGGCAAAAGCCGCATCAGGGGATGTAATTTGCCAAAGGCTCATCTTGGGCGCTTCGACCAAGTGTCCCGCGAACATGATATTGCCCGCGCTGAGCTGACGTCCTTTTGCAAAGCTACCGATTGTTCGAGGTTCGGGCTGCGAGACGAATCCGTTCGCCGCCGTTTGACGGGTCACAAGACGCGCGTGAACGCGGTGCATGGCACGGTTAACCCGCGCTGACCATTTATTCCCTCTGGACATCTGCTCTGCCTTTTACGCTCTTGTGGCGCGTTTTCTCGACAGCACTCTACCGCGCGCGCGGTCCAAAGTCACCGCCGAAATCACGCGCTAGAGAGGTTTGCGAAGCAGTGCGATGTAAAATCCATCCATACCGCCCTGATCGGCCCAAAAGTCAGGACGCAGGCGCAATCCACCTTCTTCGGTGATCCATTCTTGGCTTATTCCGTCCATCTTCAGCGCTTCGCGATCAACTTCGAGCTCTGGATGAACCTCCAACAGATCTTCGATTTGGCATTCGCCTTCATCAGGAAGCAAAGAACAGGTGCAAAAGAGCAAACGCCCCCCAGGTTTGAGCAACGTTATCGCATGCGCCAACATCTGCGCCTGCAATTCGATCAATTCACCGAACTCTGAACCATCTTTAACCAACGGCAAATCTGGATGGCGACGAATCGTTCCAGTCGCTGAACATGGTGCATCAAGCAGAACCGCATCGTATTGCCCCTCCACTTCCAACGCGTCACCAACGACCAATTCTGCGTCCAACTTGGAGCGATCCAGATTTTCGCGCACGCGCTGCATCCGGCGCTCGGATGTATCAACCGCCGTTACATCAGCGCCACTTGCAGCAATCTGCATGGTCTTTCCGCCGGGAGCGCAGCATAGATCAACAATCTTCTCGCCCTTTTGTGGTGCGAGGATATGCACGGGCAAAGCCGCAGCAGCATCTTGCACCCACCAATCGCCCTCTTGATAGCCCGCAAGGCCAGACACTTGAACCGCGCTATCAATACGCACAGATCCCGTCGGCAAAAGCGTACCATCAACCGCTGCGGCTAAGGCAGAAGCATCCTGTTTGGGCGTCAAATCCAAAGGTGCGCCAGCAAAGTGAACCCGTTCAATGCGTCCAACATTCTCCGAGCCATAAGCCTTGGATAGAGGGCCACGCAACCACTTTGGCAGTCGTGGAACGCGTAGTTTTGCCCATTCCTCTGGCCCTTTTTCAACGACCTTACGCAGAACAGCGTTCGTTAGCCCCTTTAGCTTAACCGTTCGGCTATTCGCACCAACACTGGTCACTGCATCATTGACAACGCCATGCGCCGCGCCGCCTGTGCATAGCTCGTAAGTGGCGATGCGCAGCACATTATGGACCGCAAGCGGGGGCGCTTTACGCATGAAAGGCTTCAAAATACGGTCGACCCGCTCAAGCGAACGTAGCGTTTCTGTAGCTAGGCGCTGCGCGCGTGCGCGCTCTTCATAGGGAAGTTTCAACATGAATGAAGCGCCCAGCGCCTCTGACAACATCACCTGCTCACCTAGGACTTGTCCCAGCAATCCTGCCGCCGCGCGCCGCGCCGCTACACCGTTATCTGCCATCGTGTCGCCCTTTGCGCCGCTTGCTGTTTGTGTCTGGCGGCGTATATCAAGGGGAACACGCCAAGGAAAGGAGCGCAAAAATGAGCGCTGAGAAAGACATGCCAGACGCTGCCAAACGCGCGCTAGCGGAAGCGGAAGAGCGCCGCAAAAAGGCAAAGGACCTTGGTCTTGCGACAGAACTAGGTGGTCGTGATGGCCCTGAGCCGGTTCGATTCGGCGATTGGGAGAAAAAGGGCATTGCGATAGATTTTTGATCTATCGCTCTTTGTTACAGACCCAAAACATCCAACATATCATATTCACCCGGCGCTTTGCCCTGCCCCCAAATCGCAGCTTTGAGCGCGCCTCGAGAAAACACGCGCCGATCCGTCGCCATGTGCCGCAAGACGATTCGCTCGCCTGCGGAGGCGAAAAGCACATCGTGTTCACCCACTATGTCGCCGCCACGAATTGCCGTGAAACCGATGTCACCACGCTTGCGCGCGCCAGTTATTCCGTCACGCCCGCTATCGCGTACATCCGCCAAAGCAACACCGCGACCTTCCGCAGCGGCCTCGCCGAGCATCAACGCCGTACCAGAAGGCGCATCCACCTTCATGTTATGGTGCGCTTCGATCACCTCGATGTCGAAATCCTCATCCAATGCAGCGGCCACCTTTTTCGTAAGCTGGGTTAGCAAATTAACCCCAAGGCTCATGTTCCCTGCGCGTACAATTGTTGCATGATGAGACGCCGCTTTTATTGCCGCAAGGTGACTGTCGTCAAAACCGGTTGTACCGATAACATGCACGGCACGTGCTTGCGCAGCCAAGCCAGCAAATGCAACCGACGCGGCCGGAGCCGTGAAATCAATCACCGCTTGCGCTTTGGAAAAGGCTTCAAGCGGATCGTCCGTAGTAACAACACCAATTTCTGTGCCACCCATCGCAACACCCACATCGCGACCAACCCAATCATGGCCTTCGCGTTCTAGAGCGCCGACCAAACGCGCCGCTTTGCTTTCCAAGATCGTTTGGATCAGCATTTGGCCCATTCGGCCTGATGCGCCGGTTACGACTATTCCTGGGGTGTCACTCATCGGGATATTCCTTGTCTCTTTGGCCCTGCATAACCCGCAAGCCACAGCTTGGCAAAGACGTCGATAGCCCTTAGATGGGTCAGATGGCTAAGAAATCTTCCTCCCGCGGCTCCGGCCCTTCGCAACGTCAACTTCGTGTTGGCGAATTGATCCGTCGTGCTTTGTCGGAAATCCTTCAGCGCGGCGATGTTCATGACCCTGATCTGAACCGTTTGTCTGTGACAATCGGCGAGGTTCGCGTTTCACCTGATTTGCGTGTTGCGACGGTCTATGCCCTTCCTCTTGGCGGCGAAGGCAAAGACGAAATCATCGCGCTGTTGGCCAAGAACAAATGGGAGCTACGCCAGTTAATCAACAAAAAGCTGGCGCTCAAACATTCACCAGAGATGCGCTTCCGGCTTGATGAAACCTTTGACAAAATGGACGAAACACGTCGCTTGTTCGAACAAGATCACGTGCGCAAAGACATTGCGCGCGCTGAAGATCGCCAAGCTGATGAGGCATCCGAAGAATGATCTTGCGCCTTGCGGCCATATTGACCTTCATTGCAGCGCCCCTATTGGCCGCTGAGTGCCGCGAGACGAAATACAATGGCAATCGTTACGCTATTTGCGATGTTGATCTCGCCAAAGAAGACCTCCGTCTGTTTTTGAAAAACGAAGACGGCGACTTTCATGGGCATTTTTCCGCGCTAAATTCCGAACTCGCGAAAACTGGCAAAACCCTTGGCTTTGCGATGAACGCGGGCATGTATCACGAAGATCGTGCGCCTGTTGGGCTATACCTTGAAAACGGCGAGCAAGCGCAACGACTTATAACATCCGATGGGCCCGGAAATTTCGGGCTGCTGCCAAACGGTGTTTTCTGCGTTGATGAAAGCCGGGTTCATATCGTTGAATCGCGCGCGTTCGCTAAACGACCGCGCAATTGCAAATACGCCAGCCAATCAGGCCCGATGTTGGTTATCAACGGTGCCTTGCACCCGCGTTTTTTGATCGACAGCACATCACGCTATATCCGCAACGGCGTCGGCATCAATGCAGACGGAACAAAAGCGCGCTTCGTGATCTCCCGCAATACGGTGACTTTCCATGAATTTGGTTCTTTCTTTCGTGACGCCTTGCAAACACCGAACGCGCTCTACTTCGATGGCAACATTTCGCGTCTCTATGCGCCAAGCATCGGCTCATCGGGAGCAAGCTGGTTGATGGAACCTCTGGGACCGATTGTTGGCACGGTTGTCCCTGCTGAGTAATTGACGCGCGCGTATCAATTGTTTAGGCGGCGCCTTCAAACATTCAAAGGGCAGTCCCATGGCACGTAAACGCAAAGGTCGCGATATTTCTGGCTGGCTTGTGGTTGATAAACCCGCTGGGCTCACCTCGACTGCTGTCGTAAATAAAGTGAAATGGGCGCTAGAAGCGAAGAAAGCCGGCCACGCCGGTACGCTTGACCCAGAAGCGACAGGCGTTCTTGCTGTCGCATTGGGTGAAGCAACAAAAACCGTTCCTTACATCACCGATGCTCTCAAGGCCTATCGCTTTACCGTGCGTTTGGGCCAAGCGACAAACACCGACGACGCAGAAGGCGAGATCATTCAAGAAAGCGATCTGCGTCCCGATGACGCCGAGATTGCTGAAGCGTTACAGGGTTTCATCGGCGATATTGAGCAGGTTCCCCCAAAGTTTTCAGCCGTAAAAATTGACGGTCAACGCGCGTATAAGCTTGCGCGCGATGGAGAAGATATTGAACTGGCAGCCCGCCCGCTATGGGTGGAAGAGCTCTTGCTCATAGATCGCATCGATCAGGACCATATCGAATTGGAAATGACCTGCGGTAAAGGTGGCTATGTGCGCTCCATCGCGCGCGACTTAGGTGCTGCGCTCGGCTGTTATGGTCATGTTTTGAAGCTCCGCCGAATTTGGTCTGGCCCATTCGAAGCCGAGAACGGTATTTCGCTCGAACAAATAAACGAACTCGCCCGTACCCCTGAATTAGATGACCATATCCAGCCGTTGGAAATCGGCCTTGATGATCTTGTTGAACTCAAATGCTCTGAAGAAGGTGCCGCCAAATTGCGAAACGGCAACCCCGGAATGGTCTTCGCAGCGGACGGCATCGAGTATGGCGACGAAGCTTGGGCCTCTTTAGATGGCAAAGCCGTTGCCGTTGGCATCTATAAAGCAGGTGAGCTACATCCCTCACGCGTTTTCGTTCGCTAATCTTTAGCGGTGTTGATCAATCAAGATCGGATTACCGTCCAGGTCAGTGACGACAAAACTAGCTGGGCCGCTCTCGCCTCCACCTTCATGCTCAATGGTATGGCCAGCTTTGGCAAGAGTTTCCCTTAGCGCGCGAACGTCCTCAAATGGGTCGATCTCAGCAGCGTTCTGATCCCAACCGGGGTTAAACGTCAGCATGTTCTGCTCGAACATCCCTTGAAACAGCCCAATCAATGTATCGCTATTCTTCATAATCACGTAGCCATGATCTTGGGTCCCGCTAAAGTTCGAAAACCCTAAATCTTCATAGAAGGCTATAGACTTAGATAGGTCTTTGACCGCCAAACTGATCGAAAATGCTCCTAGCTGCATCGTGTTCCCTTTCCTTTTGCAACACCAAGCTAACACGTTGCTCTCGAACATTTGCACCTTTGTGGGTTTAAGGCATAAGCAGCATATGATTACCCGAACCCACACCAAAGGTGATGCGCCCTCTACTGCGATCTATTCTGATTGCGAACGCTATCGGTATGCTTTGACACGCGTCTGGGATAACGCTGGAACGCGCGTTCATTTTGTGATGCTCAATCCATCCACCGCAACAGAAGTACAAAACGATCCAACCGTCGAACGTTGCGAAAGACGTGCCCGTGCGCTGGGATGTGGCAGTTTCACTGTGACCAATATTTTCGCATGGCGCGACACTGATCCGCGCATGATGAAGGCGGCCCGCGAACCTGTTGGCCCCGCCAATGACGAAATGATTCTCAAAATGTGTAATGAAGCGGATCAAATCATCGCAGCTTGGGGAACGCACGGCGCTCATCTAGACCGCGGCGCGGCGGTTGAAGCGCTTTTACGCGAACATGGTAAACCACTCTACCACCTCGGTCTCAGCAAAGCAGGCCACCCCAAACACCCCCTTTACATCGCGTACACCGAGCAACCAAAACTTTGGGAAGCCCCAGATGAATGATGACACGCAACAGCGCTTGGATAAACTTACAAGCGAGCTGGAAACCTTAAACAAGCATCGCTTTATCCGCATTCATAACTCCTTGTGGAAATTGATTCTTTTCCAATTCACACGGGGGTTGGCTTTTGGTTTAGGCTCCGTTCTGGGCGCATCCATTCTCGTTTCGTTTCTCGTATGGTGGTTGTCGCAATTTGAGTTCATCCCGATCATTGGCGACTTCACAAGACAGCTTATTGATTGGATCGAAGTTCCAACCACGACGCCCCGAGGCCGTTAACCAATTGATCTAATGAGCTTTGCCTGAAACCTTTGTTTCTGGAACACTTTCGGAAAATGAAGGCCGAGGTGTGCAATGCTGATTTTAGCAGGACTGTTGGGAATGATGGCGCTTGGCTCGATCATGCTGATTGAACCAAGCAGCGACCACAGTGAAGACGAAGACGCTGAGCAGCGCGACGCCGACAATCTCGATGCTGATGGCTCTTTCCAGCAGGTCGGTGATACCTCAACCGATCTTTTGTCTTTCATTGATGACAATGGCGACACCCAAACCCTTCCAAACCAAGAAACCGATGGCGATGATCTGCTGATCGGCACGAACACCGCTGACGACATTTCTGGTGGCGAAGGCGATGACAATGTTATGGCCGGGGGTGGGTCCGATACGCTTGATGGGGGACGGGGAAGCGATGCGCTCCACGGCAACGGCGGCGATGACTTCCTTAACGGCGGCGCAGGTTTTGACGCCCTATTCGGCGATCAAGGGTCTGACAACCTAGCTGGCGGAAAAGGGGATGATACCCTCGCGGGAAACGCGGGTAACGACCTTCTTTCGGGCGGGCTTGGCAATGACAGTCTTTTTGGCGGTGAAGGAGAAGATGTCCTATTTGGAGGCGCGGGAGATGACACGCTAATTGGCAGTTCAGGCAACGACCTGTTCAGCGGTGGCGCGGGGCAAGATTTGATCTTTGCTGGGACTGGTGACGATGTGTTGGAGGGTTGGGAAAACGCAGATCATAGTGCTGACTCACTTAACGGCGGCGATGGCAACGATACGATCTTTGCTGGTGCCACAGATGAAGTTTCTGGTGGCGATGGTGCCGACTCGATCGTTCTTCAACCAGATACGCCAGAGCAGGTTCGCATTTGGGATTTCGAAAGTGGGTTGGATACCCTGGTCGTTCTCTATGACGCAGATAGCGATGCCCCTGATCTCACAATATCGGAAAGCCCTGAAACAGACGATGAATGGTTTGTGCAAGCAAACGGTGAAACCGTCGCGCTGGTTTCGGGAGACGCGCCAGCCATGTCAGATATTACCTTGATGCAACGCGCCTAAATCGCGCAGGTCTTTTCCTCTTTCAAATCTGCACGAATTGGCCTAAACGCGCCCATCCCTACTTGCCGTAGGGCGATTCTAAAGAACGACCTCCATGGGCCTTGCTGGACGACATCCCGGCCTGCGCCATCAACCCTTAACCTTTTAAAGGAGACCCCGATGTCGATTACACCAGAAGAAAAAGCACGTCTGATGAAAGAATTCGCCACCAAAGAAGGCGATACAGGTTCACCAGAAGTTCAAGTTGCTATCCTGTCCTCGCGCATCGCGACACTGACAGAGCACTTCAAGACACACAAAAAAGACAACCACGGTCGCCGCGGTCTGCTGAAGATGGTCGCGCTGCGCCGTAAGCTGCTGGACTACACACGTGCCAAGGACGAGGCACGTTACCAAGACCTCATCAAGCGTCTGGGTCTGCGTCGCTAAGCGCGCTCCAAGCCCTCGAATTCGAAACACCCGCCTTGAAAAAGGCGGGTGTTTTGCTTTGTGTGACTCGCTGGGTCCAGTGATATGTTTGCCCTTGGGCCGCTTACACTTTGCGAGTAACCTTTAGTAGCAATCAACGCAGGCTCGCTCCCGCAAGGAATTCGACAATGAACGATCGTTTCGCGAAAACGCCCCAGCCTCACTACTATGCTGTCATCTTCACCAATCAGTTAAGCGAGGATGATGCGGGTTACGCAGAAATGGGTGCTAAGATGTTTGAGTTAGCTTCAAATCATCCGGGCTGCTACGGAGCCGAAAGCTCGCGCGATTCTTCTGGGCTTGGGATAACCGTCTCCTATTGGAAAGACGAAGAGAGCATCGCAGCGTGGAAGGCTGACGCGAAACATTTGGTTGCGCAAAATAGTGGTATTGAACGCTGGTATTCGCACTACGAGTTGCGCGTGGCAAAAGTCGAACGCGCATACCAAGGCCCAAAGGGTCGCTCTGTTTGAGAACAATGCGAGAAACGTTAAAGTTCTAACAGCACCTTTAGGCGTTCCTTTGACCCAGTTGCTGTAAGCAAGGATGTTTTATCAAGCGTAGCAAAAAAGGCTTCTTGCGCAGCTTGCAACGGACCTCGCAATCCACATGCCGGCAGGATTTTGCAAGAATTGTTGGACCCGAAACATTCTGCAACAGGCTCATCCTTTTTCAACGCGCGCAGGACCTCTCCAATGAAAATTTCTGATGGCGGCAGCGCCAATTTCAAACCTCCGCCGCGTCCGCGTTCTGAAACGACAAATCCGTTCTTCGCTAATTGCGTGGCGATCTTTGACAGGTGATTTTCTGAAATCCCATACATCTGAGCAATTGTAGAGGTCGCGAGCCTATCTGGCGCATGAGCGGCAAGCGCGATGAGAATGCGCAAAGCAAAGTCTGAGAACTTATCTAACTGCATGCGACATAATTAGCATTTGAAATACGCATTTAAAAGATGCAAATATTGCGCATCAGAAATGCGGATTTAGGAGCACCCCATGAACTTCGCCGATATTGTCCTTTGGCCCGGTACGAAGATTTGCGAAATGATGGGGGTCGATCCTTCTGCTGACGCTGGGTTGATCCGCTGGATGATCAACACTTTGATCTATCTCGTTGTTGCTCTGATCATTGTCTGGATCTTGGCTGTTTAGATGCTCGCTCGGTTTGATGTTACTGCCCAGCAGATCCGCGACGTCACGACAGCGTTCTATGCAAAGGTGCGCCAACACCCGACGCTTGGCCCAATTTTTGCCCGCCATGTCACGGATTGGCCAAGCCATGAAGCAAAGATCGCTGGATTTTGGCGCAATGCGATTTTGCTGGAACGTTCATACGATGGTAATCCCATGCAAGCACATAAGACGGCTGGCAATGTTTTCGCCAAGCACTTTCCAATTTGGCTTGCGCTGTTTGATGAAACCCTATTGCAGATGCTTCCCATTGAGACCGCCCAAGCATGGTCTGCACTGGCACATCGGATTGGGCGAGGTTTGAGTATGGGGTTAACGCCAGTATCTTCAGCGGGCGATGCGCCACCAAAGCTCTTTTAAGTCAAGAATCATACCCCTTCCCAAACGGCCCCTTTTCCGATATGCGCGCGCTATCTGAGACGTGACGCTTTGGCCTTGGCGCACAAAACGATGGAAAAGGCCGGTGGCAATGGGGCCACTAAATGAACGGAAGACCCGGAGCGCCGGGTGTGCTTCCAACTAGGAAACGATATATGTTTAACGTTACGAAAAAATCTATCGAGTGGGGCGATGATACGCTGACACTTGAGACGGGCAAAGTTGCGCGTCAGGCAGATGGCTGTGTCATCGCCACACTTGGTGAAACATCGGTTATGGCCGCGGTTACATTCGCCAAGAAACAAAAGCCTGGTCAGGATTTCTTTCCTTTGACCGTGCATTACCAAGAAAAATACTACGCTGCGGGTAAAGTCCCAGGCGGTTTCTTCAAGCGCGAAGCGCGTCCGAGCGAAAAAGAAACACTGACAGCACGTTTGATCGACCGTCCGATCCGTCCGCTGTTCGTCCCTGGCTTCAAAAACGAAGTTTTGGTGATGTGTACTGTTCTGTCCCACGATCTCGACAATGACCCAGACACACTTGCGATGATCGCAGCCTCTGCGGCATTGACGATTTCCGGCGCACCATTCATGGGCCCAATCGCCTGTGCGCGCGTTGGTTTCGTTGATGGTGAATACACGCTGAACCCATCTGTTGATGACATGCAGGACCTGCGTTTGAACCCTGAGCAGCGCCTCGACCTGGTTGTTGCCGGGACCAAAGACGCGGTCATGATGGTTGAATCCGAAGCGTATGAGCTTTCCGAAGCAGAAATGCTCGGCGCCGTAAACTTCGCACACCAGTCCTTCCAGCCTGTGATTGATCTGATCGTAGACCTGGCAGAGGATTGCGCGAAAGAGCCGTTCGACTTCGCACCTGCTGACTATTCTGAGCTGTCTGCTGCTGTTGCAGCGGCTGGCGAAACAGAAATGCGCGCAGCCTTCGCGATCACGGACAAGCAAGAGCGTACAGCAGCGGTTGCTGCGGCGCGTGCCACTATCCAAGAAGCGCTTTCCGAAGAGCAACTGGCCGATGCGAACCTTGGTTCTGCGATGAAGGGCCTCGAAGCAGGCATCCTGCGCGGCGACGTTGTTAAAACGGGCAAGCGTATTGATGGTCGCGACACAACAACGATCCGTCCGATCGTTTCCGAGACTGGCATCCTGCCACGTACACACGGCTCTGCCCTGTTTACACGCGGCGAGACGCAAGGCCTTGTTGTGACGACACTCGGCACCGGAGACGACGAGCAGTTCATCGACGCGCTGCACGGCAACTTCAAATCCAACTTCTTGCTGCACTACAACTTCCCTCCCTATTCTGTGGGTGAAGCTGGTCGCGTTGGCCCTCCCGGTCGCCGCGAAATCGGTCACGGCAAATTGGCTTGGCGTGCGCTTCAGGCGGTTCTGCCTGCGGCCACCGATTTCCCATACACCGTGCGCGTTGTGTCCGAGATCACAGAATCAAACGGTTCGTCCTCTATGGCGTCTGTTTGCGGCGGCTCCCTGTCCATGATGGACGCGGGTGTTCCGTTGAAATCTGCGGTTGCTGGCGTTGCGATGGGTCTCATCATGGAAGAAGACGGCTCCTACGCGATCCTGTCCGACATCCTTGGCGACGAAGATCACCTCGGCGACATGGACTTCAAGGTTGCGGGTACCGAAAACGGCATCACGTCCCTTCAGATGGACATCAAGATTGCAGGCATCACGCCTGACATCATGGAAAAAGCTCTGGATCAGGCCAAAGACGGTCGTATGCACATCCTCGGCGAAATGGGCAAAGCCATCTCTGGCGCGCAGGAATTCTCTGTGCACGCGCCTCGCATCGAGACCATGCAGGTTCCAACAGACAAGATCCGTGAAGTCATCGGGTCTGGCGGTAAAGTTATCCGCGAGATTGTTGAAGTCTCTGGCGCAAAAGTGGACATCAATGACGAAGGCATCATCAAGATTGCGTCGCCAAACGGTGAGTCGATCAAGAAAGCCTACGACATGATCTATTCCATCGTTGCTGAGCCTGAAGAGGGCAAAGTCTACGACGGTAAGGTTGTGAAAATCGTTGATTTCGGTGCCTTCGTGAACTTCTTCGGCAAGCGCGATGGTCTGGTACACGTGTCTCAAATCGAGAACCGTCGCCTGAACCACCCATCCGACGTTCTCAAAGAAGGTCAGGACGTGAAGGTCAAACTGCTTGGCTTCGACGATCGTGGCAAGGTTCGCCTGTCCATGAAAGTTGTAGACCAAGCGACTGGCGAAGAAGTTAAGCCAGAAGCGAAAGAAAAGTCCGACGACTAAGCCTCGTCAGATTGAAATACGAAAAGCCCCGGTGGAAACGCCGGGGCTTTTTTGTTGGGGTCACAACACCAAGACCTTTCCCCGTTCTTTGTTTGATCAGGCCTCTAATGATGCCCCCACAAACAAGGAGGAGGGACTTCCCATGAAAAAACCATTGGCCGAATTTATCGGCACATTCACTCTCGTACTATTTGGTTGCGGCGCTGCCGTCATCGCTGGCGGTGACATCGGTCTTACAGGCATCAGTTTTGCCTTCGGTCTTGCCCTGATTGGCATGGCCTATGGCATTGGCTCAGTATCGGGCTGCCACATCAACCCAGCTGTGACGCTAGGCGTTGTTGCATCGGGCCGTATGAGCATCGCTGAGGCCATTCCCTACATGATTGCTCAGGTCGCTGGTGGCATCGCTGGCGCATTAGTTCTAATGATCATCGCAACAGGAAAAGCTGACTATAGCGTTGCTGCAAACGGACTTGGTCAGAATGGGTGGGGCGCTGGATATCTTGGCGAATACACAATGGCAGCAGCGTTTGTGTTCGAGGTCATCGCGACATTCTTGTTCCTTGTCGTCATTTTGGGCGCGACGGGCGCAGGCGCGCCTTCCGCAATGGCTGGCCTTGCAATCGGTCTCGCACTCGTTGTGATCCACTTGGTTGGCATTAACGTGACTGGCGTTTCGGTGAACCCTGCCCGCTCAATCGGGCCAGCTCTTTTTGCAGGCGGCACAGCGCTTGCTCAGCTCTGGCTCTTTATTGTTGCGCCAATTGTTGGTGCAGTGGCGGCTGGCTTGTTGTTCAAGTCCGGTCTGCTTGACGCCGAGTAATGCGAAAATGGGGTAAAGATATGCTCTTTTCCCCGTTATTTCATTCTTAAACACAGTCAAATAGACTTCATTAGCACGGTACCTTCACTCACGGAAAGTGCCTGAACCTTCGCTCTCGAATTCCCTCGGGGCGGAGGTTCTTTTTGTCGCGTTGTATAGAAGACGCGCCGCAAAGGCTTCCCCCTCCAGCTTCGTTGACTTCACCCCATTTTGGGCAGAAAATTGGACGTAACAAATTTGGAGAAGATGTATGAAAAAAGCGTATTTAGTAGCATCTGTTTTCGCAATGATTGCAGGAACGGCATCGGCACAAGACAACAACCTTCGTTTCGGTCTTGGTGTCTCTACACTCGGCGGTACGCTTGAAGCAGCCTACCGTATCAACCAAAACTTCGCGCTTCGCGGTGTTTTGTCTGGCGGTCTTAATGCCAACGGCAACCAAACAATCGATGGCGTAAACTATTCAACCTCTGGCCAACTCGGTGGTTTCGCTCTCTTAGGTGATTACTACACAGGCAGCACAGGATTTCGCGTTTCTGGTGGTGCCTTTATTTCGAACACCAGCCTTTCTGGTAGCACGACAGCAAGCGCTGCAAACCCAATTACGGTTGGTAACACGACCTTGACTGGTGGCGAAACAGCAAGCGCGAGCGTTGAGTTTAAGCGGAAAGTCTCACCAATGGTTACTGTTGGATATGACTGGAATGTCAGCAACAGCTTTACCATCAGCGGCGAAGTTGGCGCGATTGCAATGGGTGGACTGGATGTCGCACTTTCCGCACCAGCAGCACCAGCGGCCGATGTGGCCCGCGAGAAGCAAAACATCAAGGATGAGCTGTCTCAGTTCGGCGTGTACCCATACATCGCTATCACTGGAAGCTTCCGCTTCTAAGACGCCCCCTACTAACAGAAAAGGCCCAGCGATTGCTGGGCCTTTTTTGTTTCAAGAACCAACTATTACGCTGGCAGTTTTGTTTTACGAAGGTATGGCAATACAGTTTCAAACTCACCAAATTTAGCGGCTGCATCTTCGTTGGAAACGGTTGGTGGAATGATAACATCCTCTCCGCTCACCCAATCCGCTGGTGTTGCGACGCCGTTCGCTGATGTCGTTTGCAACGCATCTAGTGCGCGCACGATCTCTGCAAAGTTACGGCCAACTGACATTGGGTATGTCATTGACAGTTTTAGCTGCTTGTCTGGACCAATGATGAAAACGGAACGCACAGTTGCGCTATCATTTGGTGTGCGTCCATCTGGCAAATACGCTTCTGCGGGTAGCATGTCGAACGCCTTGGAAACCGCAAGGCCTTCGTCTGCGATGATTGGGAAGCCAGCCTTTGCACCTGCAACGGATTCAATGTCGCCTTTCCACTTTTTGTGTTCTTCCACACCGTCAACAGAAACACCGATGACCTTTGTTCCACGTGCTTCCCACTCGCTTGCGAGCTTGGCGACAGCGCCAAATTCTGTAGTGCAAACAGGCGTGAAATCTTTTGGGTGTGAAAACAAGATAGCCCAGCTATCGCCAATCCAATCGTGGAACTGAATCGTGCCTTGATCTGTCTCTGCTGTAAAATTCGGGACGGTTTCGTTAATGCGTAGACCCATTTCGGTGTCCTTTCCTGTCGCTCAAAGTTGTCTCTAAGCGCTACCTAAGCTTTGCTTCACCTACATGCATCCCTTCAAATAGATGAATGTAAGAACAGTGACAGAGTGCCGCTCATTGAAAGCGCTAGAAGGGCGCTTTCGCTCGGAATTTGTGCGTCGCCCCGCCATCAGGATGTTTCACGCGCAACTCTTCTGAATGCAGCATAAGACGCGGGTGATCTTCTAACGCTGCGCCTTTTGCATAGAAGGGATCGCCTAAGATCGGATGACCAAGCGCAAGCATATGCACGCGCAACTGATGAGAGCGTCCTGTCTTTGGCGTCAATCTCACCCGGGTTTCGTCATCCCCATAGCGCATTACCCGATAACCCGTCTGCGCAGCTTTGCCTGTGGCGTGGCAAACCTTTTGTAGAGGGCGGTTTTCCCAGTCCACGATTAACGGCAAATCGACGGTTCCGACCTTTGGTTCAAGCCGCCCTAAAACCCGCGCGACATAAGTCTTTTGCGTCATACGTTTTTCGAATTGCAGTCCCAAATGACGTTGCGCATGGCGTGTCAAAGCGAAGACCATCACGCCAGATGTATCGCGATCCAGCCGATGCACCAAAAGTCCCTGAGGAAACACCGTTTGGATTCGTGACAGCAGGCAATCAGCCAGATGTTCTCCCTTGCCTGGCACAGAGAGCAGACCAGCGGGTTTATTAACGATCAATAACTCATGATCGTCATGGATAATGTCCAAAGGGTCTTGCGGCGGATTGTAATCAGAACTCATACGCCGACTTCTCAGATGTGCGCGCTGGTTACAACCCAAGGTCACGCTTTCCTACCCGCTTGATGCGACCTAGGCTTCCCGCAAAGAGGAGGAAATTAAATGCACCCGACAATAATCACGATGCAAGAGGTTGTCGCTAAAGGCGATGAAACAGCCATAGCGCCGCTCTTGGCCGAGCAAGTCAAATTTATGCCACCGACATATTATGCCACTTGGACGGGGCGCGACGCCGTGGCAGCCGTGCTTGGCCATGTCGGACAGGTCTTTAGTGATTTCAAATACCGCCGCATCATGGGCGACGGCAAGGATTGGGCGCTCGAGTTTCAGTGCAAGATTGGCGAATTGGATGCGGCTGGCGTTGATCTTATTACCCTTGACGATGACGGTTTGATCGCAACCTTTGAAGTGGTGATGCGCCCCTACAAAAGCATCGGCGCACTGCGCGATGCCATGAATAAACGCGTCATGTCAGATCCTGCGTTCCTGAAACACAAAGACGCGCTTAGCTAGTGTTTGCGCATTTGGCGGATCATTGAAGTCGTATAAACAATGAGCGCGAGCCAAATCAGCGGAAACGCAATGGCGCGCGCGCGGCCAAACGGTTCGTCAAAGACGAAAACGGCGATCAGGAAAATGATCGTCGGCGCGATGTATTGCAGGATGCCGATTGTCGAAAGACGCAACAATTTGGCCCCGTTGGCATAGATCATCAGCGGCACCGCTGTGATCACGCCGCAACCAAGCAAAAGCCATGTGTTTGCGCTTGGCGCGAACACGAAATGGGATTGCCCGTTTGCACCAAGATAGGCGACATAGCCCAGCGCGAAGGGCAGCAGGATCAGAACCTCAAGCAGAAAGCCTTGGTTCGGCCCAATCGGTAACTGCTTTTTTGCAAGCGCATAAAAGCCCCAAGTCAACATCATGCCCAGCGCCGCCCAAGGCAGCCCTCCACCATCAACGACCAACACCACAACCGCGCTCGCTGCTAACCCAATCGCCACCAATTGCGCGCGGCTTAGCTTTTCCCCAAGCAGCATCGCGCCAAGCGCAATGCTGAACAGCGGGTTCATGTAATAGCCAAGCGCGGCCTCCATCGCGTAGCCCGCCGTGACCGCCCAGACGTAGATGCCCCAGTTCAATGAAACGAGCGCAGCTGTGACGCAGGCCATGCCAAGCATTTTAGGGGTTTTGAGAGCTGCAACCAGATCCTTGGTGCGCCGCAGCAATAGCAAAACGACAAGCCCAATAGGGACGGACCAAATGACCCGATGCGCGAGAATTTCAACAGGAGGAATATGCGCCAGCAGCTTGATATAAAGCGGCAGAAACCCCCACAAGAAATAGGCGGTTAAGGCAAAGGCGAGACCTTGCGGAGTGTCTTCGTTGGCGCGCTGTGTCATTTAGCGTCGCTACTACACGCTGCCTGCAATGGAAAGGAGGGTGCGTGCGAAGCACGGCACCCTACGTAACGTCGCCCGTAAGGTGCGTGATCTCACGCACCTTCCCTTTAGACCTTCACACGTTCCGATTTGGGGTCATAGAACGGCTTGGACGACACTTCTGCCTTCACCCGCGTCCCAGCAACGTCGATCTCAAACGTTGATCCCAACACATCTGCCAGTTTCTCGCCTTTGCAGGGGATATATCCCATACCCATCGCCGCGCCTTGCGCGTGACCATAGGCACCGGACGTAAGATAGCTCACGATTTCACCGTCACGTAGAACGGGCTCTGCGTGATAGAGCAGTGGCTCAGGATCGTTCAACTTGAATTGCAACAGACGCATTTCCAGACCGTTCTCTTGCTTGTCCAAGATCGCCTCGCGTCCGATGTAATCCGCTTTATCCTTCTTCACCGCAAAACCAAGACCAGCCTCCATCACATGATCTTCGGATGTGATATCATGCCCGAAGTGGCGGAAGCCCTTTTCGATACGGCAGGTGTCCATCATGTGCATGCCACATAGCTTCATACCCATCTCGCGACCCGCCTCGTTGAGCGTCTCGAAAACATGGCCCGCCATGTCACTGGAAACATAGATCTCCCAACCGAGTTCACCCACATAGGTCACGCGATGCGCGCGGGCGAGGCCCATGCCGATCTCGATCTCCTGCGCTGTGCCAAAAGGGTTCACTGCGTTGGTGAAGTCATTCGGCGATACCGCTTGTAACAAATCACGTGCCTTTGGCCCCATTACCGCAAGCACGCCCTCGCCTGCGGTCACATCAGTGATCACGACATTGAAATCCCCTTGATTGCGGCGCAGCCAAGTTTCATCCGCAAGGCGCGTCGCCGCTGGGGTCACAACCAAATACGCCGCCTCGGACATGCGCGTCACGGTTACATCCGCCTCAATCCCGCCACGTCGGTTGAGGAATTGCGTATAGACGATCTTGCCCACTGGCACCGAATAATCACCACCGCCAACGTAGTTCATGAAGGCTTCGGCATCGCGCCCTTCAACGCGGATTTTGCCGAATGAAGACATGTCATACATGCCAACATTCTCTCGAACGGCCATGTGTTCATCGCGCACGTTGTCGAAGAAGTTCTGACGTTGCCAGCTGTATTCATATTCAGGCTTTTGCCCTTCACGCGCATACCAATTCGCGCGCTCCCAACCTGCGAGCTCGCCCATGACGGCACCTTCTTTGAGAAGATGATCGTGGAAAGGCGTGCGGCGCACACCGCGCGCGGTCTTCTTCTGCAAGTAAGGGAAGTGATCCGCATAGAGCAGGCCAAGCGTCTCCTTGGAGCGTTCAAACAGGTAGCTTTTGTTGCCTTGGAAGGGCTGCATGCGCGAAATATCAACGTCGCTCAGATCAAACGGCTTATCCCCGTCATCCATCCATTGCGCCAGCGCAGACCCGGCGCCACCTGCGGATTGGATACCGATGGAGTTAAAGCCACAAGCGACCCAGAAATTATCCATCTCAGGCGCAAGGCCGAGGTGGTAGGCATCATCGGGCGTAAAGCTCTCAGGACCGTTAAAGAAGGTGTGAATGCCTGCTTCGGAAAGCATCGGCATACGCTCAACCGCATTCTCGAGGATCGGCTCGAAGTGATCGAAATCTTCGGGCAGTTGGTCGAACTCAAAGTCCTTTGGAATATCCAATGTCCAAGGCTTGGACACAGGCTCAAACGCGCCGAGCAGCATTTTGCCTGCGTCTTCTTTGTAATACGCGCACTCATCGGGGACGCGTAGCACCGGCATTTGCGTGAGACCTTCAATCGCTTCAGTCACGATATAAAAATGCTCACAAGAATGCAGCGGGATGTTCACGCCCGCCATGCGGCCGATGCTATGCCCCCACATGCCGCCGCAGTTGACCACGTGATCCGCTTCAATCGCGCCAGTCTCGCCGTTCTTGTCTTCCCAAGTGACACCTGTCGCGCGACGGCCTTCCTTTTGGATGCCCGTGACGAGATAGCCCTCTTTCACCAGCGCCCCGTTTTGACGCGCGCCTTTGGCAAGCGCGTGGGCAATGTTGGCAGGATCGCCCTGCCCGTCGAGCGGTAGATAAACGCCGCCTTTCACTCCGTCGATGTTGAGGTGTTCGTACTTCGCCTTCACCTCAGCAGGTGAAATCGGTTCGGCCTCAACACCAAAGGAACGGGCCATTGCAGCCTGACGGTTGATCTCTTCAAGGCGTTCATCAGTCAAAGCAACCGTGATCGAACCACAACGCTTAAAGCCGGTCTCAACACCTGTTTCGGCGGCGAGATTGCCGTAAAGTTCCTGCGAATACTTCGCCAGCTTGGTCATATTCTTCGTCGCGCGAAGCTGTGCGATCAGGCCAGCGGCATGCCAAGTCGTGCCAGAGGTGAGCTGCTTGCGTTCAAGCAAAACAACATCTTTCCAGCCGAGTTTCGCAAGGTGGTAGGCGACAGAGCAGCCAATGACACCGCCACCAATAATGACGACGCGGGCTTTTTCAGGAAGAGACATCAGGCGAATTCCTTCAAACGATGGTGTGACCAGCGGCCTTAAGGCGCTTGGCAATTTCAGCGATATGGGCGGGACCGACTTCACAGCAGCCGCCGACGATGGTGGCGCCTTGCGCGACCCATTTCATGACGTGTTCCGCATAGACTTCGGGCGTGAAATCCTCACGCATGCTCAAAGCATCGACCGTGGGCCGTTCTTTGAGGAAGTCCTTGGTGATCTGCGTGAAACCGTTGGCGTAGGCCCCATAGGGCAACCCCGTTTCGGCAAGCACACTCAAAGCCTGCGGAATGACTTCGGGGGCAGAGCAATTGGCCATCACGGCCTCTGCACCAAGGTCGGCGGCGACTTTCGCAGCCTCGAGCAAAGGCTCACCAGAGCGCAGCTTGCTGCCATCTTCGTCATCCACAGAAAAGGCACACCAGATCGCCGCGCCAGCCGCTTTAGCACCCTCCATAATGCAGCGTGTATGTGTGAGCGAGACAACAGTCTCACAGATGACCAAATCGACCTTGCCCTTAAAGCCAGCGGCAATTTCCGCATAGAGCGGGATAGCAATGTCAGCGCTCGGATGGATGTCCGCGCGATAACTTGCGCCAAGCGGTCCTATGCTGCCCGCGATACGGCCAGAGCCATGGGCCTCGCGCGCGCTTTGCGCCTCGCCCAGCGCTTTGGCGTGGAGCGCTTTGAATTGATCTTCGATGGCGACGGGAACAAGGCGGTCACGATGAAGCGCATAGGTGTTCAGCGTCGCAATCGTTGCACCGGCCTCAAAGAAATCGCGATGTACCTCAGCGACCAAGCCAGGGCGATCCATCATCACTTGCGTCGACCAGAGCGGTGTCGGGCTGTCGCCAGCCCGATGCACCAGCTCTTGGCCCATGCCACCATCCAAAAGGGTGATCGCGCTCATGCACGCAGCCTCTCATTCGCTGGATCCCACATGGGCGCATCTTCTTGAACAGTCGCGCTGTAACGGCCACCGAAGATTTCGACTTCCAGCTTGGTACCAACCTCCAGCAGATCAGCGCGCAGCATGCCGAGCGCGATACACTTTCCCGTGCGATAGCCCATCGCTGAGGATGTGACCTCGCCAACGACTTCATCGCCGTTCCAGATCGTCGACATGTAGGGCGCATCAAACTCGCAAGCGTCATCGATTGTGAGCGTGACAAAACCCTTCTTGCGACCTGCTTGCTTTTCAGACAGCAGCGCCGCCTTGCCCGGGAAGTCCTGTGGCTTGTCGAATTTGACGAACCGCTCATGACCGCCCTCAAGCAGGGTGTAATCTGTGGACAGATCGCCTTTCCATGCACGATAGCCCTTTTCGATCCGCATCGAGTTGAGCGCGTACATGCCAAACGGCGTTGCACCACCGCCAAGCACGGCCTCATAAAGCGCTGGCATATGCGCGTTCTCGGCGTGGATTTCCCAACCCAGTTCACCCGCAAAGCTCACGCGGTTCAAATGGCAAGGCTTGCCAGCCACGGTTGCCGTTTGGTGCGTCAGCCAACCTGTGGAGAGGTCTGCCGCAGTGCCAATGGCTTCGAACAATTCGCGTGATTTTGGACCAGTGACAATCAGCGTTGAATACTCTGTCGTGTGGTCTGTTAGGCTAAGGCCCTCAGGCAGGTTCTTGCTCAGCACATAGAAGTCATGCCACTGCGCCAGCGCTGCTGTGATCAGCGTGAAGTGATCCTCGCCATGACGCATCACGGACATTTCTGTCAGGATGCGGCCACGGCTATCTGCGAAGTAAGCAAGGTTCATGCGGCCGATCTTTGGCAAAGCACCAGCGATCATAGTGCGCAGGTACTCCGCTGCACCCTCACCCGTCAGATTGAAGCGGGAGAAGCCCGGCAGATCGAGAACGCCGACGCCATCGCGCACCGCTTCGACTTCTTCCTTGATGCGCGCTTCCCATGGGCCGTTACGCTCCCATGTTTGTGTGCTTTCCTCGGATGTATCGTCGCCGTCCTTGGCAAACCAATTGGCGCGTTCCCAACCGTTATAGGCCCCCATCTGCCCGCCAAGCTCGCGAATTTTCGCATCCACAGGCGAGAGTTTCTTGTCGCGACCCGCAGACCATTCGTGATGCGGGAAGTGCATCGCGTATTCGTGGCCATAAGTTTCGAGCGCTTTTGCAAGGCAGTGATCGTGATCGGTATAATCGGTGTAGCGACGTGGATCACAGGCCCACATATCGTCTTCGGTTTCGCCGTGCATGATCCACTCAGAAAGCACCTTGCCCGCGCCGCCGCCCTGCGCGATGCCGAAGGTAAAGGAGTGACCCTCAAAGGCATTCGGACAACCGGGCATAGGGCCGATCATCGGCAAGCCATCAGGCGCGTAAGGAATTGGACCGTTGATGTTACGCTCAACGCCGCCCTCGCCCAGCAATGGTACACGCGCCATAGCGTCCTCGATATAGAACTCAAGGCGTTCCAGATCGTCGGGATAAAGCTGGAAAGAGAAGTCCTCAGGCATCGGATCTTCTGGCGTGACCCAATGAGCCTTACAGTTGCGCTCGTATGGGCCGAGGTTCAGACCGTTTTTGTCCTGACGCAGGTAATAGCTGATATCGACATCGCGCAGCAGCGGCACTTTGTGACCTTTTTCTTTGGTCCATGCCTCCAGCTCTGGCAGCTGGCCTGTCAGGAAGTACTGGTGAGACATGACAATCATGGGAACCGTGCGCCCACCGTGCGGCTTGAACATTTCGCCCACGCGCTGCGCGTAATAACCTGCGCAGTTGACGACCTTCTCGCAGCGAATGTCGCCTTTGTCGGTCTTTACGATCCATTCATCACCATCGCGATCAATGCCCGTCACAGGGCAAAAACGTTCGATTCGACCACCTGCATCGCGCGCACCCTTGGCGAGCGCTTGAGTAAGCTGCGCCGGGTCAATGTCGCCATCCAATGGATCCCAAAGACCTCCTGCCAGATCATGCGTCTCACAGAAGGGATGCTTCTCTTTGATGTCATCAAGGGACATGATGTCCATTTCCAGACCCTGATAACGGCCCATACCAGCGACACGCTCAAATTCCTGCATGCGTTCTTTGGAATGCGCGAGGCGGATCGAGCCGGTCACGTGATAGTTCATCGGGTAATCAACATCGGTCCCAAGCGTGCGATACATCTTCGCGCCGTAGCGCTGCATGTTCATCACCGCCCAAGAACCCGCAAAGTTCGGCACATTGCCAGCCGCATGCCATGTGGAACCCGCAGTCAGTTCATTCTTTTCCAAAAGAACGCAATCTTTCCAACCCGCCTTGGCCAGATGATATAGTGTTGAAGTTCCGACGACACCGCCGCCGATGATGACCACGCGGGCCGTTGTTGGAAAGTCTGCCATGTTCGCTCCCTAGTTTTCGCTTTGCGGAAGGTTGTCCGCGATATCGTAGTAATCGCCCTTGAAGGCGGTAAAGATGTGTTTGCCTGTCGTTATGCCTGTTGCTCCGTCGATGGTGCCTGACATCACGGAAGTCGCGCCGCCGTCGTCAACGTGCTGCCAAAACAACGATGATCCGCAACGATTGCAGAACCCGCGCTTTGCCTCGGGCGAAGACTGAAACCAACTCAGCGTTTCATCGCGTGTCAGGACCAGTTGATCGCCGCCAACTTGCGTTGCAGATACATAATGCCCGCTTGTTTTGCGGCATTGATCGCAATGGCATGCAACAGAGGGGCGCAGTTCGCCGTGTAACTCATAGCTCACCCCTCCACACAGACAGCCTCCCGTTTTCATGTCGTTCTCCCAACTGATGCGCTGCCCAAAAGCACGCCGTAAATAATGAAGCAAAGCGCCATGATGCGTCTAAACCAAGTGTTGAAGACCGCCCCGAGTGCAGCACGCCCTAAACCCGCGCCAAGTGCTGTGAAGCCGCAATAACTCAAGGTGGTTAGGGCAAGGGCCGTGGGGACAATGACGCTCATTTGTTCCCAAATCGGGACATTCGGCTGAACAAACTGCGAAAAAGCGGCGAGATAGCCGGCGACGCTTTTGGGGTTTATGACCGCGATAGCCAAAGCGCGCCCATAGATGCTGCCCGTCGTTGGCGGCAGGCTTGGCGCAGGTTTACTGGCGTTCATCCACCCTTTGATCCCGAGCCAAATTAGCCACGCTGCTCCGATATATTTGGCGATAGTGAATGCAGTCTCAGAGGCCGCTATGAGCGCCGTAACGCCGAGCGCGGAAAGCAGCAAAAACGCACTTGCTTGTGTGAGGATTGCAGCAACACCCCAAAGCGAGCGCACAAAGCCAAGCTGCATCCCATTAGAAATACAGTTTACCGCGTTCGGACCGGGCGTCGTCACAAAGACCGCCCAGAAGATCGCAAATACTGTCCATGCCTCAAAACTCATCCGCGCGCGCCTAATACACCGGCGGCGCGATCACCCAGATCGCAACCGCAGGCGCGTCATAGGGATTGGCCCACCGATAAGAGACACCTTTGATACGAAAACTATCGCCAGCGGTTACCGTAAACGCGCGCCCGTCAATTTCTAAATCGAGCGCACCGGAGACCAAGTATCCGACTTCTTGCGTCTCGC
The DNA here is from genome assembly GCF_050633725.1 of Planktotalea sp. Classification (GTDB taxonomy): domain Bacteria; phylum Pseudomonadota; class Alphaproteobacteria; order Rhodobacterales; family Rhodobacteraceae; genus Planktotalea. Next base: position 69,035 of record NZ_JBOEHB010000005.1, read on the forward strand.
GAGTAATTGCTTCTTGCATCGACGCACCCGGATCAAAGGTTGAATGCACCATTTCAAAGTCATCTGTGAGATCAGGCGAAAGAAGTTCTTCGACCAAACCATCCGCCTTCGAGCCGATCGGCCGGCGCGCGTGCGATCTGACAATTACACCTGCTTCACCCGCAGGCGTTTGAGCTTGACCGAACAAGATCGAAACAGGCACGCCAAGTGCTTTTGCAATTTGCTTGAGGTCAGCAACAGAAGGCTCAGACAAATCGCGTTCAACTTGGCTAATCCATCCGACAGAACGCTCTAGAATGTCCGCAAGTTCGCTGAGCGTCATGCCTCGCGATTTTCGGAGAGCCCTAAGATCGGCGCCAAGACTCTTTGTTTTTGTCAGATCAGATTGGATCATTTCGACTCAGATTTCCGTGAAAAATACTTCTCGAATTTCATCAAGCCAGAGAATGCGTGAAAAATCAAAGGATTTTTTCATATGCTTGGGATTTTTGATTACGAAGCGTTTGCGAACACAAGAGTGAGCAAAGACGACAGCTCGTTTGCATCGTTCTGCGTAAAGGCAGCGGGCTGATCACTATCAATATCAAACACCCCTAAAAGCCGCCCAGCGGCGTTCTTAACAGGGATCACCAGCTCGGATCTGGTCGAACTAGCGCAGGCGATGTGACCAACAAACTCTTCAACATCCGCAACAAGCTGAACCTTTTCTTCGCGCGCTGCAGCGCCGCAAACACCCCTTGAGAATGGAATGACTAGACACCCGTGGCCACCTTGATAGGGACCAATTTTCAATATGTTAGGCTCTGTAACTCGGTAGAAACCAGTCCAATCGAAACGCTCATCGCTATTGTGGACCTCGCAGGCGACAGTCGCCATAAGAGCAACTGCATCGTGCTCGCCTTCCGTCAAAGACAGAATCGCATTGCGAAGATCATTGTAATTCACTGCAGTCATAGCGCTCACCGAATCGTAACTAATTGCCTCTAGCTCTGTCTCTATATTCTACAAAACAGGCAAGAGCAGATGAAAATGACTAGCGACATGTCCGGTGATCTCCAGATCATTAAGGTCCTCGACAAACGTATCGATGCAGCCGCGGCGATAAAATTCAAAGACACGATGAAAGAGCTGACCGCCGATCAAAGCGCTCCGGTCGTCCTTGATCTTTCAGAGGTTGATTTCGTAGATTCCAGCGGACTTGGCGCAATCGTCGCTTCAATGAAGCACTTGGGAGGAGCTAGGCCACTTCATCTCGCCGGCCTGACACCAATTGTTGCCAAGGTCTTTATGCTGACAAGAATGGAAAAAGTGTTCAAAATTTTCGGCACAACAGCGGAGGCTGAGAAAAGCTGTGAGGCCAAAATTGCCTGAATGCGTTTGCGCCAGTGAGATGCCAAGCGTGCAAGAGCAACAAGGTTCGAATGACATTCACTTAGTTTTCCCTGCAACTCAGGACTCTGTGCGCGACGCACTTGGCAAGATCACGCAATCTCTGCACGCGCTCGCTCTGGATGACATGACGATTGGAACGATTGAAATCGTTCTTGCGGAAGCCACGAATAACATCGTCGAACATGCCTATTCCGACAAAGGGGTAGGCACGATTGTCCTGACTTGCTGCAAAGAAACCAGTTTGGTGAGGTTCGAGTTAATTGACCAAGGGCTTCCTTTTCCTGGGGGCGAAATTCCTGCAAAGCAATCTCATGATCTGAATGCAGAGCTAAACAGTTTGCCGGAAGGTGGGTTTGGTTGGGGCTTGATACGCGACATGACCACATCGCTGTCGTATCGTCGATCACTTGGGAAAAATGTCCTGCGTTTTGCGATTCTAATTGAGCAGCACTAGACCCTGAATCAACTCTTTCCGAACGAGCCAAGACAGAATCAAATCTGAGCTGCATTTCCAGCCAACACCCACAGGTTGCTGAACTCTCAACACTGCATTTCTGGTTTGCAAATTAGGCGAATCCAACAGGCCACGCCCGAAAATCGCCCCATTTCCTCCCCAGATCAGCCTTTGTAGAGCATCATAAACTAGCTTGTAGCTGCATATAGCTTCATTCCGACGCCGCGTGTTAATTGCCCCCACCCAGTACGCGGCGTCGGGAACCTCATCCCCTGCATTGGCAATTCCAGACGTTACACTTAGTGTCGACGCAATTTCATATTGCGAGGCCCTATGCGTGATTTTCACTTTCCCGGACGCTCCGAAGTTTTTGCAACAAATGGGATGTGCGCGACGTCGCACCCCATTGGTGCAAACGTAGCCCTCGACATTCTGAAGCGTGGCGGTACAGCGATGGACGCGGCTATCGCTGGTGCCTTGGTTTTGGGAATTTGCGAGCCCCAGATGACTGGCATTGGCGGTGATCTATTTGCGCTGGTCTCTCCAGCGGGCAGCGATAAAATTCATGCATACAACGGTTCTGGACGCGCCCCGATGGGCGTAGATGCGGGCAAACTGCGCGATAGCGGACACAGTAACGTCCCGGTCTATGGAGCCGAGGCAGTAACGATTCCGACCGCCATGCACGCATTTTCAGCAATGTCGGAAACTTGGGGAAAACTTGGACTCGATACACTACTCGCGCCCACGATCCACTATGCCGAAACAGGCGTTCCAGTCGCACCTCGCGTTGCGTTTGATTGGATCGAAGCGGCACCGACGCTGCAAGGCAACGCTAGAAAGCACTACTTAGTAAATGGAAAAATCCCGAAAGCAGGCGAACTCTTTCGCGCGCCAGGACAGGCCGAAGTGCTCCGCCGCATCGCCAAGACTGGCGTCTCGGCATTCTACGAAGGTGAAGTCGCAGATGACATGCTTGCCGCGCTTAACGCGCTAGGAGGCACGCACAGCAAAGAAGATTTTGCAAATGTGTCCTCTGAAGAAACTCAGCCCATTTCAGGCAACTACAAAGGATGCGATCTGTTTGAGCACCCACCGAACGGTCAAGGTGCGACAGCAATTTTGATGCTGAACATTCTAAACCAGTTCAATATTGCCGCAATGGACCCTTTTGGCGCTGAGCGCGCGCATATCGAAGCCGAAGCTGCAAAACTGGCTTATGACGCACGCAATCGTTTTTTGGCGGATCCAGATCATACGAACCGCATGGCGCATATGCTGTCTAGAGAAACCGCTACCAAACTCGCTGGACTTATAAACCCAAAGCAAGCGATGCGTGCGCCTGCCGCAACAAGTGAAGCCGTTCACAAAGATACAATTTACATCACCGTTGTTGATCGCGACGGCATGTCCGTCTCTTTGATCTATTCGATTTTCCATGGCTTCGGCTCTGGCATCGCGTCAGAGAAGTTCGGAATTCTTTTGCAAAACCGTGGTGCAGGATTCACATTGGAGCAGGGCCATCCTAACGAATTGGCTGGCGGAAAGCGCCCCATGCACACGATCATTCCGGGCATGCTCGCTGAAAATGGTGTTCCGACGATGCCCTTTGGGGTCATGGGAGGAGCATATCAGCCCAATGGACATGCGCGTTTCGTTTCTAACTTGATGGACTTTGGCATGGATGCACAAAGCGCAATAGATGCGCCGCGCGCGTTCTCGGACGCGGGGATTCTGAAGGTTGAAAAAGGCTATTCAGATCAAGTGCGCGCGGAGCTTGCCGATCTAGGCCACACAGTTGAAATTCCAAGCGGCCCCATCGGCGGCGCGCAATCCATCAAAATTCAAAGCAACGGAGTACTTGTAGGCGCATCTGATCCCAGAAAAGACGGATGCGCGCTTGGGTACTAGTTTAGCTGAAAGTGCAGCGGGTAAGTTCCATCTTCGATAGGGCCAAACAGGTCCTCGATATCCGGGTGATCCACTGGCTCGCCTGAATAGTCAGCGATTAGGTTCTGCTCTGACACATAGGCCACATAGTAGCTTTGGTCATTCTCAGCGAGCAAATGATAATACGGCTGCTCACGCTTAGGGCGGCTATCCTCAGGAATGGCATCGTACCATTCTTCGGTATTGCTGAACGTAGGATCGACGTCAAAAACCACGCCGCGAAACGGGTGCTTTTTGTGACGGACAATCTGCCCAAGGTGATATTTTGCGTGCGCGGTCATCATTGCATTGCAGCCCCTACATTTGGTTAGTACCCAATTCAAGTGCGGTTTGTCCAATTTTTGGACGTAAATTCAGGGAAACAGTTTGTGAACCTCTTTATGACAGTGCTCGAAATCGTAGCACCTGTGTTTTTGTTGGCTCTGGTTGGGTTTAGCTGGGTTAAGCTTGGCTTTGAATACCGCGTTGAATTTGTAACACGTCTCGCGATGACGCTCGCGGTGCCCTGTTTGATGTTTACAGCGCTCATGAAAACCGAGGTCGATCCCAGTGCGTTGTCGACACTGTTTTTCGCCAGTTTGATCGCTTACGCCATTATTGCCGCGCTCGGCGCCTTTGGGTTCTGGCTCTTCAAGTTTGAGCAAAAAACCTACCTTGCCCCTTTCGTTTTTGGCAACACTGGCAACCTCGGCTTGCCGCTCGCTCTCTTTGCATTCGGTGCAGAAGGGCTTGGCTATGCGATGGTTGTTTTTGCTGTCATGGCAGTGCTTTCCTTCACATTCGGCATCTGGGTCGTCTCTGGGGGTGGGAATTTTCTCAAAGCGCTGAAGGAACCATTGGTCGGTGCGACTTTGCTCGGTGCGGTCTTCTTGTGGCAAGGTTGGCAAACCCCAACTTTCTTAACCAACGCGCTCGAATTAGTCGGACAAATGGCGATTCCAATGATGTTGATCACACTTGGCGTTGCTGTGGCCAGACTGACGCCAATGCACATCGGACAAGCCATCATCCTATCCATAATAAAAGTCGTTCTATGCGCTGGTATCGCCTTTGGCGTGAGCGAATTTCTTGGCCTCAATGAAATCGCGCGTGCGGTTCTTGTCGTTCAGATCGCGACGCCAGTCGCCGTTACATCCTATCTTCTTTCTGAAAAATACGGGGGCGACAGCGATGCCGTTGCGGGCCTTGTTGTTGTTTCAACAGTCATGTCCGTTGCCGCAATACCGCTCCTGCTCGCATTTCTGCTTTAACCCGCGCGCTTCAAGCGAAAGTCATTTTGAATCTCGGCAAATTGCGCTAAAATGCACAAAACAAAAAAGTATGAAAAGCGAGAGGCAGATGAGCAGATTCTTTCGCGCCCTGGTAATTTTAAGCTTGGTCGCATCCTGCGGCGGAGGCGGCGGTAGTAAATCGTCCGCTCCCCGAGAACTTGATAACGCGTGTAGCATCGCAAAGCAGCGCCCCGAATACATGACCGCCTTTCGCAAAACTGAGCGGAAATGGGGCGTGCCCGTGCATGTGCAAATGGCCGCGATGTATCAAGAAAGCAAATTCAAGGGCGATGCGCGTACTCCGATCAAATACACACTTGGCGTAATTCCGATGGGGCGTCAAAGTTCTGCATACGGGTATGCTCAAGCGCTAGACGCGACTTGGGAAGAGTATCAAAAGGACCAAGGACGCAGATCAGCGCGTCGGGATCGAATCGGCGACGCCACGGACTTTATGGGTTGGTATATGAGCCGTTCGCGTGACCGTAATGGCATCGCGCTGGATGATGCAACGCACCAGTATCTCGCATATCACGAAGGTCACACAGGGTATAAGCGCGGCACGTTTTACGGCAAAAGCTGGCTCATGCGCGTTGCGTCAGAAGTGGGCAACCGATCGCTTGATTATCGCGATCAGCTACGCAAGTGCCGACGTTAATTAGCGATCATTCCCGCTAGGAAGGGCAGTATCTGGATCAAACAGTGTATTGCTCATCCGCGCCTTTTTATCGAGTTCACCAAGAATAACGGTGGTGCGGCTACCCGCATCATCGTTGATCACCCACTGGCGTAACTCCACTGGGTTTGCGGTGAAAACCAGTTGTATATTGCCATATTCAGGGTGTTCAGGGTCTTGCGCTGTAACCGTCGTCGTCTTGTCGTCTGCGGTATGGCCAACAACCATGCGCGCGCGATTGAGGTTCACATTCTTCTCGAGAATGATTGAGAGCGGCGTACGCGCGAGCGGATATGTTTCCGCCTGCTGTGTTTTTGGATCAAAAATGTAGACGGCTCCACCGCTCGCCAAAACTAGCGTTTTCTCGGGTGGATTATATTCAAAGCGGATACGTCCGGGGCGTTTGATGAAAATCGTTCCCGTTGAAATCGTTCCGTCATCATTAATTTGCGTAAACGCGCCCTTGGCCGTTTTCAGTCCGTTCAAATAGGTCGAAATCGCATTCAACGAAATTTTCTGCGCGGCGGCGGGCATTGCGGTCGCCAGCACGAGTGCGGCAGCGGGAAGAAGGGTCTTTAGTTTCATAAATGTCATTTAACCATTCTCACCATTAGGTACACCCCACACCGCCCTCACAAAAATGAGAGCGGCAATCACCCGCCGTTATTGCGCCTCTGGCACCAATATTTCGCGTTTTCCTACGTGGTTGGCTGGAGAAACGAGTCCTTGATCTTCCATCTGCTCAACAAGGCGCGCAGCTTTGTTGTAGCCAATCGCCAGTTTACGCTGAATGTAAGACGTTGAGCATTTACGATCCTTAACGACAATCGCCACCGCGGTATCATACAGTGCGTCTTCGCCATCTGTATTTCCACCAAGCCCAAGAACCGTATCAATGTTGCCTGCAGACTCCTCTGATGGGCCATCGACGACGCCGCTCATGTAGTTTGGAGGACCGTAAGCCTTGAGGTGGTTAACGATTTCTTCGACTTCTTCATCTGACACAAACGGACCATGACAACGCGTGATCTTCGCTCCGCCCGCCATATACAGCATATCGCCCATACCAAGCAGTTGCTCAGCGCCCATTTCGCCAAGGATCGTGCGGCTGTCGATTTTCGACGTCACTTGGAATGAAATACGCGTTGGGAAGTTAGCCTTGATCGTACCCGTAATCACATCAACCGAGGGTCGCTGCGTCGCCATGATCAAGTGAATTCCAGACGCACGCGCCATTTGTGCGAGGCGCTGAATGCAGGCTTCGATCTCTTTACCCGCGACCATCATCAAGTCTGCCATTTCATCAACGACAATGACGATATAGGGCATTTTCTCTGGTTGCGTCTCTTCTGTTTCGAAGATTGGCTCGCCCGTTTCATCATCAAACCCAGTTTGCACAGTGCGCGAGAACATTTCGTTCTTGCCAAGAGCATCCGCAACACGAGAATTGTAGCCATCAATGTTGCGCACGCCCATCTTGGACATTTTGCGATAGCGATCTTCCATTTCGCCCACGACCCATTTCAAAGCGACAACCGCCTTTTTCGGATCAGTCACAACAGGTGAAAGCAGATGTGGAATCCCGTCATAAACGCTGAGTTCCAGCATCTTCGGGTCAATCATGATCAAACGGCATTCATCAGGGGTTAGCTTGTAAAGAAGCGACAGGATCATCGTATTGATCGCCACGGACTTACCCGAACCGGTTGTACCCGCAATCAAAAGATGCGGCATCTTGGCAAGGTTAGCGACGATTGGATCACCACCAATGTCTTTGCCCAAAGCAAGCGGTAGTTTTTGCTGACCATCACCGAAGTCACGGCTGGCAAGAATTTCGCGCAAGACTACCTTTTCGCGATTTTCGTTTGGCAGCTCGATGCCAATGACCGATCGGCCCGGCACGGTAGAAACACGCGCAGACAAAGCAGACATAGAACGCGCGATATCATCAGACAGGCCGATCACACGGGACGCTTTCAAACCGGGTGCTGGCTCAAGCTCATACATCGTAACAACAGGGCCCGGACGGACCGAAACGATTTCGCCTTTGACCCCGTAATCATCCAGAACCGCTTCAAGCATGCGTGCGTTCTCTTCAAGCGCTTCATCACTGAGGTGATGACGCTGAACAGTCGTTGGACTTTCCAACAAATCAAGCGGCGGTAGTTCAAATGCGGCGGCACTATCAGCAAACTTCAAGGACGGCTGAGCTTCGGCTTTGGCACGTGCTGAAGGCTTTACCACTTTACGTGGCCTATGCTGCACGACGCTCTTTGGCTCTGGCGTTGGAATCGCGATCTCTGCTGGTGCAAATTGTGCGATCGCGTCTTCGTCAACCTGCGGGGCGCTTTCAAAGCTTGGAGCCTCAAGGTATTCCGATTGCGGCAAATGCTCTGACGGCATTGCATCGAACGTCATCGCTTCAGGATGATGGTGCTGCATCGGTGCGACCGCTAGCTCAGGCTCGGGCATATGCACCGCTGACGCCATTGCCATAGGCTCTTGCGGAACAGGTTGTTCGATCGGCGCGTGCGTTTGCATCTCTGCACCGAGATATGCAGGCTCAGACGCAGGAACTTCCATTTGCGGCATCTCGCTTGGCTCCATACGAGCTGAGCTAAAAGAAAGTCCACCCGCGTTGCTCATCACATCCGCAACGGGCTGGGCAACAAGCGTTGCCGTCATTGGCGGCTCAACGCGTTGGCTCGCCTGCGTCGTGTCCACAACCAAAGGTGTAGGTCCGCGGCCACGCAACTTTGCCATAGGGGCAACACGCGGGGGCTGAACGGGAAGGCTATTGCGAGCGCGATGCTTAATAACGTCGGAAATTTTACTCTTGATGCGGTCATCGGTTGGCATCTCTGCGTAGTCGGCTACTTGCAATTGCTCGACCAACTCTGGTTCAGGCATCGGCTCCGCACGCTTGATCAAGGACGGCATGCGCGCAAGCAATCCTGTCTTTTCTTTTTCTGGCAACGGTGTTGGCTCTAGCTCTGGCTGCTCGGTTAGAAGCGGTTCAATCACCGGCTCTGGCTCGGCATGCGACATCACTGGCTCTTGCGCCACTCGACGCGCAGCAAGCGCTTCTTCCTCTGCGCGTTGGTTCTCACGGCGATCTTTTTGGCGAGCTTGCATGTCACCAGCAGCTTTCATGGCGCCGCTTGCACCTTTGCCGATGAGACGCATCGCTATGACATAGGTTACAACAACACCGATCGCGAGGAAGCGCGCGCCCTCTTTGATCTCTTCGCGGGTTGCGCCGACAACGAAAGCAATCATAGCGACCGTTGCAATCGCCAACAAAAACGCAACCAGTTTGAGACCGAATGCAGCGCTAAATGGCAAGAATGTTAGGAAAGCGCCCAAAACGGCGTCGCCAAACAATCCACCTAGACCAAAGGCATGCGCCCATTTTTCGCTTGGCACCAAAGACGATGCATAAACAGCGCAAACGACAACGGCGATCGGTAAAAAGATCAAACGACCCAGCGCACGATCTGCACCTTTGTGCAAAATAAACCGCACGCCCCATGCCAATGCAGTCACAGGGATAACCCAAGCAGCCTTGCCAACAATCATAAAGAGAGGCGCAGCAATAGATGCTCCAAGCTGACCAAACATATTCTGCACAGGGGCGTCCGTTGCCGACAACCAGCTCGGATCCGTCGGTGAATACGAGCCAACGATCATTGCAGAAATGACGCCAAGAATGATCAACGCTACGCCGATCATTTCTTTGCCCCGTTTTTCAATCATGGCCTGCATGTTGCTGTCCAAAAGTGGATCGCGTCCCCGTGCCTGATATGCCATTGCCGTTCCTCGTTATTATGCGAATAAGCAGTCGCGGATTTTCTCAAGTCCACGCTGCATTTCGTCTTTTGGGGCCACCATTGCGACCCGGATGTATTCTTTGCCAGGGTTTCCCTGATCAGTGTCTTTGCTGAGATACGCGCCCGGTAAAACGCGCACTCCCGTCTCTTTCCAAAGCTTCAGCGCGGCCTCTTCGCCGTCGTCAACGGGAAGCCATAGGAAAAACCCGGCTTCCGGCCCTTGATAGCCCTGAACATTACTGAAAACCTCGTCAGCAATGCGGTATTTCTCTTGATAAAGTGCGCGATTTTCATCGGCGTGATGATCATCAGCCCAAGCTTTTTCCGCCACCCTCTGCAACGGCAGGGGTAGCGGCGCACCTGAATAGGCACGCAATTGCTTGATCCGTTTGATGCTCTCGGGTCCGCCTGCAACAAAGCCAGATCGTAGCCCCGGCAGATTAGAACGCTTGGATAGGGAATGAAACACAACAACGCGTTCTGGGTCAGCGCCCATGTCCTGCGCAACCTTTAACGCGCCAACTGGAGCCGCATCGCGGTAGATTTCAGAATAACATTCGTCAGCAAAAATTTGAAAATCATGCTTTTCGCCCAGCGCGATCAAATCACGCCAAAACGCGTCCGTCGCCACAGCGCCTTGCGGATTTGAAGGCGAACACATGTAAGCAATCGACGTTCTATCCAACACTTCCGTCGGCAAGGTTGTGAAATCAGGCAGATGACCAGACGCCGCCGTCGCATTTACGAAATGTGCCTCTGCTCCCACCGAAATAGCAGCAATCATGTAAACTTGGTAAAATGGGTTCGGCGTCAGAACAATCGGCGTCTCGCCATTTTTTGTTTCAGGACAGAGCGCCATAGCCGCGTTATACAATCCCTCTCGCGTTCCGTTTAACGCCATCACTTGATGCGCTGGATCGACCTCTGCGCCAAAGCGACGTTTCAGCCAATCAGCAATCGCGCCTTGTAGCTCGGGTGTTCCATCATTCGGGGGATATTTGTTAAAACCGGCAGCATTTTCAGAAATTATGCCTGAAACCCAGTCGGGAAAGGCATGTTTCGGCTCTCCGATCGTCATATGCACGACCTCATCACCCGCCGCGAGGCCGGGTTCATGATGGTCCAATAGCGCACGCAAACGCGGAAACGCATAGGCCGGAAGGTTCGAAAACCGCTCGGGAAACATATTCAATTGCCTCAATTTCGGGATCGTTTTCGCCCCGTTAAGGCTAAAGTAACCTGAGCGCGCACCTCGCGTCCAATGAAAACCGCAAGTTACGGCCAAACTTGTGGCATTTAGGCCAACGCGGCCTCTGACGCCGCGCCAATTCTCAAGAGCCGCTCTTCTTCAAAGGGCCGTGCCACCAGCATTATTCCACAGCTCGGCAATCCTGTAGGAAGCGTTAAGGCACAAGCCCCCATAAGGTTGCCAATTCTCGTGTTACGCAGCGCTTTCAGATTTCGTTCAACATAAAGGGCCTCATCAGCCTCAAGATCAGCGATCTTAGGCGGCAAAATTGCGCAAGTTGGCATAAGCACCGCATCAAACCCTGCAATTCGCGCGTTCCAAACTTCGCGGAGCTCGTGAAGTTTTTCCCAAGCCGCAACATAGTCAGGCGCAGAAAAATCAGCGCCTGCACGGAAACGGCCAAGCACCTGTGCGAACATCACATCCGGGTTTGCATCAATCACATCGCGCCATTGCCCATAGGCTTCGCCCGGAAAAAGAGGTCCAGCAAAAGAAATCGCCTCTACAATCTCAGGCGCTTCGATCATCGTGATCTCGGCTCCTGCTGCACGCAAACGTTGCACGGCGCTTTCAAAGGCGGCGCGCGGTTGGTCTTCGAGATCATCTAAGGCGAGCGTATTGAGCACCGCAAAATGGCATCCCTCAAGCGTTGCGCCGCTTAGGTCAGCAGGTTTTGTGCCCTCTAGCGCTGCAAGCGCCTGCGCCGCATCTTCGACGGTGCGCGCCAATGGGCCAACAGTGTCAAAACTTTTCACCAGTGGCACAACGCCCTTTAGCGAAACGCGTCCAGACGTCGTTTTCAAACCCACAAGATCATTCCAAACAGCAGGCAAGCGCACCGACCCCCCCGTGTCTGACCCGATCGCTAAAGGCGCAATGTTGTGGGCAATTGAGGCCGCAGCACCTGATGATGATCCACCTGACACCGCGTCTGGATCATGTACGCACGGCGATGTTTCAGTAATTGGGTTATAGCCAAGACCTGAAAAGGCCAGTTCGCTCATATGGGTTTTGCCGATGCACACGGTTCCCATCGCGCTTGCTACTTTCAAGACCTCTGCATCCTGTGTCGGAACGCGATCCTTTAACAAAGCACTGCCCGCTTCTGTGGCAATCCCAGCTGTATCAAACAAGTCTTTCCAACTGACAGGAACACCGTCCAAAGGCGACAATCTTTGACCGGTCTTCGCCCGCATTGCAGCGGCTTTTGCCTCGCTTAAGGCGCGCTCAGGAGTTAGCCTTGCATAGATGCGTTTGCTCATGGGATGCGCACGCGCTGCGTCCAGATAGGTCTGCGCTAAGGCCACTGGGTCAATTTCCCCCGTTTCAATCCCACGTCCCAGCGCTGAAGCGCTCATTGTTAGCCACTCTTGCATCACATCTCTCCTGTTTGACTGAACGGTAGCGGCAGAGTTGCGCATGGACAATCCTATGCGAGCGCCCATATTGCAGAGTATGACTTTTGATTGCGATCTCATCATCATCGGCGGTGGCTTGAACGGCCCTGCTCTCGCCCTCGCAGCAGCGCAAGGCGGACTTACCAGCACTGTCATCGACGCGCTTCCTGTCGCGAACAGGAAAGCCAGTGAATTTGATGGCCGCTCTTATGCGCTGGCGCTTTCTTCGCAGCGATTGCTATCTGCAATTGGGCTATGGGACGATCTACAAGAGAACGCGCAGGCGATGCTTGAAATCAAAGTCTCCGACGGTCGCGCGGGCGAAGGTCCATCGCCGTTTTTCATCCATTTTGATCACGCAGAGATCGAAGAAGGTCCGATGGGTTACATGGTGGAAGATCGCTATCTTCGCCGTGCCTTACTGAATGCGTTGGACAACGAACCCGCCATTACAGTGCGCAATGAAGAAACGGTTGTTGCGCAAGAAACCAGCGCGCTTGGTGCCTCCGTGACGCTCGCGTCGGGAGAGATCTTGCGCGGGCGTCTGCTTGTTGGATCGGACGGACGCAAGAGCGGCACAGCAGAACGCGCCAAGATCAAACGCACAGGCTGGGGGTATGGGCAAACCGCTTTGGTCTGCGCAATTGAGCATGAAAAGCCACACGGCGGGATCGCTCATCAGTTCTTTATGCCGTCTGGCCCATTGGCAATCTTGCCACTCATCGGCAATCGCTCTTCTATTGTTTGGAGCGAAACGGATGAAAATGCAGCGCGCATCAACGCACTAACTGAAAACGATTATCTGGAAGCGTTGCGCCCAGCATTTGGCGATTTTCTTGGCCAGATCAAACTTTCTGGCGCGCGTTTCACCTACCCTTTGAACCTGACGATTGCAGATCGTTTCATTGATGAACGTCTCGCGTTAATTGGCGATGCTGCGCACGGGATGCACCCAATCGCAGGCCAAGGCTTAAATGCCGGGCTGCGCGATGTCGCGGCGTTGGCTGAGGTTATGATCCTCGCCCAGCGCCGTGGAGAAGACATTGCATCTCCGCTTGTGCTGGAGCGCTATCAGCAATGGCGCCGCTTTGACACAACGACGCTTGCTATGGCGACGGACACGTTCAACAGGCTGTTCTCAAACGACAACCCAATCTTACGGTTGGGTCGCGATCTAGGAATGGGGTTGGTTAACTCGATCCCGAGTCTTCGACGTAACTTTATCCGCGAAGCCGCTGGCCTCACTGGTGACTTACCCAAGTTGATGACGGGTCGCGCGCTTTAATCGAGCTTTCGCGCTTCATCTAGCAACATCACAGGAATGCCATTGCGGATAGGGAAGGCCAAACCAGCCTTCTTTGAGACCAATTCTTGCGCAGCTGCATCATATTCAAGCCGCCCATGCGTATGCGGGCAGATCAGCGATTCTAGCATACGAGGGTCAAATCCCGGGGCATTGTTTTCAACGTTCATTGCATCATTTCCTCTGCATCTCCACCGCGCATCGAATACTCGATCAAAGTAACAAGCGTTTCTCGGCGCGTGGATAAGCTTGGTGCCTCTAGCAAGGCTTGTTTGTCTTCTGGCTTAAAGTCGAGCATCATAGACAACGAATTAACCAAAAGCTCATCGTCTGCCTTTTTCAACGTTTCCCAATCTGCATCCAGATCTCGCGACGCGAAATACTTGGTCAGAAGCGTTAAAAAACGATCTCGGTCAAACGCGGTGTCTTTGTCCGGAACGCTTCTGTCTTGCTCAAATCCATCCCAATTCACCTCAATTCGGCGATAAGGTGTAAAGCCATCGACTTCTCCAACAAGGCGGAATCGAGATATGCCCGACAAAGTGCACATATACCGTCCGTCTTCCATTTCGGCGAACTGAGTAATGCGCCCGGCGCATCCAATTGAATGCAAACCCTTTTCATCCGCTGTTCGCCCAGGGTTTGGCTGGATCATAGCGATCAGACGCCCTTGTGTTTTAAGCGCGTCGTCAAACATCGCGAGATAGCGTGGCTCGAAAATCTGCAAGGGCAATCGAGAGCGCGGCAAAAGCAACGCACCCGATAAAGGAAAAGCAGGAAGCAGATCAGGAAGGTCGCCAATATTTACCAACTGTCGATCTCCCCTTCTGGTTTGCCTTAAACAAAAATCATTGAGCTTAGCTTGCGGCGTCCGTTCAAAACGATGGGATCTTCGGCTTTGAGCGCATCAAAAATCGTAAACAACTGCGCTTTTGCTGCGCCATCGTTCCACTCGCGATCACGGCGGAAAATCTCAAGAAGCGCATCAACGGCCTCTTGCGTTTGTCCATTGGCATTGAGCGCAGTCGCCAAATCAAAGCGCGCTTGCAAATCATCAGGATTGGCCTCAACGGCCGCGCTCATCTCTGCCAATGGTCCAGCTTCGGCTGCTTGGCGCGCTAATGCGAGCTGCGCAAAGGCGGCTTCAATCAAAGCGTCAGAAGAAATCTCAGCCGGAACACCGTTCAAGATCGCTTCGGCCTGATCCATGTCCTCAAGCGCCAGATACGCGCGTGCAAGACCTGCATAGGCAGCAACACATTGATCATCTTCTTCTAGAATTGCTGCAAATGTTTGCGCGGCATCATCTGCAGCACCTTCGTCGAGCATCGCGTTGGCGGCGTCTAGCGCATCGTCCAATCCGCCAGACGCATCACCGCCGCCTGCTTCGATCACTTTGGCAACAAACGCCTTGATTTCAGACGGGGGAACCGCGCCCTGAAAACCGTCAACAGGCTGCCCTTTGTAGAATGCAAAAACCGTCGGGATCGATTGCACCTGCATTTGGCCAGCAATCATCTGGTTTTCGTCAACGTTGATCTTAACCATTTTGACCGCACCTTTTGCAGCGATCACTTCGGCTTCTAGCGCAGGGCCAAGGGTTTTGCAGGGACCGCACCAAGGTGCCCAAAAATCAACGATAACAGGTACTTCATTAGACGCTTCGACTACGTCTTGCATGAAGTTGCTCTCATTCACGTCTTTTATCAGATCGCCCGAATCCGCCGGTGCACTGCCGCCTAGTTCAATCATTGTCTTGCGCCTTATTTATCTCACGTGTTGCCCACTAGATGGCCCATCACCCCCGCTTTCGCAAGGGCAGGATATCATAGATCAAACGTCGCAAAAACAGGCGCATGATCTGACGGCTTTTCCCAGCCGCGCGCATCACGTAGCACGCGCGAAGAATGTCCCGATTGACGGATATCACCCGTCGCCCAAACATGATCAAGACGACGGCCTTTATCAGCCCCGTCCCAATCTTTGGCGCGGTAAGACCACCAGCTATATAGACGTCCTTCAGGAATATCTGCGCGGGTTACATCGTGCCAATCACCTGCTTCCATCACATCATTGAAATGTTCGACTTCAATTGGCGTGTGGCTAACGATTTTAAGCAGTTTCTTGTGGTCCCAAACATCATCTTCGCGTGGTGCAATGTTCAAATCCCCAACGAGGATGGATTTCTGAGGTTTATCGCCCTTGAACCAATCGCGCATCTCAGTGAGGTAGTCGAGTTTCTGACCGAACTTCTCGTTGATCTCGCGATCAGGTTTGTCACCGCCCGCAGGAACATAGAAATTATGGATCGTCACGCCGTTCTCAAGCTGACCCGCTATATGACGCGCATGACCAAGCGCGGCAAAATCTTCTGAACCCGTCTCTTTGATCGGGAGCTTGGAGAGGATCGCAACACCGTTATATCCCTTTTGACCGCGCGCAATCATGTGAGTGTAGCCAAGCGCTTCAAACGCTTCGCGGGGGATCAATTCAACCGGTGATTTGCACTCTTGCAAGCACAGCACGTCTGGCCCTTCTTCTTGCAACAATTTGCAGACGATTGGCTCGCGCAGACGCACAGAGTTGATGTTCCAAGTGGCAAGAGTGAAGGGCATGGCGCGTCCTTTGATTTGAGGTCGCGCCAACCTATCCTAGATGCCGTTCGGTGCAAGCAGCACTTTGCCTGTGCGTTCCCCTGCCCACGTATATCGCGCAGCTTCGCTCATCTCTTCCAGCGTGAATACGCGATCAATCGGCGCATGAAGCGTGCCCATGGCAACCGCCTTGGTCAGCGCGCCGTAGACTGACATGCGCTCTTCTTTGCTTGCACGCTCAAACCAGTTGACCAGCCAGAAACCCCGCACACGAATGTCACGGAAAATCATCGCGCCTGCTTGCATAGACGCCGCTTCATTGGACATCGCTCCGTAATTCACCAGCGTGCTACCGATATCCAGACTCTCGCCCAAGCGACCGAAGGTTTCACCAGCAACAGCATCAAGCGCGAGCTTGATCTTTGCCCCATTGGTTGCTTGCTTCACGCGTTTTACAAGATCGGGGCCATCTACCAGCACCGCATCAGCACCCAAATCGAGCAAGCCTTGAACCGCGCCTTCTCGGCGCACGACGCAAACCGTTTTGACGCCCATCGCCTTGGCCAGTTGCACGACGTAATTGCCAACCGCCGAATTCGCGGCGCTCTGAAT
Source organism: Planktotalea sp. (assembly GCF_050633725.1). Classification (GTDB taxonomy): domain Bacteria; phylum Pseudomonadota; class Alphaproteobacteria; order Rhodobacterales; family Rhodobacteraceae; genus Planktotalea. Next base: position 85,763 of record NZ_JBOEHB010000005.1, read on the forward strand.
GACCCAGTCGCCCGCCTCAAGCGTTACAAAATCCGTCAGCAGCAGTTGCGCAGTTGCAGGGTTCACCATCATCATGGACAGCTGGTCTACATCGCCTTCTGGCATCGGAATGAAGGCACCTGCTGATGCAACAACCTCTTGCCGCCAGATCCCCGCGCCAGCGGGCAATAGAACCAACTGTCCAACGGAGAGCCCACGTGCATCGCCGCCGACTTCTGTGATGCGCCCGATGCCCTCGTTGCCAGCTACCGCAGGAAGAGGGGGACGAACCCCATAATTTCCTGAGATTTGGATCAAGTCCGACGGATTTATTGGCGAGCGCAAAACCTCAGCTCGCGCCTGCCCGTCCTGCAAGTCCTCGCGCGCGACCTCTTCCAATCGCAGCACCTGCGTTGGATCACCGAATTCGGAATATACGATCTGTTTCACTGTCTCGGACATTTTTGCGCTCCCTATGTGTCTTTCGCAAGATGGCGCGCAACGTGGCTCAAGTTAACCCCATCCGCCGCAACGTCATGCGACCTCCTGGCGATAAACCCCGTGGGGATTGCTGCATGCAGCGCTCAATCGTAAGCGACAATCTCATATTCAATGTCATTCTCGTCATAGAAATAGAACCGCTCACCCGGTTCGTATTTCTGGTGCGAATGCGGCTCATAACCCTCGGCGCGCACCGCCTGCTTAGTCGCGCTTAGATCATCCACGACGATCCCGACGTGATTAAGCTGGCCGCGCTGCATGTAATTTGGCCTGCTTCCCGCGGCGGAATCCTTAGGTTGATAGAGCGCGAGGTAATCATTTTCCGTACCCACGTGTATCGTTTGCCCTGCGCCGTTCATCGCGGATCCCTCCCAACGAATGCCCCAACCGAAAACGCGCCCAAACCATGATGCTGTCCTTTTAGCATCCTCAACTGTGATATTTGCGTGCTCCAAACGTGCCATACATTCTCTCCTTGAATCTCGATGCTGCGTTTGTAATTTCTAAAGTTAACTTTAGATCAAGAAGAAAATCACATGCGCACTCAACATTCTGAACTCACCATTGGTCAGGTCGCCAAGAGAACGGGCCTCGCGGTATCCGCAATCCGCTATTACGAGAGCGAAGGCTTGATTTCTGCCAATCGCAACAGAGGCGGCCATCGCCGCTTTGCGCGCGCTCAAATCCGCCGGGTTTCCTTTGTCTTGATTGCCCAGAAATTTGGCCTAACCTTGCCACAGATCAAGAGTGTCCTAGCCGAGCTGCCTGATAAGCGGACCCCAACTGCACACGATTGGGCGCGCATTTCCAGGAACTTACGCGACCTTCTCGACAAACAGATCGCTGATCTGCAGCGCATGCGAAATAGCCTTGATGGATGTATCGGTTGCGGGTGTTTGTCGCTTGAGACTTGCGCCCTTTACAACGCTGATGACAAAATGTCAGCGCGCGGCACGGGTCCGGTGATTTCCCTCCAAGGCAGCGATTGAACAAAAAAAGACCCGGGACAAGCCCGGGTCAGTCCAACAGGGAGGTGCATATCATGACCCGGATATGCGCGGGAACTCTTGGAACTTACTTAAACATGAATTCGCTATAAAGCTTTGACTTGGGTCAAAGATTTTTGCGCATTCACGCTGATTTAACGTTCACGCAACCAATCTATAGCCACCAGATTCGGTCACAAGAAGGCGCGCATTGGACGGATCTGGTTCAATTTTTTGACGAAGGCGGTAGATATGTGTCTCAAGCGTGTGGGTCGTTACGCCAGCATTGTAACCCCAAACTTCGTGCAAAAGCACATCACGTGGCACAACACCCTCGGTTGAACGATATAGAAACTTGAGAATATTCGTCTCTTTTTCGGTTAAGCGAATTTTACGATCTTCTTCAGTGATCAGCATCTTCATTGCCGGCTTGAACGTATACGGACCTAGGCTGAAAACCGCGTCTTCTGACTGTTCATGTTGGCGCAGCTGCGCACGAATACGAGCCAACAGAACAGGGAATTTGAAAGGTTTAGAAACGTAATCATTCGCGCCAGCGTCTAGGCCTAGAATTGTATCAGCATCGCTATCATGGCCTGTAAGCATGAGAATAGGGCTTTTAACGCCTTGTTTTCGCATGAGACGGCATAACTCGCGCCCATCTGTGTCAGGAAGACCGACATCCAAAATCACCAGATCATATAGCTGCTCTTTAACGCGCTCCATCGCCTGAGCACCACAATCTGCCTCGAAAACCTCAAAGTCTTCGGTCATAACAAGCTGTTCGGACAAAGCTTCGCGCAGATCATCGTCATCATCGACGAGCAGGATATTCTTTAGCTGGGGCATCGGTATCTCCGGTCTGTTGTTGTAATACAGATGATACTGTTGGACCCTTTGGACAAGTTTTGTGGCAAGTCCCTCACGTCCATGTGTTATTCCCCCTTGATATGTTTCATATTCCCCCTCAATCAATGTAATTCAGTTACAAAGTGTTTCAGAAAGCGACCGCACATCACATGAGTTTTCTTCCAACTTTGTCCGAACAAATTGCGCGCGCGCGCAGTGATCTGCGAATGGGGGTGCCAATTGTCATCCTTGGCACAGAAACAGATGTGCTTGTTCAAGCGTGTGAAACCTTAACCTCGGATCGCGTCGCTGCTGCACGCAACTTATCTGGAACAAGTGTCGTCGCCATCACAGCGCGACGCGCTGAGACGCTAAAGGCACGTGCTTATGATGGCGATATCGCGCGAATTCTGGTGCCGAAAGAGGCTGACCTCAAATGGATCGTTTCGCTTGCAGATCCGTCAGGTGATCTGGAAAATCCGTTGAAAGGTCCTTTTCACACCGCGCGCGAGGGCAGCGCCGACGCGCACAGGGTTGCGCTTCAACTCACCAAAGATGCGCAACTTTTGCCTTCTACCCTAATAACCGAGCTAGAAAATGGCTCCGAATTTGCGAAGGAGCACCTGCTCACCTCAATTCGTGCAGACCTTGCGAAACCGCTTTTGGGGGATGCGGCATTGTACGACAACGTTGTTCATGCTCGCTTGCCGATTGAAGCTGCGAAAGCCGGTCGATTGCATATTTTCCGGCCAGATGATGGCGGTGAAGAGCACTATGCGATCGTAATCGGCAACCCCGATCGCAATGAACCAGTGCTTACACGACTCCACTCCGCGTGTTTCACAGGCGATGTACTGGGGTCTCTAAAATGCGACTGTGGCCCTCAACTGCACGGTGCTCTGACACAAATGGGTCAAGCTGGTACGGGCATTTTGCTCTATCTGAACCAAGAAGGGCGCGGTATTGGTCTCGCGAACAAAATGCGTGCTTATTCGCTACAAGATCAGGGATTTGATACAGTTGAAGCCAATCACCGTCTCGGTTTCGAAGATGATGAGCGGGATTTTCGCATCGGCTCGGAACTTCTCAAGAGCCTCGGGATTTCCAAAGTTCGCCTTTTGACAAACAATCCTGCCAAAATTGATATGATGCAGAAAAATGGAATTTCGGTAAGCGAGCGCGTTCCTTTAAAGGTTGGGCAAAATCCTCTGAACCGAGCATACTTGCAAACCAAGGCGCGCAAATCGGGCCATATGCTGTGACTCCTAATGATCTGGTTTTGACCCCCCTCGGCATTCGTTTCCAAGGACTGCGTTTTCCTTGTACGATTGGCAAAACGGGCATTTCAACAAACAAAAAAGAGGGCGACGGTGCAACGCCGCTTGGCACCCATCGCATTGTTGGCATGTTTTATCGCGCGGATCGGATGTCACGCCCCACTGCCTGGGCCAAGCCAATTGGCCCCCGTGATCTTTGGTCAGATGATGCGAACGATAGCCAATATAATAGGCATGTCCGCGCGCCCTATCCGCATAGCCACGAAGCCTTGCGCCGCGCCGATCCCTTGTATGATCTGATCATTTTAACCGATTGGAACTGGCCGAATGCAATTGCAGGAAAGGGATCTGCCATCTTTATTCATCAATGGCGCCGCCGTGGTTATCCAACAGAAGGATGCATCGCATTTCGTCGTGACCACCTGCGCAAGATTGCCAGACAGATCACAAAATCCTCGCGCTTGATTGTGCGCTTGTAAGACTTACTCTTCGGTCGTCCTTTCACCGAAGATCGCTGATCCAACACGCACATGCGTCGCGCCCAGCGCAATCGCCCGTTCAAAATCACTACTCATGCCCATTGATAAACCGTCAAGTCCGTTGCGCTTTGCAATCTTAGCCAAAAGCGCAAAATGAAGTGACGCCTCTTCATCTGCTGGTGGAATGCACATCAGCCCTTTGATCGGAAGGTCTAGAGCACGGCATTCAGCGATGAAACTGTCCGCGTCTTGCGGTGCAACACCTGCTTTTTGCTCTTCCTCGCCGGTATTCACTTGCACGAATAGATCAGGGCAGTGACCCAGCTCCTGCGCCAAACGCGCGATGGTCTGGGCGAGCTTTGGACGGTCAACCGTATGAATAGCATCAAAAAGCTGCATCGCTTGGCGTGCTTTATTGGTTTGCAAAGGTCCAATCAGGTGAACTGATACATCGGTAAAGTCTTTGCGAAAATCAGGCCACTTGGCAGCCGCCTCTTGCACGCGGTTCTCACCAAACACGCAATGACCTTCTTCAAGGACCGCCCGCACACGTGCATTGGGTTGGACTTTGGACACAGCAATAAGCTGAGCACTGCCCGCCGAACGATGGGCATTTTGTTCTGCTTTTGAGATTTTTTCTTGGATATTTTGTAGCGACATGCACTGACCTCTGACGTTCACGGTAGAGTTAATATGCATCTTCGCAAAAGAAAAGGACGGGTCCGAAAACCCGTCCTTCTTTTAGATCGCTTAACTTCTGAGATTAGAAGTTGAAGTGAAGACCTAGGTCAGCAACTGTTGTGGAGTTCTTACCCAATGTTGCGATAGAAGCGATACCACCTTCGATGGATGCGCCACCGCCGAGATCGTGGGATACGCCAAGGCCGTAGCCTTCGCCAACACCGTTGTTCTCGCTGTTTACGTAGCCGTAAACGCGTGTTGCTGCGCCTACGTCAAAGCCAGCATTGATCTGGTACTTTGTTACGGTTGTCGCTGCGCCGGAACCAACCTGAGCAACCTGGAAGCCAACATCCGCGATGCCAACGTTGCCGCCAACAGTCAAGATTGTCATGTCGTGTGCATTGTTGTTAGAGTCTTGGTAACCCAGAGCAACTGTCCAACCGGAGAACGTGTAAGACGCGCTGATTGCTGAACGCTCAACTTTAGCTGCACCAGCACCGTTGCTGGAGTAAGATGCTGTCACACCGAAGTCGCCAGCAGCGTAAGCCAATGTTACACCGTTTGGAGCTGTGCCTGCACCCGCGCTGGAGTAGTTGTCAAAGGTGAAAATGCCGTGCGTAACTGTGTTCGCTGCTACGCTGTTCCAGCCAAGACCTTGCAGACCAAGACCCGCACTCTTCGTGCCAAGTGGGTAGTTGCCAGGCATCGCGTCGATCGCGCCAACAATGTTACCAACAGTAACGGTCAAACCGCCTGCGCCAACACGGAATACTGGAGCGTTTGTTGACATTACGCCGCCGTTATCAGCTTGAAAACGTACACGTGCGGAGAAAGACAGACCGTTGTCTGATTCTGCGGACGCGTCTACTTGCAAACGGAAACGGCTTACAGCTGCTGTAGTGCCTTTAGCTGCGCCAGCTGGATCTGTGTACTGTGCACCAAAGCGACCGTAGCCGCCAAATGAAACGTCAGCAGCTGCAACGCCGGCTGTGGCGATCAGTGCTGTTGTTGCGAAAAGAACTTTTTTCATCGTTTTTCCCTCGGGGTTTCTATTCTCGTGCCTAGCCCGGGGAATCCGTACTAGGTCTGAAGGCTGTTTCGCTCTTTTAGGGGGTTCATTGCAAGGCTCCCAAAACAAGGCGCGATAAAGGCTGGCAAAATGGTGCAGCTTTGCCACAGTGCTGCCACACTGAAGGATACGCAAACTCATGCCTATATATAGCGAAAACTCTTGCCCCGACTGAATCCCTTGGGTAGGACAAAGAAAACAGGGGTCCGGGCGGATAATTATGGGCAATTTGATCTCAGCGAAACCAATCTTGGGCGTGACAGCGGCATTGTTGCTATCTGCATGTAGCGGCGGCTTTGGCGGAGGAGGCTCCAACAGCGCAGGCAATTTGCCAGCAGGCCACCCCGATTCGATAGCCCAGAAAGGATCAACCATCTGGGATCTTTTCAAACCATCTGATGTTGGCACCAACGTTAAGGTGAACAAATACATCTGGAACGCATCCCTCGAAGTCCTCAACTTCTTGCCTGTCGAGTCGGTCGATCCATTTTCGGGCGTAATCACAACGGGCTATGGGCGACCTCCTGGTGGTGGACGCGCATACCGTGCAACTATTCTGGTAAATGACCCTGCACTTGAAGCACGCTCTTTAAATGTCGCGCTTCATTCTCGCAGCGGCCCCGTTAGCGTTGCAACATCGCGGGCAGTAGAAGACGCCATTCTAGCGCGTGCGCGTCAATTGCGCATTGCAGATGGCCGCTTCTAACTGATCTTCGCCAGATCGCTTACCCATTCTAACTGCTTAGGCAGACAATGGGTTTTAAGGTCATAGGTCTTAAGAACAAACTCACGCGCTGCTTTTCCTAGTCGCGCGCGTGTTTCATCGTCCTCCAAAAGCGCACATGCCTTTTTGACCAACTCATCGCCATCAAAGAAATCCGTCAACCAACCCGTTTCATCATGGCGGATTGCTTCTAGGACTGGCGCTGTATCTGAAGCCAAGATCGCAGCTTCCGCGCTCATCGCCTCAAGCAAAGACCAACTTAGAACAAACGGGTAAGTCAGATAGATATGCAGGCGCGACACCTGCATCATCGCGAGGAACACATCGTAAGGGACGCGGCCCATGAAATGAACGCGCGCCCAATCTTCATCGGAAATCTGGTCGCGCACCTCATCGATATAGATTTGTTTCCATGTTTTGCCGTCAGGTGCTCGTGCGCCGTAGCTCACCTCGTCACCGCCAAGCAATACGACCTGAGCGTTCGGGCGCGCTTTTAAAAGCTTGGGCAGCGCTCGCATAAACACATGATAGCCTCGATACGGCTCAAGGTTACGATTGATAAACGTGATGACTTCATCATCTCTCGTCAGGCTGAGTTTATCCGATACTTTTAGAACTGCATCCGCTTTTGGCTTAACGATCTCAGTATCAATCCCATCGTGAATCACACTGATCTTATCTCGAAATGGCTGGGGGAAGGTATCGGCCTGAAAGACTGTCGGGCTTATTCCGGCATCGCCTACATCAAAGTGCAGCGCATTGTTCAGATTACGCAATCGCAGACGTAGTGCATTGCCGCGCAAATCTTTGGTTTCAAACTCTGGATCAAAATTGACGGTCTCGCCTTCATCCAAATGATAAAGCTCACAATAGAGCCCCATCTTCGCATTCGGCCAAACATCCTTTAGGAACATCGGTTCGCCCCAACCGTGATGGGCAAGGATCACGTCAGGCTCTAACCCTTTTTCCTTCAAAACCAATGCGTGGCGATAGCAGGCCTCAGCGCGAATAACCTTCGTTTCCAAGTCAGACAGCCACGGATGCACATCCTTGGAGGAAGATCGGCTGATCTTATACGGGAGCAAGGTCACACCTTTCCAATTCGTGACCTTCTCAACTTTGGGCGTCAGCGAAAAAACCTGATGACCTTGCTGCACCAAGGCAGGGGCCAAATGTTTATACTGCCCGGGAAAATTTTGGTGGATAATGAGAATGCGCATTAGAAAAGCCTGTTTATGTGTTTTGGCGACTATAGAAACACCATTGTGGCGCGCCAATGGCGAATTGTTGCGCCTCTTGGCTCTGGACGCTTAAACGCCCTTCGCATATCATCGCTGCAACAGTATTTTAAGGCGCGGACGCGCGCAAAAGGACATGCCCATGCAACGCTATGACGCCACCTCCATCGAAGCGAAATGGCAAGAGGCGTGGAACAACGCCGAAACTTTCAAAGCCGAGCGCGATGAGAGCAAGCCAAAATACTACGTTTTGGAGATGTTCCCTTACCCTTCTGGTCGTATCCACATGGGCCATGTGCGCAACTACACCATGGGCGACGTGATCGCGCGTTATAAGATGAGCACGGGCCACAATGTTCTGCACCCCATGGGTTGGGACGCCTTTGGTATGCCTGCGGAAAACGCCGCAATGGCGATTGGTGGCCACCCCAAGGATTGGACCTACAACAACATCGCGGACATGCGCGAGCAGATGAAGCCGCTCGGTCTGTCTATCGATTGGTCGCGCGAATTCGCGACCTGCGATGTGGATTATTACGGTCAGCAACAGGCGCTGTTCCTCGATTTCCTCGACGAAGGATTGGTTTATCGCAAGAACGCTGTGGTGAACTGGGATCCGATCGACATGACGGTTCTAGCGAACGAGCAGGTCGAAAACGGTCGCGGCTGGCGCTCTGGCGCTTTGGTTGAGCGTCGCGAGCTGACGCAATGGTTCTTTAAGATTTCAGATCATTCTGAGGAATTGTTGTCCGCGTTGGACGGCCTCGACGACTGGCCTGCCAAAGTGAAACTGATGCAGGAGAACTGGATCGGTAAGTCACGCGGCTTGCAGTTTGCGTTCTCAACGATTGATGGGCCTGACGGACATGACCGTATCGAGGTTTACACAACGCGCCCCGATACGCTGAACGGCGCAAGCTTTGTAGGCATTTCGCCCGATCACCCATTAGCCAAGCAGCTTGAAAAAGACAACGCCGAGATGCTGGCGTTTAACGAGGACTGCCGCAAGGGTGGCACGACAGCAGAAGAAATCGAAACCGCTGAGAAAAAGGGCTTCGACACGGGTCTGCGCGTGCGTCACCCGTTTGATACCGCTTGGGAACTGCCCGTCTATATCGCGAATTTCATCATGATGGACTATGGCACAGGCGCGATCTTTGGTTGCCCTGCCCATGATGAGCGCGACTTTGAATTTGCGACCAAATACGGACTACCGATCACATCGACCTACCTGCCGTCTGAGGACGCCGACCCAAAGCTGACCGAGGCCTATGTGCCTGCGAAAACCGAAAAGGTTTTCTACAACGGCGGTTTTGCGGGCGAGCAATGGCAGACAGGCAATGAGGCTATCAATACCGCCATCGCCTTCTGTGAAGAAAATGGCATCGGCCAAGGCGTCACCAAATATCGCCTGCGCGATTGGGGGCTGTCGCGTCAACGTTATTGGGGTTGCCCGATTCCTGTTGTGCATTGCTCTGACTGCGGTGTGGTTCCGGAAAAGAAAGAGAACCTGCCGATTGAGCTGCCTTATGACGTCAGCTTTGACACGCCCGGCAATCCGCTGGATCGTCACCCGACGTGGCGCAATTGTTCTTGCCCGAACTGCGGCAGCCCTGCGCAACGCGAGACGGATACGATGGACACTTTCGTTGACAGCTCTTGGTATTTCGCGCGCTTTACATCGCCAAATGCAAAGACGCCCGTTAACATGGATGACGCAGAATACTGGATGAACGTCGATCAATATATCGGCGGTATCGAGCACGCGATTCTGCACTTGCTTTACTCCCGCTTTTTCGCGCGCGCGATGAAGATCACCGGAAACCTGCCAGCAAAAGCGATTGAGCCATTCAATGCGCTCTTCACGCAAGGCATGGTGACCCACGCGATTTACAAGCGCGACGGCGACAATGGGCGCCCAGTTTATTACTACCCCGAACAAGTTGATCTGAAAGATGGCAAAGCCTTCCTGAAGGAAGACGGCAGCGAGTTGGACATCGTGCCTTCCGCGAAAATGTCGAAATCGAAGAACAACGTGGTTGATCCGCTGAACATCATTTCAGCATTTGGCGCGGATACTGCGCGTTGGTTTGTTCTATCCGATTCCCCGCCTGAGCGTGACGTTGAATGGACCGCGTCTGGCGCGGAAGCCTCGTTTAAGCACTTGGGCCGTGTCTGGTCGATCTGTGACAAGATCGGGCAAATGGACAAAGACGCCAAAGGCAACGGCGACGAAGACTTGCTGCGCGAAATGCACAAAACCATTCGCGACGTGACCAACGGCGTTGAAAGCTTTGGTTTTAACGCAGCGATTGCCAAGCTTTATGGCTTCACAAGCACGCTCGCAAAATCCAAAGCGAGCTATGCGGCACAACGCGAAGCGATCATGACACTCGCCCAGCTTATGGCCCCAATGACGCCGCACCTTGCCGAAGATATCTGGGCGCATCAGGGCGGCGAAGGCTTGATCATCAACGCGCCTTGGCCTGTTGCGGATGAGGCGATGCTGGTTGAAAGCAACGTCACCCTTCCGATTCAAATCAACGGCAAACGTCGCGGCGAAATCACTGTTCCCAAGGATATGCCAAAGGAAGAGGTTGAAAAAATCGCGCTAAGCGATGAGGCTGTAATGAGATCACTCGACGGCGCTACGCCTAAGAAGGTGATCGTTGTGCCAGGGCGGATTGTGAATGTCGTTGTCTAATCGAAGACACTTTCTATTGGCTGGCGGTGCCCTGATGGCTGGTGCGTGCGGGTTTACCCCTGTCTATGCTCCAAATGGTGCCGCCTCCAAGCTTGAGGGGCGTGTTCATATCACCGCGCCGAAGACGAAAAATAAGTATCTCGTCACACGCCGTCTAGAAACGCGCTTGGGGCGTTCTGATCCTGCTCCGATGACCCTTTCCTTTTCTGTTTCCGAAGGCGCAACCAGTCTTGGAACCACGGCAACGGGGTCTACGACCCGCAAGCATCGCACTGGCACCTTGAACTACACGCTGAAGAACGCCGAAACGGGTAGCACCATCGACAAAGGCAAGGTTACTAATTTCACGGGGTATTCGTTGACCAGCAACACGGCCGCGACTCTTGCCTCCGAGAGAGCTGCGTCCGAGCGTTTAATGGTGATACTTGCTGATCAGCTCATCGACAGACTTCACCTTATTGATCCCGCTCTTTTGCCATGAAGCTGTCCGCGCGCGAAGCCTCTGGCTATTTCGCCAAACCTGACGCGGGCAAAACGGGCCTTCTTATCTTTGGGCCGGATGCCATGCGCATCGCGCTTAAGCGCCAACAGGTGATCGCCGCTTTGATTGGACCTAACGGCGAAGAAGAAATGCGTCTGTCTCGCTTGCCAGCTGCCGATCTTCGCAAGGACCCTGCCGCGCTGATCGACGCAATGACCGCACAAAGCTTTTTCCCCGGCCCGCGTGTCGCCTTTGTTGAGGATGCCACCGATGCAATGGCCAAAACCATCGCGCCAGCTTTGGAAGATTGGCGCGCAGGCGATGCCCAGATTATCGTCACGGCGGGCCAACTCACCGCACGTTCCGCACTGCGCAAATTGTTCGAGGGCCATTCAAACGCCTTTGCAGTTGGTATTTATGACGATCCCCCTTCTCGTGCAGAAATAGAAGCAGAGCTTGCACGTGCTGGCATTACCGCGCCAGATCGCGATGTTATGGATGATCTGACTGCATTGTCTAAAGACCTCGATCCCGGTGATTTTCGGCAGACTCTGGAAAAACTCGCCCTCTATAAACTGGGCGACACTACGCCACTAAGCAGCGAAGACATCGCGAATTGCGCGCCAACGTCGACGGAAGCGGGCCTTGATGATGTTATTAATATCGTTGCGGAAGCCCGCTCGGGCGAAATCGGTCCCATCATGCGCAAGCTTCAAGCGCAAGGCGTTCAGCCTGTCGCACTTTGCATCGCCACGCTGCGCCATTTCAAAACGCTATACGCGGCAGCGAGCGATCCGGGGGGTGCCGCGCAAGGCATAGGCAAATTGCGCCCACCTGTCTTTGGTCCGCGCCGCGATAGAATGCTGAGGCAAGCGCAGGGATGGGGTATCTACAATCTTGAAGCGGCACTAAGCTTGCTGGTGGATACAGATCTCAAGCTTCGCAGTGCTGGGCAACACGCGCCAGCTATGGCGCTTGTAGAACGTTGCCTTATCCGCCTTGCTATGATGGCACGCAAATAGAGTTGAGAGGACTGCCCTATGTATGAAGTGTTTGGAACCTTAAGCACGCGCGCTTTTCGCGTCATCTGGGCGCTCGAAGAATTGGGCGAGCCCTACGAACTCATCCAAACAAAGCCACAAGACCCCGAGCTAAAGGCGTTTTACCCAGCAGGCAAAGTTCCCGCGATGAAAGTAGACGGGAACATTATCACCGACTCGGTCGCGATCATGACGTATCTCGCGGATTCCCATGGCAAATTGATTGCTCCTGCGGGAACGATCGAGCGCGCGAAACAGGACGCAATCACCCATGCGATAAACGATGAAATCGACGCGGTGTTGTGGGCCGGTGCGCGTCACAGCTTTGTTTTGCCAGCAGATCAGCGCGTTCCCGAAGTCAAACTTTCGCTCAAATGGGAATTCAATCGCAACGTAAACCGCCTAGCTGATCGCATCACGACGCCGTTTGTAGCAGGTGAGTCCTTTTCGATCACCGACATCCTGTTAACCCAATGCTTGAACTGGGCCATTAGTGCAAAATTTGATTATGACAATGAGAAGATGAAGGACTACGCCAAACGCATGCGCGCGCGCGAAGCCTTCAAGCGCGTTCGGGCGCTGGCGTAAGTCCGAGATAGCGCGCGGCACCTCGCCCAGCGGTGCGACCACTCGCAAAGCACGCGGTTAAGAGGTAACCGCCTGTCGGGGCTTCCCAGTCCAGCATTTCACCCGCGCAGAAAACGCCCTGTTTTGCGCGCAGCATCAGGTTTTCATCAAACGCTTCCCGCTTTATGCCGCCAGACGTTGAAATGGCATCATCCATCGGACCAAGTCCGGACAGACCAACGCGCAGTTGTTTAACTGTTTTCGCAAGTTCTGCTGGATCATTCGGCAAAGGGCGCGCCCATTCGTTGATAAGCGCCATTTCGTATTTTTTTATCTTTAAAACACGCCGCATATGATTGGAGAGCGACGCCTTGCCTCGCTCTTTTTGCAGCGCGGTTGCAATTTGCTGCACGCTCAGATCGGGGCGAAGGTCTATGAAAAGTGGGTGTCCTTCGCGCACACCTCTTGAAATCGAATACACCCCGCCGCCTTCCAAGCCTATCTTGGAAATGATCGCTTCACCGCGACTTTTGTAAGGTCCGCTGGTAAAGGCGACCGACTTTATCGGTGTGCCAAAGTGGGGAGCCATAAACGCGCTCCACGCTATCGAAATGCTTGAGTTCGAGGGTCCGAACGGAGCTAATTCGATACCTTCGCTTTTGAAAGTTTGCGCCCAAGCTCCGTCCGATCCTAAGCGTGACCAACTGCTGCCACCTAGGGCAAAAACGACTGCCTCTGCTTCAAGGGTCATTTTGCCTTCAGGTGTCTCAAAGGTCATGCCTTCGTTAGCCCATCCAAGCCAACGCCATTTGGTTCGAAACTCAACGCCTTGAGAGGTCAGTTTTTCTATCCAAGCGCGTAGCATCGGGGATGCTTTCATCGCCTTCGGGAACACGCGGCCAGATGAGCCGGTAAAAACGCTTTGCCCCAATTGTTCAGTAAAACGCATCACTTCGGACGAGCCGAAGTCCGCCACCATTGGATTTAGCCAGTTCTTTGCATCTGTGTATGCTGTCACGAAATCGCTTATTGGCTCGTCTTTCGTCAGATTTAAGCCTGACTTACCCGCCATCAAAAACTTGCGTCCTATCGATGCTTTTGCCTCAAGCACGATAACCTGAGCGCCTGCACGAGAAAGCTCATCCGCGGCCATAAGGCCTGCGGGTCCACCCCCAATGACAAGTGCTAGACTCATTTAGCCCGCGTGCGAATTTCGCCTTTCAGCTCAACAACACGCTGAGGATATGGAATTTCTATGTTGTTTTCTTTCAACGCATTCCAGATCAAGAACAACACATCGGATGTGAATTTGTGCCTTCCATCGTCTATGCCATTGACCCAAAATTCGACCGAAAAATCGACGCCGCTGTCCCCAAATCCACGCAGTTCACAATCTGCAGGAAAGGGCTCGCTCAAGACTTCTGGGTGTTTGGAAACCGCAGCTTCCACAATCGCAGGTACAAGATTGATGTCCGTATCGTAGCTGACAGAAAAGGGCGCCTCATACCGATTAGCCGATCCGCTATCTGAATAGTTCACAACGCGGGTTGTTATGAAATCCTCGTTAGGAACAACAATCCAGCGCCCATCAAAAGTTTCAAGAATTGCGGCACGCGCAGTCATCTTAACGATTGTACCAGCTTCACCGCCATCAAGCTCCACGTAATCGCCAACGGTCGCTTGCCCTTCCAGCAACAGAATCACGCCAGAAATAAAGTTCGATGCGATCTTCTGAAGTCCGAATCCAAGTCCTACACCAATGGCACCTCCAAGAACCGCAAGCGATGTCAGGGAAATGCCCATGATGTTCATAAGAACCAGGAAAGCAGCGCCAAAGATTGCGATTTCAGCAGTTTTTGACGCTAGTTCGCGCGTGGCAGGGCGCATCTCTTCTTGCTTTGAGATGAAGCTGCTGGACTGATCATTGGACCAACGGCCGAACCAAAAGATGATACCGCCAACAACAGCAAACCTGATCGCAAAAAGGAGAGAAAACGATAAGTTGCCCAAGGGAACGACAATAGCATCCAGTCGTTCCGTCGCGATCTCAAGCAATCCAATCGCATATAGTGCAGCGACAGGAATGAGAATGAATTTTCCTAAGATCTTTAGGAAGCCATCTTTGATGATTTGCTCAACGAGAATACGAGCGGCAAGGAATAGGAAAACACGCTTACCAAATGCGATGACCGCTCCGCTTCCGAAGATTGAGCGCGTCAATCCTTCGCCAGCGCCTGTGAAAGCATACGCAAGAAGCGGCAGCAACAACGGTAAGAAAATGAGAACAAAGCGGCGCGCGGTCGCAAAAACGTTCTCTTGCTCAGTTGGCGGCGTCAAAACCCGTGATAATACAGGTTTCAGCTTACGCGAAATATAGAGCGCCAAAAGGTAGGCAACGATCAACAAGGCAAATTGAGACCAAGCAGCAGGGCTTAGCAACCATCCCTTTGCCAATTCCCAACCTTGCAGCGCAAATTCCGCCACTTGTTGCACTATTTCAGGTTGTCCACTCAGGTCCATGCGTGCGCTCACTTTTTAGATTAGTTCGCTTTTGCCCTATGAAACGTGGTTTGACTAGGGGTTGGCGATTGCCAGTACAATCTTACAAGCTGCGCGCGATCTCTAATACAGTTTCGAATGCAACATGGACATCCTGTTCTGTGCAATCAAATTGCCCGATCTGGAAACGAATGACCTTTTTCCCATCGACAAAAGTTTGGGTGAGATAGATGCGGCCATCATCATTCAAACGATCAACGAGCCTTTGATTAAGATCATCCAAGTCGCCTTCTCCTAAAAACCGGAAGGTAAAAAGGGAAAAGATTGGATTAGTAACAATCTCAAAATCGTCTTCTTTAGCAATGCGCGCAGCCAGCGCCTCGGCCCAAGCAACATGGTTGCGCATGCGGTTACGCAATCCATCAATCCCATAGGCGCGCATGAGGAACCACAATTTGAGCGCCCGAAAGCGACGACCAAGCGGGACGGACCACTCGGAATAGTCCGTTACTTCAGCCTGGCCATGTGTTTTCAAATACTCTGGCCTGATCGCAAGTGTTTGGCGGAGGGCATCAGGGTCACGCAAAAATTGTACCGAACAATCAAACTGCGCCCCGAGCCACTTGTGCGGGTTAAACACAATGCTATCGCAGCGCTCTACGCCCGCCCAAAGTTCCCGAAATTCAGGGCAGAACATGGCAGAGCCAGCCCATGCCGCGTCAAGGTGAGTAAACAGCCCCTCGTTAGCTGCTACTTCCGTAACCGCCGAGATATCATCACAGGCACCCATGCCGGTCGCACCAGTGACCGCTATTATGCCAGCGGGAAGGTATCCGTCGGCGCGATCCTTAGCGATCGCATTTTGTAGTGCCTTAATATCAATTGATTTTTTATCACCAGTTGTTGGCAACTTAACAAGGTTATCCTGTCCAATACCCGCGATCCAAATAGCGCGATCTATCGACGTGTGCACTTGATCAGAACAATAAATCCGGAGCGTCTTTTGGCTACTTAATCCAGATTTGTTCCCATCCCAGTTCAAGGCACGCTCTCGCATAGTAAGAACCGCGGCCAGTGTCGCAGACGATGCACTGTCTTGTATTACGCCCGTAAACGCATCAGGCAAACCAAGCCCATCGCGTATCCATTCCATCATACGAGTTTCAAGCTCAGTTGCGGATGGCGATGTTTGCCAAAGCATACATTGCGCTGAAATTGCGCTCACAATTTGCTCAGCGAGAATAGAAGGAGGCGCGGCATTCGACGGGAAATAGGCGAAAAAGCGAGGGTGCTGCCAATGGGTGATCCCTGGCATAATGATGCGTTCAAAATCATCAATGATGTTTTGCATCGGCTCTGCGGAATCAGGTGCGGTTTCCGGCAGCAAGCTTAGCGTATCACCCGGAGAAACCTGCGCGCGGACTGGTTTATCCCTTAGTGTACGGTGATAGTCAGCTGCCCAGGTCGCCATTTTTTGCGACCATTCTTCGAATTCATTCCATTGCATTTTGGGCAACACTCTCAATTAACTTGCTTTGTTAAGTAAAGCAGAGTGATTGGCGTATTACAAACGAAATCGCAGTGAGCAACCGCGCGCGATGCGGGTTTGTGTGCTTAGCTGAACTGGATTTGTGTAGATATTACGATCGATATAGAGAATGGATTATTTGGATTGGCGGTGACCTACTCTCCCACGTCTTAAGACGCAGTACCATTGGCGCGGTGGCACTTAACTTCCGGGTTCGGGATGGGACCGGGTGTTTTGCTCACGCTATGACCACCAAACCAAATAATCCAGAACAAGCTGTTTTGTCAGCTTGTAAAATTAGCGTTGTCCAAGTCGTTTTCGACTTATGGTTTTGTGTATGCTTCTGTTTGTCTCAGTTACAGTCTGTGCTGTTACTGGATCAAATCAAGCCTATCGGACGATTAGTACTGGTCAACTGAGTGTATTACTACACTTACATCTCCAGCCTATTGACGAGGTGGTCTACCTCGGTCCTCAGGGATACCTTGTTTTGA
>NZ_JBOEHB010000005.1:102995-103158 GCF_050633725.1 Planktotalea sp.
CACCAGTGGATCGTTCACCCCGGTCCTCTCGTACTAGGGGCAACTCCTCTCAAGTATCCTACACCCACGGCAGATAGGGACCGAACTGTCTCACGACGTTCTAAACCCAGCTCACGTACCTCTTTAAACGGCGAACAGCCGTACCCTTGGGACCTGCTCCAGC
>NZ_JBOEHB010000006.1:0-3848 GCF_050633725.1 Planktotalea sp.
AATCTGCGGCGAGACGGCGTAGGTCGGGGTAATTGAGCGAATATTCATGCGCTTGTCTTTAACGCGAGCGCGTGAATGCGTCCAGAGATCGCAGAAAAAGTCGCTAAAGTTATTCGACGGTAGGTGAATTGAGGCACATCAAAGCGCAAGGGCGCACTGTTTCGTAAGCTTTTGACGAAAATTTAGGAGGAAGACATGCAAGCACTCGTAAAGACGCAAGAGATTGAACACCTACAGCTTCGTATTTCAGCAAGCCCCGTTGGCGTTCGCGCACAATTACAAGGCCAGCTTGATCAACTGGTGAATGCGCTCAATCTGGTCGCTCTTGAGGAAACCAGCAGCAAGGATGATCCAGAGACTGGCACGGATGCGTTTTTTGACAATATGCCAGTCTAGACGCGCCGAAGGTGCTAACGCGTCAATTCTTTCATACCGCGCTCAAGACCAGAAAGGGTCATAGGGACCATCTGGCCTTCAAAAATCTCGGAGATCATTTTGATTGAGTGGGTGTAGGTCCAATGCTTTTCAGGCAATGGGTTGATCCAAAGGTTGCTTTTCCATTGATCGCGGGCGCGCTCCAGCCAGGTTTGCCCGCTTTCAGGATTCCAATGCTCGTTCGCTCCGCCAGGGTAGGCGATCTCATAAGGGCTCATGGACGCATCACCTACGAAAATGCATTTGTAGTCAGNNAGGCAGTTATGGAAGTAGAAATATTCCATATGCTTAAATTCGCTGCGCGCGGCTGAAAACAATTCTTCCACGACTTTGATGTGCGGATCCATTGAACCGCCGACGTCCAAAAACAACAGAACCTTGACAGCATTGCGCCGTTCGGGCCGTGTTTTCACGTCCAGATAGCCATGCTCGGCTGTTGCGCGTATTGTGCCGTTGAGATCAAGCTCGTCCGTTGCCCCATCGCGCGCCCATCGACGCAGTCGCTTTAGCGCAACCTTGATGTTTCTTGTGCCAAGCTCGACGCTATCATCAAGGTTTCTAAACTCACGTTTGTCCCAAACTTTAACAGCGCGTTGGTGCCTGCTTTCGCTTTGGCCAATGCGTACGCCCTCGGGATTATACCCATAGGCACCAAAAGGGGAGGTGCCACCAGTACCGATCCACTTGTTGCCACCTTGGTGACGGCCTTCTTGCTCCTTTAGCCGCTCTTTCAGCGTCTCCATAAGCTTATCAAAGCCGCCAAGGGCTTCAATTTCCGCTTTTTCTTCCTCGCTTAGGTGTTTCTCAACCATTTTGCGCAACCATTCCTCGGGAATCTCAACCGCATTCAGCATCTCTTCCGAGCTGATGGCCTCAAGTCCTTTGAAGGTCGTGGAAAACGCACGATCAAATTTGTCGATGTTGCGCTCGTCTTTGACCATCGCTGTGCGGGCCAAATAATAGAACGCTTCTATGTCGTAGGTGACCAAACCGCGTTTAACACCTTCCAGAAATGACAGGTATTCGCGCAATGAAACGGGAACGCCGCCAGATCGAAGGTTGTCAAAGAAAGGTAAAAACATGCGTTAAAGTGCCATGCGGTGCACAATTAACGTTGCGATAAAGCCGAGCAACAAAAATGCTATGCCGTGTCCTGCTGCAAACTGGGCTATATCAGCCATGTTGCCGCCGCGTTTTTTGGCGCGCATTGCGCCTAATACGATGCCGAAAAGCCCCGCTATTGTGTAGATCATTGCTTATCCGCGTCCTCTTTTGAGCGGGCTAAGCGATGAGATTTCACGCAATTTGGCCCGCACTGCCCAGTCTGGGCCAAAGCCGTATCGCGCCCATCCCAAACTGTCCATACGAATGGTGCGTGCTTCTGAGCTACGTCCTGCCAAATCGAGGGCTTCAGCGCGTTGTAGCATCAGCGTAGACAGAAGGGCGGCGTTTTCGTAACGCGCAGCGGTATCTAGGTGCGGGCCGATCTGTTTGAGCGCCATTTCTCCGTTCCCTTCCGCAATGTAGAAGGATGCGAGTTGAGACGCGGCATAGGCTGAATGCAGTCGGGTCGACGGGTTCTGGCCATAAAGCCGCGAAGCTATGGAGAAATGTTCGCGGGCTGTCTTGAGGTTAACCGACATCTGCAAACGACCCATCGCATAGTGACTAAAGGCGCGGCGATGATCCGTCCAACCCATAGCAACGGCGATCTGCATCGCTTCATGCGCAGCGTTCAAGCGCTCGCTCTGGCTTGCGCCGGGGCCGAGCGCACGTTGGATTGAATTAATCCACGAGCGCGGTGTTCGCGTAAGACGACGCGGTGCGTAGGATGCGCCGCGCGGGTTGATCCGCGACAGAATACCACCAATGCGATCGGCAACTTGCGATTTGGTCATGCCATTGTGCAAGGCTGGGTCGTAATAGGCGCGCAGGATCAACATATCAAAACCGGTTAGCACGGTATGAACGTTGTCGTCATTGAAGACAGAATCGGGCAAACGATAAAGATCGTTTAGCGGGCCAAGCGCTTGGGCGAGCTCTTCATGCAGGCAATCGCGGACTTCTTGCGGGCTGGCGTCGTTTGGTAGGAAAATCGAAAGCTTTTTGCGATCTTTGAGGCCCGTCCAATTTACCAGCGATGTTCGGCGCGCCAAACGATACTCCGACAGGCTTGACACGTTCGGAGCCACAAAACAGGCCGCCTGCGGCAGCATTTTGCGAATTTCGGAGCGCGACACGGCTTCGATCGTTATGTTGGCGTTTTCGCTTTGGTTTTGGCGAATGTCGATACGCGCTTCGGTGCGCAGGCGGTGCAACAATCTGTTTAAATCGCTACCAAGGCCTGAGGAGGGGTGGCCTGTAACGCGCACAGAAATCGGGCCTTCAAACCGCGTGAGCGTTTGCAAGCTTCGCCCACTCTCGAGGTTAAAGCTTAACTCAAGAAAGTCGCGTGCAATGTCTGAATTCGCGCGGACCGAAGGGGTCGGACGCGGCGCACTAAAAACCTTGACGGCAGGCAATTCGCTGCCCGTTGGCAACGTTTGAGCGCGTGATGGCATATCGGCTGGCGTTGAAGGAACGCAGCCTGATAGTGCGAGATAGAAAGGCAATAAAAATCGACGCATCTAGGTCTTTAAACCCCATCTTGTTCGCAGAAATCTGCGAAAAGTGGGCGTTGAACAAAACACCCGATTACAAAGGCGCCCGAACGGGCAGCTACAAACCTTATCGAAGAAGCGAGCGCAGACTTCGTGCTTTGGCGCAATACCAAGGCGCGGTCCAAACCGATGTTTGGGGCCATCATCTGCAAGTCTCTCTCCCTTTCGCTCATTAAGGTGGTGCTGGTATGTCCAGTCACTCTGTCGGGTTTAAGAAAACATAGTGGCAATTTTAAGAAACTGCCTCGGGGACACTAACCCGATACAATTTCAAGGTGTTATAGGGGATTGTTGATGTTTGGGAAATTGTTGCGGGCCTGCCACCTAGATATTGGGGATGGGGCAGGCCACTAACATACAATTGCGTAAATAGTGCGACCTTGGTCGCGATTAACCGCGTCGCGCCATAAAGGCGAGTCGTTCAAATAGATGCACATCTTGTTCGTTTTTCAGCAGAGCACCATGTAGTTTTGGCAAAGCATTCGCGCCATCGCGCTTTAGATCTTCCGGGGTTAGATCTTCGGCCAAAAGTAATTTCAGCCAATCCAAAACCTCTGAAGTTGAAGGCTTTTTCTTCAAGCCTTGCTGATCGCGAATGTCATAAAACTGGGTCAATGCTGTCGTGAGCAGTGCTTCTTTGATGCCCGGATGGTGGACTTCGACAATCTTGCGCATCGTGTCTGGGGCGGGGAACTGGATGTAGTGAAAGAAGCAACGGCGCAAAAACGCATCAGGAAGTTCTTTTTCGTTGTT
>NZ_JBOEHB010000006.1:3901-126010 GCF_050633725.1 Planktotalea sp.
CCGCTTTGTCAATCTCGTCGATTAAAAGAACAACTTTTTCACCGGCTTCAAAGGCTTCCCACAACTTGCCCTTGCGAATGTAGTTTGCCACATCATGAACACGTTCTTCGCCAAGCTGGCTGTCACGCAGGCGTGAAACGGCGTCGTATTCGTAAAGCCCTTGTTGCGCTTTGGTGGTTGATTTGATGTTCCATTCAATCATCCGCAGGCCAAGACCTGATGCGACCTGGCGCGCCAATTCGGTTTTACCTGTGCCCGGCTCCCCTTTGACCAAGAGGGGGCGTTCAAGCGTTACCGCCGCATTGACCGCAATCGTTAGATCGTCAGTTGCCACGTAGTCCTGCGTTCCAGTGAATTTCATCTACAATCTCGCTAATTGATGTAATTTTTCCGCACCTTAACGGCTGGGGTTTTTCGCCGCAACGTGAGTTTATTCGGTAGTGACAAGGTCAGTTGCTTGCGGTATTGCCGCGCTAGAGGTGCCATATACCTAAGGAAAACATCTATGGATGATGGCTATAAAGAGGGAGCGGACATGAAAGCTGAAGTTTTTCTGCCCGATGATTACCAACCGGCTGAAGACGAGCCGTTTATGAACGAGCGTCAGACAGAGTATTTTCGCCAGAAATTGATCAATTGGCGCGATGAACTTCTTTCTGACAGCCGCGACACCATCGAGACATTGCAAGATGGGACGCGCAACATTCCTGACGTCACCGATCGCGCCAGCGAAGAAACAGACCGCGCGCTAGAACTGCGCACGCGGGATCGCCAGCGCAAATTGGTTGCTAAAATTGACGCCGCTCTGCGCCGCATTGATGAAGGCGAGTTCGGCTATTGCGAAGTGACGGGAGAGCCGATTTCGCTCAAACGCCTTGGTGCACGCCCAATCGCAACGATGAGCCTTGAGGCGCAAGAACGTCATGAGCGCCGCGAGAAAGTGCATCGCGACGACTGATCGCATCCGATCTTTGAAATAAAGGAACGCCGGGGCTTTCGCTTCGGCGTTTTTCTTTGCAAACCCTAAGGCATGGCAAATGGTATGAACATCAGCGTGGTCGGCGGCGGAATCGCAGGGCTTACAGTAGCAACCGCATTGGCGCAGCGCGGTGCGTTGGTTACGGTGTTCGAACAGGCCGAGGCGATCAAAGAAGTTGGCGCAGGACTACAGATAAGCCCGAATGGGCTACGTGTTTTGCGCGCGCTTGGTTTGGAGCGGCAGTTGGCAAGCTGTTCGTCCAAAGGCAAATGCGTGAGTTTGCGCCGTGCAGAAAGTGATCGGGAAGTCGCGCGTTTGGATTTGACGCGTTTGCCTGCGGATCAAAGCTATCATTTTGTGCATCGCGCTGATTTGATTGCATTGCTGCTGGATGCCGCGAAGCAAGCTGGCGTGAACATTCAGCTGCTGCAAAAGATTAAGGCGATAGAGCCCGGAAGCCCCGCTACGCTTCACTTCGAAACAGGCGCGCAGGTTCATAGTGATCTGATCATTGATGCAGCGGGACTTCATAGCCCGCTGCGCGCGACATTAAATGGTGACAGTGAGCCATTCTTTACAGGGCAGGTCGCTTGGCGCGCGGTTATCCCGAATACATTTGGCCGCTCAGGTGATGTGCAAGTGCACATGGCTCCGAAATCCCATGTCGTGAGCTATCCGCTGCGCGGCGGCGCGTTGATTAACCTCGTTGCCGTACAAGAACGTACGCTTTGGGCGGATGAGGGCTGGTCGCAAAAGGATAGTGTCGAAAACCTCCTTGCTGCGTTTGAAGGCGTTGCGCCGAGCCTGCGCGCTATGTTGGAAAAGGTGGACACTCTGCATCTTTGGGGGCTTTTCCGTCATCCCGTTGCCCCAAACTGGCACGGCGAAAGCTGCGCGCTTATTGGCGATGCGGCGCATCCGACGCTGCCGTTTCTCGCGCAGGGCGCTAACATGGCTCTAGAAGATGCATGGGCGCTTTGCCGCGCGCTGCAAGAAAGCGGCCCGATAGACCTGCGTCTTGAGGCGTTTCAAGAGTTGCGCCATGCGAGAGTGTCAAAGGTGGTCAAGGCCGCGACAGGCAACGCGTGGAAATACCATCTGCCTTATGGGCCAACCCGATTTGCAGCGCATCTCGCGCTAGGGGTTGGCAGCAAAATAGCACCAAATTTGATGCTTCGGCAGTTCGATTGGCTCTATGGATATGACATCACATCCCAGTCATTTGGCAAATAGCGGTTTCGTGTCGCTCAGACGGTCTTTATACTGGCGCAAACGAAGGAAGCCGGAACAGGCCCATGATCAGAGCAGCTCTTCTCGCACTTGGCCTTTTAATTGGCAGTAGTGGGCCAAGCCTTGCGCAGCACTTCAACGCGCTTGCGCGGCTTGATGTGTCTGCAAGCCGTATCGCCATGCAGGGCGGCGCGTTCAAACTTGACCTCGCTCTGTCGCAGGGCGTGCCATATCGCGTTTTCACACTGACCGAACCTGCGCGGCTGGTCATAGATTTCCGAGAAGTCAGTTTCACAGGAATTGATCCCAAGGCGCTGATTTCGAGCAAAAACTCTGATCTCATTAGGTTCGGCGTGGTGCGCCCGGGCTGGTCGCGGCTGGTTCTTGATCTGCCTAGCCCGCAAGTCGTGGATCATGCTGGGCTAAAGGTGGACGATGACGATGGGCTTGCCCATTTGGCCATTTCGCTTTCGCGCGCGACTGAAGAAGAATTTGCTTCGCGCTCTGGCGCGCCTAGCGATCCACTTTGGTTAAGAACACAGCCCTCTACCGAGATAAAGCCGCCACTTGTTGACGATGGAAAGCTGACAGTTGTTCTTGATCCCGGCCATGGCGGCATTGACCCCGGAGCGCAAGGCGCAGGCATAACAGAAGCCGAGTTGATGCTGGTCTTAGTGCAGGAAGTCCGCGACGCGCTGTTGCGCTCTGGTGATTTTAACGTGGTGTTAACCCGAAGCCGCGACGAATTTGTCTCGCTCGAGCGACGCGTGAAGATTGCGCGCTCGGTCGGCGCGGATATGTTCGTGTCTTTCCATGCGGACGCGCTGGCGAGCGGCAAGGCCAATGGCGCAGCGGTTTACACGCTTTCAAAAGCGGCCTCTGATGCGGCGTCCGCTGCTTTGGCAGAGCGGCACAATCGAACCGACCTTTTGGCAGGCGTTGATTTGTCCGGCCAGGATGACGAAATCGCGTCAATCTTGATGGACCTTGTTCGATTGGAAAATGGCCCGCGATCCAAGGCTTTGGCGCGCGGCATTATCTTGGGAATCAACAATGAAGTAGGGCACACCTACAAGCGCCCGATACAATCCGCAGGGTTTTCCGTGCTCAAAGCAGCAGACATTCCGTCGGTGTTGATCGAAGTCGGATTTCTGTCGAGCAAAGATGACCTGAGCAAGCTGACTGATCCGATATGGCGGGGTAAGCTGGTGACAGGGATAAACAATGGTATTTTGGCTTGGCTTTTGACCGATGCGGCCGACGCCGAGCTGCGGCGCAAATGATTTACGCCAAGAACAACTGAATTGCGCAAAAAACTGCTTAGGTGTGTCGCGGTTGTGTTTTGACCATTCGGGCGCGGGCGCGTATAGACAAGTCAATAAAAATTGGGGGCCAGCACGTGCTCAGAGCAATCGTATCATTTTTCGGGTCAATCTTCTCATTGGTAACAATGGGGATGATGATGGTCGCGCTGACAATCGGCGCAATTTTCTGGATGTACGGACGTGACCTGCCCAGTCATGAAAGCCTTGCGCAATACAAACCGCCAACGATCTCGCGGATTTACTCTGGCGAGGGCCAGATCATCGACGAATTTGCCAAAGAACGCCGTTTGTTCGCGCCTGCGAACGAGATTCCTGATCTCGTCAAACACGCGCTGATTTCTGCCGAGGACAAGAATTTTTACAATCACTCTGGCTACGACACGCGCGGTATCGCGGCTGCGGCTGTTGAATGCGTTCAGTCGAAAGGCAAAGGCTGTCGCGGTGCCTCGACAATTACGCAGCAGGTTATGAAGAACTTCTTGCTCGATGGATCGCGCCAAGCCGAGCGTAAGATCAAAGAAATCATTCTTGCCAGCCGTATCGAAGAGACGCTGACAAAAGATCAAATTCTTGAACTTTACATGAATGAGATTTTTCTTGGTCAAAACAGCTTTGGTTTCGCTGCCGCGTCGCAGTCGTACTTCAACAAAACCATGAGCGAACTTGAACCGCATGAAGCTGCGTTCTTGGCAACCATGCCAAAAGCACCAAGCCAAATGCACCCCGTGCGCCAGAAAGAAAAACTGCGCATACGTCGTAACTACGTCTTGGAAGAGATGATGGAGAACGGTTACATCTCGCAAGAAGTGTATGAGCGCGAGATACAACAGCCTGTTAAGTCGGTTCAAAACGGGGATTATGAGAGCTTTAAGTCGGCTTTGCCGCCACGGGACTATTTCACCGATGAAATCCGCCGCCAGTTGAGCCGCGATTTTGGGGAAGGTGAGTTCTTTACTGGTGGCTTGACCGTGCGCGCGACGATTGATCCTGAAATGCAAGCCGAGGCTGCTGACGCGCTGCGCCGCGGTCTTGAACGCTATGATCGCTCGCTTGGCATTTGGCGCGGCACAGGGCTTAGCCTGCCAAGTGAAGCGCTGACATCCGAGAGTGCATGGCGCGAGGCACTGCGCAAAACAAAAGCGCCGCGCGATGTCCATTTGGAAAATAAATGGCATCCTGCGGTCGTTCTGGAAGTTGGTACCAACGAGGCCCGGATTGGGATTGAAGGTGTTGAAAACGATGAGGACGGGCATTGGATTCCTGCCAAAGACGTTCAATGGGCGCGCAAGCGTTTCAAGGACGGAACGCTTGGCCGAAAAGCGCGGGTTGCTGGCGACCTATTGGAAGTGGGTGAGGTCGTTCTTGTTCGCAAAATGACGGATGACAATTCAGGTGCTTTCATACGCTGGACGCTGCGCCAAATTCCAGAAGTGCAGGGTGGCTTTATGGCGATGGACGTCAATTCAGGCCGCGTGATCGCGATGCAGGGCGGTTTTTCCTATCAGCATTCGGTCTTTAACCGCGCCACACAAGCGCAGCGTCAGCCCGGATCAAGCTTTAAGCCCTTTGTATACGCTTCTGCGCTAGATAGCGGTTATACGCCTGCGACCATCGTTGTTGACGCGCCGATCGAAATCAATACGCCGCAAGGGATGTGGCGACCAAAGAATGCGTCGAAAACGTTCTATGGACCAACTCCGCTTCGGACAGGTATCGAGCGGTCGCGTAACTTGATGACCATTCGCCTTGCGCAAGAGGTGGGTATGGATGTTGTCGGAAACTACGCCGAAAAATTTGGCGTTTATAAAGAAGGAAACTTCCTTCGTGTTCTGGCCAACTCGCTCGGCTCACAAGAAACCACTTTGTTTAACATGGTGGCGGCCTATGCGATGTTCGCTAATGGCGGTGAGCGGGTCGAGCCGACTTTGGTTGACCGTGTTCAGGACCGTTACGGTAAAACAGTTTACAAACACGACCCCCGCATTTGCACAGATTGCGATGATCCAGCGATTGCTCCAACGCGCAGCCCGCGCATCGTGTCTGAGCGTGAGCGCGTGATGAATGATGTAACCGCCTATCAGCTCACATCTATGATGACCGGCGTTGTCGAGCGCGGAACTGCGTCCAAGACTGTGAACTTGGGTGTGCCAACAGCGGGTAAAACCGGTACAACCAACGATGCAAAAGATGTCTGGTTTGTCGGCTTCACCAATCGCATCGTTGCGGGGTGCTACATTGGTTATGATAACCCGCGCAGCTTGGGTCGCGGCGCATCTGGTGGCGGTATGTGTGGTCCTGTGTTCAATCAGTTTATGAAAAAGGCCACAAAGAAATACGGCGCAAGCAAATTTGATGTTCCAGGTGGGTGTGAATTCATCAAGATTGACCGCTTTACTGGCGCGCGTCTATCTGACACCGCCAAAGGCAAGAATGTTGTGAATGAGTGCTTCCGCGAGGGCGAAGAGCCGGTGTTTGGTATTTCCTTTGATGGCGGTTTTGCCATGGGTGGAAACCTGACGCTGATCCGCCCAGACGGTCAGGCGCAAGCGCGTCAGGTCACAACATCCACTGGCAAAAAGGCAGTTGTCGGGCCTAAAGCGACCTTTGGTACGCTCAGTTCTGGCGGGCTTTATTAGCGTGCGCGTCTGATTACTTTACAAGATCAAGTCTCGCTTGGTCTTGTGAGTGGTTGGGGGCTGGTTTATCACCCTGAGAAAGCTATTTAGACGGGACGCCCCATGCGCGCAGAAGCTCAAAACACAGTTGATGAGATCGAAAAATCCTTGGAGCTGTTAAAGCAGCGACTTGATTGGGATACTGCGGCGTTTCGGCTGGAAGAGTTCGATGCGCGTGTCGAAGACCCCGATCTTTGGAATGATCCCACCGCGGCGCAAAAATTAATGCGCGAGCGACAGATGCTTGTCGATGCAATGGGGACCTACACATCCATCAAGCAGGAATTGACCGACAACATTGAGCTGATTGAACTTGGCGAAATGGAAGAAGACGAAGAAGTCGTTGCCGAAGCTGAAGAGGCGCTAACCGCGCTCGCAAGCAAAGCTGCTGCGAAAGAGCTAGAAGCCCTGCTGGATGGCGAAGCCGATGGCAATGACACGTTTCTTGAGATCAACTCGGGCGCTGGTGGCACCGAAAGCTGCGATTGGGCGTCAATGCTTGCGCGCATGTATGTACGTTGGGCCGAGAAAAGTGGCTATAAGGTCGAACTACAGTCTGAAAGCGCGGGCGAAGAGGCTGGCATTAAGTCGGCGGCTTACAAGATTAGCGGTCCAAATGCCTATGGTTGGTTGAAATCTGAAAGTGGCGTACATCGCCTTGTGCGTATTTCGCCCTTTGATAGTGCCGCCAAGCGACATACCTCTTTTACGTCTGTGAAGGTTTATCCCGTCGTTGACGATAACATTGAAATCGAAGTGAACCCCGCTGACATCCGGATTGATACCTACAGATCTTCGGGTGCGGGTGGTCAGCACGTGAACACCACAGACTCTGCTGTGCGTATTACCCACGCGCCAACGGGGATCGTGGTGACGTCGTCTGAAAAATCACAACACCAAAACCGCGATATTGCGATGAAAGCTTTGAAATCTCGCCTCTATCAGATGGAGCTTGATAAACGCTCCGCGCTGGTGAACGAGGCCCATGAGAATGCAGGTGATGCAGGCTGGGGCAATCAAATCCGCTCATATGTCTTGCAGCCTTATCAAATGGTGAAAGACCTGCGCACAAATTACGAGACCTCTGATACCAAGGGTGTTCTTGATGGCGATCTTGATGGTCTGATGGGCGCAACGCTTGCGCTGAATGTTGCAGGAAAGAGCCGCGCAGAAGCGCAAAGCTCGGACTAACCAAGCCTTGGGAGGGGCGACGCGATGGGTGATCTGGTAGAACAGGGCGCTGTCGCGCTCGCTGCGAAAATAGCCAATAAAGAGATCAGCGCCGAAGACCTGATGCGCGCTTCACTTGATCGCATCGAGCAGGTGAATGGCACTGTTAACGCCGTTGTTTCTTTGCGCGAGAGGGATGCGTGCCTCGCGGATGCGCGCGCCGCTGATGCCATTGCGCCAAAGGGCCCGCTGCACGGATTGCCCGTCGCGATTAAAGACCTAGCCAATGCGGAAGGGTTACTCACATCGCTCGGCTCACCCATTTTTGCCGATAACATTGCGCAATCTGATGACCTCATGGTGAAGCGCATGAAAGATGCGGGCGCTATCGTCATCGGTAAAACGAACACGCCTGAGTTCGGCCTTGGCAGCCATACGTTTAACCCCGTTCATGGAATAACGCGTAATCCATACGATCCATCGCGCTCTGCTGGTGGCTCGTCTGGCGGCGCGGCGGCTGCCCTTGCAACGGGAATGACCCCGATCGCGGATGGCTCTGACATGATGGGCTCGCTTCGCAATCCCGGTGCATGGAATAATGTTTATGGTTTGCGGCCAACCTATGGCTTGGTTCCACTTGATATGCCTGGCGATATGTTTCTTCATCAATTGGCTGTAGCAGGCCCAATGGGACGCAGTCCCGAAGATGTGGCACTGTTGCTGGATGTTCAAGCCGGCCTTGATACCCGTCATCCCCATAGTTTCTCGCAAGCTCCGAGCAAGGAGCAACTAAGCGGTGACATCAAAGGCATGCGCTTTGGTTGGCTTGGCGATTGGAGCGGGGCATATCCGATGGAAGACGGCGTGCTGGAAACCTGCGAGACCGCGATTGCGCAATTCGAAGCGATGGGCGCGCACGTAGATAGATTGGACGCGCCATTTCCTGCAGAGCAAATTTGGGATGCTTGGGTTGGTTTGCGCGCATGGGCAAATGCAGGCGGCAAAGCGGCGCTGTATGAGAACCCGAAAATGCGCGCGATGCTGAAAGACGATGCTATCTGGGAAATCGAAACAGGCATGGCGTTAAGCGCGATGGAGGTTCACCGCCTCAGCAACATCCGCACGCAGTGGTTCAATACATTGAATGGACTTTTCGCCGATTATGACGCGCTGTTGATGCCTTCAGCCCAGCTTTGGCCGTTCCCAGCGGAGTGGGACAGCCCCAAGGAAATCGCTGGCAAGAGCATGGATACCTATCATCGATGGATGGAAATTGTGATCCCCGTCAGCCTTGTAGGCGTGCCAAGCCTGAACATTCCCGCAGGCTTTAACGCGGCTGGATTGCCGATGGGGTTGCAGGTGTTCGGCCCGAGGCACAGCGATGCAAAGCTATTGCAGATAGGGCAGCGTTGGCACGAAAGCACGGACTTCTCGTCGCAGCGACCTGATTTGAGCGCGCTCACGGGTTGAACCGTTAGGTTTTTCCCGCTTTGCTAAACTTGGGAGGAACGACAATGCCATTATCGCCGATAGAGGGTGTTCCAGAGTTTGAGCAAGTCTCTGGCTCTGTTTTCAAAGATGCGCTTCGCAAGGGATGGGCCGACTTTCGCGCGCATCCGTTTTATGGGCTGGTCTTTGCCAGCTTTTATGTGCTCGGCGGATTGCTCATCACGTGGATTACATATCTTACGGGAACAACCTATTGGTTGGTTCTTGCCGCGATTGGATTTCCATTGCTCGGCCCCTTTGCCGCAGTCGGCCTGTACGAAGTCAGCCGCCGCCGCGAGCGCGGAATTGGTCTGGAAAATCCCGGAATTTTTGGGGTCGTTCTGCATCAGAGTAAACGACAGCTTCCTTCGATCTGCGCAATTATCGTATTCGTGTTTCTGCTCTGGTTTTTTATTGGCCACATGATTTTCGCGCTGTTTCTTGGGTTGACGCAATTGACCAATATCCACTCAAGCCTTGAGGTTTGGCTTTCGAGCAATGGTTTGATGATGTTGCTCGTTGGGAGCATTGTTGGCGCTTTGTTTTGCTTGTTGCTTTTTATGATCACCGTTTTCGCACTGCCGCTTTTGCTAGAGCGGGAAATTGATTTTGTGACTGCAATGATCACCAGTTTTCAAATGGTTGCCGACAATTTTGTGCCGATGCTTGCGTGGGGCGTGTTCATCGCAGCGGTTATGATCCTGTCGATGATCCCTGCGTTTTTCGGGTTGTTTCTGACGCTTCCATTGCTTGGACATGCGAGCTGGCATCTTTATAGCGCGCTGCGCGTGGATGATCGCTAAAGGATCATTCTTCGCGCCCTGTCGCTTTCAACTTTCCATGCAGTGTTGACGCAGCGGGATGACCGAGTTCGAGCGCAAAAATATAGGCGTGGGTTAGATAAAAGCCCCTGGAGTCTTCATCCTCGCTCATCTCCGCAGCTTCGCTATAAAGCGTAACCAGCGCGGCGTGATCTTGCCGTGCATGCGCTTCCAACAGACGTTGATCCAGATCGCTCATTCAGCGGCAACAGGAGGCGCGCTGCGATAAGTCTCGATCTTGCCCGCGACCCATGCGTGGAAGCAGTGCGTTGGACTGTCCATCACAGCAGAGAAGCGTCCGCCATCGAAATGCGGTGCGTGACGTCCTTTTTGCATGCCTTGCACAACGAAAATGTCCTCTTCAAACACCAGCTTCCATTGTTCCGTATTAGCGGCGCGCATTTCTACGCTTGTTTCCGGGGTTGCATAGTAAAGGTGAATTTTTTCAACTGTGCGCTGCTGCGTTTCGGGAACGAGGACAATTGCAAACGCGTGATCGCGATGAACGCCTAACAACACATTTGGGTAAACTGCGATATATTCGGCAGCTTCCTCCCATTTTTCGCCAACGCCTTCGAAATCTTCGAAGACTTGCCCATCTTTACCTTTTAGTTGGCGGTAGACCAATGTGCCTTGGCCAGAGTAAGCGTCCTGTTTTTCGATGTTGTAGTGATCTTCCAAACGCGAGTAGCTGTTTAGCCCAGGATGAACCCAAGGCAGATGATAGCTTTCGCAATAGTTTTCGACCGCCAGTTTCCAGTTGCAATCGACCGCCAATTCAAAAGCGCTATCTGGGCCGCCATGAAACAAAGGTTTGTCAAATTCGGCCCATCGGGCGATGAGATCAGCGTTTTCTTCTTCAAAGGGCAGGGCGGTCCCGTCAACATTGATCCAAATGACATCGCGCCAAATATAGCTGCGGACTTCGATCAGCCCAAGCAGGGCGCGATCTATGCTCGAATGAGTGTTGTGCCCCGGACCACCCACATGCGGCGTGCTCACCAGTCGCCCATCAGTTCCATAGCACCAGCTATGGTAGGGGCAGCGGATCGCGCCTTCGATCTTGCGAGGCTCTTCGACGAGGATCATCCCGCGATGGCGGCAGATGTTTTGAAACACACGCACCGTTTCGTTTTTATCGCGCACGAGTAACAAGGGCATACCCAAAAATGTGATCGGTTTGGCGTCGCCGATCTCGGGCACATCGGCGGTGACAGCCAAGCCTGACCAAGATGAAAAGAGAACCGCGTGTTTCTCTTCTTCAAAAACGTTAGGATCGATGTAGTGCGGATTGGGCAAGCCTTGCGCGCTTTCGACACTACGACGAACCGCAGTTAGATCGGTTTTCTGTGCTGTCATGCTCTTACCCTTCCTCTCGCGTGTGGCTTTACCCTAGGAAGAGATGGATAGAATCTTTTGCCTTTATGCGACGCTGACTTTTCTCACTGCGACTTTGTGCGTTCAGATGTTTTAGGAAAAAGATTCTCCGACGCGCAGCAGGCGACGGTGAAAAGCGGGCAATTCATCAAGCTCGCAAAAGCCGGATCCGCGCGCAGTTTGTAGGATCAAGGACGTCGAATCTCCCAAATATTCATATACCATGCGCGCAACGCGGGTTGTGTTGATGGTCTCGTTCACGGTGCGCGCAGCGTAGCCATGCCAAAAATTTCGATTAAGCGAGGCGACAGGGGCAATAAAGTTAAACGTGCATGTAAGTGCATTGCGCCGCGACACCATCGCACCAATTCCGTCTTCCCATTGCAAGGCGTAGCCCCTGAACTGACGCGTGCGCACATTGGCAGGCAAGCCTTGCTCCGTAACTGATTGGCGCGCTTCTGAACCCTTCACAAAAGTCCAGCCATCGCGACGGTACACAAAGAGCAATCCCATGACGAAAGATTCTGGGTAGAGAAAACTCTGCCGGGAAAAGCGATAAAAGCCACTGGGAAGCATCTCTTCA
This sequence comes from Planktotalea sp., assembly GCF_050633725.1. Taxonomy (GTDB): domain Bacteria; phylum Pseudomonadota; class Alphaproteobacteria; order Rhodobacterales; family Rhodobacteraceae; genus Planktotalea. The sequence continues at coordinate 15,550 of NZ_JBOEHB010000006.1, forward strand.
GAGACAGCGGAGGTTTCCAAAGCTGTGAATTCTCGTATTTCTGGATGGGTCAATAGATCAGGCCGTGTCTGGCTTATTGCTTCCAGTGGCTCTGTCAGTATTCGAGCGTCCGTGCCAAAGAATTCGCAAATCTTTGCCAATGTATCAGGGCGAGGATAGCTTTCGCCATTGAGATAGCGATTAAATTGAGCGCGATTAATGTCCAATTGGCGGCACACTTCAGATACCGAAGGGTAGGTGTCGCTTAAAATGCGTAAGTTTCGGCCAAATAGTTCTCGTACTGGAAGACCGTTTGCATGTGATTTCATGTGTATCCAGAGCCCCTGTTGGATGCGTTGACAATAATTGAAAAACACAAACTTCAAATGCGATTCAGGCATCTGATACAATTCCGAACAACTTTGAGCAAAAACGCGTCAGATGTCGAGCGGATTGGTACAAATTGCATGCGGACGATGCTGTGAAAGCAGTAGCTTTCGCGCCCCAAGCTATTTTAATTTAACGAAGACTAATTAAGGAAAGAACATGCTCGGAGTAGTTATTTGGAGCGCCGAAGTCGATAGTAAAGCAATCATTTGGTGTGAAGATCACGGTGAATTGGCATTTTTGGGGCAGTCACAACATAGTGCGGCCTGCACCGAGCGCTTTGATGAAGGCGATCTAATTCAGTTTGATATCGAAGAGTTTAGCAACTTGAGATTTGCGCAAAATCCTCGGAAAATCGCTCAGCATTATTGCAGTGATCTGAGTTCTGTTCTGGAAACGGCGCAGGTAATCAAAGAGCGTATTGAAAGCGAAAAGCGCGGATCAATCAGCGACAGCGAAAATGTCGTCTCGCTCGCACGTGAGAAAGAGTTGCGGGAATTGTCAGCGCAGGATGCTGCGGCAGGGTAGCCCAACCGCAGCACTATTTCACAGTCCTAAAATCAGGTGCCACGTGATAGCGCTGCGACGCCAGTGCGCGCCAACTCAGACAGTCCCAAGGGCCGCATTAGCTCGGCAAAAGCATCGATCTTTTCTGACGGTCCTGTTAGCTCAAACACAAAGCTCTCCAGCGTGCTATCGACAACATTGGCGCGGAAGATGTCAGCAAGGCGTAGCGCTTCGACGCGTTTGTCGCCAGAGCCCTCAACCTTGAACAGTGCCAATTCACGCTCGACAGATGGGCCCTCAACGGTCAGGTCATTGACCTGATGCACGGGAACAATGCGGCCCAGTTGCGCTTTGATCTGCTCAATCACCTGCGGCGTGCCCGTGGTAACGACTGTGATACGGCTGAGCTTGCCGAGATGGTCAATTTCGGCGACGGTCAGGCTTTCAATGTTATAGCCACGACCTGAAAACAAGCCGATAACTCGCGCGAGAACGCCCGCTTCGTTGTCAACGATCACTGCCAGCGTGTGGGTTTCCTGAACATCGGAAAAATTCGGACGTAGGTTATAGGCGGAATGGCTGTTTGAGCCTTTTTTGATCTTAAGAGGTGACATCGCTCTGTCCTTCTTCGGTCTCTAAATACCTTGGGGGATGGGGAGCATTGCCCCCCACCTCGATAACTCAACCCGGTGCTTAAACCAGCACGGAGCCTTTGGCATCAATCACGCCCTGCGTGTCGGCTTCACCGAGTAGCATTTCGTTATGCGGCTTGCCTGACGGGATCATTGGGAAGCAGTTCTCATGCTTTTCAACGAGGCAATCAAAGATCACAGGCCCGTCATGCGTGATCATTTCCATGATCGCATCATCCAATGTGTCAGGGTCAGAGCACAGAATGCCCTTTGCACCAAAGGCTTCGGCCAATTTCACAAAGTCGGGCAGAGCGTCGGACCAGCTTTCTGAATAACGCTCACCATGCAGAAGTTCCTGCCACTGGCGGACCATGCCAAGGCGTTCGTTGTTCAAAATGAACTGTTTCACAGGCAGACGATACTGAACCGCTGTTCCCATCTCTTGCATGTTCATCAACCAGCTGGCTTCGCCTGCGATGTTAATCACAAGCGAGTCTGGATGCGCCATTTGCACGCCGATGGACGCAGGATGACCGTAGCCCATCGTGCCAAGGCCACCTGATGTCATCCAACGATTGGGATCTTCAAAGCCCAAGTATTGTGCTGCCCACATCTGGTGTTGGCCCACTTCGGTGGTGATGTACCGGTCATGTTTCTTGGTCAGCTCTTCCAAACGGGCAAGGGCGTATTGTGGTTTGATAACCTTGCCCTTTTGCGTGAACTTCAGGCAATCGACCTTGCGCCAGTCATTGATCTGACCCCACCAGTTTTTCACAGCGCCTGCGTTGGTTTTGCGTCCGCGCGCTTTCCAAACCTTAAGCAGGTCCTCAAGCACATGCGCCACATCGCCTACGATGGGCATATCAACATGGATCACCTTGTTGATGGAAGACGGGTCGATGTCGATATGCGCCTTGCGGCTGTTCGGGCTGAAATGTTCAAGCACGCCAGTGATACGGTCATCAAAACGTGCGCCGATGTTGATCATCAAATCGCAGCCGTGCATCGCCATGTTGGCCTCGTAAAGACCATGCATGCCGAGCATCCCAATCCAAGCGTCGCCTGATGCTGGATAAGACCCAAGACCCATCAAAGTCGACGTAATTGGGAAACCTGTTGCCCCAACAAGCTCGCGTAACAATTGACTTGCCGCTGGGCCAGAGTTGATCACACCGCCGCCCGTGTAGAAAATGGGGCGCTCCGCTGCTTCAATCGCTTCGACCAATTCGGTGATGGTTTCAAGATCGCCCTTCAGCTGGGGTTGATAGTGGCCCAAATCGGCCTTTGCTGGAGGCGTGTATTCGTCCGCTGCGAATTGAACATCTTTTGGAATGTCGATCAAAACAGGGCCGGGGCGGCCAGTGGTGGCCACATGGAAGGCTTCATGGATCGTGCTTGCCAGCTCCGAGGTCTCTTTCACCAGCCAGTTATGCTTGGTGCAGGGGCGTGTGATGCCTACGGTGTCCGCCTCCTGAAAGGCGTCAGAGCCAATCATGAAGGTCGGAACCTGACCTGTCAAAACAACAATCGGGATGGAATCGAGCAATGCGTCCGTTAGGCCCGTCACAGCGTTTGTCGCGCCGGGGCCAGAGGTTACAAGGCAAACACCTGGTTTACCCGTTGAGCGCGCATAGCCCTCAGCTGCGTGCACCGCGCCTTGCTCGTGACGTACAAGAATGTGACGAATGCCGTTTTGCTGAAAAATCTCGTCATAGATAGGTAGGACCGCGCCGCCGGGGTATCCAAAGACAGTGTCGACGCCCTGATCCTTCAGAGCTTGAATCACCATTTTCGCACCGGTCATTTTCTGTGCCATGCGCCTTGTCTCCATCTAATAGGCGTTGTCATTTTCGTTTCGCATAAAAAAGCCCCCGACGCTATGGCGGGGGCGCATGGTTTCCCTCACGGGTGCCGCTATGGGCCCATGCGCCTTGAATTCACGATGACGACGAGGTCGTACATTGATCTGCTCCTTTAAACGTGCGGGGACAATATGTGTGTTGTAAAGAAGGGTCAACAGGCTGGGCGTGAAAAATATGTCCCCTGCTGGCAAAAATCTTTCCATTTATTGCGTAGACTGGGGTTTCTGGCGACATAAGACGGAATTTTGGAGGTTATTTTACCGCGATCTGACGTTTTCATCCGTCGTGAACGGTGCGATTTTTGTGAAACTCGCGGAAAACGAGTCGTTGTCATGGGCGCAGGTGATGAAATCGGGTGTCACATTGTTTGGAGATTGACCAAATACGGCTTTTTGAACGCTGGTTTTTTTCTCTCCAAGGCCGCGTCAGTTTAGGCGGTTTGATTAATCGCAAGCTTGGCGTTCGGCGGATATGATGATCATTTGATCCGCCCTACAAATCACAAGATGAAGAATTTCAACGCCAACCTCTAGAGCCAAGATTTTCTGCGAAAATCTTGGTCGTCAAAATCCTTCGCAGAAGGATTTTTTCTTCAGGCGTCGCGCCATGTGCCATTTTCAATTCCGTCTAAGGACCAATCTCCAACAGACCATCGAACCAGCCGCAGGGTCGGGTGTCCAACTGCGGCTGTCATCCGACGAACCTGTCGATTGCGCCCTTCGCGAATAGTCAACTCTAGCCAGCAATCTGGCACGGATTTGCGAAAGCGCACAGGCGGGGTGCGCTCCCAAAGGGCAGGGGGATCAATACGGCGCACTTCAGCAGGGCGCGTTTTTCCATCTTTGAGCGTGACGCCCTCCCGCAAAGCGCGCAACGCATCCTCATCTGGAATGCGCTCAACCAGAACCAGATAGCTCTTTGGTTTTTTGAACTTGGGATCAGCGATCTGCGCTTGCAGCTTCCCGTCATCGGTCAGCACCAGCAAACCTTCGCTATCGCGATCTAACCTGCCCGCAGGATAGACGTTAGGCACGTCCACAAAGGCAGACAGGGTTGGCCGCTTGGATCCTTCCAAGCCCTTGTCGGTAAACTGAGAGAGAACGCCAAAGGGCTTGTTCAATAAAATAACGCGGCTCACAAGAAAGCGCCTGTTCCCTGCAAAACGCCGTGTTCCAAAGCATAGCGGGTGAGGCCAGCGGTTGATGAAATACCTAGTTTGCGTTTGATGTTTTTGCGATGCGTCTCCACGGTGCGCACAGAAATTTCCAACGTCGCGGCAACGTCTTTGTTCGAACGACCCTTTGCCAGTTGTAAAAGAACCGTCTGCTCTCGGCCGGTTAGGGTTTCTGTGCTTGCACTCGGTGTCAGCGAGCCTTTTGCGCCAGTGCACAGATAGCGCTCGCCCGTCATGACCGTATCAATCGCTGTCTTAATTTCTTCGGTCGGCACGTCTTTCAACAAATATCCCATCGCGCCATGGCTAAGCGCAGTTGTGATATACTCGGCGCTGTCGTGCATGCTTAGAACCAAGACGCGGGTTTCAGCGCGCGCCTCGAGCAGTAATTCAATCGCCGTCAGCCCATTCATGCCGGGCATATTCAGATCGAGCAAAATAACATCAGGGGCAAGTGCCTCGGCGCGATCAATAATGTCTTGACCAGAAGAGCAGGTCGCGACGACCTCTATATCCTCATAGCTCTCCAAAATCGCCTGTATCCCCTCAGCGACCATTGGGTGATCGTCAACGATTGCGACGCGTACCGGCATTAGATGGCATCCTCTGAATTTGCGTTTTTTGCGGCTGGGGCAGCTTCTGGCGGCAACATATGGCTGAGCGGGACGCGCGCTTCAATAGTTGTGCCGTCTTTATTGCTGCTGATGAACAAGGCTCCGTCGATCTGTTCCATACGTTCTTGCATGTTTCGCAATCCCATCCCGCCAAGCGTTTTCTGGTTTTCTCTGGTTTGGGTCTTTGCGAGGCCGTGGCCATTGTCGCGAATGGTTAACACAGCGCCGCGACGATCCCCGCGCACAGAGACGTGGATTTCTGTGGCATCTGCATGGCGTTCAATATTGGTTAATGCCTCCTGCGCGACGCGGTAGAGGGCGATTTTGGACTCTGCATCCAAACGGTTTCGAAATACGACGGTTGAGAACTCGGATTCAATTTGCGTGCGCGCAGTGAAATCCTCGGTCAACGCTTTCAAGGCAGGGCCGAGGCCGAGGTCGTCAAGAACCCCGGGGCGTAAATCGCGGCTAATGCGGCGCACTTCGTGAATGGCACCAGACAGGCTGTCGATCCCCTTATCGAGCATCTTGGGAACCGCTCGTTTGTCCGAGCCCAGCTGGCGGCGGGTTACGTCAAGTGCATAACGAATCCCAACAAGGATTTGGCTAATACCGTCATGCAGTTCACGCGCAACGCGTCCGCGCTCCTCTTCTTGGGCATCAAACACGCGTTGCGTAAGTGCTTTGAGTTTGGTGTCTGCCAGCCTTCGCTCTCGAATATTCAAGAAGAGGCCAGAAATGAAAACGATCAAAAGGGCGGCCAAGGTTATCGCACCGATATAAAGGAAAGTTGCTCGGGTGCGGGCCTCAACTTGGGCCCGTGAACTTGCGACCGTTGCAATGACATCGTCGATGAAAACCCCTGTGCCAACCGCCCATTGCCAGCTTGGAAAACTGGTCACATAAGTGATCATGCGTGCCTCTTTCCCTGTTGAGGGTTTGGGCCATAGATAGCTGTGATATCCGGCACCAGAGCGCGCGATCTGAATCAACTCATCCACAACGGGCGTGCCTTCGCTGTCCGATAGGCCAGACCAATTGCTATTGATCAGATGCGTGTCGCGCGGGCTGACCAGATTGGTTCCGTCATAGTGATAAACAAAAAAACTACCTTCATGCCCATAGATCATCGCAGCAAGAATTTGCATGACTTGCTGCTTGGCCTCTTCGTCATCGGGCGGCGCGTTGCCGTAAATAAAATAGAACCCGTTGCGCGCTTGCGTTACGTAGTTGCGAAGCTCGTCTTTCTTGGCCTCAATCATCGTTTGTTCAAGCGTAGCAATCTCGCGCTCGGCCAATTGACGCGATTGAAAAGCAACAAGCAGTGAAATAGCAGTCACCGCCAAAATCAACGGCAGCGTTCCTAAGAGGAACAGCTTTTGAGTGTAGCTGAGGCTGAAAGCAGTGCGCAGTGACATTTGCTTTAGCTAACGGCGAATCGAGCGCGAATCAAAGCGATTACGCGTAAACGATTCTCGTCTTGGTTCCGACAATTGTGCGTGATCGCTCAGTAAAAGGTCGAAAAATGGTGTTTTGCTGTATTTTTGCCCTATTACCAAGCGTCTTTAACTGCTCACTACGTAGAACTTGGTATTTTCATTTTTGACGGTGCGAGTAGTCTTGCCGGACTTGAAACGATCCGCGCGGGGGGGAGAGCTGGATCCAATCCGGCATTTTCTTTGCGCATCATCAATCTGGGAGGATTCTTTATGGATCGTCGTTCTTTTCTAAAAACATCCGCACTCGGCGGCACGGCAGCAGCAGCGTCCACGCTTGCAGCACCAGCCTATGCACAGGGCAAGCGCGTTCTGACTATGGTTCAGTCTTGGCCACGTGGCTTTGCTGTTCTTGATGACGCAGCGACATACCTGCAGGACATGGTTGGCGCGATGTCTGACGGTCAGTTGACCATCGACAAAAAAGCACCGGGCGAACTGGTTGGCGCGCTTGAAGTATTTGACGCTGTGTCTTCTGGCCAAGCGGACATGTACCACTCTGCGGACTATTATTTCATCGGTCAGCACCCAGCGTATGCGTATTTCACAGCCGTACCATTCGGCGGCACAGCGCAAGAGCTGACAAACTGGTACCACCACGGCGGCGGCCACGAGCTGCACTCCGAGCTGGGCGAAATCTTCAACCTGAAATCCTTCCTTGCTGGTAACTCTGGTTCCCAGTCTGGTGGTTGGTTCCGTAAAGAAATCGGCTCCGCGGCTGACTTCAACGGCCTTAAGTTCCGTATGCCTGGTCTTGGTGGCAAGGTTCTTGGTAAACTGGGCGCATCTGTTCAGAACATCCCGGGCGGCGAGCTGTACCAAGCGCTGTCTTCTGGTGCTCTTGATGGCCTCGAGTGGGTTGGCCCAATGGCGGACGAGCGCGCCGGCTTCCAAGAAGTTGCGAAAGTTTACTACGCTGCGGGCTTCCACGAGCCAGGTTCCGGCCTTGCATGTGGTGTAAACCTTGACGTTTACAACGACCTCTCACCTGCGCACCAAGCAATCATCTCCAACTCTTGCGCGGCAACAACGCACCTGCAGCTGTCCCAGACACTTGCAAACAACGGTGCTGCACTTGCGCGTCTTCAGTCTCAGGGCGTTAAAGTTCTGCAGTTCTCTGACGATGTTTGGGATGCGTTCGGTAAAGCCTCTGCTGAAGTTATGGACGAGAACATGGGCGACGAAATCTTCGCGAAAACGCGTAAGTCCTTCGAAGAGTCCATGGCGGCGTCTTCCTCTTGGATCGACAAGTCAGACGGTTACTACGTCAAACAGCGTAACCGCGTTCTGGGCAACTAAGCCTTTTACGATTTTGAAAACGGGTCAGGCCTCTGCAAGTGCAGAGGCCTTGCCTGCACCATGATATTGCAAAGCTGGCACATCTTAGAACGTTTGGCTGCAATGACAGGTTTATGAAAAAGGGGACACTGATGGCGGATGACGCATCTGGCGGAGCGCTCGCGGCAATAGGCGATGGTTTGCTCTGGTTTATTCAGAATATTGGCATGGCATTTTACAACTTTGGCTATGCTCTGTCGCATCCTGCATCATGGCTCGATTGGTCCGATAGCCAATCGCTGATGCGGTTCATCTACTATGGTGCCTCGGTCGAGCTATTCTTCGTGGTCTTAACGGCGTTTTTGATCCTGACAGCAGTCGGGATGTGGAAAAACGCGATCATGTGGGGCGTTGTGCGCGTGCTTGAGGGATTTGCCAATTCGGTTGGCCGTTTCTTCGCATGGGCTGGCCTGCTCATGGTTCTCCAACAAATTGTCATCGTCTTTATGCAGCGTATCTTTACGCGTCCTGACATTTCGTTTGGATTTGGCATTCCGCTACAATTTGATATCTCATGGTTTGCGGAAGAGCTGAAACTTTACAACGCCTTAGTCGTTTGTCTTTGCGTAACCTATACCTTTGTTCAAGGCGGGCATGTCCGGGTTGATCTGATCTATGCGGCGGTTAAATTCCGCACCAAACGAATGATTGATATGATCGGCTCGTTGATCTTCATGATGCCTGCTGCAATCCTGATCTGGATGTACGGCTGGTTCTTCATGTGGCGCCATCTGGTGACGCCAAAGGTTTCGGCGTCAGACAAATTCGACTTGCTCATGCGCAAATCCAAACTGCTGAAATGGAATGTCGAAACCATCGGTTTCTCGCCAAACGGATTTACGGCCTACTTCCTGTTCAAGATCTTGCTCGTAGCTTTCACCGCTATGGTTCTTTTGCAAGCCGTTGCCTTCTTCTATCGCTCTTATCTCGAGTGGAAGGAAGGCGAAGAAAGTGAGGGCAAGTACCTCGATAAAGATACGCTCGGTGAGGGCGAAGAAGCTTATGAGGGGACACACTAATGTTCTTTGGTCTTGATGGCGTTGAAGTCGGCCTAATTATTGTCTTCCTTTGCCTTTTCGGGGGTATTTTGTCCGGCTTTCCAGTGGCTTTTGCCATTGGCGGTGCTGGTGTCATTGCATTCGGTATTATCGCAGCGCTTGACGGTGCTGGATTGCTTATCCACCAAGCGATCGACACGGGATCGCAAATGTATATCGATCTTGTGAACTCGGGGGTTAAGGCTGAAACAATCTCGGTCTTCCGATACCCCGAATTGCCGACCTATGAAGGCCCTGTTTTCCCACGTGGCTGGGAACACGCGCTGGATCGTAACGTTTCCTTTATTGTGAACCGCATGAACGAACGTGTTCTGGCGGGGCAGTCTATTGAAACGCTTTTGGCCGTTTTGATGTTCGTACTGATGGGCATCACGCTTGAACGCTCCAAGATTGCGAATGATTTGTTGACCACTATGGCGCGGGTCTTTGGACCGCTTCCCGGCGGCTTGGCGGTATCTGTTGTTGTTGTGGGCGCGTTTCTTGCGGCGTCCACAGGTATCGTTGGCGCGACAGTTGTGACGATGGGTTTGCTCAGCTTGCCGACAATGCTGCGCAATAACTATTCACCTGAAATCGCAACGGGCGTCATCGCGGCCTCGGGTACGCTTGGTCAGATTATTCCACCTTCTATCGTGATTGTTCTGCTCGGCACGCTTGCGGGCGATCTTTATTCCTCTGCACAAGAATCGCGCGCAATTGAAGCGGGATGTACCGACGCTCTCACTTACTTGGGTGAGCCAGCGGTGGTTTCAGTTGGCACATTGTTCCAAGCGGCGCTTTTGCCCGGTGTTCTTCTGGCCTTGCTTTATGCGCTCTATGCCTTTGGTTATGCGCTGCTGAACCCAAGCAAAGCCCCCGCAGTTGCGTTGGCGGGTGAAAGCGATGAAGTCATCACGCGCGGAGAGGGGCTAACGTGGTTTGTTGGTATTCCTGTTGCGTTGATTGTTGGCATGATCCTCTTGGGTAACCTGAATGTCATTGGCAGTCAGAGCCTTGACGTTGATAGCTATTCGGACATCGGCGAAAGCGCGAGCTTGCGGACAAACGTAAGCGCTGATTGTCAGGCTTCGATGATTGAGCTGCATGGTCAATCGGCTTGGGACACGGCGATCGCGCAAACGGAAGCTATCGAAGCGGCTGGCGGCGTTGCCGAGAGTGTTAAACTGTCCGAAGACGAGATCGCAGCTGCAATCGCTGAAAAAGCAGGGGCAGCGGCGCCAATCGGAACAGGTATCGCAATCCTCGCTTTGATCATGACCCTGATCCTGACGACAGCGCGCGGCGCGCGCCCGTCCTCCAATCACGGACCAATTTACATTGGTTTGATTGGTGTCGTTCTGGGGCTATTGGTCGATCTGTTGTTCATTCGCCCGGGCACCAGTAGCGGGGCGAGCGTTATGATGATGCTGATCCCTTGGGCCTTGGCGCTCTATGGCTGCACGCATGCTGCGATCATGCTGTCCAAGAACGAGTTGATCCGCGTTGTCTTTCCTCCGCTCGTATTGATCGTTGCTGTACTTGGCTCGATCCTTGGAGGCATCACCAACCCGACACCAGCGGCTGCGCTAGGTGCGGGCGGCGCGATCATGCTCGCGGCGTATCGCCGTCTGCGCGACGAGGATAAGTCTGGCAAGATCATCTTGTTCTCAACACTTGCGGTAATCTTGATGATCCTGATCGGGGTGAACTTCGATCTACGGGTCAACCAAGGCAGCCCAAGCTTTGAAACATGGGTCGCGTTCTTCTTTGCTTACACGGCTTGGCTCTATGCGGCGTTCGGATTGCTGTTCTCGTGCTACGTTCTGTATCGCGCTGGCATCTTGCCACCGATTGTGCGCGAAACGGCGAAAGTGACCAGCATGGTCTTTACCATCCTGATCGGCTCTCAGGTGCTGAACCTTGTGGTGATTTCCTTTGGCGGCGAGCATTACATCCAGCAATTCCTGCGTAGCTTTGACGATGAAGTGAAAGTCTTCCTGATCGTGATGCTCGTGCTATTTGTTCTGGGCTTCGTGCTTGATTTCCTTGAGATCATTTACATCGTAATCCCGATTGTTGGTCCCGTCATATATGGCGGAACTTTTGATCCGAAATGGGTGACGATCATGATCGCGGTGAACTTGCAAACCTCCTTCCTGACGCCGCCGTTTGGCTTTGCTCTGTTCTATCTAAGGGGGGTTGCACCCAAGGAAGTCACTACAGGCCACATCTATCGCGGCGTTGCGCCTTTTGTTCTGATCCAAGTTGTTGGATTGGGCCTGCTTTGGCTGTTCCCGTCAATCGTGACGATCATTCCGGATTTGATCCCGAATTGATCTATCGAGCACAGTGTTAAACCAAGAAGCGAGGCCATTTTGGCCTCGCTTTTTTGTCGCGGCCGCCTTTGAGCAATGCATTTTGGCCAGACACAAAAGGCATGGTTCACATAAGGCAGGAGTGTAAGTGGAGAGAAACGCCGCGTCGCTGGCTTTAGTCTGGCACGGCCCGATAGCCACCGGGCAGCGAAATGCTGGCCACTTGCTCGGCGATTGGCGCCGTTGAAAGCGGATGCAATGTAGGCTCAAACGCTTCAGGATCTCGCATTTTGCACCAAACGCCGTTTGCGAAAACCTCTAGTCCTGAAAAGCTGGCTTTATACCCCATCTTTGGACTGCCGGGGACCCAGTAACCAAGGTAAACATACGGAAGACCTGCGTCCCGAGCGATCTCGATGTGATCCAATATGATATGAGTGCCGAGGGATTGGCGTGGCAGATCGGGTTTGTAGAACGAATATACCATGCTCAAACCATCATCGAGCACATCCGTTAAACAGACTGCGTTCAGCTCCAGTGTGCTTTCGTCTGCGTATTCCACAACGCGGCTTCGGATCGGAGTTTCTTCGATCATCGCTGCAAATTCGAACACATCCATATCGACCATGCCGCCAGAGGCATGGCGCGACTCTAGGTAAGTACGAAACAGCGCGTATTGCTCTTCAGTGGCCCAAGGCGAGGTCGCACGGCGCTCAAGATGCGCATTGCGCCGTTTGATGCGCCTTTGGCTTTTGCTTAGGCTGAAGGCAGATACATCAATGCGCGCCGAAAGACAGGCCGCACAATCCGTGCAAGATGGGCGATAGAGGACGTTTTGGGATCGTCTAAATCCTTGTTTGGAAAGGCTATTATTTAGTGCGTCCGCGCCATCACCTTGCAGTGCAGTAAACAATTTGCGTTCCATCCGATCCTCGAGATAGGGGCACGGCTGGGGCGCAGTGACATAAAACTGCGGAGCAACTGGAAGCGAGTGACGCATAAACTAAACTATCCTTTGAGGCAGGCTAACATTCAATTTATGTACACGCCAAGCCTAGAACTGGGATCGCGCCGCTTTTATCGCCGGTTGATCATGACGGACCCCAAGGCCATGTCTGTCAAACTTTGGCCACGGGCCGAGCCGAGCATCATGATGACAGAGGTTGCTTGAAGCAGGAAAAACGTCATCGAGATCGTGTAACCGAAAGTGTGTACCAACGCTTGGCTGAAATCAAATCGCTCACCACGCGCATCGCGCAGCTCGATAGACATCATGCGCATTCCCCAAGTTGCAGACGAGCCAGCAATCGTCACGCTGCGATACCCAAACCCGATAACCAAGAACAGCAAAGGCAGAATGAAGAGACCTGTAAAGCCGGTTAACGGAACGGCTATGGCTGTCAAAACTACGGTGAACGCTGTGTCAATAAGCCAAGCAATCAAACGCTTAGTGGGCACGGACGCATAAAACTGCGGCGCGCGAAATGGGTCAGGGTGGTTGGCAAATGGCTGGGTCATTGTCCTGTTCTTGTTGCTTAAGTTTCGTAAATGCGACCTACCTTGGGAGGCAGGTAGGCCGCAAGAGAAGGAGCTGTTACGCGTCTTCTGTTTCTTTTGATGCGTCAGATGGCTTTGCGCGATCATCCATGAATTGATCGAACTCTGCTTTGTCTTTTGCATCGCGCAGACGCTGCAAGAAATCTTCAAAGCTGTTCTGCTCGTCTTCTAGGCGACGCAGCGTTTCTTCTTTGTATGCGTCAAAGGCCGAGTTGCCAGAGGGGCGCATTGCAGAGAAAGCGTGATGGCGGGACATTTGGCGGCCAGCGCCGCGGCAAGAGCGATTGAACATGCGTTTACTCCAGATCATGTAGAACAATAGGGCAAGGCCGACGGGCCAGACAAAGATAAAGCCGAGGACCATAGCCGCAATCCACGCGCCTTTGCCTTTGCTATCGAGCCAGGCCTCAGAGCGGGCGAACCAACCTTGGGGTTGGGCGGTATAGGCGGGGGCTTGGGCGAGGGTGGACATGAAGTTCTCCTGTTTCAGTTTTGCGTTAATGTGAATGTCTTTCACATTGAATAAATGGGGAGCTTTTCCTGCCGCGCAAGGGATAATGTAAAACTTTTTAACATTAATGAGGTTCGGAGGCTCTGGGGGCGCGACCAAAAGGGTGGTATCGCCTTGAATTAATGTTGAAATTTAAAAAATGGGCCTGTTTATAAAATATCTCTGGATAGCGCTAAAAGAGGTAATCACAGACTTAAGTGAACTCTGCGAGCGTTGCCCCTGAGTGCTTTAGAACATCCTGCGGCGAGGCTTTGAACACATGACGCGGGGTTCCAGCGGCGCCCCATATCTCGCTGAAGTCCATCAATGCTGGATCAAAGAAGGCGCGCGGTGGGGTAAGGTGCCCCAATGGAGAAACTCCGCCGATCGCAAAGCCCGTTTGGGCGCGGATCATAGCAGCATCGGCTTTGCCCAGCGGTTCACCCGCAAGCGCTGAAGCTTTTACACTATCCACTTGATTGCCGCCCGACGTGAGAAACAGCACACAGCGTCCAGACGTCTCTCCTAGAAAGATGATAGATTTGACGATTTGATCGACCGTGCATCCTAGCTCATCCGCAGCCATTTGCGCGGTCGTTGCGTGACCTGTTTCTCGGATTGTGTCTTCAAGTCCGGCGTCAAGGATTGCCGCGCGCACGCGCTTTAGTGATTTGCTCATGGCTTGGTCTCGTAGGTTTCAGGTTTGCACTGCACCACATTCAACGCTGTGTGCCAAGAGGCGCCAAGAGGCGCTGAGCGCAAAATGCTTCATCGCTTTTTTGGGCAAGGGCAGATCATTAGGCCGTTGAGGCGCCCAAGCTCCCTACTTCTCATTGCCTATCTTTGAAAACTCCGCTCTAGTTCCAGAATAAGAAAGAAGGATAAGGGAGAGTTAAGTTGAAAAACCTATTTATTGCCGCTGCAATCGCAGCACTTACGACGAGCGCCGCTTCTGCAGACGTGAAAGTCGGAATGATCACAACGCTATCGGGTGGTGGTGCAGGCCTTGGGATTGATGTGCGCGATGGCTTCATGCTCGCGATGGGGCAATCGGGCCGTGACGATATCGAAGTGGTGATCGAGGATGATCAACGTAAACCGGACATCGCGGTTCAGCTTTCCGATAAAATGATCCAGTCAGAACGCGTTGATGTCATGACGGGTATTATCTGGTCCAACCTCGCGATGGCCGTTGTTCCGGCGGCGGTCAATCAAGGGGTGTTCTACCTCTCGCCGAATGCTGGCCCATCGCCGCTTGCGGGTAAGGGGTGTCATAAGAATTATTTCAACGTGGCATGGCAGAACGATAATTTGCACGAAGCGGCCGGGGCCCATGCAAATGGTGTTGGCTATGAGAACAGCTTTATCATCGCGCCGAACTATCCTGCAGGCATTGACGCGCTGACAGGCTACAAACGCTTTTTCGACGGCGAATTGGCAGGCGAAGTCTATACCAAATTGGGCCAAACAGATTACGCGGCTGAAATAGCGCAGGTCCGTGCAAGCGGCGCGGATAGCGTTTTCTTTTTCTTGCCCGGTGGAATGGGAATTTCTTTCCTCAAGCAATATGCCGATAGCGGAGTAGAGCTGCCTGTTGTTGGCCCCGCTTTCAGCTTTGATCAAGGGATTTTGCAAGCCGTCGGCGACGCGGCCTTGGGGGTCGTGAACACATCCCAGTGGAACAAAGACATCGACAACCCAACCAACGCTGCGTTTGTCGAAAGTTTCCAAGCCGAATACGGCCGCTTGCCGTCGCTTTATGCGAGTCAGGGTTTTGATACGGCCAACCTGTTGTTGTCCGCGTTGGCAATGGCGGAGCCTTCAGATGCGGATGCGTTCCGCGAGGCTTTGCGCGCTGCGAAATTTGACAGCACCAGAGGCGAGTTTGCATTCGGTCCCAATCATCATCCCGTGCAATCGATCTACGCGCGTGAAGTGATCAAAGAGGGCGATGTTTACACAAACAAAATCATCGGTACCGCTTTGGAAAACCACTCGGACGCTTATGCGGCTGATTGCAAAATGTAAGCGCGCGCCTTTGCTTGCCTCTTGCGAGAGGCAAGCGCCAAAGCGGACCTGATATGTCTTTCATTTTGATAACCGAGCAAATCTTGAACGGCCTTCAGTTCGGGGTGATGCTGTTTTTGATGGCGGCTGGCCTGACGCTGATCTTTGGTGTGATGGGGTTGATCAACCTCGCGCACGGCTCGCTTTATATGGTTGGCGCTTTTGCGACTGCGGCGGTTGCGTCGATGACGGGATCCTTCTTCTTGGGTCTTGTCGCGGCGTTGGTGGCGGCGGCCCTCGCAGGGGCAATCATTGAAATGGTGGTTATTCGGCGGCTCTATAAGGCACCTCACTTGGATCAGGTTCTGGCGACATTTGCCCTGATCCTCATCTTTTCTGAAGGAACGCGCTGGGTTTTCGGCTCTTTCCCTCTGTTCTTGGATATCCCGCATGCGATCTCTGGCCCCGTGACCTTGCCCGGAGGCATTCAATACCCGCTTTATCGCCTCACACTTATTGGCATTGGTCTTGCCGTTGCCGTCGGGCTTTGGTTGCTGATTGAAAAGACCCGTCTGGGAATTCAAATTCGTGCGGGCGAAAATGATCGTGAAATGATCGCAGCCCTCGGCGTTGATATTCGTAAATTATACACGCTGGTATTCGCCCTTGGCGCAGCGCTGGCGGGCCTTGCGGGGGGGCTTGTTGGTGCAATTCAATCGGTTCAGATTGGAATGGGCGAACCGGTTCTGATCCTCGCCTTTGTTGTGATTGTTATCGGTGGGATCGGATCGGTCCGCGGCGCTTTTGTTGGCGCGTTGCTGGTGGGGCTAACGGATACGCTTGGCGGCGTTTTTCTGCCTGAACTTTTCAAGCTCTTTATGGAGACAGGGGCCGCGCAACGCAGTGGCTCTGCGGTTGCCTCGATGAGCGTTTATGTTTTGATGGGGATTGTCCTTGTGTGGCGGCCCACAGGCTTGTTTGGAGCGCGCGCATGAAGTTGAACGAGAGCGCGATAAACCTAGCAATGCTCGTCGGGCTTGTCGCATTGCCACTTTGGGCGCTGCTCATTGACGAGCCGTTCACAATCACCCTCGCAACGCGCGCGGTGATCCTAGCGCTGGCGGCTGTCGGATTGAACGTGATCTTGGGCTATGGCGGAATGGTAAGCTTTGGCCATGCCACGTTCTTTGGAATCGGCGGCTATGCAATGGGCATCTTGGCCCATCATGCGCAAACCTACACTGCGTTGGACCTCGGCTTTGTGGCTTTTGATGGCAGCAAATCAATGCCTGTGATCTGGCTGACGGCGATGGTCCTGTCAGCGCTTGTCGCTTTTTTGATTGGTGTGTTGTCGCTGCGCACGAGCGGCGTCTATTTCATCATGATCACCTTGGCTTTTGGCCAGATGTTTTTCTACTTTGCGATCTCATGGGCGCAATATGGCGGCGAAGATGGCCTGTCGATCTATGTTCGCAATGGCTTTCCCGGGCTGAATACACTGGTTCCAATCCAGTTCTACGGCATTTGCTTTGCGATCCTGTGTATTGTTCTGTTCTTTGTTGCAAGATTGCGCGCCGCGCCTTTTGGCCTTGCGCTTAATGCTGCGCGCCAATCAAGTGAACGGGTCGAAACGGTGGGGCTTAACCCAACGCGAATAAAGCTGCTCGCTTTTGTTTTGTCGGGCGCAATCACCGGGCTGGCGGGGGCGCTATTTGCTGATCTCAATCGGTTTGTGTCGCCCTCGATGTTCAGCTGGCAATTGTCTGGTGAATTGATCGTCTTGATTATTATTGGCGGTGTAGGACGGCTTATGGGCCCTGTTATCGGGGCTTGCGTCTTTGTAGCGCTTGAGCATTTTCTCGGCGGGCTGACCGAGTTTTGGCATGTCTACCTTGGGGTTATCCTGCTTGGCATTGTGTTGTTCGCGCGTGGTGGTCTGATCGGCCTGTTGACAGGAAAGGACAGCGCGCATGTCTGATGCGGTCCTTTCTACCCGAAACCTTGCCAAAAACTTTGGCGCGCTAAAGGCAACGGATGATGTTTCTATAGATTTGCGCGCAGGCGAAATTCATGCGGTGATCGGGCCAAATGGGGCTGGGAAATCGACTCTTATCAAACAGATATGTGGCAGTTTGAAACCCGATGCGGGGCAGGTGTTTCTCAATGGACGCGATGTGTCAGGGCTGAGCACGCAGGATCGAGCGCATGCAGGTTTGGGGCGCACGTTCCAAATTTCCGCGCTTTGCATGGAGGACACAGTTCTTGAAAACGCGGTCCTTGGCACAATTGGAGCAGAGCGCGCAGTCTGGAGCTTTTGGTCCAACGCGTTGAAGATGAAAAAGCTGACCGAGCGCGCGATGGAAGCGCTTGAGCGCATTGGTCTTGCCGAGCATCATCAAACCAAATGCGCTAACCTCAGTCACGGCCAGCGTCGCCAATTGGAAGTCGCAATGGCCCTCACGCTATCACCGCGCGCCTTTATCATGGACGAGCCTATGGCGGGGCTGGGCGCTGAAGGATCAAAGCAACTGACTGGGATGTTAGATGGTTTGCGAAGCGAGGCCCCAATTCTACTTGTGGAACACGATATGGATGCGGTCTTTGCTTTGGCCGATCGGATCAGCGTTTTGGTCTATGGCAAAATCATCGCGACAGGCACAGCGGACGAGATCAGAAACAGCCAAGATGTGCGCGACGCCTATCTAGGTGAAGAAGTATGAGTTTTCTGAAAGTGGAAAATCTCACGGCCTCTTACGGTGTAAGCCAAGCGTTGTTTGGCGTTGATTTAACAGTTGCAGAAGGCGAGGTCGTCGCGCTGATGGGGCGCAATGGCATGGGCAAAAGCACGACAGTAAAAGCCATATGCCGAATGATTGACTCGCAAGGCGGGCTGACCTTCGATGGCAATGATTTGCACAAATTGCCGAGCCACAAAGTCGCGCGTTTGGGGGTCGGCTTGGTGCCCGAAGGTCGCCGCTGCTTTGCCGATCTCACCGTGCGGGAGAACCTGACAGCTGCAATGCGAGACGGGGCGTGGACGTTTCAGTCGGTGACGCAATTGTTTCCCCGTCTTGGTGAGCGCCAAGGACAGACAGCCGCGACCCTATCAGGGGGCGAGCAACAGATGTTGGCGATTGGGCGGGCCTTGATGACCAACCCGCGTCTTTTGATTTTGGATGAAGCGACGGAGGGTCTCGCGCCGATCATTCGTCAAGAGATTTGGGCGGCGATAAAACGCCTGAAATCCGAAACTGGCGTGGCAATCCTGCTGATTGATAAGTCGCTGAAAGAGCTGGTCGCTGTCTCGGATCGCGCTGTGATCATAGAGCGTGGTAAGACGGCATGGTCTGGGAAAACCAGCGATTTGGTAACTGGCGTTAGTGAAAAGTATCTTGGAGTTTAATCTGTCTCAGCCGCTGAATGTCGGCGGGGGCAGAGGTCAGCAATTTGAAAGCTGACTCAAGCAGCGACAACTATGACTAGGACATAGTCAATCGCGCTTGAGCCACCCTCACTCACCTAGCGAACAACATAAACCGAACATTTTGCGTGCCGCACAACGCGGGCAGCATTGGGACCTAGCAGGTAGTCTGCCAAATCCGACGTATGCGCCCCAACAACGATCAAGTCTGCACCTGTCGTATCTGCGAGTTTCAACACTTCTTCATAAGCACGGCCTGTCGCGATGACATGCCGTACTTTCTTGTTTTCTGCATCATTCAGAGCCTTCGTAACCAGAGCATTAAGATGCTCTTTGGCGTCGGCGACCATCATGTCGTGATGGTCCTTGTTAAAGAAGGTTCCGACCTGACTTATTCCGAAATCAGGAACAACGGCGATGACATCGAGCTGTGCACCTTCCAGACGGGCCATGCGTGCGGCCGTTTGGATCGTGTTGATATCGTCATCGCCATTGCTGACGTCTACGGCGCATAAAACTGAGTTGCTCATGCTGGCACTCCTTCTCGTGACATGCGGGCGCGTTGCAGGAAGGCGATCAGAGCCAAGAACAACAGGGCCGGAATGAAGATCAACTCCTTAGCCATTTGCTTGGCTGGCGCGTTGACTGATGCGATTTGCACGGGGTCATCGGCGTAGAAGTCAAAGCTGCCCAATGATGCGCCAAACGGTGATCCGAATGATGGCTCGTCCATTTTGACAATGCCGTCTTCTTCCAAAAGAAGCAGACCAGATGCCGCGAGACGTTCTTCACCAGAACCAGCGCCAACAGGGAGAACCAGAGTGGTTTCCTTGATATCGCCGGTATCAAAGTCTGGACCGGATACCACCAAACGCATCTCGTCGCCTTCGCTTGCATCACCAAGGGCCTGGGTGAAGGCCGCTGGCTCAACTTGCTGGAAGGGTGGTTGTAGGCGATCCATGACAAAGTCAGGACGGAACAACACGAAGGCCACCAAGATCAGTGCAACGCTTTCGTAAATGCGGCTCTTAGTCAGGAACCAACCCATTGTGCCTGCCGTAAAGACAAGGATCGCAATGGAGGCGGTGACAAAGACTAAGATGCCTTGCATCCATGTGACGTCAATCAACAGCAAATCGGTGTTGAAGATGAACACGAAGGGCAGGGCCACGGTGCGCAGGCTATAGAAGAAGGCCACGAACCCTGTCTTGATCGCATCACCGCCTGAAACAGCCGCCGCCGCAAAGCTGGCAAGACCAACAGGAGGCGTCACATCGGCCATGATACCGAAGTAGAACACAAAGAGGTGCACAGCGATCAGCGGAACAATCAATCCAGATTGCGCGCCAAGCTCAACAACAACGCCCGCCATCAAAGAGGACACAACGATGTAGTTTGCCGTTGTCGGCAGACCCATACCAAGGACGAGAGACAACAGGCCCACCATCACCAGCATCAGGATCAAGTTACCGCCCGAGAGGAACTCAACCAGATCGGCCATAACTTGACCAACACCTGTCAGGGTAACTGTGCCCACGATCACACCTGCGGTTGCCGTCGCAAGACCGATACCGATCATGTTACGGGCACCGTCGATGAGGCCTTGGATCAGATCCGCAACACCTTGCGTGACTGCATTGGCCATATCGTTCTCGCCGCGGAAGATCGCTTTGAGAGGGCGCTGCGTGAGCAGGATCACGAACAAGAGCATCGTTGCCCAGAAGGCCGAAAGACCGGGTGATTTCTGCTCGATCATCAGGAAGTAGACCAAAACGATGATCGGCAGCAGGTAGTAGAGACCTGATTTGTAGATTTCGCCAACAACGGGCAGTTCTACCTCAGCCGCATTAGGATCATCTGGCTCCAGATCAGGAACGCTCGCCGCCATCCAGAGCAGACCAACATAGGCCGCGAAGATAAGGATCGACATTACCAGCGCAGAGGCACCCGGAACAGCCGCAGCAATCCAGCCAACAGGGTATTGAACACCGTAGCAAAGCAGTGCGAAGCCTACAAAGAAGGCCGCCATGCCGCCAATAGTCTTACCCATAGACACAACGCGGTTGCCCAGCGTCGGCATGTTGTTCTTCACCGCTTCAAGGTGAACAATATACACCAGCGCGATGTAGGAGATCGTTGCAGGCAAGAATGCGTGAGTGATCACCTCGACATAAGAGATGCCCACATACTCCACCATCAGGAACGCCGCAGCGCCCATGACGGGTGGCATGATCTGGCCGTTAACCGACGATGCGACTTCGACCGCGCCCGCCTTTTCTGAGGAAAACCCAACACGCTTCATTAAGGGGATGGTGAAGGTGCCGGTGGTTACGACGTTCGCGATCGAAGAGCCGGAAATAAGGCCAGTTGCGGCAGAGCCGACAACAGCGGCTTTTGCAGGTCCACCTTTAAGGTGACCAAGCGCGCCAAAGGCCATTTTGATAAAGTAGTTCCCTGCGCCAGCCTTATCGAGCAGAGCGCCAAAGAGAACGAAAAGGAAGACGAATTTCGTCGAAACGCCAAGGGCGATACCGAAGACACCTTCAGAGGTAATCCACATATGGCTCATGGCTTTTTTCAGCGATGCGCCTTTCCAGCGGATCACGTCAGGAACAACTTCTGAGGAGCCGAAAAAGACATAACCCAGAAAAATCACCGCAATGATCGCCATTGCAGGTCCAAGCGCGCGGCGCGCACCTTCAAACAAGATCAGCAAACCCGCAAGTGCGAACCATTTGTCCAGGTCATCAGCAAGGCCACCAGCGTTCACAATCTTCTGGTAAAAAATGTAGCCATAAAGCGCGGTGAACACACCGAACAAGCCCAATAGCCAGTCCTGGATAGGGATGTAGTGGCGTGGGCTGGATTTAAGGGCAGGGTAGGCCATGAACGCGAGGAAAATCGCAAAGCCTAGATGAATTTGACGAGAGTTATTGATGATGTCGCCGGGCAGAACATAGTTTGCAATCGGTGACGCCAAAAGGACTTGGAACAGCGACCAAACGACGGCGACGATCGCCAAAAGCGTGCCAACGCCTCCAGCAGGATCTCGTGCACCAGCGTCGGAGGATGCAACAAGATCTTGAAGCTCCTCCTCGCTTAAAGCACGGTTTTCGGATGATTTTTCGGCCATGTGTTACGTCCCCCTGAAGACAGTTTCGCCATATTTTTATGGTCTAAACAAATAGGAGAGACGCTGAGCGCCTCTCCTTGGCAGCTCGATCGATTAGTCGATCAGGCCTTTTTCTTTGTAGTACTTCGCCGCACCAGGGTGCAGAGGTGCAGACAGACCAGCTGTTGCCATTTCCTTTGGATCAAGGTTGGCAAATGCAGGGTGCAGCTTTTTGAAGTCTTCGATGTTTTCCATCACGGAAGACACAACCGCATAGACCGCTTCGTCAGAAACGTCCGCAGATGTTACGAATGTCGCGCCAACGCCGAATGTCGCTGTGTCGCCATCGTTGCCACGGTACATGCCGCCCGGAATGGTTGCGGTACGGTAGAATGGGTTGTCATCAACCAGACCTGTTACCGCATCGCCATCGACCGTTACGAGAACGGAATCGCATGCTGTTGTTGCTTCTTGGATGGAACCAGATGGGTGACCAACGGTGTAAACCATCGCGTCAATTTGGTTGTCGCAAAGCGCGGCGGACTGCTCAGCTGCTTTCAGCTCTGTTGCCAAAGCGAAATCGCCTGTTGTCCAGCCTTTTGCTTCGAGCAGAACTTCCATCGTGCCGCGCTGACCAGAACCCGGGTTGCCGATGTTTACACGCTTGCCTTTGAGGTCATCAAAGTTCGTTACGCCTGCATCCGCACGGGCAACAACGGTGAAGGGCTCAGGGTGAACCGAGAATACAGCGCGCAGGCCTTCGAATTTGCCAGCGTCCTTAAACTTGGATGTGCCGTTATACGCGTGGTACTGCCAATCAGACTGCGCAACGCCGAACTCAAGCTCGCCTTCGCGGATTGTGTTGATGTTGTAAACGGAGCCACCTGTGGATTCCACGGAGCAGCGAATGCCGTGCTCTTTGCGGCCTTTGTTTACCAAACGGCAGATTGCACCGCCTGTTGGGTAATAAACGCCGGTTACGCCGCCTGTTCCGATTGTGATGAATTCCTCAGCCATCGCAGCAGGTGCGCCAATTGTAAGCGAAACCGCGGCAACAGCAGCAAGAGTGAATTTGTTTTGTGACATGTCGTTCTCCCTTTGGTGTCTTGATATAGCTCGCACAGATTTTGGTTCAGACGGCCGAGTGGGCAGCACAAAAGAAGCAGCAGACGCACGAGCAATACGTCAAAATATCTAACCGATATGCGTCAAGAGGGTCTCAGCCAGAGCGCGATCTGTCTATGCGCGTAACTACCTATGGAAAGAATCCCGATGAAATGACAGGCTGCGGGATCACATCTCGGAAATACACATATGTCGCGAATTTTTCCTAGGAATTCCAATAGCCAACCTCCCATCGGAATGAACGCGCAGGGGTGCTATTTGATCGACTCTCAAGGCAAGAGCTACTTTGATGGATCGGGTGGGGCGGCAGTTTCCTGTCTTGGACATGGGGATCGCGATGTGATCGAGGCGATAAAAAGCCAGCTCGATTCGATGGCCTATGCGCACAACAGTTTCCTGTCATCCGAACCTGCTGAACAGCTCGCAGATTTGTTGGTCGATCATGCTCCGGGCGATTTGGAGCGGGTTTATTTTGTATCCAGCGGATCGGAAGCGATTGAAGCCGCGCTCAAACTTGCGCGCCAGTATTTTCTGGAAATAGGCGAGCCGAACCGACACAAAATCATTGCGCGCCGCCAAAGCTATCACGGCAATACGTTGGGTGCTTTGGCTGTGGGTGGCAATGAATGGCGCCGCGCGCAGTTTGCGCCGCTTTTAATTGATGTCAGCCATATCGCGCCTTGTTTTGCGTATCGCGATCAAGCTGAAAACGAAACAGAAGCCGAGTACGGATTGCGCGCTGCAAACGAGCTGGAGGAAGAAATCCTGCGTCTTGGCCCAGATCAGGTCATGTGCTTTGTCGCCGAACCCGTTGTAGGCGCAACGCTCGGCGCGGTGGGCGCTGTTGAGGGCTATTTTCGGCGCATACGAGAGATTTGTGATCAATACGGTGTTCTTTTGATCTTGGATGAGGTGATGTGCGGGATGGGCCGTACAGGCTCTTTGTTCGCGCATGAACAAGAGGGCATTTCCCCAGATATTTGCACGATCGCCAAAGGATTGGGGGCCGGCTACCAACCTATTGGGGCGATGATGTGCCGTGAAACCATCCATGATGCGATCAAGATGGGATCGGGCTTTTTTCAACATGGCCATACCTATCTGTCCCACCCGACAGCCTGCGCCGCTGGCGTCGCGGTACTGAAAAAACTGACCGGTGGCTTGGTCGATGGGGTGCATGAAAAAGGCCGATATTTGCAAAACAAACTACACGAACGCATGGGCGAGAATGCGCATGTAGGGGATATTCGCGGGCGCGGACTCTTTGTTGGGGTCGAATTTGTGCAGGACCGCCATAGCAAAGCCAGTCTGGATCCAGCATTGAAGTTCCATGCAGCGCTCAAAAGCGCGGCTTTTGCCGAGGGGTTGATCTGTTACCCTATGGGCGGCACAATTGATGGGCGAAACGGGGATCATGTCTTGCTGGCGCCCCCCTTCATTTCAGAGCGCGCGCAATTGGACGAGGTGGTCGACAAGCTTGGAGCGGCTTTTGAGAAAACGCTTGAAAATGTCGGGCTGCGATAGCCTTCGTGCGGCCCGAATAGGGGCGCTGCTGTGAGGTTTTCGCTTGGTTTTATTCTCGCGCTCAGCTTGGCTGGATTGCAGTTTCTCGTAATTGTTATTGTCGTTTCAACGTCTTACGTGACGTCGGAAAGGGCGATGCTGCAATACGCGCGGGATCGTTTGGCCGAAGCTGGGGCAAATGCCAGCGCGCATTCCAACGGTTTTCTTAAACCCGCGCGCGAAAGCGCAGAGCTCTCTAAGCGCGTATTTGAAAGCGGTATTGTTGCGAAGGGCGACTTTTCGCAGCTAGAGACATTCCTGTTTCAAGTCCTGCAGAACCAAACACAGATTTCCGGGATCTATTTTGGCGATGAAAGCGGCAATTTTACGTATGTGATGCGAACGGACGGGCCGGGACCGTTTCGCACGAAAATTGTGCAAACGCAGGGCGATGTCGCTGGTGCAAAGTTTATTTGGCGCAACCCGGATTACTCGATCGTCGAAACGGCAGTTGACGCAAATGACGATTTTGATCCACGCACGCGCCCCTGGTACGAGAGCGCCAAACGCGACCGCGCAACGATCTGGACAAAGCCCTACATCTTCTTTTCTTCGCGTCAGCCGGGCATAACAGTTGCTGTTCCTGTTATGGAAAACGGTACTTTGGCTGGGGTGATTGGCGTCGATATCGAGATTTCCGCAATCTCGAAATTTCTATCGCAACTCGCGTTGAGCGAACATGCATCTGCTCTCATTCTTGATGAATCAGGCCATGTCATTGCCCACCCCAATATGGCGCAGATTATGGAAAATGACGGGACGACCCCGCTGCGCTTGATCGAAATCGGAGAAATTTCCGATCCGGTCGCGCAGGCCGCATTTGCGCGTTTGGGTGCGGCCGAAGTCATTCAAATCGAGCAAGAGACACAGTCAGAATTCAAGTATGAAAAGAACGAATATGTTTCTCTTTTGAAACCGCTTAGCAGCACGGGGTTGCCTTGGACAATCGCGGTGTACGCGCCAGAAACGGATTTCACGCAAAGCATCAAGGACAACCGTAAACGCAATTTATGGCTCGCAGCGGCAATTACATTTGTTGCTGCGCTTGCAGGGCTTGCCTTGTCAGAACTCATCCTAAGACCCGTGCGCGTGTTTGCGGTGCGAACAGCGCTGGTTTCACAGGGTGCGGTATCGGAAACAGACCCGCTTCCCGCGACATACCGTGAGCTTGGAAAAGCGAACGAGACTTTGATTGATCAGATCGCCCAGCGACGCAAAGCGGATGCGCGCATCCATGAGCTGAACAGGGATTTGTCCCATTTTTCCCGCGTGAATTTGATGGGCCAAATGGCGACAGGCTTGGCGCATGAACTGAGCCAGCCGCTTACCGCGATTTCGCAAAACGTAGACGCTGCGATCACGACTGCGCAGCAACAAGACAACGAAAACGCCGATCTTTTGAGCATCCTTCGCGAACTTGACGATCAGGCCCATCGCGGCGGCGATATTCTGCGCGCGCTGCGTGGGTTTGTCCGCAAGGATCAGGGCGAAATGGAACCCTTCGATGTGAATGAGTTGGTCAAACAAGCCGAAAGCCTGTTGCATCACGAAGCGATTGAGCAGGGGGTCACACTGCGCTTTGATGTCGAAAAATTGCCGCAAGTGACGGGAAACAGAATTCAAATTGCTCAGATTTTGATCAACTTGGTACGCAATGCGATTGAAGCGATCACCTCGGCTGACAGCGCAACCAAAGAAGTAATGATCAGAGCCTTTGAAAAGGCGGGTGAGTTGGAAATTTGGGTGGAAGATTCAGGGCCGGGTGTCGATCCGGACGTAACGTTGTTCAAGCAGTTCGAAACGAGCAAGAAGGACGGCATGGGGTTAGGTCTGTCGATTTGCCGAACGCTTGCAGAAGCAAATGGCGGTCGGCTGCGCTATGATCGCAGCTCCAAGAACGGGGCGAGATTCTGTTTGTCTCTGCCTATCTGATGTATAAAGTACCAGACGCGGCAAGGCCCGATTGCTTTGGCGCTGACATCAGTGAGGTTCTGATTTGACGACGCTGCCCTTTGAGCCGCCCTTTGAAAATCCAATTGTCTTTCTTGTAGATGACGATGAACGCATTCGCACCAGTCTTGCGCGCGCGTTGGACAAGCGCGGCTTTCATGTAGAAAGCTTTGCTTCGGCCGAAACCTTTCTGGATGCCTATGATCGGCGGCAACCGGGTTGCCTCGTGCTGGATTACGGAATGCCGGGGTTGAATGGTCTGGATTTGCAAAAGCATTTGGCGGCGAACAACCTGTTTGTTCCAATCATCTTTATTTCTGGGCAAGGGGGCGTGCCTGAATCTGTGCAAGCGATGAAAGCTGGCGCGATAGATTTCCTCGAAAAACCGTTCCGCCAGAGCGAGTTGGTCGCGTGCATCAATACCGCGTTCGAGGCCGATCTTGCCGCGCGCAGTGCCGAAGAGGTCAGCAAGACCGCGCGTGACAAATTTGAACTGCTCACCGCGCGCGAAAAGGAAATCGCGATTTTCATAATTCGCCACCCATCGACGACATCCAGCAAAGAGATTGGTCGACAGTTGGATATCAGCCCACGAACTGTGGATCATCACCGTGCGCGCATTTTGGAGAAAATGTCGATCGGCTCGGTCGCCGAACTTATTGATCTTTCTGGCACTGCCGCGTTGCTGCCAGCTGATCCAGTGAAAGATCGCGCCTTGTTGTCGCGATCTGTAGCGACGTGATATCGAAATGAGTGATTTTACCAATATTACCCGCGTGCCAACACCGTTTGATCGTTGCAATGGTCTAGATGCTTTGGATGTTTTGCCCGCTCTACCGAGCACGCAATCAGACCTGATACTGGGCGCGGCAGGATGCAGTCCCTACCTTAAGGGGTTGATCACAAAAGAAAACAAATGGCTCGAGGAAGGGTTGGACAATCCGGACACAGCCATTGATCGCCTATTCGAAGATTTGCGGCGCACCGAAAGTAAAGCTTTGCCCAACGCGTTGCGGCAGGCCAAGCGACGTATTGCTTTGATCACCGGGCTTGCTGATTTAGGCGGTGTTTGGCCGCTTGAAAAAGTCACAGGGGTTTTGACGGAATTTGCTGATCTCGCCGTAACATGCGCGTTGCGCGCAACGATTGGAGCTGAGATTGCACGCGGAAAACTTCCGGGCATGGGCGAAGATGATATCGCGGATGCAGGCGGGATGAGTGTTCTCGCGATGGGCAAGATGGGCGCTCATGAGCTGAATTACTCGTCGGATATTGACCTGATCTGCCT
This sequence comes from Planktotalea sp., assembly GCF_050633725.1. Classification (GTDB taxonomy): domain Bacteria; phylum Pseudomonadota; class Alphaproteobacteria; order Rhodobacterales; family Rhodobacteraceae; genus Planktotalea. The sequence continues at coordinate 43,404 of NZ_JBOEHB010000006.1, forward strand.
CTTTGACGAAACGCGTTTTACACCTGATGATTTTCATGATGCACGTGCCTCCTTTGTGCGCGCGACGCGCCGTATGGCCGCGATGCTGAATGATTTGACGGGCGAGGGGTATGTCTTTCGCACTGATTTGCGGCTGCGCCCCGATCCGGGCGTGACGCCTGTTTGTATGGCGATGGAAGCGGCAGAGCGATATTACGAAAGCCTCGGGCGCACGTGGGAGCGTGCCGCCTATATCAAGGCGCGCCCCTGTGCGGGGGATATCAACGCTGGCAATGCGTTTTTGAAGTCGCTTACGCCTTTTGTGTGGCGCAAACACTTGGACTTTGCGGCGATCCAAGACGCACATGACATGCGCCTGCGTTACCGCGAGCATAAAGGTCTTGGCGGGGCGTTGAAATTGCCAGAGCATAATATGAAACTTGGGCGCGGGGGCATTCGCGAAATCGAGTTTTTCACCCAGACCCGACAAATTATCGCAGGCGGGCGCGATCCTGAGCTAAGGGTGCGTGGCACGGTGCAGGGGCTAGATATTCTTCGCGCAAAGGGATGGGTTCCTGAAGAAACGGCTCACGCTCTTACAGATCATTACCGCGCGCACCGCGAAGTTGAGCATCGTTTGCAGATGATCAATGACGCGCAAACCCACAGTCTGCCGAACTCGGACGAGGGTTTCGCGCGTCTTGCTGCCTTTATGGGACGCGAAGAAAACGAGATGCGTCAAGACTTGGAGCGTCGATTGCAGGCGGTGCATGATCTGACCGAGGGGTTCTTTGCGCCAGACTCCAAAGCCAAACAGATCGAACACAGCTTTGATGAGAACATTCTGGCGCGTTGGCAAACCTATCCGTCTTTGCGCTCTGAGCGCGCCGTTGAAATATTTGAACGGCTCAAACCAGACATTCTGAAACGTCTATCGCAGACGGCCAAACCGAACGAGGCGTTCTTGGCCTTTGACGGGTTTCTAAGCGGCTTGCCTGCTGGTGTTCAGTTGTTTTCTCTTTTTGAAGCCAATCCTCAACTTATTGATCTGCTAATCGACATTGTCGGAACGGCGCCTGCACTTGCGCGTTACTTGGCGCGCAATGCTGCTGTGTTTGACGCCGTGATCGCAGGGAGCTTTTTCGATGAATGGCCCGGTGTTGCAGCGCTCACCAAGCGGCTTGACGATGTGCTTTCGCGTGAAACGGACTACGAAAACAAACTAGACGCGGCGCGGCGTTGGGCAAAAGAATGGCATTTTGGCATTGGTGTGCATCATCTGCGCGGCTTGGTCAGCGCCCCTGTTGCCGCCACGCGTTATGCAGAGCTGGCGGAAGCTTCCTTGCGTGCGCTTTGGCCCTATGTCGTCGAGAATTTCGCGGCGAAACACGGCCCCTTGCCGGGGCGAGGGGCGGTCATTATCGGGATGGGATCGCTTGGCGCAGGGCGCTTAAATGCGACATCTGATCTTGATTTGATAATGATTTATGATGCCGATAGCGTCGAAAGCTCGGATGGAACGCGCCCGTTGCCAGTGCGCCAGTACTACGCGCGCCTTACCCAAGCGATGGTCACAGCCATGACGGCGCAGATGGCGCAGGGGCGCCTTTACGAAGTTGATATGCGCCTGCGGCCGTCTGGCACGCAGGGGCCCGTGGCTACCTCTTGGCAAAGCTTTCAAGACTATCAACAAAACCAGGCATGGCTTTGGGAGCACCTAGCGCTTACACGCGCGCGGGTCATCGCCGGAGACGACGCACTTGGCGCTGATGTGGAAGCGCTGCGGTTGTCGGTCATCGACAGGCCGCGTGCGCCAGACATGGTGTTGCAGGAAGTCGCAAAAATGCTTGCGCGCATTCAATCCGCGAAACAGGCCAAGTTTTGGGACGGCAAACTCGGTGCAGGGCGGTTGCAGGAAATCGAGTTGATTGGACAAGCTGGATTGCTTGGAGGCGCCGAGCACGCACGTGACATCGAAACCGGCCTGCGCTCTTGCGTCGCTTTAGGCTGGATGGATGCCGCACAAGGCGAAGCACTTTTGAGCAGTTACAGGCTCTTTTGGCAGATGCAGGTTGCCGCAAAGCTTCTCAGTGAAAAGGTCATTGATGACGCAGACATGCCAGACGCAATCGGGCAGGGCGGATTGGCGTTCCTACTGCGTGAAACGGGGTATGAAGATTTGGAAGAACTACGTTCGGGAATTAACCAAATCTCTGCGCAGGCGGCGGAAACTTTGGTGGCTGTTTTGCCAAACGTCCAAGGGGATGTGTAATGCGTATGCTCAAAGGCGACGAGTTTGATCCCAAGGGTTTGATCGCCGAGGCCTTCAACATGGAAGGAATAACGCCCGCCGAATGCCGCAGCATTTTTCTGGACTGGGCTTTGAACCTGCAAGGTGACAGCCGCGCCGCGATTGAGGTTTTGCTAAAGCGTCATGCACATAGCGATCATCCGATGACCGAAGTTTTGACAGAAGGGTTAGGAACCAACCTTCGAGCAAAGCGCAGAGGTGGTTGGCGCTCTCGAAAGCGGCCATGACGCAGGTTTTATTGCAAAAAGGGCGATACCGCGCGCGCCAGAGCCAAGCGCCAGAAGATATCAAGGCGGCGCAGTCTCTGCGCGCGTTGGCATTTGAATGCGATGACGCAGATGAATTGGACGCGCATTGCACCCATATTTTGGTCGAGGATACAAATACTGGCGAGGTCCAGTGCTGCTTTCGCATGCTTTGCCTGACCGCACATGACGTTTCTCAAAGTTACTCGGCGCAGTTTTACGATCTTTCCGCTTTGGAGCATTTTGAAGGGGCGATGGTCGAAATGGGCCGTTTTTGCACCCACCCCAAGGCGAGCGCGAACCCAGATATTCTTAGAATGGCATGGGGCGCGATGACGGTTTTTGTCGATGCAAACAAGATAGAATTGCTCTTTGGGTGTTCGTCCTTTCGCGGAGTTCACACAGAAGACTACCTTGATAGCTTCGCCGTTTTAAGCGCACGTCATCTCGCGCCGAAGCGTTGGTTGCCAAGGGTGAAAGCACCCAATGTTTTTCGGTTTTCTAGGGCTGCGAGCGGCGCGTTCAATATCAAACGTGCCATGCGCGCGATGCCACCTTTGCTCAAAACGTATTTGATGATGGGGGGCTGGGTCAGCGATCATGCGGTGATCGATCGAAAGATGAACACGCTGCATGTTTTCACCGGGGTCGAGATCCGTGCCATCCCGCCTGCGCGAAAGCGACTATTAAGAGCGGTGGTTGGCTAAAATGGCGCGGCGCCGCTTCCGTACTTTCTTCAGATAAACGGAGCAAGTGTTATCGAAGGCGTTGACCTTTTGATGCACCTTGCGTAGCTGGCAGGCATGGCACGCGCACCCCTTCTTCAGCTTTCCGATATCTCCCTGACCTATGGCGGAGATCCTGTTTTTGATGCACTTGATTTGGTGGTCCAACCAAATGATCGTGTCGCTCTTGTAGGGCGTAATGGTTCGGGCAAATCGACATTGATGAAAGTCATGGCTGGCTTGGTCGAAGCGGACAGGGGGAGCGTTATCGCAGGTCCCGGTGTCAGCGTTGGTTACATGGAGCAAGAGCCCGAAATGAAAGGGCATGCCACGCTTGGCGATTTTGCTTTGAGCGCGCTTGATCCGTCAGAAGCCTACAAAGTTGAACGCGCAGGCGCAGGTTTGAAATTCGATCCAGCCCGCGCTGTGGAAACCGCATCAGGCGGCGAGCGTCGCCGCGCGGCTTTGGCGAAACTCATGGCAGAAGCCCCCGGTTTGATGTTGCTAGACGAGCCGACCAACCATTTGGACATCGAGGCCATTGGCTGGCTTGAGGCCGAGTTAAGCACCACGCGCACTGCCTTTGTTCTAATTTCGCACGACCGTGCATTTTTGAATGCTCTGACGCGCGCGACGCTTTGGATCGACCGTGGGCAGGTAAGACGTCAGGAAAAGGGCTTCGAGCACTTTGAAGCGTGGCGGGATACGGTTTGGGAAACAGAAGATATTCAGCGCCATAAGCTGGACCGCAAGATCAAATCCGAAGCGCGTTGGGCGGTAGAAGGCATTTCCGCGCGCCGCACACGCAACCAAGGACGGTTGCGCGCTTTGCAAGATTTGCGCGCTGAACGTGCGTCGCAAATCAGGCGTCAGGGCACAGCGGCAATGGCGCTTGATGGCGGACAGCAGTCCGGCAAAAAGGTCATCGAAGCGCATAACCTTGAGAAATCCTTTGACGGCAAACAGATTGTTCAGAACTTTTCGCTTACGGTGCAGCGCGGTGATCGAATTGCTTTTGTTGGCCCGAACGGCGTGGGAAAAACCACGTTGATCAAAATGCTGATGGGACAAGAGCCCGCCGATAGCGGCGAGGTAAAGCTGGGTAGCAAGCTTGAATACGCCATCTTTGATCAGGCGCGCGCGCAGCTAGATCCGGAAATGACGCTTTGGGACAGCCTCACGGGCGATCCTGAGATGCGTGTTTCTGGCAAGGCGGATCAAATCATAGTGCGCGGCGCGCCGAAACATGTGGTCGGGTATCTCAAAGAGTTCTTGTTTGACGACGCCCAAGCACGCGCGCGTGTTCGATCGCTCTCTGGCGGTGAAAAAGCGCGGTTGCTCCTTGCAAAGATCATGGCGCGGGAAAGCAATCTTTTGGTGCTTGATGAGCCAACCAATGATCTTGATGTTGAAACCCTGGACTTGTTGCAAGACTTGCTGGGCGAATACCCGGGCACGGTTTTGCTGGTAAGCCACGACCGTGATTTTCTAGACCGTGTTGCGAGCACCACGATTGCGATGGAAGGCGACGGACGCGCGACGGTTTATGCTGGTGGATGGAGTGATTATCAAACCCAGCGCGCCGAGATTGCTAAGGAAAAAGCCACGCCAGCCAGAAAAGCGAATGCAACCCAAGGCTCGGTTCAGGCGAAGCCAGAACAGGGCAAGTCTGGAAAGCTGACTTTTAGTGAAAAGCACCGCTTGGAAGAATTGCCCAGTGTCATTCAGCGCTTAGAGGCGGAAATCTCCAAGCTAGAAGAATTCCTCGGCACGCCGGATTTGTTTACCGAGGAGCCTGCAAAATTTGCCAAAGCCAGCGATGCCCTTGTGGAGCGACATGCTGCGCTAAGTGATGCGGAAGAAGAGTGGATTACGCTTGAGGAGAAGGCGGGCGGTTGAGGCGTTTATAGCCTGCACTCATGATAAACACCGTCACAGCAATGCGGTACACATGCGCGAGCGTGACCAAAGCGGGATCAGCCGCAAGGCTAAGGGCCACCAAGGACATTTCAGTGACGCCGCCCGGCGCAAGGCTAAGCCATGACGCGCTAAATCCAATATCCGCGAGCTGCATGGCCAGCAGGGCGAGTGCAAAACCAAGCAGAAGCATCATCAAGGTCGATGCAACCCCCAGAAGCACGCCACGTTTCAGGATAGCAGCGCTTAAGCCGTTAAAACGCAGTCCTAAAGTTGTCCCAACAGCAACTTGAGCAAGGATAACAAGCCAGCTTGGAAGCGACAGCGCCAGCCAGCCGGTCGCGCTCAGAATGCCAGCAAGAAGCAATGGACCTGTCAATTGTCCTGCGGGAATACGCAAAACGTGGCCGAGCCCATAGCCACAGGCCCCAACGCAAATGATAAGCCAAAGCGCGCTGGTGTTGGTTTCGGACATTTCGGCAAGTCCCGCAGCACTTCCCACGGGGTGCCCGACCCAAAGCGACATGATCAAAGGGATCAGCGTGACGACCAAAACAATGCGCAAGAACTGCTGCACCGTCAGCGTTGCGATATGCGCGCCAGCTTTTTCGCCGAGGGTCATCGCTTCGATCAATCCACCCGGCGCGGCAGAGAAAAAAGCAGTGGGTGCATCATAGCCACCAAAGCGGCGCATCAGTTTGTAGTTGAGCCAATGGGCAAGGGGGGTAAACAGCGTCACGACAAGCAACATCACAGCGATTGTTCGCCAAGACGTGAGCATTTCGAGATGCACCTGAGCGCCGATTAACAGACCAATGCAAGCAATGAATGGCAGTCTAAACAGCTCAGGAACGGAGAACCCGTCCATGATTTTTGACGGCAGCAAGGCCACGCAAAGCGCGCTGGAGGTCATCGCGCCCAGCATAAAGGGAAGAGGGATAGGGAATTGCGAAAACAGCCATCCAGAAAGGCCTCCCACCAGAAGGAAAACGAGCATTTTTCTAAGGGTTTGAAAGGTCAAAACGATGCTCGCAAAGCGAAAGGAAACTGGAGCGGGTAACGGGAATTGAACCCGTAACTAAAGCTTGGGAAGCTGCCGTGATACCTTTTCACCATACCCGCCTTATATTCGGGATACGCCTGCTCAGTGAAGCCGTCAAGCGCGCTTATCCACGCCGCTTTCGCCTGCGCCCCCCCGCGGTATCACCGCCACCTGTATTGAAGCTCACGTTGGGAAGCGTTGCGACTTTGCTGAGTTCGGGGAAAGCATCGGTTTTATGTGGGATCGCGCTGGCGTTCACGAAATGCTCTTGGAATTTTGGTTCGATCGCCGTTTCAACTTTGGTGATTTCACCGACAGTCTTCTCGATCTCTGCCCGTGAGGCGACATTGCACAGCGCAATGCGCGCGCCAGTGCCAGCGGCATTGCCAGCGCTGCTCACCTTGTCCAGTGGGGCGTCAGGGATCATGCCCAGAACCATCGCGTGTTTGGGCGAAATATGCGCGCCGAATGCACCTGCCAGAACAACGCGGTCCACGTGGTCGACCTCGCGTTGATCCATCAAAAGGCGCGCGCCAGCATAAAGTGCAGATTTCGCCAGCTGGATAGCACGAATGTCCCCTTGGGTGACTGTGATGCGTGGACCACCGTCGTCGCTGGCGTCATGGATCAAATAGGAATGGGTGCGCCCTTCGGGAAAGCTGCGCTCTGTTCCGGTTTGCGCCGCAGAGCCGATGAGACCACTTTCATCAAGCAAGCCTGCCATGCGCATTTCGGCCACCGCTTCAATGATGCCAGAGCCGCATATGCCAGTGATCCCGGTCGTTGCAATCGCAAGGTCAAAACCATCTTCATCTGACCAAATGTCAGAGCCAATCACACGAAAGCGCGGCTCTTTTGTTACGGGATCAATTTCGAGCCGTTCAATTGCGCCAGGGGCCGCGCGTTGACCTGAGCTAATTTGCGCACCTTCAAACGCAGGCCCTGTGGGGGACGAGCACGCCAGCACGCGGTTTTCATCCCCAAGAAGAATTTCGGCATTCGTGCCAACATCAACAATGAGAACCAAGTCCTTGGATTTACCAGGTTCTTCGGAAAGGGCAACGGCTGCTGCATCCGCTCCAACATGGCCCGCAATGCAGGGCAGTATATAAACCCGCGCGTTGTCGTTCATCGAAACTAGGTCCATGTCGCGTGCATCTAGGCTCATCGACCCTGATGTCGCCAAGGCGAAGGGCGCTTGGCCAAGTTCCACAGGGTCGATGCCCAACAGCAGATGGTGCATAACCGGGTTACACACAAAAACCGTTTCGAAAATCGCTTTGGGGTCGATCCCAGCCTCTGTTGCGATGGTTTCGGTTAATCCATTGATCGCAGTGCGCACCGCTGCAGTCATTTCAATGTCGCCACCGGGGTTCATCATCACGTAAGAAACGCGGCTCATCAAATCTTCGCCAAAGCGGATTTGAGGGTTCATAAGACCCGACGAGGCCTTGACTTCGCCAGTCACAAGATCACACAAATGCGCCGCAATGGTGGTCGAGCCAAGATCAATGGCCAGCCCGTAAAGCCCGCCCTCATAAAGCCCCGGCCATACTTCCAAAATACGCGCATGGTTTTCATCATGCCCTTTGTTCACGGCGACAGTAATTTGCCAATTGCCCTTGCGAAGCGTGGGTTGCAATTTGCTGAGAACAGGCAGGGCGGCACGAATATCAGCGATGTCCCATTGCTCTTTCAAGGCGCGGGCAACCCGTTCCAAATCGCCCGTTGGCGTGTGCATGTCCGGCTCGTCGACTTCGATGAAATAAAGCCGCGTTGCAGGGTCCATTGTGATCGCGCGCGCCGAGGCCGCTTTGCGAATGACCTGCTTATGCACTTGGCTTTCTTCGGGTACATCAATCACAATGTCGCCTTGCACCGTCGCTTGACATCCAAGGCGGCGACCCGCTTTCAATCCGCGCTTGTCATCATAACGCTGCTCAACGGCGTTCCACTCGGACAAAGCGTCCTCGCGCGCGGTCACGCCATGTTTGGGGAATTCACCAAACGAGGGTGTGATCTGGCATTTAGAGCAAATGCCCCGTCCGCCACAGACACTATCGAGATCAACACCAAGCTGGCGCGCTGCCGTTAATACAGGCGTTCCAACGGGAAAATTCCCGCGTTTTCCTGAGGGTGTGAAGACAACAAGAGGATCACCAGACATAAGTTCTCACCTGTGGATAAAAGCTTTGCTCGTTTTGTACCTTATGGCTCAAAGATGAAAGCGAAAGCGTGTGAGCGGCATAAACTTTGCCACGTGCGTCATTTCTGCGATTGTCTCGTTTGACATTCCAGCTATCCATCGCATTACTGATCGCGCGCCACCTTTTACCAAAGAGCAAAACATGTCCTCGCAAAACCCTGAGCCACCCACTGTACAGACCGATGAAACCCAAGTGGAGTTTTGGCGCCGAACGCCGCCTGCTTTGTTTCCGACATTGATGGGCTTGTTGGGCTTGGGCTTAGCTTGGCGCGCCGCTGCACAATCAGGGATACTGTCCATAACGCCTTGGATCAGCTATGTCTTGCTTGCTTTCGCGAGCGTGTTGTTGCTGTTCGTGTTGGCGTGCTACCTCTCTAAAATAAGCGTGCGCCTAGGTGTGATTTTGGAGGATCTACGCTCCGTGCCGGGGCGCGCAGGCGTCTCTGCGATGGGCGTTAGCCTTTTGCTGTTTTCTAGCGCTATGGTGCCCTTGTCGCCTCTGGTCGCAACAGCAACGTTGTTTATGGGGTTGATTTGGCATAGCGCTGTCGCCGCCTTGATCATTTTCGTTATGGTGCGCACACCGCAGGGCCTCGTTATTTCACCCGCTTGGCATCTGTCTTTTGTCGGCTTTATCGTCGCCTGTTTGTCTGCGGTGCCACTTGGCTATGTCGCGCTATCCCAAACGATCCTTGGTGCGACCGTGCTTATGTCTTCGTTGATCTATGGCGTAAGCTTGTTGCAACTGAGCAAAGCCGAAGTACCTGAGCCGCTGCGCCCGATGCAGGTAATCCACCTCGCACCCCTTAGCCTGTTCACAACGGTCTCTGTCCTATTAGGACATGCGTTGCTCGCATTGATCTTTGGCACATTGGCAATAGGGCTTGCAGGGGTGTTGATCACACGCGTGCGCTATCTGACACGCGCGGGATTTTCGCCGCTTTGGGGCGCGTTCACATTCCCCGTGGCTGCATTTAGCGTCGCGCTCTTTGCACTTAGCGCGCAAATTGGACTTTTCGCCTGGCTCGCGCTCGTTCCTCTGGCTTTGGCCAGCGTTATCGTCCCGATCATCGCTTTGCGTGTGCTGCGCATGTGGTCCACGGGGGCGCTGGCGACAAAAACGGGTGCTGCAGTTGCATAATACGCGCGCACGCCCTTTTCATTTCGCGCGGCCCGTGAAATAGGAAACTGCCAAACGACCCTTCCAAGGAGAATTCTCATGGAGATTCGCGAGGCTCTTACCTTTGACGATGTGCTACTGGTCCCTGCGGCCTCAAATGTGTTGCCCAGCACCGCAGATACACGCACGTTTGTGACGCAATCAATTGCATTGAATATCCCGCTGCTTAGTTCTGCAATGGATACAGTTACCGAAAGCCGTATGGCGATTTCGATGGCCCAAGCAGGCGGCATGGGGGTTATCCACCGTAATTTGGACATCGAAGCCCAAGCCCGCGAAGTGCGCCGCGTGAAGCGATTTGAAAGCGGGATTGTTTTTAACCCGATCACATTGACGGCTGATCAGACACTTGCCGACGCCAAAGCGTTGCAAGAGCGCTATCGCGTGACTGGTTTCCCCGTTGTCGATGAATCAGGTCGCGTCGTGGGCATTGTAACCAATCGCGATATGCGCTTTGCGACAGACGATGCAACGCCTGTTCGCGTGATGATGAGCGCCGACAATCTCGCGATGTTGCAAGAACCTGCGGATTTAGAAGAAGCCAAAAGCTTGATGAAATCGCGCCGGATCGAGAAACTGCNNTGGGCAAACTGACGGGCCTTTTGACATTGAAAGACACAGAGCAGGCAGTCTTGAACCCGACCGCCTGCAAAGATGACTTGGGCCGTTTGCGCGTGGCCGCGGCAACCACTGTTGGTGATGCAGGTTACGAGCGCTCACAGGCCTTGGTCGAAGCAGGCGCGGATATGATCGTTATCGATACAGCGCATGGTCACTCCGAAGGCGTTGCCCATGCAGTGCGCCGCGCCAAAGAGCTATCCAGCACGGTTCAAATCGTGGCCGGAAATGTCGCCACGGGCGCTGCGACGCGCGCATTGATTGATGCAGGCGCCGACGCGATCAAAGTAGGTATTGGCCCCGGATCGATTTGCACCACACGTATGGTCGCAGGTGTCGGCGTTCCTCAGCTAACGGCGATCATGGATTGCGCCTCTGCTGCGGGTGATATTCCGATTATTGCCGATGGCGGGATCAAGTTCTNNTTGCCAAGGCGATTGCGGCGGGTGCATCGTGTGCAATGGTTGGCTCAATGATCGCGGGTACCGACGAAAGCCCGGGAGAAGTCATTCTATATCAAGGCCGTAGCTTCAAAAGCTACCGTGGTATGGGAAGCCTTGGCGCGATGGCGCGGGGGTCTGCTGATCGGTATTTCCAAAAGGATGCCGCAAGCGACAAACTCGTGCCCGAAGGAATCGAGGGTCAGGTGCCCTATAAAGGGTCTGCAAATGCAGTTGTGCACCAACTCGTCGGCGGTTTGCGCGCGGCAATGGGATACACAGGCTGCGCAACGGTCGAGAGCATGCGAAAAGACTGTAGCTTTGTGAAGATTACAGGCGCAGGCTTGAAAGAAAGCCACGTGCACGATGTTCAAATCACCCGTGAATCACCGAACTACCGGATCGGATAGGGGCGCAATATGACTCCAGCAGCGCGCGTTCAGGCCGCAATCGAATGTTTAGATGACATTTTTGCGGGCGCGCCTGCTGAAAAAACGCTGACGAGCTGGGCGAGACGTTCGCGTTTTGCAGGCTCCAAAGATCGCGCGGCGGTGCGCGATCATGTGTTCGATGCATTGCGAAATCGCGACAGTTTTGCCGCTCTTGGTGGCGGTTTGAGCGGGCGGGCTGTGATGATTGGACTGGCAACCCATCAAAACCTACCTCTTGACGATCTCTTTAGCGGCCTAGGGTACTCCGCAGCACCGCTAAGTGAAGACGAACAAGCCTTAGTTGCTTCGGCTGAAGTACGTCTCAAAGCCGAAGAATTTGATGAAATTTGGGATCTGCCAGATTGGTGTCAAAGTAAATTACAGGCTTCGCATCCCGAGACGGCTAAAGAGATTGCGACTGCCCTGAGACAGCGCGCGAGCGTCGATTTGCGCGTGAATACCCGCAAATCAAGTCGCAGCGATGCTTTGGAAGAGCTGGCGAGCAGCGGCATTTCTGCTGAGGTGTGCCAGATTTCTAATTCTGCGCTTCGCGTCACTGAGGGCGCGCGCCGTGTTAAAAATAGCCCAGCCTATTTGGAGGGCAGGGTTGAGCTGCAAGACGCGGGCAGTCAAGCGCTGGTTGATGCGATCCCGCTGTCAGGCGCGCACCGTGTGCTGGACTACTGCGCAGGCGGCGGTGGCAAAGCCTTGGCGCTTGCTAGTCGCGGAACCGCCGCTATTTTTGCTCACGACATTAGCGATGCTCGGATGAAAGACATCCCAATCCGTGCAAAGCGTGCAGGCGTGGAAATAACCTGTCTCAACACCGCGTCCCTTGCGTCACATGGGCCTTTTGACGTGGTTCTCTGCGATGCGCCATGTTCGGGTTCAGGTGCTTGGCGGCGCAGTCCCGACGCGAAATGGCGGATTACACCAGACAGATTCGAAGAGTTAGTAGAATTGCAATCCGATGTGCTAAGCAATGCGTGTTCCTTGGTGCGCCCCGGTGGTCTCTTGGTCTATGCGACGTGTTCTCTTTTCGCAGAAGAAAATGAACATCAAGTTAAACGGTTTTTGGATCATTCATCGCAATTTGAGCTAAACACGTCTCATTCTTGGAGCCCTTTGGACGATTGTGATGGGTTCTACGTTGCAATTATGAGTTCATAGTTGCGTTAACTCATCTTTGAGTTGTATTTCTTCCAGCTTAGGATAGCCTTAACACATTCGCCTTAGGAGCGTTGATTAGGTCTATCTTGGAGCTTGATGTGTCTCACGCAATAATGGAACGACGGGCGAGCGCCTCCATTGATGCATCGTCATTGATTCAGAACGTTCTGTTGCCGCTTTGCGCACTCAGCGCGTTGTTCTTTTCTGTTTGGATACAGGCCAGAACCGCCAGCTTGATTTTGGGAACCATTGCGAGCGTTCTGTTGATCGTTTGGATCGTGCAAATTGTTCGGAAGCTAAGAAAAACATCGCTCGAAACGTCGCAAGTGCAAGTTGTGAGGTCGATTGGGGAAAATGACACGCGACCAGCATTGTTAAGCGATCCAATGGGGCAAGTAATTTGGCACAATCGCGCCGCTCAAGAAGAATCCAGCCGTGGTCTTGCCACCCTTACAACCGTATCCTCCTTGTTTGACGGCTTGGTCCCAAATGCAACAAGTGTGGTTCGACGGCTTGAGGGGGATGCGCGCAAAGAGGGCAGGGCGAAAGAGCGCCTCAACGGAATAGGCAGTGCGCTAGAAGTCCATGTCCAACGTTTGGGCACTTTTCTGCTTTGGCACATTGATCACATAAACGAGGCTCAAAGCAGCGAAACAATCGGCGAAGCTATGCTGACGATTGGTCGCAACGGGACGATACTATACATGAATCCCGCGGCAAAAAACTTGATCGGAGAACGCGTTACATCGCTTGACCGACTTTTCCTGCCGGGCACAATTGATCCGTCGGGCATTCGAACACTCGCAACCCGCAGCGGTGCAATTGATGTACATGTGCGCGAGCAAAGAATGTCACTTGAGCGTTCCCATATGTTTTTAAAGGTCGTCGAAGGTACGCTGCGGAGCAATGAATTCTCTTTACTTGACCTACCTGTGCCGCTTTTGCGGTTGTCATCAAATGGGACCATCGCACAAGCGAATGAAAGCTCAAGTGTCTTGCTCGATCAATCTCAGCTCGTTGGCCGAGCACTTCTTGATGTCTTTGACGGATCAGGACTGGACTTCGAAGATTGGATTTCAAAGGCCAATCACTCTGATCAACCGACAGATCCTGAATTTCTGCGGGTTAAACTGGGAAATAAAGAGACATTTGTCCAAGTCGCTCTAAAGCGAGTTAAGCATGATACAGACGTTAGCATCATCGCGGTTTTGTCCGACGCAACTAAGCTGAAGTCTTTGGAGGCCCAATTCGTGCAAAGCCAGAAAATGCAAGCGATCGGTCAGTTGGCGGGTGGGGTTGCTCATGATTTCAACAATCTTTTGACTGCGATTTCGGGACATTGCGACCTGATGTTGCTGCGCCATGATCCGGGCGATCAGGATTATGGTGATCTGATGCAAGTGCATCAAAATGCGAATAGAGCGGCGGGGTTGGTGAGCCAATTGCTCGCGTTTTCCCGCAAGCAGACTTTGCAACCAGAACAATTGGATCTTCGCGATACCCTGTCCGATTTGACCCATCTTTTGAATAGGTTAATTGGTGAAACAGTGGTGCTGACCCTGTCTCATGATCCTGTGTTGCAGCCTGTTCGGGCAGACAAACGCCAGTTGGAGCAAGTTATTATGAACCTTGTTGTCAACGCACGAGATGCGATGCCTGATGGTGGCGAAATCACGATTGAGACCGAAAATATTGCGCTAACGGCCCCCATGCGGCGAGACAGAGTAACTGTTCCATCTGGTGACTACGTTGTTGTACGTGTTCGAGATCTTGGCACAGGCATCGAGCCAGTTGCGCTTCAGAAAATATTCGAACCCTTTTACACCACGAAACGCACCGGCGAAGGAACTGGCTTGGGCCTGTCGACCGCTTACGGAATCGTTAAGCAAACAGGGGGCTACATATTCGCGGAAAGCGAGTTGGGAATTGGGACGTGCTTTTCTCTGTATTTTCCAGCCAGTAAAGCGCGAGAAGAAGCACCAAAACAGGAAGTTCTGGCTGAACAAAATCGATCGGTTACTCAATGTACAGGGACTGTTTTACTCGTCGAAGATGAAGCGCCAGTGAGAGCATTCGCATCAAGAGCCCTAAGCATGCGCGGTTTCGAAGTCATAGAAGCGGAATCCGCCGAGCAAGCGCTAGAATTACTTGAAAACTCTGACTTGCATGTGGATGTTTTTCTAACGGACGTCGTGATGCCTGGGATGGATGGCCCAACTTGGGTAAGCAAAGCCCTTGTAACGCGGCCAAACGTGAATGTTGTTTTTATCTCTGGATATGCGGAAGGTGCGTTTCAGGGAGACAAGGCGCATATGCCAAATTCGGTTTTCTTACCGAAACCATTTTCACTGTCGGAACTCACTTCTACGGTTCAGAACCAACTACATTAACCGCCGGAGGAAATGCTCTGCCATAGATCGAACTCTTCGGACATCTTTCGTCTGAATTTTGTTTCAACGTCACGCGAAAGAATCGGTGAACTGCCTGACGAAACATTCAAGCGCTCAAGCTCAATCTTGCGGTTTAGGCGGTGTTCCAGAAAGCCTGTCCAACCGGCACGATCTTCGTAGCGAAACAAGTGGTCTACTTTAGTCCCGTTCGGTCGGGGCTCCAAAAATCGTGCTTGCGATCCTACGTTGGCAAAAGACGGTTTGTTTCCCTTCATATAGGCGAGAACGAATTCGTCGAAACTGATGTCAGCGGTCGAGTTCGGATGCCCGCTTAAAAAGGGGCGTTGACGGTATTTATACCAACTTCCCAGCCAACTTATTGGTTCTCGCATCATCGCAAAAGTTTCCATTTCCGCTTTGCACGCTTTTTCAAACATCGGACGGAAGAATCTGTTGTAGCGGTAGACGGGAGCGTGTTTCAATTCGGGTGGGTCGGAAACGATCATTGATGCTTTGTCGGACAAGGCTGCCTCTATCGCGGTCGTTCCTGTTTTAGGGACTGACAGTAAGACTAATTTTTCTTTCCAAAACACCAACATAGCAGACTTTCGAAACTTTTGATCGCTGATAAACCCATTCTTAACCGATCCGAGACATTCTGCCAGCAGGAAGATTCAGCTTGATTTGTTCTCTTTTTGATCTAAATGTGAACGAATAAAGAACATTGGAACTGATTGCTGCGCTTGGCAGCATGTGAAATAAGGTGGCAGACACAATGGCAACGGCAGATTTATTGACCATGAGCAGCAAAGCAACCGCAGACAAGCAAAAGGCACTCGATAGTGCGCTGGCGCAAATTGAACGCCAGTTTGGCAAGGGTTCGATCATGAAACTGGGCGATGAAAACGCCGTCCAGCAAATTGAAGCGACCTCAACAGGCTCGCTAGGTTTGGATATCGCACTGGGCATCGGTGGCCTGCCAAAGGGGCGAATTGTTGAGATTTATGGCCCTGAAAGCTCTGGCAAAACTACGCTGACCCTACATACGGTCGCGGAAGAGCAGAAAAAGGGCGGGGTTTGCGCCTTTGTCGACGCAGAACATGCGCTCGATCCGCAATATGCGCGAAAGCTTGGTGTTGATCTGGACGAGTTGTTGATTTCACAACCCGACACAGGCGAGCAAGCACTTGAGATCGTCGATACGCTGGTGCGTTCAGGCGCTGTGAATATGATCGTCGTTGATTCGGTTGCGGCTTTGACGCCGAAATCCGAACTCGAAGGAGATATGGGGGATAGTAGCGTTGGCGTTCACGCCCGTTTGATGAGCCAAGCAATGCGCAAGCTTACGGGCTCGATCGCGCGTTCTAACTGTATGGTGATTTTCATTAACCAGATCAGGATGAAGATCGGCGTTATGTTCGGCTCTCCGGAAACGACGACCGGTGGTAACGCGTTGAAGTTCTATTCATCTGTTCGCCTGGATATCCGCCGGATTGGCGCGCTAAAGGACCGCGATGAAGTGGTTGGTAACGCCACGCGTGTAAAAGTGGTTAAGAACAAAGTCGCGCCGCCGTTCAAGCAAGTTGAATTCGATATTATGTATGGCGAAGGCATTTCCAAGATGGGCGAGCTGCTTGATCTAGGGGTGAAAGCCGGCATCGTGGATAAGTCTGGATCATGGTTTAGCTATGGTGACGAGCGGATCGGGCAGGGACGTGAAAACGCCAAGACCTTCCTAAGAGAAAACTCTCACATGGCCTACGACATCGAAGATAAAATCCGCGCGGCGCACGGCCTCGATTTTGATATGCCAAAATCCGAGCAAAAAGAGGATGACGATATCCTCGAAGCGTAATCAGGACGTCAAGTTTGGAAAAGAGCGCTGCCTTTGGGGAGCGCTCTTTTTGTTTGTTTGGGCTGCGGCACTTTTAATGCTTTGGATCAACCTGTGGACAGTTGCGAGGCAGAGGGGTATTTCACCATGAACGCAAATCCGGTCTAAAAGGCGCATGTCCAATGGCAAGTCTTAACGATATTCGATCCACCTTCCTGAATTACTTTGAAAAACAGGGGCATGCCGTAGTGGCATCCAGCCCGCTGGTTCCGCGCAATGATCCTACTTTGCTTTTTGCAAACTCGGGCATGGTGCAATTTAAGAACCTGTTTACCGGGTTAGAAACACGCGATTATGCTCGTGCAACGACGTCGCAAAAATGTGTCCGTGCAGGCGGTAAGCACAACGATTTGGACAACGTGGGATACACTGCGCGCCATCACACGTTTTTCGAAATGCTCGGCAACTTCAGTTTTGGTGACTATTTTAAAGCAGACGCGATCAAGTTTGCTTGGGAATTGCTGACAGAAGAATTTCAAATTCCCAAGGAAAAACTGCTTGTAACGGTTTTCCATACGGATGACGAGGCAGCGGAAATCTGGAAGAAAGTCGCTGGTTTAACTGACGATAAAATCATTCGCATTCCAACGGATGACAACTTTTGGCGCATGGGGCCTACGGGGCCCTGTGGTCCGTGCACCGAAATTTTCTACGATCATGGCGAGCATATCTGGGGTGGCCCTCCCGGCAGCCCTGAAGAGGATGGTGATCGGTTTATCGAAATCTGGAACGTCGTTTTCATGCAAAACGAGCAATTCGAAGATGGCACCATGAAGCCGCTCGATATGCAGAGTATCGATACCGGAATGGGGTTAGAGCGTGTTGGCGCTTTGCTGCAAGGCAAACACGACAATTATGACACCGACCTTATGCGTAATTTGATCGAGGCGAGCGCGGATGCGACGAGCAGCGATCCTGACGGGCCGGGCAAAACCCATCACCGCGTCATTGCGGATCATTTGCGCTCCACGTCGTTCCTGATTGCAGATGGCATTATGCCATCCAATGACGGACGCGGGTACGTTCTGCGCCGAATTATGCGCCGCGCGATGCGTCATGCGCATCTTTTGGGGGCAAGCGATCCGTTGATGCATCGTCTTGTTCCAGCACTTGTGCGCCAAATGGGCGGTGCATTCCCCGAGCTTGGGCAGGCGCAAGCGATGATTGAAGAAACTTTGCGCCTTGAAGAAACACGTTTCAAGCAGACGTTGGATCGCGGCCTCAAACTGCTCGACGACGAACTTGCGGGCCTTCCCGAAGGTGACGTTCTGCCTGGCGCGTCGGCGTTCAAGCTATATGACACCTACGGTTTCCCGCTCGATCTCACACAGGATGCGCTTCGCGAAAAAGGGCGTGAAGTCGATACAGATGGTTTTGATGCCGCAATGGCCGAGCAAAAGGCCAAAGCGCGGGCCGCTTGGTCGGGTACGGGCGAAGCCGCCGATAGTGCGATCTGGTTTGATGTTGCCGACGCATATGGCGCAACCGATTTCTTGGGATATGACACAGAGACGGCCGAAGGATTGATTGCGACGCTTGTCATGGACGGCGCGGAAGCCGACACAGCCAAGCAGGGGCAAGAGGTTCAAATCATCCTGAACCAATCGCCATTCTATGCTGAAAGCGGTGGCCAAGTTGGCGATCAAGGTCTGATCAAAACAGAGGCTGGTGTCGCTCGGGTTACGGATACAAAGAAAAGCCAAGGCGTCTTTATCCATATAGCGACCGTCGAAAGCGGTGAGATTTCGAAGGGCAGCGCGGCTGTTCTGGAAGTTGATCATGCGCGCCGCTCGTCCATTCGGGCGAACCACTCCGCGACCCATCTGTTGCATGAAGCATTGCGTGCAGCGCTTGGCGATCATGTCGCGCAGCGTGGCTCTTTGAATGCAGAAGACCGTTTGCGGTTCGACTTTTCTCACGGAAAGGCGCTCACGCCAGAAGAACTGGTAGGGGTCGAAAAGGAGGTTAACGCCTACATTCGACAAAATGCGCCAGTTGAAACACGGATCATGACGCCAGACGATGCGCGCGCGATTGGTGCACAAGCGCTCTTTGGTGAAAAATACGGTGACGAAGTGCGGGTCGTTTCTATGGGCGTGCAAGCTGGCTCTGGCAAAGGGAGCAATGGAGAAACCTATTCGCTTGAACTTTGCGGCGGCACGCATGTGCGTCAAACGGGTGACATCGGTGCCTTTGTTGCGCTTGGCGATAGTGCGTCCAGCGCGGGCATCCGCCGCATTGAAGCACTGACTGGCCAAGCTGCTCTTGATCACCTTCGTGCGCAGGATCTGCGTTTAGCGACTGTCGCGAACGATCTCAAAGCGCAGGCGAGCGATGTGCCGGCCCGAGTCAAAGCGTTGCTTGAAGAACGTAAAACATTGAACAATGAAGTCGCGCAATTGCGCCGCGAACTGGCGATGGCAGGCGGCCAAGGGCAGGGCGGCGGTGCTGAAGCTGAGGTCGTGAATGGCATCAACTTTGTAGCGCAGGTTCTTTCGGGCGTCTCTGGCAAGGATCTACCTGCACTGATTGATGAGCATAAATCGCGCATTGGCTCTGGTGCTGTCTTGCTTATCGCTGATGCAGGCGGCAAGGCGGCTGTTGCGGCTGGTGTTACGGATGATAGCAAAGACAAAATTTCGTCTGTCGATCTTGTGAAGGCAGCGGTCGTGGAGTTAGGCGGCAAAGGTGGCGGCGGTCGTCCAGACATGGCGCAGGGCGGCGGCAAGGACGTCGCGAATGCGCAGGCAGCCATTGCTGCGGCGAAGCAAGTCTTGGAAGGATAAATAATGCCAACAGCACTTTGGATTGCGAATGTCCATGTCACGGACGAAGCGGCGTATAAAGAATATGCAAGTCGCGCTACGGGTGCGATTGCGGATCATGGCGGTGTGTTTCTTGCGCGCGCAGGCAAACATGAACAACTCGAAGGTCGGGATCGCGCACGCAACGTTGTCGCGCGTTTTCCTAGCCTGCAAGCCGCACACGATTGTTACTACTCTGACGCTTACCAAGCCGCGCTCGATTTTGCGCGCGGCGCCTCTGAACGTGATCTGGTGATTGTTGAAGAGGCTGAGATCTAAGCCCAAGCGAAAAGTTGTGATCGGCTCTGAAACACTGGCGGTTCTCTGCTGGTGTTTTTAGTTTTCAGAACAAATTGACCAAAGAAGTCCAAGTCTAAGCTAGATATGATCTGTGGATAATTCATCCAACCTATGGCCGATTCGGCAAATACGATTCTCGCGTCCCCCTGAAAAAAGTAAACAATCGCAATCGACTAGCGCCACTGTTTCGAATGTGGCAAGAGTGCGCCTTTTTTGCGCAAACTTCCTGTTGATAAAACTGGTGCGGAAAAAACACAGTTTCGTCGAATATCAAGTAAAATAAGGGGTTTTGGTTAATGAACCCGAATTGGGGCCTGTTTTCTCTATAGCTGCTCCAAAGTTTCTTGCGTTAGGTTTTAGATACGTGAAGGGAAACTGGAGGATTTCATGAAAAAGACCCTATTTTCTGCTGTAGTAGCAGCTGTCGCCTTTGCCGCACCTGCAATGGCTTGGGAAGGCAAAACAGTAGCTTGCTATGACAAGCACCTGGTTCCTGCGACTTACCATTACACAAACAAATTGGTTAAGCCTGGCAAGAAACAGTACGAGCACCGCAATGGTCGCATCGAGCTGGTTTCTTACCCACCTGTTTACCGTCAGATCGCGACGCTTAACACAGGCGCGCACTATGTAATGCGTCAGGTAAAGTGCCACCACTAAAGGAATAGTCTGCGTTGTTCGTCTAAGAGCAGTGCAGTCATCCAAAACGAAAAGCGCGGCAGATTTCTCTGCCGCGCTTTTCTCGTTTGAAAGATAAAGATTGTGGTTACGCGTTGCCGCGCGCTTGGCGCTTGCGCTCATGCGGGTCGAGGTAGCGCTTACGCAGACGCACAGCGTTTGGCGTTACTTCAACAAGCTCGTCGTCGTTGATGTAAGCAATCGCTTCTTCAAGGCTGAGCGTGATTGGCGTCGTCAAACGAACCGCTTCGTCCGTGCCAGAAGCACGTACGTTGGTCAGTTTCTTACCTTTGAGCGGGTTCACTTCCAGATCGTTCTCACGGCTGTGCTCGCCGATGATCATGCCAGTGTACACATCAGCTTGTGCGCCGATAAACATTTTGCCGCGATCTTCGAGGTTCCACAGGGCGAAGGCCACGGATTGACCGTTCTCCATGGAGATCAGAACACCTGCGCGCCGGCCCGGGATTGCGCCTTTATGCGGTGCCCAGCCGTGGAAAACACGGTTGAGAACGCCAGTGCCGCGTGTGTCCGTGAGGAATTCACCGTGATAACCGATGAGACCACGGGACGGCACATGCGCGATGATGCGGGTCTTGCCAGCGCCAGCGGGGCGCATTTCGACCAACTCGCCTTTGCGCGCGCCTGTGAGTTTTTCGATGACCGCGCCAGAATATTCGTCATCCACGTCAATGGTGGCTTCTTCAATCGGCTCAACGCGCTGACCGTCGGCATCGTCTTTCATGATCACCTGCGGGCGGGAGATCGAGAGCTCAAAACCCTCGCGGCGCATGTTTTCAATCAAAACACCCATCTGGAGTTCGCCGCGACCGGAGACCTCAAAGGCCTCGCCGCCCGGCGTTTCACCGATTTTGATCGCAACGTTGGATTCCGCTTCTTTCATCAAGCGGTCACGAATGACGCGCGACTGAACCTTTTTGCCATCGCGGCCCGCAAGAGGGCTGTCGTTGATGCCGAAGGTTACTGTAATGGTGGGCGGATCGATGGGCTGTGCATCGAGCGGCTCGTCAACGGCCAATGCGCAGATCGTATCCGCAACCGTCGCTTTGGACATGCCAGCGATGGAAACAATGTCGCCTGCCTGCGCTTCGTCGATGTCCTGCTCAGAGAGGCCACGGAAGGCTTGGATACGCGTGACGCGGAATTGCTCGATCTTTTGGCCAATACGGGACAGCGCCTGAACCGTTGCACCTACCTTCAGCGTACCGCTTTCAACGCGGCCCGTCAGAAGGCGGCCAACAAAGGCGTCAGAGCCGAGCGTTGTTGCCAGCATGCGGAAATCTTCGCTTTGGCGCGCGATTTGGCGCGGCTTGGGAACGTGGTTCACGATCAAGTCGAACAAGGCAGAAAGATCTTTGCGCGGACCGTCCAGTTCATTGTCGGCCCAGCCGTTACGGCCAGAGGCATACATGTGTGGGAAGTCGAGTTGGTCGTCATTCGCATCGAGCGAGGCGAAGAGATCAAAACACTCGTCCAGCGCGCGATCAGGCTCGGCGTCTTGCTTGTCCACTTTGTTAAGGCAAACGATAGGGCGCAGACCAAGGGCCAGCGCTTTGGATGTCACAAATTTGGTCTGAGGCATCGGGCCTTCAGCCGCGTCAACCAGTAGGACAACGCCGTCAACCATGGACAGGATGCGTTCAACCTCGCCGCCAAAGTCGGCGTGGCCGGGCGTATCAACGATGTTGATGCGTGTGCCTTTCCACTCAACCGATGTCGGTTTTGCGAAAATTGTAATGCCGCGCTCGCGCTCGATCGCGTCATTGTCCATAGCGCGTTCTGCAACGGCTTGGTTCTCGCGGAATGCGCCAGATTGCTTCAAAAGTTCGTCCACGAGCGTCGTCTTGCCGTGGTCAACGTGTGCGATAATCGCAATATTGCGAAGGTCCATTAGAGTCTGCCTTTAAGTGAGTTGCGCCCCCGTTATAGGGACGCAACTCAAAAGGCCAGCAAAATAGCGCGTTACTCTTAAGAGGGGGCGAAACTCAGCGTTCTATTGCTAAAAAACGCTAAGTTATGCAGGCAAGTAGATCTTAAAATGCGCGCGTATGTCGCTATCGAGCTCTGCGTCGAATCTCGCTTTTGAGCGCGTTGCGAGAATTTCTTCTTTCTTGGCGATGGCCTTTTCGATCAGAACAGGTTTGCCAATTTCAGCCCATTCCTTTGGCGAAGTGCGATCGCCGAGGCTGGGATAGACGTGATCGGCTTGCATACGGCCCAGCGTTTGTTCCGTGCCAAGGTAGTGACCGGGACCACCCATGCAGACCTCTGCCATTTGATCCAGCGCGAGGGTTTCGTCACTCACTTCGATCCCGCGAACACAACGCATGGCTTGCCCGATAATGTCATCGCTGAGGATCAGGCTTTCGTGGCAAAACCCAAGCAGGGAGGAATGCATGCCAGCCGCCTCATAAACCATGTTGAGACCAGAAAGCCCCGCCATAACGTTAGAGCACATCTGCTCCCATCCCGCCTGCATGTCCGGCATTTTGGAATCCGATGCGCCGCCTGCCGCGCCGCCGGGCAGGCCGTAAAAGGCGTGCATTTGCGCGCAGCCTGCCGAGAGCAACGCTTGCTCGCCCGAGCCGACGGTCATTGCGCCCGTGCGAAGATCAAGGCCAAAGGGCCATGTGCCAAAGATCGCGGGATGGCCGGGTTTGATGGCGTTCACATAGACCAGACCCGCAAGGCATTCCGCGCAGGCCTGCGTGATCGCGCCTGCAATCGTCGAGGGGGCCGTCGCACCAGCCATGCCAGCCGACAAGAGCAAGACAGGGATGCCGCCCTCAATGCAGGCCTCCATAACTTCGCAGGATTCTGTTGCGAATTTCATCGGCGGAACAACAAAGCAGTTCGAATTGGACATAAACGGGCGCTCGAGCCATTTGTCTTTGCCGCCCGCGATTTTATGCAGCATTTCAACGGCGTGTGGGACGATGCTTGCTTCGGAAAAGGATATGCCGACATGTTTTGTCGTCCCGCTTGTGCAGGCGTAAACCGAATTCAACTCGCCTTCCATCGTGTCGAGGATATCGCGCGCAACCATGGGGCGCTGCACAAAGTTGATATTGTCCAACACGTCGCAAATGCGCGCGGCGTCGTGCAGGTCTTGCAGCGTGCTTTCGCGGTACTCATGGCCCTCGATATCCACCAAATGAACCGCAGCGCCAGCGGTGCCGTAATGCACACGCTGGCCTGAAAGATCGAGATCATTGAGACCATCGCGACTGTAGAGCGTCACCTCGCGATTGGCCTTCGCGAGGGCATCCTCGACCAGCGCGCGGGGAAAGCGGATGCGTCCGTCATCGCCAAGAATAGCACCTGCATTCGTCAGGATTTCAACGCCAGAGGCAGGCGCATCGGCAAGGCCAATGGTCTCAAGCGCCGTCAGCGCCGCTTGGTGGATTTTCTCTACATCAATATCGCTGAGCGGTTTATATTGCCCACCTTCCAACCCAGCGCGGATGGGGCGCAGGTGATCGGCAAGTTTGCTAGAGCGCGCTTCACGGCGCGCAGAGCGTCCGCCAGAGCGACGAGTAGGGGATTGTGCATTCATGATAGTCTTGGCTTTCAATTGGAATAGGGAAGGGGTGAAACCTTCCTAAGGGCGCCCGCGCGCCGCACGGCCACGCCGCGCTCCAATCGTCACGCGCGTCAGCGTGAGCTTCCAAGATGAGTTCGCCAAGGGCTTTCCTCCGACCAGTGCAGATCAGTGAAAAGCCAATTTTTTTGCGATTCTACTTCAATTGCGACAAGGCGTCGCTTTCAGACTTTACCAGCGCCCAGATGCGCCGCCGCCACCAGATGAGCCGCCGCCAAAGCTAGAGCTTGAGGAAGAAGAAATTCGGCTGGTTGAATAGGGCTCTACAGATTCGAAGGAACAATTTGAGCATTTGATAATTTTGTTGCCGTGACCGCCTGACTTACGCGTGGCTTTCATCAAAACTTCGCGCGTTAAATCTAACGTCCTTTGCCCGCATTGCGGACATTTCTTAAGCTTTACGAATTTGTCTTTGAAAATAAGCGCGCCAATGCCGCCGAACACGGCAAGAACTATCGCCCAAACCCAGTTGTCGCTCTCTCCTTTGGGGGCCTCGGCTCCGGCAAGGAAGGGAGTGACAATCGTGTTAATCGTATCTGTAACACCTGCCTCGATGCCGTCCTGATAGCGATCCTCTTTAAAGGCAGGCAGGAAAGAGCGATCAATCACGCGCGCCGCGGCGCGATCCCAATCGCGCCCATATGCACGGCCAAGCTCGATACGCATTGCGCGGTCTGTGCGCAGGATCATTACGAGCACACCGTCGTTGCTGGTCTTGTCGCCAATGCCCCATTCATTGAACAGACCCGTTGCGAATTGCTCTAGCGTTTGATTTGGCGCGAACATGTCTTGGCGCGACAGTGTAAGCACTGTCATTTCGACACCTGTATCTTTGCGCAGTTTCTCAAGTTGCTTAGAAACCCGCGCGTCAGAGGCGTCGTCCAAAAGCCCCGCGTAGTCGTTCACGGTTATCGAATTGTATTCAGGGTAGGATTGCGCCAGCGCCGTGCTCGCCGAGAAAACCAGCGCCAAAATCATCAAAATACGTGTCATCAAAATTGCTTTCGTTGCTTCTATTCCCAAAAACTAGCGCAATTCAGTCTATTCGCAAAGCGTCGCCGCAAAAGCGCAAAGTCTGCGCAAAGCATCGCCGTAAGCCTCATCATCAATCGTCATGGCGACGCGAATATGACCCGCAGCAGCTTGGCCAAAGCTTTCACCGGGCATCACGGCGATGTGTTCGTCGTCCAGCAAGCGATTGGCGAACTCTTCACCCGTTAGACCCGTCTCGCGAATATCCAACATCACATACATCGCGCCATCCGCAGGAATTAGGCGCACATGGTTTTGTTGTTTTAAAATGTCGACCGCGATTGCGCGGCGGCGCTCGAACGGGGCGGCGATCTTTCGTTCGAAAGCTGGCCCTTGACGCAGCGCAAAGAGCGCGGCGTCCTGAATGAACCCTGCAACGCCATAGGTCGTGTGTGTGGCGAGGTTCATCAGATGCGCAATCGCTTCTTTCGGTCCAACGATCCAACCGACGCGGCTTCCTGTCATCGCATGGCTCTTGGACATGGAGCCAACTACAAGCGTGCGCTCGGCCATATCGGGCAGGGCGCGCGGCGAGATATGTTCGCCCTCCCAGACTTGCGTGTCGTAGACTTCGTCAGAAACGAGCCAGAGGTCATGGCGTTTGCAAACCTCTGCGATGCCTTCAAGCGTTTCGCGGGTGTAAACAACGCCTGTCGGGTTGTTGGGGGAATTGATCAAAAGGCTCGCCGCGCCTTCCGCCTCTGCCTCGATATCCTCAATGCGCGGTTGGAAGCCATCCTCGGCATGGGCTTGGATTGGGGTCGCGATGCCGCCAATGCCGCGCAACGTGCCGGGGTAGGTTGCGTAATAAGGATCGATGAACAGCGCTTTGTGCCCTTCGGGGCAGGCCGCAAGATGCGATGCAAAGAGCGCCGCTTGTCCACCGGGAGTGATCAGGACATTTTCAACCGTGGTTTCTACGCCAGTGCGCTCCTCAACGCGGCGCGCAACCTCGGTCCGCAGCGCCAAAATACCGGGTACCATCGCATAGCCCGTGTGACCACCGCGCGCGGCCTTGTCCATCGCACCCAAGATGCTGGCGTCAGTGCGAATGTCATGCTCGCCAATCGTCAACTCGGTCACAGGCGTACCGCCCGCGATCATTTGACGGGCGCGCGTGAAGACCTCCCAACCGTCGGATCCGCTGGGCGTGATATTGGTCAATCTCGGTGACAGAACTGGCATTGCGATCTCCTTGCAACAGACGCCCACTTGGACGCGGCGCGCGAGATTCGTCAACACGTCTGGACGCGGGGGCAGTTGCGCGCTATCAAGGGCGCATGAACACCGTACAAAGCATCATTATTATTTGCTGTATTTCCCACTAACTTCGTTAGGCGGGCCGGTTTCACATTTCTTCTTTTGATCTGAGTTGCTAAGTCCGCCGCAATACCTGCGCGCGCTTTAAGGACTTGTGACATGACCAAAATCACACTGCACAACACCAAGACCCGTTCCAAAGAGGAACTGGTGCCGATCAAAGACGGGCAAGTGTCGATGTATGTCTGTGGTCCAACGGTCTATGATCGCGCCCATATCGGCAATGCGCGCCCTGTGATCGTGTTTGATACGCTGTTCCGCTTGCTGCGCCATGTGTATGGCGAGGCGAATGTGACTTATGTGCGCAATTTCACTGACGTGGACGACAAGATCAACGCGCGCGCGGCAGAGAGTGGGCGCTCGATCCGAGAGATTACCGATGAAACAACGCAGTGGTATCTCGATGATATGGCCGCTGTGGGGGCGCTTGAGCCAACGCATATGCCGCGCGCAACCGAATATATCGCGCAGATGGTCGCGATGGCGGAGGACTTGATCGCTAAAGGCCACGCTTACGCGGCTGAAGGGCATGTGCTCTTTGCCGTTGAGAGCTACGCTGATTACGGCAAGCTGTCCGGTCGCTCTGTCGATGATATGATCGCAGGTGCACGGGTTGAAGTCGCGCCCTACAAGCGCAATCCAATGGATTTCGTGATCTGGAAACCCTCCGATGAAGGCACGCCCGGTTGGGATAGCCCTTGGGGTCGCGGGCGTCCGGGCTGGCATATCGAATGCTCTGCTATGGCGCATGAATTGCTGGGTAAAGCCTTTGATATCCATGGCGGCGGCAACGATCTGATGTTCCCGCATCATGAGAATGAAATCGCGCAGAGCAAATGCGTCGGCGATGATTTCGCCAGCATCTGGATGCACAACGAGATGTTGCAGGTCGAGGGCAAGAAGATGTCCAAGTCCTTGGGCAATTTCTTCACCGTGCGCGATTTACTGGATCAAGGCGTTCCGGGCGAGGTCATTCGTTTTGTATTTTTGTCCACGCATTATCGTAAGCCGATGGATTGGACGGCTGAAAAGGCTAAAGAGGCTGAGAAGACGCTGAGGAAATGGCAGGCATTGACAGATGGAATCGATGAGGGTCGCGTTACAGCAACTGTCATTCACGCGATTGCGGACGACCTAAACACTGCTGGGGCAATTGCCGAGATGCATAAACTGGCCAATGCAGAGGATGCTTCGAGTTTAAAAGCAGCTGGAAGGCTACTTGGGTTGCTAAGCGACGCAAAAGAAGATTGGTTGAGTGACGGTGCTGAATTTGGTGTAACCAACCACCTTAGGTTATTTGCAAACACGCTAAATAGCTTAAGGACTGAAGCAATGAAAACGAAGAACTTCTCTAAATTGGATGCGTTGAAAACCCAACTTTCTGACATCGGTATCAAGACGATGCAAACTAAAGAAGGCATTCAATTGGAAATTGATTGGTTCGGCGCTTACCAAGCTATGCTGATCGCGAAGAAAGACCCTCGTTTCGTAAGAGTGACTGGTGTGAACAGGCGCGAAACATGGGAATGGCTAAAGAAAGAAATAGAGGCTTTAGTGTGACCCGTTTCGAAACGCAGGACAGCCTCCGACCGCGGGTGGGGGTGAAGCCCCCGCCCTGGGGGGCGGTCGGGGGCTGTCCGTGCCAAGAGCACGGACTTGGCGAGACAAGCAGACGGTGCGCATCATGAGCAAAGAAAAACTCTACCTCTACGACACCACCCTGCGCGATGGGCAGCAAACTCAAGGCGTGCAATTCTCGACCAAAGAGAAAATCCAGATCGCAGAAATGCTCGACCAGCTTGGCGTGGATTACATCGAAGGCGGCTGGCCCGGTGCGAACCCGACGGACTCTGCGTTCTTTGATGAAGCCCCAAAAACCAGTGCCAGAATGACCGCCTTTGGCATGACCAAACGGGCAGGGCGCTCGGCTGAGAACGACGATGTGCTCGCCCAAGTCATGCAAGCCAACACAGGCTCCGTCTGCCTTGTCGGTAAATCGAGCGCCTTCCATGTCTCCGACGCGCTCGGCATCACCAAGGCCGAGAATACCGCCAATATTGCCGCCTCCATGTCACATATCGTGGGCGAGGGGCGCGAGGCGCTCTTTGATGCGGAACATTTCTTTGACGGCTATAAAGCCGATCCCGATTACGCGCTCGAAACCCTACACGCCGCCATCGAGGCTGGTGCGCGTTGGGTGGTGCTGTGCGATACCAACGGCGGTACGCTCCCTGCGGAAGTAAGCGAGATCACCAAAGCGGTCATCGCCTCTGGCATCAGCGGTGAGCAAGTTGGCATCCACACCCACGACGACACAGCAAACGCTGTCGCGTGTTCGCTTGCGGCTGTCGATGCTGGCGCGCGCCAACTCCAAGGTACGCTGAATGGGTTGGGCGAGCGCTGTGGCAATGCGAATCTCACGACTTTGATCCCAATCCTGCTGCTGAAAGAGCCCTACAAAAGCCAGTTTGAGACAGGCGTTACGCTTGATGCGCTTAAAACGCTCACGCAGATATCGCGCACGCTGGATGACATTTTGAACCGCGTGCCCCAGCGCCAAGCGCCCTTTGTTGGTAATTCGGCCTTCGCTCATAAAGCGGGCTTGCACGCCTCCGCCATTCTCAAAGACCCCACCACCTATGAACATGTTGCGCCTGATCTTGTGGGCAATGAACGTATCATTCCGATGTCAAACCAAGCGGGGCAATCTAACCTGCGAAAACGCCTTTCTGATGCGGGACTAAGCGTGGAAAAGGGTGATCCTGCGCTTGGCTACCTGCTCGATGAAATCAAAAGCCGTGAAGCGCTTGGATATTCCTATGACACAGCGCAAGCCAGTTTCGAGCTGCTGGCGCGCCGCGCGCTTGGCCAAATGCCCGATTTCTTCGAGGTAAAGCGCTACAAAGTTACGGTTGAGCGCCGCAAGAACAAATACGACAAGATGATCTCGCTTTCCGAGGCTGTCGTGGTCGTAAAAGTGGATGGGGAAAAGAAACTCTCCGTCAGCGAATCCATGGATGAAACGGGCTCGGATCGTGGTCCTGTGAATGCGCTTTCCAAGGCTTTGGCGAAAGATTTGGGGCAATATCAAGAGATGATCGACGATATGCGCCTCGTCGATTTCAAGGTGCGCATCACCCAAGGCGGTACCGAAGCGGTGACGCGTGTCATCATCGATAGCGCTGATTCTAAAGGCAATCGTTGGAGCACGGTGGGGGCGTCGCCCAATATCGTGGATGCGAGTTTCGAGGCGCTCTTGGATGCGATCCAATGGAAGCTGATCCGCGATACGAAAGAAAAATGAAGAAGTAACCTTGACGTTACATGTCACCCTAGCTACTCATGTCACCCACAGGTTACATGGGGCAGCAAATGGCGTGGTTACTACTTACAATTTCGGGCGGGCTAGAGGTGGTTTGGGCCGCAGCTCTCAAAGCGTCCGACGGCTTTAGCAAACCCCTCTATAGCGGCATCACCGCGATTGGTGCGTTTGCCAGCTTTTGGCTACTGGCCTATGCGATGAAGTCTTTGCCGCTTGGCACGGCCTATCCTGTTTGGGTCGGCATTGGTGCGATTGGCTCGTTTCTCATCGGCATTCTGGTGTTTGGCGAAAGCGCAACGCCGCTACGCCTCGCAAGTGCTGCGCTGATCGTGATCGGCATTGCTGGCCTCAAGCTGGCGGAGGGCTAGGACATGAAAGCTCAAACACTCACAAATGTAAGGCTGATCGTTCTGGGCATCGCCGGACTCGTTTGTGCCAGCTACAGTGGCTTGGCCATTCTCTGGGATAACCCGCAACCGTTTTCGCCTTGGTTGCCCGGTATCGCTGGCGTTTTCGCTGCGATCGTAATCACCCTGTCTGCAATCCTTGCTGGGCCGCGAAATACGCAAATCGCAATGGACGAGCTGTATCGCGCAGAGTGGGGCAAGGCGGTTCAGATATCCTATTGGATCGGCATCTTGTTGTTTATCGCTGGCGCTGTTGCGATCACGCGCGACTGGATTTCTCCCGCTGCAGGCATAGCGGCCGCAGGTACTGCATATGGTGCTTCGCCGATGTTGCTCTTTTGCCTGATCTCGCTGCGGGGGTGAGCTATGGAGACGCTACAAAACACGCTCAAAGCGCTGCGCACGGAAAAGGGGTTTACCCAAGCATCCCTTGCTGAAGCGGTCGGCGTTTCGCGCAAAACCATCAACACGATTGAAAACCATGTGTTCACCCCATCTGCCTTGCTCGCGATGCAAATCGCGCGGGCGTTGGATGTGACGGTCCATGACATTTTTTACTTGAAAGACGATTGATATGCTCATGAAAATAATAACTTTTACGGCGATAAATCTCGCAATAACCGCGCTGATCGCGCTTGGTTTGATCGCCTCTCAAAATCCGAAGGCCCTTGTTGAAAGCGACGCCGCGGCTGGCTTGAACTTTGAAAGCACAGTCGAGCGCGGCGTTAGCACTGCGCCTGCGCAGGTCGGCATCGAAATGGGGGATGGCTGGCAAATGCCTGTGCGCCAGTACGGAACGCAGGACGCCAGCAAACCTTTGTTGGTTCTTGTGCACGGCTCTGGTTGGGTCGGGCTGCAATTTAATGACCTCGCCCAAAGCCTGTCAGATGAGGCCTATGTGCTTGTGCCGGATCTGCGTGGTCACGGCGCTAGCCCAGAGCGGCGCGGGGATGTGGATTACATTGGCCAGATGGAAGATGACCTCGCCGCGTTAATCAAAGCAGAGCGTCTGCCAAATCAAAAAGTCATCGTCGCAGGTCATTCGTCTGGCGGCGGGTTGGTGACGCGATTTGCAGGCGGCGTGCATGGCGCGCTGATGGACGAGGCGATCCTGCTTGCGCCCTTTCTCAAGCACAACGCCCCGACAACACGTTTAAATTCAGGCGGTTGGGCGCATGTGTTAACGCGCCGCATCATTGGGCTGAGTATGCTCAATACATTCAAGATCACTGCGCTGAATCACCTCACGATTATCCAATTCAACATGCCCAAGGCGGCGCGCGAAGGTAAATTCGGACACCTTGCAACGCTGGCCTATTCCTACCGCCTCAACACAGGGTTTGCCCCGCGCGGCGACTACCTGAAGGACATCGCGGCATTGCCGAACTTCACGCTGATCGTTGGGAGCGAGGACGAAGCCTTCTTCGCAGATCAATACGAAGGGGTGATGAGCGCGGTCACGGACAAGGGCAGCTATCATATCGTGGATGGTGAAACCCATCTGAGCATTGTAGACGCTGCGCAAACCGAAAGCTTGATCCGAGGAACGTTTGAGTGAGCAAGACACCTGACTGGCACGCCTGTGCGGCCATCGTTGAGCGGGGCGATCCGACACGCTTTCGCGCGGCGATGGCAGCAAAACCCGAAGCGCGCGCCGTGCTGTTTCCAATCTATGCGGCGAATGTTGAAATCGCGCGCGCCCCTTGGGTGACGCAGGAGCCAATGATTGCAGAGATGCGTTTGCAATGGTGGCGCGATGTAATGGAAGAAATCATCGAAGGGCGCGAAGTGCGCCGCCATGAGGTCGCAACGCCGCTGGCCACTGTCCTGAGCAAGGAGGGGGCAAGCGCATTTGACCGCCTGATCGAAGCGCGCCGCTGGGACATCTATAAAGACCCGTTCGAAGACACCGCAGCTTTCACGCGCTATCTTGAGAACACCGCTGGGGGGCTGTTGTTCGCCAGTTGCGATGCGCTTGGCAAAGCCGACACGCAGGTTGCCAAAGATGCGGGATATGCGGCGGGGTTAGCGACGTTCTTTCAAGCCATTCTAGAACTTGAGGCGGCCAAACGTGTGCCGCTTTTGGATGGTCGTCACAGCGCAATTGTCGAGTTGGCAAACGATGGGCTTGATCGTTTGAGTAGGGCGCGCAAACAGCGCAAGCAGCTCGCGCCAGCGGGTTGCATTTCACTTGCCCATAGCGAAGCCTTGCTGGTTCAAGCCGCGCGCGATCCGAGTGCGGTCAGTGAGGGACGGCTGCAAACCAGCGGTCTGCGCGCTTCTTTGAGCCTAATGAAGGCAGCGCTATTCGCGCGTTGGTAGCGGTTAACTGGCGCTGAACTCTTTCGGGCGCATCACCAGCCAAATTAGCGCAGAACCCGCCAAGGCAAGGAAAGGCACCATCGCAAGGTTCACCGCCGTCCAGCCCTGAACAGGATCACCGCCAGAGCAGTTCATCAAGCCGCCCGAGGCAAGCGATGCCATTGTGACGCCGCCAAAGACAAACAGATCGTTCATGCCCTGAACCCGTCCTTGGTCCTGCTTTTCATGCGCAGAGGTGAGCATCGCTGTGGCACCGATAAAGCCAAAGTTCCAACCCACGCCAAGCAAAATGAGCGCGATGAAGAAGTTTTCAAGCTCTACATCTTGCAGCGCAACAACGCCCGCTGCGGCAAGGATAACGAGACCTGCACCAACGATCTTTTCTACGCCAAAACGCGCGATCAGATGACCGGTAAAGAACGACGGGATGAACATCGCTAGAACGTGGCTGGACACCACATCCGCCGCTGTATTCGTCTCATAGCCGCAACCAACAACCGCCAAGGGGGTTGAGGTCATCACGAGGTTCATCAGCGCGTAAGAGACCATGCCGCAGATCATTGCCACTGCGATGCGCGGCGTTTTGATCAATTCAAGCCGGCTTTTGGCAGCGGGTGCGTCAGCCGCTGGTGCAGGGGGCGGCGGGATTTTGATGAACAAGAAAAGAGCGGAGCCAATCACGTTGATCGCGATCACCACGGCATAAGTGCCAAGGAAGGGCACCACATAGGCGTCAGCGGTGAATTTCACCAATTGCGGGCCAATGATTGCTGATGCGAGACCACCTGCCATGACATAGGAAATCGCTTTCGGGCGGAATTCATCGCTGGCCGTGTCAGCAGCAGCAAAGCGGTAAAACCCTTGCGCGCTCATGTAGAGGCCAGTGAAGAAGCTGCCAAACAGAAACAGCGGGAAAGACGCGTAATAAAGCGCGATTGCACCGATCAAACCACCCGTTGCGCCGCCCGCAGTCCCGATCCAGAACCCTGCGCGCCGTCCATATTTCTGCATGACCGTTGAAATTGGCGTGGCCGCGCACATCGACCCGAGAACAATCATCGAAATCGGCATGGTCGCAAAGCAGATGTTTGACGCGAGCGATTGTCCGGCGAGGCCAGCGATTGTGAAGAGCATCGGCATCTGCGCGCCAAGAAAGGCTTGGGCGAGAATGAGGATGAAAACGGTGCGACGTGATGAGGATGTGGATTGGGTCATGGATTCTGCCATACGCCTGCTTTTTGGATCAAGCAAGCGCGCTCATGCCGCATCAATAAGGTGTGCAAAGGAACCGCTGATGTGACCTTGCGTCAAACCCATGTCGGGCAGGGCGGTGCCCTCGGCGTCGCTGGCTTGGAACAGCGGTGTTCCTTCGGCGCGTATGGTGCTGGCGTAGTGGAATTCATGGGCGTTCCAGCGGCCTTTGAAGGGGCCAGTCTTGGCGCTCAAAGCGCGATAGCCGAGATGGAGTTTTCGTTTTGCGAAGGACGTTTCCAGTTTCAGAAGCCCAGCCATCGCGTGCCGCGTTCCATCCGCGTCAATCAACCCATCGCCCAAGAGCATATAGCCGCCGCATTCTCCGTAGATCGGTTTGGCACTGCCGTGCTGGCGCAAAGAGTGCAAAAATGTCTCGCTGCTTGCCAATGTGCCTGCGTAAAGTTCAGGATAGCCGCCGGGTAAGAAGACGAAATCGCTTTCTGGAACTGCCGCATTTGCGAGCGGTGAAAATGCGATGACTTCCGCGCCTTGTGCACGCCAGTCTTGCAAAACATGAGGGTAGGCAAACGCAAAGGCGGCGTCCTGCGCGATCGCGATACGCTGCGCGGGCGGCGCGAGCGAGGGCAATGCGCTGTGTTTGGGCAATGGCTTTGACAACGCTGTTAGCGCGCTGAGGTCGATACGGGAGGCGACCAAATCTGCGGCAAGATCGATGAAACTGTCCAAATCATCGCGCTCTTGTGCTTGAACCAATCCAAGGTGGCGCGAGGGCGTTTGAATAGCTGCGTCGCGAGGGATTGCGCCAAGCACAGGCAAGCCGAGCGGCTCGAGCGCGCGGCGCAGCATCGTCTCGTGGCGCGCGCTGCCGACTTTGTTCAAAATGACGCCTGCGATTACGACGTTCGGATCATACTGCGCAAAGCCTTGCAAAATGGGCGCAACCGATTGGGCCATACGGGACGCGTCGATCACCATGATGACGGGCAATTTAAGAATTTTCGCCAAATCCGCGACAGAGCCGCGGCCTTCAGGGGGGGCGCCGTCAAACAGGCCCATTGCGCCCTCAACGATCAAAGGCGCATCGCCCGCTGCCAGTGAGGTGATACGCTCTGACGACATGGCCCAAGCATCAAGGTTAAAGCAAGCTGCGCCAGAGGCCGCCTCGTGAAAGCGCGGGTCGATATAATCAGGGCCAGATTTTGCGCCGCGAATTGCATGGCCTTGGCGCTTGAGCGCGCGCAGCAAACCAAGTGTTAGGGTTGTTTTGCCCGAGCCCGAAGCAGGAGCCGCGATGATGAGGCCCGTGCCGGTCTTCATATGGCCTCGGCAGGTTTGCCTCGTCCCAAAGGATCGGTGTTGCGCGGCTCGAAACCTTGGGCAATGGCTTGCCAATCGAGCGCTTGGCGCATCAGGACAGAGCGGCCAATGCACAAGATGGACGGCGGCTTTAGATCTGCCTTTTCAATGTCCGCTGCCATCGCGCCAAGCGTGGTTTCCAGCACATGCTGATCTGGCGTCGTGGCAGAGGTGACAACCGCGGCAGGCTCATTTGGGTCGCGCCCTGCGTCAAGCAAGGCATTGGCGATGCGTTCGACATGTTTCATGCCCATGTAGATCACCAGCACCTGCGCGCCCTCGGCGATGGCCTTCCAATTGAGCGAAGATGGCGTGTCGCCAGTCTGATCATGGCCTGTCACAAAGGTCACAGATTGATTCACATCGCGGTGCGTG
Organism: Planktotalea sp.; assembly: GCF_050633725.1. GTDB lineage: Bacteria > Pseudomonadota > Alphaproteobacteria > Rhodobacterales > Rhodobacteraceae > Planktotalea. The sequence continues at coordinate 78,705 of NZ_JBOEHB010000006.1, forward strand.
ACGGGAATGCCTGCGTAGGCTAGACCGCCGATGCCTGCGCTAATGCCCGGAATGATGCGAATAGGAATGCCGTGCTGCACCAGCGTTTGGCCTTCTTCACCGCCGCGCCCAAATACGAATGGATCGCCACCCTTAAGACGCAAAACGCGTTTGCCCGCTTGGGCCATTTCGACCAGTTGCAGCGAAATATCGCGCTGCTTGGCTGAAGGCTTGCCGCCGCGTTTGCCTGCGTAGATATGCTCGGCTTGTGGTGCCCAGTCCAAAATCGCGCTTTGCACGAGGGCGTCATAGACAATCACATCCGCTTGGCGCAAAGCGTTCAAGGTGTGAAGGGTCAACAGCCCTGGATCACCAGGGCCAGCACCAGCAAGCCAAACCCAGCCAGCTTGGAATTCGGGCCATTCGTTGCCCACTAACGCGGGGAGGGAGATATGCGAGTCGCTCATGTGCCCCTTATGCCCCCTGCGTCATTTAGGGGAAAGGGACCAAGCGACATCATTTGAGCAATTGGCGGCGCGGATTTGCACGCCTATAGTCAGCGAGATGAGCAGAAAGCCCGAAACAGAACTGCGCCGTGGTTGGACCACAGGTGCCTGCGCGACAGCAGCGGTGCAAGCCGCGCTTGCTGGGCTCTGGGAAGGGCGTGTGCCGTCATCGGTGCAAATTACGCTCCCGCGTGGTGAAACGCCTGTCTTCGAAATTGCGAAAAGTGAGATTGGCGACGGATTTGCCTGCGCGGCTGTGATCAAGGATGCAGGAGATGACCCTGACGTGACGCATCAGGCTTTAATCGAGGCGCGGGTTGAGGTGTCCCAAGGGGGCATCATTTTCAAAGGCGGAACAGGCATCGGCCATGTGACGCGCCCCGGTTTACCGATTGCAGTGGGCGAGCCTGCAATAAACCCGGTGCCACGTTCGATGATGCAAAGCGTCGTGCGTGATACCGCCGCGCGCTTGGGCGAGGGGGCCGATATTACGATTACGCTTAGTGTGCCTAATGGCGCGGAGTTGGCGGAAAAAACATGGAACCCGCGTCTCGGAATTATCGGCGGGCTGTCGATCCTTGGCACAACGGGCATTGTGCGCCCGTTTAGTTGCGCGGCTTGGATTGCCTCAATCCATCGCGGCGTTGACGTAGCGCGCGCTGAAGGCTTGCCGCGCATTGCGGGCTGCACTGGGGCGACCAGCGAGCGGGTGGTGCAGGGCCTCTACGATCTACCTGATCACGCAATGATGGACATGGGCGATTTTGTTGGCGGCATGTTGAAATATATCAACAAACATCCCGTGCCTCATGTCACGATTGGGGGCGGGATAGGCAAAATGACAAAACTGGCCCAAGGCGCGCGCGATTTACACTCTGGTCGCTCGCAAGTGGATTTGGCCGCTCTGGCGCATGTGCTTGATCGAGCGGAGGTTGCAGACATGAACACCGCCTTGCAAGCCTATGAAACTGTTGGAGAAGATATGGCCGTTTGGGTGGCGCAAAACGCCCTAAAGACCGTGCGCGGGATGATCCCTGATAGCGTCGGCGCGGATGTGGTGATAATTGATCGCAAAGGCAAGGTGATAGCGCGCGCATGACAATTCTGGTACTTTCTGGCACCCGCGAGGGGCGCGATATCGCGGCTGACTTACACCGCAGTGGCATTGATGTGATTGCCTCGCTCGCTGGGGCAACGCGCTCTCCGCGCGCGCAGGACGTGCCAACGCGGAGCGGGGGTTTTGGCGGGGCTCAAGGCTTCAAAACCTATCTGAAAGAGCATTCGATTTCTGCGGTCCTGGACGCAACGCATCCTTTTGCGAGCGCAATAACAGAGCGCTCCGCGCGCATTTGCGCTGAGCTGGGCATTCCCTATTGCCTTTATAGCCGCCCTGCATGGCGCGCGACTGAGCAGGACAATTGGACGATGCTTGGCAATGAAACCGAAGCTGCGCAGCACGTTAAGGCGGGTGAAATCATCTTCCTTGCAACGGGCCGCAAAACGCTGGAGAGGTTTGCCAACCTTTCAAACAATTATCTAATTTGCCGCCAGATTGATCCGCCTAACGGGCCATTTCCGTTTCCAAACGGGGAGTTTCTGATCGGGCGTCCGCCGTTTTCAATCGAAGATGAAGTGCGTTTGTTCAAGAAACTCAAAATTGATTGGTTGATCGTGAAGAATGCAGGGGGAACGGCAAGCTTTTCCAAACTCGATGCCGCGCGTGAACTTGGCTTGAAGGTCGGGATGATTGAACGTCCTGCTGTGCCGGATGCGCTTTGTGTCTCAACGATTGAGCAGGCCATCGAATGGAGCGCCGCGCATGGATGAACGGGTGATTAAGGGCGACGCTTGCGTGATCGAAGGGGCCGAATGGCTGGCATCCTATGATCCGCGTTTCAAAGCCGCTTGGGAAGAGACGGGGCCCTTGCCATTGCGTTTGAAACCAGAAGGATTTGATCAGCTTTTGAATGCGATCATTGGTCAGCAAGTGTCTGTCGCCTCGGCCAATGCGATTTGGGCGCGGATGGAAGGTTTGGGTCTGACCTCTGAGGATAACATTGCAAAGGCTACCGATGACGAATTACGCGCGGCTGGGCTGAGCGGTCAAAAAATGCGCTATGCCCGTGCTTTGGCTGCTGAACGTATTGATTACGAGGCCCTACGGGCGATGTCGTCAGATGACGTCATTAAAACCCTCACAAAAGTCACAGGTATTGGGCAATGGACCGCAGAAATTTATGCGATGTTCAGTCTAGGGCGTGCAGATGTGTTTGCGCATGGGGATTTAGCCCTGCAAGAAGCGGCGCGCATTTTGCTTGATTTGCCCGAGCGCCCGAAAGAAAAACAAATGAGAATAATCGCGGCGGATTGGTCGCCGTGGCGGTCGGTTGCAGCGCGCGTGCTTTGGGCCTACTACCGCGTAGCAAAAGCACGGGAAGGTATCAGATGACACGAGTTCTTAACGCACAGCGCCGCGAGCCACTTTCGGGCGAGACACGTTCGGTCGTAGTATTCTTGCACGGATATGGGGCCAATGGTGCGGACCTTTTGGGCCTTGCTGATCCTTTGGGCGAACACCTGCCAGATACGCTGTTCGTCGCCCCTGATGCGCCAGAGGATTGCGCAGGATCGCCAATGGGGTTCCAGTGGTTCCCGATCCCATGGATCGACAATTCTTCAGAAGAAGAGGCCGAGCGCGGAATGAACGCGGCGGTTGAAGACTTGAACGCCTTTCTTGACGCTTTGATGGTGGATGAAGACGTGCTGCCTGAGCAGGTCGTTTTGTTCGGCTTCTCGCAAGGCACGATGATGTCACTGCATGTCGCGCCGCGCCGCGAGGATTCAGTTGCAGGTGTCGTCGGTTTCTCGGGCCGTTTGCTTTCACCCGAATTGCTGGTGGACGAGGTGGTTGTTCGCCCTCCAATCCTCTTGGTGCATGGCGATGCGGACGATGTGGTCCCGGTGCAATCTCTGCCAGAAGCGGCCGAAGCTTTGCAAAAGGCAGGCTTTGAGGATGTCTATGCGCATATTATGAAAGGCACAGCGCATGGAATTGCGCCGGACGGGCTTTCCGTTGCATTGGCCTTTATGCGCGACAAGCTAAACCTCTGATCGCGCCTTGGCGCTGCGCCATCGCAGCGTTCTCCTAATTCTACTGTGTCTCGTAGGGCACTATATAGGGCTTGCTAGTAAGCGGCCTCTATATATAGTGGAATTATGTTTACACGGTCTTAAGCTTGAACCGTGGTAGGTCTTTCAGGGAGGAATGGCTTCAAAATTGTAGAACCCAAAAGCATTCGATGCGCTAAATCGCGGCGTCATGTGTTAAGGGGGGCGATGTGATTTCTGAGCAAACCACGTCAAACCTACAGCAACTAAATGCACGCCGTACCTTGGTTTTGAACGCTGACATGCAACCCCTAAGCTGGATGCCGCTTTCTACATGGTCATGGCAAGAAGCAATGACTGCTGTGCTACAAGAAAGGGTTATCCAACTTAAAGGCTACGAAGACGTCGCAGTCCACTCTGCAAAACACGCCTTCAATGTGCCAGCGGTTGTGTGCCTACGTCAGTATCACAAGCGCAGGAATGCAGCATTTACGCGATACAATTTGTTTTTGCGAGATGGGTTCTGCTGTCAGTATTGCGGCACCAAACGAGCTGCAAAAGATCTGACGTTTGATCATGTCATGCCGCGTTCTCGCAAAGGGCCTGCGAATTTTGAGAATATTGTTGCAGCTTGTCAGAGCTGTAACTTGCGAAAAGGAAACAGAACGCCGAAGGAAGCTGGGATGAAACTGTTGCGCGCTCCGCGCGTGCCAAGTCCACATGAGTTGGACAAGATTGGGCGCAAACTGGCGCGGGTGCAAAAAGAGTTACATCAAACGTGGTTAGACTTTTTATATTGGGGTGCCGATCTCGATGAGTAGGCAAAGTAAGGGGTAGAGTGTTGCATGTACGAAGATGAACACAGCGAAGAAGAGCGATTAGAGGATTTTTCGACAGACCGTCTAAGTGTAACCCATTGGGCTGCGCAGTTGGGGGATGATGGCGATATGTCCGTATTAGAACGCGGTGTCGCAAAATTGCTTACACCAAAGGTTCTTAAGTTCTTGCCAGCTGAGCTCGCATTGTCAGAAGGCGAAGACGCGGTTTCAGAATGGATAACAGCGCGCGATGAAAGCGCTTCTGTTTATACCGTTCGGTTGAAGGCAGATAACAGGCTCATCGGCCTGTTGATCTTAAGCGAACGTGTGGAGCAAACCGATGACGAGGACAACGCGCCAGACGTCTTCCTGATGCTTGGCTATCTGTTTGCTGATAGCGAATGGAAACAAGGCTATGCAAGTGAATTGATCGCGGGCGCATTGAATGGCTTTGATGAGTTTGACATGCCCTGTGTGCGCGCGGGGGTTGCCAGTGGCAACGATGCATCGGCTCGGGTTTTGGAGAAGAACGGCTTTGAGTTGAACGAAGCGCTCTCAAGCGATGATCTTCAGATGTATGAGATAAACGCTTAGGCGCAGCATAGTTTGATATTTTGAGCAAAAGGGGGTTGGCACGTAATGTGCCTGAACCTTATTTTTTGTTTTTCAAATCTAAAGATTTGATGATCTTGCTCAGGTTTTTCTCTTTGTGTTTCCGCTCTGACAAAGACGCCGTGTTAAAGGCATCTTCGGCCACGAGTTTGCGCCAACGGTTCACACGTGCGCGCTCGATTGTTCCGTTCTCAAGCGCGGCTTTTACCGCGCATCCCGGTTCACTGTCATGGGCGCAATCGCGAAATTTGCATTGGGATTGAAGCGCTTCCAGATCGGAAAACAGATCTCCAACGCCTGCGGCGGCGTCGGTGAGCTGCAACTCGCGCATGCCCGGTGTGTCCAGCACCGCGCACCCGCTGGAAACAAAGTGCAGCTCGCGCCGCGTGGTCGTATGACGCCCTTTGCTATCGCCAAAACGCACGGCACCTGTTTCAATATCGTCATTACCTGCGAGTGCGTTTGAGAGCGTCGACTTTCCCACACCTGATGAGCCAAGAAACGCAATTGTTTGACCAATCTTGCACCAAGGCGCGAGTTGTTGAGTTGTATCAGGAGATTTCGCATTGAGCGCTTCAACATGAACGTTGCTCGAAATCGCGCGGGCTTGTTTCATGAGCGGTTCAACATCTTCACACAGATCGGCCTTAGTGATCAGGATCACCGGGGTTACATCCGCATCAAGGGCCAGCGCGACGTAGCGCTCTAGGCGGGCAATGTTGAAATCCGCATTGAAGGACGTCACGATAAAGGTCGTGTCAATATTCGCCGCGATCAGCTGTTCAAAACGGTCTTTTCCCGGCGAGCGGCGTTTTATCAGACTTTTGCGCTCAAGGAGAATGCTGTCTTGGGGGCGTTCTGCATCAAAAAGAAACCAATCCCCGACCGTTGCGTCCTGACGCGGGGGAATTGTCGCGTGCAGATCATCGACGCCTTGCGCCTGTAGCCCGCTGCGATGAACCGAGGTGATGCGTACGGGAGGTGTTTTCTCCATCGCGTCAATTTCGGTTTGCTGGGCAAAGTAGTTGGACCATCCCAAACGCTCAAGCGGGGAGGGCTCTGCCTTGGGCATGGGTTTATTGGAAAAAAACGCATCGTAGTTTCGGCTCATCGGTAGGCCCATTCTGACATGATCGCTTGCATGAAAAAGGGCCGCACAAGGCGACCCTCAACAGAAATCATTTGATGCGCGAAGCTCACTCGGACTTCGGCGCGCCACTTGGAACTTTACTCGCACCTTTGGTGTTCAGTGGATCATCCTGACGCTGAACGGAGCCTTCAAAGTGTGCACCGCTTTCGATCGCGATTGTCTTGTGGATGATGTCACCCTCAACACGTGCAGTCGATGTGAGACGGACCTTCAAACCGCGCACACGGCCAACGATACGGCCGTTTACGACGACATCATCTGCGATCACTTCCCCTTTGATCGTTGCGCTTTCACCAATGGTCAGAAGATGCGCACGGATGTCGCCTTCGACAGTACCTTCGACCTGAATATCACCGGTCGTTTTCAGGTTGCCAGTCACATGCAGATCAGCAGACAGCGTTGATGCTGGCGGCTTTGCTTTGGGTGCGGAAGCCTTGAATTCGCTCGGGCGCGGGGCCACTGCCGGTGCGGCTGCTTCAGGAGTGCTGGGTGTAGCGCCGTCCGCATTTGGACCGGGCTCATTGATTTTGCTTTTAGAAAACATCGTTTGCAGCCTTAATGTAGATCATCGGGTTAACGGCTTTTCCGCCGACACGAACTTCGTAATGTAGATGGGTGCCGGTAGAACGTCCAGTGTTCCCCATATCACCAATGCGTTGACCACGCGAGACCCTTTGTCCAACCTTAACGCGAATTTTTGAAAGGTGGGCGTAGCGTGTTTCAATGCCGAACTGGTGCTGGATTTTGATCAAGCGGCCATAGCCTGATTGCCAGCCAGCGTGCACGATGACACCATCGGCGGTTGAATAAATTGGGGTTCCGTGTGGACCCGCAAAATCAGCGCCGCTGTGCATGCGGCCCCAGCGACGACCAAAGCCGGAAGTGAAACGAACCGCGTCTTTGACCGGTTTTGCAAATGGCGCTTTTTGCGCAGCAATACGGTAAAGGTTGAGCGAATCCATATCTTTAAGGATTTGGTTCGCACGTTTCGTTTCGCCAGACGGGGCCTCACCGCGCGTTGAGAAGCTAAGTGGCATCAACGGGCCACCCTGACCAGAATAGCCTTTACGCACTTCATTAAGAATGCGATCTGGGTTCATACCAGCCGCGCGGAACATCTTGTCCAGAGGTTTGACCGAGACAGTCATTGCTTCTTCGAGCTGGCGGAAAATCTGGTCGTTCTTGTCAGACATCACTTGGATTTCTGACTTCATTTCTTCTGCTTGGATCAATGCGTCTTGCGCATCTGCGACAACTTGATCGCGCTCCTTTGCGGTAGATTCTAAAGCCGCAGTCAGGAAATCAAGCGCAGCGTCATCCGCAGCGCTATTGACCGAAGAGTTTTCGCCACCAGCAGAAACTTCTGCCAATTGGGTGCGCGCTGCTTCGCGGTCTTTCATCGTGCGGCGCAGAGTGGATTGAACCACCTCGATGCCCGTTTCCAATTCGCGGCGACGTGTTTCAGAACTTAGAAGTTCGGATTGCATCATCGAAATCTGGCCAAGCGCTGCGTTGAAACGCTCTTGCGCGGCAAGGGCTTCTTCGGCGCGCGCGTCGCGTTCTGAAGACAGCTCGTTCAAGCGGCGCTCATAAGCGTCTTGATCCCGCTTTGCTTGATCCCGAAAATTGCCCGCGCCAATGCTGTCCATCAACAAGATAGAGGTCGCGATAATTGCCCAAGCGACGATTATCGCAACGCCAGCAAAGCCAACGAGCTGAGTGGTAGGACGCAAACGGATGAACCGCGTATCCGTGTCGGAGCGCAGGAAAAGCCGGCGCTCAGGAAAATGGCGCTCTAGCAGCGCATTAATCTTCATTGAAAGCCGAGTTCGCAAACCAGCATCCCCTTATTGTCCCAACCCAATAATGGCGTTCATTGTAAATCCGAGTGAAGGATCTCCGCCGCCTTGTGGATTTCATAAACAGCCATATGCAAGCACGCAAGTCATTTGGCGCAAGGCGCAGGACAGCATGGGGAATTAATGACAATTTGTGGCAAAAAACCGCCTAACTCAAAGACTTGCTTTCGCGTTTCACTCTGCTCCTGGGGCAGGCAAATCTTCGGTTAAGGGCCAGTAAAAGTCAGGTGGCAAACCCGCATCAGCGCGTTTCTCTTCGTTAAAGGGTGGTTTGAGCTTGCCGGGGAAGTAGCGCCGAACAAGGGCGTGGAACACCTCTTTGGGGTCAGAGTTTTCCCGCCCGCACATGAAATTGAACCACTTTGAGCCATAAGCAACGTGGCTGACTTCTTCTGCGTAGATGGTTTCTAACGCGGCAACCGCGCTTTCAGCCTTCGCATTTTGGAAGATTTTGATCATGCCCGGTGTCACGTCAAGTCCGCGCGCTTCAAGCACCATAGGCACGACAGCCAAGCGGCCCATGAAGTCGTTCGCGGTATCCTCCGCAGCGCGCCACATGCCTGCATGTGCAGGCATAGCGCCGTAATAGCTGCCCATTTCTTCAAGGCAATCACACATCAAATTGAAATGTTTGGATTCGTCGTCCGCAGCACTGACCCAATCGTCATAAAAGCCAGCAGGCAGGGGGACATGGGTGAAACGCGCGATGATATCCCAGTGAAGATCGACGGCGTTGAGTTCGATATGCGCAACTGCATGTAGTAGCGCAAGGCGACCCGGTTCAGTGCCCGGCCTGCGGCGCGGAACATCACGCGGCGAGAGCAGTTCAGGCTTTGCAGGACGGGCAGGATGCATCGGCGGATTGGCGGTGCCAATCTCTGGCAAGCTTCCATCAGCGCGCGCAGCGCGCCATTGTGCCGCGTATTTGTGTGAAAGCGCTGTCTTTTCTCTTCCGTCTGCTGTTTGCAGAACATCAAGCGCCATTTGCGCCAATGGTTTCATGCGCTTAGCGCCTTTGCGGCGTCAAACACGGCATCAACATGACCTGGCACTTTCACTTTGCGCCAAACCTGTGCAAGCGTGCCGTCTGAAGCGATCAAAAAGGTTGAACGCTCTATCCCGAAGAACTTTTTGCCGTACATATTCTTTTCTTTCCACACGCCATAAGCTTCGCTGACAGCGTTGTCGGTGTCTGCCAAAAGCGGCATAGATAGCCCATGTTTGGTGATGAATTTTTCGTGGCTTTTAATGCTATCCGCTGAAATGCCCCAGACTTTGACGCCAATTGCGGCAAAATCAGCACTCAGATCGGTAAAGCCGATGGCTTCTTTTGTGCAGCCCGGTGTGTCGTCGCGCGGATAGAAGAACAGAACAACAGGGCAATTGGCATCCGCAAGGCTAAGGGTTTGATCACCGCTTGCCGACAATGAAAATTCTGGCGCTTTCTCACCGACATCAATCATTTGGCATCCCCCTTGGTTTAACTGCCCACGCGTTTCATATTAGAAGAGAACAAGAATGAGAACGCCGTTCTCTGCAATAATGAGCAAAGCTTTACCGAATGAGCGAAACCCCGCAGGTTCCAGATGAGGCCGCAAAGCCGCAAAACCGCGAACGTCGTTTGCGCAAGCGTCATATGGCGCATGCGGTGTGGAGCGGTGTTCTTGGCTTGAGTGTTGCGCTCGCGCTTGGATTCGCCGTGCTTATCGGGCGCGACATTCCTGCGCCCGACTGGCTTCAGGCGCGAATTGAGGAAAAGCTGGCAGAAGCGCTGCCTGACATCAAAATTGATCTGGGCGATATTTCCCTGCGCATAGAGCGATCTGACCTTAGTCCGCGTGTCTTCTTTCAAAATGTGACAGCCCTTGATGACACAGGGTTGCCCTTTGCCTCGCTTAGCGAATTTAGTGTGCGCGCGGCTTTTCCTGCGGCTCTGAAGGGACAGTTTTCGCCTAAGAAAATCTCTCTGTCGGGCGCTTTGATTAAACTAAGGCGCGCGTCGGACGGGCATTTCGATTTGACGATTGGCTCCGCGCTGCAATCTAGTGAACAGGCCGCAAGTTTGGTTGAATTGATAGATCGCATTGATCAAGTTCTTGTGCAGCCAGAACTCGCGCATTTGCGCGAAGTCAGCGCCGATAGCCTTACAGTTCTTTATGAAGATGCGCGCGCAGGGCGTGCTTGGACCGTTGATGGCGGGCGCATGCGTCTTAGCTCGAAGGACGGGCAATTGGCGATTGGTGCAGATTTTGCGCTTTTGGGGGGGCAGGATTACGCGACAACGCTTGAAATGAGCTATGATAGCGAAATCGGATCGCCTGCTGCGCGTTTGGGGCTAACACTGGCGGATGCCCCGTCCGAAGACATTGCAAGTCAAACCGCAGGCTTGGCGTGGATGGGGGCTCTGCGCGCGCCGATTTCTGGATCTTTGCGGATTGAAGTTGATGACGACGGCGATTTGGGGCCTCTCAATGCAACGCTTCAAATCGGCAAAGGCGTGGTGCGTCCTGAAGATGAAGCGCGCCCCATTCCTTTTGATGGTGCGCGGGCCTACTTCAGTTATGAACCTGATGAAAACATATTATCCTTCAATGAGTTAACGGTGAAAACTGAATGGTTCGAAGCAAGCGGAGAAGGGCGCGCGCGCATGGAGAATGCGCCCGGTGGTTGGCCTGTTGCGATGCTCGGACAATTCCGCTTGAACAACGTAAAAGCCAATCCTGACGGCCTTTACCCTGAACCTATCACGCTTGAGCGCGCTGAATTGGACATGCGGTTGGTGTTCGATCCGTTCCGTTTGGACATTGGTCAGCTGCTCTTGCATGAAGCAGGGCAAACCTTGAGCGCAAACGGGCGCGCGGATGTGGGCGAAGATGGCTGGCGCATCGCCGTTGATGCAAATGCACAAAGCCTCGATCTGAAAGAAGTTCTGCGTGTGTGGCCAGAAACGGCCAAGGAAAAAACCCGCACTTGGATTGAAAGCAATATCCTTGGCGGCGAAATACACGGCGCGCGCCTTGCGTTTCGTGCCTCCGAAGGGGAACGCCCGAACTTGCATCTGGGGCTTGAATTCAGCGATACATCATTGAAATTCTTGAAATACCTGCCGCCAGTTGAAAAAGGGCGGGGGTATGTGATGATTGAAAACGAACGTTTGATCGCTGTTGCCGAAGCTGGGCATGTGGTCGCGCCGCAAGGCGGGCAAATTGATGTCGCTGGCACCGTTTTTGAAATCCCGGACATGCGGGTGCGCGGTGCCCCGTCAAATGTGACCCTCGCAACAAGCAGCTCGGTCACGGCGGCGCTTTCAGTCCTCGACCAACCTCCATTCGAGTTCTTGAGCAAAGCGGGTCAGCCCGTGGCGCTTGCAAATGGTCGCGCAGAGCTGAGCGGCGAGATCAATGTGCCTTTGAAACAGAAAGTGCCAGCTTCGGAAATCATTTTTGATGTCGCAGGAAAGATAACTGCAGTTACAAGCGAAACCTTGGTTGAAGGGCGAAAACTCACGTCAGCACGCCTTGATCTGAAGGCAAAACCAAGTGGACTTTCGCTTTCCGGTAAGGGCCGAATTGATGCTATCCCGTTTGAAGGGGCTTGGAGCATGCCTTTGGGGCAAAAAGGCGGGGGTAGCCAACTTACTGGTCAGATCGAACTGTCAGAGCAATTTGTCAAAGCCTTCAACATAGGTCTGCCGCCCGGATCGGTTTCCGGCAAAGGCAGTGCGGATATCGCGTTGGATCTAAAGCCTGATAGCGTTCCTAGCTTTGAACTTAACTCCGGTTTGCTCGGGGTTGGTTTGAATATTGCGCCTTTGGGCTGGCGCAAGAGTGCTAAGAGCAAAGCCACGCTCGCTGTGCGCGGCACACTTGGAAGCAAAAAGACAGGCGCGGTGCCAAAGGTTGATCGCTTGTCGCTGAAGGCGGCTGGCTTGGAAGCTCTCGGGTCCGTCAAAATCAAAGCAAATGGGACCTTGGATCGCGCAACGTTTGAGCGTGTGAAAGCAGGGAACTGGCTTGACGCGAAACTAAGTTTGATCGGGCGCGGCGCTAACGCAACGCCAGGGGTTGAAGTCGACGGTGGCAGGCTTGATCTGCGCAATATTCCGAGCCAAAACAGCAACGCATCGACAGGGGCGACGCCGCTTGGTGTGAAACTTGATCATCTACAGGTCACGCAAGATATCGCGTTAAAGCGGTTTACTGGAAAATTTGTGTCCGACCGTGGTCTGAACGGTGAATTCAATGGTCAGTTGAACGGCTCTGCCTTGATCACCGGTCAAACCACGCCCAAAGCGGGAAAAACTGCGGTGCGCATCAAAACAAGTGATGCAGGCGCTGCGTTAAATGCCGCTGGCTTGTTGAAAAATGCGAGCCAAGGCGCGCTGACACTGACGCTTGATCCTCGAAATGCAGAGGGCCAATATGACGGATCCTTGAGCATCGCAAATATTCGCTTGCGCAACGCTCCGCCTGCGCTTGCGGTTCTTAGCGCGGCCAGTGGAATTGGTTTGCTTGAGCAAATGGACGGTCGCGGGTTGATGTTTAACGAAGTAAGCAGCGTGTTCCGATTGACGCCAAAGACGATCATTGTCTCTGAGGGCAGCGCAGTTGGCCCGTCTCTTGGCCTGTCGGTTGACGGGTATTATGATGTCGCAAGCAAAACCATGGATATGCAGGGTGTGGTCTCGCCGTTTTTTGCGATCAATGGCATCGGCAGCATCTTGACGCGCCGTGGCGAGGGCCTCATTGGCTTCAATTATACGCTTGAGGGCGCGGCTGCGGCTCCTCAGGTTAAGGTCAATCCGCTTTCGCTGTTCACGCCGGGAATGTTTCGTGAAATTTTCAGACGCCCGCCACCAAAATTAGGTCAATGACACCAATGAAACTGAGTGATTTTGATTTCGATCTCCCGGAAGAGTTGATCGCGACACGCCCTGTAAAGCCGCGCAGCGCATCGCGTTTGTTGCTGGCGCAAGGTGGGGTGATCTCGGACAAACACGTGTATGATTTACCCGATATTCTTCAAGCGGGTGATGTGCTGGTTTTGAATGACACCAAGGTCATTCCAGCGCGTTTGTTTGGTGTGCGCAAACGTCAAAGCGAACATGGCTCTGGCGAAGCAAAGATAGAGGTGACTTTGCTGGATCCAAGCGCCAAGCAAGGCGCTTGGCGCGCGTTGATCAAGCCGTTGCGCAAAGTGAAAGAGGGGGAAAGCATCCTCTTTTCCGACGCGCTAAGTGCGACGCTTATCGCTAAAGAAGACGGGCAGGGCACGCTTGAATTTAACGTTCAGGGAGATGCTTTTGATGCCGCGCTGGCGGATGCGGGTGCGATGCCCTTGCCGCCCTATATTGCGGCGCGCCGCGCGGCGGATGCGCAAGATAAGGAAGACTATCAGACTGTTTTTGCAGCCCATACCGGCGCAGTTGCAGCGCCCACGGCATCGCTTCATTTTGATGATGCTTTGCTTGCTGAACTCGCCAAGCGCGGTGTGGAGTTTGCCCATGTCACCCTTCATGTGGGGGCCGGAACCTTTCTGCCTGTAAAGGTGGAAGATGTAACGAGCCACAAAATGCATGCCGAATGGGGGCAGGTTAGCGAAAAAGCGGCAGCCCAGATTGCCAAGGCCAAATCAGAGGGGCGGCGCGTTATTCCTGTCGGAACCACGGCGCTGCGATTGATCGAAAGCGCAGCGGTGCAAACGGGGGCAATCACGCCTTGGCAGGGGGAAACAGATATCTTCATCTATCCGGGGTTCACATTTCATGTGGCGGATGCGTTAATGACCAACTTTCACTTGCCTAAAAGTACCTTGATGATGCTGGTGTCTGCTTTGATCGGAAAACAACGTGTCGATCACATTTATGAACATGCGATTGAGAACGGATACCGTTTCTTTTCTTATGGTGACAGCTCGTTGCTTATTCCTGACTAGGCCGTGCGCGACATTCGAAATGTCGCGCCTGTATCAGACCGCCAACGTTGCGAAGCCTAGATGCTGATTCATTGATATTTGCCCAAACGAGGCCCGCCGATGATTTCCGTTCTGTCAAACTCTTGGGCACTCTTGCTCGGAATGATGTTGCTAATGCTTGGCAACGGCCTGCAAGGCACTTTGCTTGGTATCCGAGGCGAGATCGAAGGATTTTCGACCTTCCAAATGTCCTTGGTAATGTCGGCGTATTTCATCGGCTTTTTGGGCGGTTCGCGTATGGCGCCCGAGATGATCCGCCGTGTAGGGCATGTACGGGTCTTTGCTGCGCTTGGATCGCTTATTTCCGCGGTTTTGATCCTCTATCCGACGCTACTGAACGCCGAAGCGTGGATTGTCGGGCGCATTATCATCGGGTTTTGCTTTTCTGGCGTTTATGTGACAGCTGAAAGCTGGCTTAACAATTCGGTAACGAATGAAACGCGGGGGCAGACGCTCTCGCTGTATATGATTGTTCAGATGATCGGTATCGTTGCGGCGCAGGGTGTTCTGGTCTTGGGCGATCCTTCGGGCTTTATCCTGTTCATCGTGCCTTCGGTTTTGGTTTCCGTGGCCTTCGCGCCAATCCTTTTGTCCGTTAGTCCAACGCCCGCATTTGAGACAACCCAGCCGATGACGCTGCGACAGCTCTATGATGCTTCGCCCTTGGGCGTTGTCGGAATGTTTTTGCTCGGCGGCGTTTTCTCTGCGCAGTTTGGTATGGCAGCGGTCTATGGAGGCAAAATCGGCTTGTCGGTTGGGCAAATCTCGCTCTTCGTGTCTGCGTTCTATGTTGGCGCTATGCTCATGCAATACCCGCTTGGCCTCGCATCTGACAGGATGGATCGACGGCTCTTGATCTTGGTATCTGCGGGTTTGGGCGGCATATCGGCCTGCGCGGCCATTTTGTGGGAGGACAATTATGTCTTGCTTCTTGCAACCGCGTTCTTCGTGGGGGGAACTTCCAACCCGCTGTATTCCCTATTTCTCGCGTATACGAATGACTTTCTGGAGTACGAAGATATGGCTGCGGCCTCTGGGGGTATGGTTTTTATTAACGGGCTCGGGGCAATTTCCGGACCGATCATAACGGGTTGGTTGATGACAACCTTCGGGCCTTGGGCGTTTTTCGGAGTGATCTCGGCGTTGATGCTTGCGATTGGCGGGTATGCGACCTTCCGGATGACCCAGCGTTCTGCGCCTTCAGCGGATGAGACGGCTGGCTTCCAAGCTGTTATGCCCTCGGTCTCGCCAGTTTTTGTTGAAGTTGCGCAAGAAATCGCGATTGAAAACGCAATTGAAGAGCAGCTTGACGAAAATTCCCCCTAATGATGTCGCATTTGACGCATTTTGTTACTTGGAGACGGCGCTAAGCTGATTGTAACAAAGTGGTGTCAATACCCGCGCAATTGGGAGAATTTGTATGATTGCTGCACCTGATGACGTTCTGAGCTTTTGGCTCGATGAGAAACAGCCGTCCGATTGGTACAAGGCTGACGAAAGCCTTGATCAAGAAATTCGTGATCGCTTTGGTGCAACATGGCAAGAGGCGATGGAGGGCAAGTTCGGACTGTGGTTGACCTATCCCAGCGGTGCTTTGGCCTACATCATTCTCATGGACCAATTTCCGCGCAATATGTTTCGCGACACCGGCAAAGCCTTCGCCTCTGACAAAGCTGCGCTTGCCGCCGCAAAAGTCGCGATTGATCGCAATTGGGATATGCGCATCGACGAGCCTGCGCGCCAGTTTTTTTACATGCCCTTGATGCATTCCGAAAGCCTATGTGATCAGGAACGCTGCATTCGTTTGATGAAAGAACGTATGCCTGAATCGGGCGATAGTCATTTGCTGCATGCCAAAGCGCACCGCGAAGTGATCCGCAAATTTGGCCGCTTCCCTTATCGCAACGAGGCGCTGGAGCGTCGGTTTACCAAAACGGAACAGGACTATGTTCAAGCGGGCGGATACGGCAGCACTGTGCGTGATCTGCAAAGCGTGAGCGCCTGATAAACGTTTCATAACGTTCATTCGAAACGGGCTGTCCAATTGGGCGGCCCTTTTCATTTGTCGCGCCTCTGGTTAGCCTGAATTGAGCATCCATGAAGGGAACACCAGATGAGCCAACTTGAGTTCGATATGATCGTCATCGGTGCAGGTCCTGGCGGATATGTTGCGGCAATCCGAGGTGCGCAACTGGGCTTGAAGGTTGCAATTGTCGAACGTGAACACTTGGGCGGGATTTGCCTGAACTGGGGTTGTATTCCAACCAAGGCCATGCTGCGCTCTGCCGAGGTGTTTCATTTGATGCAGCGCGCGAATGAATTTGGCCTTTCTGCCAGCGGCATTTCCAGTGATCTAGACGCAATTGTCGCGCGCTCGCGCAAAGTCGCGGCGCAGCTCTCAGGTGGCATCGGTCATTTGATGAAAAAGAACAAAATTCACGTGATCATGGGGCATGCGCGGTTAAACACGCCAGGTTCTGTTCTGGTCACGAGCGAGGATGGCGAACAAGAGCTAAAGGCCAAGCACATTGTTCTTGCAACAGGCGCGCGCGCGCGTGAATTGCCAGGCCTGGAAGGTGACGGCGATCTGGTTTGGACCTATAAAACAGCGCTTCAACCCCCAAGAATGCCCAAAAAGCTACTTGTTATTGGCTCTGGCGCTATCGGAATAGAATTCGCGAGTTTTTACAACACGCTTGGCGCCGAAACGACGGTTGTCGAAGTTATGGACCGCATCTTGCCGGTGGAAGATGCAGAAATCAGCGCCTTTGCCAAAACGAGTTTTGTTAAGCAGGGGATGAACATCCTCGAAAAAGCGACCGTAAAACAGCTTGATCGCAAAAAGACGTCGGTAACAGCCCATATCGAAGTCGGTGGAGAGGTCGTCAAAGAAACATTCGATGCAGTCATTTCCGCAGTGGGGATTGTGGGCAATACCGAAGGGCTTGGCTTGGAAGAGGCAGGCGCGCAGGTGGATCGCACGCATGTTGTAACGGATGCGTATTGCCGAACTGGCGTTGAGGGCCTTTACGCGATCGGTGACCTCGCAGGCGCGCCATGGCTTGCTCATAAAGCCAGCCATGAAGGCGTGATGGTCGCAGAGTTGATCGCCGGCAAGTCCGTGCATCCGATAAAAGAGGGTTCTATCGCGGGATGTACCTACTGCCATCCGCAAATCGCCAGCGTGGGCATGAGCGAAGCGCAGGCAAAGGATGCAGGATATGATATCAACGTCGGGCGATTTCCCTTCATGGGAAATGGCAAGGCAATCGCTTTAGGTGAAGCCGAAGGGTTGGTGAAAACCATTTTCGATGCAAAAACGGGCGAACTTCTTGGCGCACATATGATCGGTGCTGAGGTGACGGAGTTGATCCAAGGCTATGTCGTTGGACGCCAGTTGGAAACGACAGAAGAAGATCTGATGCACACCGTTTTCCCCCATCCGACTTTGTCTGAAATGATGCACGAAAGCGTGCTGGATGCTTACGGCCGCGCGCTACATTTTTAGGATCAAATACAATGCCCTCACTCAATCGAATTGAGCTGCGCCGTATTTCGCGTAGCTGGCTGAAAGAGCTTCCGCTGAAAGGAATGTCCGTTGCCGAAATTTCGGGGCAATGGGGCAAGTATTTCAATTTCGGCTCGTATGAACAGTTCAGGTATCCCAAGTATGATATCTGTAAGGGGCCGTTTTTGGGGGATGATGAACGCCCTCGCAAGTTCGATCTCATCATCGCGGATCAGGTATGGGAGCATCTGGATCGGCCTTATGCCGCAACGAAAAATGTGCGAAAAATGCTAAAACGGGGGTCATATTTTTATATTGCGACGCCCTTTTTCATCCCGTTTCATGCCGCCCCTCAAGACAATTCGCGTTGGTCTGCGCGCGGTCTAAAGAACCTTCTGATTGAAACGGGCTTTGACGAAAGCGCTATTCGCGTTGGCCAATGGGGCAATCGCGCTGCCGCTCAGAGAAATCTGGAAATGGAATGGCCGCCGGAACATGACCCAGACTCCGATGACTTAACCAATGACCCCGAGTTTCCGATTACCGCTTGGGCATTGGCGCAAAAAATCTAAATGATGGAGCATCGCGCACAGCGAACAGAATGGCGCATTGTTCTTCTTGTCTGGATGGCCGGACTTGGCGCTGCTGTTCAATTCGGCAAGATCGCTATCTCACTAGATAGCTTTCGTGCGATCTATGATGTCGGTGAAGTTGCTCTTGGTTTTTTGATTTCCTGCGTCGGCGCCGTCGGTTTGACGCTGGGTGTGTTGGGTGGAATCCTGATCACGCGGGTCGGTATTCGCCGTGCATTTGTGCTGGGTCTGCTTATGGCTGGCCTTCTTTCAATGCTACAAGCGGTCTTGCCAGCCTATCCCCTCATGATCGCGTTGCGTGTTCTGGAGGGGGCAACGCATCTCGCTATCGTTATCGCGGGACCAATCTTAATGGCGCGGCATAGTTCTGATCAGGCTCGTGGCGCTGTGATGACGCTTTGGAGTAGCTTTTTTGGTTTATCCTTTATGTTCATTGCACTTCTTGCGCCACCAATTCTAAGCGCTGGTGGGCTGTCAGCCCTTTTGCTTGCACACGCCCTTTATATGAGTGTTCTTGCAGTCCTGTTATGGTGTGTTTTGCCTGCTCCGGCCACGCCGCAAAGGGGCATGTTGAAAGATGTTCCATTGACGTTTCTCAACGTCATTAGAATTCACATCGAAATTTACCGCTCTCCTATCACGAGCGCAGCGGCACTTGGGTTTGTTTGGTACACCGCAACCTATATTTCTGTGCTAACCTATTTGCCGGGTTTTGTTGATGACTCTTATAGAACAGGCTTGTCTGCCAGCCTTCCGCTTGCTTCGATCCTGACATCTTTGACTTTAGGTATTTTCCTTTTGCGTTTGGTTGAGCCTGTGCGCGCGGTGCAGATCGGGTATGGCTTTGTCATTTTGGCGGCTTTTCCGCTGCTTTGGACCTTTGGCCGTGACGCGGCATTCGTTCTTGCATGCCTGTTGTTGTTAGGCGCAACGGGATTTGTCCCAGGCGCGAGTTTTGCGGCGCTTGCGTCCCTAAATACCACCGATACCTCCCGCGCTTATGCGACAGGTGCACTTGCTCAAATGGGAAATGTGGGCACAACCTGCGGACCGCCAGTGTTGGCCGCAATTGTCAGTGGTTTTGATCTGCTCGGGCTGTTCGTATTTGTTGTCCTGCTCTCGTTCTTCGGTATCCTTGTGCATATGGTGTTGTCGCGTCGCCGTAATGCATCTTTCGCACGGATAGATTAATCTTTCGTATATTCCCCATTTGTTCTATTGAGGGGGCAGGTGGTGTCTGGTCGAATCCGGCAAGTCACCTATGTGTGTTGCTGTGACTGCTGTAGGGGGCAAAATGGCCGAGCTGAAAAACATCGAAGTCCGCGGAGCGCGCGAGCATAATCTAAAGTCCATTGATGTGGATATTCCACGTGACCAGCTGGTTGTTATCACGGGTCTTTCCGGTTCTGGAAAGTCGTCATTGGCCTTTGATACGATCTATGCCGAAGGGCAGCGCCGCTATGTCGAAAGCCTGAGCGCTTATGCTCGCCAATTCCTTGATATGATGCAGAAACCTGATGTGGATCACATCAGCGGCCTGTCTCCAGCGATTTCGATCGAGCAGAAAACCACGTCGAAAAACCCGCGCTCAACAGTTGGCACTGTAACTGAAATTTACGACTATATGCGTCTTTTGTTTGCGCGCGTCGGCACGCCTTATTCTCCCACGACCGGAAAGCCCATCGAGGCGCAACAAGTTCAGGATATGGTTGATCGCATTATGGCGATGCAAGAGGGCACGCGCGCCTATCTTCTTGCGCCGATTATTCGGGATCGCAAAGGCGAATATCGTAAAGAATTTATGGAATTGCGTAAGCAAGGTTTCCAACGTGTTAAGGTCGATGGCACGTTTTATGAGCTGGATGAACCGCCTACGCTCGATAAGAAATATCGCCACGATATTGATGTGGTTGTGGATCGAATTGTTGTTCGTGAGGGGTTGGAAACGCGCCTCGCAGATAGTCTTCGAACCTCGCTTGATTTAGCTGATGGTATCGCAATTCTCGAAACCGCACCTAGCGAAGGGGAGCCAGATCGCTTTACCTTTTCCGAGAAATTTGCCTGCCCTGTCAGTGGCTTCACGATCCCAGAGATTGAACCGCGGCTATTCTCGTTCAACGCGCCGTTTGGGGCGTGCCCAAATTGTGACGGACTTGGAAAAGAGCTGTTTTTCGATGAACGTCTCGTGGTTCCTGACGCAGATCTAAAGATCTCTGACGGCGCATTGGCACCATGGCGCAAAGGCAAATCTCCCTACTTTTTGCAGACAATTGAGGCCATCGCAAAGCACTACAAGTTTAATCCAAGCACCAAATGGAAAGATTTACCGTCAAATGTGCAGCAAGTTTTCTTGCGCGGCTCTGGCGATGAAGAAATTCCATTTCGTTATGACGAAGGCGGCCGCGTCTATGAAGTAACGCGTGTTTTCGAGGGCGTTATTCCAAATATGGAGCGCCGATATCGCGAGACGGATAGCAATTGGATTCGCGAAGAATTTGAACGTTATCAAAATAATAGACCCTGTGGTTCATGTAACGGTTTCCGTTTGAGGGAGGAAGCGTTGGCAGTGAAAATTGCGGACCTTCATGTGGGGCATGTGGTGCAGATGTCGATCAAAGAGGCCTTTGATTGGTGCGCTCTGGTGCCGGAAAGCTTGAGTGTTCAAAAGAATGAGATTGCGACGGCGATCCTGAAAGAAATCCGTGAGCGTTTGGGCTTTCTTAACAATGTCGGCCTAGAGTACCTCACATTGTCGCGCTCTAGTGGAACTCTTAGCGGAGGAGAAAGTCAAAGGATCAGATTGGCCAGTCAGATTGGTTCTGGCTTGCAAGGTGTTTTGTATGTGTTGGATGAACCTTCGATCGGTTTGCACCAACGCGACAACGACCGTTTGCTTGGTACGCTGAAAAACCTGCGGGATCAGGGGAATACAGTGATTGTTGTCGAGCATGATGAAGAGGCTATTCGCGAAGCGGATTATGTCTTTGATATTGGCCCCGGGGCCGGGGTTCACGGCGGACAGGTTGTGTCAAAAGGCTCGCCTGCTGAGATCATAGCTGATGCTGGCTCTATCACAGGTCAATATCTAAGCGGAAAACGAGAAATTGAAATTCCCGCGAAACGGCGCAAAGGGAACAAGAAAAAGATCAAAGTGGTGAAGGCGTCGGGGAACAACTTGCAGAACGTAAGTGTCGATTTCCCTCTTGGCAAATTCGTGTGTGTGACGGGTGTATCGGGCGGCGGTAAATCGACGTTAACCATCGAAACCCTGTTCAAGACAGCGTCGATGCGTTTGAACGGGGCGCGTCAAACACCAGCGCCCTGCGAGACAATCAAGGGGTTGGAACACCTTGATAAAGTTATCGACATTGATCAGCGAGCCATTGGTAGAACGCCGCGCTCGAACCCTGCCACATATACAGGTGCATTTACGCCGATCCGCGAATGGTTTGCCGGGCTGCCAGAGGCTAAAGCGCGCGGATACAAACCTGGACGCTTTAGTTTCAACGTCAAAGGCGGTCGCTGTGAGGCGTGCCAGGGCGATGGTGTTATCAAGATCGAGATGCACTTTTTGCCCGATGTCTATGTGGAGTGCGAAACCTGCAAAGGTGCGCGGTATAACCGCGAAACACTTGAAGTCCGCTTTAAGGGCAAGAGCATCGCAGACGTTCTCAGCATGACCGTGGAAGATGCGCAGGAATTTTTCAAAGCGGTGCCAAGCATCCGCGAGAAAATGGATGCGCTCATGCGGGTCGGTCTGGGCTATATCAAGGTCGGTCAACAGGCAACGACCCTGTCAGGCGGCGAGGCGCAAAGGGTAAAACTGTCGAAAGAACTGAGCAAACGTTCAACTGGGCGCACGCTTTATATCTTAGATGAACCTACGACTGGATTGCATTTCGAAGATGTGCGCAAGCTGTTGGAAGTGCTGCATGAATTGGTCGATCAGGGCAATACAGTGATCGTGATCGAGCATAATTTGGATGTCGTCAAAACTGCGGATTGGGTGATTGATATCGGGCCGGAAGGGGGCGATGGCGGCGGCGAAGTTGTCGCGACGGGAACGCCGGAAAAGATCGCCGAAGAGCCGCGCAGCTATACGGGGCACTATCTAAAATCGATGCTGAATCCCGAAGCCAAACACGTCGCCGCAGAGTGAGCTTGCTTAGAGTGGCCGGATCTTCAATTCAGTGATCCGGTTACCTTCGCGACTTGCGACTTCAAATCGAAACCCGTGAAAACTAAACACCTGTCCTGCTGTCGGGATCATTTGGGCTTCGTGAATGACCAGTCCCGCAACGGTATTCGCTTCATCATCAGGCAGCGACCAATCAACCGCGCGATTTAGATCGCGGATGGTCATAGCGCCGTCGATGCAGAAATGACCGTCTTCGTCGGGCACCAAAGCTGCGTCTTCTTCGAGATCGAACTCATCGGTGATTTCACCAACGATTTCTTCCAGAATGTCTTCCAGGGTGATCAAACCCTGCAAGGTTCCATATTCATCCACAACCAAGGCAAAATGCGTGCGTCGACGCAGGAAGTTGCGCATTTGATCGTCGAGCGTGGTGGTCTCGGGCACAAAGTAAGGGGGATTAGCGACTTCGCGAATGTCAAATTTTGTCAAACCTGAAACAGATCCTGATTCCGGGTCAATCAAACGATGCATGGCGCGCAACAAGTCTTTGGCGTGAACCATGCCGATGATATTTTCCGGCTCGCCGTCAAAGACGGGCAAGCGGGTGTAACGGCTTTCCAAACACTGGCGCAGAATATCTGCAGGGTCAGAGGCGGCATCAATCATTTCAATGCCAGAGCGATGCAACATAATTTCTTCGACGGCGCGCTCGCTCAGATCAAGTGCGCCAAGAATGCGATCGCGATCTTCTTTTTCGACAACGCCTTCGGAGTGGCCAAGATTTAACGCGCCTTCGATTTCTTCCTTTACCGCAAGGATATGGCTGTCCGGATCGGTTCTCACGCCAAACACACGAAGGACACCGCGCACCAAAAGACGCACGGCGTTAACGATGGGGGAAAAGACCGTGATCACCAATTGGATGATGGGGGACACCAGAGCGGCCGCGCGTTCTGCATTGGTTATCGCGTATGTTTTCGGCAAAACCTCCGCAAAAATCAGGACCAACAACGTCATGACCAAGGTCGCAAGAGCGACCCCGCTTTCTCCGAAAACGCGCGTAAACAAGGCCGTCGCCAAAGAGGTCGCTAGAATATTAACCAAGTTGTTGCCGAGCAGGACCGAGCCGATCAGCCGCTCATTGTCTTCGGTGATGTCCAAAGCACGTTGCGCGCCGCGTGATCCTTTGTCTGCCTGTGCGCGCAGCTTTCCTCGAGATGCCGCGGTCAGGGCTGTTTCAGAGCCAGAGAAAAACCCGGAGAGCACGAGCAACAACAGGATCGAACCTGCTGTGATCCAAAAGGCATTATCAAGAACTGGTGTGATCGCATCCATCGGGCTTGTCTTTCATTTTGCTCTTTGTCTTATGGGGGCGGGCGGTCAGCACTTCAAGGGAGCGGGTTATGCGCGTATCAGATTTGGGCGAACTCAGCGGCGAAATTACCGTGTTTGGGGGGCCATATTCCAACAGACAGGCGTTGGAGGCCTTGCTCGAAACTGCGCGTGGCACGTTGATTTGCACCGGCGACATGGTTGCCTATTGCGGCGCGCCGCGCACGGTGATCGAAATGATGCAGCGCAATAGGGTGCATGTGATTGCAGGCAACTGTGAAAAGCAACTCGCAGCCAATGCTCTGGATTGTGGTTGTGGATTTGAAGATGGCACCACATGCGATGTTCTTTCAGCCGCGTGGTACGGGTTTGCTAACGAAAACGTATCCCAAGCTGCGCGCAGTTGGATGGGTGATTTGCCCGATGTGATCGTCTTCACTCACAAAGGGCGACGCTATGCGGTGTTACATGGCGGCCTCACAGATATTGCGCGGTTTATCTGGAGCGTTTCCGAGGATGCGGTTTTTCATGAAGAGCTAGACGCTTTGAATATGCTTTGCGGCGATGTTGATGTTGTTTTAGCGGGGCATAGCGGGATCGCATTTGAGCGGCAGGTCGCAGGTGTGTCTTGGATCAACGCGGGGGTGATAGGTATGCCGCCCCATAATGGCCAACAAAGCACCGAGTTTTTGCGTATTTCTGAGCAAGGTAAAGCCAGCTTCGAAAACCTGAGCTATGATGTCAGCGGGGCCGTGTCGGATATGGAGCAAGCGGGGCTGCGGCAAGGGTATCATAAAGCGCTGCAAACAGGGATTTGGCCTTCAGAGGATGTTTTGCCAGAGGCGCTGCGTCGTTATTCTTCGTCCTTTGCTAAGGGGTGATGGGTCAGCACCAACTCTTGCAAACGTGCTTCAAGGACATGGGTGTAAATCTCGGTGGTCGCGACGTCCGCGTGGCCCAAAAGGGTTTGAATCGAGCGAAGATCGGCGCCGTTCTCTAGCAAATGCGTCGCAAAGGCATGCCGCAGCGTGTGCGGCGTTACTTTCGAGGGCATGACGCCAGCGTTTACCGCAAGTTCTTTGATCAGTATGTAAAACCGATGGCGCGTAAGATGCCCTTCTTTACCGCGCGACGGGAAAAGAAATCGCGATGCCGGTTTGCCCTTTTTCAGCGCTTCCTCTGATTGCGCCTCCCACGCAGCGAGCCAATCGTTCAAAGCGCTGCGTGCAGGTGGTGAGAGCGGAACCATGCGTTCTTTGTCGCCTTTTCCGCGGATCAAAAGCATACGCGGATTGCCTCGCGCGGCAGCGACAGGAAGCGAGACCAATTCGCTCACCCGCATACCTGTCGCGTAGAGCAGTTCCATCAAACAGGTGTTGCGTAGTCGATCGGCAGGCCCGCGTCCCACGACGCGCGCAGCAGCGAGAAGCCTGTCCACTTCGGATAGGCTAAGTGTTTTCGGCAGGCGTTTGTCACGTCCCGGCCCAGCAATTTGAATGGCAGGATTGTCGCTGCGCCAGCCTTCTTCAAAGCCAAAGCGGTAAAGCTGTTTGATCGCAGACAAGCGGCGCGCGCGCGTGGATTTGGCCAAACCTTGAGCGTCGCAGTAAATCAAATAGGCTTCCACGTCATCACGCGAGGCATCGTCGAAGGCGCAGTTTTTGCGCGAGAGCCACTCGGCAAAGTCTTTTAGATCGCGCGCATAGGCCAATTGGGTATTTGTGGCGGCTCCGAGTTCAGCAGACTGCGCGTCCAAAAATGTGGAAATCCATCTCAGATGGTCTGCGCTCGCGCTCATCCTTGAAATACCCCATCTAGCAACATCAACTGCAATGCGGTGCGGCGGGCCGTGTCTTCCAAGCCAACGCTGCGCAGGAAAGCGAGGCCGCTTTGGATCGCTCCTGTATCACCGTTTGCTCCCGAGATGGTTAACGCCATTGCGCGCAAAATCGCTTCGCCCAGACGTCCTTGAGACACCATATCGGTTAGAAACTGTGGCGTGCCTTGACCAGAAAAGGCGCTTTTGATTGCGATGGAGAGTTCATTTGCGCTGCGCTGGTTTGGCTCACCAAGAGCGACGGATTGTGCAGTTTTTAGTAGCGGATCGTTGGTTTCCCGGGTCACCGCTTGCTCGTAGAAGGGCGAGAGAAGCGCGATACGTGTGATCAGGTCGGCGTCAGCGCCTTTGCTCGGCAGGCGGAGCAATTCTTCGCTGAACAAGGTCGCGAAGGGCACTTCCAATTCAGCTTCTTTCATCTTTGACCAAGCGCGCGCAAGTTGCTTGAAGATACTTGCAGGATCGCCAGATGATATCGCGGTCTCCAAACGTTGCACGGCCTCCAAACGATCCCAAACTCCGCCAGAGGCAGAAGGAATGCGATCCGTGTAGATGCCAAGCAGTCGGTTTTCCGAAATCGCGCCCGATCGCAAAAGGCGCTCAGCGGCATCAATTTGCGCTTTCCATCCCGCATCGCCGCTAAGATCAATGGCCGAGAACGCGCGCGGTAGTGACGATGTGGGCAGCGCTTCGCCAATGGCTTCGAAAAGACGGAACTGCAATACGCTCGGACGCGAGGAAGGCGCAGGAATGCGGGTTCCTTCGAACAGGTCAGGGTCCAAGAAACGCTCTAAAAGCGCGACGTCAATGGGTTCAAGCGCGCCAATGGCATCCGCCGTGGACAAGGTGAGCGCCGCATTGTCCCAGTTTTGCGCTTGGGCATCGCAATAAATACGCCGCGCCAGATCAGGGCTGAGGGCGGGGTCACGGCTCAAGGCATCGCAGGGGGCCTGGCTGTCTCCGCCAAGAAGCGCAACATCAAAATATAGATCAAACAGGTCTTTGTGGGCCGGATCAGCGCGCGCTAAAAGGGCAGATGCGGGATCGACAGCTCCGAGGAACAAAAGTTTGTTGACCCGCGCGCGCAAGAAATCGGCACCATGAACGCGGCTTGGCGCATCTGCTTCGGCAAGCAGAAGCGTATAGAGAAGCGATTGAAGGGCCGGGAGTTTTTCAACATCAAGCGCCCTGATCTGGCTCACAAGCGTATCTGTGTCACTTTCCTGCCAAAGCGATCGCGGCAAACCGGTGACTGAACTTGGCAGCAACCCTGCGGACGCGCGATTGGGCGCACCGAGCGGCATAACCGTAACTTCCGGCGTTACGACCGAGCCCGCGACAGCGGGTTCATCTATGATGTCATCTTTTGGAGGCTCAAGCGGCACAACAATTTGCTTGGGCCGTTTTTCCAGCCACTCGATGGCCGACAAGGGGTCCGTAGCAAAGGCAGGTGCGCATAACGATATCGCAAAAATACTGGCCAGCACAAAAGGGGGGTTAATTGCCACCGTTCACATCCACTGGCACACGGATTTCACGCAAGGGGGCGGAAAAATCGGCACCGAAAAAGGGTCCGAGATAGGCGTAAGCGATCAGAGCGATTCCCGCGAGGATCGCTAAGTAGATCAGCCATTTCAGTATGCGCCCCATATGTTTTATCCTTGCCTGCCTGTCGTCTTTTGTCACGTTTATATATGGCCTTTTGCGCAAGTTCACGTCATTGAAGGCCACTAATTGGATTTTGGCGGTCATTGGCCTACCCATTCACTCGGAATAAGAGACAAATGATCTGGAAATTGCACAAAACGGTGGTTCTGGTCGGCATGATGGGGGCCGGAAAAACCGCTGTGGGCAAAGCGGTGGCGAACAACCTGGGCGTGCCGTTCCTTGATTCGGATGCGGAAATTGTGAGCGCGGCCAACATGAGCATCGCCGAAATCTTTGAGCGTGACGGCGAGCCTTTTTTCCGCGCACGGGAAAGCGAAGTGATCGCGCGATTGCTGGATGGGGCGCCATGTGTTCTGTCGACGGGCGGCGGAGCCTTTTTGGCCGAGCGCAACCGCACGCTCATTTCGCAGCTCGGCGTTTCTGTTTGTTTGCAAGCCTCGCTAGAGCTGCTGTGGTCGCGCGTGCGCAATAAAGATACGCGCCCCTTGCTACGCACACCCGATCCTTTGGGCGCTTTGACCGAGCTTTATCAAGCGCGCGCTGCGACCTATGCGCTTGCCGATATCTCGGTTCAGGCGCGCGATACCTATTCAATTGAAGATATGGCCGCACAAGTCATCGATGCTTTGCGTGCGCGCCCTGATGTTCTGGAGAGCGATGAAAATGGTTGAAGTGGTTCATGTTCCTTTAGAAGGACGCGCGTATGATGTGCGCATTGGCCCGGGTCTGATCGAACGCGCAGGTGCCGAGATCGCGCCGCTTCTGGTGCGCCCGCGTGTAGCAGTGGTCACCGAAAGCCACGTTGCTAGATTGCATCTGGATCGTTTGAAGGCAGGCTTGGCAGAGCAGGGGATCGAGATGGTCTCGCTTGAATTGCCTCCCGGTGAAAGCACTAAAGCCTGGCCAGAGTTCTCACGCTGCGTCGAGTGGCTGCTCGAGCAAAAGATCGAGCGCCGCGATATCGTGATCGCGCTTGGTGGCGGTGTAATTGGCGATTTGGTCGGCTTTGCTGCGGCTGTTCTGCGCCGCGGTATTCGTTTTGTACAAGTCCCGACCTCCCTGCTGGCCCAAGTGGATAGCTCGGTTGGCGGCAAAACGGGGATCAATGCACCTCAGGGCAAAAACCTGATTGGGGCATTCCATCAACCCGCCTTGGTGCTGGCCGATACCGATGTTTTGAACACGCTGACACCGCGTGATTTCCTGTCCGGTTACGGCGAAGTTGCGAAATACGGCATGCTCGGTGATGCGGGTTTCTTCGAGTGGCTCGAGGTCATGGGGCCAAAGCTATTGGCTGGCGATCAAGAGGCCCGGATCGAAGCCGTGCGCCGCTCTGTGCAAATGAAAGCCGACATCGTGCTTCGCGATGAAACGGAACAGGGCGATCGTGCGCTGCTTAATCTTGGGCACACCTTCTGCCACGCGCTTGAATCCGCGACAGGATATTCGGATCGTCTTTTGCATGGGGAAGGCGTTGCCATTGGATGCGCTTTGGCCTTTGAACTCTCGTTCCGCCTTGGACTGTGTAGCCAAGAAGACCCCAGCCGCGTGCGCGCGCATCTTCGTGAAATGGGCATGAAGGTTGATTTGAGCGATATCGAGGGTGACCTGCCGAGCGCCGAAGCGCTGCTTGATCTAATGGGGCAGGACAAAAAGGTCATCGACGGTCAGCTTAGATTTATCCTCGCGCGGGGTATTGGCGATGCGTTTGTAACGTCCGATGTGCCAAAAGATGTTGTTTTAAAGCTGTTGAAAGACGCTTTAGCTGCGCGCTAAAGCCTGTCTTCCTCTCTCGCTAAATATCCCGGGGTCTGGGGCAGCGCCCCAGTCCCGAAATACCAGTCTTTAGAACGGGATTTCGTCATCCAGATCGCGTGAAGGTGCGCCACCGCCGCCACCTTGGCTGCCACCACCATAACCGCCGCCACCTTGACCGCTATCATAGCCACCGCCCTGACCGCCGCCGTCATAACCACCGCCTTGGTTGCCACCACCGTAGCCGCCACCGCCGCCACCCTGATTGTCACCGCGTCCGTCAAGCATTGTCAGCGTTGACGTATAAGGGCGCAGGACGACCTCAGTGCTATATTTGTCTTGGCCAGACTGATCTTGCCATTTGCGTGTCTCTAACTGTCCCTCAAGATACACTTTGGACCCTTTACGCAGGTATTGCTCTGCAACACGTGCCAGAGGCTCTGAAAAGATAGCAACAGAATGCCATTCCGTGCGCTCGCGTCGCTCGCCTGTGTTACGGTCTTTCCACGTCTCGGACGTGGCGATGCGCAAGTTGCAGACTTTGCCACCATTCTGGAATGTGCGCACTTCGGGATCGCGGCCCAAATTGCCGATGAGGATAACTTTGTTTACTGAACCGGCCATATCGCCCCCTGTAGGTATACTATAATTACACTTTCACCGACTCAGTCAGCGAAGTTTTGCCGAACCTACACCACCAGATCGTGGTTAAAAACGGAATAACGACCCAAGGGGTAGCGAAGTGGCGAAATCTAGCTATATTGCGCGTGATACAGGATTAGTGGGGCATATGTGCATGCGCGCTCATAGAAGGCGACAGGTCGCAATCGTTTCAGCAGGATTGATTTTCGCACTGGCCATGCCAGCGGCGGCCGACAGGCTGTCGACGAAATCACGTGCGAAACTGTTTAGCTCTCAAACCAAGATTTTGGACAATCGCGCCGCAGAGCAATACAAAGCTTCGGTTCGTCTCCAACCACCTACCGTGAACACACCGACAAAATGGGGCGATACAAAGAAATCCCCCAAATATCGGGGGCGTTACAAGGGCAAGTATTCGACCATGGCCCGCAAAGCTGCGCGCAAACATGGCGTTCCAGAAGATCTGTTCTTGCGTCTCGTGCAGCAAGAAAGCAACTGGAACCCGAACGCAGTGTCCCATGCCGGCGCTCAAGGGCTGGCCCAGCTGATGCCCGGCACGGCCGAATATCTTGGCGTTGATCCCAGCGTGCCTGCGCAAAATCTAGAAGGCGGCGCACGTTACCTCAAAGAGCAATACAAAAAATTCGGCTCATGGCGCCTCGCGCTCGCGGCCTATAACGCCGGTCCCGGCGCAGTCGAAAAACACGGCGGCGTGCCTCCCTACAAAGAGACACGCAACTATGTGAAGGTGATTTGGGGCAGCTAAACAAAGGTGCCCTCTAGTTTTCCCCGAAAAAGATGTCTGCTCGAGGAAAAACGTTCATTTCCAAATGGTTATTCCGCCGCGATTTTGATCACGGGCTCCATTCTCGCCAGCATTTCATCGCTAAGGTGACATTTCAACTGGTGATCACCAGGCAAAATACGCACGGGAGGAACTTCCTTGTCGCAAAGCCCGTTCGGCACTTCCGACTTCCAGCGACACCGCGTCTGGAACGGACAGCCCGTCGGCGGATTC
The DNA here is from genome assembly GCF_050633725.1 of Planktotalea sp. Taxonomy (GTDB): domain Bacteria; phylum Pseudomonadota; class Alphaproteobacteria; order Rhodobacterales; family Rhodobacteraceae; genus Planktotalea. The sequence goes on from NZ_JBOEHB010000006.1 coordinate 109,201, forward strand.
ATCGCAGAAGGGATATCGCCGTCTAGCACAATGTGCTTTTTCTCGATGCTCGTATCGGCGATTGGAACTGCAGAAAGCAGCGCTTCTGTGTAAGGGTGATAAGGCGGCGAAAAGACCTGATCGGTTGTGCCAAGTTCTACCACATGGCCTAGATACATCACCATCACGCGATCACTAAGATAGCGCACAATCGACAGATCGTGAGAGATGAACAGAAGCGTCGTTTTCTCGTTGCGCTGAATTTCCATCAAAAGATCGGTCACCGCGGCCTGTACCGACACATCAAGCGCAGACACAGGTTCATCGGCAACAACAATGCGCGCGCCGCCAGAAAAGGCACGCGCAATGCCCACACGTTGCTTTTGACCACCCGAAAGTTGACGCGGCATGCGATCCGCAAACGCGCGCGGCAGTTTGACAAGATCCAGTAGCTCTAGCATGCGATCACGCCGCTCGGCTTCATTCTTGCCGATCTTGAAAATCTCAAGCGCGCGGATGATCTGGCGACCCACGGTCATTGAAGGGTTGAGCGTGTCAAAAGGGTTCTGGAATACCATTTGAACGTCGGCGACGGTCTTGGTGTCGCGTTCTTCAATTGGGGTGTTTCCGATACTTTGATTGTCGAGCAGGATTTCTCCGTCCGTGGCGGTTTCCAGCCCCATCAAAACCTTGGCAAAAGTGGATTTGCCACAGCCAGATTCGCCAACGATTGCAAGGGTTTCGCTTTCCCGTGCCTCAAAGCTCAGGGTTTCGTTGGCCTTAACAACCTTCTTGCTGCCACTCCCGAAAAGCGCATTGGCCGAAACTTCGTAATATTTCTTGAGATCGTCCATTTTCAGAACGACATCGCCAATCTCGCCTTTTTCCTTCTGTTCACCAACGGAGATAGGCGCGTCCCAATCGATTTCCTTAAACCTCAAACACCGCGTTTCATGACGACCTTCTTCGTCAGCAGGGTACATGGGGATAAAGTCTTGATCACATAGACCTGCTTCGAAGTAATCACAGCGCGGGCCAAAATTACAGCCATTCGGGCGCTCATGCGGTAAGGGGAAATTGCCCGGAATCGCCACCAAGGGGCGCGCGTTTTTGTCAGCGCCGGGCAGGGGGATCGAGCGGAACAGCGCCTGCGTATAGGGGTGCTGCATTTCGTCGAACACATCCTCGATCGAGCCACGCTCAACCGCTTCGCCGGAATACATCACGCAGATGCGGTCACAGGTTTCCAAGACAAGCCCAAGGTTGTGCGAGATGAACAGCATCGAGGTGCCGTATTTCTTGCCCAGATCACGCACCAGCTCGACAATCGCAGCTTCAACCGTCACATCAAGCGCCGTTGTCGGCTCATCCAGAATAAGCAAGGCAGGTTTGGACATCAGCGCCATCGCGATCACGATACGCTGCTGCTGACCACCCGAAAGCTGATGCGGATAGCTGCCCAGAATACGCGCAGGATCAGGCAGTTTGACATCCGTCACCACCTGCAAGGCGCGATCATAGGCCTCTTTCTCGCCGATGCCTTCATGGATCATCGGCACTTCCATCAACTGCTTGCCGATCTTCATCGCGGGGTTCAGCGAGGCCATCGGCTCTTGATAAATCATCGCGATTTCATTGCCGCGCACATCGCGCAGCTCTTCATCGCTCATCTCGGCCAGATCGCGGCCTTTGAACTTGATAGAGCCACCGACAATGCGGCCATTTTTGCCCAAATCCTGCATCACGCCAAGCGCCACAGTGGATTTACCGCAACCAGATTCGCCAACCAATCCAACCGCTTCGCCGGGCCGCACGGTGACCGAAAAATCCATCACAGCCGGAATTTCGCGCAAGCGCGTAAAGAAGGAAATCGAGAGCTTATCAATCTCTAGAATTGGCCCATCATACTCTATCTTCGACATGTCTTTCTCCTTTTGGAGCAGAAAAAGAAAACCTTGGTTTCCTCTCTCTAAAAATATCCCGGGGGTCGGGGGGCTGGCCCCCCGTCCGCCCATCCATTCTTAATCGCGCAAGCTTTCTTCGCGCAGCCCGTCCGCCAAGAGGTTCAAACCAAGAACCAAGGACAGCAAAGACAGGGCAGGTGGAAGCGCAGGATGCAGATAGATCGACAAGAGCTTGCGGCCCTCGTTAATCGTGCTGCCCCAGTCAGGGCTCTCTGGTGGCAGACCAAGGCCGAAGAAACCCAAGGTTCCGAGCAGAATGGTCGTATAGCCAATGCGTAGGCAGAAATCGACGATCAGCGGGCCACGTGCGTTGGGCAGGATTTCCCAGAGCATGATGTACCACGGACCTTCACCGCGCGTTTGCGCCGCCGCCACATAGTCGCGTTGTTTGATGTCCAGCGTCAGGCCGCGCACGATACGGAAAACTGTGGGCGAGTTGACGAAAACCACCGAAACGAAGACCACAAGAACACCGGGTGCTGGGTTGAATTTGTCCAAAGCGCCGAGAACGTTAATTTGGCTATCAGGTGCGTTGATGGTCAGCGCATAGATGATGGCCAAAGGCACCAGCACTGCAATCAGCCAAACGCGGTTCTTTTCGGGTTGTTGTTTCAGTCGCGTGTGGATGAGCACCGCAAAGAAAACCAACGGGAAGAAGAACAGCACAACAGCCATATATTGCGGCAATCCTGTTTCCACGATCTCGGGCGTCACCAAGAGGTAAAAGAGCAAAATCACAGGGAAGGCCAGCACGAGGTTGGCAAAGAACGACAGGATCGTATCGAAACGTCCGCCGTAATAGCCCGCAGGCAGACCCAGCGTGATGCCAACCATATAGGCAAAGAGCGTAGCCAGCGGCGCGATCAGGATCACGATCCCCGCGCCCTTCATCACGCGGCTAAAGATATCGCGTGCAAGATTATCACCTCCGAGCAGGTAATAGGCGTAATCTCCATCTTCTGCACCGCGCATCGGCGTACCGGGCACTTTGTTTTTCATGCCAGAGACTTGCGACAGGGGATCATGGGTTAAGATAAGATCGATCGCGCCGAAAATAGCTACAAAGACCCAGAACATGACGATTAGAAAACCAATGACACCAATCGTGCTGTCAAATAGTTTGCCATATAGCCCAAGCTTACGTTTATACCTCACTGATACGATTGTAAGCACAACCAGTGAGATCCAAACGGGGATTAACTGGCGTGATATGCCGCCAATTACGCCAGCATTTATTCCCAGTAGCGCTCCGATCACGAGATAGATCAGCGTGGCCAAGATTAAAAGTGTTAGTATGGCTGCTAGTGCTTGGTTGAACAACACGCTGATGCTCATGCCAGTGAACCAAAAATGGTTTGCCTCGCCTGTGTCCTTTTCAAATGCACTCGCAATAAAGGATAGGACAAAGACGATGATCAACAAGCATCCAAGAAACAAGAATGGCAGGTTCAGAAAAGAAAGGGCTCCTGCCCAGGTAAGCGGTTCCATGAGCAATCCTCCTTAGCTGACGCTGATGCGTGGGTTGAGGTAGACGTAACCGATATCTGAAATCAGCTGCGTGATCAGAACAACGATGACGGATACGACCGATACGCCGAGCAGAAGTTCGATGTCGTTGTTGCCCGCCGCTTGGACAAGAACCCAACCGAAGCCTTTGTAATTGAACAGGGTTTCCACGATGACAACCCCGTTCAAGAGCCACGGAATTTGCAACATGATTACGGTAAACGGCGCGATCAGCGCGTTGCGCAGCGCGTGTTTCATGATGATGTTAGGAAAGCTCACGCCTTTGAGGCGGGCCGTTCTGATATATTGCGCGGTCATGACTTCCGCCATCGAGGCGCGGGTCATGCGGGCGATATAGCCCATGCCGTAAAGGGCGATGGTGAGGACGGGTAGGAAGAAGTTCTCGAAATTTGCGCTCTCCATGGCCGAAGTCGCGGTTCCTTTGAACCACTTCAATCCGACTGCGGACGAGGCGAAGACCGCGATCAGTATAACGCCAGAAACGTATTCGGGTGTTGCCGTCGTGGTAATTGCCACCGTTGAGAGCGTGCGGTCTGTGCGCGAGCCTTCGCGCATTCCAGCTAGCACGCCCAGAAGCAGGGCCGAGGGCACCATCAGAACCATCACCCAGAACATCAATTTACCTGTCAACGCGAGGCGAATACCAATGATCTTGGCGACGGGCTCTTTGAAAACTGTGGAATAGCCCCAATCGCCTTGCAAAATCCCGCAGAAACGTGGCGCATCCGCAGGATCAACGCCCGGATCAAGGCAGCGACCAACCATTTTGCCATCTGCGCCTTCAATCTGTTTGGACGGAAGAACACCAAGCCATTCACCATATTTCACAGGTAAGGGTTGCATATACCCACGATTGGTCAACCAGCTTTGAACCTGTTCGTCGGTCATCCGCATGTTGCCTTGGGTTTTGGCAAGTTTTTCAAGGTTTGGATAAAGGTTCGTCAAAAAGAAGACGATAAAGGTCAAGCAGAGCGCCGTGAGGATCATCACCCCAAGACGTCGCAATATAAACATTCCCATGTGTGCCCCTGTCAGTCAGGCTGTGCGAACCATTTTTGGTCCGTCATTTTTGGCCCTAAGGCCCTTGGCTTGTTGACCCGAAGGTCACTGGCGAAAAAGGCCGCCCCAGATGGGGCGGCCTATCGTCATTTTGCTTAAGCTGCGAAGCCCAATGCATGTGGGTAGATTTCAAACGATGGGTGCATTTCCGCGCCCACGATACCCTCTTTGTAGTGACGGTAGAGGGACTGCCAATATGGCTGGATGATAACACCCTCGTCCTGCATGATCTTCTCGATCTTCGCCATGACTTCGCGGCGTGCATCTGCGTCCGCAATCGCCATTGCTTCTACCAGAAGGCCGTCGAACTCTTCGTTCGCAAAGCCCGCTTCGTTCCAAGCTTCGCCAGAACGGTACGCAAGCGCGAGAACCTGAACACCCAAAGGACGCTGGTTCCAGTTTGTGGAAGAGAAGGGGTATTTCGCCCAATCGTTCCAGAACGTGGAACCCGGCAGGATCGTACGCTTCACCTTGATACCCGCGTCGCGCAACTGCGCTGCAACCGCATCCGTGGTGTTCTTGCGCCAGTCATCGTCGATAGAGAGCAGCTCGTGCTCGTAATCGCCCATGCCTGCTTCATCCATCAGAGCCTTTGCTGCGGCGCCGTCAACCGTTTGGGCTGGCAGCTGAGCATACTCAGGGTGAAGCGGGGAAACATGGTGGTTCTCAGCAACCGTACCGTTGCCCGCAAAGCCAAGCTCAAGGCAAACCGCGTTATCAACAGCCATTGCAAGAGCGCGGCGCACGCGTACGTCAGCGTAAATCTTCTTGCCGTCAACTTCAGCGAGCTGGTTTGTACGGATAACGATTGTGTTCGCTGTTGGTGTCTCGGATTTAACCCAGCCGTCCAGCGTGTCGAAGACTTCCACGAAATCACCGTCGATGCGGTATGTCATGTCGATCTCTTCGGATTCAGCCGCAGCTACGAAAGCAGACGGGTCTGTGCCGTAGTCGATATACTCGATGCGATCGAGATATGCGCCTTCGCCCCACCAGTCGTGATCTGTGTTCTTGACCAGAACCGCTTTAACGCCAACTTCGAGGCTTTCAGGAAGGTAGGGACCTGTGCCAACCGCGTTGCCGACCATGTCATCTGCATTGTGAGATGAGTGCGTGATCGCGGATGGGTAGTCGCCCATGCCCGGAATGATCGTGATGTCAGGTGCAAGCATCGTCAGCTTAACAGTGTGGCTGTCAATAACCATTACCGCGCCTTCGCGCGCTTTGTTTGTCTCAGGATCAACCAAGGATGCCATACGGCCAGCCATGGAGTTGCCTTCCATGTCCTTGTCACACCAACCGATGATGTTGCGCGCTACGTCTTCTGCGGTGAAATCATCGCCGTTGTTCCACTTCACGCCTTTACGGACGTTCAGTGTGTATTCGGTGGCGTCGTCATTTGCAGCCCAGCTTTCCAGCAGGCGACCCTCAAAAGAACCGTCCGCGTTGATCTGTACGAGATACTCGAGCCAACCGCGTGAGAAGTTCGCAATCTGTGACCAGTCATATGTACGAGGGTCTTTGAGAGCGCGCACTTCTTGCTGAATGCGAAGCGTGCCACCAGCTTTTGCATGACCTGCCGCTGCGAGCGGCTGAGTTAGGCCAGCCATCGTATAAGCTGTTGCGGTCGCAACACCCAAAGCAGATGCGCGCGTAAGGAATTCGCGGCGATCCATAAGACCTGCTTTAAATTCGTCCGCATACATCGTCGCCGCTGGATGAATCCGCTGGCTGTTGTTGGTTTCGTGCGTCATCTTTGTCTCCCTGTGACACATTATATTTTTATCTGAGGCAATCGGTTAGCGCCAAATTTCTGAGCAAGCCGAGCAATATCCCCAAGTCGTTACATTCGGCACTAGAAATTCCTTCAGGTCAATTCACCGTTTCGAGAATTCGAGGTCTGAATGCGACGTCTCCCCCAATCAGAAACGACATTCGATGCAAATGCAACTGCGAAATCCGCTTTACAAATTTGGCTGGATGAGGTGGCCCAAAATGATTGTACGAACGTGATTGGCCTTTGCTCTTAGGGGCTGACCGGTTTGAGTGACCGACGCTGCTCTTTGGTGCGAATGCAAAAACACTGAATTACGACGCGGATGAACCCATCGTGCAATTTGCCCCGCGCTCGAAAAAAAACAGCTATGCAACGACCACTTTGGTGGCGCGCGTTTTTTGTTGCTCTGTGTTTCTGGGCGAAACCTCTCAAAAACAATTTAACCTGTCCAAACATTAACCTGAGTAAAATTATCAGATTGACTTAACCTACTGTTTTGATCAGGTAAGAGGTAAGTCAAGCCACCCCGATTCTGTTGCAGGGGAAGCCCGACACTTTGAAATGTGAGGACTTCCTAATGTGGTTACCCAAATTGAAACTGGCTCCGACTATCGCTGAGCAACGCGATGACCGCCGGGTTCCCCAGATCGATTATGATCTGCTCTTTTCGCTTCCCCCATCCGAGGGGCTGCCTTTGGAATGGGCATTGGATCATACGCGAAACACGATGGGAGCCGTATCATGAGCTTTCACATTGCCCCGCCTAAACGCCCTGCATCAACAGAAACTCTTCCAGCCTATTCCGCAAGAGATCTGACAGAAGGGGGCGATTTGGCTCAGATCTGCCTGGACAATCAAACCTATACGCTACGCATCACGCGGGCGGGCAAATTGATCTTAACCAAATGACACAGCAACACCCACAGCGCGGAGGCGCACCCGTTGGCTTTATCACCGAGTTGGATAACCTCGAGGCTGCGACGGTGGTTTATCTGCGACTTTGGAGCAATGGGCCTGACAGCCGAGAGCAGGTCTGCAACGATCTGACCGCTGGACTTGGCCCTGAACATGCACAAAAGGCGATCCAGTCTTTTGAGACCCTTTGCATTTTGTGCGCACGACATGGGCGCAGACCGCTTATGCGACACTCTGTGCACTGCAAATGTCTCGGCGGTGATGAATCCTGCTTTGCCAATTTCGTCGCGGCTGCGGCCGAAGGCGCGCTGGAAGATGCGATGCTTTTCGCGACGCTTCTTGTGCGCGCAGATGTTGCGCCGCTTATCGCCTCATGTGCTGCGGACTTTGGGCTTGCTCTTAAGAAAATGCAGCTCGCCGCGCCGCGCGTTCTGGCAAAGCCGCACTATCAACCTACAACTCTCCATTAACACTAAAGGACGTCCCCGATGAAACGGACCCAGTTTTTCATGAGCGCAGCGCTTCTAGCCTGCGCAACACCGGTTTTGGCGCTGGAAAAAAGCGCTGTGCTGGACACTTACGCAAACATCGCAGAGGCAAAATTCGCCGATAGCCTTGTCACGGCTCAACGCCTAAAGACAGCGGTTGATGCGCTGCTTGCGGATGCTTCTGCCGAGAACCTTGCAACCGCGCGCGCGGCTTGGATCGCGTCCCGCGTCCCTTATCAGCAAACCGAAGTTTACCGTTTCGGAAATGCGATCGTTGATGATTGGGAAGGCAAAGTGAATGCTTGGCCCTTGGACGAAGGCCTGATCGATTATGTTGACGCCTCCTATGGTGGCCCCTCTGATGAAAATGAACACGCGGCGCTAAATATCGTTGCAACGCCGACGTTTACATTGTCGGGCAAGGAAATTGACGCATCAGCGATTACGCCTGCTTTGCTTTCGGAGACGCTTCACGAAGCGGATGGTGTCGAGGCCAATGTAGCAACAGGATACCACGCAATTGAGTTCCTGCTTTGGGGCCAAGACTTGAATGGCCATGGCGTAGGTGCAGGCGCGCGCTCTGCGAGCGATTTTGCATCCGGCGACGCATGCACCAACGGCAATTGTGATCGCCGCGGCGAATACTTGAAAGCGGCGACAGATCTTTTGATCTCTGACTTGGAGTGGATGGCGGCGCAGTGGGCCACTGGCGGCGCAGCGCGCAGCGAATTGACCGCAGATGAGGACGCAGGCCTTGCCGCGATCCTCACCGGCATGGGGTCTCTGTCCTATGGCGAGCAAGCAGGCGAGCGGATGCGCCTTGGTCTGATGCTAAACGATCCTGAAGAAGAGCATGATTGCTTCTCTGACAACACACACAACAGCCACTACTTTGACGGCCTTGGTGTGCAGAATGTTTACTTGGGGGAATACGTGCGCGTTGACGGATCGCTCGTTTCGGGCCCGTCCTTGTCTGATCTTGTTGCCGAGGTAAACGCAGACCTTGACGCCGAAATGCAAAACAAGCTGAGCACAACTATGATGGCGCTTGGCCGGATCAAAACCGCTGCTGAAGCGGGATTCGCTTACGATCAAATGCTTGAACGCGGCAACGAAGCTGGCGAAGCGCTTGTGATGGGGGGCGTGAACGGGCTGATAGATCAAACAAAATCTATCGAGCGCGTGGTCTCTGCCTTAGATTTAAGCGCAATCGCCTTTGAAGGCTCGGACAGTCTGGACGATCCGGAAGCCGTCTTTCAGTAAGCAAAACACGCCAGCCATATAGCCAGCCTTATCGCCCCAAGTGGGGCCGAAACGAACTAAGGAAAGAACATGAAAGCATTTTGTGCATTGGCTGGCGTCATTGCGTTGGGCTTGCCTGTGGCAACGTCTGCGCAAGAGATTGAAGCGTCTAGCGAATTTGGTGTGAACGTCGCAACATCGGGCGGTGGCACAACGGAAACAACTGCAAGCCTCGGAACTGAATTGTCGTTTGGTGGGGCATTTATCGGCGGATCGGTCGAATCCCTTTACCAAGATCCAGTAGACAAAGCCGAAGTCACGCTCACCTTTGGGTACGGCTTTGATCTGGGCAATGATTTTGCTCTGACGGCGTCCTACGCCCGCATCTATCTCGACAAAAGTGGCTTTGCCTCGCATGAGGTCGCTGTAGCGCTTGATTTCCCGGTAAGCGACAATGTGGGCGGAACGCTTGAAGTTGTGCATGATCTGACGGCCGATAACACCGACGTCAGCCTCTCAACCGAGTTCGGTCTAGGCGGCAATTTCACTGGTGCTGCGCTCGTCGGGTATGATGGCGCTGCGACATATGGTGAGCTGGGTGTGTCTTACGCATTCAATGACAATATTTCGACGGGCCTCGTTGTTGAAATGGCTGAAAACACACCTGCGGTTTACAACTTTGGCGTCACGTTCGGTTTCTGATCCAAAGCAAAGAGCAGGGTGCAATTGCAGTTGCGTCCTGCTCTGTCCGCGCTCCAAGGGCGAGGGGGGGCGTACACGGGAGCGCAGGTCAATTTGAAGCGTTGCGAGGCTGCAATTAAAGGCATATCGAGTTTGCAAACGCACTTTTGTCTAAACGGTAAAATTTGGAACAAAAACATGTTCAACGCAGAGCGTCATAGATGGGCAAAGCCGACAGCCCTCGCAATCTTGGGGGCATTTGCTACAAACATCGCTGTCGCTGAACCCGTCGTTTGGGACCTTGGTGATCCGCATCTGAATGTTGTGCCGCGCACCAAAGCGGAAGCAGACCGCATTGCCAGGGCGATCAAGTTGACCACTGACTTTTCCGCCTCTAGCAAATTTGAGAAGAACTCGGCAGGGGCCGCGACAGTGCGCGCGCTGCGCAATTCCAACGCATTTTCGCAATCCTCGGGCAACATCACCTTTGAAGACGAGCTAAAGTTCAAAGTTGGAAACGGGTTGTTCCGAAAACTATGGGTATCTTCACCATCCTCGACGTTGGCCTCGGATGGGCTTGGCCCACTCTACAACGCGAGTTCGTGCCAGCGCTGCCACTTAAAAGACGGGCGCGGCCATCCGCCTGAAAGTAGCGATGACAATGCAATCTCGATGTTCCTGCGCATTTCCATTCCCGGAACCGCGCAAGACGGAATTGCGCAGATCAAAGACTATATCGCAACCTTGCCTGATCCGAATTACGGAACCCAGCTACAAGATTTTGCGCTTCCCGGTCACGCCGCCGAATATCGGTTGGATGTCAGCTATGAAGAAGAAATCATTGCGCTTTCTGATGGACAAGAAGCCTCTTTGAGGCACCCGACATACCGCGCAGAAGACCTTGGATATGGCCCGCTCCACGCGAAAGCGATGCTAAGTCCGCGCGTGGCTCCGCAGATGATCGGCCTCGGGTTGCTTGAGGCGATCCCCGCCGCTGATATCCTCGCAAAGGCTGATCCTGAAGATTTGGACGGGAATGGGGTCTCTGGTCGAGCCAATGTGGTGTGGTCATCCGAGTTCAATAGGCCAATGCTTGGGCGTTTTGGCCTAAAGGCAGGGGCACCAACGGTTCTCCAGCAATCTGCCGACGCTTTTGCTGGAGACATTGGCATTTCTTCGCCGCTGCATCCCAATGGCGCTGGCGAATGCACTGAGGCGCAAACGCTCTGTCGCAACGCCATTCATGGGGATGGCGATGATCGCGAATTCGAAATTGGAGCCGAGGGGCTCGATCTGGTGACCTTCTACAGCCGCAATCTTGGCGTGCCTGCACGGCGCAACGTTGATGATCCCGAGGTTCTGCGCGGCAAGGAAGTCTTTTACAAAACGGGGTGTACAGAGTGCCATACGCCAAGTTTCGTCACCCATCGCCTTGAAAATCAGCCGGAGCAAAGCTTCCAGTTGATCTGGCCCTACACCGATATGCTGCTTCACGATATGGGCGAGGGGCTTGCCGACAATCGCCCCGAAGCGCGCGCCACTGGCACCGAATGGCGCACGCCTCCGCTCTGGGGCATAGGGCTGACCGAGCAGGTGAGCGGACACACGTATTTCCTACACGATGGGCGCGCACGATCGCTGCTCGAGGCGGTATTGTGGCATGGCGGCGAAGCGCAATCGCATCAACAGTCTGTCGTCGACATGCCAGCAGAAGATCGCGCCGCACTTATCGCATTTTTGGAGAGCCTATGAAGCACCTCATTCTCAGCGCTGTTTTGGCACTGTCACCAGCACATGCGATCGCGCAAAATAGCGCACCAATCATTGCTGATGTTGTAAACGGGCATATTCTGCCGGGCTTTGATGCGCTTGCTGCGCGCGCCGCAGGCTTAGCGCATGCGGCAGAAAACGAGTGCTCGCCAAATTCCGTGGCATTGCAAACAGCTTACGGGCACGCCTTTGATGCGTGGATATCTGTAAGTCATTTGCGATTTGGACCGACAGAGGAAAATGATCGCGCGTTTGCTCTCGCGTTTTGGCCTGACACGCGCGGTGTCACGCCGCGTAGCCTGTCCAAACTCATTGCCACTCAAGACTCGATTGCAGAAAGTCCCGCTGAATATCAACAGGTTTCCATTGCGGCGCGCGGCTTTTACGCGCTGGAGTTTTTGTTGTTTGATGACAGGCTGCGGACAGCCGCAGACCCGAACTATCACTGTCGTCTTATTCAAACGATTACGCAGGATATCCAAGCCAATAGCCAGGCGATAAAGACCGATTGGCACGAAGGTTATGCGGCGCAAATCCTAACGCCTCGCCAAGATGGGCTATACCGAACAGAAGAGGAAATTCTGCAAGAGCTGTTCAAAACGCTTACAACAGGTCTTCAGTTTACTTCGGAAACGCGCCTTGCGCGCCCGCTTGGTTCTTTCGATAAGCCGCGCCCAAAGCGCGCGGAAAGCTGGCGGTCAGGGCGTACAGCGCAGCATTTACAGCTTAGCCTGCATGCGCTTGGCGATCTGGCGGCGCGACTTTCTGGTGCAAATCCTGCGCTTAGAGAAAAGCTGAAGGTGAGTTTTGAGCTGCCCATCGCGCAAATCCTAGCGATCAACGATCCAACGCTCGCTGGGGTGTCTGATCCCCAGCAGCGCTTCAAAATCGAGGTGATCCAGCAATCGGTAAACACAGTGCGAGAGGTCGTGGAGAACGAACTTGGCCCCGTTCTTGGTGTGAGCGCCGGCTTTAACGCACTTGATGGCGATTGAGGCTGTGACCGGGCGGCGGCAATTCTTGAGTGGCCTATTGGCCGCGGGATTGATTCCTCGGCCAACTTGGGCCGATGCAGGGTCACCCGCGTATCTGTCAGCGGCAGCTAAAGCTAACGGCAGCTTTGTGCTTTGCGGCATTAGTGATGCGCTGGATATTATTTTTGAAATCCCATTGCCGGCAAGGGCGCACGCCGCAAGCGCGCACCCAAAGCGACCAGAAGCCGTCGCATTTGCCCGTCGCCCTGGGACATTTGCTGTGGTGATTGATTGCAGGTCGGGCAGGCCGGTTTCATCACTTGAAACGCCAAAGGGGCGGCATTTTTACGGGCATGGGGCGTTTTCCGCCAATGGGGATTTTCTGTTCACCACCGAGAACGATTATGAAATGGGTCGCGGGCGCATTGGTGTGTGGGATGCGAGTGCGGGTTACAAACGCATCGTGGAAATTGAGAGCGGTGGCATTGGTCCCCATGACATCAAGCGCTTGGCGAACTCGGATACGTTGGTAGTTGCAAATGGCGGGATAGATACGCACCCAGAGTCGGGTCGCAGTAAGCTGAACATCCCGACCATGCGCCCGAACCTTGCCTATATCGAAAACGGCAATGTTGTCGAAGACGTTCGCCTTGCCCCGGAGCTGAACAAGAATTCTATTCGTCATCTTGCTGTGTCGGATACGGGAGCAGTTGCTTTTGCCATGCAATGGCAAGGTGGCGGTGTGGTCGAAGCGCTTGTAGGGCTACATAAGCGCGAAGCACCCGTTAAGCTGTTTAAGCCCGGCCGAGAAAGCATGCGTTCTTTGGACGGCTATATCGGCAGTATTGCTATTTCAGAGGACGGCGAGACCATCGCAGCGACCTCGCCGCGCGGTGGGGTTTTGCATAGATATAGCGCCGCCGAGGCCCGTTTAGACAAGGTGATTGAGCTGGCCGATGTGTCAGGCATTGCTGCAACAAGCGCGGGATTTACCGCAACAACTGGCGCTGGAAAAATCGCGCGCGTTGATGGGCCTCGCCTGAATGTACGAGCGATCGACGCGTTCAAATGGGACAATCACCTGATCGCATTATAGCGCTCAGAACCTTTTGAGCGGGTTGGTTTTGAGGCGTGCCCCCGTTCGCTTCACGGCGTCTTGCAATATGAAGCGAACGTCGCCTTGGGGCAGAGGTCAATCAGACAGGCACAATTTGTTGCCGTCCAAATCTCTTACATATGCGGAAAACTTGGGACCACGTTGGTTTGGTTCTCCTTCACAGGTCCCGCCAAGGCTTAGCGCTAGCTGATGCATCCTTGTGACCTCTGCTTTGTCGCCAACACAAAAGCCAACCATCGTCCCGTTTCCATTCGTCGCAGGTTGGGTGTCAAACGGGATCGCAGATGCAAAGGCAAAACCCTCGCCCATCCAATAAGTCATGCGATCGGACGGTGAAATCACGTGAAGGCCAATGCCCTCAAACAGCGCATTGTAGAAGCCTTTTGAAGCGTCCATGTCGTTCGTTCCGACGACGAAGTAGTTCATTTTCATAGTTTTTCCAGCTTGCTTGTCTTGGTGGTGGCGCGTCAATTCCCGAGTGATCGGCAAATCGCCCGCCCTGGAATTTCAATATTGGAATATATGACATTTTATGTCCTATTTGTTGGATGAGTCGCACAAATGCATCCGAGCGATTGACGCGCATTGAATTGCTCGCGGTCCAGCTCAAACAAGACAGCCATTTCACTGTTAAAGACCTCGCACGCCTTCATGGCGTCAGCGCACGCACGATTGCGCGAGATTTGTCGCTCATGCGCGAGCGGGGCATGCAGATCGACGCTGACAGAGGGCGCGGCGGCGGGGTGCGGCTTGATCGAAATTGGGGCATTGGCAGATTGAACCTGCCCTATGCCGAAGCGGTTGATCTGCTCATAAGCATTGCAGTTGCAGAAAAGATGGACTCGCCGATCTTCTTGGCGAGCCTAAGTTCAGTGCGGCGTCAGTTGGTGGCCTCCTTTTCCCCAGAGAAGCGCAAACAGGTCGAGCGCGTGAAATCGCGGGTCATGATCGGCACGACCGCATCCACCTTTGTGCAAACCAGCGCCAAACAGCCGCCAAAACGCGTTGTTCAGGCGTTGCATCAAGCCTTCATCACTCAGACAGAACTGGAAATCCGCTATCAACGTGAAGACGGGGCCGCGTCAGATCGCCAGATCGCGCCGCACTACCTTTTGTTGAAATATCCTATTTGGTACGTTGTGGCCTTTGATCATCTCCGCGACAGCCCGCGCATCTTTCGCTGTGATCGCATGCTAGAGGCCAGAAAAACGGAAACCTCTTTCCGTTTGTTGCCCAAGGATGCGTTCAAACCATCCATAGAGCAGGAAGACCTCGTGCTATGAGAGTGGAAATGCGCGTGTCCCGAGCGATTTAAGCCGCGCTTGAAAGTCGCGCAGCCTTTGCCAATGCGCGCAAAGAGGATGGGGTTTCGCCCGTATGTGTTTTGATAAATCGCGTAAAATAGGCGGGAGTTGAAAACCCCAGCCGCTTTGCAATATCCACAGCCTTCAAACCATCATCTTCGAGAAAACGCCGCGCGCGCTGCAAGGTATGCTGTGTCAGAAGGTCAGCCGCTGTAACGCCGCACTCTGACTTGCACACGCGGGTTAAATGCGTCGGCGTCACACCTAGTTTCGCGGCAAAATGGGCCATCGTGTCTCCGCCAACAGGGGCCGTTTCCGATTGAACGATCAAAGCAGACAGCGCGCGCATAAGGCGGCGTGCCGCGGTTTCGCGTTCGATCTGCTTTTGATAACGATGCGCCCAAACCATCATCAACTGCGCATGTGCGCTGGTCGCGATTTGAGACATTTCCTCTTCGTTGTTGGCTTCGCTTTGAATGGATTCAATGTAGTGCGTTAAAACCAATTGCGCTTTGGGTTCGCGAACACGTAACAAAAGTGGGCTGTCGGGCCAATCAAGGCGCACGCTCGGGGCAAGAGCAACTGTTTGCCCAAAGCACGAGGACTCCCACGAGAACCCGAACAACGTCCCCGCCGGGATAAACACCGCGTTGTGGCTACTGAGCGCATAGCTGCGCCCTTCGATCATACAGCGCGCCGCGCCGCGCGTTACCCAAATCAACATATGATAAGGGCGCGAATGGGCCAGATTCAATCTCCATGGCGCAGCGCGCGCGCGTTGGGAAATGGTCAGAACAGCGTCGGGATGAGGATCGGTGTCGCGAGTATGGATCATGCCCGCCATATCAATCGAAATGTTTGCCTTTGACAACAAAGGTGAGTTTTGTGCGACGAAAAACTGTATATATGTTGCACAATCACAATTTCAAAATTGATGTTAGGGCAGTGAGAGCCGCTGCCATTTCTTCATTCTGGCGCGAAACCATGTCCGTTGCCGTTTGGCAAATTGCCGCGTTGCGATGCTCGCCGCCTCCTTGGCATGCTCCAATGTAATTTCGCCCCGTAAATATGCCGTCAACTCGGGCGCACCGATTGCTTTGCAGGATAGCAGTTCCGGATCATAGAGATGAAGGTTTGCGCGCGCCTCGTCGAGCGCGCCCAGTTGCACCATTTGATCGAACCGGCGCGCGATGCGTTCGTTCAGCCAGTCGGTCTCGGCCTCCAGCACAAATGACGCACAGGCCTCAAGAGGTAACAATGGGGGCGGCGTTGCATCGTGCCAATCGGCCAGCCCGCGCCCTGTCGTGCGCTGCACTTCCCAGGCGCGCTGCACACGCATCGGGTTTTGCAGATCAATCTTTTCTCGAGTCGCAAGATCAAGATTGCCAATCATTTGCTCGATCTGATGGTTTACTCTCAGATTATTTGCTTCCTCGCGCACATCGGCTGGGGTCGCTGGAATCTCTGCCAAGCCTTCGGTCAACGCGGCGAAATAGAGCCCGGTGCCGCCAACGATGATAGCTCTTTCGCTTTGCTCGGACAGGAGGGGCGTAACATCGCGGATCCATTGGCCAGCGGAGTAATGCGCCGTGAAAGGCACATGACCATAAAGCGCATGTGGCGCTTGCGCTTCGTCCTCGGCGCTTGGCCTTGCGGTTAACACGCGCCAGCCGTCAAACACTTGGCTGGCATCCGCATTAATGATCACGCCGCCCTGCGCCTCAGCGATTTTCAGCGCAAGCGCGGATTTTCCGGATGCCGTTGGCCCCGCGATCAACACGGGCGTTTGCGGGTCTATCGATGAAATATCTAGGTTTTTCATGGGCTTGCCTTGAACGATGCCGTGCTGATTTGCATTCCTTGCAAATAGAGCGTTTGAGTTATTGAACAATGCGCAAGTTTTGGGCATTTTGCGCGCGATCCTACCTATCCTTTTGCGGAGTTCAACATGACCGAAGCCACACTTCCCGACGGAACGACGTTTAAGCGCGTCATGCTCAAGATTTCCGGGGA
>NZ_JBOEHB010000007.1:0-138251 GCF_050633725.1 Planktotalea sp.
GCCCGGTGCCGCCAACGATGATAGCTCTTTCGCTTTGCTCGGACAGGAGGGGCGTAACATCGCGGATCCATTGGCCAGCGGAGTAATGCGCCGTGAAAGGCACATGACCATAAAGCGCATGTGGCGCTTGCGCTTCGTCCTCGGCGCTTGGCCTTGCGGTTAACACGCGCCAGCCGTCAAACACTTGGCTGGCATCCGCATTAATGATCACGCCGCCCTGCGCCTCAGCGATTTTCAGCGCAAGCGCGGATTTTCCGGATGCCGTTGGCCCCGCGATCAACACGGGCGTTTGCGGGTCTATCGATGAAATATCTAGGTTTTTCATGGGCTTGCCTTGAACGATGCCGTGCTGATTTGCATTCCTTGCAAATAGAGCGTTTGAGTTATTGAACAATGCGCAAGTTTTGGGCATTTTGCGCGCGATCCTACCTATCCTTTTGCGGAGTTCAACATGACCGAAGCCACACTTCCCGACGGAACGACGTTTAAGCGCGTCATGCTCAAGATTTCCGGGGAGGCGTTGATGGGAGATCAAGGCTTTGGATTGCACCCGCCCACAGTTGAGCGCATCGCGCGCGAAGTAAAAACCGTTCACGACATGGGCGTCGAAATCTGCATGGTCATTGGCGGAGGAAACATCTTTCGCGGCCTGCAAGGCTCCGCCCAAGGGATGGAGCGCACGACGGCTGACTATATGGGGATGTTGGCGACGGTAATGAATGCGCTTGCGATGCAATCT
This sequence comes from Planktotalea sp., assembly GCF_050633725.1. Lineage (GTDB taxonomy): Bacteria > Pseudomonadota > Alphaproteobacteria > Rhodobacterales > Rhodobacteraceae > Planktotalea. Next base: position 740 of record NZ_JBOEHB010000007.1, read on the forward strand.
GCGCTCGAAGGGCTCAAGATTCACACGCGCGTGATCTCAGCGATTACAATGAACGAAGTGGCTGAGCCTTATATTCGCCGACGCGCAGTTCGCCACCTTGAGAAAAAGCGCGTTTGTATTTTTGCAGCCGGTACAGGCAATCCATATTTCACCACCGACACTGCGGCGACATTGCGCGCTAACGAAATGGCCTGCGAAGCGATCTTTAAAGGCACCAAAGTTGATGGTGTGTATGACAAAGATCCCGTCAAACATGCGGATGCGAAACGCTATGACACGGTAAGTTTTGATGATGTTCTTCAGCAGCACCTTGGCGTGATGGACGCCTCTGCGATTGCTTTGGCGCGTGACAACAATTTGCCGATCATCGTGTTCTCCCTGGACGAGCCAGGCGGCTTCAAGGGTATCCTTGCGGGCGAGGGGACTTACACGCGCGTTCAAGGGTAAAGCATTTGCTACTGCGCAGGCATCGCTCGTTGTCTATGTGATTGATCTAAAACGGGTTTCGCGTTTGCTAAATGGCGCGAAACCAGCTTTTTCTGTTTCAGTCGGCTGGGTTCAAAACGTACTTTTGGTTTTGTTTCTGCACCAAACGCAAGCGGCATGATTGCGCAAATCTCGCGCTGCGCTGCGTGGCTGAGTGCCGTGATGCCATGCGGGCCGGGGTAAAAGGTTTCCGCCCACGCACCATTGGCGCAGACCAGTTGATGTGACTTGGTTAAGACATGCCAATATTGCACGGATGCGTGTGGTTCAGATTGCTCGACCCCTTCAAGCGGTAGCAAACGTATTGCGGGCACTAGAACCTCACGCGTTCCAAACATGCGCTCGGCGATTTTCGACGCCAGCAAAATGCGATGCTGCGGCGATACTTTCAGCGTTGTGCTTGGAGCCCCATCCCCCAAAGCCCCGGGGCGAATGATGATCGGCGCATGTTTTCCTGCCTCTTCCAACCGTCCGCATCCAATCCATAAGAGCGGCTGAAACCCTTTGTCAGCTGTCAAAACGCGGCTGCCGATTTTTAGCGTTTCGATGGCAACAGCGCCGTTGTCGGTTTCGATCAAAGTGCCGCGCAAGAAGCAGACCATTTGCGTGTTTTCAATCGAATTGCCAGTTCGTTCACCAGAATAGTTGCTATTGCGCAGGCTGGTTAAGCTGAAGTTCTGGATATTCAAATTATCAAGGCTGTTGCCAACATCGCGGATTAACACATCGCCGTTCGCCATCTGTAGAACCGCAACATTGACTTGCTGCACGCTGCCATCGCCAAGGGTGACATCAGCTATATACCAACTTGTACTATCGAGCTCGCCCGTATGAGTGCCCGAACCCGCATTATAACTGATCGTGTCGCCGCCTGAGTTGTATTCATCGTCCGAAATCGCCCTATCGTCGTTTTGATCGTTTTCTGTAACGGAAATGATTTGCGGCTTGCCATAATCACCAAACAGAGAGGCACCGTTTTCCACATCACTATCGCGTTCATCCGTATCAATGTCGGCGAAATTCCCGAGATAGAACATATTGACGATTGTTGTTGTTGGCATGAGCGAGCAATTCCTAATTCTGCCTTGGCGTTCGAAAGCGGTGCTGTTTTCGCAGCGCGCACTTTAGATTGAGCTAACGCCGCGTGAAAAAATGCCGACAATTTGAGGAAATCCGCAAAGAACCCAAAGGGTTTGCAGTTCAGGCAAGCCCATTGCGAACCTATCAAGGGCTGGGCTATAAGACGTCAAAAGATACTGATCCAAGAAAAGGTGAGCAGAGCATGTCGGACGATTTCATACTTGATACGGATGACCTTCAGCGCCGGATGGATGGCGCAATGGCCAACCTCAAGACCGAATTTGCATCTTTGCGCACAGGGCGCGCTTCCGGTTCGATGCTCGAGCCAGTGATGGTTGATGCGTATGGCTCGATGACGCCAATCAATCAGGTTGGGACTGTCAATGTTCCCGAGCCACGCATGGTGACAATCAACGTGTGGGACAAAGGTTTGGTCGGTAAGGTCGAAAAAGCGATCCGTGAGAGCGGTTTAGGGATCAACCCTCAGCTAAACGGCACGATCATTATGCTGCCGATTCCCGAGCTGAACGAAGAACGCCGCAAAGAGCTTACCAAAGTCGCTGCGCGCTATGCAGAAAGCGCGCGGGTTTCTGTACGCAACCTGCGCCGTGACGGTATGGATCAAATCAAAAAGGCCAAAGCTGACGGTCTTTCCGAGGACGATCAAAAGTTCTGGGAGGCCGAAGTGCAAGAATTGACCGATGCCGCGATTAAAGCGCTCGATGCCGCGTTAGAAACCAAGCAAGAAGAGATCATGCAGGTTTGATGACGTGACGAGTGCCTCAAACGCCACGCAATCTTCTGAACAGGCTGAATTGCCGACAGGGCCACGTCACGTTGCAATCATCATGGATGGCAATGGGCGGTGGGCGCAGATGCGTGGGCGGCCTAGATTGTTTGGGCACCATGCTGGGGCCAAGCGGGTGCGTGAAATCGTCGAAGCTTGCCCTGACAATGGCGTAAAATATTTAACCATCTTTGCCTTTTCAACGGAAAATTGGAAACGTACGCAGGTCGAAGTGTCTGGCCTGATGAAACTTTTCCAGCGCTATATCACTAAAGAGGCCAAAGCCCTGTCTGATGATGGTGTGCGAGTGCGCTTTATTGGGGATCGTGTGCGATTGAACGCGAAGCTTGTTGAAATGATGGACAACCTCGAAGTCATGACGTCGGACAATGATCGCGTTCACCTAACGATTGCACTCAATTATGGTGGTCGGGACGAAGTGGCGCGCGCGACCAAACGCCTTGCGCAGGATGTCGCGACGGGCAAGCTTGATCCTGAAACGGTAGATGAAGAAACGCTTCCAAAGTATTTGGATACTTACGTTTTACCTGATCCAGACCTTGTGATCCGCACCAGCGGCGAAGCACGCATCTCGAACTTTCTACTCTGGCAGTCAGCCTATGCCGAGTATGAATTCATCGACACGCTTTGGCCTGACTTTACTGCAAAAGAGTTCAGCAAGTTGACCTCAAAATACGGCACCCGTGATCGTCGCTTTGGCGCTGTGTCTGCATGAGCGTGTCGTCAGGTAAGTGGGGCGATCTAGGCCCGCGCGTGTTAAGCGGCGTGGCGATGGCCGTTATTGGTATTGCAGCTGTTTGGCTTGGCGGGTTTTGGATGCATCTGCTCGTCTCGCTGGCCTGCGGTTTGATGGTTTGGGAATTGGCGAGGATGCTAAACCCATCTGAGACGCAGACTCCCATCTGGATAGGGCTTGTGGGCGGTGGCGCTCTCTTTGCGGCCAGTTTTGCACCCTATGCAACTTTGATTTTGCCCTTTTTGATCGCGCCCAGCCTTGTCGGGCAATCGATGCTCAAAGGGGAAGAATTGCCGCGCAATGGCAAGGCGATTTTTGTCGCGTATTCTATTGGGATACTTGTCGCTGGCTATAGCTTGATCTCGTTGCGCGATCTCTTCGGAGCGAGCTGGTTTGTTTGGCTGATCTTGGTCGTCATCGCGACGGATGTTGCAGGCTACTTTGCGGGCCGCACCTTTGGTGGGCCAAAATTCTGGCCCCGCGTGAGTCCAAAGAAAACGTGGTCAGGCACTGTCGCAGGTTGGTTTGCCGCTGCAATTATTGGCGTGTTCTTTATGTTTTATATGAACAGCGGTGGGTTGGTTGTTGCGATCTCAGTCGCGCTCGCCTTGGCCTCTCAAATGGGCGACATTGCCGAGAGCGCGATTAAGCGTCATGTTGGTATCAAAGATAGCTCCAATCTGATCCCGGGGCATGGCGGATTGCTTGATCGCTTTGACGGGGTCTTGGGAGCGGCGCTTTTACTGATTGTGATCGGCGCATTTGTTGCCTTTCCGCCAAGCGTAATTGGATAAGTCAAAGCGATGCGGCGGGTCTCAATATTTGGCGCGACAGGGTCAATCGGGCAAAATACGATTGATCTGATCAAGCGCGCTCCAGATGACTATGATGTTGTTGCTTTGAGCGGGGCGCGCAATATTGCGCAACTGGCAAAGGATGCGCGGGATTTGCGCGCAGAGGTGGCGATTACAGCGGATGCGACGCTTTTGCCTGAGTTACGTGATGCGCTGGCAGGGTGCGATGTTGAGGCCGCAGCGGGGCCTGAAGCTTTGGTCGAGGCCGCAGCGCGCCCAGCAGATTGGGTTATGTCTGCAATCATAGGTGCTGCGGGATTGGCCCCCGGATTGAAAGCGCTAGAGCAGGGCGCATCGCTTGCATTGGCAAATAAGGAATCGATGGTCTGTGCTGGTGCGTTGGTGAAAGCGTCAGCAAGCCAACATGGCGGCAGGGTTCTGCCCGTAGACAGCGAACATTCCGCCGTTTTCCAAGGGCTTATCGGCGAAGACATGGCCGCGGTTGAGCGGATCATCATCACCGCCTCTGGCGGCGCGTTTCGCGACTGGCCGATGGAAAAGCTTGCCAGTGCGACACCTGCGCAGGCGGCGACGCATCCCAATTGGGACATGGGGCAACGCATCACAATTGATAGTGCATCTATGTTCAACAAGGCGTTGGAAGTCATTGAAACACGAGAGTTTTTTGATGTTAACCCCGATGTCATCGAAGTGTTGGTGCATCCGCAATCTATGATCCATGCGCTGGTAGGGTTCAACGACGGCGCGCTTATGGCGCATGTTGGCCCGCCCGATATGCGGCACGCGATTGGTTTTGCGCTTCATTGGCCAGAGCGGCGCAAGTTGCCTGTTGAGCGGCTCGATCTTGCGGCGCTCTCGCAACTGACGTTTCGCGCGCCTGATGAAACCCGCTGGCCTGCGTTGCGCCTTGCACGTGAAGTGATGGCGGGGGGCGGTCACACAGGTGCCGTTTTCAATGCAGCGAAAGAACGTGCGCTCGATCATTTTATCGCGCAGCACATCGGATTTATGCAGATGGCCGAGGTGGTGGAAGAGGTGCTTTCACGACTTTCTGATCAATCCTGCCTCACAAATGCCGAAATGACCCTTGATAGCGTGTTGGCGATGGACCATTTGGCACGTAACACCGCCGATGCGGTCATCGCAGAACTATAAGCCGCCTCAATGCGGCGCACGAGCAGAACAAAGGACGCGTCGACATGGATATTCTCGGGCTTTTGCCGCAATTTGGAAGCGTGATCTGGACGCTTTTGGCTTTTGTCTTAGCGCTCTCGATCATTGTCGCAATTCATGAATATGGCCATTACATTGTCGGGCGTTGGTCTGGTATCCACGCTGAAGTATTCTCGCTGGGCTTTGGCCCGGTTCTGTTTAGCCGCGTCGATAAACGCGGCACGGTTTGGCAATTCGCAGCGCTGCCATTCGGCGGCTACGTAAAGTTCTTAGGCGATGCCAATGCTGCAAGCGCGCCAGACGGTGAAGCTGTGCGCGAAATGGACGCGAGCGAGCGCCGCCGCACAATGCCGGGCGCACCGCTTTGGGCGCGCGCTGCAACTGTCGCTGCTGGTCCTGTGTTCAACTTCGTCTTGTCCATTCTGATTTTTGCGGGCGTTTTGATGTGGCGCGGCGAAGTCGCAGACCCGCTCACAGTAGGTGCTCTGCGCGACATGCCGGCTACCCAAGAATTGCAGGTTGGTGACGAGCTGCTCGCAATCAGCGGTGTAAAAGTGCCAAGCTTTGAAGACGGGGCAGGGTTCAGCGCACTGGAAGAGCAAATCGAAAAAGCAGCTCAGGTCGAATATACAGTCGGGCGCGGGGGCAATGAACTGCTTGTAACCGGCCCGTTCCCATATCCTGCGTTGATCACCCAGGTTGCGCCGCAATCTGCTGCACTTTCAGCGGGTTTGCGCGTCGGTGACGTTATTACAGCAATCGACGGCGCGCCTGTCTTTGCCTTTGCCCAACTTAAAGAGATTGTTGAGGGCGGCAATGGTGCGCCAATGCTGCTGGATCTGTGGAACGCAGGCGAAACACGTCAGGTGACTCTGGCACCGAAACGCGTAGACGAGCCACAGGCGGATAACACCTTTGTCACGCAGTGGCGCATTGGTGTTGCCGGCGGGTTGTTTTTTGAACCTGCAACGCAATCCACGACCTTGGGCGCAGCGTTTAGCAACGGCATTAGCCAAACCAAACGTATCATCGAAGGATCTCTGTCAGGCATGTATCACATGGTGACGGGGGCGATCAGTTCTTGCAATCTGTCCGGTCCCATCGGGATTGCGCAGACCTCTGGCGCGATGGCAAGTCAGGGCGCGACCAGCTTTATCTGGTTTGTTGCGGTTCTTTCCACGGCTGTGGGCCTGTTGAACCTGTTTCCCGTGCCTGTCCTTGATGGGGGCCATTTGGTGTTTTATGCCTATGAGGCCGTTACAGGAAAGCCACCGAGTGAACGTATCCTCAAAGCCTTTATGAGCCTTGGATTGATCCTTATTCTGTCCTTGATGGTCTTTGCGCTTGGAAATGATTTGTTCTGCCCATAAGGGCAGAGCGAAATACGCGCTCTCGTCAATTTTTCGCCTCATTCATCTGTTACTTTTGTCTTAACAGATGAAACCCGCGCAGCTTTTGCGCAATGAGACGAGCGAATAACATGCAAATGATCCAGTCCAGCACCCGCAGCCTTGGCTTCCTGATCGAGCTGAACCTAGACCGTCTTGTTTACTTTGTGATGCTAGGGATTTGCCTCGCGCTTTCGGCTTATGTCGCGTCGGTTACATTCGCCAACCCCTTCATCTTGTAGGGCCTTCTAGGCATCTGGGTGCTGCCAGATTTGCGATTTTCAGCCTATGCGCTTTTGACAACATGACACAATCGGGCTAGTCAGAGCCTACCTTGGATGTCTGTTGGATTGCTGCAATGACCAATAAAAATACGAGCGACGGATCACGTCGCGCGGCACGAGCTCTGCGAGCAGGAGCTTTGAAATCTGGCATAGCGTCATTTGCGCTTGCTATTTCAGTGGGTTACGTCGCTCTGCCAAGCGCCGCCCACGCACAATCATATCGCTTTAACGCTGTTAAGATTGAGGGGAACCAGCGGATTGAACCGTCAACGATCCTGTCTTACGCAGGAATCGCTCGCGGTAAAACGGTCTCTGGTGCCGAATTAAACGACGCGTATCAGCGGATTTTGGGCAGTGGTCTGTTCGAAGATGTTGAAATCGTGCCAAGCGGCAACCGACTGGTCATCAAGGTTACGGAATATCCAACGGTCAATCGCATCAACTTTGAAGGCAACCGCCGCATAAAAGACGATACGCTGAGCGAGATTGTGCAAAGTAAATCCCGCCGCGTCTTTAATCCGGCAACTGCGGAACGTGACGCAAACGTGATCGCCGAGGCCTACGCTGCTCAAGGGCGCGTCACCGCAACAGTCAGCCCTCGCATCATTCGGCGCTCTGACAACCGCGTCGATCTTGTCTTTGAGGTTTTTGAAGGCGGATTGACCGAGATTGAGCGCCTTGGGTTTGTCGGAAACCAAGTTTATTCGGACACGCGCTTGCGCCGCGTTCTTGAAACCAAGCAGGCTGGCTTGCTGCGCGCCTTCGTGAAGAAAGATACGTTCATTCCTGAGCGTATTGAGTTTGACAAACAGGTCTTGCGCGATTTTTACCTAAGCCGCGGCTACGTTGATTTTCGCACAACAGGCGTAAATGCCGAGATTGCGCGCGAGCGTGACGGCCACTTCGTGACGTTTAACATCGAAGAAGGCCAGCAATTCAAATTCGGTGCGATCACGACCGTTTCTGAAATTTCAGGCGCGGATGCAGCAGAGTTTCAAGAGGTTCTGAAAGTGCGCCCTGGCGTTGTGTACTCGCCGTCTCTTGTAGAAAATTCGATTGCGCGCCTTGAACGTTTGGCGATCAAGAAGGGCCTGAATTTCGTTCGTGTTGAACCCCGCATCACCCGCAATGATCGCGATTTGACGCTTGATGTGGAGTTCGCGCTTGTGCGTGGTCCGCGTATTTTTGTTGAGCGGATCGACATAGAAGGCAACACCTCAACGCTTGATCGCGTTGTGCGCCGTCAGTTTAAAATTGTCGAAGGTGACCCGTTTAACCCACGTGAAATCCGTGAGAGCGCCGAGCGCATTCGCGCGCTGGGATATTTCGGCGATGCAGCTGTCGATGCGCGTGAAGGCTCTTCACCGGATCAAGTGATTGTGGATGTTGATGTTGAAGAAACGACAACAGGCTCTTTGACCTTTGGTGGTACCTATTCGACCTCTACAGGACCGGGCGCGATCATTAAGTATGGCGAGCAAAACTTCCTTGGGCGCGGGCAAAAACTTAACCTGTCCGTGACATCGGGTACGGACAATCGTCAATACTCTCTCAACTTCGCGGAACCTGCGTTCTTGGGTCGGGATTTGCGCTTCGGGTTGGATTTGTCGTTCATCGAAACAGACAACCAGAACTCGGTCTATGATACGACATTAGGTCGCTTTATGCCGTCCTTTGAGTTCCCGGTTTCCGAAAATGGCCGCGTCCAGCTTCGCTATACGCTAGATATGTCGGAGATGACGGACCTCGGTACGACTGCGGGTGCGTTGATCACAGCGGAAGCCGCGCGCGGCAAGGTTTTCTCTAGCTCGATAGGCTACACCTACAGCTACGATACACGCCGTACAGGATTGGATCCGAATTCGGGTGTTTTGCTTGAGTTTGGCCAAGATTTCGGCGGGATCGGCAGCACCGACAAGTTCATCAAGACGACGTCAAAAGCCATCGCGCAAACGAAGATCCTGAACGAAGAAGTGACGTTGCGCGCGACCCTAGAAGGGGGCGTTCTGAACTACGTGAAAGGCTCTGGCCGTGCGACAGATCGTTTCTTTATGGGATCAACCGTTATGCGCGGCTTTGAGCCGGGCGGCATTGGCCCACGCGAAGTCAGCGGCGCAACGAATGATTCCCTAGGCGGTAATATCTTCGCGGTCGCGCGCTTCGAAGCAGAGTTTCCCCTTGGTTTGCCAGAGGAATACGGGATTTCTGGCGGTGTGTTCTATGATATCGGCTCGCTTTGGTCGCTAGATCAGACAAATGCCAATGTGATCAACGAGAACTATAAAGCCCGTCAGGTTATCGGCGCGACGATCTTCTGGAAGACGCCCGTTGGCCCGCTGCGCTTTAACTTCACAAGAGCGCTTTCAAAGGAGACAGGCGATGAAGAGCAAACCTTCGATCTGTCGATCTCGACCGAATTCTAAGTTCATTCTACCGCGCGGTCTTCGCGCGGTACTTTTCGCCCTTGTTTCTATCGGTTTCCAGCCTGTCGCGCTTGGGGCGCAAAGCCTTGGCCAAAGCGGTAGTTTCACGCTGCCTGACATTCCCGTTCTGACGATCGAACCTTCTAGATTATTGGCCGAAACGCAATTTGGTCAGAAGTTGACCAAAGAAATTGAAAAGCGTGGAACGCAACTGGCCGCCGAAAACCGCAGCATTGAAGCAGAACTTGCTGAAGCTGAAGGCACGCTGACAGGGCGTCGCGAAGAGCTGAGCGCGGAAGAATTTCGCCTGCTTGCCGACGAATTTGATGCACGCGTTACTTCTGTGCGAAGCGAGCAGGACGAAAAGGCGCGCGCGCTGGGGGTTTTGTCCAATCAAGCGCAGCGTCGCTTTTTACAAGCTATCGCGCCTGTTCTGGAAGAGTTGATGAACGAAAACGGGGCAAGTGTTATTCTGGATAGGCGCGCGGTTTTCCTCAGCACCGATGCTTCTGATGTCTCCTCAAACGCAATCGCGCGCATTGATAAGCGATTTGCGCAAGGGCCGTCGTTGACCGAGCTATTGGCAACTGAACCCGATCAATCCGCTGTTTCGCAGCCAGAAACTCCGCTGGCACTGCCTGAGCAATAAAACGTCGTCAACGAGGGGGATGGCTTGCCCCGAACTGCGACGCTTGCTAGGACATTGCAACCACTTAAACACTGCCCAAAGGGATACCCATGACCGAGCTCCTTAGCGCTGATATTCAGTTGATCCAACGTATCCTTCCGCACCGTTACCCGTTTTTGCTTGTCGATAAAGTCGAAGACATTGACGGCACGCAAACCGCTGTTGGTATCAAGAACGTCACGATGAACGAGCCACATTTTCAAGGGCATTTCCCGGGTCTTCCGATCATGCCGGGTGTGACGATTGTCGAGGCAATGGCGCAAACTGCGGCTGTTATGGTCGGAACCGCGCTTGATATGGCTGACAAGGAAATGAAGGTCTATTTCATGGCCATCGACAAATGCAAATTCCGCCGCAAAGTTGGCCCCGGTGATGTGCTCAAAATGAACTTGACCACCGTACGCGGCAAGCCGGGTGGCAAAGTCTGGAAATTTTCAGGCGTTGCGACTGTCGAGGGCGAAATGGCGGCAGAGGCCGAATTTACAGCGATGATGGACTTGCCTGCATGAGCATTCATCCAAGCGCAGATGTTCACGCCAGTGCGGTGATTGAAGACGGCGCCAACATTGGTGAGGACTGCGTTATTGGCCCGTTTTGCTACGTTGGCGCGGATGTGACGCTTGGCGCGGGCTGCGTGCTTATGAGCCACGCGATTGTCAAAGGGCAAACCGTCATGGGCGTTGAAAACACCGTGTTTTCTTTTGCCGTTGTTGGTGAAATCCCGCAGGATAAGAAATTCGACGGCGAAATTACGCGGCTGGAAATCGGCGCGCGCAATCGTATTCGCGAGCATGTGACAATCAACACAGGCACGGGCGGTGGCGGCGGTTTGACCAAAATTGGCGATGATTGCCTGCTTATGGCTGGCTGTCATGTCGCCCATGACGTGATCATCGCGAACAACGTTATCGTGGTGAATAGCGCAGCGGTTGCAGGGCACTGTATCATTGAGGATGATGTGATCATTGGTGGCCTGGCAGGCATTCACCAGTTTGTCCGTATCGGCAAAGGGGCAATTATTGGCGCCGTGACGATGGTGACGAACGATGTGATCCCCTACGGTCTTGTGCAAGCACCGCGCGGGCAGCTGGACGGGTTGAATCTTGTCGGTCTCAAGCGTCGCGGCGTAGAGCGCTCGGACATCATGGCACTTCGCGCCGCGTTTCAAATGATGGCGCAAGGCGAGGGCACGTTCCAAGATCGCGTGACGCGCATGGGCGAAGATACCGACAGCGAATATGTGCATCGGATCGTTGATTTTGTCAGCGGCTCGAGTGATCGCTCGTTCCTGACGCCGGGCGGCTGAGAGATGTCGCGCCTCGCAATTCTTGCAGGCTCTGGCGGTTTGCCGAGCAGACTTGCTGCCGTGCGCAAAGAGGCTGTTCAGATTTGCTTTGCTGGCGTGCCGCATGAGCTGGGCAGCACAGCGCAAACCCATTCCTTTGAAAAGATGGGCGCGTTGTTTGCCGCTTTGAAAGAGCAGGGCGTCAGCGAGGTTGTGATGGCCGGCGCAATGTCGCGCCCACCGCTTGACCCGAGCGAATTTGACGAGGTGATGCTGACGCTTGCGCCGCGATTGATTGCGGCCATGCAGGGCGGCGATGATGCGCTCTTGCGTTTGGTGATCACCATCTTTGAGGAGCAAGGCTTTAGCGTGCGCGGCGCGCATGAGATTGATCCCAGCTTGACCGCGAAGGCAGGCCTGTTGACAGGCGAGGCCTTAAGCGCTGAGCGCCAAGGCGATGTCGATCGCGCTGTCGATATTTTGAGCGCGCTCTCGCCGTTGGATGTTGGCCAAGGGGCTGTGGTTGAGAATGGTCTTTGCCTAGGCATTGAAACCCTGCAAGGCACCGATGCTTTGCTTGGGTTTGTTGCGCAAACACCAAAAGGTTTGCGAAAGACGGGCGGCGTTTTTGTCAAAGCGCCCAAACGCGGTCAGGACTTGCGCGTCGATATGCCGACGATTGGTCCTGAAACCGTAAAGGCGGTCAGTGACGCGCAATTGTCGGTCATTGTTATTGCAGCTGGGGCGGTCAATATTCTGGCGCTAGATGACACAATTCGAGCGGCGAAGCAGGCTGGTATCACTTTGATTGCGCAGGACATTTAAGCGATGCGTGTGTTTGTTATCGCGGGTGAGCCTTCCGGAGATAAACTCGGCGCGGCCTTGATGGACGGGCTACGCGAGATCATGCCAGATGTAGAATTTGACGGCATCGGCGGCGCGCGGATGATCGAGGCGGGTCTGTCCAGCCGGTTTCCGATGGAAGAAATTTCCATCATGGGGATTTCTGAAATCCTGTCACAATACCGCCACTTGAAACGACGTATTTCTGAAACGGCCGATACGATCGTAGAGACGGCGCCTGATGTTCTGATTACGATTGATCTGCCAGAGTTCTCGCTTCGTGTGGCAAAGCTGGTCAAAGCCAAAAGCCAGATCCCCTGCGTTCACTATGTTGCCCCGACGGTTTGGGCATGGCGCTCGGGCCGCGCGGCGAAAATGGCGCGGCACATTGATCACGTGCTGGCGCTTTTCCCGTTTGAGCCACCGTATATGGAAGCCGCCGGTATGCGCTGCGATTTTGTCGGGCATCCGGTGGTCACCGACGTGCAAGCAAGCGGTGCCGAGGCGCAAGAGTTTCGCTTAAAGACCGGCATCAATGATGCGCCACTTGCGTTGGTCTTGCCCGGATCGCGCAGGGGCGAAGTTGGCCGTCTTACGCCGATCTTTGGTGAGGCGCTTGCGCCTGTGCTGGCTCAGCGCCCCGAGCTGAAAATCGTCATTCCCGCTGCGGCACCTGTCGAAGACTTGGTGCGCGAAGCCGTGAAAGATTGGCCGGTCGCGCCTCTTGTGATCCCATCGGAAGACAAGGCACAAAAGCGCGCGGCCTTCAAAGCAGCAGATGTCGCCCTTGCTGCCTCTGGTACCGTTTCGCTCGAACTGGCGGCCGCAGGCACGCCGATGATTATCGCATATGATATGAACTGGCTTTCGCGCCAAATCATCGGGCGGATGCTTAAGGTGGATACTGTGACGCTGGTGAATCTGGTCTCGGAAACCCGCGCTGTCCCTGAATACATTGCCGAAAACTGTGTGCCAGATCGCATTGCAGAGGGATTACTCGAACTACTCGCTCATCCAAGCGGTCAGAGCGAGGCGATGAAGCTGACCATGCAACGCTTAGGGCAGGGCGGTGAAGCGCCGGGTTTACGGGCCGCAAAAGCGGTTCTTGATGGGTTAAGCGCTGGCGCTCAGCTTCACTAGGATGGATTTTTGCGAAAACCTGTGAACCTGTTCACAACGCGCGCTTTCTTCATGCTCTAGTTTCAAAGATGCAACTGTGGTGGGCTGCAGTTGCTTTCGTTTCGAAGTCACTTCCTCTTCAAAACGTAAAGCGCCGCTCGAGTGGATTTGAGCGGCGCTTGTTCTTATTGCGAAAAGGGCGTTAACCCGCGATGGAGGCCGCGTGGATTTCACCAATCGTTGCATCGAGCGTTGCATCAAAATCAGCCTCTGACTGACCGTGAGAGAGACCCTCTGTCAGAGCGCGGCTGAACGATGCGATCATGCCGGTGTTTTTGGACAGGCGTTCATTCGCTTCTGCGCGGGAATACCCGCCAGAAAGCGCGACAACTTTCATCACGCGAGGATCGTCACAAAGGGATTTATAAAGGTTGGCCGTTTCAGGCAACGTTAGCTTTAGCATGACCTGCTGGCCGCTTGGAACCGTGTCCAGCGCTGCTGTGATTTCTTCTAGTAGCATCTGCTCGGCTTCAGCTTTGTCGCTGATCGAGATCGTGACCTCTGGCTCGATGATTGGAACAAGACCTGCTGCAAGCACTTGATTACCAAGCTGGAACTGCTGTTGCACCAATGCGCGAATGCCGCGCGGGTTCGCCGCTTGAATAACCGAACGCTCTTTGGTGCCGAAGATACCGTTTTGCACAGCGCGGGCGAGAAGGGCGTCCAGACCTGGAATTGGCTTAAGCATTTGAACGCTATGCTCGATCTCTTCAAGGCCCTTGTCGATCTTTAGAAACGGCACAACGCCATTGTCTTCCCAAAGCGCCTTTGCCGATGGCTTGCCGCCAATTTCGCGCTCCATTGTCATTTCGAACAAGATCGCGCCAACAACACGCTCGCCGGTGAAAGATGGCGAAGAAACAATGCGCGCACGCATTGCGTGGATCATGTCGAACATTTCCGCATCAGAGGAATAGGCGCTCGCCTCAACACCATAAAGCCCGAGCGCTTTCGGGGTTGAGCCACCTGATTGGTCCAGCGCTGCGATAAAACCGTTGCCAGTCCGAACCTTGTCAGCCATTTGCTGATTTGTCATGGGATCACCCTTTTTGCACAATGAATTAATTGCCAAGGGTTTAGGGCAGCCCCCGCCAGTGCGCAATCATGATCGCGCTAACAGGCGGGAGCCTAAAGTGTCGCGGCGTTATTCTTGCAACGCTGTCGGTAAATCGCGCCCGACCCAGTCGCGCAGTACCCCGTTCTCTAGGCTGGTTCGCACCTCGGACCATGCTTCATTCGCGCCGCGCAGACGCATGATGGTGTCGATTTCGTCCCGAATTGCGACACTGGCGGTATCCCCAGCGGCAGCGCCAACAGAAGCCCAGTAATAGGCCGCGCGGTAAGAGCGAATGCGCGTCGTGCCTAGGAAATGCGCGCGTGCGGCGCGGCGCACATCACCAAGCGAGGCAAAGTCAGATGCCACAGGGCCACCGCCACCTAGCATGTCGTCTTGGATTTCAAGCAATTGCGCCAGTGTCAGCCCGTCCTCGAGATCATTCAACAGGCTCAAGCTATTGGCCTTGCCTTTGGATGCGGCGTGCAGCGCAAGCCTATACGCCGTGCTCGGGTTCATCCCCTGCATCGCTTCAGCCATCAGGGCGGTTGCATCTGCATTGCCCTCTTTGGCCAAGGGATCGAGCAAGCGCAGGCCAAGCGTGGTGTTGCGCGGCGCACCGATACCTGAAAGCAAGGCGCGGCCAACATCAAAGTTGCGCTCGCTCGCGAGTAGTCCATCAATGGCTTGTTTTAGCTCGGTTGCAGAAATTCCAGAGCTGACGGCGCGCGGCGAAGTCCCGATCGTTGGCGCGAGTTTGGTAAATGCCGTCTTGAGGTCAATAAAGTCGTCTTGATCAAGGCGCACAGGTGTGGCCGGTGCATTAGTTTCCAGCACGATCTGGGTCGGCTCTGTGACAAATTCTTGAGCCACCTTAACAGCTTGCGCAATAAAGGCTTGCTGCTCAGGGCTTAAATCTTGCGACGCAAAGCCGTTCATTTCTCGGAACATATCGCTCAAGGCTCCGGGAATGATCTGTTCCAAGGCCGCAGGGTCCAACATACCCGGAGGCGCCATGCGCGACGCAGCAGCATAAAGACCGCGATCTTCCAGCGTCACTTGCACATGGTTCACATGCGCCGCTGGCATGACGTCTTCGCTATCGAGGTCCATGCGGTAGCTGATGTAATCAAGATCGGCGGAGCCGCTGAGCGATGCGAGATCATTCAGATCAGCGCCGAAATGAACCATCGCTCCGCCAGATGCGAAATCGTAGTTCACATTCACCGTCGCGCGATCAAGCTCGATGTTTTCAACGCCCAACATGCCGACAACGGGGCGGGCTTCGTCAGGAAGGCAGTCAAAATCAAGCTCTGCGCCATCCAGCGCGAGGCCAAGAGCATAGCCTTGTTGGCGATCAATCGGTTGTCCGCTGAGCACCAGCGCATCTGCCGTAATCGCGCAGCTATCCCCTTCAACATGGGGCAGATAGGGGCGAATATCGACACCGACAAGCGCCACGCGGTTGCGCACGGGATCAATGTCGATCTGATCATAGCGAATATCTGCAAAGACCCGCAGCGTGGGCATAAAGCTTTGGACCACCATTGTGAGAACATTCTCAAGCGTGAAAGCATCCCAGAGTGTTACGGGCGTTTCAGGCGCGGCGTCCTGCGCTTGAACTGGCAACGCGAGCGCGCAACTTAGCGCGGTGGTGTGGGCAAGTGTTCGCAATACAGACATATCAAAAAATCCCAAGACTGAAAAAATCAGTCTCAGGGTACAATGATTCGGCCCTTAGGCAAGGGCAGGTCCATCGGACTTAGCTGCTTAACGCGGCAACGCCCGGCAAGGTCTTGCCTTCCATCCACTCAAGGAACGCGCCGCCTGCAGTGGAAATGTAGGTGAATTTTTCCGCAGCGCCTGCTTGGTTCAACGCGGCCACAGTGTCGCCGCCACCTGCAACCGAAATCAGCGTGCCTGCTTGGGATAGCTTTGCAGCATGGGCGGCGGCAGCATTGGTCGCCGCATCAAAGGGTTCAATCTCGAAGGCTCCGAGCGGGCCATTCCAAATCAGCGTTTTGGCTGCATCCAAAGTTGCAGTGATCTTGGCAACGGTTGCAGGGCCGGCGTCCAAAATCATGGCATCAGAGGGGCAAGCATCGCTGGCAAGGGTTTCATTTTCCGCGCCCGCCTTGAATTCGCGTGCAACCACAATGTCGCTTGGCAGAATGATTTCGCATCCCGCTGTCGTGGCTTTGCCTAGAATTTCCAGAGCGGTATCTGTCATGTCGTGCTCGGCCAGTGATTTGCCCACATCAATGCCTTGAGCCGCGAGGAAGGTGTTTGCCATACCGCCGCCAATCACCAGATGATCTACCTTTTCGACAAGGTTTCCGAGCAATTCCAGCTTGGTCGAAACTTTTGCGCCGCCTACAACAGCCACAACAGGGCGCTTGGGCGTGCCAAGCGCGGTTTCAAGCGCGCTGAGTTCCTGTTGCATCAAACGGCCTGCACAAGAGGGCAGCAAACGCGCCAGCCCTTCAGTGCTGGCATGGGCGCGGTGGGCCGCTGAAAAGGCATCGTTGCAATAGATGTCCCCGATTTTTGCGATGCTGGCGGCAAAAGCAGGATCGTTTGCGGTCTCTTCGGCATGGTACCGTGTGTTTTCCAACAGCAAAACCTGCCCGTCTTGCAAGGCAGCAGCCGCAGCCTCCGCGCCAGCGCCGATACAATCTGCGGCGAACACGACGTTGCACCCAAAGGCAGCTTCCAAAGCAGGCACAAGTTGCTGAAGGCTCATCTCCGGGACGCGCTGCCCCTTGGGGCGACCATAGTGAGCGAGCAGAATTGGGAACCCGCCCGCTGCAAGAATGTCTTTCACAGTCGGCGTGATGCGTTCAATGCGCGTGGCGTCGGTGACGGTGCCATTTTCCATCGGAACGTTGATATCAACGCGCGTCAGAACGCGTTTGCCTTTGAGGTCCATTTGATCAAGTGTGGCCCAGCTCATCTTATAATTCCTCAATTTTCAATGTCATTTGCGCATGTCTTTGCCGTGCGCGCGCTCTATCGTCAATGCTTGGCTTGGCAATCGGGGCGCATCGCCTTAGATAATGCGCAACTGATTTCAAAGGAGCGCCCCATGGCCGATACCAAAGACCTCGAAAACACAATCCTAGTGGAACTCAAAGACGGTACAGTTACCATCGAGTTGCTGCCTGATGTTGCGCCCAAGCACTGCGAGCGCATGAAAGAACTGGCGCGCTCTGGTGCGTATGACAATGTAGCCTTCCACCGTGTGATTGACGGTTTCATGGCGCAAACGGGCGATGTTGCGAACGGCAACATGGAAAAAGATTTCAACATCCGCGCGGCTGGTACAGGTGGCTCCAGCCTTCCAGACCTTCCTGCGGAGTTCTCTGGTGTTCCACATGATCGCGGTACATTGGGCGCGGCGCGTTCACAAAACCCTGATAGTGCGAACAGCCAGTTCTTTATCAACTTCGCGGATAACCACTTCCTTAACCGCCAATACACGGTTTATGGCCGCGTCACATCTGGCATGGAATTGGTTGACGGCATCACGCGCGGCGAGCCTGCGCCCGCACCGGATCGCATGATCTCAGTGAAGGTGGCCGCAGATGCGTAAGCTTGCAGCAGTTTTTGCTCTGATGGCCAGCCCCGCGCTGGCCACAGGCTTGCAAATTGAAGTGGCGGGCGAGGGTGCCAATGGTGTTATCACCGTTGATCTTCTAGAGGATCTGGCCCCGAAGCACGTTGCTCGCATCGCTGAATTGGCGGAAGCGGGGTCTTATGATGGCGTGGTGTTCCACCGCGTGATCGAAGGCTTCATGGCGCAAACGGGCGATGTGGAATTTGGCAAAATGGGCGGTGACATGCGCCGCGCGGGGATGGGCGGGTCGTCCAAACCTGACCTGAAGGCCGAATTTACCGATACCCCATTTGAACGCGGCGTGATTGGAATGGCGCGCAGCCAGAACCCTGACAGTGCAAACAGCCAGTTCTTTATCATGTTTGAGCCTGGATATTTCCTCAACGGTCAATACACGGTCGTTGGCCGTGTGACCGAAGGAATGGACGTGGTTGACGCGATCAAACGCGGCGCTGGTGGCAATGGCGCAGTCATTGGCCAGCCTGATATGATGAAAACGGTCACTGTCACCGAGTGACGGTTTCTAACGAATGCGTGTGCAGGGCTATGCAGGCGTGATTTTTTCAAGCACCCTTCCGGCAAACGTCGGGAGGGTGTCTTTATGTTGAAACGGATCATTTTGGCCTTGGGCCTGTCATTTGCCGCAAGTTCTACGCTGGCAAGTCCTGATTTTTGGCAACATGAATGGCCGAAAACGAATTTTGAAAAGACCTCGGTCAGCAACTGGGTCGAAATTCTTTCAGGTGGTCCGCCCAAAGATGGCATTCCCGCGCTCTCTGATCCGAAATTCCGCAAAGCATCTTCCGAGACGCGGATAAACGGCGCAGAGCCTGTGATCACCGTGGAAATCAACGGCGATGTGCGCGCCTATCCCGTGCGCTATTTGACATGGCACGAGATCGCCAATGACACGGTTGGCGGGGTTCCTGTTGCGGTGACGTTTTGTCCGCTTTGTAATTCTGGCATCACCTTTGATCGGCGCATACCGCAGGGCACGCTAACGTTTGGTGTCTCGGGCAAGCTGCGTAATTCCGATATGGTGATGTATGATCGCGAAACCGAAAGCTGGTGGCAGCAAGCGATTGGCGAGGCGATTGTCGGGGATTTGCAAGGGGTTAAGCTCACTCAGTTGCCGACGTGGATGGAAAGTTGGGATGAATTTCGCGCGCGCCGCCCAGATGGGCTGGTGATGGAGCAGCCCGATTACGGGCGTCAATACGGGCGCAATCCCTATGTGAGCTATGATAGCTCGCACAAACCTTTCCTGTATAATGGAGAGATGCCGCCACATGGCATTCCCGCGCTGGTGCGGGTGGTGCGTGTCGGGGATAGTGCTTGGCCTTTGACGCGATTGGCCGAACTGGGGGAGGTAAGCGAAAAGGGGGTTAACCTTAGCTGGACCTCTGGTCAGGCGTCTGCCTTGGATGCGCCGCAGATTTCCAAGGGGCGCAACGTTGGAACCGTGCGTGTGCGCGACGCTGAGGGCAAGGATTTGCCTCATGACGTTATGTTCGCCTTTGCGTTTCACGCATTTTGGCCGAACGGAAATTGGATGTTGGGGGAGTGAAACCCTTCTGCGAAGGGTTTCGTTTCGCCTTCGGCGAGAGTTTATCTAGGAAAATGAAGTTATTCCAGGATGCCGCCCGTATTGCCGAGGTAGGGCTCTAGGTAGGTGAGGCTTGTGGTTTTGGCTCGTTTGCCACCGAAGCGGGATGTAATGCCAAGCACAATGGATGTGTTGTCGGTGATATCGTCTGGCCCGATGCTCTCTTTTTGGTGGCTTTCACCATATTGCACAGCGGCAAAGAGCGATACGCCGGGCAAGGCGGCGATGTCGTAGTCCGCGCGCAGCTCTAACGTCCAAAGCTCAACAGGGGTGCTTGGCGCGTCCATTTTTGCATTGAGATACCCCAAAGAGGTGCCAAGGCTGAGGCGATCGTTAACAGCGAACGTAGCGCCAAGACCCGTAAACACGCCGTCAGTTACGGTAGCAGCGCTATCGCTACCACGATCGCCCGTCATGTACCCAAAGTGCCCGTTAACGACCCAGCGTTCGTTAAGCGACCAAGCGCCTTCGATACCGCCGAGCATGCGCATCGCATCGTCGGTTGCATCATTGTCGTGATCGGATGTTACAGCGCCCACAAATCCGCCATAGCTAAAGCGCGCGGTGTCGCGGCCTGCGCGCAGGATCAAGCTATTGCTCCTGTTTGCGGTGTTTGGAGCTGAATTGCCGTTGTCTGTCGTGCTAAAACCGATGTCCGCTTGCAAATATAGCCCGTTTGCCGCGAGATGGCCAAAACTGAGATCCGCGCGCGATGTCATCAGGCTGCCATCTGCGCCTTGCAGTGCAACAGGCGCGCCAACGGTTTCGCTTTGTCCAAAGGTCAGCGTGGCGCTGCCATAATAGCCCTCAGCGGCGAGGGGGCTGGCTGTCAAAAGTAGGGCAGTTGCAATGCGGAACATAAATTAACCTTTCAAAACAATAAGGGCGTGGCGCTTTTTGCCAGCGCTGAGCTTGATCGGCGAAGACAGGGCCGCAGCATCTAACATAAGACCTGCATCACTTAGGGGTGAGTCGTCAATTTTCGCGCCATTCTCCGAGATGAGGCGCTTTGCGTCCTTACCGGATTTCGCGAGGCCAGAGCGCACGATTGCTTGCACGATGGATAGCCCGTCACCGAGTTCTTCGCGGGTTAACTCCAGCGTTGGGAGATCATCGCCAACACCGCCCTTCTCGAAGACTTCGCGCGCGGTGGCTTCTGCGGCGCTGGCTGCATCGCTGCCATGGCAAAGCTTGGTGATCTCATTGGCGAGGATCACCTTGGCTTCGTTGATTTCGGAGCCCGCAAGAGCGCCGAGGCGTTCGCACTCATCGACGGGCATCTCTGTGTAGAGCTTGAGGAAGCGTCCTACATCCGCATCGGTCGTATTGCGCCAGAACTGCCAGAACTCGTAAGGCGAGCGCATTTCCGCGTTGAGCCAGACCGCGCCATCGGCGCTTTTGCCCATCTTTTTGCCGTCAGATGTGGTCAGCAGCGGAGAGGTCAGACCGAAAATCTGATTGTCCAAAACGCGGCGCGTCAGATCGATACCGTTGACGATATTGCCCCACTGATCCGAGCCACCCATTTGAAGCACACAGCCATAGCGGCGGTTCAGCTCTAGGAAGTCATAGGCCTGCAAAATCATGTAGTTGAACTCAAGGAAGCTCAAAGATTGTTCACGGTCCAGACGCGACTTCACGCTCTCGAATGCGAGCATACGGTTCACCGAGAAATGCTTGCCGATGTCGCGCAGGAATTCGAGGTAGTTCAGATCATCGAGCCATTCAGCGTTGTTGATCATCAACGCATCGCTCGGTCCATCACCGTAATCAAGGTAAGCGCTGAACACTTTCTTGATGCCCGCGATATTCTGATCAATCTTTTCGGGCGTCAAAAGCGGACGCTCATCAGCGCGGAAAGACGGATCGCCGACCTTCGTTGTGCCGCCGCCCATTAGGGTGATCGGCTTGCCGCCAGTTTTTTGTAACCAGCGCAGCATCATGATCTGGATGAGCGAGCCCACATGCAAGGATTCCGCCGTCGCATCAAATCCGATATAGGCCGGCATGCCGCCCTTGAGCGCAGCATCATCAAGGCCTTGATAATCGGTGCAATCGGCCAAAAAGCCACGCTCCATCATCACGGCAATGAAATCGGATTTGGGATGGTAGGTCATATCTTGCGTCCACGTATAGCTATGGGCAAAGCTCTTACAGGGCAGAGCAGCAAAGGAAAAGCCTATGAAAGAGCTCGGGCTCATGAAAGCGGTTGGTTTAATGTCCGGCACGTCTTTGGACGGGGTGGATGTGGCCGAGTTGCACACGGACGGCGAGCGGATCGAGGGGTTCGGTGATAGTGGCTATCGCAGCTATTCGGACCATGAACGTGCGGTCTTGCACAAGGCTTTGGGGCGCTGGCAAGGGGACGATCTGGGCGAGGCGTTAGAGATCGTGCAGCGCGCGCATACAGAAGCGCTTGACGGGTTTGAACCCGAGTTGATCGGGTTTCATGGCCAAACGCTCGCCCATGACCCGCGCGCTCGTGGCACCCATCAACTTGGCGATGGTGCGGCTTTGGCAGAAGCGGTTGGCGCGCCTGTTGTCTGGGACTTTCGCAGCAATGACGTTCAGCTTGGCGGCGAAGGTGCGCCTCTCGCGCCGTTCTTCCATTTTGCCTGCGCCAAGTGGATAAAGGCGCGCGACCCTTTGGTATTCTTGAACCTTGGCGGCGTCGGAAACATAACATGGATCGATCCGAGCAAAGACAGGGCAGAAGACGAGGCGGCTTTGCTTGCCTTCGATACGGGGCCCGCCAATGCACCGATAAATGATCTGATGCGCGAACGTCTTGGACGTTCTTTTGATAAAGACGGGGAACTTGCGCGCCAAGGCCGTGTGGAAACAGGCGCGCTAGAGCTGTTCCTCTCCGAGACGTACTTTGCACGGGTTCCGCCCAAGTCATTGGATCGAGACGACTTTTCCCTCATGCTTGATCTCGTGCGCGAGCTGGAAAATGCGGATGCCGCGGCGACGATGACCGCAATGAGCGCTGCGGCTGTTATGCAAGGTATGCAGCATTGCCCGAAACCACCAGCGCGCGTTCTGGTCTGTGGGGGCGGGCGCAAGAACCCTGTTCTGATGCATATGCTCCGCGAGGCGTTGGATTGCCCCGTCGAGGCAGTTGAAACTGTGGGTTTAGACGGTGATATGCTCGAAGCGCAGGCCTTTGCTTATCTCGCTGTTCGAGTAGCGCGGGGCTTACCAACAAGTAGTCCGAGCACTACAGGCGTAAGCGCTTTGGTCGGCGGAGGGATCGTTAGCGCGCCGACTTGAACGGTTGAACGTATTCACGGGCGAATTCGCGATACCCATTCGATGTGCTTAGCAATGCGCTGTGCATGTGTGCGTGCAGCGCTGGCAATTTGTGAAACGGCACATTTGGTGCGGAGTGATGCTCGATGTGATAGGGCATATTCCACGCGAGCCAACGCACCAAGCGCGTCGTGTAAGTCGTGCGGGTGTTCTCAAGCATATTCGCCACATAGGGACAGCGCCCATGCTCTGCGAGCAAATAGATACGTAGAAACGGCATTGCGATGAGCGCGGGTATGATCCACAGCCATAGAACAAGCGAACTCCATAGCAAACTAACACCAGCCAGCGCGTAAACGAGTAGCATGAAACGCGCTTCTAACGTGATGCGGGGCAGGGCGCGCGCTGGCAAATAAGGGGCAGGTTCAGGCGCAAACGCATAACGCAATACCACTGTTAAGTTGCTTCGCCATGTGGGCAATCCGCTGGTGTAGAGGATCATCTGCCACCACCCTTCAGGCTTGGCCCCGCCCAATAGTTCGGGGTCGTTTTCAGGATCATTGGTATAGCGATGATGAGCGAGGTGAAAATACCGAAACCAAATGAACGGCTGGGCTAGAATAAGCGCGATTAAATGGCCGATGATGCGGCTTAGGACGGGTGATCTGAACGGGGTTTCATGGGTGCATTCATGTTGAAGCGTGAACAAGAACACCAACAAAAGCCCTTGCGGGAGCAAGATAAATTGCCACGCGATCCAACCATTCGCGATCCATAAAGAACACAAAAGCAAAACGGCGGCATAACTTGCCAAATGCTGCAATCCCGCGCGATCGGAGCGCTCATGCAATGTGGCGCGTTGCTCTGGCGCGATTTCGCGCAAAACGTCTAAATGCGTGCTCATCACGTCACCTTGCTGCTCGCAACTGGCGAGCGCAAGCGGCGTTGCGTCTTTGGTCTACTAAAATTTAGGGGCGCGAGGGCCTGGCCCCTCGCTACGACGCCAAAGAAAAGCGGTTTATGCCGAACAGCTCGCGCCGCCCAAAACACAAAACTTGGCGCAATGTGGGTGGTTCAACTGCACCGATCCCTCTGCGTCTTCCAAGCTCGAACCCAATTCGAATTCTTCCGAATAGGCGAGTAACGTGCAGGCCAGAACCGCAGGTTTTTCTGCGCCTTTGCGTTTTACCACCATGCGCGATGAGGCGCACATCATGGCATCAGGAGACTTGTCCAAAATGCCCCAGCACGCTGTGGTGATTTCTGGCACGTCTATGGTTTCATCCATTTCGGGGAAAAGAACAGTCTGAGCAGGGTTTTGCGCATCAATGTCATATCCATACTGCTCATAAAGCGCCTGATACCCTGCGCGCGCTTGCGCATCGCTTTCGCCCCAGACCGTGCGGCCTGCGACAGCCATGGCAAAGCCGTTCTGTTGCAGCCATGTCATGCCCTCCAGGGTCTTTTCAAACGTGCCTTCGCCGCGCTCGGCGTCGTGATTTTCCTTGTCCCAATGATCGACCGAGATGCGCAGCGTAAGCTTGCCGGGATAGGCCGCATTCAACTCCAACAACCCTTCGCGCATGGATTTGCGCATCATCGGGCGCATTGCATTGGTGAGGATCAAAACATCATACCCACGCTCGAGTGAGGCGCGCGTAATCTCGATCATGTCTCGGTTCATGAAGGGCTCGCCGCCAGTAAAGGCGATTTCACGGACCCCCCATTTGCGCTGCTCTAACTGGTCGAGATAATCGCGTACTTCATCCGCCGTAATATAAACCAGCGCATCATTGGTGGGGGAGCTCAGAATATAGCAATTCTCGCACTCGATGTTACAAAGAGTGCCCGTATTGAACCAAAGCGTCTGCGGATTGCTCAGCGCAACACTGGCGCGCGCTTCCCCCTTAGCCGTCAGGAAAGGATCGACGAATTTTTCCTGGCTTTGCTCTGGAAGTTTAAGGTCTTTCATGCGGCGTCCTCAAAATTGCTTCTTTTTCGTGTAACCTGCGATAGTCGGCTAGAAAAGTATACAAAGTTCGGCTGACACCATTGTGATGTATGAAAGCAGTGTTAGACATTCAAAAAAAGCCACGCTAAACGGTGTCTGAAAAATCACGTTAGCGCTAACATAGCGCAGAAAGAAAATTGGAGCGCTCTCATGGTCTCTCGCGTTATCCCAGTAGACCCTTTTGACTTGGTAATCTTTGGCGCAACGGGCGATCTTGCACGTCGTAAAATTCTGCCGGGTCTATTTCGTCGCTTCTGTTCAGGGCAAATTCCGCGCGATAGTCAGATCATTGGCGCCGCGCGCGGCGATCATGACGCAGACGAGTTTCGCGAGATTGTTGCGCAGGCCGTACATGAATTTGGCGGTGATCGCGCGTGTGAAGACGGCACGTTGGAAGAATTCTTGCAGCGCGTTGACTATGTGGCGGTAGACGCGCGCGGGGACAAAGGCTGGTCAGAGCTTGCGAGCAAAGTGCGCAAGGATTTGGTGAACGCTTTCTATTTTTCCGTCGGACCATCGCTGTTTGGTGATCTCGCGGAACGTCTGCACAGCTATGACATGGCAGATGACGAGAGCCGCATTGTGGTTGAAAAACCGTTTGGCCGCGATTTGGGCACTGCCAAAGCTTTGAACAAAACACTGGCCAAGCATTTTGACGAAACGCAAATCTACCGCATTGATCACTATCTTGGAAAAGAGACGGTTCAAAACTTAATGGCGGTGCGCTTTGGCAATATGCTGTTTGAGCCTTTGTGGAACAGCCAGTACGTCGATCACATTCAAATCACCGTTGCCGAGACGGTCGGTGTTGGTGGGCGCGGCGAGTATTACGACAAGTCGGGCGCAATGCGCGATATGGTTCAAAACCATCTTATGCAGCTGTTGTGCCTGATTGCGATGGAGCCACCCGCCAAGTTTGACCCCGACGCAGTGCGAGATGAAAAACTGAAAGTTATCCGTGCGTTAGAGCCCGTTATGCCACATCACATTGTGCGCGGTCAGTATGGGGCAGGACCAGACCAGCCTGATTATCGCACCCATGTCGAGGACCAAAGCAGCAAAACTGAAAGTTTCGTCGCAATGCGGGTCGAGATCAGCAATTGGCGTTGGGCTGGCACCCCGTTCTACTTGCGCACTGGCAAGCGGCTCAAAGCGCGCACCTCGGAGATTACGGTTGTCTTCAAGGATGCACCCCATTCGATTTTTGGCGCGGACGCGGGGCGCCATCGTAACGAGCTACGCATTCGATTGCAGCCCAATGAAGGCATGACGTTAGATGTCACGATCAAAGAACCAGGCCCGGGCGGCATGCGCCTTGTGGATGTTCCGCTGGATATGAGCTTTGCAGAAGCGCTTGGCCCAGAATCCGAGGATGTTCCGGATGCCTATGAGCGTCTGATCATGGATGTTATTCGTGGCAACCAAACCCTGTTTATGCGCGGGGACGAAGTGGAAGCTGCGTGGGCATGGACCGATCCTATTATTGAAGGCTGGCATGCGCGCGGGGAAGTGCCTAAACCTTATGACAGCGGAAGCGAAGGGCCGACGGATGCCATCGCAATGATCGCGCGCGATGGCCGTATCTGGAGGGAGATTAAAAGATGAACTTTATCGAATACCCTGATGCAGATATGATGATGATCGACTTGGCAAATCGGATTGCTGGAGATCTGAACGCTGCCCTTCATCATGAGGAACGTGTCTGTTTGGCCGTGCCCGGTGGAACAACGCCCGGACCTTTGTTTGATGACCTATGCGCGGCTGATCTGCCTTGGGATCGCGTCGATGTGATGCTCACTGACGAACGCTGGGTACCAACGCAGAGTGCGCGCTCAAATACCAAACTTATTCGCGAACGCTTGCTGGTCAATCGCGCAGCCGCAGCACGTCATCTGCCGCTTTTTGCACCAGCTGACACGCCAGAAGAGGTTCTGCCAGAGCTAGAAGCAATGATTGCGCCCGAGCTTCCAATCGCGGTTTTGTTGTTGGGGATGGGAACGGATATGCACACCGCCTCAATCTTCCCTGGCGCTGATAATTTGACAGCCGCGCTAGATCCGCATGCGCCCATTCTCGTGCCAATGCGGGCACCGGGCGCGCAAGAACCCCGAATTACCATCAGCGCGCGTGTTCTGGATGGGGCATTGCGTAAACACATTATTATTGTTGGCGCAGAAAAACGCGAAGCATTTGAAAAAGCGCAACATCTCAACGCTAAAGACGCGCCGATCAAAGCAGTTTTAACCGGCGCGGATGTGCACTGGGCACCATAAGGGGTGATTTGTCATGTGGGAAAAAGCCAAAGCTCTGGAGACGGGTGCAAAAATTAACGACCTGTTTGATGCCGATCCAGATCGTGCAAATGCTTTCTCGGTCAGCGCGCTTGATATGTTGTTTGACTATTCCAAAACAGGTTTGGATTCGGGCGCGCGCGATGTCCTGCTTGAACTAGCTAAGGCAGCAGACGTCGACACAAAGCGCGATGCGATGTTCGCAGGTGAGGTGATCAACGAAACCGAAGGGCGCGCGGTTTTGCACACGGCGCTGCGCAATCTGGATGGCGACGCGGTTTTTGTTGATGGCGCTGATGTCATGCCCGATATTTTCGCAACGCTGGATCGCATGGAGCAGTTTGCAAAAGATGTGCGCTCGGGAGCGTTCAAAGGGCAGGGCGGCGCGATCACTGATGTTGTGAATATTGGCATCGGCGGCTCTGATCTTGGGCCTGCGATGGCAACGCTCGCCCTTGCGCCCTATCATGATGGACCGCGTGTGCACTATGTGTCCAACGTAGATGGCGCGCATATCGCTGACACGCTGCGCGGGCTGGATGCCGGTACAACACTGGTGGTGGTCGCTTCAAAAACATTCACGACGATCGAAACCATGACCAATGCGCGCACCGCGATGGCGTGGATGTCTGAAACGGTGACGGACCCGTCTTCGCAATTTGCAGCGCTCAGCACGTCAGAAGAAAAAACCGCCGCGATGGGCATTCCTGCCGACCGTGTATTCGGTTTTGAAGATTGGGTCGGCGGGCGCTATTCGCTTTGGGGGCCGATTGGGCTTGGCATTATGATCGCGGTTGGCAGCGCTGCGTTTCGGGCCTTCTTGCGCGGTGCGCAAAGCATGGACCGCCACTTTCAACATGCTGACATGGCCGACAATATCCCCGTGATGCTTGCCCTTGTTGGGATTTGGCACAACCAAATTTGCGGCCACGCGACCCGTGCTGTGCTGCCATATGATCAACGCCTTTCGCGTCTGCCTGCCTATTTGCAGCAGTTAGAGATGGAAAGTAACGGCAAATCCGTGCGTATGGACGGCTCGGATAGTCCTGTGAACACAGGCCCTATTGTTTGGGGCGAGCCCGGCACGAACGGTCAACATGCCTTCTATCAACTGATCCACCAAGGAACGCGCGTTGTTCCGTGCGAATTCCTGCTGGCCGCAGAAGGACATGAACCTGACCTTGCGCATCAGCATCATTTGCTCGCCGCCAATTGCCTTGCGCAATCCGAAGCCCTGATGAAAGGGCGCACGTTGGACGAAGCGCGTGCGATCATGAAAGCGAAAGGGCTGACAGGCGACGAGCTTGAGCGCCAAGCGCGCCACCGTGTGTTCCCGGGCAATCGCCCGTCTACAACGCTTCTCTATCCCAAGCTGACACCCGAAGTGCTCGGCCAGATCATCGCGCTTTATGAGCACCGTGTGTTTGTCGAAGGTGTCATTCTGGGCATCAATTCTTACGATCAATGGGGCGTTGAACTGGGTAAAGAGCTGGCGACAGCCTTGCAGCCGATTGTTGAGGGGCACGTAAGCGCGAGCGGCAAGGACGGTTCGACCCAAGCGCTTGTCGGCTACATTCGCAAACATTCCTAGGGGGCCAGCCCCCATCGATCAAAGATCGATTCCCCCGGAGTTTGTCTTGGAAAATGAAGATTAGGTTGTGGGGATGTCGAAGTCTGGCGCGGCGAGCGTGAAGCCGTCAAAGCTAAAGCCAGGTGACACCGTGCAGCCGACAAGGGTGAAACCGCCCGTGCTGCGCGCCTTTTGCCAATGATGGATCGGCACGATGAGCTGCGGCGCGCCTTTAGTCAGGTCAGGGGTGAGCAGGTGGTCCGTGGCCGGGCCTTGATCGGTTTCTGACAGGCTCAGGATCAGCGGCGCGCCTGCGTAGTAGTGCCAGATTTCCGTCGCATCGACCTTATGCCAATGGCTCGCTTCGCAAGCTTTAAGCAAGAAATAGATGCAGGTCCCATGGGCGCGCGGCTTTGCATCGTCAATATGGGTTTGGCGATACCAGCCGCCCTCTGGGTGCGGCTGGAGATCTAGGTGCTTTATGATCGCATCTGCGTTCATGATTTGAGGATGCTACGTCCTGCGTATTGCGCGGTTTCACCGAGCATTTCTTCGATACGGATAAGCTGGTTATATTTCGCCAATCTGTCAGAGCGCGCCAGTGAGCCGGTTTTGATCTGGCCGCAGTTTGTCGCAACCGCGAGGTCTGCAATCGTCGCATCTTCTGTTTCGCCGGAGCGGTGCGACATAACATTGGTGAAACGCGCGCGGTGCGCCATGTCGACTGCTTTAAGAGTCTCGGACAAGCTACCGATTTGATTGACTTTTACCAACATTGAATTTGCGCTGCCGCGCTCAATACCCATCGCCAAACGATCTGGGTTGGTCACGAAAAGATCATCGCCAACCAGTTGAACACGATCGCCGATCAGGTCTGTGAGGGCTTTCCAGCCGTCCCAGTCATCCTCGTCCATACCGTCTTCGATAGATATGATTGGGTAGTCGTTGACCAGCGCTTCAAGGTACTTAGCGTTCTCTTCAGAAGTTAGGGATTTACCCTCACCAGCGAAGACGTATTTGCCGTCTTTGTAGTACTCTGTCGCCGCGCAATCGAGCGCGAGGTAAATATCTTCACCCGGTGTGTAGCCAGCTTTTTTGATGGAATTCATGATGAAATCCAACGCTTCACGTGTGGAGCCGATGTTTGGCGCAAAGCCACCCTCATCGCCGATACCTGTGGAGAGGCCTGCTGCTGTCAGCTCTTTTTTCAGCGTGTGGAAGACTTCAGCGCCCATGCGGAGCGCTTCGCGAATGTTGCTCGCAGACACTGGCATAATCATGAATTCTTGGATGTCGATTGGGTTATCCGCGTGCTCACCGCCATTGATGATGTTCATCATCGGAACGGGCAGGGTGCGCGCGGAGGTGCCGCCCACATAGCGGAACAAGGGCTGCATAGAGAAATCAGCCGCCGCTTTGGCAACCGCCAAAGACACACCAAGGATCGCGTTCGCGCCAAGGCGGGCTTTGTTCGGTGAGCCGTCAAGCTCGATCATCATCGCGTCGATGAGTTCTTGCTCGGTCGCGTCCATGCCAACCAGTTCTTCAGCGATTTCGCCGTTCACGGCTGCAACGGCTTCGAGCACGCCTTTGCCCATGTAACGCGCCTTGTCGCCATCGCGCTTTTCAACCGCTTCATGTGCGCCTGTTGAGGCACCAGAAGGAACCGCCGCGCGGCCCATTGTGCCGTCTTCAAGGACAACATCGACCTCAACGGTTGGATTGCCTCGGCTGTCGAGAATTTCGCGGGCGTGGATGTCGATGATAGCACTCATGGGGCTCTTGCGTCCTTGCAAATTGATGAATTTGCGCTGTTCCTACACTGTGCTGATGCGAGGGGAAACCCTGTTAGCGCCTCAATTGTTACCGCTAACAGTCGCTTTTCTTTCCCGCCACATCACAAATAGGCCAGAACCGATGACAATCGCTGCGCCGATTAACGTTAAAAGGTCGGGCTGCTCATGGAAGAACAATGTTGCGATGATCAGGGCAAAGATGAGCCGCGAATAGCGAAAGGGTGTCACGAACGAGACTTCGCCAAGGCGCATTGCCGCTGTGATGCAGTAATACCCGATCCCATTCGAAAGGGCAGCGAAGGCGATAATCATCCAAGCATAGCTATTGGGAAGATCATGTGGGCCCGTGAACGGCAGCAGCAAAAGTCCCGCTGGAATAAGCGCGACATTGCCCCAAGTCGCCATTTGAAGCGTGCCGATTTTGCTTGGCGTTATCCGCGTTATCAAATCGCGAGCAGCTAGACCAATAGAGGCAAAGACCGCAATGATCGCGCCGAACGAAATACCGCTGGTATCAGGCCGCAGCATCAGCAAAACGCCGCCAAAACCGATAATGACGGCCGCCCAGCGACGGGGGCCGACTTTTTCTTTTAGCAGCAAAGCCGCGCCGAGCGTTACGAACAACGGGACGGCTTGCAGGATCGAAATAACCAAGGCGAGCGGGGCTGTCGCAAGCGCTGTGATCATACAGGTTGCTGAAAACCCTTCGACGATATTGCGAAGGATAACTGGCTTTGCAAGAAAATCGCGCGATATGGGCGGCTGTCCAGCGCGATGCGCCAAGATGGCAAACACGATGACGCCGGGCAGGGACATGAAAATCAAAACCTGCGCGATTGACATATTGCCCGCGGAAATTTTGACCATCGCATCGCCAATTGCGAATGTCGCCATGGCGAGTGTCATAAGCGCGACGGCGCGGGAATTGTCCAAACGTTAGCTCGATTTCGCTTTTATAGGAACGCCGTAAAGTTCCAGCTTATGACCCTTTAGAGTGTAGCCCAAACGTTTTGCAATCCGTTCTTGTAGCTCTTCGATTTCAGGATCGACAAATTCGATCACTTCGCCCGATTGCATGTCTATGAGATGGTCATGGTGGTCGCGCTCTGCATCCTCGTAGCGCGCGCGCCCGTCGCCAAATTCAAGCTTGTCCAAAATGCCAGCTTCTTCAAAGAGCTTTACCGTTCTGTAAACCGTCGCAATGGAAATGCCTGCGTCTTCTGCTGACGCGCGGGCATATAACTCTTCGACATCGGGGTGGTCATCACTCGATTGAAGCACGCTTGCAATCGTGCGGCGTTGGCCTGTCATGCGAAGACCTTTTGCCTCGCAACGTTCTATAATGGTTTTTTCAGGCATTCGCGGCTCCGACGTCGTCTTGGACTGACGGTCTAGCGCAAGGATGGGCAAGGGAAAAGGGGTAGAACACTGTAGCGCAGTTGACTTGAGCGCTCAAAGGGGCCATGTGCCACTCAAACGCTGCAAAACGCGCCTGAATGAGGGCTGCGCTGCATTGATAACCCCTAAAGGACGATTATCCGTTGAGTGAATTTGAAACAATGGGTCTGCCCGAACGCTTGGTGAAGCGTTTGGGTGAGCTGGGCCTGACAAAACCGACGCCGATCCAAGCCCGTGCTATTCCCGAGGTTTTGAACGGCCATGATGTTCTGGGCCTTGCGCAAACAGGTACAGGTAAAACGGCGGCTTTTGGTCTGCCTTTGATTACCCTGCTCTCTGAAAATCCGGGTCGCCCGGCACCCAAAACCGTGCGCGGACTGATCCTTGCCCCGACACGCGAATTGGCGGGGCAAATCGTTGAGAACCTCAAAGATTACACCAAGGGCACACCGATCAAAGTCGCTTTGGTCGTTGGGGGGGCCTCGATTAATGTACAGGCCAAACGCCTTGAAAAGGGCGTCGATATTCTTGTGGCGACGCCGGGCCGTTTGATCGACTTGATGGAGCGCCGCGCGCTGACGCTGAAAGACTCGCACTTCCTCGTGCTCGATGAAGCGGATCAAATGCTCGACATGGGCTTTATCCATGCGCTGCGCCAGATCGCAACGCACCTGCCTGAGCAGCGCCAGACCATGCTGTTCTCGGCAACCATGCCCAAGCTGATGAACGAGATCGCGAATACATATCTCAAAAGCCCACGCCGCATCCAAGTCTCGCCTCCGGGTAAGGCGGCGGATAAGGTCACACAGGTCGTGCATTTCATCGCGAAGACGGAAAAGCAGTCCTTGTTGATTGAACTGCTCGGCGCGCATAAAGACGAGCGCGCATTGGTTTTTGGCCGCACCAAACACGGCTGTGAAAAGCTGATGAAGCAACTGGTGGCGCGCGGCTTTGCGGCGACCTCTATTCACGGAAACAAAAGCCAAGGACAGCGCGAGCGCGCGTTGGCCGCGTTCAAAGCGGGCGAGATGAAAGTGCTCGTTGCAACAGATGTTGCCGCGCGCGGCCTCGACATCCCTGATGTGCGCCACGTTTATAACTATGAGCTGCCGAATGTGCCTGACGCCTATGTGCACCGCATTGGCCGCACCGCGCGCGCTGGCAAAGATGGCGCTGCGATTGCATTCTGTGCGCCGGACGAGATGGATCTGCTGAAGGACATCGAAAAGACGATGAAAATCTCGATCCCTGTCGCCTCTGGCACGCCTTGGGTTGATTTCGATGGTCCTTCCGCCAAGAGCCGCTCTGGCATGGGCGGGCGCGGCAAAGGCGGCGGTGGACGCGGTCGCCCCGGCGGCGGCGGTGGCAAACCAGGTGGCGGTCGTCGCGGTGGCAAGCCCGGTGGCGGTCGCCCACAAGGCGCTGGCGGCGGTGAAGGTGGTAAACCCAGCGGTGGTGGTCGACGCCGCCGTAAAGGTGGCGGCGGCGGTGGCGGTAAACCGAACGCATCCTAATTTCGAATGAGCAAAACCCTTCGCGAGAGATCGCGAAGGGTTTTTGTTTTAGGTGTGTCAGCAAGCGTTGGCGTTGAAGTCTGCACCGCTTTTGGTTGATTTGGGGTTTGAGGCAAAAGGCAAGAAGCGCTTAAAGGGCGTTACGCGATGCAATCTTGACGGGAATGCGGAGGTGTAGCCAATGAACTTAGAGCAGGCCTAAAAATGAGTTGTGTTGTGAAAATCGTATAGCTAGTCATTTCGTATGTTAGATGCCTAATCTAATGAGGTCGCATCCCCAAGTAAGTCTGTGATCGCAAACTTTAAACAAGTTGTGAAAAAGGGAGATATTCGGATGCATCCAATTATCGGGCGGCTTGTTGATAAGGAAGTTTTGGAGAAGCTGGGTGCTAAAGCAGCTGCGCACACGAATAAGACCAAGGCATAGGCTCTTAATCGATCATTCTATTGGAGGCTCATAGTGTCGAAAAGCTTTCGCCTTTTTCCGTTAATACTTGTTTTGACAGTGTTGCTCATCGCTTTGGCGATCTATGCCGTGTATCCAAGGCAGGTGACGTGGAACCAAAAGCTCACGATTCATATACAAACCCCAGATGGACCTGTAGTTGCCTCAAGTATAGGTCGTGTAGAGTTTAAGGGAGGGCACCGCTTTTTTTATCCTATCATCGTAGCATCATCTACAAAATTTACAGGAGAAGCGGTGGTCGCAAAGCTGGGTGATCAATACCTATTTATGCTTACCGATAAGGCCCAAGACTTATTATTCTATGCATGGCGTTCTCAGCAAAAAAACGATTCACTTATGACCAAGCCGCCAAGTATCTGAAGCACCAAAAAGAGCCACTAGAAATACCTGATCGCTACTATCCTCGATTTATTACATTTGAAGATATCGAGCGTCCGGAAACGGTCCAACTCATCGATCCGTTTGATTTAGCGGCAAGTTTCGGAGATGGGTACTCAATTGAGAAGGTTACGATTTTTGTCACCCGCGAGAACGTGACAGATGGCATCGTAGGGCAAGCTCTCAATTGCATTGAGCAAAAAGTCATCTGCGTTCCGACTAATCTTGACCTTCCTTACAACCACCCTCTTGGGTTTATTTCCAACCGTGCGTTCAAAGGTACTCACTTATGATTTCGAAAGATCTGTTTCTCTTTATTCTCTCGATGGACGTTTAACCGATAAGCGCTGATATGTTACCTTCGATCAAGTCACCAGCAAACAAGCCATTTTCGGTTGCGGGCGTGATGCGGGAAATCTAATGGGGTAGAACGCCACCGATTTTGTAAGCGGCCCTTATTCGTATTCAGTGCAGTTTAACTTGACTTGGAAACCCGATGAGATACCCAACCCCAACCGCAAAAGAGAAACAGCGCGCTCGAATTGCGCTGATCATCAGATTTCCAATTTACATGATCGGGCTTGTTTGTGTTTTGCGTCGTTTGATTGGCAGCATGGGAAGCTCTATTGAGGCAATGGCTGGTCCAAATTGGCAAACACTCATCGCATTTAGCTTTATCGTTGCCGTGATCTTCGGCCGTACTGAGCTGATGGTCGCGTCCTTTAAGCTACACAAAGCCGTCCAAAAACTCAGGCTAACCCCTGGGGCCTTGGTGATCATTTATATGTTTCTACCGCTAATTTGCTCAGCCCTAGAGTATGCGTATTTCGCAGTCTCACCTAATCCGGTTTTTCTCATTATTTCCAGCATTCTCGCCATCCCGCTCTTTAGCGTTCTCGGGTTTGGCAGCTATGATGGGATTGTTGATCCTTACTGGCCCGCTTCGTTTAAAAAGCTCATCAAAGAACAAAAACAAAAACAAAAGTGAACGTTGCTAAGCCGCGCTTAACGACTGCTCGGTTGGCTCCGTAAATTTTTGGCAAAAGCTGATGCTTTATCACGCGGCTACCTAGCTTGCGTCGAATTCCTGTGACGCCAATTTATCTGCGCTTCAAGCCGCGAACAAAAAAACGCCGCGCAGTTGCCCGCGCGGCGTTCTTGATTTCAAAAGGAGTAGGGCTGGTTTAGCCCGTGACGCCCATCTGCATGTTGAGCATCTGCGCGGTTTGCGCATCAATGCCGAGCGCATCTGCGAGAGCGGACATATAGGCTTTCTCCGCAGGGGTATCGACGCGAATGGACATCATCGACATTGCATAAAGCTGGAACTTTTGCGCATCTGGCGTGTCTGCGGCCAGCGCTTCAACGTCCACTGGGGCTGCGAGTTGCTCTTGAATGAACGCGATGTCTTCGGCGTCAGCATCTTCGCCAACGGTTTCCAGAATTTTCGCACGCTCGGCGTCGTCGATGTCACCATCGCATTTCGCCGCTTGGATCATCGCGCGCAGCATCAGGCCAGCTGACGCTTCGGCTTCTGGCGCTGCAGGAGCCGCCTTGCCAAATCCGTCGAGCATATCGCCCACGCCTTTGCCGCCCATCGCCGCCGCGCCGCCAAGCGCTGCGAACATGCCCGCAAGACCAGCGCCTTGGCCAGCATCGCCCAAAGAGGACAGCAATCCGCCTTTGTCCGCGCCATCCGCTGCGCCGCCGCCCATGAGCGAGCCGAGCATGCCTTGGATATCCATGCCGCCAGCTGCGCCGCCGCCAGTCATTTGTTCCATCATCGCGGCCATTGGGTTGCTGCCCTCAGCGCCGCCCGTCATCTTCGTCATCATGTCGGCCATAGGATTGCTCGCGCTATCTGCGCCGCCACCCATCATTTTGCCCATCATATCGGCCATTGGGTTGCTCGCCTCTGCGCCATCTGCTTGCTGAGCGCCGCCCAAAAGCGCGCCCAATCCACCGCCGCCGGCCATTTTATCCACGCCGCGCGCGGTTGCGTATCCGATTGCGACTTTTGCAAGCGTTCCCATAAGGCTCATGTTATTTCTCCCGTAATCAAGGCGACATGCCTTGTTGAAATGAGGTTACACCAAATCCGGCGCGCGGCCAAAGCGATTGGCCAGACGTGCGACGGTAAGTCCTTGTACGATGATCGAGAAGATCACCACAACATAGGTCGCCGTGAGAATTAGCGGCTTCCATTCCCCCTCAGGGAGCGAGAGCGCCAGCGCAACCGAAATGCCGCCCTTGAGGCCACCCCACGTCATGATCGGGATGACACCTTCGCTGAATTGACGGAACGGGCGCAGCATCAGCACGGGGATTGCAACTGCGGAGAGGCGGGCAACCAAGGCAAGCGCGATGGTCATAACGCCCGTCACAAGGAAGCTTGCGTCAAAGGCAATCGCAAAGACCTCAAAGCCGATCATCAGGAAAAGAACCGCGTTCAGGATTTCGTCAATCAACTTCCAGAAGGCATCGACGTATTCGCGGGTTTGTTTGGTCATGCCGTGTTTGGTGCCAATGTCACCAATGAGCAGGCCCGCGCAAACCGCCATGATGGGCGCAGAAACATGCAAATAGACCGCGAGCTCATAGCCACCAAAGGCAAGGCCAAGCGTCAGCAACACCTCAAGCGAGTAGTCATCAATGCGGCGCATCACGCGGAACACCAGCCAGCCCAGCACGATCCCGAGCAGCGCGCCGCCAATGGCTTCTTGCACAAACAGCATCGCCGCATCTGAAACGCCGCTGCCGTGATGATCATCGCCATGCGGAAACGCGATGCCGACGAGGACCAGAAAGACCACATAGCCAACACCATCGTTGAACAAGGATTCTCCTGCGATCTTGGTTTCAAGCGACTTGGGCAGATCGGCTTCGCGCAAAACGCCCAAAACGGCAACTGGATCGGTCGGTGAAATCAACGCGCCGAACACCAGTGCGATCATCAATGGCATGCCCGTCAGCCATGAAAAACCAAATCCAACAACTGCGGTCGAAAGTGCGATGCCGATCGTGGCCATCAGGAAAACCAAGCGCCATTGCTCTTTTAGATCGCTTAGCTTGACGTGCAACGCACCCGCAAAGAGCAAAAGACCAAGCATGCCTTCCAAAAGCGCTTCGGAGAAATCAATGCCTGTGACTGTCGTGCGAACAACATCGGCAATGCCAAGGGCGGGGGCCGCAAGATCAACAAGCAAAATCCCCAATGAAGCAAAAAGAGAAACGACCAGAATGCCAATCGCACTTGGTAGTTTTAGGAACAGATAATTGAGCGCGCCAAACGCGCCCGCTAACACAATAAGAAGCGACGTGATTTGCAAGAAATTCATTAAGAGTAACCCTGTTGATCGTATTTTCTAGATTATCGCGTCGAATATCAGGTGTGACGCAACAAAACAACGTGCTGATCTTGACGCAGGTCGATGGATCAGGTCTGCCAATCGCATGGATAGAAAAGAAAATCTTGATGCGCTTGGTATTGCCGCATTGCTTGGCTTTGCAACGATGTTTGCATTTAACCAAGTCGTCATCAAAGTCACGATCGAAGGGCTGCAACCGGTCTTTTTGGCCGGGCTGCGCTCGCTCATCGGGTTTGCGGCGCTCCTTGTTTGGATGAAGCTGCGCCGCGTGCCGATTACCATGACGCGCGCCCAGCTTTGGGGCGGCGCTTTGGCAGGCGTTCTGTTTTCACTGGAATTTCTGTGCATTTTTCTGGCGCTTGATATCACGTCAGTGAGCCGCGCGAGTGTTCTGTTCTACTCCATGCCGATCTGGCTGGGCTTGATCGCGCATTTTGTACTGCCGGGCGAGCGCTTGAGCGGCACGCGCTTGCTTGGGTTTGCGCTTTCGATTTGTGGCGTTGCTTGGGCGTTATTTGATCGCTCATCGGGTACCGCTAATCTGTGGGGCGATATCTTGGCCCTGACCGGCGCGTTTTGTTGGGCGGGGATCGCGTTGACGGTGCGCCTAACAGCGGTGAGCGAAGCCAGTGCAGAGATGCAGTTGATGTGCCAGCTCGTAATTTCGGCCTTGGTCTTTATGGCGCTTGCACCCTTTTTCGGACCATTTGTGCGCGAATTTACTGCGATCCATCTAGCAGGGCTGTTGTATCAATCCATCATCCTTGTGTTATTCGGCTTCATGATGTGGTTTGCATTGATGAAAATCTATCCTGCGTCCGACATCGCATCCTTTTCGTTTTTGTCACCCGTCCTGAGCGTGCTTTTGGGGTGGTGGCTGCTGGATGAAGAGATCGGACTTGGCATTATTGGTGCATTGCTGCTGGTTTGCGTGGGGCTGGTTCTTATAGCTCGACGCCCCAAAGCGAGACAGCCCTGAGTTTCGGCTACGCCGAGAGTTTATTGAGGAAAATGAAGCAGATTAGGTTCCGCAAAACGTAGCAGGGACGATTTCATCGCGCGCGGGTGCCTTTTTCAGATCGGCGTAGTCCTCGGCATCGTCAAATGGAGCCCCGAGTGCGTCATTCAGACGGTGGAACGGGGCAAAGTCGCCAGCTACAGCGGCTGTAATCATTTCCTCGATCCGATGATTGCGCGGAATTAATGCGGGGTTTCTTGCCAGCATGAGCGATGATGCATCGGGCGCGTCTGAGATGCGCTCTTGCCATTGATCGTGCCACTTTTTGTACCGCGCTTGGTCTTTAAAGTGATCTTTGCCAGCGCCTTGAGACAGGGCGCGAAACGCATTGGTGAAATCGGCGTCGTCGTCTTCCATCATCGCCAAGAGATCCGCCGCCAAGACGCCGTCGTCTTCGCCCGCGGCGGCAATGCCAAGTTTCGCAGCAAAGACCGCCAACCATTCGCGGCGCAAGTTGTCTTTCATGTCGTGTAACATTTCGGTGAAGCGCGCGATGGCAGCGTCGGTCTGTGGCATCAGGGGCACGAGCGATGTCGCCAGTTGCGCCATGTTCCAAACTGCTATGTCGGGTTGATTGCTGAACGCATAGCGACCGTTGCGATCGATCGAGCTAAACACGCGATCAGAGGCGTAAGCGTCCATGAACGCGCAGGGTCCATAATCAATGGTTTCTCCCGCAATCTGACAGTTGTCCGTGTTCATTACGCCATGAATAAAGCCGACACCCATCCACGCTGGAATAAGTTTGCTCTGCGCATCCATTGCGCTTTGGAGCAGCGCTTCTGGCCCATCTGCGTTCGGATAGTGGCGGGCAATGGTGTAATCCGTCAGTTTTTGCAGCTGCTCGTATTGACCGCGCGCTGAAAAGACTTGGAAGGTCCCAACGCGGATATGCGACGCTGCTGTGCGTGTGATGATTGCGCCGGGCAGTGGCGTTTCTCGAAACACCTGCTCTCCCGTGCTGACAGCGGCGAGCGCGCGGGTCGTTGGGATACCAAGCGCGTGCATCGCTTCGGACACGACATATTCGCGCAAAACGGGTCCAAGCCAGGCTTTGCCATCGCCGCCGCGTGAATAGGGCGTGCGGCCTGATCCTTTTAACTGAATATCACGGCGCATGCCTTTGCTGTCGATCACCTCACCAACCAACACTGCACGCCCGTCTCCGAGCTGTGGATTGTAGTTGCCAAATTGATGCCCGGCATAAAGCTGGGCCAGAGGCTCTGCACCGTTTGGGGCGCTCGCGCCGCCAAAGACTGCGGCTAAATCGTCGTCGCTGCCTTTCTCAATTCCCAGCTCTGTACCAAGGGCATCGTTATAAGCAATGAGCTTTGGCGCGGGCGCAGGTTCGGGCGCTTGATAGCTAAAAAAGTCGGGCCCGAGCGCTGTCAGCGAATTGTCGAACGGAATTGTCGTGGTCATTGAGGCGCACTCCTGAAGGGCGGCGTTTATAACATGCGTGACATCAAATGATATCCGTCACGCAGCTTGAAGTGACAGCGCTTATACAGCCGTAGCGCGCGTTCATTTTGCGGCTCCACCTCTAAATGAAGCGCCATCATCCCCACGGATTTGAGCATCGCAACAAGAGCGGAAATGACTTCCGTTCCGACACCGCGACCACGCACACCCGAGCGGATATAGATTTCATCAATAAAGCCATCAAGCCCACCAAGTTCGATGGACCAACCAAAAGTGACAACGATATAACCGATCGGACTTCTGGAAGGGCCGATCAGATAAACGGCGCCATGGGGCGATCCCTCCAACAAAGGTTCCAGCGCTTTTTTGATATGGAATTCGGTGCTTTGAATGCCTTCTTCAAGGTGAAAGGCCTGAACTAAAAGCATCAACCGATCCAGATCGGCAGGTTTGGCGAGATGTAATGCGGCGCTCATAGTCGTGCGAGCCTCGTGATTAGAAGATCAAAGAACCCATCCGCGTCAATATCCCCGATGAACATCGCATTGGGGTCGCGCGTTGTTACGCGCCACCAATCGGCAACAGTCATGCCAAGCGTAAGCTCGGAGGCGGTTTCTATTTCGACGTTGATAAAACGACCCGTGAACAATTCGGGCTTGATCAAATAGGCCGTGACACAAGGATCATGTAGCGGCGCACCGTTCGAGCCATATTTGTCTGTGTCAAACCGCTCAAAAAAATCAACCATGTCCGCCATAGCGCTGCACACGTTGGTATTGGCCGCGCGCAGCGCGTTTACCCGCTCTGGAGTGACAAGTGCTTTGTGGGTGACATCCAGCGGCATGACCGTGATCTTAATGCCAGATTTAAAAACAATATCAGCGGCTTCTGGGTCGACGTAGATGTTAAACTCAGCGGC
This sequence comes from Planktotalea sp., assembly GCF_050633725.1. Classification (GTDB taxonomy): domain Bacteria; phylum Pseudomonadota; class Alphaproteobacteria; order Rhodobacterales; family Rhodobacteraceae; genus Planktotalea. The sequence continues at coordinate 41,607 of NZ_JBOEHB010000007.1, forward strand.
TGGAGTAATATTTCCAACTTCGAAATATGCACCGCCCATCAAGACAATTTCCTGAACACGTTCGACGATGTCAGGCGCAGCAGTCAGGGCGCTGGCAATATTCGTGAGCGGGCCAAGCGGACAAAGGGTGACGCTGCCACTGGGGCGTTCACGCAAGGTTTCGATAATGAAATCGACGCCGTGTTGGCTCTGTAGCGGCATTGTCGGGTCGGGCAAAGTGGGGCCGTCCAAACCTGTTTTGCCATGCACATGTTCTGCCGTGACCAACTTGCGCACCATTGGGCTGGCACATCCGGCAAAAACCTTTACGTCAGGTTTGCCCGCTAACTCACAAACAATACGCGCATTTTTCTGCGTTAGGGGCAGGGGAACGTTGCCTGCCACTGCCGTTATCCCAAGCACGTTAATTTCGTCAGGACTGGCAAGCGCAAGCAAGATCGCAGCGGCGTCATCTTGCCCGGGGTCTGTATCAATGATGATGTCTCTAGCAGGCACAGCGCGCTCCTTTTTGCGGTAAAATGGGCGAGCGCCGCGCGTATGTCCATGGGCGTTTCAAGGCTCGGCGGAATACAGCACCAGACACGAAAAAGGGCCCACATAATGCAGGCCCCCTTTGCAAACTCGTATTTCTAAGGATTAACCGTCGAAATCAACTTCTTCGGTGATTTTCAGCGCGGCAGGACGGTTTCCTGCAAGCGTCATCAAATTCACGTCATCAGGCGCGAAGGTGCCCCAGCTTTCGACCAACGGATCTGCTGAAGTGCCCTCTGCGATGGGATATTCGTAATTCGCTTTGGCATAGATTTCCTGTGCTTTTGGCGATGTCAGAAACTCCATCATCTTAATCGCGTTGTCGCGATTTGGTGCGGATTTCACCAAAGCCACACCTGAGATATTCACGTGCGTTCCAGCGTTTTCAAATGTCGGGAAAACGACGTTCACGCTATCGGCCCATGCCTTTTGCTCTTCGTCGGCCAGCATTTTGCCCATGTAATAGGTGTTGCCAATGGCAACGTCACATTCGCCTGCCCAAATTGCTTTGACCTGCGCGCGATCGTTACCCTGTGGTTTGCGGGCTAGGTTGGATTTGATACCTTCAAGCCAGGTTTTTGCGCCAGCTTCGCCGTGGTGATGAATAACCGCAGATGTCAGCGCAATGTTATAAGCATGGGTGCCAGAGCGCGTGCAAATGCGCCCAGCCCATTTAGGATCAGCAAGATCTTCGTAGGTCGTGATCTCACCCTCTGCGACACGCTCTTTGGATGCATAAACGATGCGCGCACGGGTGGTGACACCGAACCAGTGATCGTTCGGGTCGCGGTAATCGGCAGGTACATTGCCTTCCATCACGTCGGACTGAACCCCTTCCGTGAAGCCTGCATCGACGATGCCAGCAAGGCGCGAAATATCTACTGTCAGAACCATATCTGCAGGAGAGCGATCGCCCTCGGCCTTGAGGCGCTCGATCATGCCCTTGGCGAGATAAGCGACGTTCACTGCAATACCTGTTTCTGCCGTGAAAGCGTCTGTAAGCGGCTTGATCAACTCAGGCTGGCGGTAAGAATAGATGTTCACCTCATCCGCAAAGGCGGGGGCTGTTAGGGCAGTAGCTGCAAGCAGGCTAGTCAGTGCGAGACGCATTTTGCGATCCTCAATGGTTGGTTTCATTGAGGGTCTTTTAATCCGACTAAAATAGTCAGGTCAATACTTGAATAAAATAATCAGGATTATTTTTTGCGCTGTTTTTCATCCTGTTTGGCAGCATCCCAGAGGGCATCCATTTCTTGAAGATCAGATTGCTCTGGTGTTTTCCCTTGCGCGGCCAAAGCAGCCTCAACCTGTTCAAAACGCCTTGTAAATTTGGCATTTGCAGCGCGCAGAGCCGTCTCGGATTCAATGCCAAGGTGACGCCCCAGATTGACCATCACAAAGAGCAGATCGCCAAATTCTTCTTCGATTTCTGCTTGGCTGAGCTCCTCGCGCGCCTCGACCAATTCGCCCGCTTCTTCGACGATTTTGTCCAGAACCTCGTCTGTTGAGGGCCAGTCAAACCCGACTCGCGCCGCGCGTTTTTGCAGCTTTTTCGCGCGCAATAGCGCTGGAAGACCGACCGCCACCCCGTCAAGCGCGCCTTTTTGTGCTTTGCCCGCGCGCTCGCTGGCTTTGATCACTTCCCAATCGACGGTTTGCTGCTCAGCCGATTTGGCGTTGCTTTGATCACCAAACACATGGGGGTGACGTGCGACCATCTTATCGGACATCGTATCGGCCACATCGTTAAAATCGAACAAGCCGCGCTCAGAGGCCATCTGCGCATGAAACACCGATTGAAACAGCAAATCACCGAGTTCACCGCGCAGCTCATCCCAGTCTTGGCGCCCAATTGCGTCCGCGACTTCGTAAGCTTCTTCAATCGTATAAGGGGCAATACTCGCGAAATCCTGCTCGACGTCCCAAGGGCAACCACTCACAGGATCACGTAGGGCGCGCATAATGGCCAACAATCGTGGCATTCCGCCTTTGGGATCCTGTATCAACGTGTCGTCAACCATTGCTCTCTCACCGTGTTTTCTGTCAGATGCATTTCTAACGATAGCCCATCTGGAGTCCATCCTATGCCGATAGTGAACCGCATCGCGGAATTTGCCGCTGATATGACAGAATGGCGCCGCCACCTTCATACAATTCCAGAGCTGTCTTTTGATTGCCCTAAAACAGCGGCCTTTATTGCAGAGCGTCTGAAAGAGATCGGCGTTGATGAAATGCATGAAGGGATTGCGCAGACAGGTATCGTTGCGATTATTAACGGCAAGAGCGAGGGACCAACAATTGGTCTGCGCGCAGACTTTGACGGCTTGCCGATTATCGAAGCGACAGGGCTTGAGTATGCCTCAACCCACGACGGCAAGATGCATGCCTGCGGGCATGACGGACATACAGTGATGCTGCTCGGCGCGGCGCGCTATTTGGCTGAGACACGCAATTTCTCTGGCCGCGTTGCGTTGATTTTTCAGCCTGCCGAAGAGAATGGTGGCGGCGCAGAGGTCATGGTGAACGAAGGGATCATGGATACGTTCGACATCTCTCAGGTTTACGGCATTCACAACGCGCCCGGCTTTGTCGAAGGCGGGTTTTACACGACGCCCGGTCCGATTATGGCGGCGGTGGACACGTTCCACATTGATATCAAAGGCGTCGGTGGTCACGGCGCGATGCCGCATGAAACCTGCGATCCAGTCATTGCAGCCTGCGGTATTGCGCAGGCCATCCAAACGATTGTTTCGCGCAATCACTATGCGCTGGATGATCTGGTGGTCTCCGTCACTCAAATTCATACAGGCACAGTGGATAATGTGATCCCTGATACGGCCTATATGAACGGAACAGTGCGCACCTTTGATCCTGTTGTTCAGGACATGGTTGAGCGGCGCTTGAATGAGATCGTCGCAGGGCAAGCGGCGTCCTATGGCGTCAGTGCAGAGCTGCGCTATGAGCGTGGGTATCCCGCGACCGTGAATAACGCAAAAGAAGCCGCGCGTGCGACCGAAGTTGCGCGCGAAATTTCGGGTGACGACAAGGTTGTCGCGGATTCTGGCCGCGAAATGGGTGCAGAAGACTTTGCCTATATGTTGCAGAAGCGGCCGGGTGCCTACCTATTTCTAGGTCAGGGGGAAAGTGCTGGCCTTCATCACCCCGAGTATAATTTCAACGATGCGATCTCGCCTGTCGGCGCGAGCTTTTTTGCGCGTTTGGTTGAACGCCTGCAACCAATGGAAGGGGTTTGATTTATGGGGTTGGAAGATGCAAAAACGCAGGTAGATCATGCCTTTACACGCGATAGTTTGCGTGGATTGAGCAATGAAAATACCTTTGGCGGTGCCACGTCTTTTCTGCGTCGGCGTTACTCGAAAGACCTAAGCGGCGTTGATATCGCGATCACGGGGGTTCCCTTTGATCAGGCGGTGACAAACCGCACAGGCACGCGCCTTGGCCCGCGCGCAATCCGCGAGGCCTCTAGCTTGCAATCGCCTGATGCGCCTTACGGATGGGGCTATGATCCGCTTTCGGAGTTGAGCATCGTTGATTATGGCGACTTGGCCTTTGATTACGCGATGGTCAGTGATTTTCCAGATGCTTTGACCCAGCATATCAAGGGCATTCTGGACGCAGACGCGGCAAGCATTTGCCTTGGTGGCGATCACTATATCAGCTTTCCAATCCTCAAAGCCTATGCGGAGAAATATGGACCCTTGAGCCTGATCCAGTTCGATGCTCACACGGATACGTGGGAAGACGATAATATGGATCGGATCGATCATGGAACCATGTTCTATAAGGCGATTAAGCTTGGGTTAATCGATCCAGAACGATCTGTATCTATCGGAATTCGCACAGATAATCCTGATACGATGGGTGTAAATATCCTAGATGCACGCTGGGTGCATGAGAATGGCGCAGCCGCCGTTGCGGCGCGCGTAAAAGAGATCGTAGGCGATCACAAAACCTATGTGACCTTTGACATCGACTGCCTTGATCCAGCTTTTGCCCCCGGCACAGGCACACCTGTTTGGGGTGGTCTGGCGTCTTGGCAGGCGGCGGCAATTCTGCGCGATCTGGCGGGGATCAACATGGTTGGCGGCGACATCGTAGAAGTCTCACCACCCTTTGACACAACAGGCGCGACAGCCATTGCAGGTGCACATGTCGCGGTTGAGCTTCTATCCCTATGGGGCTGGAATCATTTGGGAAAAGGCAAATGACAAACCAACCCCTCGGCGGCAATGAACTCGCGCGGTTTTCTGGTCCGCAAACCTTTATGCGCTTGCCTGCGCAAGATGGGCCCGAAGGGCTGGACGTTGCGATCCTTGGCATTCCGATGGATATTGGCACCAGTTGGCGGTCAGGCACGCGGTTTGGACCTAAACAAATCCGCGAACAAAGCGCGATGATCCGTCCATATAATCTGCAAACAGGCGCTGCGCCTTTTGACAGTTTGAACGTCGGTGATATCGGTGATGTGCCGATAAACACCTTCTCGCTCAGTGATAGTTTGCTTATTATTACAGAGTATTACGACGAGTTGTTAAAGTCGAATGCGATTCCCGTAGCGCTTGGCGGTGATCATTCTCTGACACTGCCGATCTTGCGTAGTATGGCCAAGAAACATGGCCCCGTTGCGCTCATCCATGTGGATGCCCATGCGGATGTGAACGAGCATATGTTTGGCGAGCGCGAGACCCATGGAACGGTGTTTAGGCGTGCTTACGAGGACGGCTGCTTGCAAGCGGACAAGGTGTTCCAGATCGGCCTGCGCGGCACGGGTTATGGTGCAGATGACTTCACGGAGGCGGCTGATTGGGGCTTTAACCAGTTCTTGGCTCCTGATTTATGGCACAAGAGCCTTGCGCCATTGGTTGCTGATATAAAAGAGAAAATTGGCGATACGCCTGTCTATGTCAGCTATGACATCGATAGCCTTGATCCTGCATATGCGCCTGGTACGGGCACGCCGGAAATCGGTGGGTTGACGAGCATGCAAGCGATGGAGTTGATCCGTGGCTTGCGCGGGCTTAATATCGTGGGCTGCGATCTGGTCGAGGTGAGCCCACCATATGACACCTCTGGCAACACCGCGCTCACGGGGGCGAACCTTGTGTATGAGCTGCTGTGTGTGCTGCCAAATGTTGCGTATCGCTGATTGAGAGAGCGGATAGAGCTTAAGGGCAAGAAGAAGGAACCCCACATGTTATTTTGGATCATTTTGGCGCTGGTCATTGCAGGCGTTGCCTATGTTCAACTTGCGCCCAGCGATGCGACGCGGTGGCATGCGCGGATCAAGCGCGCGGAGAACTTTGACTTCAAGGCTGGCGCCGTGCGGGTTGTGGACGCGGAGCTAACAGCGCTCGATAAGATCATTCGCGCGAGCGGCACCAAGGTTCTCGCGGGTAGCGTGGAGGAGGGGCTCGTCACCTATATCACACGCACACGCTTCATCCGTTTTCCCGATTACACAACGGTGCAACAGCTGGATGGAAAGCTGGCGATCTACGGGCGTTTGCGCTTTGGCAGATCAGACCTTGGGGTCAACAAGCGGCGAATAGAGGGCTGGCTGGCGCAGCTTTGAGGACAGGCAGGCTGGGGCCACTTCGCGCCACATGGGGTTGTTCAGGCTCATCTGGCATTGCGCCATGAACATGCGCCCGTCCACTTGCAGGCAAATCATTTCGCCCAGTTCTACACGCGCGCCAGATTTGTCGGTGCAATAACAATCGACCGTTTTGCCGCTCGGGCTGGTTACATCTGCATGTGCGATGAAAGGAAGCGTCACCGCAATCGCTGTCAGGACTTTTCTCATGGGGATAAGTGTACCATAAGCAAGGCTCTGCGCCAAGTTCGCACCGACGTCAGGAGACAGCACCATGGTTCCAATGGACCGCCTCATGCAGATAACCCAACGCTTCGAGTTTCTCGAAGCAAAGATGGCTGGTGGCGCCGATGGCGGCGAAATCGCAGAGCTTGCGCGAGAATACTCCGAGCTGAAGCCTGTCGTCGAGCAGGTCGAGGCCTATAAGCAGCTGCTTGCGGATATCGAAGACGCGACATTGATGCTGGATGATCCTGATATGAAGGAATTGGCAGAGGAAGAGTTGCCAAGCCTGAAAGAAGCGCTTCCTGATGCTGAAAAGGCATTGCAGCTCGCGCTTTTGCCCAAAGATGAAGCCGATGCGCGCCCTGCGATGATCGAAATTCGCCCGGGCACGGGCGGCGATGAAGCGGCTTTGTTCGCGGCGGATCTGCTGCGCATGTACCAGCGCTATGCAGAGGCGCGCGGCTGGAAGTTTGAGATCATTGAAGAGCAATTGACCGAGCTTGGCGGCATTAAGGAAGTCACGGGCCATATCAAAGGTGAAAACGTTTTTGCGCGGCTGAAATACGAAAGCGGTGTGCACCGCGTTCAGCGTGTTCCAACAACCGAGAGCGGCGGGCGCATTCACACCTCTGCTGCGACAGTGGCGGTTTTGCCAGAGGCGCAAGAGGTGGATCTGGTGATCGCCCCGAGCGACATTCGCATTGATACGATGCGGGCCTCTGGAGCAGGCGGCCAGCACGTCAATACGACCGATTCTGCCGTGCGAATTACCCATTTGCCCACGGGCATTATTGTGGTCAGCGCCGAAAAATCGCAGCACCGCAACCGCGAGATTGCGATGCAGGTTCTACGCACACGGCTTTATGATGCAGAGCGTCAACGCATCGACGATGAACGCTCGGCAGATCGGAAAAGTCAGGTTGGCTCCGGCGATCGCTCAGAGCGCATTCGGACCTATAACTTTCCGCAAGGGCGGATGAGTGATCATCGCATTAACCTAACGCTCTATAAACTGGATCAGATCATGCAGGGCGAATTGGATGAAATCATCGATGCGCTTACGGCGGATGATCAAGCGACAAAATTGGCCGAGATGAACGGGTGACGCTGCAAGAGCTGATGCGCGCCGCACGTACGCGGATTGCGCATGTGACCACAGATGATGCTATGCGCGAGTTACGTGTGTTGGCGGCGCATGCAATAAAGGTCGAGCCGAGCCGTTTAACGCTGCATCTGCATGACGCGGTAAACGAGGATCAGCGCGCGCATTTTGATGCGATGATCGAGCAACGCGCACAGAGCATGCCCGTCTCAAAGATCGTCGGGCATAGATTGTTTTGGGGGCGCGCCTTTGGGGTTGATACGGATGTGCTTGACCCGCGCGGAGATACCGAGACCTTGATTGCGGCCTGTCTTGAGCTTGGCGCGCAGGATCATGTGCTTGATCTGGGCACGGGAAGCGGGGCGATCGGCTTGACGCTGGCTGCGGAATGGCCAGGTGCGCAAGTAACCTGCACTGACTATTCAACCGCTGCTTTGAAAACAGCGCGCCAAAACTGCGCCGCACTGGGGCTGACGGAGCGGGTTTCGCTTGTCCGTTCGGATTGGTTTGAAAACGTAACGGGGCAGTTTGACCTTATCGTTTCAAACCCGCCTTATATTTCGCTGGAAGAATGGCGTGGCCTTGATCCAGAGGTGCGCGACTTTGATCCGCGCATGGCGTTGACCGACGAGGCAGATGGCTTAACCGCCTACAAGGCGATCACGCAAGGCGCTGGTGCGCATCTGAACGTCGGGGGGCATTTGATGGTTGAAATCGGATGGATGCAAGGCGACGCTGTTCAGGCGCTTTTTCAACAGGCGGGATTTTCCGAGGTCACATGTTTGCAAGATTTGGCCGGGCGGGACCGCGTGATAACGGGCGCGCATCTCAAATAACGCGATAGTTTGGCAACCCCGATGCATATTTTCTTAGGTTTTTTGTTGTTTAACGGGAATCTGCTTGCAGCAAGAGGAATGAAGTGCTTTATGGCAGGTGCTTAAGGGGCGAACACATTGCTTTTGTTCCCCTTGGCACCAAGCCACAAATAGTGATCTTGAACATGGGCGCAGTACACAAAGCGCAGTGAAAGATCACAGTGACATTGATATGCTGGATTGAAGGCAAGATGAGATCATCAAAACCACGTTCGCGGAAAAATAACCGCAATCGCCAACAACAAGGTGGCGGTAATATTCCCAATCGGGTCTTCGACAGCTCTGGTCCAGAAGGCAAAGTGCGCGGCACGCCGCAACAGATCATTGATAAATACCAGCAGTTGGCACGAGATTCCCAGTTGTCCGGCGATCGCGTTGCGACAGAAAACTTCTCGCAGCACGCCGAGCATTATTTGCGGATGCTAAGTGCTGCGCAAAAAGAAATTGACGAACGCCGTGAAGTTCAGGAACGCGAAAATCGTGAGCGTCAGGCCGAGCGTGATCGCGAGCGCGCAGAGCGCGATGCTCAGCGCGCCGAGCGAGAGGCGCAACAGGCGCAAAACCAGCCAGTTGTGGCAGATACGCAAAACGGATCTGGTGAGCAACCTGACGTGATCGAGCCAGCATCTGAAGCGGATTCAGGACTTGTGGAGACGCCGGAAAGCAAACCGCGCAAACCGCGCGCGCCGCGCAAACCCCGTGCACCGCGCAAACCTGCCTCCGAGCCTGTTGCAAGTGAGGCCGCAGCGCCTGCCGAGCAACCTGCACCTGCACCGGATGCGGCTGAATAAGATACGCGTTTTTTACGTTGTTAAAAGGTCGGACGCTATGCGTCCGGCTTTTTTTGTTTGAGGGGCGCTGCCCCGTCCACCTTTGGTGGACTCCCCGGGATATTTTCGCAGAGAGGAAGCCGTTTAGGGCTTTTGGAGTTCTCGTGCGAGCGCGCAGAACCCTTCGAGCGAGACTTGTTCGGCGCGCTCTGTTGGTTTCAAACCGGCCGCGACAAGGCGATCTTCAATGTCAGGGGCGACGGATTTTAAGGACGATCGCAGCATTTTGCGGCGCTGATTAAAGGCGGTCGCGACCACGCGTTCGAGCGTTTTGAAATCGGCGGGAAAGCGCGGTTCGGGCAGGGCGGTTAAATGCACAACGGCGCTGGAGACTTTTGGCGGTGGGCTGAAGGCTTCTGGGGGCAAATTGATAACAATACGTGCATCGCAGCGCCATTGCGCGAGGATTGCGAGGCGTCCGTAGGCTTTGCTGCCCGGCTCTGCTGTGATGCGCTGCGCCACTTCCCGTTGAAACATGAGCGTGAGGCTTTGCCAGAACGGTGGCCATTGTTTCGGGGTGAGCCAGCGGATCAGAAGTTCTGTGCCCACGTTATAGGGCAGGTTCGATGCGACGCGGATCGGCGCTGTGAGATGCTCTAGCGGATTAATTGCCAAGGCATCGCCCTCAATGACTTCCAGGCGATTGGGATAGGCCTGCGCGATTTCAGCAAGGGCAGGCAGGCAGCGCGCGTCTTTTTCAATTGCCAGCACTTTGCGCGCCCCTTCCGCGAGCAAGCCACGCGTCAGACCGCCAGGGCCGGGGCCAATTTCAAGCACATCGCATTCTGTCAGATCGCCCGCTTGGCGCGCGATTTTGGACGTGAGGTTGAGATCGAGCAGAAAATTCTGGCCCAAAGACTTGCGCGCTTGCAGATCGTGGCGATCGATTACGTCGCGCAGTGGAGGCAGGCTATCAATCGAGGTCATTGTGCACTCATCCTTGCGGCCATCTTCAACGCTTCTATCAGGCTCGTAGGGTTTGCAATGCCCTTACCTGCAATATCAAATGCGGTGCCATGATCTGGCGAGGTGCGGATGAAGCTAAGGCCAAGTGTGACGTTCACGCCCCTGTCGAAATCAAGCGTTTTGATCGGGATAAGCGCTTGATCATGGTACATGCAAACGGCGGCGTCGTAGCGTGTTCGCGCCGCCGTGTGAAACATCGTATCAGCCGGCAAGGGGCCGCTAATAGACAGGCCTTGTGCGCGCAGCTTGTCGAGCACTGGCGCAATAAGCGCACTGTCTTCATGGCCCATTTTCCCGCCTTCGCCCGCATGCGGGTTGAGCCCTGAGACTGCTATGCGCGGATGCTCGATGCCAAATTGGGTCTTGAGGGCCGTATGGGTGATGCGGATTGTGCTTTCAAGGCTATCCGCAGTGAGCCGGTCTGGCACATCTTTTAGGGGAATATGGATCGTGGCGGGCACGACGCGCAGTTGATCAGAGGCGAGCATCATCACAACATCGCGCCCCCCGTCCAAGGCCGCGAGATATTCGGTATGGCCGGGATGGGCGAATCCTGCGCCGTCTTGCAGGGCTTGCTTGTGAATTGGCGCGGTGCAGATGGCAGCGGCTTCTCCAGATTTCACCAACTCAACCCCATAGGCAATGGCGTCAATCACGCCTTGGGCGTTCGCGGGATCAGGTTCACCAAAGCGCGTAGGCGCGTCAAACCTGATTGGCAGAACGGGCATGGCTTTTGCGCTGACGCGGAGAGCATCTGCGGGGGCGGAAATGACCTCGAAGATCGCATCATCGGGCAAATGCGCGGGATCGCCGATCCAAAAGAAAGGTTGGCTTTGACGCAGTGTTTCCCATGCTTTAAGCGCGATTTCTGCGCCGATCCCAGAAGGTTCGCCGCAGCTCAGGGCTATGGGCGCAGGCATCCTAGTTCTCAGTGATCCGCGCATCTGCGCGCAGCTGCTCAAGATAGCTTTCAGAGCGCGCTTCAAGACGTTGATTGCGCAGGCCTAATGAAAGCTCGTTGCGATCCACATCTTTGGCAACTTCTGGCGTACGCCCGCAAAGCATAAGCAAGACCAAGGTCTGCCCATTCGCGCGGGTTAGCGTTGTTGATGTCTCGCCCGGATCGAGTTTGGACAATTCAAGAGCGATGTCAGTAGGAATTTCGCTCGGCTTTTTAGAGCCGCGATCCAGAACGCTTGGATCTTGGCCTTTGGCGATTCCATATAGGTCGTCGCACCGATCAACGCGGCTGGCGACTTTGCGCGCTTCTGCAAGTGCCGCTTCGGTGTGCCCGCCTGCGATGTAATACGCCGCATACTCAATCGACGAATATGTTTCAGCCGGAGCCTTGGTTTCCCTTATGTCGCGCAATTGAAAAACGGCGATTGCGTTTGGCAGTGGGATGGGCACCGTCACTTCCCCCGGTGCCAAGCCAAGTAGAATTGGACGCAGCTGCGCAGGCAATTGCGAAATCGGGAGCCAGTCGAGTTTGCCGCCGCGACCGCGCGATGGGGAGGCCGAATAGCGGCGCGCTTCTGAGGAAAACGCAGCGATTGAAGTGATGTTGGAGAGGCGCTCGGCACGCTCTTGGACTGCGGCCGCTTTGGGGGGCGGGGCTGGCATGATGATCTCAGACAAAAGGACTTGCACACCGCCGATTGCCTTGGTTGATGCAAGCGCGCGATCGACTTCGTCGTCTGTCACACTCACGCGGCCTGCAAATTTCGCTTGCACCAATTGGCGCCATGCGATGCCTGCGGTTACAAAATCGCGAAACGCTTGCTCAGAAACGCCGCCCGCGTTGAGCGCTTTTACGAACTCTTCGCGCTTCAGGTTTGCGCGTCCAGCAAATTCATCCATGCCGCTTTGAACTTCTTCAAGGCTTGGAACAAGGCCAACATTCCGCGCGGCATTTGTTTTCAGGCGGTCTTCGATAAGTTGCTCACGGGCGAGGGTTTTGTGATTGCCCGGCGCGCGCAGTAACCGCAGAAAGCGGATACGTTCTTCGATTTCGAAATGGGTTATCGAGCTGCCATCTACCTTGATCGCCGTCGCAAACAGATTTTGCGCATGGGCTTGCTCAGGGGTGGCTGAGAGCAGGAACGCACTGCAAGCCAAGGCCGCCGTGCACGTCCGCATCCATTGGCGTGTGAAAGTTCGAAGAGAGAAGTGCGAATTATCCATATCACTTAGTTCCTGCATGTGCGGCGAGCTGCTTTTCCGCTGCCGCCTGTACTAAAGCCTCGAAGGGATACCGCCAACTCGTAGGTGGTCGCTGGTATCAATGTTGTCGATTTCGCGAAACTGCGAGTAGCGCCTATGCCAACCGAAATGCATTCGTTTTCATAGACAAGGTTGGCCCCGTTTTCCGAAAAGCGATCGGTGAGCAAATCATATTGGGAATTGGCGCTTGCCGTCCAGTGCTTATTGATCCGATAGCTGCCGCTTAGGGACCACTCAGCGACCGAACTTGTGCGGTTTTCCGCCGCGTTTGCCTTGAGCTGAACATAGCTGCCCGTCAGCCTGAGCTTGTTTCGCGAATAGATCAAACGGGCTTCGGTTTTGATCGGCTCTAACGCGTTGTCAAATATGCCGCGCGCTTGAATGGTGCCACCCCAAGCCGCCGTATAGTGGAGCGCGAGCAATGTGTCTGACGTAAGGCCAGACAGACCAGAGAGCGAGGAGAATGACGGATCAGACCTGTCCCGAAAGACTTGTCCGATTGTGACGCCTGCGGACCAGCTATCTGGGTGAAGGCGCTCCCAGCGTAGACCAAGCGCGCCGACAACGCCTGTTTCGCGGCGATCTTTGACCGGAAAGCGTGACAGGGACAGTAGATTGCTTTGATCAAACTCAGAGCTGACGCTTTCGTCATTTGGCAGTGTCGACGGCGTGCCGCCAGCCCAGCCGATTTGTGCAATTGGCTCAATCAAGTGACGTGCGCCGCTCGCGCCTTGGCGTTGCAAGGGGTATCGCAGCGTCGCCGCAATCGCGGGTGTCGCAGAGCTTGTGCGACCTAGGGTCGTGCTATCATGGCTGACCGCGTAGCTGTCTAACCCAAGTTGCCCCGTTAGCCCAAAGCGCAGACCGCCTGCCAAGGTCCATTCATCGCGCCATGATAAATCAACGTTAACCCGCGACATATCCCGTCCGATAATATCGGTGAGTGAGACCCGTTTGTGGGCATGTAGCTCAAGGCGCGCACGTAGCTCGCCGCCAATCTTTTTCGGCTGGTAGCGCCGTTCATAAACGACATTGCCGATTAGCGTTGGCTGGGTGTCATTCTTTTCATTGTCGCGCAATGTTTCGTAGTTCAGCAGCTCGGCTTGAAAAAATACGTCACGTTTTACGCGGGTTAGTGCAATTCCTGAACCAAGGCGATCAACACCGGAATACCCATAGTTTGAGCGATAGCCGCTGTCCGAAGCTGTTTCGATATCAAAGGTCAGAATAAAATCGTTGCGCAGGTTAAACGTGCCATAACCTGTCAAGTAATGGCGGTTTTGACCTACGAGCAGGGTATCTTCTGATAAGGCACCGTTTAGTTCGACATAGCCGCGTCTGAACATTTTGCGAAACCGAAGTTCAACGGTTTTGGTTACATTGGTCACGAAAGGCGTGATGGTCAGGTCAGCATGATCACCAAGTGTAATGAAATAGGGGACTTTGATCCCGAAGCCGAGCTGGGTGCTGGAGACAAATTTTGGGACCAGAAAGCCGTTGGAGCGCTCAAGCGTAGGGTCGGGGATGCGCATGCGCGGTAGGTATAACACGGGCACGCCAAACATTCTGAAATGCGCGCGGCGGAAGTAAATCTGCTTTTCGTCTCGATCATGGATCGCGCGATCCGCCCTGACTTGCCAAATCGGGGTGCCATTGTCGCAAACTTGGCAGGAGGTCGCGACCACTTTGCGAAGGACTGTATAGCGCCCTTCAACGCGATCGGTTTGGGCCGATAGAATCTGCAACTCTTGGTTCAACACATAACGCGCGCCGCGCAGAATGCCGTTTTCGAGTTTGCTGTCCAGATCTGCGCTATCAGCAATCAAAATATCGCCGTTCTCCTGCGAGATGCGCACAGGGCCTTTAATGATGAGCTCGTCGCGGCTTTGATCATAGATGATTTCATCGGTGAAAACGCGCGTACCATCGTAGTAGGCTTCAACATTGCCCGTCGCGACGAGGCGTTCATCATCGGTGATCAACACGCTGTCCGCTACCAGCAATGCAGCATCAACGTCTTGCGCACGCAAAGGCAGCGTACACACTGTTAGTAGTGCGACGGCGGTGCTTAAAAAGCGCAAGATGTTGAGAGTACGGATCATCCGTCCTCCATATGCAGCAGTAATCCGAGTGCAAGCATAATCGAAGCCACTGGCGGCGTCCACGCAGCGATCACGGTTGGTAATTGCCCGTTTTCCCCCAGAATTTGAGCGAAATTCCGCACATAGTAGAGGCCGAAGCCAAGCATTACCGCCGCAAGGACCGAAACGCCGGTTTTTCCAAATCGGCTGTGCCGCATTGTAAATCCGGCCCCGACAAGCACCATAGCCATCAAAAACAAGGGGCGGGCAAATTCCATTTGCCGCCAAACTTTGTGCCGCCGCGCGGAAAATCCAGCATCTTCCAATTCGGTGATGTAGGTATTCATGTCCCAAATCGAAATCGCTGACGGCTCGGCAAAGCTATCGCGAATGCGCTCTTCGGTAAGCGAGGTCGCGACAGTGTATTGGCGGTGCTCTTGTGCGTTTTCTTCGGCATTGCCTGCGATATTGACCGGCCAAACCTTTGCATTGGCCAAGACCCAGCCTTTGTTGGTCAGGGTTGCGCTGTCCGCAATAATGCGTGTCTTAGGATGTCCGTTAGCACCATAGCGAAGGAAGCTTACCTCGCTGAGCGTCGTCATACGTTCATCTGCAATGAGCGCGTGAATAACGGTTTGCCCGTCATCATCGCCTTGGCGAAGCCACAGACCTTCGCGCCCAATTGAAACGGTGCTGTTGTCGCCTTCACTGTATTGGTTTTCCAAGACTGCATACCGCTTGATAGTAGAGGCAACGATTGGATTGAACAGGGTCACTGCGCTCACGCCAATGATCGCTGAGACCAGCATCGGAGAGGCAAGTGTGACCAGCGCCGAGCGACCCGCGGCGCGTGTCACCACCAATTCTGATGTGCGCGCTAGGGTAAGGAACAAAGACACAGAAGACAAAATCATAACCAGCGGCAAGATTTGATAGATTCCCGAAGGCGCGTTCAACATTGTAAGCACGAAGACATCATAAAAACTAACATCATCGCTGTTAAAGCGGCGCATCTGTTCAACAAGATCAATCAGCGTCAAGAAGGCCAAGAAGATCAGAAGGGTCGTCAGAAAGACCCGAAAGAAACGGCGCGCAAAGTAGAGATGCAGGATCATGCGGCGCTCTCCTGCAAAGATGCGTCGCGTTTACGTCGTCTCGGGCGCGCCGCAAGTCGCAACATCGCAAAAGCGAGCATTAACCCATAGATGCTCTGCGCATAAACCAGTGGCCAAAGCTGCGGGTTGCTGCGCACGGGATCCGTAACGATGCTCTCGACTAGCTTTACCGAAACCAGCAATAAAATCGCGGCAATGATCTGACGTCCAACGCCAAATCGCGAGAACCCACCAACCAAAAGCGTTGAAAACCCAATCAACGCTGCAACGAGGCAAAGAAGCGGTTGATTGAATCGGCCATGCGCTTCTTCAAGAACGCGTCCTTCGGATTTCCGAGTAGCTTGGGAGATGAGTTCTGTGGCCATTAACAGCTCTACAGTTGAACGTTGATCCAAGGGTTTGAAGAGTGCTGTTGGCCCGTCAACAAGCGAAGAAATGTTATACGAAAAATCGGTGAACTTGGTCTTAGTGAGCGTGCGTTCTTCAGGCTTATAGGTTTGTGCGATGCCGTTCACCATCACAAGTTTGGGTCCACTTTCTTCGCTCACCAGAAAGCCATCGACTGAACTGTAAGTGGTTGTGCGATCGCTCTCGCGTCGATCGCTCAGGAAGACATCCTTTAATACACCTTCGGGCGTTATCTCGCGAATATAGAATGTGATGCCTTTTGAAGGGGTCATAAATTCGCCCTCGCGCAACAACTTAGCTGAGAGTGATCCACTCACTTGGTTTTCGCGAAAGCGAAATTGCTCCAGTGACGCGGGTACAAGATACTGCGTCAGCGCCATCATAAAGACACCAACCAAAGTTCCGAAAATGAAAACAGGTCGGGCCAAGCGCCAAGGGGAGTAGCCCGTCGCTTGCATGACGACCAACTCGCTTTCAGACGCCATTCGGTTGGTTACATAAACAGCGGCGGCAAAGGTCGACATTGGCAGGATCAAACGAATGACGTTTGGCAGGCTTAGCGCGGTGAATTCCAGAAAAACCGACGCAGGCTGTCCGTCTGCAATCAGGCGATCAAACAGCACAACTGCGCGGTTGATCCAGTAGACTGAAACCAGCACCAGCGAGAAAAAGCCGAACAGCACGAAGAGTTGCGACAGCATATACCTGTCGAATCTTGTCACGAGTGCCCCCATTATCCGCCCTTTTTTGGTGCTTCTATCCTATTTGCTGCCTGTGGAAAACTGATATCTGGCAATGGGCGGGCTTCCCCGCTATCTCTTGTGCAGATTTTTACAAGGACTGCACCATATGCCGAACGTGATGACCGCCACCTATGCCGAAGTTGACCTTGATGCCCTAGCCGGATTCGAGGGGCGCGTAGCGATATTGATCGCGCCTGATGGCAAACTTGACGCAAGCGCGCGGCGGGTGAACCGATTGACCAAAGGCGCTGTGGCACGGGTTGTTGATGCAGGCAAGCTGGAAGAGGCGCGGGCAGGAACGGTGATCACGCTTGGGTATCCTGCGGGAATGGCTGCTGAAGCGGTTGATATTTTGTGCCTTGAACGTCGCCCGACACTGCTGGATGCGCGCAAAGCCGGCGCTGCGCTTGGCAAGGTTCTGAAAGACGGCAATGCGCTTTTGGCAGCTGGAAGCAACAGCAAAACAGCCCAAATCGTGTTTGGCGCGGCGATGCGTGCTTATGAGTTTACGCCGCATAAAAGCGATGCGAATGCCAAATCTCGCGCTTTAAAAGTTATGTGCGCCAAGCCCGAAGAGATCGAGGCTGAAGCCGACACGCTGCTTGCGATTGCAGAGGGCGCTCATATGACGCGCGATCTGACCAATGAGCCTGCGAATGTTCTAACCACGACCGAATTTGCGGATCGCTTAAAAGCGATGGAAAGCCTCGGTCTTGAGGTTGAAGTCCTTGAAGAAGACGAACTTGAGAAATTGGGCATGGGGACATTGCTCTGCGTCGGCCAAGGCTCGGATAGCCCGTCAAAAGTCGTCGTCATGCAGTGGAAAGGTGGCGAGCCAGATGCAAAACCGCTCGCCCTGATTGGCAAAGGTGTTGTGTTTGATACTGGCGGTATTTCGCTCAAACCGGCCGGGGGCATGGAAGACATGACAATGGACATGGGCGGCGCTGGCGTTGTTTCTGGCGTGATGCGCTCCTTGGCGCTACGCGGCGCAAAAGCCAATGTTGTCGGCTTGGTCGGCCTTGTCGAAAATATGCCCTCAAGCAATGCAACGCGCCCCGGTGATGTTGTAACATCAATGAAGGGTGACACGGTCGAAGTGATCAATACCGATGCTGAAGGGCGTCTCGTGCTATGCGACGTGATGTGGTACGCACAGGAGCGTTTCGAGCCAGCTGGTATGATTGACCTTGCGACCCTGACAGGCGCGATAATTATCGGGCTGGGACATGAAAACGCGGGTGTTTTCTCCAACGATGATGCGCTCTGCAGGGCCTTCCTCAATGCAGCAGAACAAGAGGGTGAGGGCGCTTGGCGCATGCCGCTCGGCAAAGCCTATGATAGCATGCTCAAATCGCGCATTGCGGATATGAAGAATATCGGCGGTCGTCCAGCGGGCTCGATCACCGCAGCGCAATTTTTGCAGCGCTTTGTAAAGGATGAAACGCCTTGGATTCACCTCGACATTGCAGGGGTTGCCTCGGTCAAGTCTGAAACAACGCTTGCACCGGTTGGGGCGACAGGTTGGGGCGTTATGGCGCTCAACCGCCTTGTTCAGGATATGTTTGAGAACTGATATGGGCGCGGTCTACTTCTACCACCTGACGCAAATACCATTGGAAACCACCTTACCTTTGCTCTTGGGCAAAGCGTTAGGGGCGGGGTGGCGGTGTCTGGTGGTGGGGCCAGATCAGGCCCGCCTTGACAGGCTGGATAGCCAGCTTTGGCAAGGCAAGGCCGATGACTTTCTGGCGCATGGTCTGGAAGGCGGACCGCATGACAAAGAACAACCGGTCTTGCTTGCCGCTGGGCACACTGCTGCCAACGCCGCTAAATGCGCCATGTGCATTGATGGCGCTGACGTCTCGCCTGATCAGGTCAAGACCTATGAGCGCACCTGTATTTTGTTTGACGGCAATGACGCACAAGCAACGCAACACGCGCGCACCCAATGGAAAAGCCTGACGGATGCGGGTTGCGCTGCACAATACTGGTCCGAAGAAAGCGGAAACTGGCAGATGAAAGCGAAGAAAGACTAATCCTTCCTCTCTCTAAAAATATCCCCGCCGGAGGCTCCCCGAAGGGTCGCTCTGCCAAATAACCCTACTTCACCAAAACAAGTTTGCCATTGGCGATCTCAATGCGTGAAAACGTCTGCAAATAGCTCATTCCCATAAGCGATTGAGACATTTGGCCTTCATTCACATCAATCCGAAACCGCGCCAGCTCAGCGCCAGAAAAACCAAAGCTGTCTGCGCGCACCGTGGCCAATTGCACAGGTCCATTGGCTGTCATCGCTTCGCCCAGAAAAGCCAGCTTGCTCACATCTATGCCCGCTTTCTCCGCATCTGCCTTTCGCAAAACAACGCCAGTTGCGCCTGTATCGACGACAAATCGGATCGGCGCAGCGTTGACCATCGCGGTGGCGTAATAATGCCCGTCAGCTGCGCGCGGAAGCTCGATGCGTTCACCGCCGCTGATGACGCTTTGCTGGGGCATGACGGTTTGGCGGATGTCACTCCACATGCCATAAGCCGCGATAACACCAATGAAAATCAGCGCCCAAACGGCCATTTGTTGAAGTATCTTGTTCATGGAATTGCGCCCTGAGGTGAAAAACCAAAAGGCAATCACGCCGCCAAGCAGGACCAAGTAGATCAAATTTCCAAAATCATCGCCTGAAAGCTGGTTCATCCTGCGCTCCTTTGGTCTTTATGTAGGGTGTCATCCCAAAATGCCAAAGTCTTGCAAACCATTTAGCATGAATTGCACTGCCAAGGCGGCCAATAACATGCCGAGCAGGCGCGAAACGACGTTGATCCCTGTTTTGCCAAGCAGGCGCTCAAGCGGCGTTGCGGCTTCAAAGAAGACGTAAGTGACAACAAGCACCAAAACCATCACAGCCAGAGAGAGGCCCAAGCCAGTAAATCCCGGATGGGTTCCAGCAAGCAAAATGACTGTCGCGATTGAACCGGGACCAGCGATCAAAGGAATTGCCAAGGGAAAGACTGAAGGGTCGTCTTCGTGTTCTTCATCCTCAGCCTGATCTTCACGACGTTTTGTGCGCCGCTCGAACAGCATATCAAGCGCAGTGAGCAGCAACAAAATACCGCCAGCTATTTTGAAAGCGGCCATAGAGATGCCGATAAACCCCAGCAAGGCTTCGCCAAAGATTGCAAACAGCGCAAGGATGCCGGCGGAAACCAATGTGGCGCGCACCGCAATTGCGCGGCGTTGCTTGACGCTCATTCCTTGGGTCAAGGCCACGAACAGCGGCGTCAGACCAATCGGGTCAATGATCACGAACAGCGTCACAAATGACGTCACAAAGAACGCCGCGTCGATCATGCCGCTTGCGCCGCTTCGAGTTTTTCAAGCGCTGCCATCCACAAGTTTTCTGCGCGTCCATGGGCTTCCATGACTTCCGCGTATTTCTTGTTCCAGGTTTCCAGCTCGCCCTTGCGCGCGTCCTCGTAAAGCACGGGATCAGCAAGCTTTTTCGCCAGTTTGTCGCGCATGTCGTCGATCTTGCCCATGCGCTCTTCGCATTTGCGCACTTCAGAGCGCAGCGCTTTGATTTGATCTTGTGACGGGCGTTTGGGCTTGGGTTTTTCTGCCTGTTTGCTGCCCTTGCTCTTGCCCTGTTTGGCAGGTTTGTCCGGCGTCAAAAGCATCTTGCGATAGGCTTGCAAGTCTTCTTCATAGGTGGTGACGTGACCGTCTTTCACGAGCCACAAGCGATCCGCGACCATCGACAGCAAATGCATATCGTGGCTCACAAGGATCACAGCGCCGCTATAGGCGGTCAGCGCATCCACAAGCGCCTCGCGAGATTCGATATCGAGGTGGTTGGTCGGCTCATCGAGGATCAGCAAATGCGGCGCGGGCAGGGTGGCCAGCAGCAGCGACAGACGCGCCTTTTGCCCACCAGAAAGACGGCCCACCTCGGTATCCGCCTGATCCGCGCCAAGGCCAAAGCTGGCAAGGCGCGCGCGCAGTTTGGCTTGGCCCTCGCTCGCACGTTCGCGCAGCAAGTGTTCTAACGGAGTTTCATCGACGTAGAGTTCGTCGACCTGATGCTGGGCAAAAAAGCCAATACGCAGCTTGCTGGAACTGACCATGCTACCGCTGGCAATTTTCAAACGATCCGAGAGCATTTTGGAAAGCGTCGATTTGCCCTCGCCGTTGCGCCCGAGCAGGGCGATCCTGTCGTCCTGATCAATGCGCAGGTTGAGATCACGCAGAATGATTGTATCGCCATAGCCAACAGAGGCTTTTTCGGTGGCGATGATCGGCGGGGAAAGTTCCTCTGGCTTAGGAAAGGTGAACACAGTGCGCGCTACATCTTCGGGCGCGCGAATTGTTTCCATTTTCTCTAAGGCTTTGATGCGCGATTGCGCTTGCTTGGCTTTGGAGGCTTTCGCTTTGAAACGATCCACGAAGGCCTGCAAATGCTCGCGCTTGGCTTCCTGTTTCTTCGCCGCCGACGCCATCAAGGCACGCTTTTGCGCGCGCTGTTTGGCGAACATGTCATAGGTGCCTGTGTAGTAGATCAGGCCCTTGTCCTCGAGATGCAGAATGCCGCCGACGGAGCGGTTCAGCAACTCGCGGTCGTGCGACACGATCAAAACCGTGTAAGGGTATTTGACCAGATAAGCCTCAAGCCAAAGCGCGCCTTCAAGGTCGAGATAGTTTGTCGGCTCGTCGAGCAGCAGCAATTCAGGTTCAGAGAACAGAACCGCCGCCAAAGCCACGCGCATACGCCAGCCGCCAGAAAAGGCAGAGCAGGGCTGCTGTTGCTCTTCATGGGTAAAGCCCAGACCGCGCAGAATAGTTGCGGCGCGCGCTTCGGCGCTCCAAGCATCAATGTCGGTGAGGCGGGTTTGAATTTCAGAAATACGGCCCGGATCGGTGGCGGTTTCCGCCTCGGCCAAAAGCGCCTCGCGTTCGGTATCAGCGCGCAGAACCGTGTCGATCAGGGAAACCTCATTGCCCGGCACTTCCTGAGACACACCGCCGATTTTCCAACCCTGCGGCATATGTACAGAGCCCGTATCAAGCACCATTTCCTTGCGGATGATCTTGAATAGCGTGGTTTTGCCAGAGCCATTGCGCCCCACGAGGCCCACCTTGTGACCCGCTGGAATGGTGACAGAAGCGTTCTCGACCAGGGTGCGGCCTGCAACGGAATATGTGATATCTGAAATTTTTAACATGGCGCGCAGATAGCAGAGCAACTGGACATGCGCTAGCGGTGATCGTGCCCGCGAGTGAGATTGCGCCACTTCGCAGCTTCCCAAGACTCAAAACCCATGTTAAGCGCGCCTCAGAATTTACGGGTGCTTGCCGCATGGGGCGGCGCACCTCTTATATAAAGGAAGTCTATCATGGCTCTGGAACGCACATTCTCAATCATCAAGCCTGACGCAACACGCCGTAACCTCACAGGTAAAATCGTTGCGAAATTCGAAGAAGCTGGCCTGCGCGTTGTCGCATCCAAGCGTATCCAAATGACACTTGCGCAAGCGCAAGAGTTCTACGGCGTTCACGCTGAGCGCCCATTCTTTGGCGAGCTGTGCGAATTCATGATCTCCGAGCCAGTTGTTGTTCAGGTTCTTGAAGGCGAAAACGCAATCGCGAAAAACCGCGAAGTCATGGGCGCAACAAACCCAGCAGACGCAGCGCCAGGCACGATCCGCGCTGAATTCGCAGAATCAGTTGGCGAAAACTCTGTTCACGGCTCCGACGCGCCTGAAACAGCTGCAGTTGAAATCGCGTATTTCTTCTCTGGTCTAGAACTGGTTGGCTAAATGCGGGATGGGGGCCAGCCCCCAAACCCATGTCTAATTGGGGGCCAGCCCCCAAACCCCCGAGATATTTAAAGACCAAAGAAGGCTTTAGCGGTTTTTTGGTTTTTCGATAACGCCAAGTGCATCAAGGGCTGCTTCGAATTCGGAGCGGCCCTTTTCTTTTGAGCCGAGGGCGGTGGCTTTGATGTGGTCGAAGGTTTTGCGCAAAGCGGCTTTTTCTTCGCCGCTGCAATCATTCCAAGGGCGGCCTTGCAGGCCCATCACAAGCGAATAAAAACCAATGAAGTGGGGGCGCGTGCCTGCTTTGATCAACATGGCATAACAAGCATGTGCGCCAAGATCGCGCACCTGCTCTGCGCTTGTAATGCCCGCTCTGGCAAAACTGGCGTCGCTGGCCGCGCCTAGATTGCGGATAGATGAAACAGGATCACTCATCACGGTTCAGTAACACAGCGCGCGGCGCTCAGATACTCGCATAATCCGTAATTATGACTTTGGGTTGGGAGGGGCGCTCAGATTTAGGTAAGGGCGCGCTCGCAGCGGATTTTGTCGGTGTTGGCGCAGGCTCGGGTGGTTTTGACGAAGCCATTGGTTTTCCTTTCGGGTCGTATGAAGTCCGCGCGCGGAGATTATTGCGCGGCTCATACGAAGCGTGACCAAGCGCCAAGGCGTTGATTTGCCGGAAATTGGGCGATTTAGAGGTATCGCAATGCCAGCGCGTTCAAAACAGACCTCTTAAATCATATGCATTTACCCATTGCAGTAACCCCCGTTTAGACCCTATGTATGAAATACGGCTCGTGGATACGTAGGTATACATGAACCGGGAGAGTTTCGCTGCACCCCGCTTTGCATCAGAGCAAAGGCGTTTTGGAGGCAGACCGATACGGTCTTCTTGGTGATCTTGTTCAAATAGATGCCGAGCAGACCTTACGACGCGCCGTTTCTTTTGAATGAAGAGCGGCAATTTAACGGGCACGCGACATCCTAAACGATGCGACGTGTCGGAGAAGAAACGCGATGAAGCGCGCGCAGGCATTGAGTATCAGAGCAGGAGCCCCAACAGGGCTCTGCCGGCTTGTGCGCACCACCGCCCAAATCAGACGCCCCGCACAGACCACGAATGGACCGCCTGATCGCAGATGCGATCGGCCCATCGTGCTGCGTGCCCGGCGCAAACGGATACCATGGCTAAGAAAATGCTTATCGATGCCACCCACGCGGAAGAAACCCGCGTTGTTGTGGTCGACGGAAACAAGGTTGAGGAATTTGACTTTGAATCCGAAAACAAACGCCAGCTTGCTGGCAACATCTATCTCGCAAAAGTAACGCGCGTTGAGCCGTCCTTGCAGGCGGCTTTTGTGGATTACGGTGGAAACCGTCACGGATTTCTCGCGTTTTCCGAGATTCATCCTGATTATTATCAGATCCCTGTCGCGGACCGTGAGGCCCTGATGGAGGAAGAGCGCGCCTATGCTGAAAGCCAGCGTCAGCGCGATGAAGAACAGGACAAGCCAAAGCCGCGCCGCACGCGCCGTCGTTCGTCCTCTTCGACAAAGGCCGCGGATGCGAACACTGGCGACGCTGTTGTCAGCAAAGAAGTAGAAACGCCAGACGCAGAAGCCACCAGCGAGATCGCTGGGATGGAAACCATTGATCTTGGAGATGACACAAGCCCTGCGGACACGCCTGAGGGGTCTTCCCCGATGGAAACAGTGGCCGAGACGCCCGTCGAGACCCCAAGCGCGGATGAAGCTGTCGAGGAGACTGCTGCAGAAGAAGCAGCGCCTGAGGACGCAAAAGCCGAGGACGGTGGTGAAGCCACTGAAGGTGAAGATTCCGGTGTTGTTGCAGAGGCAACGACAGATGCGGAAGCGGAAGCTGCGCCGAAGGATGACGCACCAAAGGATGACAGCGCGTCTGAGGATGGCGACGTAAAGGCGAAAGACGCGACTGATCGCGATAGCAGCATTGAATCGGTTGCCGAGGAAGATGATGCCGAGGACATTCGTCCTGCGCGCAAGCCGCGTCCACGTCGCTATAAGATCCAAGAAGTTGTCAAAGTCCGCCAAATCCTATTGGTGCAAGTTGTTAAAGAAGAGCGCGGCAACAAAGGCGCGGCGCTCACGACCTATCTATCTCTGGCAGGCCGTTACTGCGTCTTGATGCCAAACACCGCACGTGGTGGCGGCATTTCTCGCAAGATCACCAATGCGGTAGATCGTAAAAAACTCAAAGAGATAGCGACCGAAATTGATGTGCCGCAGGGCGCAGGTTTGATTGTACGAACGGCTGGTGCCAAGCGCACAAAGACCGAGATCAAGCGCGACTATGAATATCTGCAACGCCTGTGGGAGCAAATCCGCGAGCTGACGCTTAAATCCATCGCGCCAGCGAAGATTTATGAAGAAGGCGATCTGATAAAACGCTCGATCCGCGATCTTTATAACCGTGATATCGACGAAGTGTTTGTCGAGGGCGAGCGCGGCTATCGCATCGCGAAAGACTTCATGAAGATGATCATGCCGTCGCACGCGAAGAACGTGAAGCAATACACTGAATCCATGCCGCTTTTTGCCCGTTATCAGGTGGAAAGCTATCTCTCTGGCATGTTCAATCCGACGGTTCAGCTGAAATCTGGCGGTTACATCGTAATTGATACGACCGAGGCTTTGGTTGCGGTTGATGTGAACTCTGGTCGCGCGACCAAAGAAGGCTCGATTGAAGAGACGGCGACGAAGACCAACCTTGAGGCCGCTGAAGAAGTTGCGCGACAGGTGCGTCTGCGCGACCTTGCTGGTCTGATCGTCATCGACTTTATCGACATGGACGAGCGAAAGAACAATTCCGCCGTTGAAAAGCGGATGAAGGACAAGCTCAAATCAGATCGCGCCCGCATCCAAGTGGGTCGCATTTCCGGCTTTGGCCTGATGGAAATGTCGCGCCAACGTTTGCGCCCTGGTATGATCGAAGCGACAACCGCGCCTTGCCCGTCTTGCCACGGCACGGGTCTGATCCGCTCGGACGATAACATGGCGCTTAACATCCTGCGACAGATCGAAGAAGAAGGCGTGCGTCGCCGTTCACGCGAAGTTCTGGTGCGTTGCCCCGTTGCGATCTGTAACTACCTGATGAACCAAAAGCGTGAGCATATTGCGCAGATAGAAATGCGCTATGGTCTTTCCGTGCGCATCGAGGGTGACCCCCACATGGTCAGCCCGGATTTCGTTATGGAGAAGCTGAAAACCGCCACGCGGAATGTGCCGGAACCGGCCACGCATGTTGTGTCTGTTGATACATCTATCATGGATCAAGTCGATGAAGATGTGCCAGAGGAAGAAGATGCAGAGGCAACGTCCGATGCGAGCGCAAATGCGGCACCTGAAGGTGAAGGCGATGAAAAGCCCAAGAAGCGTCGTCGTCGCCGTCGCCGTGGTGGTAAGAAGACCACGCCGGCTGATGCAAGCCAAACAGAAGAGGGCAGCGTAGCTGCTGAGGCTCAGACTGGCAGCGAGGCTGAAAAAGGTGACGCAACGGCCGAAGCGCCAGCGGAAACGCCTGCTAATGATGCAAAAGCTGATGCGCCAGTCGAGGCCTCTGAGGACAAGCCTGTTGAGGAAAAGCCCAAACGCGTAACGCGCTCACGGAGCAGAGCAAAGCCGAAGACGGATGAAGCGCCTGCTGAAGACACAAAGAGCGAGAGCGCGGCAGAGGCAAAATCTGAGGATAAAGCAGAAGCTGAGCCCGTCGCTGAAAAGCCCAAGCGTAAACCACGCACGCGCAAACCCGCAGCGCCGAAAGCTGCTGTAGCAGAGGCACCTGCTGTTGAAGCAGAAGCCGAGAAACCTGTTGAAGCACCCGTTGCCGAGGCACCTGTTCAGGAAACTGCCGTTGAAACAGCGCCAGAGGTTGTGCCAGAGGTTGCGAATGAAATCTCTGCGCCAGTTGAGACGCCTGTGGAGGTCGCCGCAGCAGAACCCGTAGCTGAGGAGCCTGTGGTTGAAGATGCGACTGCGGAGGCAAAACCCGAGCCAACATCGCTTGGATCGTTTGAACCAACGAAGCCCAAGCGCCGCGGATGGTGGTCTTTGGGTAAATAGCCTAATTGCTTGATGACAAACTAGAAAACGCCGCGCCAAGAGCGCGGCGTTTTTTGTTTTTGGAGCTGTGACTTTTCTTGATGAAGCTAATTTTACAGCCTTCTAGAGCAATTTTGTCTGATCAGGCGTTACTGGTTTGGGGGCGTCACAATTGGATATGAATGTGATCGTCATGGCGCGCGGCGCGGCAGCCTTGAAACCTAATTTTTGAGCCGTGCAGGTTAAACCGAGACTTTAGATGCGGCTCAAGAAATACTTTTCCGACCCTTGCGTTGTTGCTCAGCAACTTTAGCGCAGTGGACATGCGCTTTGGTTCAAGATGATACTCTGGCCAAAAACGTTGAAGCCACGCCAGATCCCAGCGCAACGTCAAAGCCCTGTCCTGGCAGTCTGTCGGCCCTTTTTCAAACGCGAAATATCCTATCGGTGACTTGGTGACGTTGGGCAAAAACCGATTATTTTCTTGGTAAAAGAAGGCGATGTCGACTTTACGGCCATCGCTGTGAGACAGATGCGGAAGCAATGGAAACCCCGAAATGAAGGGGAAATTTGCATCAAGTATGAGTAGCGTTGTGTCAGGGAATTTTGCACTCATTGATGATGAAACATCGCTTAACACCGCTTTTAGTTCTGGTGTCACATATTGGCGATTTGCGGCGCAAAAGAATGCGGATTTCATACGATAGGTGCCAGAAGAAAAGCAGGAAATCGGCTCGCGACCAAACTGGGGCGCGAGAAAAAGAGCGCTGACACTTAGCAAGATGTAGCTCAGGACAAAGACCAATAGTCTGCGTTTGAAACACAGTGCAATCAACCAAGCGATGCCGCCGAGCTGTGTGAGCAGAGTGAGGAAAACAACAAGGACTGTGTGTCGTGCAAATGTTAACATTAGCCTGATGTCCCTTATCTCGATAACGGTGTGATTGGCTCAGTGAACTGAGCCGCGCGTTACCGAAGTCACAGGAAACGCCCCTCTTATTTGCCTTTGCGGATTACATAAATCTGCGCGCCGTCCTCTTCGCGGCTTTCAATCAAGACGTGGCCCGCTTCGGCGCAAAAATGAGGAACGTCGATGATTGCTGCCGGGTCGTCGGCGCGCATTTCCAATTCATCGCCTATGTCGAGTGGCATCAAACGCTTGCGCGCTTTGAGAACGGGAAGGGGGCACAGAAGGCCGATCGCATCTAGAGTATGTCGCATAGTGTTCAGTTATCCGTGATGTGTCACTTAGTCCACGCCCTTGTGACTTTGCATGAGGGGCTGCATCGGGCTAAGTGGGCGCATGTTTGGAATCGACATCATATCCGCAGGCCTTGCGCCGGCAATGATCGTGGCTTTGCTTGCCGGGATCATCTCATTTCTTAGCCCTTGCGTGCTACCGATTGTGCCACCTTACCTTGCATTCATGAGCGGGGTTTCGGTGCCGGAAATGCAAGGCACGCGCGCAGCGCGGCGGCAAACTGGGATCGCGGCGATCTTCTTTGTAATGGGATTGTCGACGATCTTTTTGCTGCTCGGGTTTACGGCCTCTGTGTTCGGCGCGTTCTTTTTGCAAAACCAAGTGCTGTTCGGTCAAATCGCAGGTGGCGTGATCATCGTGTTTGGCCTGCATTTTCTTGGTGTATTCCGCATCGGATTTCTTGATCGCGAAGCACGCTTAGATGCGGGAGATCGCGGAGGCAGTGCGTTTGGAGCCTATGTGTTGGGCCTTGCTTTTGCCTTTGGCTGGACGCCTTGCATTGGTCCGCAATTGGGCGCGATCCTGTCCCTTGCGGCCTCTGAGGCTGATGTGGCGCGTGGAACCACGCTTTTGGGTGTTTATGCACTGGGGCTTGGCATTCCGTTTCTGTTGGCTGCGTTCTTTATTGATCGCGCAATGGGGGTGATGAGCACGCTAAAGCGTCATATGGGATTGATTGAAAAGATCTCTGGTGTGCTGTTGATTGCGGTGGGCGTTGCAATGCTAACGGGGGCATTTTCGCTGTTTGCCTTTTGGTTGCTTGAAACCTTTCCAGCCCTTGGTGCGCTTGGCTAAAGGCGGTGTTTCGGATCGCTTGCGCGATCCGACCGACTGGGGGCCAGCCCCCAGACCCCCGAGATATTTGTCGACCAAAGAAGTGAAACGCGTGCCATAGTCTTGCCAAATCTGTCTACTATGCGGATGTTGTGCAAAAAGGTTGTTGGGATGAGTGAGCGAGAGCAAGGTGTTGTGCGGCGACGGGTGTTTTATATTCCCGGTTACGATCCGTTTCATCCGCGCCGCTATCGAGAGCTTTATCGAAAAGAGAGCGCCGCGCAGGCGCAGATTTCCGGATATGAGATCGGGCTAAAGCCCAAGCAAGGCAAAGGCCCGTATGGTTGGCACGTATCAGCCGACATTGATGGCGCGCATGTCGAGAGCGAGATCGAGGTGCTCTATTGGGCCGATATGGTGAAATCGAGCATGAATATGGGCATTGCCTCGACGTATAAGGTTTTGGCGCAAACTGCTTGGATTTACATAGGCTCTGGGGCTTTGTGGCGGCTGATGAAGCTGCGTAAGGGGCCGGTCATCGCGGCGCTCTATCCTGTTGGGTTTTTGCTGGTGCAGGCCTTGCTTGCCTGGCTCGCGGCCTATGTGATTGCGCAGGGTGTTCAGGCGTTTCTGTCAGGTTGGGTCGGCGTCTTGCTAGGCTGGCTGTTGGGCGGCGTTGCGGCCTATGGGATCCTTGATTTCTTTCGGCGCAAGGACAACAAGTTCTTTGCCTATTATCTAATGCATGACTACGCTTACTCAGCGCGCACGCGCGGCGCTAATCCGCCAGAGCTTGAGGCGCGCATGCAAGAATTTGTGCAACGAATTGCCGAGGCGCTTCGCTCAGATGTGGATGAGGTTCTGGTGATTGGCCATTCCTCGGGCGCGCATATTGGTGTCTCTGTCTTGGCTGACCTGCTGCGCCAAAGGGCAGAGCAAGAGGCGGGGCCAGAGCTGAGTTTTCTGACGTTGGGGCAGGTGGTTCCCATGGTTTCGTTCCTGCCCGAGGCTTGGCGCTTGCGCGCAGATCTGGCCTATATGGCCCAGCAAGAGCAGGTGTTTTGGGTGGATGTCACCGCGCCTGGTGATGGCTGCGCCTTTGCCCTATGTGACCCCGTCAGCGTGAGCGGGGTGGCGACAGAAGCAAAGTTGCATCCTCTGGTGTTCTCTGCCGCGTTTACGCAATCGCTTTCACAGGAGCGATGGGCGGAATTGCGTTGGCGATTCTTTCGCCTGCATTTCCAATATCTTTGCGCGTTTGATGCGCCAAAAGATTATGACTATTTCCAGATCACCGCAGGCCCAATGACGTTGGCGCGGCGGTACAAAGGGCGCGCGGCTTCAAAGAGCAGGATCGAAAAGCCCGTGAATCGTTTTGTGAGCACAGCGCCATGACTGTTTCTAACCTGCCGCCCAAGCCCGTATCGCGCGGCGAGAAAGTATCATTGCGCCAATATGTGCGTTTGTTTCGCAAAGATATTCTGTCGGCTCAGCCTGCTCGGCTGTATCGCGCGTGGATGGCAGAGTTTCGCACGCCGTTTTTCCGCTCTTACCTGATGAACCAGCCCGAATTGGTAAAAACGGTTCTGAAAGAGCGACCCGATGACTTTCCCAAGAGTGGACGGATCAGCGAGGGCTTGCGCCCCTTGCTGGGCAATAGCGTCTTTCTAACCAATGGAGACACGTGGAAGCGGCAAAGGCGTATCATTGATCCCGCCTTTGAAGGAGGACGGCTTCGCGAGACCTTTCCTGCGATCTGGGCGGCGTCAGAAGCGGCGCTCGCACGGCTTGACGGGTTTGCAGGTAGCGAGGTGGAGATCGAAGAACACACCAGCCACGCTGCTGCTGATGTGATTTTCCGTACGCTGTTTTCGATTCCGATCGAGCATGAGATTGCCTCGGAAGTCTTTCATGAGTTTCGGGCCTATCAGCGGTCACAACCGATCTTGAATATCGCAGCCTTTGTTCCCTTGCCGCGATGGATGCCACGGTTCTTTCGCGCTGATACGAGGGCCGCAGCAGCGAAAATACGTGGATTGATCACCCAACTGACCGCCGAACGCATGGCGCAGATTGAGGCGGCCACTGCGCCAAACGATCTGGCCACCAAGATCATGACAACCGCTGACCCAGTTACGGGAGAGCGGTTCTCAACCGAGGAAATGGTTGATCAGGTCGCTATTTTCTTTCTCGCCGGGCATGAAACCAGCGCATCCGCGCTTGCTTGGGCGCTGTATTTAATGGCGCAATTCCCTGACTGGCAGGACAAGGTTGCTGCTGAGGCTGAGGCGGGATTGGCCAACGATTTTTCGGCGATGTCGAAGTTGAAAATCTCTCGTGACGTGTTTCGCGAAACGTTGCGCCTGTATCCACCGGTTCCAATGATGGTTCGCCAAAATACCTGCCCTGAACGATTTCGGGATCGCGAAATCAAAACGGGCAGTCAAATTGTTCTTAGCCCGTGGCATTTGCATCGGCACGAGAGACTCTGGGACAATCCTGATGGATTTGATCCTGCGCGGTGGGGAACCGAGAACGGGAAAAGCTGTATGCGGGATGCGTATATGCCGTTTTCGAGCGGCAGCAGAGTATGTACCGGTGCTGGCTTTGCGATGATTGAAGGCGTCCTGATTCTGTCGATGATTTTGCGCAAATACCGGGTAAGTTTGACTGATCGAGCTGCACCCGAACCTGTTGCACATCTGACTGTGCGGGCAAAAGACGGAATCTTTTTGAGGCTTGATCCAAGGGCGTGATGGCGATTTTCGTGTGCTGAAAGAGCGCTCGCCGGTTGTCTCTTTTGCCAGTGAACACGCACGAAGGGCGCTAGGTTTGCGGGCGATACTGCTCCAGCACAAAGAGCCTTATAGCGGATGCAAGGCCACAATCCGAGCCGCGAATCGCATCAATTTCCGCCGCTAAATCATTGATTGCACGCCCTTTTTCGGATGCGATATCGCGAAAGGCATCCCAGAAGGCATCTTCAAGAGAGACCGACGTGCGATGGCCTTTTAACGTTAGGCTGCGTTTTTGCGGGCGTTGCATCATTTTTCAGGCAAGTATCCACGCTGATTGCCTTGGGATGCAGCAGTTTTATACGCATTCAAGACACGGGCGAGAGAGCCATTGTTATTCTTAAGGTATCGACGCGCTTGTCGGATCGCAATCATTTGCGCGCGTGGGATTTCAAACTTTTGCTCAACTTGGGGCATGCGACATACTCTGAAACTATTAGTTCGAGCCTTTATGTCAGCCAAATGAGGCGAGAATTTGATGTTAGTCTGACGGAGTTTCGCTGCGTTTGAGTTTGTCGAGTTTGGACGTTTCAAGCGCTTCGCGAGATTTTGCGAGGTCGCGTTCTGCTTTGGGGAGGCCATGCAGCACAGCATTTTGATCTGCGCGGGCTTTTTCAGTCGCCCGCGCTTTTTGTTTTCTGAACCGGTTAAGATTGACCGGCTTGCCCATTTATTTGGGGCCGATCATGTCTTCTGGGCGCACAACCGCGTCGAAGGTTTCCTCGTCAACAAAGCCAAGCGCAATTGCTTCTTCTTTGAGAGTAGTACCGTTTTTGTGCGCAGTTTTTGCAACCTTAGTCGCGTTGTCATAGCCAATGGTCGGCGCGAGCGCTGTAACCAACATCAGGCTTTCTTTCATCAGTTTTTCGATGCGTGGCTCGTTGGCTTGTGTGCCGTTCAGCATGCGCTCGGTAAAGGAAGAGGCCGCATCGCCCAAAAGCTGCATAGATTGCAACAGGTTATAAGACATCATTGGGTTATAAACGTTGAGTTCAAAGTGACCTTGCGAGCCTGCGAATTTGATTGCAGCGTCGTTGCCCATGACGTGGGCAGCAACCTGTGTGAGCGCCTCAGCCTGCGTCGGGTTAACTTTGCCCGGCATGATGGAAGAGCCTGGCTCGTTCTCAGGCAGGATCAACTCGCCAAGGCCAGAGCGCGGGCCAGAGCCCAAGAGGCGCATATCGGACGCGATTTTGTAGCAAGAGCCAGCGACCGTCGCCAAAGCGCCCGACATGAAGACCATGGCGTCATGCGCGGCGAGCGCTTCGAATTTGTTCGGCGCTGTCACGAAGGGCAGCTCGGTTATTTCTGCCATATTCGCAGCAACTGTTTCGCCCCAGCCGTGCTTGGTGTTGAGACCCGTGCCAACCGCTGTGCCGCCTTGTGCGAGTTCGTAAATACCAGGCAGGGTTGCTTCGATACGCGCGATGCCTTGGCGAATTTGGTGTGCGTAGCCCGAGAATTCCTGACCCAGCGTGAGCGGCGTTGCATCCTGAGTATGGGTGCGGCCGATCTTGATGATGTCTTTGAACTCTTCGGACTTGGCTTCAAGCCCCGCCAAAAGCTGCTTGAGACCTGGCATCAGCGTGTCGCGCACCATCATCGCCGCGCCGATGTGCATCGCAGTTGGGAAAGTATCGTTGGAGGACTGACCCATGTTGCAGTGATCATTGGGATGGACCGGGTCTTTTGAGCCGATCACGCCGCCGAGGATTTCAATCGCGCGGTTGGCGATGACCTCGTTAGAATTCATGTTGGACTGCGTGCCAGAACCTGTCTGCCAAACAACCAGCGGGAAGTTGTCGTCGAACTTGCCCTCAATGACTTCGCCAGCCGCTTCGATGATGGCGTCCGCGAGCTTAGGGTCCAGATCGCCAGAGGCTTTGTTGGCCATCGCGCAGGCCTTTTTAATGACGCCAAGCGCGCGCACAATGGCGACGGGTTGCTTTTCCCAACCAATTGGGAAGTTCATCAATGAACGCTGCGTTTGTGCGCCCCAGTATTTTTCGGATGGGACTTCCAGAGGGCCAAAGCTGTCAGTTTCTGTGCGTGTCGTGGACATAAGATGCTCCTGTGATGTTCAGGCTGGTATACAATTGCATGCGGTTTAGGACGAACCACCCATGCAGATCAATTGGAAAGAAGCGCGCAGGCAAATCCAGTAAATCGCTTATTTGCGAAACGCGTCCAAAGAGACAACTTCGGCCTCTTTTTGCGGTGGCTCTTCTGGCTCGGGCTTGTCTTCGCTCTCAATTTCAAGCTCTGCGACGTCCTCATCCACAGAATGCAGACCGATGTCTTCGTCTTCATCTTCGTTAGATTCAAAGCGAAGGCCGAATTCGACTGACGGATCGACAAAGGTTCTCAAAGAATCAAAAGGGATATTCAGAGGCTCTGGGGCATCACCGAAGTTCAATGTGATAGAGAAACCATCGTCGCGTATATCTAGATTGTCGAACCAATGTTGAACAACAACAGTCATTTCAGCCGGGTAGCGCTCGCGCAGCCAATCTGCAATTTCTACGTTTGGGTGGGTGGTATCAAACGTGATGAAAAAATGATGCTCGCCCGGTAACCCGTGTTCTTTGACGTCGATTAGCACAGTTTTTATCAGCGAGCGCATCGCGCTGTGCATGAGATGTCCGTAGTCAATCGAATCTGCCATCTGCCGGGCCCCCAGTTTGCCTTGGCTCAAGCATAAGCCGTTTCCAAGTAAACCAAAAGGGGTGTTGCGCCGAGTCATGACACTCCATGGCTGTCTTTATAAGTTAAGCTGCAGTGTGCAAATACTTCTGCGAAGGATTTGGGCGTAAACTGTTCTGCGAAAAGTTTTCTTCGCAGAAGAAAAAGACGGGCGAAATCTTTCGCAGAAAGATTTCTTAGCAGATGATCCGCAAAGGCTCGGGTGTGCAAATAATGATTATCTGGCCTGCAGCTTCTATCATGTGAAATCCCCGCTTTCGCACCTCAAGCTCTAGCGCATCGCGTCCGATTTCTTGCTCGATGCTTTTGACAGAACGCCGAACAATAGTGGATTTTGCGCCGAA
The DNA here is from genome assembly GCF_050633725.1 of Planktotalea sp. GTDB lineage: Bacteria > Pseudomonadota > Alphaproteobacteria > Rhodobacterales > Rhodobacteraceae > Planktotalea. The sequence continues at coordinate 76,086 of NZ_JBOEHB010000007.1, forward strand.
TATCTGATCCTGCCATGGCGCAGCGCTACTTATACGAAAAACCCGTGTCATGAACACGGGTTTTTCATGGGTTGGTTAATATCCCTTTAAGCGCGGCGACGTCGTCCGCCTGATCGGCCTGCGCGCCCACGGCTTTCCTGACCAGCTTTCGGCGCAACTTTATTCGTTCTTATCCATTCTGCGCCACCTTCGTCGTTATCCGTTAAGAAATTTGCCGCGCGGATCGCTTCCATTTCCTTGCCTGCACGTGGTTTGGTTGAGCCGATCCCGAACATCTCGCAAAAGGCCTCGTCATCTATACCTTCGGGCAGCACGATGCCTGCGGCTTCGACTTCAGCGCGTTTTTCTGCAATTTTCTTCGGCCCGGTTGCCAAAGCGACAGGGTTCATAATCGCCGAGGTCATGCCAGCACCCATCGCCATCGGAAGAAATGCGTTGTTTATGCCGTGACGGTTGGGAAGCCCGAACGAAATGTTTGACGCGCCACACGTTGTGTTGACGCCCAGTTCTTCGCGCAAGCGGCGTACCAAAGTGAAAACCTGCAGACCCGCAGTTCCCATCGCGCCAATCGGCATGACCAGCGGGTCCACAACAATGTCATGTGCCGGAATGCCGAAATCCGCAGCGCGTTCGACGATTTTCTTTGCTACTGCAAAGCGCACATCAGGGTCTTCAGAGATGCCAGTGTCATCGTTAGAAATCGCAACAACAGGGACGTTGTACTTCTTAACCAACGGCAAAACCAACTCCAGCCGTTCTTCTTCGCCAGTAACAGAGTTGAGCAATGGGCGACCTTCAGCTGCGGCCAGACCTTGCTCCAAAGCACCCGGCACTGAGCTGTCGATGCACAAAGGACAATCGGTGACGGCTTGAACCACATCAATCAGTTGACGCATCAATGTCGGCTCAACAAAGTTGTTGTCNNGCGCGGGTCTTCGGCCATCTTGTTGGAAAACACCGCGCCCGAATTGATGTCCAGCACCGTCGCCCCCGCCATGACCTGCGCAATCGCGTCGGCCTCGACGGTCGAGAAATCGTCCATCTCCAGCTCGGCCGCCAGTTTTTTGCGGCCCGTGGGGTTGATCCGTTCGCCAATCACGCAGAATGGCTGATCGAACCCGATAATGGCGGTTTTGGTTTTGCTTTCAATAACGGTGCGCGTCATGCCTGTGTTTTCCTTAGGATGCGTTGGCAGGACGCCCAGAGGCGCCGCCATTTTCAATTGCCCAGTTGGCGTTTGTTTTGATGCCGCCAAGGGGGAAGAAGTGAACGTTGGTGATGTTAAAATCGGGGTTGGCCGCTTTGTGCGCAGCAAGTTCGCTGAGAACCTCTGTCGGCTCGTATGGCAGCAGCAGCTTGGTCACATCCATCGCGCGTTTTTGCAGCACTTTCAATGATGGGCCAACGCCGCAAGCAATCGCGAACTTAATAAGGGTTTGAAGCTTGGCAGGGCCTGCGATTCCGATATGTATCGGAATATCGATTCCAGCGTCTTTGATAGCATCCGCCCAAGCAATGATCGGTTTCGCTTCAAAGGCAAACTGGGTGGCAAGTGCCATCTGAGCATCTGTGCGCTCGCTAAAGGATTGCTTCCAGCGCAGCGCATCCATGACATTTTGTTCGCCGCCATTGGGATCAATGTCCTTGTTGCCCTCAGGATGACCCGCAACGTGAAGGCGTTTGAAACCAGCTTTGTCGAATAGGCCAGTTTCCATAAGCTGCATAGAGCTGTCAAAATCGCCGTGCGGCGTTGCCACGCCGCCCGCAAGCAAAAGCGCTTGTTCAATCCCTGCTTCGCCTTGGTAGCGCGCAATCCAATCGCCTAGCGTTGCGGCGTCTTTGATAATGCGGGCGGGAAAATGCGGCATCACATCGTAGCCCTGCTGGGTAATGCGCGCGGCATTCGCGACCATGTCTTCGATCGGCGTGCCTTCGATATGGGCGATGTAAACGCGCGTTCCTTTGGGCAGGTACGCGCGAAAATCATCAATTTTGCTCGCTGTGCGGGGCATGACTTCGATCGAGTAACCGCTTAGAAAGGCTTCGATCTCGGCGTTGCTTCCTTGATCGGCAGGCGCAGTTTTTCTTTTGAAGTTTAATAGTGCCATGATCGTATCTCCCAATCCCATCAAGTGCGTTTGCAGGCGGTTAAGCCCACCCATCCTTTGCAATAAGGGCTTTCAGGCGCTCATTGTCGTATTCTGCTTCCAAACGAAGGGCTTCTGCCTCGACGATGTTATCTGGGCTTCCGTCCAACGGGTAGGGGTCTGCTTTGCGCCATTCAGCAAGGTACGCGTCTGCGTCTTTGGCATTGACCTTCATAGCTGCGCGATCGATGGCTTGCTCGAAGCGCTCTTCCAATTGACGTTTGGAGCCTCTGCGCCCTTTTCCGACGATCACCTGAGCGGGGATGTCGCGCCAATAGACAATCGTTACGTCCGGCATTGCTGATTCCTAACCTGTTCTTCTTCAATTTCGTAATGCACCCGCGCGGGAGAACGCGGCCTGTTTTCGACAAAACGATACGCCAGAGCGACGCGATTGCATGGCGCCATCTTAGCTGCGTTGCAGCAATAACGGCTAGAGCGTCGCAGGCTCATAATTTTCATGGAGTTTATGAAAGGGCGCGGTGCACATGCCCCTTGCGAGGACGAACCTGCGCGCGTAGGCTGAATTCAACACGATAATCGAAAGGGCGTATGTATGGCGCCCAAGCGTCCCAAAGGTGCGGGCGCGCTCCCGAGACTTGGCTCTAATGTTGGCCTAACGCCGGTCGAGACCCCCGCGCCGATACCGCCTGATTCCTCCGCGCTATATGCTGCGTTGGATTTGGGAACGAATAGTTGCCGCATGCTGATTGCCCAACCGAAGGGCAGCCAGTTTCATGTGGTCGATAGCTTTTCAAAGTCCGTCCAGTTGGGGGCAGGGCTTGAGAGTACAGGAAAGCTCAGTCGTGCCTCAATGGCGCGGACGATCCAAGCTTTGCGAATCTGTCAGCAAAAACTGAAGCGCCATAAAGTCGGGCGCATGCGCCTCGTTGCGACCGAAGCCTGTCGCCGTGCAGGCAATGGCGCTGGGTTTATGCGCCAGATTACGCGCGAAACAGGGTTGCGATTGGATATAATCAAACCCGAAGAAGAAGCCCGCCTTGCGGTAATTTCATGCGCGCCGTTGGTTTCGACCAAGACAGAGCAGTTGTTGGTTGTGGATATCGGGGGCGGATCGACTGAATTGGTTTGGATTGATCTTACGGCGGTGCCCAAGCGCGAAAGACCCAAGGCAATCATGCGGTTGCATGCAGGGTTTCATACCCAAGATAGCCCGTTTCCTGCGGCAAAAGTGGTGGATTGGATTTCGGTGCCCTTGGGCGTGGCGACGCTGCGCGATCAATTTAACGACGTCGAAGACGATTCGGCGCGATTTGCTTTGATGAGTTGGTATTTTGAAGAGCATCTGTCAGAATTCGCGCCTTATAAAGATGAACAAACGCGTCAGGGCTTTCAGATTGTTGGGACATCAGGAACTGTCACAACAGTCGCGGCCTCGCATCTTGGCCTCAAACGCTATGATCGTAACAAGGTAGACGGCTTGCGTATGAGTTCGGATCAGATCGACAAAGTTATCCATATGTATCTTAAGCTTGGGCCCGCAGGCCGGCGCAAAGATCCACGCATCGGGCAAGATCGCCAAGCTTTGATCATGTCAGGTGCTGCGATTTTGCAGGCTTTATTGCGATGTTGGCCAACGGATCAGCTTTCTGTTGCTGACAGGGGGCTGCGCGAAGGTTTGCTGTATGCGCAGATGAGCGCGGATGGTGTTTTGGAAGATGGTGTGTATTAAGGTTGCAAAATCTTCTGCGAAGATTTTGGGTTCCACATTTTTCTGCGAAAAATGTGCTTAGGCCGGGATTTTCGCAGAAAATCGTGGCGACTAGACAGAGATTGACGTGAGATGGCAAAGACTCCCACAGGTAAAAATAATTCGGGTCGTGGACAGCGGGATTTGACGGTGAAGGTCAAAAGCGCACGTGGTCGGCGCATGTCGTCTACGCTCTGGCTACAGCGCCAACTCAACGATCCATATGTCAAACGCGCCAAGGCAGAAGGGTATCGTGGCCGCGCGGCGTTTAAGATCATGGAAGTCGACGACAAATATCGTTTTTTAGTCCCGGGCGCGCGGGTTGTTGATCTTGGCTGCGCTCCAGGGGGCTGGTGCCAGGTCGCGGTGCCGCGCATCAATGCGCTCGGCGACAAGCGGGGCAAAGCAGTCGGCACGCTCCTTGGAATTGACCTGCAAGAGGTCGAAACCATGGCGGGCGCTGAATTCCATGTGTTGGATTTTCTCGATGAAGGCGCGGATGAGTTAGTGAAAGGTTGGCTTGGCGGGCAAGCAGACGTGGTCATGTCTGATATGGCAGCTTCGTCTTCGGGCCACAAACAAACCGACCACTTACGCATCATGCATCTATGCGAAACTGCTGCGTATTTCGCTTTTGATGTTCTGGCTGAGGGGGGCACATTCGTCGCCAAGGTTCTGGCAGGTGGCGCTGAGGGGGACTTGCAAAAAGTTCTGAAACAGAACTTTACCAAGGTTGCCCATATGAAACCACCAAGCTCGCGTTCTGACAGTTCAGAAAAATTCGTTGTTGCGACTGGGTTTAAGGGGCGCAGAGAAACGCGTGATGATTAGAAGGAATGTGCTTCTGCCTAGCTGTATCGTTTAAAACAGCCACGTGAAAAGCGCGACCCAGAACCCGATTGAGATCAGCAGGCAAATTCCAAACATCACGACCAATGCGTGATCGTTTTCGCAATACGACTGATCTTTATCATCATTTAGATGCCTTGGAGCGATCGGCAACAAAGGCGTGTTTGGCAGTGTATCAACGTTGGTCATTTCAAAACCTCGTATCAGTTTAGCGTGTCGTTTCTATCCGCGACGCAACGCCAGCTTTGGCGAACAATCTGTCCAAATTGGGGCGTCGGCTTTTGTATCGCTCGTATGAAGGGCAAACGTGACGCTTAAGCGACAGCTTTATGAAGGTTTTGTTACAAAAGCGCTTTTTGGAAAACTTAGGGCGATATCGAGCGCGCTTTTACAAGATCACTGCGCCAGAATATGCAATTTGGTAGGCCCGGCAGGACTTGAACCTGCAACCAACGCGTTATGAGCACGCTGCTCTAACCAATTGAGCTACAGGCCCTACCTTGCATCCGTGATTAGCATATGCCGCATCCGCGTCAAGCGTGCAGATTGCACTCTTTGCTCCATTCAGGTAATCGCAGCGCAACGCCAACACAGTAGTCCACGGGGTGGAGATTTCCATGAGCGAGCAAAGCAGCAAAAACGGCATCACCTATGCGGATGCAGGTGTGGACATCGATGCAGGCAATGCGCTTGTTGAGCGGATCAAACCGGCTGCCAAACGCACCAATCGCTCTGGCGTAATGTCGGGTCTTGGTGGCTTTGGCGCGCTGTTTGATCTGAAGGGCGCAGGATATAGCGATCCGATCTTGGTTGGCGCAACCGACGGTGTTGGCACCAAACTGCGCATCGCGATTGATACTGGCCTTGTTGATGGGGTCGGCATTGATCTGGTCGCCATGTGTGTCAACGATCTGGTCTGCCAAGGCGCAGAACCTTTGTTTTTCCTGGATTATTTCGCGACGGGCCATCTGGAAACAGAGGTCGCCGCGCGTATCATTGAAGGCATTGCTGAGGGCTGTGTGCGTTCAAACTGTGCATTGATTGGCGGCGAAACCGCCGAAATGCCGGGCATGTATCCTGCAGGTGACTTTGATCTTGCGGGATTCTCTGTTGGCGCGATGGAGCGGGGCAGTGAGCTTCCTGCGGATGTTCAGGTTGGCGATGTCTTGCTCGGTCTCGCCTCTGATGGTGTGCATTCGAACGGGTATTCGCTGGTGCGCAAGCTGGTGGATATGTCTGGTCTTGGCTGGGATGACGATTGCCCATTTGGCGACGGAACGCTCGGCGCGGCGCTGCTGACGCCAACGCGGCTTTATGTGACCCAAGCGCTTGCGGCGGTTCGGGCAGGGGGCGTTCACGCGCTGGCCCATATCACAGGCGGTGGCATCACAGAAAATATCCCGCGCGTTTTGCCAGACGGCTGCGGTATCGAAATTGATCTCAACGCATGGGATTTACCGCCTGTTTTCAAATGGATGGCGGAAACGGGCAACATGGCTGAAGCAGAAATGCTCAAGACCTTTAACTGTGGTCAGGGCATGGTTCTCAGCGTTGCTGCAGATCGCGCCGATGCGCTTGCAGAGCTTCTTGCTTCCGAAGGCGAAACAGTAACCCGCCTTGGAAGCGTCACCGACACCGGCGAGGTGCGTTACACAGGATCTCTCCTTTGAGCACAGGCCAGAAATTGAAGGTCGCTATCCTGATTTCTGGTGGCGGCTCAAACATGGTGACGCTTTTGAAAAGCATGGGCGCGGATCATCCCGCAGCGCCGTGCATGGTGATGTCCAATAAAGCGGATGCAGGCGGATTGGCCAAGGCACAAGCGTTGGGTGTGCCAACGGCTGTTGTCGATCACCGCCCCTTTGGGCAAGACCGCGCTGGCTTTGAAGATGCGATGTTGGCAAAACTGGAGGCCGCAAACGCCGATGTTGTGTGCCTCGCGGGTTTCATGCGGGTTCTCACGCCGCATTTTATTGACCGCTTTGAAGGGCGGATGTTGAACGTGCATCCTTCGCTTTTGCCCAAATACAAAGGTCTGAACACCCACGCACGCGCCATCGAAGCAGGGGATGCAGAAGCGGGCTGCACCGTTCACGTCGCAACTGCAAAGCTCGATGATGGTCCGATCATCGCGCAGGCCCGTGTGCCGATCCTGAAAGACGATACGCCAGAAACCTTGGCTGCGCGCGTTTTGGTTGAGGAGCATCGGATTTATCCCGAAGCATTACAAAGCTTTACGCAGAACTTATAAAGTAGATTTGGGCGCTAACATCGTGGCGCTTTATTTCGGGGGTTTTATCGCGTATTGCAGGTTTATACATCTCTCGAAAGCACCTGATACACATGCTCACGATCACAACGACCGACGCCCTCGCCGACTTTTGCAATGAAGCGCGAAAGCATCCTTATGTCACTGTTGATACGGAGTTTTTGAGAGAGCGCACCTATTATTCCAAGCTCTGTCTTGTTCAGCTTGCGATGCCGGGAAAGGACGACAGCAATGGCTGTCTTGTTGACCCGCTCGTTGAGGGGCTTTCACTTGAACCGCTGTATGATCTGTTTCGCGATGAGAACGTGGTCAAAGTGTTCCATGCGGCCCGTCAGGACATCGAGATTTTCCAAGTGGATGCGGGTGTGATCCCAACGCCCTTGTTTGATACGCAAGTCGCATCAATGGTTTGCGGCTTTGGTGAACAGGTTGGATATGACACTTTGGTGCGTAAGATCACCAAAGAAGAGATAGATAAGTCTTCACGCTTTACCGATTGGTCGCGACGGCCCCTAAGCGATGCGCAGAAAAGCTATGCGCTCGCGGATGTAACCCACTTGCGCCAAGTCTATGAATTCTTGGCGAAAAAGCTCAAAGATGCCAATCGCGCGCATTGGGTCGCAGAGGAGATGAAGATCCTCAACAGTCCTGAAACATACACGGTTAAGCCGGCGGATGCTTGGAAGCGAGTGAAGACGCGCAACAACAATCCGCGTTTTCTTGCGATTGTGCGCGAGTTGGCGGAGTTTCGGGAAGACTATGCGCAGACGCGAAATATCCCGCGTTCGCGTGTTTTCAAAGATGACGCTTTGGCCGAGATCGCGGCAACCAAGCCAAAGGATCATTCAGATCTAGGGCGTTCGCGTTTGTTACTGCGTGAGGCGCGAAAGGGCGACATTGCCGAAGGCATTCTGAAGTCAGTGAAAGCGGGCCTGAATTGCAAAGAGGCCGATCTTCCACGCACTGAGCGTTCTGGTCAAAAGCTTCAGGTCAATCCAGCTTTGGCTGACTTGTTGCGCGTTTTACTCAAAGCGAAAACAGGCACAGTTGGCGTTGCGTCCAAACTGGTTGCTCCGGCGTCTGAACTTGATGCTATTGCTGCGGGTGAGCGCGATGTAAATGCGCTAAAAGGCTGGCGCTTTGAAGTCTTCGGAGAAGATGCGCTCAAGCTGTGCAATGGCGAAATTGCCCTTGCTGCTAAGGGCAGCAATGTGGTTTCGGTGCCGGTCTAAGCGACCGAGACCAAGCAAGCACATAAATGAGCTGTGGATTAACGACGCCGCGTGCTGCGCTGGTTGCGTGCGCCTTTAACAACGATGGTTTTGACGCCAAGCAGGTCCTGGTCACTGACAAAACGCGCAACATTGATTTGGCGGGCTGCTTCACCACCAACGCCGACGGTGGATTCTGGCCGCACTGCCGTCAACGTATAGCTAAGAACGCCTTTGACTGGGCCGTCCTCATTATCTGCTTCTAGGCGCGAATCGTAATAGCCGATCACATCTGTGACGCCCACGGCATGGATAATTGCGCCGCCGGGGCGACGCTCAATGCGCAGCGCGCTGATTTGATCAACAGGTCGACCTTGGTACACAGGCTTTGGGCGACGCGCGAAGCTACGCGCTGGAATGAGCGGATTGTTTGTGCGCTGGACCTCTACAGGGCCAGATCTTGAATTTCCAAACCAGTTGCCCGGATTTACCCAAGAATTTGCCAATCCTCCACCGCAACCGGCTAGGGCCAATGCGCTGCATAGCAAAAGGGTACGTTGAAATGCCATGATGATGCCTCGTCTCTGCTCTGGTTTGATTTATCCCATCCCGTCGCCATTGAAAAGCGCCAAGAGTAGACTGGACCTTTGGCGATTTGCTGACTACCTCAAGCGCACAGCATCTGTGGAGTTAACAAAATGGCGAATGCAGCTTTTGAAGAGCTTGTTGAAGATTTCGAATTTCTCGAAGATTGGGAAGATCGTTATCGCCATGTGATCGAACAGGGCAAGGCGATGGAGCCACTTGATGAGGCGCTAAAAGTGCCTGCGACCAAGGTGGATGGCTGCGCAAGCCAAGTTTGGCTGCATCCTACCATCGAAAACGGTGTTTTTCGGTTCGATGGGGAAAGCGATGCAATGATCGTCAACGGCCTCATCGCGCTCCTGCGCATGCTTTATAACGACACGGCGGTTAAAGATGTGATGCAGATTGATGCCAAGAGCGAGCTTGGCCGCCTTGGGCTGAATGATCATCTGTCCGCGCAGCGCTCTAACGGTCTGGCAGCGATGATCGTACGCATTCGCGAAACAGCAAACGCCGCGCTTTAGTTAGCGGCTTAGTCGCATCGTATTCGGCGTAAGCGCATCGGGCCAGCCGAAATAGCGTTCGATCAAAACGATTGCGGCGCAAATCAAAGCAACGACAAGGATCAGTTTAACGCGTTTCGCGGAGGGCGGTCTGCGCACCCATGTGGCCATGCGCAGGAAGTGGCGTGGGTTAACCATCTTCGGTAAAGCGCACCTTACCAATGAAGGGCAGGTTGCGATTGCGCTGCGCAAAGTCGATGCCATACCCGACGACAAATTCGTCGGGTATTTGGAACCCGATCCAGTCCGATTTGAAATCCACTTCGCGCCGAGTGGGTTTGTCGAGCAAGGCAATGGATTTCAACTTGGCAGGTTTGCGCGACATGAGCAGATTGGTGACGTGGTTGAGTGTGTGACCCGTGTCAACGATATCTTCTACAACAAGGACATCTCGCCCTTCAATTGCGCCGCGTAAGTCTTTGAGAATGCGCACTTCTCGACTGCTCTCCATGCCGTCACCGTAGGAGGAGGCTTCGAGAAAATCGACTTCGACAGGTAGGTCCAATTCGCGCACAATGTCAGCAATAAAAACAAAAGAACCACGCAACAGCCCAACAACGACGAGCTTGTCAGTGCCGTCAAATTCTTTCTCGATCTCGTTGCTCAACTCTTCAATGCGCGCGGCAATGGATTTGGCCGAGATCATTTGATCAATGACATATGGACGCTGTGGCATGGCTTCCCCTTGAATTCTTTGCGCTCGCATAGGACATGCAGCACAAGTGAGATAACGGGAAATCGAAGGCTATGCCAACCCATTCTGAAATTCGGCATATGCCGTATTCTGCTCAGCAGATGTATGATCTTGTTGCCGACGTTGCGCTTTACCCTGAATTCCTGCCTTGGTGCTCTGCAGCGCGCATTCGCTCGCGCACGCCAGAGGGTGCATCCGAAGTGATGTTGGCCGACTTGATGATCTCTTTCAAAGTGTTCCGCGAAAAATTTGGCAGCCGCGTGGTTTTGTTCGCGGATGAGAAGAAGATCGATACCGAATATTTGGACGGCCCGTTCAAGTTCATGAAGTCAAATTGGGCATTTGCAGATGCTGAAGGGGGCGGGTGCGACGTTCAGTTCTTTGTTGATTTCGAGTTTAAAAACGCGATTTTGCAAGGAATTATCGGTGTTGTCTTTAATGAAGCGATGCAGCGCATTGTGCGCGCGTTTGAAGCGCGCGCAGAGGCGCTTTATGGGGCTGGAACGTAATCCAATTGCGTGCTGCGCACACATGATGAGCCGCTAACGCGGCGGTTTGGGGCGCTGCCCCGTCTGCGCGATGCGCAGACTCCCCGGAGTTTCCGGGGGAAATGAAGCTTCTTTCATCGCTTTGAGGGTTTTCTGAGGTAAGTGTTGCCTATGATGAGATTCTCTTTTGTTACGCTTGTTTTGGTCGCTCTTTTGCTCATGGGCTGTTTGCTCGGTGGGGTTTGGAGCTGGTTTGCCTTGGTCTATATTTCGATCTTCGCTTATGGTGTGGATCGTCTGAGCCCGCTGTTCTTGCAAAACGCCCCCGTTGATGCAGAGTTTCCTGCGGCGACGCCTTTGTCTGTAGTTTTGGCCTTTGCGCATTTCGTTGTGTTGGGATTGGCGATTGCTGCGCTGGTGGGGTCCGATAGGGGCCTTGCAGAAAAGCTGGCGCTGTTCTTGGCCGTTGCTTTGTTTGCGGGGCAGGTGGGGCACCCCAACGCGCATGAGTTAATCCATCGCCCGCAGCGCAGTTTGCGGCGTTTGGGCAAGGCCGTTTATATGTCAATTTTGATGGGCCATCACGCGTCAGCGCATCCATTGGTGCATCATGTTCATGTGGGCACGAGCAAAGACCCGGTTTCAGCCCCAAAGGGACGCGGGTTTTGGAGGTTCTTTTTGCGCGCGTGGATTGGCTCGCATCGCGAAGGGTATCGCGCTGAAGCTGCGCGCCGCGGCGCACGCGGGCTGCATCCCTACGTTTCTTACTATCTCGGCGGTGGCGCGACATTGCTCGCAGCATTTGCGATTGGCGGCGCGGCGGGGGCTTTGATTTGTGCGTTACTCGGGCTTTATGCGCAGCTTCAGATTTTTCTGAGCGATTATGTGCAGCACTACGGACTTCGACGCAAAATGTTGGAAAATGGAAAGCCTGAACCTGTCGCGCAGCGCCACAGCTGGAATACGCCGCATCGGTTTTCCGGGGCGATGATGTTGAACGCACCGCGGCACTCGGATCATCATACCCATCCAAGTCGTCCTTATCCTTCGCTACAACTGATTGAGGAAGAGATGCCAATGCTTCCCTATAGCTTGCCAATGATGGCGGTTATTGCGCTGATGCCGCCGCTTTGGCGGCGCATTATGGACCCGCGTGTTGCCGTGTGGGAAGACAGAGCCTAGCGCATAAAAAAGGCGGGTCTGTACCGACCCGCCTTTAGGTTGCAAATTGTCAGGTTTTTACGAGGACATATCGTATGCGCGCTCGCCGTGGACCGATAGATCCAGACCGTTTGTTTCGGTTTCAAGATCAACGCGCAGTGGTGTGATCGCTTTCACGATGTAGATCAGCGCGACGGTCACAACCAAGGTGAATACACCGACAACAGCCAAGCCGCCCAGCTGGGCCGTCCAAGTGCCAGCGCCGAAGACAGCAATCATGATTGTGCCGAAGATACCGCCGACACCGTGCACCGCAAAGACATCAAGCGTATCGTCGATCTTGAGACGGTTGCGGATAAGAACAACCGCTTCTTGGCACAGAACACCTGCAATGGCGCCGATGATGAGTGCTTCGATTGGACCAACAAAACCGGATGCGGGGGTGATAGAGGCGAGACCCGCAATGGTGCCTGTCACGATACCCACGAGGGAAGCTTTGCCAAATTTGATCTTTTCCCAAAGCGCCCATGTCAGCGATGCTGTTGCCGCCGAAATGTGAGTGACCGTCAGCGCCATCGCCGCGCCGCCGTCCGCAGCAAGCTGCGAGCCGCCGTTAAAGCCGAACCAACCGACCCAAAGCATCGCTGCGCCGATCATCACAAAGCCGGGATTATGCGGCGGTGTGGTTTGGTTTTTGCGTGGGCCAAGAAAGACAGCGATGAGCAATGCTGCAAGGCCGGCTGTTTCGTGCACAACGATGCCGCCTGCAAAGTCTTTCACGCCAACTTCGCCAAAGATGCCGCCATCAGAGAGGAACCCGCCGCCCCAGATCCAATGTACCACTGGCGCGTAGCACAGAAGCATCCACAGAGCAGAGAACAGGAGAACGAAGCCAAACCCGACGCGTTCAACATATGCGCCAACGATCAGAGCGGGCGTGATGATGGCAAAGGTCATTTGGAAGGCAAAGAATAGGATTTCAGGCAATGTGCCAGCGAGGCTCTCGGCGGTAACGCCATTGAGGAATGATTTACCCAAGCCGCCCCAGATTGCATTTCCATCGCCAAATGCAATGGAGTAGCCGAATGCAAGCCACAGAACGCTCATTAAGCAGGCAATTGCATAGCAGTGCATAAAGACGCTGAGCACATTTCGTGCACGCACGAGGCCGCCGTAAAAGAGTGCGAGGCCCGGAAGTGTCATAAATAGGACAAGCGCCGTTGCGACGATGATCCATGCTGTATCGGCACCGTTCATTGCGGGCCTCCTTTTCATCAAGTGAGCTGTGCCGCTTTCTGTGACGGGCGCAGCGTGCTTGAAAAAGAGGCGATGTTGTTTTGATGCGCTCCAAATACGTGCAATTTGCAAACTGCACGTTGTTTACGCATAAATTTGCCGCTATTGGCTAAAAATTAGGCAAAGTGTGAAAGTCGATCAAGAATCAGCGAAAGAGCGTGATCGCGGGCCGCTTTTCGCACGTTTTCGCGCCCCAATGCTCCAAATTCTATCGTTTCGCTCATGATGTGGTCTGCATGTTGAAGGCCAAAGCAAACGCGGCCCTCTGGTTTGAAGTCCGAGCCACCGGGACCAGCGATCCCGGTCACAGAGACCGCAATCTGCGCATTTGAATGGGCCAAAGCACCTTGGACCATTTCGCGCGCAACCTCTTCGCTGACTGCGCCATGTGCGTTTAATGTGCTTTCTTTGACGTCCAGCATGTCGCGTTTGGCTGCGTTGGTGTAGGTGACAAAGCCGCGCTCGAACACGGCCGAGCTACCTGCGATATCGGTCATAGCGGCTGCGATCATGCCGCCTGTGCAGCTTTCCGCGCTGGCTATCATGACCTGATGTCGCTTTGCGCGTTCGAGAATTTGCGCGGCGAGGTTCACATCAGTACCAAATGGAACAGCGCCGCGAGGCCAACAACGCAGATCGCGGCAAAGATGCCTGCGATAACATCGTCAAGCATCACGCCAAGCGCGTCGTCGCGTCGATCGGCCCAACCAACGAGCCAAGGCTTGAGAATATCGAACGCGCGAAACAGCAAAAATGCGGCGATCCAGCCGGGCCAAAGTAAGGTGACGCTCACGCCCATCAGTGAAGCACCGTAAAAGACAGGAATAAGAGCAATCCACTGGCCAATGACTTCATCAATGACAATCTCTGACGGATCATGGTTGTCACGCCCCTTGGTCATTTCCTGAGTGGCCCACCAGCCTTTGAAAAACCCCACAACGATTGACAGGGCAAAGAGCCAAAATCCGCCGATCTGATAGATTAGAAAGCCAAGGGGCAAGGCCGCGAGCGAGCCCCATGTGCCAGGAGCAGGCTTTAGGTGGCCAACGTAGAAAACCGTTCCAATCAGGCGGGCAAGCGCAGTCATAATTTCACCAATGTAGCTGTTGCGAGGGCGGCGATGCCTTCTTCACGACCTGTAAATCCAAGACGTTCGCTTGTCGTGGCTTTGATCGAGACGCGCGATGCATCGAGGTTCATCAATCGAGACATTTCATTTTTCATCGAAGCGGCATGCGGGCCAATCTTGGGCTGCTCGCAGATCAAGGTGCAATCGACGTTAGAGATCGAGAAACCCCGCTCTTGGGCAAGGTTCACGGCATGGCGTAAGAAAATTTCACTTGCCGCGCCTTTCCATTGCGGATCGGAGGGTGGGAAATGCTGCCCGATATCGCCGTCTGCCAAGGCGCCGTAAATGGCGTCTGTGACGGCATGCATACCTACATCCGCGTCAGAGTGACCTTTGAGCGATTTGTCATGTGCCACGCGCACGCCGCAGAGGATCACATGATCGCCCTCTTCGAACGCGTGAACGTCAAACCCGTTGCCAACTCGAATATCCATGCTTTGCTCCAATAGCGCTTCGGCGCGTGCGAAATCCGAAGGGGTGGTGATCTTTAGATTAGCCTCATCGCCCTCAGTGATCACCACGTCAAGGCCCGCAGCGCGCGCAACTTCCACGTCATCCGCTGCGCCGCCTGTATGGGCGCGGTGGGCTGCGATGATCTCGCTCAGGGCAAATCCTTGCGGGGTCTGCGCGCGAAACAGGGCGCTGCGATCTTGCGTGCCGCTAACGAGCCCTGCTTGGCCCGTCCAAAGCGCATCGGTAACGGGCAGGGCAGGCGCTGCCCCTTTTGCATGGCGTAGCGCAGATAGGACACTGTCGATCACATGGCTTGGCACGCTGCACCGCGCAACGTCGTGGATTAACACATGGGTGTTTTCGCCGTTTAGCGCTTCAAGCCCTTTTAACACGGATTGATCGCGGGTTTCCCCGCCATGAACGATGCGCACATCTTTGATCTCAGAGGCAAATGCGCGATCGTCAGGATGGATCACGAGAACAATCTCGGCAATGTCGTGCCGCTCTGTGAAGCGCGCGCAAGTCCAATTCGCGACTCGCTTGCCGGCTAGGAATTGCCATTGCTTTGGCACATCCCCGCCCGCGCGTTTCCCGCGCCCTGCGGCGACGATAACCGCGCCAACGCGCATCTCTGAGAGGTTGGTTTTCTTCATAGTGCATCCTTAGCCGTGCCGTGGGTGCGGTGCAATCGCAGGAGTGTTTGCACAAAAATTAAGCACATGCGATCCTTTTGCCTGCAAAATACACTTCGCTTCATTGAAACTTGCGAATGAGGCTGAGTAAGAAGGGGAATGATGTCGAGACTTCACATAGGTTCACTTGAGTTGGCTCCGCCGGTGCTGTTGGCACCTTTGGCGGGCATTACCGATTTGCCCTTCCGCAATCTGGTCGGCAGCTTTGGTGCAGGTCTTGTGGTGAGCGAAATGGTGGCGAGCCAAGAAATGGTGCAGGCAAAGCCTGGTGTGCGCGAAAAGGCAGAGCTTGGCTTTGGCGTGGCGAATACCTCTGTTCAAATTGCCGGGCGCGAAGCCTATTGGATGGGCGAAGCGGCGCGCCTTGCGGTTGGAAACGGCGCGCAACTTATTGATATTAATATGGGATGCCCTGCCAAGAAAGTCACAAGCGGGTACTCTGGCTCTGCTCTGATGAAAGATCTTGATCATGCGCTAAGCTTGATCGAAGCGGTCGTCGAGGCTGTAGATGTGCCTGTCACGCTTAAAACGCGCCTCGGTTGGGATGATGCGTTGCTCAATGCCCCCGAGCTTGCGCGGCGCGCGGAAAACGCAGGCATCAAAATGATTACGATTCACGGGCGTACGCGGTGCCAGTTCTACAAAGGGCACGCAGATTGGCGCGCTATTCGGGCGGTCAAAGAGGCGGTGCAAATCCCGGTTGTCGCAAATGGCGATATTGTAGATGCGCAAAGTGCAAAAACCGCGCTGACGCACAGTGGGGCAGACGGTGTTATGATCGGGCGCGGCGCGCAGGGGCGGCCTTGGGTGTTGGCGCAGATTGCAGCGGCGCTACACGGCACGCCAGAGCCAAAGGTTCCAACCGGCTTGGAGTTGGTTGAAATGGTGCAATCTCATTACGCGGCGATGCTGTCCTTTTATGGCGATTTGCTCGGTGGCCGCGTCGCGCGCAAACATTTGGGGTGGTATATGGATGACGCCCAAACGCCCATTCCTTTGCGCAAAGCGATTTTAACAACGCGCGATCCAAAGATCGTGATGTCCCTATTGCCGCGCGCGCTAGGGAGCCAAGAAAGCAACGAGTTGGCCGTATGATTGAAGAATCCACAATTTGGATGTCGCTTCCTGTTGCTTGCGTTTTGATCGACAGTGACGACAATATTTGGAACCTCAATCCTGCAGGCGAGGGGTTCTTTAATAGCTCGTCAAAAGCGTTGATCGGCAAACCCATTTGGGACAAGCTTGTTGTCGACGCTGCGATTGACCAAGCTCTTGAGCGCGCTCGGAAAAACTCATCTCCGTTGTTTGTGAACGATGTCGATGTGGGCACGGGCGAGCGTCCTCCAATGCTGTGCAATTTACAAATTGCGCCCTTGGCCGGGCATGAGGGCATGATGGTCTTGATGATTTCACCGCGTGAACTTGCGGGACGTATCTCGCAAAGCCACGGAGTGAAATCCTCTGCGAAATCGGCGATTGGCATGGCTGAAATGCTCGCGCACGAAATTAAGAACCCTCTCGCTGGGATCACGGGCGCTGCGCAGCTTTTGTCGATGAACCTGTCTTCAGAAGATCTGGAACTTACCGATCTCATCGTCGAGGAATCGCGCCGGATTGTGACTTTGCTTGAGCAGGTCGAGCAGTTTGGAAACCTGCGTCCGCCGCACTTGAGCGCTGTGAACTTACATGATGTGCTAGATCGCGCGCGCCGCTCGACGTTGCTTGGTGTGGGCGCGCAAATGCGGATTATCGAGCAATACGATCCCTCGCTTCCTCTGGCGCATGCAGACGGCGATCAGCTTTTGCAGGTGGTTTTAAACCTTCTCAAGAACGCATCGGAAGCTGCGGGCAAGGAAGGCGGCACGATTTGGCTGCGCACCTACTTTGAACACTCGTTTAGCCTGCGCAGAGCAGGTGGCGACGGGCGAGCGTTGCCGCTTCAGATCGAAGTTCGCGATGATGGCCCTGGGTTGCCACCTGAATTGGCAGACGAGGTTTTTGATCCGTTTGTTTCTGGTCGCGAGAATGGCACGGGCCTTGGCCTTGCTCTCGTGTCGAAAATTATTTCCGATCATGACGGTTGGATTGCAGTCGATTCCGCGCCCGGGCGCACGGTTTTTCGGATTTCTTTGCCAGTCGCCCCAGCAAATGCCCATGAAAACAAGGATGATGTTTGATGGATGGAACTATTCTCGTCGCGGATGATGATCGCACAATTCGAACTGTTCTGACCCAAGCGCTAACGCGCGCCGGCTGTAAAGTGCATGCAACATCTTCACTCACGACATTGATGCGTTGGGTCGGTGAAGGGCGCGGCGATGTGGTTATTTCCGATGTGATGATGCCAGATGGCAATGGCTTGGAAATGCTCCCGAAAATCCATGAGGATCGCCCGGGGCTGCCTGTGATTGTGATCTCGGCGCAAAATACGATCATGACGGCAATCAAGGCCAATGAGGCCGATGCCTATGATTACCTGCCTAAACCATTTGATTTGCCCGATTTGATGAAACGCACAGCGCGCGCGCTGGAAACGCGCAGCGTGAAAGCGACGGCGACGACTGCGGATGCGAACACAACAGAAGACCTTCCTTTGGTCGGTCAAACCCCTGCAATGCAATCGCTTTATACGTTGATGGCGCGTGTTATGAATACGGATATTCCCGTTTTGATCACTGGGGAATCCGGTACAGGGAAAACGGCAATCGCCCGTGCGATCCATGACTTTTCGGATCGCAGAACCTTGCCTTTCGTGATTGTGACAACGGCCGAGCTGCAAGACATCGAAGGTCCAGCGCGCATTCTGGCGCGGGTCAAAGGCGGTACGCTGCTGATCGAAGAAATCGGCGATATTGATCTAGAGGCCCAAGCGCGTTTGGTGCGAATGATGGACGCGCCTGGCACGCATGTCCCGCGTTTTTTAACGACGTCTTTGGTGGATTTGAGCAGCAAGCTGGAAAGTGGCGAGCTGCGACAAGACCTTTATTACCGACTTGGCGGAGCAACGCTGTCCGTACCGCCTCTGCGCGAGCGTGTTGAGGACATCGAATTGCTTGCCGAGCATTTCAGTGCCAAGGCCGAAGCCGATGGTGCACCCAAACGCGCGTTGTCCCCCGAAGCGGCGAAATTGATCCATGACTATCGCTGGCCCGGAAACGTACGCCAGTTGGAAAACGCGATGCGCCGTCTTGGCCTTAATGCGCGCACAGATGCGATTACGCGCGCCGAAGTTGAGGCGGTTTTGGGCAACCAACCTGACCTTGAACCTGTATTGACTGGAGAAATGACGACCGAAAAACTATCTGCTTCGGTCGAACGTCATTTGCGTCGATATTTCGATTTGCACGGCGGTTCTTTGCCGCCCGCAGGTATCTATGCGCGAATATTGCGTGAATTTGAGCAACCTTTGATAGAAATTTCGCTCGAAGCGACGGGGGGAAATCAGGCTAAATGTGCTGATTTATTAGGTATTAACCGCAATACCTTGCGTAAGAAGATAACAGACCTCGATATTCGCGTGACACGGCAACGCAAATTGATGTAAAACCGCAACATAAACGTGGCCCATTGGCATCGCTTGACGATTGACCAGAACGAGAGCCACAGAATTTGGCGGTGGAGCGTGAATGCTCCCAAAGATCGAGGGCAGCGCGTGAGCCAGCCTGTAACACCACCCGCACCTGTGAAACAGGCGCGGCGCAATCCTACGTCTATGTGGGTGCGATTGTCTCAACTGCGCCGGCAACGGCGGGTGCAGAACGCGATAACCCTTGTGGTTGTCACGCTTGGCCCAGTCTTGGCGCTGGCGACGTTTCTGGTGCTTGGTCCCTTAGATCAACGTTTGGGTGGGCAAGCGTTCAGCTTGGTTCTTTTGCTCGATTTGGTTTATGTTTTGGTCGTTGCGGCCTTGGTCTTGCAGCGGGTTGCCCAGATGATTGCGGCGCGGCGCGCACGATCGGCAGGCTCGCGTTTGCATTTGCGTCTAACGGGCGTGTTTGCGCTTATGGCGCTTATTCCAACTGTGACCGTTGCGATCTTTGCAGGCCTTACAATCAACATGGGCCTTGAGGCGTGGTTCTCCCAGAGGGTTCAACGCGTTGTCGGCAATTCACTTGCAGCGGCTCAAGCTTATGAAAACGAACACCGCGGCGATCTAATCCAGGATGCCCAAGCGCTGGCAAACTATCTTGATCTGCGCAGCCGCGAAATTCGCTTTGCTGGGTCGATCAGTGAAGGTGAAGTGCTGCGAGAAGGTCAGTTGCAAATCCAGCGGGGCTTAAGAGAAGCCTTTTTGATTGACGGAACAGGCGAAATTCGTGCGCGCGGTGAGCGCTCTTACCTGTTTGATTTCGAAGAGCTTGCTCCAATCGAGATCGAAACCGCCAGAAAGACCGGGCTTCATGTCATACAAGACTGGAAAAACAATGAGTTCCGAGCCGTTGTTCACCTAAAAGGGTTCGTGAACAGATACCTTTATGTAAGCCGACAGGTCGATGGCTCGATCTTGCAATTGCTTGATGAAACCCAAGAAACAGCACTGTTTTATCAACAACAAGAAAGCGAGCGCGGACGGCGTTTGTTTGAATTTGGCTTGGTCTATATTGGCTTTGCAGTCATCCTCATTCTCGCGGCGGTTTGGCTTGGCCTTTGGTTTGCTGAGCGTCTTTCGCGCCCTGTTGGCCGCTTGGCGGGCGCGGCTCAACGGGTTGGCGCAGGCAATTTGGACGTGCAGGTTCTTGAAGAAGATGGCGATGACGAGATCGCGATGCTCGGGCGCTACTTCAACCAAATGACCCGCCAGCTAAAGGGACAACGCGATACGCTTTTGGAGAACAATCGCCAGATTGATCGCCGACGCCGCATGTTCGATTCCGTTCTAAGCTCGGTCACGTCGGGGGTTGTTGGTTTGGACCCAGAAGGGCGCGTTGCCTTCGTGAACCGCTCAGCGCAGCGTTTGCTTGGCTGGCAAAAGGATCAACATGATGTACCGCTGTCCGTTGCAGTGCCAGAATTCGGCCCGCTTCTGGATAAATTGCGCTCGGGTCAATCCGGGACAGCGCAAAGCGAAGTTAAGGTAAGCCGCGACGGACAACTCGAGAACCTTCTTGTGCGCATGTCGCGGCGCTTGCGTGACGATGGCTCGCTCGAAGGCTACGTTGTGGCCTTTGATGATGTGACGGACCTTGTTACTGCGCAGCGTATGGCGGCTTGGGGCGATGTTGCACGCCGCATCGCGCATGAGATCAAGAATCCTTTAACGCCAATCCAACTGTCTGCTGAACGCATCAAACGCAAGTTCACCCCGCAGCTTGGTGATGAGGGTGAAAAGCTAGAGCAAATGACGGGCGTGATCATTCGCCAAACGGGTGATCTGCGCCGTATCGTGGATGAGTTCAGCAAATTCGCGCGTATGCCAGAGCCAGATCGGCGCAGCGGTGATCTGGTTGAGCTGGTGCGCGATGCCGCGCTTTTGCAAGAGGCCGGCCAGCCTGATGTCGCGTTTTCGGTTTCACTACCTGATCATGCTTTGAGCGCGGATTTTGACGCAACGATGATTTCGCAAGCGCTGACCAACCTGATCAAGAACGCGGGTGAAGCGATTGAAAGCTATATTGAGAAACATGGCGAACAAGGCGCGGTCCACGAGATCGAGATTGACATGTCACAAGATGCGCAAACAGCGCTGATCACGATTGCGGATAGCGGTATTGGCTTGCCAGAAGACAGAAGCCGCTTGTTCGAACCCTATGTAACGACACGCGACAAGGGCACCGGGCTTGGTTTGCCAATCGTGAAAAAGATTATCGAAGAGCATGGTGGCACATTGGTTCTGACCGATGCGCCGCTGAAAAATGGGCAAGGCCGCCCCGGAGGCATGGCTGTGGTGCGACTGCCACTGCATGACGCGGGAACGCGCGGCTTTGAAAACACAGAGACTTAAATGGTGGAGAGAATGATGGGCGACATTCTAATTGTAGATGATGAGCGCGATATCCGAGAGTTGATTTCGGATATTCTGGAAGATGAAGGCTTTAGCACGCGGCTGGCGGGAACGTCGGACGAATGTATGGCGCAAGTGACGTCTGAACAGCCGTCCTTGATGATCCTCGACATCTGGCTGAAAGACAGCTCGATGGACGGGATTGATATTTTGAAGGTGGTCAAAAAAGACTATCCCGATGTGCCGGTCGTGATCATTTCAGGACATGGCAACGTCGAGATTGCCGTCGCTGCGATCAAGCAAGGCGCGTATGATTTCATCGAAAAGCCATTTAACATTGATCAGTTGATGGTGGTCATCCGCCGCGCGATGGAGACCTCGCGTTTGCGCCGCGAAAACATCACGCTGAAACGCCGCGACGCTCCGAGCACCGAAATGATCGGGGAAAGCGCATCGTTCCGCACGTTGATCAGCCAGCTTGATAAAGTCACCAAGTCTAATGGCCGTGTCCTTTTGCGCGGTCCCGCAGGATCAGGCAAAGAAGTTGCAGCGCGCTATATTCATGCCAATTCCAATCGCTCTGATGCGCCGTTTGTGACGGTGAATTGTGCAGGGGTTGAGCCAGATCGTATGGAAGAGGTGTTGTTCGGCCAAGAAGGCAAGGATCAAGGCGTTCAGCCCGGTCTTCTTGAGCAAGCCAGCGGCGGTGTAATCTATTTTGATGAAGTCGCGGATATGCCGCTTGGCACGCAAAGCAAGATTTTGCGCGTGCTGGTGGATCAGCAATTCACGCGGGTTGGTGGCTCTGAGAAGGTGCGCGTTGATCTGCGCGTCATTTCGTCGACCAGCCGCGATCTGGAGGCTGAAATCGCTGCCGAGAGGTTCCGCGAAGAATTGTACCATCGTTTGAACGTGGTGCCGATCCCGGTTCCGTCCTTGGAAGAGCGCCGCGAGGATATCCCGCTTTTAAGTGCGCATTTTGTTGAGGAATGCAACAAATCTCAAGGTTTGACTGTTCGAGAGTTTTCAGATGAAGCCGCGGCCTTGATGCAAACAATGGTTTGGCCTGGCAATGTGCGTCAGTTGAAAAACCTGATTGAGCGCGTTTTGATACTCGGGGATGGCAACGGTGTCATCGAAGCGCGCGAATTGCCCAATGAGCAACACGCAAGCGATGATGAGGGCCGCGTTGTTTTGTCCAGCTCGCTTGCGACTTTGCCTTTGCGTGAAGCACGTGAGGCGTTCGAGCGCGAGTACTTGCTAACTCAAATCAACCGTTTTGGCGGCAATATTTCACGCACTGCAAACTTCGTTGGCATGGAGCGTTCAGCGCTGCACCGCAAGCTCAAGTCTTTGGGCGTCGTGACCACCAACAAAGCCGGAGCGCGCATTGCGCGCGTTGAAGATGAAGGTGTCGCTTAGAGTTTGAGCAATCTGTCCTGTGCGCGAGCGGCCTATGTCGGGCCGCTTGGCAAAGGCAGGAGAGGACATCGCTTGGCATTGACGCGTTGGGAACACTCTGTCATGCACTTTGGACGTGATTTCAGCAGAGGCCGAACATGAAGGTCATAATTTGCGGCGCTGGCCAAGTGGGCTGGCAAATTGCACGACATCTTTCAGGT
Source organism: Planktotalea sp. (assembly GCF_050633725.1). Classification (GTDB taxonomy): domain Bacteria; phylum Pseudomonadota; class Alphaproteobacteria; order Rhodobacterales; family Rhodobacteraceae; genus Planktotalea. Next base: position 98,897 of record NZ_JBOEHB010000007.1, read on the forward strand.
GAGCGCAACGATGTAACGGTGGTTGATAGCAACCCCGATCTTGTGCGCCGCGCGACGGATTCTTTGGACGTGCAGGGCATTGCTGGGTTTGCCAGCTATCCAGATATTCTGGACCGTGCAGGCGCGCGCGACGCGGATATGATTATCGCGGCGACGCATTCTGACGAAGTGAACATGGTGACATGCCAAGTTGCTCACTCGGTCTTTGCGATCCCGCGCAAAATCGCGCGGTTGCGCTCGCAGTCTTATCTGGATGCGATTTACTCTGATTTGTACCGACGTGATCACATGCCGATTGATGTTGTGATCTCGCCTGAAAAAGAAGTCGCCGATGCCGCTTTGCAGCGCCTTTCTGCGCCGTCAGCGTTTGACACTGAAACATTTCTGGACGGGAAAGCGCAACTTCTAGGGATAAGCATTGAAGAGGCGTGCCCGGTTGTGAACACGCCGCTGCGCCAGCTCACCGATCTATTTTCGACGCTGCGCTCTATTGTTGTTGGCGTGCGCCGTGATGGGTCCTTGTTTGCGCCAGAGGCGGGGGATCAGTTGTTTGTCGGTGATGAATGCTATGTGTTTTGTCATGTAGAAGACGTCAGCCGTACGATGGAAATTTTCGGCAAAAGCCATAAAACGCAGGACCGCGTCGTTCTTGTTGGCGGCGGTAACGTTGGCCTTGCCGTGGCCGAAGCGTTGGAAAAACGTGCGCACCGTGTTCGCGCAAAGGTTATTGAAAAGAACCGCAAGATCGCTGAACACGCGGCCGATGTTCTGGAGCGCACAATCGTGCTGCATGGCGATGGCCTTGATCGCGCGCTTTTGGCCGAAGCGAACATCAGCCGCGCAGATGCTGTGCTTGCGGTGACGGATGATGACAAAACCAACATGCTTGCAGCTGTGCGCGCCAAGGCGGAAGGCTGCCCGATGGCGGTTGCTTTGATCAATGATCCAACGCTGGTGCCTCTCATGGGACCACTTGGCATTGACGCCTATATCAACCCGCGCGCCACAACCGTTAGCTCGATCCTGAGACACATCCGCCACGGACGTGTTCGCGCGGTGTATTCCATTGGTGACGCCGAAGCAGAGATGATCGAAGCGGAGGTTCTGTCCACGTCACCGCTTGCAGGTCAACTCATTCGCGACATTGATTTTCCAGAAGGCGTGTTGGTTGGCGCTGTCAACAAAGAGGGCAAATTGCACAAACCCACGGGTAAGTTGCGCATTGAAGAAGGGGACGTTGTTGCGCTCTTTGCGATGAGTGCTGATGTGCCCGAGGTGGAGCGCTTGCTTCAAGTCTCCATCGATTTCTTCTGAGCCGAAATAATGCTTGAACGCATTCTTCATCTGCCGGTTTTCCTGATCTTCGTGATCCTTGCCTGTCTTGCGATGTTCATTCCCGCAATTCATGCGCTCACGCAGGAGGCGTTTCATGTCGCACGAAGTTTCTTCTACTCGGGGCTGCTGGGGCTTATTGTTTGCGCTTTGATCGGAATTGCGATGTCGGGCCGCACGATGCATTACTCGGCGCTTGATCATCTGTTTGCCTTGCTTGGCGTGTTCTTGATTTTGCCAGTTATCCTCGCCATTCCGTTTCATGAGGCCCTGCGCACAACCAGTTTTGTCAATGCATACGTTGAAATGGTGTCATCCATAACGACGACGGGCGCGACGCTCTTTGATGATCCTTCGCGCCTGCCTAGCAGTTTGCATTTGTGGCGGGGCATTGTTGCATGGGCGGGAGGACTGTTGATGTGGATCGCCGCTGCGGCCATCCTTGCACCGCTCAATCTTGGCGGATTTGAAGTCACCACGAGCGCAGAGCCGGGGCAGGGCGGTGCGCGTAATCTGGACATGCGCGCGGCCTCGCCGGGGCAACGTTTGCTACGCGTAAGCAAGCGGCTTTTCCCGATTTACACGGGTCTGACGGCCACGCTTTGGCTGTGCCTGATTATCACAGGTAACACGCCGCTTGATGGGTTGATGCATGCGATGTCGACGCTGGCGACAAGCGGGATTTCAGCAATTGGCGGGATGCAGGAAAGCGAAATTGGAATCTCTGCCGAATTCCTTGTGTTTCTCTTTTTATTTTTCGCACTTTCGCGACTGACCTTTTCAACCGATACCATCACCGGGCGCACGCGCGCGCTGCATGAAGATGCAGAGTTCCGCATCGGACTTTTGTTGATCATTGGTATTCCTGTCTTTCTGTTCCTGCGTCATTGGCTCGCCGCGTTTGAGGTCAACGAAGAAGAAGATATCCTGCAAGGCATCAAGGCGCTTTGGGGGAGTATGTTCACGGTTTTGTCTTTCTTGACGACAACCGGTTTTGTCAGCTCGGAGTGGGATGCGGCGCAAGGTTGGTCAGGGCTTGCAACGCCAGGGATGATCCTGATGGGTTTGGCCCTGATGGGCGGGGGCGTTGCGACGACTGCGGGCGGCGTGAAGTTGCTTCGGGTTTTTACCCTCTACCTCAATGGGTTGCGTGAGATGCAAAAGCTCATTCACCCCTCATCAGTCAGCGGCCAAGGCATTCGCGATCGGCGTATTCGCAAGCAAGGGGCCTATACCGCATGGGTGTTCTTTATGCTCTTTGCGCTCTCGATGGCCTTTGTGACCCTCGCACTCACAGCGCTTGGCGCAAGCTTTAGTGAAGCTTTGGTCATGTCGGTCGCCGCGCTCTCAACCACTGGGCCGCTCTTGAACGTTGCAGGGACAGAGCCAATTTTGCTGGCTGATCTACCAATCGCTGCAAAGCTGTGCTTTGCCGCAGCAACGGTATTGGGGCGATTGGAAACGCTGGCAATCATTGCGCTGTTAACGCCGGGATTGTGGCGCAAATAATCCAAATTCAGATAGTTTTGCTGCGTTCGAAAAAAGCGCTGGCAACTCTGGACGCAAGCCGACATACTTTTGAGATTAACGATTGCCCTGAATGCAGGGCTTTTTTGCTGCGCCCGATAAAATAACTCGCAAGAATAAAGGCATGCCCAAATGGCCAACGACAGACAAAATCTGCAAGACGCGTTCCTAAATCACGTTCGCAAAACCAAAGTTCCGGTCACGGTTTTCTTGATCAATGGTGTGAAGCTGCAAGGTGTGATCACTTGGTTTGACAATTTTTGCGTTCTCTTGCGCCGCGACGGGCAGTCTCAGTTGGTCTATAAGCATGCGATTTCAACCATAATGCCAAGCCAGCCGATCTCTCTTTATGAGGGTGAAGACGCAAACTGATGGATCATGCGCCGTCGGTAACCCGCACATGGGTTCTGCATCCTGACATCAAAAGCAATAACGAGCGCCGCTTGCCAGAGCCTGCGCTCGCTGAAGCTATCGCGCTTGCCGAAGCGTTGCCGGGACTTGAGGTTCAGGGCGGAACTGTTGTGCGCCTGCCAAAAGCGCATTCGGGCATGTTGTTTGGTAAGGGCAAGATTGAAGAGCTACATCAGTTTTTTAGCGCCCATGAGATCGAACTTGTTCTGATCGATGGTCCAGTGACGCCAGTTCAGCAACGCAATCTGGAAAAAGCCTGGGGCGTTAAGCTGCTGGATCGAACGGGATTGATCCTTGAGATTTTTTCGGATCGCGCCCGCACCAGCGAAGGTGTGCTACAGGTCGAAATGGCTGCGCTGAGCTATCAACGCACACGATTGGTGCGCGCTTGGACCCACCTTGAGCGTCAGCGCGGCGGGCTGGGCTTTGTTGGCGGACCAGGTGAGACGCAGATCGAATCTGATCGACGCGCGATTGATGATCAACTGGTGCGTTTGCGCCGCAAACTTGCAAAAGTGGTGAAAACCCGTGCGCTGCACCGAGAGGCGCGCGCGAAGGTTCCGTACCCTATTGTTGCATTGGTCGGCTACACCAATGCGGGCAAGTCGACGCTTTTCAACCGGCTGACGGGCGCTGATGTCTTTGCCAAAGATATGCTGTTTGCCACGCTGGATCCAACCATGCGCGCGGTGGAACTGCCTGATGGTCCGCATGTGATTCTTTCTGATACGGTGGGCTTTATCTCGGATCTTCCGACTGAATTGGTGGCTTCGTTCCGCGCGACACTGGAAGAGGTTTTAGCCGCTGATCTGATCGTACATGTGCGCGATATTTCGCATGAAGGCTCAGAAGAGCAGGCCGCTGACGTTCGCGCGATCCTAACATCGCTTGGCGTTGACGATGATACAAAACAGATTGAAGTCTGGAACAAAATTGATCTGCTCGACGCGGATGATCAAGACGCAGTTCTTGCACGCGCGGCGCGTCACGACGACGTCATTGCAACGTCGTCTGTTACCGGCGAAGGCGTGCAGGATTTTATCCAAGCCGTGGAAGACGCGCTGGAAGGCGAATTGATCACCGAAACGCTGGTGCTTCCTTATTCGGACGGCAGAAAGCGCGCTTGGTTGTTTGAGCGATCTGTCGTTGAAGCCGAGCGTCAAGGCGAGCACGGGTTTGAGCTGGACCTGCGCTGGAAAGCCAAACAGCGCGCACAGTTTCAGACACTTTGAGTGGAAAAACTCTTTCCCAAGAATTTTTGTGAAATCCTTCATAAGGAATTTGCCTCCGGCGGGGATATTTTAGGAGAGAGGAAACATCTAAGCTGCGGGCTCAGAGTTTACTCAATGGATATTGGTGCCGTGGTTTTGCTTGGGCGCTTTAGTTTTCTTTTGGCGTGAGCGTTGTGATGCCGACCGCGGCCGCGCGAGCAAGCCCTTCGTCTAAGGACATTGGAATGTATTCTCCGCGGCGCCAAAGCGCGCCAAGATCATCGTAATGACGCGAGAGCAAGTGCCCCGATTGACCGGTTGAAATCACGAAAAGCGAGCTGTCTGGGTCGGCAAAGTCATAAACGCCGCGATAGCCTGCGCCGTGCACATTTAGGAAGGCTTCTTTGCCAATGCCCCCTTGCGTGCGCCCGCGCATAAGGGTGTTGTCGCCCCCAGACGTGGATTGGCGGATGTTGACAAAATAACGCAAGACAGGGACGCTTCCGAGCACTGCGTGATCATGGGTTGCCTGATGCGCATCGCCCCAGCGCAGTGAGGCCAGATCGCTGCTATAGTTCTCTTCAAGCCACAGGATCGCAGTGTCCAAGGACTGGCGCGCAATCTCTGTGCAGGTTTCTTTCGGCGAGGACTGAAGGATGTCGCACCATTCCGAGGCTCCGCCGACGTTGCGATAGACCCGTTCGATAAACAAAGGTTCGACATGTTTGAATTCCACGGCCAAGGGGCCAAGTTCGTCCTGGATCAAGCGTTCTTGCAACGCGCGTAGCCAAGCAGAATAGATCAGCGGTTCCGGCAAATGCTCGTTCATTTCGCCGTTCCAATTTGCCAGCAATTCCAGTGCAATTTGGCGTTTGCGCTCTGGGGTGCCGCTTTGCGCGGCTTCTCCCGTAAACCATAGATCTGCGCCGATCAGTGGAAGCAGGGCGCGAGCTGTGAAGCTGACGGTGTCGAGTTGGGCCTCGATAAAGCTGTCGCGCGTATGGACTTGGCGGCTTTGCATCAGACGTTGCCAGCGTTGAATGCGTTGGCTGTCTCCCCATTCATAACTGACATGAACGGGAAAGGGACGGTTGACCAGTTTGTTATTGGTGTTTCCCAGAATGCCTCCCTCTGGGTCCATGAAAACTGGGTTGGTTTCGTTCGGCAACATGCCTTGCCAGCGATTTTCAGCGATATAACCGAAACTTGGAAGACGCCCCTTGCTTTGGTGTTTTACATCACGTTGCGGCATCGCGCCGATGAGTTTGAGAGCGATCTTATCCTTATCGACCAGCGTCAGGTTTTGCGATGGCGCAATATAGCTCTGTGCGCTGACCAATGCGCTATCGATATCTACGGCCTGCATTATGCCCATTGCTGCGCTCATCGACGTGTCCCGCGCGCTGAGTGCCGTCCAGGCCAATGCGATAACGTGATCGTCTGGCGTAATGGCTTTTAGATCGAAATCCGACCCCGTCAGAATAGGGCCATTGTCGCTCCAACGCAGGGTCAGGGTGACGGGCTCTGCGTCTTTGATGTTGATAATGGATTTGCGCGTTTCAAAGGGTTTGAAACCGTCGGGTGTTCGGTATTCTTCTGGATTATCGGGATTGAGTTGCTCTATCAGCAGGTCTTGATCATCAAGATAGGACGAGGTGATCCCCCATCCGATTGTCGCGCTGCGGCCTGCAAGAACGACAGGCATGCCGGGAATTGTTCCACCAATAACGCCGCCTGCAGCCAGCTCTAACCGTGCGAGATACCAGATCGCGGGCGCAGAAAAGCCAAGATGTGGATCGTTTGCCAGCAAAGTGCCGCCAGAGGCAGAGCGGGCAGGCGCAGCAGCCCAAGCGTTAGACGCGCCTGCAAGGCCGCGCTCGGGCGCAGGGTGAAGCGGATGACGCGGCGCGCTATGTGTCGCGGCGTAGCGCGGCAGGGGCACATCGATGAGGTTGGAATATTTTGGTAAGGCGGCGACGCCAGTTCCCGGAATATTCGGCAAGATGTCGGAGAGGCGGTTTTCGTCTGGTAGGACAAGCGACGTGCGCGCGCGCAACACTTCTTCCTTAAGGTGCCCTGATAGCTGCAATGACATCAATTTGGTAACCGCCAGCGAATCCGCTGCGCGCCAAGGGGCAATGGGAGCGCCGAAAAGGAACATTTCAGGAGCGCCGCGACCCAGTGCACTTTCGTTGATTTCAGAGATACGCATGTTCACGCCTGCGGCATAGGCATTCAGCGCCCTTGTGGTGCGCGCGTCCTGACTTGCGACCGAAAGACTGGCCAAACGGTAGAGGTCAAGACGGCGCAGCAAAGTGTCGATACTAAGGGTGCTCGCGCCAAAGACTTCGGACAAGCGGCCCTGCGCGGTGCGCCGCATCATGGTCATTTGCCACAGACGATCCTGCGCGTGTGCATAGCCAAGGCCATAAAACACATCAGCGTCGCTTGCTCCAAAAATATGAGGTACATTGGCATTATCGCGCACGATTTCGACGGGCGCGGAAACACCGTCAACTTTGAGCGTCTTGGTATAATCCGGCAATGAACGTGAGGCGAGAAAATAAGCGAGCAAAACGGCAAGCACGGCCAAAAGGATTGCGCCGCCCGTTAGGCGCAGTGCCCAGCGAAAAATCAACACCATCTCTTGCTTCTCCTTGCGCGTGGGCGCCTTATAGATTGCAAACCACTTGTCATTGCTGAACAGGTTCGACACAGGGTTTAAGGTAATTGAAGCGAAGGGAAAAGCCGATGGCGAAATGTGCATTCTTGGGACTTGGAGTCATGGGATATCCAATGGCAGGCCATCTCCAAAAAGCGGGTCATGAAGTCACAGTTTACAACCGCACGGCGAGCAAAGCCAGTGACTGGGTCAAGGCCAATGGCGGTGCCAGTGCTGCGACACCGCGCGAGGCGGTGTTGGGCGCTGATTTTGTCATGGCTTGCGTGGGCAACGATGATGATTTGCGTTCGGTTTGCCTTGGTGAGGATGGCGCATTTGCAGGTATGAGCGACGGGAGCGTCTTTGTGGACCACACGACGGTTTCTGCGCTTGTTACGGGTGAGCTTTATCAGGCTGCGGATAGCGCGCAGATCAGTTTCGTGGATGCGCCGATTTCTGGCGGACAAGCCGGTGCGGAAAATGGCGTGCTTTCGATCATGTGCGGCGGAGACGCTGGCGCATATGAACGTGCAGAGCCGATTATGGCTGTCTATTCCAAAATGTGCCGCCGTATTGGTGATAGCGGCGCAGGGCAAATGACCAAGATGTGCAACCAAATTGCAATCGCGGGGCTAGTGCAAGGCTTGTCCGAGGCGCTGCACTTTGCGGAAAAAGCCGGTTTGGATGGGCGCGCTGTTGTCGAGGTGATCTCCCAAGGTGCGGCTGGTTCTTGGCAAATGGCGAACCGCTATGAGACAATGATTGACGATGAATTCGAGCACGGATTCGCAGTGGATTGGATGCGCAAGGACTTGGGCATCTGTCTTGATGCAGCTGACGATACGGGGGCAAGCCTGCCGGTTACAGCACTGGTCGATCAATTCTATAAGGATGTGCAAAAACTGGGTGGCGGACGCTGGGACACGTCGAGCCTGATCAAGCGTTTGCGCGCTATGGGCTAATGAGCGAGGCTGGGGGCTCTGCCCCCGGCTTTGCTGTGCAAATCCTCCCCCGAGATATTTGAAGACCAAAGAATCGGGGCGTTAACCTTAATGGGTTGAGGTGTTCGAAAAGAGGTGGATGATGACGATGCCGCCGAGGATCATGCTCAGGCCCAGCAGTGCGGGCGCGTCAAGTTTTTGCCCGTACACCAGATACCCGATGCCCGCGATGAAGACGATGCCAAGCGCGGACCAGAGCGCATAGGCAATGCCAAGGGGGATCGAGCGTAGTGCAAGCGCGAGAAAATAAAAGCTGATTGCATATGCAATGATGACCAGAACCGATGGCCAGAACTTGGTAAACTGCGCGCTGGCTTGAAGCGCCGCTGTTCCGATGGTTTCGCAAAGCACCGCGAAGAGAAGGACGATATAGTGACTCGGCATAATGCATTCCTACAGGGGGAGGGCGGTCGTATCTTTTATCTCTTCCATTACAAAGCTGGCAGAGACATCTGCGAGTGGAACAGATGCGGTTAGCTTTTGATAGAGCCTGTCGTAATCTTTCATATCTTTTACGCGCGCGCGGATCAGATAGTCCAGATCACCCGACATGCGATAGACGCTTTGGATTTGCGGCAGCGCCTTGGCGGCTCGCGCAAATTTTGCGGACCATTCTTTGGTGTGATTGTCCGTTCGCACCTGAATTATCACCGCAAGGGGCAGGCCGATTGCATCTGCATCAAGGAGCGCAACTTTGCCTTTGATGACACCTGCTTCGGTCAGAATTTTAATCCGCCGCCAGCAGGCATTGCGCGACAGGCCGATCGCTTCGCCTAATGTGTCAAGCGAGGGGTCACTGTTGTCTTGAAGTTGTCTCAGGATGCGGCGATCAATTGCGTCAAGTTCCATGCTGTTAGTGTTATCTTGGGAATATTTCCCAATCAACTCGAATTTATGTGGGATTTTGGGATATCGTCTTCATCGCGTTGTTTTAGTCTGTTGGAAAGCCAACAGGAGAAATCAAATGCTAGACAGACTTTTCATGGATCATCCCCGTAGTGTGGATGAGAGCTATTTCGAGCATCTTGCCTTCGCGATGAAGTTTTCCGCGCTTTTGGCGCTCGCGGCTGGTGCCGCGTTGATTCATGCGATTGTGCCAGCGCTTTGCGAGAAAACCGCCAGTGGAATTGTCGCGGATCTTTATGCGCGCACTCATAATCGAGGCGCGTGACAGGCCTTGCACAAAACTGCGCAAGGCCCAGAATTACCGAATGACTTAGAGCTGTAGGTGCTGAAAGTTGCTTAGCTTTACAAACTGAACATCGGGAAGAAGCGATTCCTGATCTGTCAAGCTAGAGCCTTGAAAACGTGCGAGTAATTCGACTGAGCCATCTGGATGGGTGTAGTTCATGTCAGTGTATTGCCCTGCGGGGCTGTAGCTGATGGCATCAAGCGTCGGCGTTTGATCATCTGGGTGCATGACTACAATCGTTTCGGTTTCGAGATCGATATCGTGTAACAAGCTTAGGCCAGGCTCGTGATCTGCGGCGACATAAAAGATGTCTTCACCTGCGCCGCCATAGAGACCTGCAGTGTCGAAGTTTATCAGATGATCATCGCCTGCGCCGCCATAGACATCGGGCGTGCCGCCGTCTTGTGCAACGAGGGTGTCATCGCCTTCATCGCCGCTGAGCAGACGAGCGCCGTCTTCGCCTGACAAGAGCAGATCGCTGCCTGTGCCGCCCCAAAGAAGGTCGGAAGCGCCAGCGCCGCCATCAAGCGTGTCTGCACCAGCGTCGCCAGCAAGCCTGTCGAGACCGTCGCCGCCATCCAATTGGTCATTGCCGTCGCCGCCTGACGCAAAGTCTGAGCCTGCGCCGCCGCTGAGAACGTCGTTTCCATGTTCGCCAAAGAGGCTGTCATCGCCGCCGCCTCCGCGAAGCTCATCGTTATCGCGAAATCCTGTGAGGTGGTCGTTGCCTTCACCGCCCAGAACGGTGTCATCACCGAAAGAGCCGTTGACTGTATCGTTTCCATTCCCGCCTTCGATCCAGTCGGCGCTGTTTGAGCGTCCATTGATAACGTCATCGCCTTCGCCGCCAAGCAGCGTGTCAGAGCCGCCGAGATAATCGCGCCCTTCAAGCGTGTCATTGCCAAGGCCCGCATCGCCAAAATGCGCGCCCGTTATGCTGTCATCTCCAAGGCCGCCAAAAATAGTGCCGCCTTCAAAACCTGCATCAATGGTGTCGTCGCCGCCTTCGCCCCAAATTTCATCATAGCCGCCGCGATTGGTGATTAGATCATTGCCGTCGCCGCCGCTCACATCGTCGGTGCCAAGGCCAGATTCGATGATATCGTTGCCCGATCCACCCTTGAGCACATCGCTGTCATTGCCGCCATCAAGCTCATCATCGCCATCGCCGCCAAGAAGGGCATCATCGCCCGCGCCGCCCACAAGAGTGTCGGAGGCATTGGGATCGGTCAGGCCCCAATCGGAGCCCATCAAGAAGTCGTCGCCGTCACCGCCCTCAAGAAGATCGGAGCCGCTGCCGCCTTGGAAGACATCATTGCCCTCGTGCCCATGTACTGTGTCATCGCCGCTTCCTGCATGGCCACCGTCATTTCCTGCACCGGCCCAGAGAATGTCATTCCCGTCGCCGCCATCGAGCAGGTCATCGCCATTTGCACCGATGATATGATCGCTGCCTGCGCCGCCAATAAGGTAATCATTGCCTTCGCCACCATTCACGAGGTCATTCCCGTCGCCGCCGTCTATGGTGTCTTGTCCTTCGTCGCCGAACAATGAATCCGCGCCGAGTAAGCCTTCAATATAATCATCGCCACTGTCGCCGTGAATGTCGTCGCCATCATCCGTGCCGTAAATTTCGTCATCGCCAGTCGAGCCGATAAACATAGCGCCGCTCGCGAGACCTAAAAGTGCTAATAAATAAAGCATACCCAGTACCTTTCGAAAAAATTGCCCACGGGTAAAGTCGTTGTGAGCAATCCTAAGGTCTAGGAAAAAGTGATAAGTTTTGGGATTTGGCCGTGAACGCCGCACAATTCGAAGAAAACACGCGCGTTTTTGGAAACAATGGGCCAGCTTTACGAACTTTGATTAGGGGCGAACATGCAAAAGGCGGCGCTGGTTTGCGCCGCCCATGTCACATTTGGATGCCCGAAGCTATCGCGCCAAAGCAGCGCTCAGGTTTTCGTCGATTTTTTCAAGGAAGCCCATGGTCGTTAACCACCCTTGATCTGGCCCGACCAGCAGGGCGAGATCTTTGGTCATGTGGCCCGATTCAACGGTTTCAACGATCACTTTTTCAAGCGTATTTGCAAAGTTCATCAGCTCATCATTGCCATCCAGTTTTGCGCGATGTTTGAGACCACCCGTCCACGCATAGATTGATGCGATTGAATTGGTCGACGTTGATTCACCTTTTTGATGCTGGCGGTAGTGGCGCGTTACAGTGCCATGCGCCGCCTCTGATTCAACGATCTTCCCGTCAGGTGTCATCAATTGCGACGCCATCATCCCGAGAGACCCAAAGCCCTGCGCGACCACATCGGATTGCACATCGCCGTCGTAGTTCTTGCAAGCCCAGACAAAGCCGCCATTCCATTTGATCGCGCAGGCAACCATATCGTCGATCAGGCGGTGTTCGTACCAGATTCCCTTTTCTTTGAAGGCCTCAGCAAATTCCGCGTCATAGACTTCTTGGAAAATCTCGAGAAAACGACCGTCATATTGTTTGAGGATTGTGTTTTTCGTGGACAGATACACAGGCCAGCCAAGGTTGAGACCATAATTCAAAGAGGCGCGGGCAAAGTCGTAGATGGACTTGTCGATATTATACATCGACATGAACACGCCCGCGCTATCGGCTTTGTAGACCTCATGCTCGATCTCGGTGCCGTCTTCGCCAACGAATTTCATCGTCAACGTGCCTGCGCCGGGGAATTTCATATCCGTGGCTTTATATTGATCGCCAAAGGCATGGCGGCCAACGACGATAGGCTGGGTCCATCCGGGAACGAGGCGGGGGACGTTTTTGCAAATGATTGGCTGGCGGAAAATTACGCCGCCGAGAATGTTGCGGATCGTGCCGTTCGGGCTTTTCCACATTTCTTTGAGGCCGAATTCTTCTACGCGGGCTTCGTCGGGTGTAATGGTCGCGCATTTGACGGCAACGCCCACTTCCTTGGTCTTTTCCGCCGCATTAATAGTGATCTGATCGTTGGTGCGATCGCGTTCTTCGATGCCCAGATCATAATAAAGCAGATCAATGTCGAGATAGGGCTCGATCAGTTTTTTCTTGATGAAATCCCAGATGATACGGGTCATTTCATCGCCGTCCATTTCTACGATTGGGTTTGCAACTTTGATCTTGCTCATAACTGGGCCTTTCGCGGCGATGGGGTCGATATCTGCTTAACCGAGTTTATTTTACAGGGGAATGAGGTTCACTCTGTTTGGCTATTTTTCGCCTCATAGGCACGCAGCCACAGCATCGCGGCTGTCGCGATCGCACACATAATAACTGAAGCAGCTGCAAGCGGGGCGGGCGTGCCAACAAACATAAGGCCAATCGGCGCGGCAATGGCGGCGGCCATTACAGTTGAAAGCCCCCCCATAATCGAGGCAACGAGACCAGCGATGTGGCCAACAGGCTCCATCGCAAGAGCGGTGAGATTGCCAAGCGTCAAGCCTGCGAGGAAAAACACCGAAGTTTGCCAAATCACGAAAATTGGAAAATAGATGCTGTCATCAGGATGCCAGAGGCTCACGAGCAGCATTATCAGCGAAAGAATAACCTGCACAGCAAAGGCAACCAAGATCATCGTGCGCATTCCAACGCGAACGACCAACGCGGCATTCAGCATAGAGGCGGTGCCAGCGAGCAACGAGATAACGCCGAACCATCTTGGGAAGCTTTCTGCGCGATCAAAGGTAACATCGTAAATCGGATGCACCGTCGAGAGCAGTCCAAACAACAATCCTAGCATTAAGGTTTGGCAAATGATCGACACACGAGAGCGCTTGTAGCTGAGGAACTCTACCGTCGTTGCCGCCAGCGTTTTTATTTGGAACGGGCGTCGTTTTTCGGCCACCAGAGTTTCGGGCAGGCGCAAGCCCATCCAGAGCATACTCACGATAGAGAAGCACATGAAGGCGACGAAAATTCCGCGCCAGTCAGAGATCGCGATAATGCCTGCGCCCAAAAGGGGGCCGACAGCAGGTACAAGCGTAAATACCATCATGATCAGCGACATGATTTTTGCCATCTCGCGCCCAGAAAACAGATCGCGCACGACAGCCATGGACACAATTCTGGGGCCAGCGGCTCCAACACCTTGAACCACGCGCGCGCCCAGCAAGATTTCGAGCGATTGCGCGCGCCATGCTACAAACGCAGCAATGCAATAAAGAATAGAGCCGATGAGCATGATCAATTTGCGGCCAAATCGATCCGAAAGAGGGCCGACAATAAATGTCCCAAGCCCCATGCCAAGAACGAAACTGGTTAAGACCAGTTGCGCTTTGTTGGTGTCCTGTGGGGTAAGCTCTTTTGCGATTTCGGGCAGGCCCGGCAGCATGGAATCAATCGAAAACGCAACCGTTGCAGAAAGCATCGCGCAAAAGGCTATGAATTCTACTCTGCCCATGCGCATTGCAATGCTTTGGTTCATGTGTCGTTACTTTCTTGCTTGTCTTCGCGTTTTTTGACGCGCCTTACGCGTCGGCGCAGGGCACTATCACCCACATGTTGGATTGCCAGCGCAAAGACACCAATGCCAGAAAAGATCATCACGGTTGTGCCGATCTTTCCAAGTGCGGTTGCCGGTACAAGGTTTCCGTATCCCACTGTCGATAGCGTTACGACGGTAAAGAAATAGCTATCAAGATAGCTCCATCCTTCGACAAAGTGGAAAAACACGGTTCCAGCAGCGATCAATGTCGCTAACAGGGAAAGGATTGCCATGGTGAGGCGTGAGTGGCTCATTCCGCAGCGTCGAGTTGGGATCGGATATCGCCAATCACATTACGCCAAACCTCAACAGGTTGCGCACCGGGGACAGCGTGTTTTCCTGCAACGATAAAGGTGGGCACAGAATTTACGCCCATCTTACGGAAAGATGCGTCTTTTTCGCGAATGCCGTCTAAATCTTCGTTCGTTGCCAAAAGACGCAGCACCAAAGCCGCATCCATGTCGCAACTGTCCGCAATGTCCGCCAACACTTCGCTGTTACCGATGTCGCGCCCTTCTTTGAAATACGCGCGAAACAAAGCGGAGACCACCATAGACTGACGTTGCTCTATGCCCGCCCAATGGATCAAACGATGCGCATTGATCGTATTGGGCGTGCGCTGTATCGCACCAAGATCAAGCTCTAGGCCAACGTCGCGCGCATGTTGATCGATCTGCCCGTAGACTTTGACCGCCTGTTCCTTGCCGCCGAATTTGCCTTCCAGATAAGCGCGCCGGTCCATGCCTTCGCTTGGCATTTCGGGGTTGAGCTGGAACGGATGCCATTCAATTTCGAAGGGATGCTCTGGCTCCGCTTCGAGCGCGCGATCAAGTAAAGTCTTGCCAATGTAGCACCATGGGCAGATCGGATCAGAAATAATGTCAAGCTTGACCATAGTGAGCCTCGATTTGGGACCGCAGCACACGGCGGAGCAGTTTGCCGTTGGCGCTGCTGGGAAGCGTGTCGCAAGGGTGGTAAATTCTGGGTTGCTTGTATCGCGCCAATTGTTGGGTTGCCAGTGCGTTCAATGCGCTTTCTTGCACTGGAGCAACGCTGGTATAACACAGCGCGATGACCTGAACGCCCGGTTTGAGCGTGACTTCAATCGCAGCGCATTGGGATACCTCAGGTAATTTTTGAAACACCGCCTCGATTTCGAGCGGGGAGACACGAAATCCACCCGCATTCATCATATCATCACTGCGCCCTTCATAATGAACAGCGCCGCTTTCATCTGTGCGACCTAGATCACCTGTAAGAAACCAGTCCCCCTGAAATCGCTCCGCCGTAGAGTCAGGTTCATTCAAATAGCCAAGCATCAAACCTTGATCCGAACGATGAACCGCGATGATGCCTGTTTCTCCTTGCTTGGCGGGGATTCCCTGTTCTGTAACAAGCGCGATTTTACGGCCTTGCTGAGCGCGCCCGAGCGCTTCTGGCGAGACCGGGTTTTCTGGCGAGGACGATATGAAAGTAGAGCATTCGGACATGCCAAAGGCTTCATAGACCCGGGTTCTTGTCGCCTCAAACCAGCTTTGATGTAGCGCAGGGGACATTTTTTCGCCGGCACTTAGCCCGTGCCGCAATGCTGGCAATGCGGGCATAGGCTTTTGCAATAGCTTGCGATAGACGCCCGGCGCCGCTGCGAACAAAGTGGCGTTGTTTTCTTTCAGCAAGTTCGGCAACTGATCGGCAGGGCAGCCATCTTCGGGGATTAAAGCGGTTGCGCCCATAGTCCATGGATCCATGAGGCCTGTGCCAAGTGTAAAGGTCCAGTTAAACGCGCCAGCATGCAGCAAGCGATCGGACGCGGTTAGCCCATACCATCCCTGATGCATCATTCTGCGTGCCCAGATTGCGCGGTGCGCATGAAGAACCGCGCGCGCAGTGCCTGAGGTGCCAGAGGTGAAAACCAGATAGGCTGGGCGCTCGGGATCGCCCATATGCCAGGGTGTGGCAGGCAGGGCATAAAATTCACGCAGTTGATCTAGTGAAATTTGTTTTGAATCAGGAGCTTCTGGCGCTGCAAGGGCCTCGTCTTGCAAAATTGCGGCAGGCGAAATTGCGGCGCTCATTTTTGTGATCTCTGCGCGGGTCAAGGCCGAAGAGGTGGGCACGGCAATCATCCCTGCCGCGATAATTCCAAGATAGGCGATTGGAAAATCCGCCGTGTTGCCAAGGCGCAGTAAAACGACGTCGCCCGCCTTTAGGCCCGCCTCGCGCAGCCCGCTTGCAACGCCGCGCACTGCATGGGTCAGGCGCTCGTAACTGTAGCTTTGTGCTGCTTTGCCTAGGACCTCTAGCGCTATTTTATTTGGCGTGTCTTGGCCTGCGGCCAAAACATAGGCGGCAAGGTTAAACGGGGCGGGGCAAAGCTCTGGGGAGTGAGTGTTCATGTCTGGCTTGGGTAGCGCATGCGCCGAGTAGATTGCAAGCGCGGGGCGCGCTGTCTATACACCGCTGCATGAGCGATAACCCAAAATCACTGATCCGAATTGCGCGCGAAAACGGAAGCACCGAACTTGCCGAGCATGTTGATCTTGCGAGCCGTGTGCGGGAACTGCGAAAAGCACAAGGCTGGACGTTAGAGCGCGCCGCAAATCAAGCGGGCCTTGCACGGTCTACGCTGTCAAAGATTGAAAATGGGCAGATGTCCCCGACGTATGACGCGCTTAAAAAGCTCGCTGAGGGGCTGGAAATTTCAGTTCCGCAGCTTTTCACACCGCCAGAGCGCGAGCAGATTAATGGGCGCATGGCCGTTACAAAGCTTGGCGAGGGCGCGGCCCATGCCACTGTGACCTATGAACACGAGCTGTTGGCTGAAACCCTTACGAACAAAAAGATGCTGCCATATCGCGCCCGCATTCGCGCGCGCAGTTTTGACGAATTTGATGGCTGGGTGCGCCATGACGGTGAAGAATTCCTGTATGTTTTGACAGGTGTTGTCAGCCTCATCACCGAATTTTATGAACCTGTCGAAATGCGGCGCGGGGACAGCGCCTATTACGATGCGTCGATGGGACATAACTTGATTACGCTAAGCGAAGACGATGCCAGCGTGCTTTGGGTGACGTCCCTCGGCGGTTAGGCCGCTGTTCCAAGCGTGGGCAGTTCCGCCATATCCCGCGAAAGGCTTTGGATGAGAAGAAAGTCCTCTAGTTCTTCTCGCGCTTCATGCTCGGTTAAATCATGACTTTGTGCCACGGCCTGCACCAAAGTGCTAAGATCAGTATTGGACCTGCGAAATAGAGAGGCATCCAAATACGGAAACCGCCTAGCCACGGCTGTTAAAAATGTCGTCCAATCTACTGATAAATCTGACCAATTCATAATGGCTCCCGCTGCTGCTATGCCACTTAGCATGTCGCGGGAACCTTACTTTAACGTTACTTTGAGTGCTCAAGCGCTATTTTTCTTCCCACCACCAGACTTCAGGCAGGAACCCCGACCAGTCGCCATAGATCGGCAAGGTCTCGGAAAAGGTCAGCTCTTTGGCGTGCGCTACATTGCTATAGGGCCATTGATAAAGAGGGATGAAGTACCGCCCAGAGATCAGGATACGGTCCAGCGCCCGAGTGGCGGCGATAAAGTCTTCTTGGGATCGGGCCGCAAGAATTGCATCAACCATCGCTTCAGCGGCTGGAACATTCATACCCATCCAATTGCGCCGTCCTGGACCTTCGACGCCTTCGCTGCCCCAATACAGGAATTGCTCGTTTCCGGGGCTAAGCGAGAGACCAATGCGGTAATAGGTCATATCAAAATCATAGCTGGCTGTGCGCTCAGTATATTGCGCGTCATCTGTGGCGGTGATTTTGACTTTGATGCCCAATCGATCAAGCGCTTGCGTATAGATATCCATGATTGACTGGTTTTCTTGATTGCCTTGGCGCAGCAATACTTCAAACGTCAATGGCTTGCCGTCAGGGCCAATCATCTTGCCATCTTGCACGCTAAACCCAGCGTCTTTCAACAAGGCCATCGCTTTGCGGATGTTTTTGCGATTGCGCGCTGAGCCGTCAGAAACAGGCAACGTATAGCCTTCAATCGCGCCGGGCAGCAGATCCTCTTTGTAAGGCGCAAGCAGGTCTGCGACTTTGCCCGTGGCGGCACCTGTTTCCATCCCAAGCACGGAATTGGAAAAATACGAACTGATGCGCGGCTGACGTCCGCCCGTAAGCGTGTCGTTCACAAATTCAAAGTTAAACGCATGAATAAGTGCATCGCGCACGCGCCAGTCATCGAACGGAGCGCGGCGGGTGTTCATCACAAAGCCGGTCATGCCCGTTGGCCGTTGATGCGGGATCGCAGACTTGATGACGTCGCCGTTTTGCACCGCCGGAAATCCATATTGGGTTTCCCATTTCTCCGCGTTGTTTTCACGGATCATATTCAGCTCACCCGACTTGAAGGCTTCAAACATAACCGAGCCATCGCCGAAGTATTCCATCTTGATTTCATCAAGGTTCATCGTGCCACGGCGAAACGGCACATCTTTGCCCCAATAATCGGGGTTGCGGCGCAGGGAAACTGATCGGCCCGCATCAAATTCTGAAATGACATAGGGTGAGGAAGAGATAGGGATGTCGTTCAATGTGGACTTTGTGAAATCCTTGCCGTCCCATTGTGCTTTTTTCAGGATTGGGCGAAGCCCCGCAATGAGCGCGAGTTCACGGTTGTCTTCGTTAAAGGTAAGGCGAACAGAGCGTGGACCTGTTGCCTCGATCTTTTCTATCTTGGACCACAGGCTGCGATAGCGGGGATGGCCGAGCGTTCCGAGCGTTTCGTAAGACCAAATCACGTCCTCGGTGGTAACGGGGCTGCCATCGGAGAATTTTGCCTCCGTGCGCAGGGTAAATTCGACCCACTCGCGATTCGGTCCTGTATCGACCGATTCGGCCAAAAGCCCGTACAAAGTGAACGGTTCACCGTAAGAGCGGCCCATTAAACTTTCATATGCGAGGGAGCGTAGCTGCCAAGGAACGGAGCCTTTGCGAATATGCGGATTGAGCGAATCAAAGCTGCCAGTTTCGCCAAATACGATTCGTCCGCCCTTGGGGGCATCCGGGTTTGCATAAGGGAGCGACACAAAATCAGGTGGAAGGGCCGGTTCACCATACATAGCTATGCCATGCGCTGGCTCTGATACAAGCTGAGCGGGTGTCGACAAAACCGTTAATAAACAGGCGATAGAGCGCAACCTTTGCGCGAAAAACAGTGATCTCATTTCGTAAACAATCCCTCAAATGCCTAGCCTGTGGATAAAAACCGTAATGGGGCTTTAATCAAGTATCAAACTTTTTGCTTGGATAGCAGCGCGTTAAGGCTTATACATAACTCACTGCTCGATAGGTTTCTTGCCTGTATGAAACCTGCCTCAATAACTTAACCCCAGCTTCGTGCTGGGGTTTTTTTTGGCCTTCACACAGCAGTATCTACTGATTTCCCAGCCCGCATCAATGGTGCGAAATCTGGCTTTTGCCCCTTATTTTGCAGGCGCAGCATGATATGGAGGGGGTCAGAAGACCTACGCATTCATCAAAGGAAGATCTGCTTTATGTCGCTTACTGGAAAAACTGCCGTCATCACGGGATCCAATTCGGGAATCGGTTTGGGAATCGCTCATGAAATGGCGAAAGCAGGGGCCAACGTTGTTCTGAATTCTTTTACTGACAGCGATGAGGATCACGCATTGGCGGCAAGCCTTGCCGCCGAGCATGGTGTAGAGGCGCGCTATATTCAGGCGGATATGTCAAAGGGCGATCAATGCCGCGCGCTGATCGAAAAGGCAGGCACCTGCGATATTCTCATCAACAATGCCGGCATTCAGCATGTGGCACCCATTGATGAGTTTCCGATGGAGAAGTGGGATGCGATCATTGCGATCAATATGTCCTCTGCATTTCACACGACAGCCGCAGCTTTGCCGCTCATGCGCGCTGCCGGTTGGGGCAGGGTGATCAACATCGCCTCCGCGCACGGTTTGACCGCTTCGCCGTTTAAAGCGGCGTATGTGGCGGCGAAACACGGTGTTGTGGGCATGACCAAGACTGTCGCGCTGGAAACCGCGCAAGAGCCGATTACAGCCAATGCAATTTGCCCGGGCTATGTTCTAACGCCGCTTGTGGAAGCGCAAATTCCTGACACCATGCGCGAATACAATATGTCGCGTGAAGATGTGGTGAAGAATGTCCTGCTGACACGCCAGCCCTCGAAAGAGTTTGCCACGGTTGAGCAGCTCGGTGGCACGGCCGTTTTCCTTGCCTCTGATGCGGCTGCGCAGATCACGGGCACAACGATCTCTGTCGATGGTGGCTGGACCGCGCTATAAGGAAATTCGTCTGCGAAGAATTTCGGGTACCTAGAATAGCAAACGCCGCTCTTGGGGAGCGGCGTTTTTTCTTTCTGGCAAAGCTGTGGCTTGGCCTACTTTTCCGGAATAAGGCCGCGCGGGCTAAACCGTAGCACCAAGAGCAAAACCAGTCCCATTGTCAGCAATCGCATATGTGCCGCGCTTTCCAGCAAGTGGTGTTTTAGCGCACTGCTATCCGCCATGCCTGCCGTCACAATGCCCATGAGCCAGTGCCCTAGCGGCTCGACCTGAATCCACAGGAACCAAATAAAGAAACCACCAAGGACGGCACCAATGTTGTTGCCCGATCCTCCTACGATCACCATCACCCAAACAAGGAAGGTAAAGCGCAATGGATTGTAGGTGCCAGGGATCAATTGACCTTCGAGCGTGATCATCATTGCGCCAGCAAGGCCGCAGATGGCGCTACCGAAGATAAAGACTTGCAAGTGGCGGGCAGTCACATCTTTGCCCATCGCTTCTGCCGCGACCTCATTATCGCGAATGGCGCGCAACATGCGGCCCCACGGGCTTTTGAGGGCCAGTTGTAGCATGATGAGCAAGAGCACCAGAACCACTGTGAAGATCAGAGTATAATTCAACTTCACAAATATGGTGGAGGCGTCGATTGCATCAAATCCCAAGCCGTTGGCGCGTTCGACAAACCCGCTATCATTTTGCAAGTCCACTTCGCGTGGCACGATACGGCCCATGCCAGATTGCACGTTCTTCACACCGCGCGTGAGCCAATCTTCGTTCTTAATGATTGCGATCACGATTTCCGCAATGCCAAGCGTGGCGATTGCCAAATAATCCGAGCGCAGTCCAAGAGCGGTTTTTCCGATTATCCATGCCGCACCTGCCGCTAAAAGAGCGCCCACAGGCCATGAGAGGATGATCGGCAGGCCCAACCCGCCAAGAAAACCCGTCGCCGCTGGATCGACCTTTTCAATGGCAAGCGTTGAGGGATCAAACAGCGCACGAAACAGCATAAAGCCACCGATAAGCACAGCCAAAATCGCGAAAGTGCGCAGCCGACTATGGGGCTTTCGTTTCACAATCAATACCGCCAAGACAATCGTCGCCGCTCCTGTCAAAAGCGCAATGATGACGCCAAATCCGCCAGCTTTCCAAGCTTCGTCCACAGGTGCATGCGAGATCAGAACTGCAGACAAACCACCAAGCGCGACAAAGCCCATCACACCCACATTGAAGAGGCCTGCGTAGCCCCATTGTAAATTAACGCCCAGCGCGATGATCGCCGAAATGAGGCAATAATTGATCAGTCCAAGCGCCGAGTTCCAGCTTTCATTCAAGCCAGTGAAGACCAGCAAACCGATCATAATCGCGAATAGCGCAACGTTTTTCAAAGGCAACGTCATACTGATTTCCCCGCAAAGAGGCCCGTAGGCTTGAAGAGCAAAACAACCAACAAAATCGCGAAGGACACGGCGAATTTGTAATCAGTGCTTAAGAGCTGCACGAGGCTTGAGGGCTCAAGGCTTTCTGGCAACAAATAGACCAACATTTTTTTCCATGCGTAAGTGATAGTGATCTCGGAGAACGCGATCACAAAACCGCCTGCGATTGCGCCAATCGGGCTGCCAAGACCACCAACGATGGCCGAGGCAAAGATCGGCAGGAGCAATTGGAAATAGGTGAAGGGCTTAAAGCTTTTGTCTAAGCCATAGAGCACACCCGCGATCGTAGCGAGCGCGGCAACAATCAGCCAAGTATACATCACAACGCGCTCTGGGTTGATGCCTGACAGAAGGGCGAGATCTTCGTTATCCGAATAAGCGCGCATGGATTTACCCGTGCGCGTGCGGTTAAGAAACCAAAAGAGCAGAGCCACAACGATAACCGCAGTGATGACTGTGATGCCTTGCGAGGTTTTGATGGACAGCCCTTCGCGCAGGCCGGTCATTTCTTTAAACGCGCGTGCTTTTATGATGAAGCGTTCCCCATCTGCAAAGCGTTGCTCGCCAGGCCCGATCGCAAAGCGCACAAGCCCGTTCATAATGAACATCACCCCCATAGAGGCAATAACCAGGATCACGGGCTTGGCTTTTTGTTCACGGTAAAAGCGATAGACCAGTCGGTCCGTGAGCAATAGCAGCGCCATACATCCCAAAATACCAAACGGCAGCGCAAGAAGCGCCGTCGGCAGTGGTCCAAGATTGATACCAGCCGATTGCATCCACCAAGTGATAAAGATCGTGAACATCGCGCCCGTTGCCATGGTGTCACCATGGGCAAAGTTGGAAAACCGCAAGATGCTGTAGATCAGCGTGACGCCCAGCGCGCCCAGCGCAAGTTGGCTACCATAGGCAATTGCCGGCACGATCACAAAATTTGAAAGCGCAACAAGAGCGTTTAGAAAGTCGATCATTTGCAGACCCCCAAATAACTAATGGCCATAGGGCCGTCGGCATAGTGAAGCGAATAGCGCGCGGCGCCGTCTTTCGCGATGGTAAGCAGTTGGCGTGCTTCAAACGTGCCACCTGACAGCGACAGTGTTCCGCCAGAGCGCACGCCAAGCAGGACCGCATCCCCCGCATCCGAGACGAGTTTCGCCTCAACAACTGTGTCGTCCTCTGTTAGCCCACCCGCGCGTGCTTCAAGGCTGGGTGTGAACTCTGTGTCTGCACAGGGCTCTGCTTCATAACACTCTGTCGTAAAACGACACTCGAAGGTGAAACTTTGAGATACGGGCGCGGTTTCAATCGTTAGCTTTTCAGGCTGAACGAAGGTCTCTTGTTGCGCCGCAAGGCCAAGAGGGACAAGAGCCAGCGCAAGCAGCGCGGAGTAGAAGATACGCATCCTCATCCCCCCAAGAAACTTCTGCGCACTTCGGGATTGTCCAAAAGTGCTTTTCCAGTATCTGTAAAGGCATTGCGCCCCTGCACCAAAACATATCCTTTGTCTGCAATTTCAAGCGCTTGACGGGCGTTTTGCTCAACCATCAAAATGGAAATACCCGTGCGTGCGACTTCGATTATGCGATCAAAGAGCTCGTCCATAACAATCGGGGAAACACCAGCTGTCGGCTCGTCTAGCATCAAGACCCGCGGCTGGGTCATCAAAGCGCGCCCGACAGCGACTTGTTGACGTTGACCGCCTGATAGCTCGCCAGCCGCTTGATTGCGCTTTTCCTTCAGGATCGGGAATAGGTCATAGACCTGCGCCATGGTATCGCTGAAATCGTCCTTGCGGATAAAGGCACCCATTTCGAGATTTTCTTCAACTGTGAGCGAGGTGAAAATGTTCGACGTTTGGGGCACAAATCCCATACCTTTGCTAACCCGCGCTTGCGGCGTCAGTTTGGTGATGTCTTCGCCGTCCAGACGCACACCGCCTTTGTTCAGGTTCAACATGCCAAAGACAGCTTTCATCGCTGTTGACTTACCTGCGCCATTTGGCCCGACAATTACAGCAATTTCACCTTTTTCAACCGCCAAGGTGCAACTATGCAAAATATCAGCGCCGCTGCCATAGCCGCCGGTCATGTTATCGCCAATGAGAAACGGCTCAGTCATTAGGCAGTTTCCTTATTCTTTAGGCCCGTTCCGAGATAGGCCTCAATCACTTGCTCATTGGCCTTGATTTCATCAATCGTGCCTGTCGCGAGCTCTTTGCCTTCGGCCATAACAATGACCGGATCGCAAAGACGGCCAATGAAATCCATATCGTGCTCGATCATGCAGAACGTATAGCCCCGCTCTTGGTTCAAGCGCACAATCGCATCACCGATCGTATTCAAAAGCGTGCGGTTCACACCCGCACCAACCTCATCAAGAAAGACGATCCGTGCATCAACCATCATTGTGCGCCCAAGCTCCAAGAGCTTCTTTTGACCGCCAGAGAGATTGCCTGCTTTTTCTTCGGTCAGATGCGAAATGGTGAGGAAGTCCAGAACTTCATCAGCCTTTGCAGCAAGTGCGCGTTCTTCATTTGCGATGCGCTTGCGCCCGAACCATGTATTCCAAAGGGTTTCACCCGATTGGCCACCTGGCACCATCATCAGGTTCTCGCGGCAGCTCATTGAGGAAAATTCATGCGCGATTTGGAACGTACGCAGCAAGCCTTTGTGAAACAGCTCGTGCGGTGGCAGTCCGGTGATGTCTTCACCGGCCATAAATACGCGCCCTGAGGTCGGCTTCAACACGCCCGCAATCACATTAAACAGCGTGGTTTTACCTGCGCCATTGGGGCCAACTAGCCCGGTGATTGATCCTTCGGCAATTTCTAGCGTCGCACCGTCAACAGCATGAAAGCCGCCAAAGTGCTTGTGCAGGTTTTCAACCCTGATCACATGAAGTCCCCCGTTTCTTTTAAAGCGTCTTAGCGCGCTTGTCTGATTTCGCTCTCCTAGCGTGCCACGAAAAGTGGGGTGCTGTGCGGCGAATTAACATTGGACCCTATTCGGGCATTGATCGTTTGAAAAGCCCTGACATTACGGCGCCGAAAGAAATCGCTGTTTTGCACAGCTTCCTTTGTCTGGCCTTTTTTTCGCCTCCACGCGCCATATCTCGGATAAGATCGACGACAAAGGAGGCGACGAGATGCAGATGACACGGCGTGCTTTGGTTCTTTCATCGCTTGCAGGCTCGCTTTGCGCGCCTTCGCTGAGCGCAGCGCCAAGATACAAATTCGAAACGCTGGCCAGCGGGTTCGATGCGCCTTGGGCCATTGGATTTGCAGGCAATGGTGTGTTGGTGAGCGAGCGCGGCGGCGCTCTCATCTGGCTTTCGGGCGCATCGCGCAAAAAGGTGAAAGGCTTGCCCGAAATCGCTGAGGACGGGCAGGGCGGTTTGCTCGACATTCTCGTGCCGCGCGATTTCAAGGCATCTGGGTTGATATTCCTGACCTATGCCAAACCTCAAGGGCGGGGTTCAGGCACGGCAATCCTACGCGCACGCTTTGATCCAGCGCGCGCGGCGCTGAGCGAAGTCACACCAATTTTTGAAATGCAAACAGGATCAAGCGGCCCTCATCATTTCGGCTCGCGCCTTGTTGAAGCCCGCGATGGTACGCTGTTTGCCAGCATCGGGGATCGCGGCGAGCGAGAGCAAGCCCAGAACACCAATACACACAATGGAACCATCATTCGCATCGCCAAAAACGGTGCCGTTCCGCGTGACAATCCGTTTGTTGGCAAGGACAATCACCGCCCGGAAATTTGGTCTTATGGCCATCGAAACCCCCAAGGGCTAACGCTTGATCTACAGGGCCAACTTTGGGCAAATGAACACGGCGCGCGCGGGGGCGATGAAATAAACCGCATTCAAAAGGGCGCGAATTACGGCTGGCCGACCATTTCCTATGGCACACATTACTCCGGGCGCAAGATCGGAGTGGGAACGGCGAAAGCCGGCCTGAAACAACCCGAGCACTATTGGGACCCGTCCATCGCGCCTTCGGGATATTTGATTTATTCAGGCAAGCTGTTTCGCGAATGGCGCGGACACCATTTTGTCGGCAGTCTGAAATTCGACTACATCGCGCGCCTGACAGGCTCCCCTTTGCGCGAGGCCGAGCAGATCAAATCCAAAACAACCGAACGCGTCCGCGACATCCGCGAAGCGCCAGATGGTTCAATTTGGTTTCTGTCCGTTGGCAATGGCGCGCTTAACAGAATCAGCAAGAATTAGCATTTATGGAATGAGAATTTTCAAAACTATCAGTATTCGAACAATTGCAAACTAAAGCTGTAATTTCTGTGAAGGCTTGTGGATAAGTCTGCTTAATGGGCTGAAAGCTAAAATGTTACAGTGTTCAGCTTTTTTTGATAATGCTGGACAAAAGCAGCACAAGAGGGGAACTTTTTGCGTATCGCCCAGCCTTCATCACGATTTACGATGAAACTGAAACAAAGCTCGACTCTTGGAGGTGCTTCTTTGCCCAATGAAGGCAAATAGACCAATAGGTGCTGCCAATGCCTCCTCAAGAAGATGAACCACAAAAGAAATTGCCCGCAAAAGCCCCCGTCGACCTGTCACCATTCAAAAAGCACGCTGTTTTATTAAAGTTCTTGTTCGGAATAGTAGCAATACGTGACCCTGCGCTTGTGCGTTTTGTACTCTGGATTTTCCTTGGGTCATTTCTGGGATTTATACTGATTGTGATTGGCGGCTTTTCGTTGGCTTTCGCAAGAGATCCCGAATTCGTGGAGCTCGTAATTCAGAGGCTCTTCGAACCTGAACGAGAATAAAAAGCAAACTCAAATCGACAACCGCGCTGCTTGCGATCCGCGTTCGCGGTATGGTGTCGTGTCATAATGTGCGCGGTAGCATTTGGAAAAATGCGACGGTGACGCGAAACCGCACGCCAATGCCACATTGATCACACTCATATCTGTCTGCATCAGCAGATTGCGCGCCTTTTGCAGCCGCAGCTCCATATAATAGCGCTTGGGCGAGCGGTTCAGATAACGACGGAACAAGCGCTCTAGCTGGCGCGTGGACATACCAACATCTTTGGCAAGAATCGACGGGCTGATCGGCTCTTCGATGTTGTTCTCCATCATCTGGATCACAGTAGACAGTTTCGGATGGCGCACACCGATGCGTGTCGGCACTGAAAGGCGTTGGGTGTCCTGATCTGTGCGGATCGAAGAATAGATCAACTGATCAGCAACTGCGTTCGCCAGTTCTTCGCCGTGATCATCCGCGATAAGTTTGAGCATAAGGTCAATCGAAGACGTGCCACCCGCCGTGGTCAAGCGGTTGCCGTCAACCACAAAAACCGATTTGGTTAGCTCGACTTCATCGAATTCTTCGAGAAAGCTATCCTGATTTTCCCAATGAATGGTCGCGCGTTTACCGTCCAACATGCCAGCCTTTGCCATGCAGTAAGATGCCGTGCACAGACCGCCCATGATCAGGCCGCGTCTTGATTCACGGCGCATCCAGTTGAGCAGTTTCTTGGTGGTCGCGTGTTGAATATCGACGCCGCCGCACAAAAGCACCGTGTCGTCGCGTTGTAACTCCACAAGATCGCTGTCGAGTTTGAATTCGGTTCCCGCAGAGCAAACTACAGAGTCGCCGCCCTCACCAATAACGCTCCAGCAATAAAGGGGTTTACCTGCCAAACGGTTCGCGATGCGCAGGCCTTCAAGCGCCGCAGAAAAGCACAAAAGCGTAAAGTCGTTTAGCAACACAAACACGAACTTGCGTGGTTTGGTGCTGTCGGTTTCGACGCTTATTTTGACATCATCTGAAATCATTGACGAGATCCTGAAATGCGCGATTTGCGCGGTACCAGTTTGGTTTTGTGGCAACGTGTGATTCAACAAGAATGGATCACTCAATTCACCTTGAGCGCATCGCGTTGAAAACGTCAATACGGCGTCTTCGATAAGCCGCTGGTCATAGCGCTAACAGCGACGTATATAACAAATTCATACTATAGTTTCTCAGGAGAAGACAGATGAGCGATTGGCAGAAATCGGACTGGCGCAACAAGCCACGGGTCCAAATGCCGGATTATACGGATGCGGCGGCTCTGGCCGCTGCTGAAGCGCAGCTCTCTGCTTATCCACCTTTAGTGTTTGCAGGCGAAGTGCGCACGTTGAAGGCGCAGCTTGGCGCAGCCGCGCGCGGCGATGCGTTTTTGCTTCAGGGCGGCGATTGCGCCGAAAGCTTTGAGCAGTTCAGTGCTGACGGGATTCGCGACACATTCAAAGTGATGCTGCAAATGGCGATGGTTCTGACCTATGGCGCGAAAGTGCCCGTCGTCAAAGTTGGCCGCATGGCAGGTCAATTCGCTAAACCGCGCTCTGCAAATACAGAGACAGTTGATGGCGTGGAGCTGCCCAGCTACCGCGGCGACATCATCAATGAGCTGGCCTTCACGCCAGAGGCCCGCATTCCAGATCCCAAAAAGATGCTGCAAGCCTACACGCAAGCGGCTGCAACACTGAACCTTTTGCGCGCGTTTTCGACAGGCGGCTATGCCGACGTGCATCAAGTCCATGCTTGGACGCTTGGCTTTACAGCTGGTGAGCAGGCGGCAGAATATCGTGAACTTGCCAACCGCATCGGCGATGCACTTGATTTCATGAAAGCCGCAGGCCTTGATAGCGATCAAGAGCCGTCGCTAAAGACAGTGGATTTCTTCACCTCTCATGAATCGCTTTTGCTGGAATATGAAGAGGCGTTGACGCGTCTTGATAGCACTTCTGGCAAGTGGCTCGCTGGGTCTGGTCATATGATCTGGATTGGCGATCGGACACGTCAGCCGGATGGCGCGCATGTCGAGTTTGCACGCGGTGTCCAAAACCCGATCGGTTTGAAATGTGGTCCTACAACCACCGCTGATGATCTTAAGGTTTTGATGAACAAACTGAACCCAGAGAACGAGCAGGGCCGTTTGACCCTGATCGCACGTTTTGGTGCAGGCAATGTGGGTGAACATCTGCCACGGTTGATCAAAGCGGTTCAGGAAGAAGGTGCAGAAGTTCTGTGGACCTGTGATCCGATGCACGGCAACACGATCAAGTCTGCCTCTGGCTACAAAACCCGTCCATTCGAAAGCGTGTTGCGCGAAGTGCGCGACTTCTTTGGTGTTCATAGCGCCGAAGGCACGATCCCGGGCGGTGTGCATTTTGAAATGACGGGTCAGGATGTGACAGAATGCACAGGCGGCGTGCGCGCGGTGAGTGATGAGGATTTGTCTGATCGCTATCACACCGCATGTGATCCGCGCTTGAACGCCAGCCAATCGCTTGAGTTGGCCTTCTTGGTTGCAGAAGAATTGTCAGCGCGGCGCACCTCGGCGCAGGCAAAAGCTGGCTAACCGGGCTTAAATGACAAACGAAAAAACGCCTCGCTTACGCGGGGCGTTTTTATTTGGTGGGTCGTGATTGCGCTTGGATAGCGCAAACCACATTGATTGCGCCGAGCGTGGCGCTTTGCTTACGCGTTACTTACCACAAGTCTAAGGCCAGAGCGCGCGGCTTGCTCTGTCGTCTTTGCCTCTTGCGAGGGGGCGCGCCGCTTTGAGCGAAACGAAACCGGTGCCTCGCAAAACGCAAATTCACGTGCAGGCTTTTCGATGACTTTCGGGGAAAACGGTACGTGCGGACCTGTTGGAATTGGCTCTTCACCGCTGATTTCCGTGCGATGAATGGACGTGATTTTGAACCTGCGCGGTGCTTTGTCGAGCCCGCCAAGCACATCCAGACATCCGACCAATCTCGTGACGTGGCCCTGCTCGTCGCTCAAGGGCAGCAGGACCATTCGCGCGCGCAGGGGCTTGCGTCCAAAACCGCGCCGCGCGCTGAGTTCGATGGTCACCATCGCAGGGCTTGTAAATAGATCACGTGTCGCTTCGGACAGGCTATCGCGTGACATCGGATCAAAGAACGCTGTGATTGGCATTCCACGTACGTCCATGCCGAGCGCGTCATTCATGACAGAACCCGCAACGCGAACGCGCGCAACGCTTGGCGCAACTTTTTCTGCGATAAAAGTGCAGGCCAGCGTTTGCTCGATCCCGCGCGGGTCAAATTCGCTCCGAGCGGGCATCATGCGCACGCCGCGCAAGGCGTCCCAGTAGGTGTTTAGATCGCGGCAGGCTTTGAAACTGTTGGGCGCAGTGTCATGCAGGCGCCGATCCAAAGAAATCACATTGCTGTTGTCACTGCTGTCGCCATTGCGGACCGGACGGGGGCTATCTGTTTTCACGCGATCAACTACCTTTTACTGCGTTAAGATGCGGCTCTGCCTTTGGGGGCTGAAGACTTGCATCTTGGTTAAACATAAATGAACGAAGGTTACTGAGGGATTAATAGCGTAAGTTAAGTGAAAAATTGAGACAATTGTGCAGGATTGGTTAACCGCTCGTGTAAAGAGGGCTGAGTTTGAGCGCTCTTAAACTTGCACGCCCGCGCGCATTTGGCTTAGGTGCACCCATCAAACAACAAAAGAGAGAGACGCATGCTCACATCCATGACAGGCTTTGCCGCGCGCACAGGCGGTGCAGATGGGTTTTCCTGGAGCTGGGAGTTGCGCTCGGTCAATGGCAAAGGCTTTGATCTGCGTATTCGCATGCCCGAATGGCTGGGCGCGATGGAAGCTGAATTGCGCAAACAAGTCGGTGCCAGCGCTGCGCGTGGCTCTATTTCTCTGAACCTTCGTATCGCACGCGAGGCGGGGGACACTGGCATCGAGATCAATGAAGTAGCGCTCTCGCGCATTCTTGAGGCGATCAGCCAGATTGAGGAGCGGGCAGGGGCGACGGGGGTTAATCTGACACCCGCAAGCGCCAGTGATGTGATGAACTTTCGCGGCGTCATGGACGCGCCTCAAAACCGCGAAGCCAGTGAAGACTTGCTCAATGCGCTGCGCGCAGACATCGCGCCGTTGCTGGCAAGTTTCAACGAAATGCGCGCGGCAGAAGGCGCTTCGCTACATGCCGTGCTGAGCCGCCAGCTTGACGAGATTGAAACGCTGACCACTTCCGCGCAGGGTTTGCTTGGGGATCGCGCCGCAGAGATGCGCAGCAACTTTCAAGCGGCGATCGCGCGGGTCATGGACAGTCGCGCAGAGATGGACGAAGCGCGCCTTGCGCAAGAAATTGCGGTCCTTGCGGTGAAATCCGACGTTACCGAAGAAATCGACCGCCTTCATGCTCATATAAGCGCGGCGCGTGATCTACTGACGAGCGGCGCGCCTGTTGGGCGCAAGCTCGACTTTCTGTGCCAGGAATTCAATCGCGAAGCCAATACGCTTTGCTCAAAGGCGCAGAACGCGAAGCTGACGGAAATTGGTCTCGCGCTGAAAGTGCTGATCGATCAAATGCGTGAACAAGTGCAGAATGTGGAGTAACGACAAATGAGTGTAGATCGTCGGGGCCTTTTGATCATCCTTTCCTCGCCCTCGGGCGCTGGTAAATCCACGCTTGCAGGGCGTTTGCGCAAATGGGACGACTCCATCCGGTTTTCTGTGTCATCAACCACGCGCGCACCGCGCGCTGGCGAAGTGGACGGGCAAGACTACAATTTCATCCAAGAAGCCGATTTCAAAAGCGCCGTTAGCGAGAGCGAAATGCTCGAACATGCCCATGTCTTCGGCAACTTCTACGGCTCGCCCAAGGGGCCGGTTGAAGACGCCATAAACGCAGGGCAGGACGTTCTGTTTGACATTGACTGGCAGGGCGCTCAGCAAATCCGCAATTCGGTGCTAGGGCAGCACACTTTGTCGATCTTCCTGCTGCCGCCGTCCATCACCGAGCTGCATCGCCGCCTCGTCAGCCGTGCGCAAGATAGCGAAGAAGTCATCGCGCGCCGTATGTCCAAAAGCTGGGATGAGATTTCTCATTGGGATGGCTATGACTTTGTGCTGGTCAATGATGATCTGGATGCCACAGAAGAGCAGCTAAAAACAATCATAACAGCAACGCGCCTGCGCCGCTCGCAACAACCGGATTTGAACGAGCATGTGCGCGAACTTCAGAGCCAATTCGAGGACATATCATGACGCTTTACACCCTAGGTGATCTGACACCGCAGATTGACGAAAACACATGGATTGCGCCGGATGCGAATGTCATTGGCAATGTTGTGATGGAGGCGGGCGCATCGATCTGGTTCGGCTCTACGCTACGCGGTGACAACGAAGTGATTCATATCGGGGCTGGCACCAATGTGCAGGAAAACACTGTGATGCACACCGATATTGGCTATCCGCTGACGATTGCTGCGGGTTGCACGATTGGTCACAAGGTCATGCTGCATGGCTGCACAATTGGCGAAAATTCTCTGATCGGCATGGGTGCGACGGTTCTGAACGGGGCCAAGATCGGCAAGAACTGCTTGATCGGCGCAGGCGCATTGATCACTGAGGGCAAAGTCATTCCCGATGGATCGCTCGTGATGGGCGCACCGGGGAAAGTCGTGCGTCAAATGGATGATCAAGGCATTGCAGGCCTCAAAGCCTCTGCGCTGCATTACCAAGACAACATGCGCCGGTTTCGCGCGGATCTGAAAGCTCTCTGAATGCCACATGCGGAATTGAAGTATTCCAGCACTTTGAATTTGGACGCCGCGCGCATCTTGGCCCGTATCGAGCAGATCATCCAAAGTCACGATGCGGGGTCTGGAGAATGCAAAGGACGTGCCTATCCTTGCGAGGTGACGCATCATAATCATGTGCTGATCGAGATCGGATTGCTTCCCAAAGCGCATCGCGATGAGACGTTCATGAAAGCGTTACTTAACGACCTTAAACGCTCTCTTGTGCCTTTGATGCCAGATGACGTTTTCTTTTCACTGAGCCTGACATTTTCCAGCACACACTACGTGACTGGCCCAATCGGAGAAATGCGCGATGCGTAATTCCAAAGAAACATTGATCCGCCCTGTGGGCATGCCCGACAGCCTGAGCAGACCCATTGTGACCCCGCTCAGCACTGCGGTTGCCTTTGCATCCAGCACACCTGACGAGCTGGACGCGCAATATGAAGGGCGCGCGCAGGGGTATACTTATGCGCGTGAAGGGCATCCGAATGCGACGGTTCTGGCGCAGCGCATAGATGCGCTTGAAGGGATCACAGGGGGCATCGTGACGGGCTCTGGCATGGGCGCAGTGACAGCGGCGTTGATGGGCACGCTCAGCGCGGGTGATCATATCATCGGCGGCGATCAGCTTTACGGGCGCTCCTTGCGTTTGATGAAAGAGGACTTGCCGCGTTTTGGCATTGAAACCTCACTTGCCGATCCAACCGATGCGGCCGCTTTTGAAAAAGCGATCAAAGCGAACACAAAAGCGGTTCTTGTCGAGGTCGTCTCAAACCCTACTTTGCGCGTTGCGGATATGGACGGCATCGCGCGCCTTTGCGCAGATCGGGGCATCTTGTTGATCGTGGATAATACCTTCACGACGCCGCGCGCTTATAAGCCTTTTGCGCAGGGCGCTGACATTGTTATTCACTCTGTGACCAAGCTACTTGCTGGCCATTCTGACGTCACATTGGGTTATGTCGCCGCCAAAGACCCTGCCGTGCAAAAGAAAATCTATGATTTTTCTGTCACAACAGGCATGACCGCCAGCCCGTTTGACTGCTGGTTGGCTGAGCGTGGGCTTGCAACGTTTGATCTACGCTTCGAGCGTGCGCAAAGCAATGCGCTCGCGCTTGCGGACCATCTGGCCGGGTTGGACGGTGTGAAACGCGTGCTCTATCCAAATCGCGCGGATCACCCTGATCATCAGCGCGCAGCAACGCTGCTTGGCGGGCAGGGCTGCAATATGGTCAGCTTTGAAGTAGAAGGTGGCCGCGCCGCTGCCAACGCTTTGGCGCGCGCTGCCGAAGGTATCGCCTTTGCGCCAACTCTGGGCGATGTTGGAACAACGCTGTCTCATGCGGCCAGTTCTTCGCATAGAGCCTTAACACCAGACGCACGCGAAGCGCTTGGCATGAGCGAAGGGTTCTTTCGGGTTTCCGTTGGCCTAGAGGATAGCGCGGCGCTGAACCAGGTCTTTACGCAAGCGGTACAGGCCGCAACCGCGGTTTGATCCGATGCCCCGTTTGCAAATAGAATCCTTCGTCGAAGCCCTACCGATGCCTGCGCTCTTCGTGGATCAAAAAGAACGCATTTTGGCATCCAACGCCTTGGTTAAAAAGGTTTTGGGCGATGGGCTCGCGGGGCGACACTATATCAATGCGCTACGCCAACCTGCGGTCATTGAAGCCATTGAAAATTGCGCGGCGCTGCATACCGATCAAACAGCGCGTTATTTGGGCAATGATGGCACAAGCGATACGACTTTTCGCGTCCACGCCGCCTTTGTTCATGAGGACTTCCAAGGGGTTCTGGTGACTTTGATTGATATCACGGACATCGAGAAGACCGAGGAGCTGCGCAGCGATTTTGTTGCCAACGTGAGCCATGAGTTGCGCACGCCCTTGACGGCAGTGCTTGGATTTATCGAAACCTTGCAAGGCCCGGCCAAGGATGATCGCGCCGCGAGCGAGCGGTTTCTTGGCATCATGGCTGCTGAA
This sequence comes from Planktotalea sp., assembly GCF_050633725.1. GTDB lineage: Bacteria > Pseudomonadota > Alphaproteobacteria > Rhodobacterales > Rhodobacteraceae > Planktotalea. Next base: position 133,091 of record NZ_JBOEHB010000007.1, read on the forward strand.
ACAGAGCGGATGAACCGTTTGGTCGATGATCTGTTGTCACTTTCCCGGCTCGAAGGTCAAAGACGGTCTCGCCCGACAGAATTGGTACGCCTTGATGCGTTGCTCTCGTCAGTCGAGGACGCGATGGGCAGTTTGGCGGCGAACAGCAAAGCCGATCTAAAGTTCAGCCTTGATGACACGCAAAGCAAATTGCGCGCAGACGGCGATCAGCTGCGTCAGGTCTTTACCAATCTGATAGAAAACGCCCTGAAATATGGCGGCGAGGGTGTCAGCGTCGTGGTGATCCTGCAAGCGCCTGCCTTTGAGCCGCGCCTGCGCAGCGATGGCATTCGGGTGATCATCCGTGACAATGGCGCGGGTTTTGATCCTGTACATATTCCGCGCCTGACCGAGCGGTTCTATAGAATCGATAGTCACAGAAGTCGTGAAATGGGCGGCACGGGCCTTGGCCTCGCGATTGTGAAGCACATAATCAACCGTCATCGTGGTCGTTTGGAAATCAAAAGCGAACAGGGTCAAGGCTCTGAATTTACAGTAATTTTGCCAATTGAAGCGCGTGTTTCCGCCAAGTAATCGCGCTTAAAAATGCGCTGTCATATAACTTTTACAATTCTGTCACAAAAGCTTGTCTCAAGCGCCGTAGTCAACGCCTACGAGATGAAACTAGGAGACAGATATGTCCTTCGTAAAACTTACAGTATCCACGCTCGCGATGAGCGCCCTTGCAACAGCTGCCGTTGCGCGTGATCAGGTTCAGGTTGCTGGCTCTTCCACAGTTCTGCCATACGCATCAATCGTGGCAGAAGCTTTCGGTGAAAACTTCGATTTCCCAACACCTGTTGTTGAATCTGGCGGCTCTTCCGCAGGTCTCAAGCGGTTCTGTGAAGGCGTGGGCGAGAACACGATCGACATCGCAAACGCATCGCGCAAGATTAAGGACAAAGAAGTCAAAGCTTGCGCAGACGCAGGCGTGACAGACATCATTGAGGTTCGCATCGGCTATGACGGCATCGTTTTTGCATCCGAAAAAGGTGGCAACGACTTCGCCTACACACCCTCTGATTGGTTCTTGGCCCTTAGCGACAAAGTCCTTGTTGACGGCGCGTTGGTGGCAAACCCCAACAAGACATGGAACGATGTCAACGCAGAGCTTCCCGCGCAGCCCTTGCAAGCCTTCATCCCAGGCACAAAGCACGGCACACGCGAAGTGTTCGAAGACAAAGTGATCCTCGCTGGCTGTGAAGCTACAGGCGCATTTGATGCGTTCCTTGGCATGGCAACGGGCGACACCGACAAAGCCAAGCATAAAGCGGCTGAGAAAGCCTGCATTTCCTTGCGCACAGATGGTGTGTCTGTCGACATCGACGGCGATTACACAGAAACGCTCGCGCGCATCGAGAGCAACAAAGACGGTATCGGCGTCTTTGGTCTCGCCTTCTATGAGAACAACACTGACAAGCTGCAAGTTGCGACAATGTCCGGCGTTGTTCCTTCCACAGAGAGCATTTCAACAGGTGAATACCCTGTGTCGCGCCCGCTCTACTTCTACGTGAAGAAGGCACACATTGGCGTTGTTCCGGGTCTCAAAGACTTTGCTGAGTTCTTCGTAGCAGAAGAAATCGCAGGCCCAGACGGTCCTTTGGCCGAGTACGGTCTTGTTGCTGATCCTGAATTGGAAAAAACACAAGAAGCGGTTGCGGACGAAGCGGTTCTCGGCGCAAACATGTAAAGCTTGTTTGGCGCGGTGGTCTTGTGAGGATCACCGCGCCAGATTTTTGACGACCCCAAACTTACGTTTCGATCGGAGTTCTTATGTCCGCTTTTTGGCTTACAGCAATCGTGCTGGTATTAGCGGTTATTGGTGTTGCGGTTGGACGCATACGCGCCTTGCAAAGCGCTGGCGGGGATGCTCGCAAGTTGCACTCGCTTCCAAAGTACTACGGAAGCTTTGTGGCTCTGTTGACGCTGGTTCCCGCCTTGTTGATTCTGGTGATCTGGATGCTTGCGCAGCCTTCATTCATTGAAGGAAGCGCGGTTAAATTGATCCCGGCTGAACTGATGCCCGACGAAGGCTCTGTCACGTTGGTGATGAGCGATGTGCGCCGTATCTCGGACGGTTTGTCCGTTGCGGTAGAGCAGGGCGTTCTTAGCGAGGCAGAGGCAACATCAGCCTTGCCAAATGTGCGCGAAACCTTGGGCGGCGTTGGCGTTGCTTTGGGCAATGATGTTGCACCAGAGGTGTTGAAGGCTGCGCAGACCTACCGCGCCGCTGATACAACGGGCTATTTCTGGCGCATGATTGTTGTTCTTGCGATTTCAGCGTTTGGCTTCCTCTTCGGTCTGTCGAAAATCTCGCCAGACTTTCGCGCCCGCAACGCGGTGGAGCGGGTTGTTCTCGCGCTGTTGATGACGGCCGCATCGCTCGCAATTCTCACGACTGTTGGTATCGTTTTGTCGATGCTGTTCGAGACGCGCAATTTCTTTGGGCTGCATAGCTGGACCGACTTCTTCTTTGGCACCACATGGGCGCCGAATTTCCGTGGAGACAGTGAGCTTTCGATCCTGCCGCTGCTTTGGGGCACGATCTATATCTCTATCATCGCGCTGCTGGTGGCTGTGCCCATTGGTCTTTTCGCTGCGATTTACCTCAGCGAATATGCCGGGCCAAAAACGCGCGGCTTTGCCAAGCCGTTGCTGGAAATTCTCGCAGGTATTCCGACGATTGTTTACGGTCTCTTTGCCTTGCTCACCGTCGGCCCTATGTTGCTGCGCACCTTTGGCAGTAACGGATATCTCGGCGTTGAATGGATGAGCGGTGCAACAGCGGTTTTGACCGCAGGTGTTGTGATGGGGATCATGTTGATCCCGTTTGTTTCATCGCTCTCGGATGATATTATCAACGCTGTGCCACAAAGCATGCGCGATGGCTCTCTGGGCCTCGGCGCGACGCAATCGGAAACCATTCGCCAAGTGGTGATCCCAGCCGCGCTGCCCGGCATTGTCGGTGCAATCTTGCTTGCCGCGTCCCGCGCCATTGGCGAGACGATGATCGTGGTGCTTGGGGCAGGGGCGATTGCCAAGTTTTCGCTGAACCCGCTCGAGGCGATGACGACGATCACCACACGTATCGTCAGCCAACTTACAGGGGATGGTGATTTCGCCAGCCCAGAGACGCTGGTGGCCTTTGCCCTTGGCCTGTCGCTGTTCATCCTGACGCTGGGCCTTAACATCTTTGCACTCTACATCGTGCGCAAATATCGTGAGCAATACGAATGACAGATAACGCTAAAACTTCCCTGCTCACGCTCGATGCGCGCACCAAAAAGCGCAACGCAGCCGAGACCCGCTTTCGCTTTTACGGAATCGCTGCAATTGGCGCTGGTTTGGCGGTGCTTGTGCTTTTGCTGGTGACAATCATCGGCAACGGAGTTGGAGCGTTCCAGCAAACCTTTGTGACGCTGAACGTGCCTTTGCTTGAAGCCAAGCTCGATAAAAAGGGTACCCGCGATCTGGAAAAGATCAAGAAAGTGTCCACCTTCGGCTATGCGCCGCTGCTCAAGCAGGCAATGGAAGACGCCGTTACGTCCAACGGGATCGAAACGGACCTGAAAGGCAAAAAACAAGCTGCGCTCTTGTCCAAAAGCGCAGCCGCGACTGTGCGCGATCTTGTGATCAATGATATGTCGCAGATCGGCAAAACGGTTGAGTTTACCTTCCTCGCCAATTCCCGCGTTGATGGCTATCTCAAAGGGCGCGTTAGCCGCGAAAGCATCGCCGATGACAAATCCATCAACGCCGCTCAGCTTGATCTGGTGGACGCGTTGGTCAGTGCTGGTGTGATCGAGAAACGCTTTAACCTTGGCTTTATCATCGGTGCGGACGCTTCTGATGCGCGCCCTGAAGCGGCGGGTATCGGCGTGTCGATGATGGGCAGCCTGTTTATGATGTTGGTGGTTCTTGCGCTTGCTTTGCCCATTGGTGTGGCCGCGTCGATCTATCTTGAGGAATTTGCGCCAAAGAACTGGATCACCGATATTATCGAGGTGAACATTTCCAATCTCGCTGCAGTTCCTTCTATCGTGTTTGGTATCCTCGGCCTTGCGGTCTTCATCAACTATATGCACCTGCCNNTTCGGTATTCTGGGGCTGGCGGTGTTCATCAATTATATGCACCTGCCACAATCCGCGCCGCTGGTTGGTGGCTTGGTCTTAACGCTGATGACGCTACCGACGATCATCATCTCAACCCGTGCCTCGCTGAAATCTGTCCCGCCCAGCATCCGAGATGCGGCGCTGGGGGTTGGCGCGTCCAAGATGCAATCGGTGTTCCACCATGTGCTGCCGCTTGCTGCGCCCGGCATTTTGACTGGCACAATTATTGGACTTGCGCAGGCTTTGGGTGAAACCGCGCCATTGCTGTTGATTGGTATGATCGGCTTTATCGCCAGCAACGCGCCTGACAGCGTGGCCAGCGGCTTGCTTGATCCCAACTCGGCGATGCCTGCGCAAATCTATGAATGGGCCAAACGCGCTGACCCTGCGTTTTATGAACGCGCTTGGGGCGGCATTATTATCCTGCTGGTCTTCCTGATCAGCATGAACACGATTGCGGTCATCCTGCGCCGCCGCTTTGAGCGCCGCTGGTAGGGGCTGACATTATGAAAGATACGACGATGGATAACACAAAAATCTCGGCCAAAGGCGTGCAGGTTTACTACGGCGACAATCACGCGATCAAAGACGTAGACGTTGCGATTGAAGACAAGACCGTAACGGCGTTTATCGGCCCCTCGGGCTGCGGTAAATCAACGTTCCTGCGTTGCCTGAACCGAATGAACGATACGATTGATATTTGCCGCGTCGAAGGGGACATCCTGATTGACGGCGAAGACATCTATGATCGCCGCGTTGATCCTGTGCAGCTTCGCGCCAAGGTGGGCATGGTGTTTCAAAAGCCCAACCCGTTCCCAAAGTCGATCTTTGATAATGTTGCTTATGGCCCGCGTATTCACGGGCTTGCACGCTCCAAAGCTGATCTGGACGAGATCGTTGAAAAATCCCTGCGCAGCGCGGCGATTTGGGACGAGGTTAAGGACCGTTTGCAGGCCCCTGGAACGGGCTTGTCGGGTGGTCAGCAACAACGTCTGTGCATCGCGCGCGC
>NZ_JBOEHB010000007.1:138397-141705 GCF_050633725.1 Planktotalea sp.
GAAAGCTATATCACTGGACGGATTGGATAACCCATGAGCAATCAACATATTTCATCCGCCTTTGATCGCGACCTAGAAGCGATCCAAGCGCAAATCATGAAAATGGGCGGCATGGTAGAGCGCGCTATTCTGGATGCAGCTAAGTCGCTTGAAACGCGCGACGTTGAGCTGGCCGAACAAGTACGCGCAGGTGACAAAGCGATTGATGCGCTTGAGCAAACGATCAATGAAGAAGCCGCGCGCGTTATCGCGATCCGCGCTCCTACAGCGATTGATTTGCGCCTGATCCTGTCTGTGATCAAAATCAGTGCCTCGCTTGAGCGCATTGGCGATTACGCGAAGAACATGGCAAAACGCACATCGGTCCTGTCGGGACTGCCTGAAGTGGACGGGAGCCAAACCGCCCTGCGCCGTATGGCGCGCGAGGTTCAGGATATGCTCAAGAACGTCTTGGATTCTTATGTTCAGCGCGACGCTGAACTTGCGTTGAATGTCATTCAGCAAGACACCGACGTCGATCAGATGTATAACGCTTTGTTCCGTGAATTTCTGACCTTCATGATGGAAGATCCACGTAACATTACCCCATGTATGCACCTGCATTTCATTGCTAAAAACACCGAACGTATGGGCGATCTTGTGACAAACATCGCTGAGCAGGTGGTCTATTTGGTGACTGGCGAAACACCAGAGGAAGGGCGACCGAAGGGCGATTTGTCCTCCACTGATCTGTCGGTTTCCAAGGTCTAAATAAGGTCCAAACCCATGAGCGCGACCCAGCCGTGTATCCTGATTGTCGAGGACGAACCGTCTCAGCGTGAGGTGTTGAACTACAATCTGACCGCAGAGGGGTTTCGTGTGGTTCAGGCAACGAGCGGCGACGAAGGCTTGCTGCTTGTGCGCGAAGAAATGCCCGATGCCATTGTGCTTGATTGGATGTTGCCGGGCGTGTCCGGCATTGAGGTCTGTCGTCAAATAAAGTCCGTCAGCGAAACAAAAGGCATTCCTGTGATTATGCTGTCGGCGCGCTCGGAAGAGGTGGACAAGGTGCGCGGGCTGGAAACAGGCGCGGATGACTATGTGGTCAAACCCTATTCGATCAAAGAGTTGATTGCGCGTGTAAGGGCGCAGCTTCGCCGCACCCGCGCTGCGGCGATCGGCGAGTTGCTGGTCTTTGAAGACATCATTCTGGACGGGGAAACCCACCGCGTGACGCGCGGCGGGATCGAGGTAAAGCTTGGCCCAACCGAGTTTCGCCTGCTCAGCCATTTCATCGAAAAACCGGGGCGTGTTTGGCCACGCGAGCAATTGCTCGATCGGGTGTGGGGGCGCGATGCGTTTATGGACACGCGCACTGTTGACGTTCATGTGGGGCGCTTGCGTAAAGCATTGAAAGCGACGGGCGGCAGTGATCCGATCCGAACGGTACGCGGCGCGGGCTATGCACTGGGCTAACGCGCGGCTTATCGCGGCAAGCTGTCTTCATCTTGGGACTGCGTGGCAATCCAATCGCGAAAAACGCGTAGTGCTGGATTGATGGACTGATTGTTTGGCCAAACCAGATAATAGGCACCCAACGAGCGCGTTGGCCCGTCAAACGCAGTGACAAGGCGACCGGCCGCAAGCTCTTGCTCGGCAATGAAATCAGGCAGCAACGCAATGCCCAAACCGTGAATTGCCGCCTGAGTAATCGTTGAAAACTGATCAAATTGCGCACCAGATTGGTTTGGCGGCGGCGCGTCATGCGAGGCAAGCCAAGTGCGCCACGCATCAGGGCGGGTTTGAATATGGAGCAAGGGCAGGGCGCTTAGATCCTTTGCGCTGTTGATCGTCGCTTCTTTCAGCAGGCTCGGCGCGCACACTGGAATTAACGTTTCGTCGCGCAAAAGCAGACTTTGACAATTCTCCCAACTGCCTGAACCATATTGTATTGCGGCGTCAAATGGATCGCTTTGGAACGCGACAGGCGTCAGGCGGGTGGACAGATTAACCGTCACATCCGGATGTAGCGTGGCGAAATAGGCAAGGCGCGGCACCAGCCATCGCATCCCGAAGCTGGGCAAAATCGCAAGGCTCAAACCGCCGGCACCCGGCAATGCGTGAAGCTGCATGGACGCTCGCGTAATCTGCGCCAATGCACCGCGTACATCACTGGCATACCGCGCGCCTGCCTCGCTCATCTTCATGCGGCGTTTCTCGCGAATAATAAGCGAGGCACCAAGCTGATCTTCCAGAATTTGCAATTGCCGCGACACTGCACTTTGTGTGAGCGAGAGCTCTTCGGCAGCTGCGGTTGCTGTGCCAAGACGATCAAGGGCCTCAAGCGCGCGCAAAGAGGCCAGCGAGGGCAGGTAGCGACGCTGTGTGATCGGGGTTTTCATATTCCAAAAACTCATGAACTGCTGAGGTGATCTTGTTAGCGCCTATCAGATGGCTGGTCTATGTCTGACGCAATATTTATGCCTGAATTGTTGAAAGAGAGCCAAAATGAGCGATAAACCAGCCTTGCGCGCCAAAGATCAACCTGATTTGAGTTCATTCCAGTGGGATGACCCATTCCGCATGGCGGATCAACTTACAGAAGATGAGCGCATGATCGCGGAAAGCGCGCGCTCTTATGCACAAGAAAAGCTGCAACCTCGTGTTCTCGAGGCGTATGTCGAAGAAAAAACCGATCCTGAAATCTTTCGCGAGATGGGTGATATGGGCTTGCTCGGCACGACCATTCCTGAAGAATACGGCGGGCTAGGGGCTGGATATGTCAGCTATGGCCTTGTTGCGCGCGAAGTAGAGCGTGTGGACAGCGGTTACCGTTCGATGATGTCGGTTCAGTCCAGCTTGGTCATGTATCCGATCTATGCGTATGGCAGTGAAGAGCAACGCAAAAAATATCTCCCCAAGTTGGCCTCTGGTGAATGGATTGGCTGTTTCGGCTTGACCGAGCCTGATGCGGGATCAGACCCCGCAGGCATGAAAACCCGCGCGGTGAAAACGGCAACGGGTTACAAGATCACCGGTTCGAAAATGTGGATTTCCAACAGTCCAATCGCAGACGTTTTTGTTGTTTGGGCTAAGTCTGAAGAGCATGGCGGCAAAATTCGCGGCTTTGTGCTTGAGAAAGGCATGAAGGGTCTGAGTGCACCGAAGGTCGGCAACAAGCTTTCTTTGCGCGCGTCTATCACGGGCGAAATTGTGATGGATAACGTTGAAGTCGGCGAGGATGCTTTGCTGCCGCATGTTCAAGGCCTCAAGGGTCCATTCGGCTGTCTTAACCGTGCGCGCTATGGCATCAGCTGGGGCGCGATGGG
>NZ_JBOEHB010000007.1:141848-229667 GCF_050633725.1 Planktotalea sp.
ACATGCACGGCGGCAACGGCATTTCTGCCGAGTTCGGTGTGATCCGTCATATGGTAAACCTCGAGACAGTGAACACCTATGAGGGCACACACGACGTTCATGCGCTCATTTTGGGGCGGGCGCAGACTGGCTTGCAGGCGTTCTTCTAAAGACTTTTGTTATCAACGTATTGAGCGCTGCTGTTAATGTAGCGCTCAATGTATCTGAGGGCGAAAGGGCTGACTTGCGCGACTTCCCATTTTGGTATCTGTATTTCGCATAATCAGTATTATGTAATTTATTTAGATGCGCAAAACCCTTAAAAATATAGGTTTGTGAAACCCTGCTGTGCGCGACGCCAAGATGATTGCACTTAGGTCGCCATCGATTTGGCTGCTTTGGGCAGCACCTTATTGAGGCTGGATTGCTCAACCAGACGAGTCCTTGCTTGGGCTTGTCGCGACGTAACCTTGCTGTTCTTGTTCCAAACCCCTGTTTTCTTGTCAATTTCCTGCGAGTTTGGCGCTAAAATACGCTGCATCCTCTAGACACATCGCTACGTGATGCGTCAAAGTATGCATCCACGAAGATGGAACCTATATGACTCGCGTTTTGATATTGAATGGCCCGAACCTGAACTTGCTCGGCACGCGCCAGCCAGAGGTTTACGGAACCACCACCCTAAGCGATATCGAAGACATGTGCCGTGCGCATAGTGATGGCGCAGAAATCACTTTCATGCAGTCCAATCACGAAGGCGCTATGATTGATGCAATTCATGCAGCGAAATCTACGCAGGACGGCATTATCATTAACGCCGGCGCATATACACATACATCAGTTGCGCTGCATGACGCGTTGGCCTCGGTCGAGCTGCCATGCGTTGAAGTGCATCTGAGCAATATTCATGCCCGTGAGGCGTTTCGCCATCATTCCTACATTGCACCTGTCGCTCTTGGGCAGATAGCGGGTTTTGGCGCTCAGAGCTACTTGCTCGCGCTTGACGCGCTTGGCGCACATCTTGAGGCACGTGTATGAGCGAGCTGCGCAGGTTTCTGGAGCAATTAACAGCGGCGCCGTCTGCCGAGGCTTTGTGGGATCTGCATTGCTCCAAAATGGCGGAATATGGTTTTGATCGGATCATCTACGGGTTTTCACACTATATGTCGGAAACCTCGATGGGAGATCCCGAGGATTTCATTTTACTAACCAATCACGATCCAAGCTACATGGAGCTTTTCATCGGTAATGGTTTGTATCGGGATGCGCCGATGGTGCGTTGGGCCTTGCACAACGTTGGTGCCTGTAGTTGGCGGTTCTTGTGGGATGAAATGGCGCGCGGTGCGCTGACTGAACGTGAGAAGCAGATCATTGCGATCAATCAGCGCCACAATGTGACTGCGGGCTATTCGATTAGTTTCAAGGCGATTACATCGCGCTCTAAGGGGGCGATTGCACTGACTGCGCGCGAAGGCATGACGCAGGCTGAAGCAGATGAGATTTGGGCCGAGCATGGGAGCGATATTGTGTTGATGAACAATGTCGCGCACCTCAAAATCGTCACCCTGCCCCATCAATCAACGGGTCGTTCTTTGACAAAACGTCAGCGCGAAGCGCTTGAATGGGTCGGCGACGGCAAAACGACCCAGGACATTGCTATGCTTATGGGGCTGACGTCGGCGACGGTCGAAAAACACCTTCGCCTCGCGCGTGAATCGCTGAGTGTTGAAACAACAGCACAGGCCGTACTGAAAGCTGCGTTTCAAAACCAAATGTTCATCGTGGATGGCATTCAGGGCTAAAATCCCGTCAAAACAGGCTAGAAATCGCTTTTCACAGCGAAATACATGCTTTTCCAGTTTTACCCAAGAACGTCAATTTAGCGTTAAAGTAGCAAAGGTATGGAATCCTTTACTTTTGGTCAGCCGCTTGATGACGCATAGTCAACGTGTTCCGTGAGTGGTGGCTTTAGCCTAGGAACTTACAGAAAGTTAACCTTGTGATTACAAGGCTCTACCTTTCTTTGCCAGAGAGATCTGGTGTCGGTTCAGGCGGCGTATAGTCCGCCGTCTGACCGGCTTGTATCGCTGGCCTGCCTCATCCCCAATGTTCGGGCCGGTGATCTTATTTTGGCGGCGCTCTCAATTTTCGGGGGCGCCGCTTTTTATTTTAGCGATTTGAATCGCGCTCTAGCGTAAACATGTTTCTGAGCGGTAATTCTTGTTTAAAGTTGTTATAAATTTCACCATTTCGAGTAGGAGGGATCATTGTGGATACAGAAATTGAAACCCGCAAGCTTGATCTTGAAGTCAAGAAATTTGAACACAACAAATTGGTCAACGCGCGAGCGGAGCGCTCAAATCGTTATGCAATCTTCGCAAGCTTGCTCGCGGCGTTTGTTGGATTGGGTTCCCTGTTGTTCTCAATCTTCGCACAACGCGCCGCTGAAGAAGCAAGTACCGCAAGCGCTATGGCCCAAAAAGATATCGCAGCATTTAATGCAAAAATAAATGTGATCAACGCCAATACGCAGCAAGGGCGAGCAAAAATTGAATTGCTCCGCATCGGAGTGAACCATCTTGAAAAAATGATCGACAAAGATTTATCTGCAAAAGAGCGTGCAAGAAATTGCTTTATTGCCGCCCAATTCGCAATTGTCGAAGATAACGATTTTGAGAAATCTCGCCATATTCTGTCTTTGCATAGGCAGTACTTGGAGCGTTCTACGCAGGGTTCCGAACAAGACAGCGCTCAAGACATGTGTAAAAACAAAGTTTTAGAGCTAATTAGCGCTCCAGAAAGTCAGGCATTGAGTGTCGTGGCACCGGATCGAGTGCCAGACAGTTTTGAAGCTCCTGAAACTAATAACAAAATTGCCGAGAATGTTGTGGTTCTCGCATCCTATAGGTCCAACAATTGCAGCATTGCGAAAGCGGCGCAAAAGGCATTTACCGAGTCTAAAATCTTCGATGAACCGCTGATTGTCGCCTTTTCACGAAGCCAACATTATTCGGTTGTTTATAGCCCGACCCAAGACAGTACACCGATCAATGAGTTTTTGGTTGATGCACGAGAAAAAGGTGCCGATGCGCGCGAAAGACTGAACACTGCTGAAGAAGACGATATCGACCGCCCAAACCTGCAATATGTTGCGGATGCCTTTATTGCGGGCACCTCGGGTTGGCAAAACACGCCTGTTGACGCCTGCCCCGATCAAGAGTGACAAAACTAGGTAGCAAAATGCAAAAGCGCCGCGCGAAATGAATCGCGCGGCGCTTTGTAACTTAGAAGAGATGAAAGAGCTTTAGCCCTTCATTGTTTTCGCAACTTCTGCTGCGAAATCTTCTTCTTTCTTCTCAATGCCTTCGCCAACTTCAAGGCGGACATAAGATGTGATCTCAACGCCTGCTTCTTTCGCCGCTTCCGCAACTGTCAGATCAGGGTTCACAACGAAGGCTTGGCCCAAAAGCGTGCTCTCAGCGAGCCACTTTTTCATGCGGCCAACGATCATTTTTTCGATCACTTGCTCAGGCTTGCCGGACTCGCGTGCGATATCCATCTGAACTTGCTTTTCTTTTTCGACAACATCCGCGTCGAGGTCCGCTTCGGACAGAGCTGCTGGGTTTGCCGCTGCAATGTGCATTGCAACCTGCTTACCGAATGCCTCGTTCTCAGCTGACAAAGCAACCAGAACGCCGATCTTGCCCATGCCAGGCGCTGCTGCGTTGTGAACATAAGACACAACAGACGCACCTTCTGCGGACGCCATGCGGCGCAAAGACATGTTCTCACCGATTGTCGCGATTTTGTCTGTCAGAACTTCAGACACAGGCTTGCCGCCCATATCCGCAGCTGCAAGACCTTCAACATCGGATACGCCCATTGCAACAGTCGCGATACCGCCAACCATCTCTTGGAATTCCGCGTTTTTGCCAACGAAGTCGGTTTCAGAGTTCACTTCAACCGCAACGCCTTTGCCGCCTTCAACTGCAACGGCCACAAGGCCTTCTGCTGCTGTACGGCCGGATTTCTTAGCCGCTTTTGCAAGGCCCTTGGTACGCAGCCAATCGATTGCTGCTTCCATGTCGCCGTCTGTTTCTGTGAGCGCTTTTTTTGCGTCCATCATGCCTGCGCCGGATGAATCGCGCAGTTCTTTAACCATGGCTGCTGTAATTGCCATTTTCATATCTCCTAGAATGGGAAAACGAGGGCGGGCCTACCCTGCCCTCGTAAAAGATGCGTGACGCTTAGCTGGCAGCAGGTGCTTCTTCAGCAACAACTTCTTCAACCATTGCTTCTTCCATCGCGCCAAGGTCAACACCGGCTGCGCCAAGCTGAGCGGACATGCCGTCAAGCGCTGCGCGGGCCGCGAGGTCACAGTAAAGAGCGATTGCGCGCGCTGCGTCGTCGTTACCTGGGATGATGTAATCGATGCCGTCAGGGGAGCAGTTCGTGTCAACGATTGCGACAACAGGAATACCCAGCTTGTTCGCTTCTGCGATTGCGAGGGCTTCTTTACGCACGTCGATGACGAAGATTAGGTCTGGTGTTCCACCCATCTCGCGAATACCGCCAAGGGAGGCCTGCAATTTCGCCTGATCGCGCTCCATGCCGAGGCGCTCTTTCTTTGTTAGACCTTCAAAGCCTGTTTCCATCTTTTCGTCGATGGATTTCAAGCGGTTGATAGACTGAGAAACAGTTTTCCAGTTTGTCAGAGTGCCGCCGAGCCAACGGTGGTTCATGTAATACTGTGCACACTGCTCAGCTGCGTTCGCGATTGGTGTCGCCGCTTGACGCTTTGTACCGACGAACAAAACACGGCCGCCTTTTGCTACAGTGTCACGGATCGCATTGAGCGCCGCGTCGAGCATTGGAACGGTTTGTGTAAGGTCCATGATGTGGATGCCGTTACGCGCGCCATAGATGAAGGGGCCCATGCGTGGGTTCCAACGCTGTGTTTGGTGGCCGAAGTGTACGCCTGCTTCAAGCAGTTGGCGCATGGTGAACTCTGGAAGAGCCATGTCGTTTTCCTTTTCCGGTTTCGCCTCGGTGGGGGTATGAACGGATGTTCAAACCGGCGGACGTTTGAGGATTTCTCCCTCAAAGGCCCAACCCCACCTGCGGGATTTAATAGCGCGCGTATAGGGCGGGTAATCGCAAAGCGCAACTAACAAATTCTTCTGCGAAGAATTTTGACCAGATGATCTTCTGCGAAGATCAACAATTGGATCATAATAGCCTTAAAAACCTTCGCAGAAGGTTTTGTTTTTCAGAGTATTCGCAGAATACTCTGCCTACCCGAGCTTTGCTTCTCGAGCCGCACGAAGCTGGGCAAAATCATCACCTGCATGGTAAGATGAACGCGTCAAAGGTGTTGCAGACACCATCAGGAACCCTTTTCCCCACGCGGCTTTTTCATAGGACTTGAACTCTTCAGGATCAACGAAACGGGCAACCCGGTGGTGCTTTGGCGTTGGCTGCAAATACTGTCCGATTGTCAGGAAATCCACGTCTGCGGCGCGCATATCGTCCATAACTTGTTGCACGCCTTGCTTTTCTTCACCAAGGCCGACCATTATTCCCGACTTTGTAAAAATGCTTGCATCCATCTCTTTCACTTGCTGCAGCAAACGAAGGGAATGGAAATACCGCGCTCCAGGGCGCACTGTCGGATAAAGACCTGGCACTGTCTCAAGATTGTGATTGAACACGTCTGGGCGCGCTTCAACGACAGCTTCAACCGCGCTTACATCACATTTGAGAAAATCAGGTGTCAGAACTTCGATCGTTGTTTCGGGAGCGCGGTGGCGTACCGCGCGGATCGTTTGCGCGATGTGCTCTGCGCCACCATCTTTCAGGTCATCACGATCTACAGATGTGATAACGACGTGGTTCAGTCCCAAGGTTTCGACGGCATGCGCAACGCGGCCCGGCTCGAATGCGTCCAAAGCCTCGGGCTTGCCCGTAGCGATATTACAGAACGTGCAGCCACGCGTGCAAATTTCACCCATGATCATCATGGTCGCGTGGCCTTGATTCCAGCACTCCCCCACATTAGGGCAACTGGCTTCTTCGCAAACCGTCACCAGCTTGTTTTCACGTAGGATATTGCGAGTCTCTTTGTACCCTGCCCCGCTCGGAGCTTTTACGCGAATCCAGTCTGGCTTTTTAGGCTGAGCATTGTCTGGGCGATGCGCCTTTTCCGGATGGCGTTGGTCAGGAATTTTCAGGTCGCGCATGGATCAGCCCTCAGCTGGAAACGGAATATGTGTCATTTAACATACATTCTTGTAACAGCCAGAGCAGTAGACGCATAGCAGCTTTGTGCGCGTCACAACGCCCAAGGGGGCACGGCGCAAGAAACCAATCCTGCGCCGGCTGTGTCTTTGCATTTGGGAGGACATGCAAAGAGAGTGTCGCAGGCCATTTCAACCAATCAAAACATCACCAAGCTCGGTTTCATAAAACTGATGGAGACGCTGCAAGGCTATTCGCAGAACAATTTTTCCAGATCGCGCTGACCAGCCCATTCGTTTTTCGGCGCTTTCAAGGCCTTCAAGGTAGCAACAACAGCGCAAGGCAACATCGCCAAGTCCTGGCCCGAGGTATCGCAGCGCCTGAGCGACCCGCGCGCGCGCGTCGCTTGGCGCCTCTTTGCCATTCGATCCAACGCGTGCGCTACCCTCAACCCCAGCCGTTAGAAAACTGTCCCAGTTCTGCGTTACGCTCTGTCCCATCTGCGCGAGCTCAAAGTCTTCGCGCAAACGCTCGGCAGCGTTCACCAAAGCCTCGCTTAGAAAATGCGTGCCATCCTTATCTTTGCGACGTGACAAAGCAGTAACCGGGCTTTCAGTTATCGAATACCGAACGCGTCTTCTGGTTTTGCTCGGGTCTAAAGCGCTGTCATCAAGGTTCCCACCCCTGAAATCATCGCAGATATCTGCAAGCTTTGCACGGCCTGCAGGCGTGATGCGATATCGCGAAATGCGCCCGGGCTTGCGGCACTCGACCCAAGCATTCAGTGCAAGTACGGATACAAATTCGGCGCTGATCGAGGCTGTTTTGCTTGTCGCGCCATTTTGACCTTCTCGCACCACAACTGCGGTTTCCATCCCTTCGGCCACCGCAAGAACTGCGCCTGTCTCGCTTAATCGGCGCAATATTCGTTGGGCTTGGCGGTCTATATCGGGGGTTTCGGGATGTGAAATGTTACACATATCATCTGTCTCCTTGGCGCAAAAACGAGCAGTGCCATGGAAAAAACGGGAACTTAGAGCATGTAGAGCGCGGTCCACGAGAGGATCATCGCGGCGTATCTCGATCTTGCGGATCTGGCGTAAAACAGTTGACGCATGACAGCCTGAACGACGAGCGACTTCGCGGATTGTTAGCCCCTCCTCTGTGTGGGTCAAATACCTGTGAACGGCCTCTGGCACCCATGCAGGAATGGTTAATGAAGCCGAGGGCATTCCCCCGTGTGTTGATTGGTTCGAACTTAGCTGCGTCACATCTACTGACCTTATTATGCAAAAGTTACCCATAGGTTTTTCCACAACCTGAGAGGTAATCGTTACCTAACGGTTAACGATCTGTCGGTTCGTTAAGTATTGTTTCCAAAAGATAAACAATTCTGAAGTCGCCGTGCGCTTGAAGCGAGCGATGCGCAACACACTTATAGGTTGCATAAAGTGCTACTTGTAACCGATCCAACGAGGGACACACGCATGCAAGATATTTCAACACAACTTTCTAAACTCAAACGCCCAAAGCTCTTGGTAAATGCCGCCCGACTCGGAATGAATGACTATCGCCGAAAATCGCACCTGTCGCGTATTCTTCGTGGCCCTGTCCCGTCCAAAGCGGGTGCCGTTTTGATGTTGCTGAGCGATTTGGAAAACCAGTCAAACAACTTAAGAAAAACGCGCGATGCTGCTTATAGCGTCGCGCGTCATGTAGAAGTTCTTGTTGCCCTGATGTTTGAAGCCCAACGCTACAACCAGCGCGACGCTTAAGCTCGCCCTAAATAAAGGCGTCTGGCATCGAGGCTTTCTTATCAGCAACATAGGTTTGTAAGGCGAGCAATGTCTCGGGATCAATCTCTGGCTGCTGATATGTAGCAAGCATTTGTGCGACGCGCTCTTGAGCAAGCGTTTGCGTGTCGCGCGCGCCTTCATCTGCCCAAGTTTCGAATGGCTTATAGTCAAAGGTCTCAGAGCGCCAAAATGCAGACTTAAAGTTGGCTTGGGTATGCGCGCACCCTAAGAAATGCCCGCCTGGGCCAACTTCGCGAATGGCATCCATCGCTTGTGCGTTTTCATCTATCTCAACACCCTTGGCCATGTGGTGCAAAATGCCCAGCTGATCTGCGTCGATGACAAATTTTTCGAACGAGGACACAAGGCCACCTTCGAGCCAGCCACAGGAATGGAGCATAAAGTTCACACCACCAAGCAAAGCCGCGTTATGGGTATGGGCTGTTTCATAAGCAGATTGCGCATCTGGCAATTTTGATCCGCATAACCCACCGCCCGAGCGGAACGGTAAACCAAGACGACGCGCAAGTTGGCCCGCACCATATAGAATATGACTTGCTTCGGGCGTGCCAAATGTCGGCGCACCAGAATTCATGTCGATCGAGGTTACAAATGCACCTGCAATCACTGGGGCACCGGGGCGCACCAATTGACTATATGCAATTCCGGCAAGCAGCTCAGCCATCACCTGCGTTAAAGTTCCAGCAATAGAAACAGGCGCCATCGCGCCACCTACGATAAACGGAGAAATGATGCAGGCTTGGTTGTTGCTCGCGTAAACTTCCAGCGCGCCCATCATCACATCGTCAAACGTCATAGGTGAGTTGATGTTGATCAGCGACGTCATCACGGTGTTTTCTTGAACGAACTCTTTGCCGAACAAAATTTCGCACATCTCAACGCTATCTTGCGCACGGCTAGGCTCGGTTACAGAGCCCATAAAAGGTTTGTCGCTCAAGGTCATATGCGCGAGCAACATATCAAGATGGCGTTTGTTAACGGCGACATCTGTCGGTTCGCACACTGTCCCGCCCGAATGGTGAAGCCATTTGGACATATAGCCAAGCTTTACGAATTTCTGGAAGTCATCCATCGTGGCGTACCGCCGCCCACCTTCAACATCGCGCACGAAGGGAGGGCCATAAACAGGCGCGCACACCATGGTGTTGCCGCCGATCACAACGTTGCGCTTAGGGTTTCGTGCGTGTTGGGTAAAGCTGGCAGGCGCGGTTTTGCAAAGCTCTCGCGCCAGCCCTTTAGGAATACGCACGCGCTCGCCTTCAATAATGGCGCCAGCTGCGCGCCAACGTTCAAGCGCGGCCGGATTATTGACGAAGTTTACCCCGATTTCTTCTAGAACCTGCTCTGCGTTGGCTTCGATGATGTCGAGCGCAGAATCGCTAAGCACTTCGTAGTTCGGGATATTGCGTTCGATATACTTGGCCGTTTCAAAGCTGACGGCGCTGCGCTCTGCGCGGCGTGCTGCGCCGCCTCCACCGCGTGTTCTTCGTGTGCGCGCTGCTGCTTCTGCCATGACGTATCCTCACCCAATCAAGTGCGTTGTTCAATTTGATCTCTTTCTAAGCGGCTGTTCGATATGCGTGCGGTGTAATAGCGGCGATTGCGGTGTAAAAGCGACCTTCGCGACAATTGCGGCCCCAACACGCGCGCGCATCGCATTTGGATCATCCATCTGAATTGACCTCTGCGCCGCCCTGACATAGAGGGTTGCCATGACAGATATATCCCACGACCGCCTCCTGATTATCGACTTTGGCAGCCAAGTGACGCAGCTTATTGCGCGCCGCTTGCGCGAGCTAAGTGTCTATTGCGAAATTCACCCCTATCAGAACGTCACTGACGCGTTTTTGGCCGATTTCGCGCCCAAGGCAGTGATCTTGTCAGGCGGTCCAGATAGCGTGACCCGCGAAGGCTCACCGCGCGCGCCTGAAAGCCTGTTTTCTTATGGCGTTCCTGTGCTCGGCATTTGCTACGGTCAGCAAGTGATGATGGAGCAACTTGGCGGCAAAGTTGAAGGCGGCAAGATTTCAGGTGGCGGCGGCACAGCGGAATTTGGTCGTGCCTTTGTAACGGCCGAAAACACACTTGATCTGCTTGATGGCTGGTTTGCTAAAGAAAACGAGCAAGTCTGGATGAGCCACGGCGATCATGTTTCCGCCCTTGCACCAGGGTTTGAGGTCTTTGGCACCTCGCCCAACGCGCCTTATGCGATTACCGCAGATGCGTCGCGCCATTTTTATGCTGTGCAGTTCCATCCAGAAGTGCATCACACACCAAACGGTGCCAAGTTCTTTGAGAACTTTGTCAAATTGGCTGGATTCACCGGCGATTGGACAATGGGGGCCTACCGCGAGCAAGCGATCGAGGCGATCCGCGCGCAGGTTGGCGATAAGAAAGTCATCTGCGGCCTCTCTGGCGGTGTTGATAGCTCTGTAGCTGCGGTTCTGATCCACGAAGCGATTGGCGATCAACTGACCTGTGTTTTTGTCGATCATGGATTGCTGCGCAAAGGTGAAGCCGACGAAGTCGTCGCCATGTTCCGCGACAATTACAACATGCAGTTCATCCATGCGCAGGAGCAGGACTTGTTCCTTGGTGAGCTAGACGGTCAAAGCGATCCTGAGACCAAGCGCAAGATTATCGGCAAGCTGTTTATTGACGTCTTTCAAAAATACGCGGGCGAAATTGAAGGCGCTGAATTCCTCGCGCAAGGCACGCTTTACCCCGATGTCATTGAAAGCGTGAGCTTTTCTGGCGGTCCATCAGTGACGATCAAATCGCATCATAACGTGGGCGGCTTGCCTGAGAAAATGGGTCTCAAACTGGTTGAGCCACTGCGCGAGTTGTTCAAAGACGAAGTACGCGCCCTTGGCCGTGAGCTTGGCCTGCCCGCCTCCTTCATCGGTCGCCATCCCTTCCCTGGTCCGGGCCTTGCGATCCGTTGCCCCAGTGAAATCACCATCCAAAAGCTCGACATCCTGCGTGAAGCAGATGCGGTCTACATTGATCAAATCCGCAAGCACGGCCTTTATGACGAAATCTGGCAAGCCTTTGTCGCAATCCTTCCTGTGCGCACAGTGGGCGTGATGGGCGATGGGCGCACTTACGATTTTGCCTGCGCTCTGCGTGCGGTGACATCCGTCGACGGGATGACAGCGGACTATTATCCGTTCAGCCACGAATTTCTTGGCGAAACGGCTACGCGGATCATCAATGAAGTGCCGGGCATCAACCGTGTAACCTACGATATCACCTCCAAACCTCCCGGAACGATTGAATGGGAGTGATCTTCTCTGCTGCTAAGTGGCCTTGCTCACCAAGCGTAGAGACAAAGTGATGCGTGAGCTTGCCCCAGAGCTTCGCGCGGCAATCTGGATGATCGGCTCGATCGTGTCGTTTTCATTCATGGCCGTCGCGGGGCGTTGGCTTGCTGAGGGGTATGATACCTTTGAAATCATGCTCTATCGCTCCATTACGGGCGTTATAGTCGTTCTTGGCGTGGCCAGCGCGTTGGGGACATTGGGGCAAATCACACGCCGCTCCGCGCCAATTCAAATCGTGCGAAACCTGTTCCATTTTGCAGGGCAAAACCTTTGGTTCTTTGCCATTACCGTCATTCCTTTGGCGCAGGTGTTTGCGTTAGAATTCACATCCCCGATTTGGGTTCTTGTGCTCTCGCCTATTTTTCTGGGCGAGCGGCTTACCCAGCCTCGGATCATTGCCGCAGTGCTTGGTTTTATCGGGATTTTGATCGTGACCCGACCAGGCGCTACGCCGATAAACATCGGGGTCATCACAGCCGCACTTGCCGCGATTTGTTTTGCGCTGACAGGGCTTTTGACCAAGCGTCTAACGCGCACTGAAAGCCTGACCTGCATTTTGGCTTATCTGACTGTGACGCAAGCGGTTTTCGGGCTGATTTGCGCAGGATACGATGGTGATATCGCGCTTCCTACGGCCCAGAGCGCACCGCTTCTGGCGCTGGTCGGCCTTGCCGGGCTGATCGCGCATTTGTGCCTGACAAAAGCACTTTCCATCGCGCCCGCAACCGTTGTGATGCCAATTGATTTTACCCGCCTCCCCTTGATCGCGGTCGTGGGGGTAATGGTCTTTGGAGAAGCTCTAGATCTGTGGGTTTTTGTTGGAGCGGCGCTGATTTTTGCTGGCAACTACTACAATATTTGGTCTGAAACCCGCAAAGCGCAGGTTTCGGATTGAGAGTACCCGCGCACTTGGGCAAACCAACCCCATGAAAACCAACAAAGACATTTCACCCCTCGCTTGGGGATTGCTCGCACTGCTGGCACTGGCTTGGGGCGGCTCGTTTCTTTCAATTCGTATCGCATTGGATGAAGTCGGTTTTCTGACCTCTGTTGCACATCGCGTCGGGTGGGCCATGTGTTTGCTTTGGGGTTATGTTTGGCTAAAGGGTCTACCCTTTCCAAAAGAAAGCCGAATCTGGATCGGCTTTCTGGGCATGGGTTTGCTCAATAATGTGATTCCGTTTTCGCTCATGGCTTGGGGGCAATTGACGATCGAGAGCGGCTTGACCTCGATCTTAAACGCGGCAACAGCGATCTTCGGCGTGTTGCTCGCAGCGGTATTCTTTGTGGATGAACGCCTAACACTGCGCAAAGCAATCGGTGTGGGGCTCGGTTTCTTGGGGGTTGCCACGGCAATTGGTATTCAACATTTGCTTGCCTTCAATCTGCAATCGCTTGCACAAATCGCGGTGATTGGCGGCACGATTTCTTATGCGCTTGCGAGCATTTGGGCGCGCAAACGTCTGGCGGGGCTTGCGCCCGAAGTGGCCGCTGCGGGGATGCTCACAGGCTCTACGATCATCATGCTGCCGGCGGCTTGGATCATTGAAGGCCCGATGACATTGGCGCTAAAGCCGATCACGTGGGCTGCCATCGGCTATTACGTGATCATCGCGACCGCGCTGGCTTATCTGCTTTATTACAAAATTCTCGACCTTGCAGGCAGTGGCAATCTGATGCTTGTGACCCTGCTGGTTCCGCCTGTCGCGATTGTGCTTGGGGCAATTTTTCTTGGCGAAGCACTGCACCCGCGTGCCTATGTTGGTTTTGGCTTGTTGGCGCTTGGACTGATCATCTTGGATGGTCGCGCCGTTGACGCCCTGCGACGGGGCAAGTAGCAAGGCATCACGATCAAGGCCAAGGACGTCATCATGCTTTACTCATCCGCGCAAGCGTGGCGCGATGCGCCGCAAAAACGTGTGCTAATCTTCGCGATGTCGGGGCTGGGCAAAACCCATGTCTCTGAAATGCTGGCCGAGCAAGGCAGCTGGTTTCACTACACCGTCGATTACCGCATCGGTACGCGCTATATGAGCGAGCATATCATCGACAACCTCAAGCGCGAGGCGATGAAGAATAGCTTTCTGCGCGAAATGTTTATGCAAGACCTGATCCACTTCGGTGTGAATGTGCATGATCATGACCTGCGTCCTGTCGCGGCCTACCTTGGCAAGCCCGGTAATCCCGACAAAGGCGGGCTGCCCATCGCAGAATATCAACGCCGCCAAGATCAGTTTCGCACCGCCGAGATTGCTGCGCTTGAAGACACCGCGCCATTCATCGCGCGGGCGCAATCAATCTATGGATATGACAACTTCATCTGCGATACAGGTGGGTCGATTTGTGAATGGGTTGATCCTAGTGATGCAAACGATCCTTTGCTCAGCGCCTTGGCGAAAGACTGTTTGATGGTTTGGATCAAAGGCAGCGACAGCCACACAGATGAATTGGTTCAACGCTTTGATAAAGAGCCCAAGCCGATGTCCTATCAACCTGAGTTTCTGGCGCGTGTTTGGGCGGAATACTTGAGCGATAACAACATGCAAGAAGGTGATGTTGATCCAGATACCTTCATTCGCTGGACCTACGCACAAGCGCTTGCGCATCGCCAACCCCGCTATGAAAATATGGCTGCAAATTTTGGCATAACAGTACAAGCCTCGGACTGGGAAACCATCAAGTCCGAAGCCGCTTTTGTTGATGTGATCGCAGATGCTCTTGCTGCGCAAACGCCTTGATCCTATCTCTACTACTCTCATTTGTGAAAGACGCCTGACATGCCGATAAAGCTCCCTGCCGACCTACCTGCCTTTGACGTGTTATCGCGCGAAGGTGTTATGGTCGTGTCAGATGATCAGGCCGCGCGGCAAGACATTCGCCCGCTACGCATTGCTCTGCTCAATCTGATGCCGAAGAAAATTCAGACGGAGAACCAATTCGCCCGTCTCATCGGTGCAACGCCCCTGCAGATCGAGTTTTCGCTGATCCGCATGAGCGAGCATCAAACCAAAAACACCGCTGCCGAGCATATGGAAAGTTTCTATCGCCCGTTTTCCGAGGTGAAGGATCAAAAGTTTGACGGCTTGATCATAACTGGCGCGCCCATCGAGCACCTGCCCTTCCCGGATGTCACCTATTGGGATGAGCTTTGCGAGGTCTTCGCTTGGACCCAAACCAATGTGCATTCAACCTTTGGTGTGTGTTGGGGCGGAATGGCGATGATCAATCATTTTCACGGCGTTCAAAAACACATGCTGAATGAAAAGGCCTTTGGCTGCTTCCGGCACAAAAATCTCGCACCTGCCTCGCCCTATCTGCGTGGCTTTTCAGACGACTGTGTCATTCCGGTCAGCCGCTGGACCGAGATGCGCCAAAGCGAGATTTCCCAAAGCGAAGGGTTAACGACATTGCTCTCAAGTGATGACGCTGGCCCCTGCCTTGTTGAAGACGCCAAACATCGCGCGCTTTATATTTTCAATCATTTTGAATACGATAGCGGCACCCTAAAGCAAGAGTATGATCGCGATGTCGCCGAAGGCACACCGATCAATGTTCCGATGAACTATTATCCGAATGATGATCCAAGCCAGCCACCGCAGAACCGTTGGCGCAGCCACGCACATCTGCTTTATGGAAATTGGATCAATGAAATATATCAATCAACGCCGTTTGATAGCGATTTGATAGGTGCTTAGAATTCTGCTCAGCGTTGTGATCCTATTCGCAATATTTGCGGCGCTGACGGCATGGCGCGCACAGCAACGCGAAACGATGGCAGAAGACAGCTATCCGCCCGAAGGCCAGTTTGTTGACGTCAACGGCCATCGCGTTCACGGCGTTGTGCGTGGCTCTGGCCCCGACTTGGTCCTGATCCACGGCGCGTCCAGCTCTACGCGCGATTATACGTTTTCGCTGCTGGCTCAACTAGAAAAGCACTACCGTGTTATTGTGCTGGATCGACCGGGCCTTGGCTATTCAGAGCCCATGACGCGCGATGGCGAAAGCCTGCCAGAGCAAGCAGCGCTTTTATCGCAAGCCGCTGCCAAGCTGGGTGCCAAGAAACCGATCGTGTTGGGACATTCTTTTGGCGGCGCGGTTGCGCTTGCGTGGGCTCTGCACCACCCCGAGAACATCTCAGCGTTGGTTTTGGTTTCCGCTCCATCAAACGATTGGCAAGGCCCCGTCGATCTTTTGTATCGCGTGAATGCGTCTTGGTTTGGCGCGACGTTTCTCGTCCCAGTTATGACTGCTTGGACGCCCCAAACCTATGTCGAGAACGCCTTTGATCAAGTCTATACACCGCAGGCTGCCCCAGAGGGGTTTTCCGACTATTTCGGTGCAAGCATAACTTTGCGCCGCAAAACCATGGTGGCAAATGCACGTCAGCGCATCCGCCTGATGCCCGACATTCGCGAAATGATCCCAAGGTATGGCGAAATCAAAACGCCCACCGAGATTTTGCACGGTGATCAGGACAAAATTGTCGGTTTGAGCATTCATTCTGAATTGCTGGTCGATCAACTCGATGATGCCGAGCTGACAGTGCTGAACGGCATTGGGCATGGCCCATTGCATAGCGCAGAGCGCGAAGTAATTGACGCAATTCACCGCGCAGCATCGCGTGCTGGATTGCGGTAACGGCGTAGGCTCTTCATAGTCACATGAACAGGATCAAAGGATGAGCAAAATGGACCTACCTTTTGACGGCGCAATCAGCACGTTCTTCAAAGAAAAAGCGCCGCAAAACGTGCGCGATGCAATCAAACGCGCAGAGAAAGACGATATTCTCAATCCGGATTATCCGCACTCCGAACGCATGAAGCGCAAAACCTACGAGAAAGAAATGGCCGATTTGCAAATCGAATTGGTGCGTTTTCAACACTGGGTCCGCGAAACGGGTCAGCGCGTGGCTGTTGTTTTTGAGGGGCGCGACGCTGCTGGTAAAGGTGGCACGATCAAACGGTTTCGTGAAAACCTTAACCCACGTTCGGCCAATGTCGTCGCGCTTTCCAAACCAACAGAGCGCGAGTCCACGCAGTGGTATTTCCAGCGCTACATAGACCACTTGCCCGCAGGCGGCGAAATCGTGTTTTTTGATCGCAGTTGGTACAATCGCGGCGTTGTCGAGCATGTGTTTGAATTTTGCACACCAACGCAGCGCGAAGCCTTCTTTGAGCAAGTCACTCATTTCGAGGATATGTTGGTGAATGAAGGCATTACGCTGGTGAAATTTTGGTTAAACGTGAGCCAAGCCGAGCAGCTACGCCGCATCATGGCACGTGAAAGCGATCCGTTGAAGCAATGGAAACTCAGCTGGATTGACGTCGAAGGCTTGAACCGCTGGGATGGATACACGGATGCAATCAAAGAAACGCTTGAGCGCAGTCACACCGAAAATGCGCCCTGGACAGTGATCCGCTCTGACGACAAACGCCGCGCACGCCTGTCCGCAATACGTCACGTTCTGGCCCAGTTCGAGTATTTTCACAAAGATGCCAAGGCACTGGGGAAAATAGACAAATCTATCTGTTCAGGACCGGATATCTGGGATGCCTAAAAAACGGGGATATCATCACGGAAATCTACGCCAAGCGCTGGTGGAAGCCGCGCTTGAGCTGATCCGCGAAAAAGGCCCAACAGGTTTCACGCTGTCTGAAGCGGCCAAACAAGCGGGCGTAACCCCAGCTGCCGTTTACCGTCACTTCGAAGGGCGCGAGGATCTGATCGCAGAAGCCGCACGTCAAGGCTATGAGATTTTCGCAGATGTGATGCAATATGCCTATGAAACGGGCCAGCCTTCTGCCCTTGCGGCTTTCGAGGCAACGGGACGCGCCTATCTTGCCTTTGCACGCAAGTATCCCGGGCACTATATTGCGATGTTTGAAAGCGGTATTTCGGTTAATCGAACGCCCGAACTTGCCGCTGTTTCGACACGCGCGCGCGGCGTGCTGGAACGCGCGGCAGAAGACCTGAACCAGCATATACCTGAAGGAAAACGCCCTCCCGCCACGATGTTTAGTGCCCATATTTGGGCGCTAAGCCATGGTGTTGTAGAGCTTTTTGCGCGGAACAGCCCTGGAACCCAAAGCCCGTTTCCACCAGAAGATTTGCTTGAAAGCGCTATTGGAATCTATTTGCGAGGATTGGGTCTGATTGATCCCGATATCAAATAGAGACGCGCAATGCGCGTCACAGGTTTGGCATGGGCGATGCCCATGCAGATAATGCCTTCGGCGAGGATATTTAGTGAGAGAGGAAGGGGCAGCCAATTTCGACTGCCCCACGAGAAGCCATGCTTCCCCTCTCACGGCCATCGGCGTCCCCGCCTGTACCGTCCCCTTACAAAACACTCATTTGGTTAAATATGTGTTTCCTCTCTCTTATAAATATCCCCGCCGGAGGCACCTGCATGCCGAAAGGCATGCTCAAATAAGAAAAGGGCCGCTCGAATGAGCGGCCCTTTGCAATAGAATTTGAAACCAGTGATTAACGCTTGGAGAACTGGAAGCTACGACGCGCTTTGCGCTTACCAGGCTTCTTACGTTCAACAACGCGGCTATCGCGCGTGATGAAGCCAGCAGCTTTCAAAGCACCGCGTAGCGAGGGATCATAAAGCTGAAGTGCTTTAGAAATACCGTGCTTAACCGCGCCGGCCTGACCAGAAAGACCACCGCCCTTTACAGTCGCCATCACGTCGAACTGATCTTCAACGCCTGCAACCGTGAACGGCTGACGCAGGATCATCTGCAAAACTGGGCGCGCAAAATATGCGTCCATGGCTTTGCCGTTTACCACAACCTTGCCGGAGCCAGGCTTGATCCAAACGCGTGCAACCGCGTCTTTACGCTTGCCTGTCGCATAGGAGCGACCGAGCTCGTCACGGACTGGCTCACGTACGATTGCTGTTTCAACAACAGCTTCTACGCCTTCGGCTACTGCGCCGAGTTCTTCGAGAGAATTTACTTGATCAGCCATGATTATACCCGTGAGTTCTTGGAGTTCATGGACTTCACGTCCAAAACTTCTGGGTTTTGTGCTTCATGCGGGTGCTCAGCGCCAGCATATACACGCAGGTTCGTCATCTGCTGACGGCTCAAAGGGCCGCCTGGCAGCATGCGCTGAACCGCTTTGGTCATCACGCGCTCTGGGTAATCACCCTCGAGCAGCTGACCCGCTGTGCGGAACTTGATGCCGCCCGGGTGGCCTGTGTGCCAGTAATATTTCTTGTCGGTGCGCTTCTTGCCCGTCATCTGCACTTTTTCAGCGTTGATGATGATGACATTGTCGCCCATATCCATGTGCGGCGTGAAGGACGCTTTGTGCTTGCCGCGCAGGCGCATAGCAACGATCGAAGCGAGACGGCCCAAAACAACGCCTTCAGCGTCGATAATGATCCATTTCTTTTCGATGTCTGCTGGCTTTGCAGAGAAGGTTTTCATCGATTTTACCCTTATAGGTCTTTAGAATCTGTAAGCGCGGGAGATCCCGCGCTGAATACGAGGCTTATACGTGCTCTGATTTTCTCGTCAACAGCAGTAAGTCACGTTTAATTCAATAAAAACATATGCTTATAAATTAGGTATAATAATACCCCACTTAAACACCTATTCTTTCGGGTGGTTCGTCGAGCAAGTCGCGCAAACGCGCCATGGCGGCTTCAAAGTGGTCGTGATCTATCTGGGCATTAATGGCGATGCGTACAGCATGGAGCGCGCGCGCTTCGCGGCCTGCAAATTCTTCTGCGGGACGGATTTGCACCTTTGCGGCTTCTGCCGCTTGGCAAAAGGCTGAGGCGCGCCACCCTTCTGGTAATTTCAACCATATAAAGGGCACATCGACATTCCAAGTAAGCTCATATCGTCCCAAGAGGTTAACGCATGTTTGAATATACTGCCCAAAGACAGAATTCACCTTGGCGGCACATTCAACGGCACGTGGATCGTTCAGCAAGCGTTCTGTGAGATCGGCAAGCGGCGTGGCAAGCCCAAAGAACCCATGCTCTGCAGAGCGGCGCAGTGCGGGCACCATTGGTTTTGGCGCAATCACAAAGCCGATACGCAGCGCAGGTGTCAGTGTTTTGGAAATGGAAGATACATACCAGCCGCGCTCCGGTGCCAACATTCGATAGCTTGGAGCGCGTGATGCGCCCATGCGATAACAATCATCTTCGATAATTTGGATGTCATGGGCGCGCGCAACCTCGATGATTTCTTCGCGTCTGGATTCGGGGGTAAACAAACCCGTCGGATTGTGCACTTCGGGAGAGGTGCAAATCGCCTGAACGTTGCTGGTTTTTGCAATGGCAGCAATCGCTTCGGGAATCATGCCGTTTTCATCCATCGGCACGGCAATCACTTCGGCGCGCAACAAAGCAGCGGCGCGTCTAAAGCCCGGATATGATAATTCTTCCACAAGAACCACAGGAGCAGGACCGTGCAGAACAGATTGAAGCGCGAGGCTGACCCCGTTTTGCCCGCCATGTGACAGCACTATGTCGCCCTGATCCAACGCCCCCAAAGGCGTGCCTTGCAACCAATTCATCACGGCCGTGCGCGCGGGCTTAAAGGTTTCGCGATTTGGGTAGTGCATGACCCCCGACTGAGGGGCCGCAGCCACCTGCCCCATTAAGGACTGTATCAACGCGGCTTGTCCAACATCGGGTAGTTGAGGCGAGGTCAAACGCACGACGTCTGGGCGGCGTTCAATATTAGGGGCCTGCGCAACGACATCTACGAGGTAGTCGCTTTTATTCAGAGTGACCTTTTCAGGTTTGGGAGGCGCAACAAAAGTGCCGCGTCCAACCGCTGCTTCCAGCGTGCCCTCGTCGGTTAAGAGCGAATAAGCGCGCGCAACTGTGCCGGGGGTAATCTTGAGATCCCATGCAAGATCTCGCACAGGAGGCAACTTGCGCCCGACCTTGAGTGTCGCATCCGAGATGGCTTCTCGTATCGCGTCGGCCAGCGCTTTGTACTTAGGGCCATCACGAAACTCTATGCTGGGCAACCAAATTGTATCCATTACAATCTTTCTATAGACGTACAATGTTTCATTTTGTATCTCCATAAGTACGGAAAAATATCATTGTGTCAATACAATTATAGGAGTGTACCATGTCACATACTCGCGCTCTGATCTCAGCAGATCTTGCCTTTCTCGACCAGCAACGCCCATTGCCGCTTTTGGCAACGGTTGCCGTGTTCGTAGCTGTGACCAGCTCCAAATGGGCGATGCGCTATCGAACGCGTAAAGCCTTGTGCGATCTTGACGCTCATCTTTTGCGTGACATCGGTTTGACGCCAGATGCCGCAGAAATTGAGGCGAACAAGAGGTTCTGGCGCGCTTAACGCGTCTCGGACTGTTCCCAAGTTTCTCGAACCTCTTACTTCGGCGACTTTCATGTTTCGACATGGGTCGCCGCTTTTTGTTGATGCAGCGAGGGGTCGACCTGCGTTATTTAGGTGGAATGGCGTAAGTAAGGGATGCGCGAGCAACAGGCGCTTCAAGCCCTTCTGAATGTATCAATACATCGCCAACAGCGAGCGAGCGTCCCAATTTGTGAAGACGCGCATAGGCGATCAAATCGACGCCTGATTGCGGTTTGCGCATGAAGTCGATGGAGCAATTTGTGGTTACGGCTAAGGTAACAGGCCCAATCATTGCCATTGTAGCAAGATAAATTGATACATCCGCTAACCCAAACATTGTAGGTCCACTAATTGTACCGCCGGGGCGCAAATGGCGATCTGCGACGGGCAAGCGCACGGTGACCTGCATTGGCGCGACTTTTTCGACGATGAAATCTTCGGCCACTTGCGGGAATTCTTTGATCATTAACGCGTTTAGCGCCGCTGCGTCCATTTTCAGGTCCATGTCTTTCCTCCCCTTAGGTCATGCAGTAGGGTTTACGTAACGAAGCATGGAGAGCAAGATGGCAATTCTGGAACGTCGCGGCACAGGCGCAATCGCCCACCTACATATGAACGCGCCAGAGCGGCTAAATGCGCTGTCGGACGAAATGCTCGCAGCGCTTCAAAGCGAGTTGGATGAATTGCGCGAAACCGCAAGCGTGCGTGCAATTGTGTTGTCAGGCGCCGGAAAAGCGTTCTGTGCGGGGCATGATCTCAAGCAAATGACCGCAGGTCGGCAAAGCGAAGACGGTGGAAAAGCCTATTTCAAAGATTTGTTCGATCGCTGCGCGCATATGATGCAGAGTATTCGCGCCCTGCCCCAGCCCGTTATCGCGCAGGTTCATGGCATCGCCACGGCTGCTGGTTGTCAGTTGGTTGCGAGCTGCGATCTGGCTGTTGCGGCAAAAGGAACGCGCTTTGGTGTGAACGGCGTTAATATTGGCTTGTTTTGCTCCACTCCAATGGTCGCGCTGACCCGCAATATCCCGCGCAAACAGGCCTTTGAGATGCTCACGACAGGCGGTTTTATCGATGCAGAGCGCGCAGAGACGTTAGGTTTGATTAACCGCGTCGTCGGTGAAGACGTGCTTGAAAGCGAAACCCTGGAACTTGCGGAGACAATTGCCGCAAAGCTTGGCGCTGCGGTTAAAATCGGAAAGTCGGCGTTTTATGATCAACTTGATATGAATTTGGCCGATGCATACGCCTTCACTGGCGCAGCAATGGTGGAAAACATGTTATACCGTGATACCGAAGAAGGCATTTCAGCATTTCTTGAAAAGCGCGCGCCAGATTGGTCGCAGGATTGACGGGAAAACAATCCCGCATAGGCTTAGCTATCGTTTCTAGAGCAGAAACAATCGGCTCAAGAATGTGACGCGCTGATATGCGCTCTGTTGCCAACGTCGACATGTTCGAAACCACGTTAACCTTAACGTAGATTGAGGTTAACGCCGACTTTTACGCGATCGTTTCCAAATTGGCGCAAGTCTGTTTCAAACTGCGCATTTGCAGTGAAATACCGCGCTACGCATCCTGATCACATCCGCGTGAGTATTCCAGCGCGAATGGTTTTGCTGATCATAAGGTGTGCCCGATGCGTTTTTTAATAACGACTGCAATTTTGACTTCTCTCGCGAGCGTCAGCTCGGCGGCGGATTTACCCAACCCCATTTTGCCGTCTGACTTCCCGACGCTCGACACGGAAACCGTGGCGTTGGGGCGACAACTTTTCTTTGATCCAGTGTTGTCAGGCAACGACAACATCGCCTGCGCGACCTGTCATCACCCAGCTCTAGGCACAGGCGATGCGATGTCATTGTCCATCGGCGAAGGCGGTCTTGGCCTTGGCCGTATGCGCGAAGTGGTTAACGGTAACGCGCCAAAAGCGCGTATTCCGCGCAATGCGCCAGCCTTGTTTAACCTTGGCGCGCGCGAATTTTCCACGATGTTCCATGACGGACGCGTTCAGCTAAATCGTGAGGCAATGTATGGGATCGCCATGCCAGAAGGACGCACGCTAGAGCGCCCGCTGACATCCGCACTTGCCGCCCAGAACATTCTTCCAATTCTAAGCCATGATGAAATGGCCGGTCACCCGGGTGAAAATTCCATTGCCGATGCAATTGATGCCGAGGAAATTCACGGCCCCAACGGTGCATGGCAGCAAATCACCGCAAAAGTAGAGGCCATCGAAGAATACCGCATGGCATTTGATTGGATTATTGGCCAAGACACGCCGCTGCACATTACTGACATTGGCAACGCGTTGTCCCAATTCATCACCTATGAATTTCGCGCCACTGATAGCCCGTTTGATCAGTATCTCAACGGCAAAGAAACTGCGATGACGCCAGAGCAGTTGGCAGGCATGGAGATTTTCTACGGAAAAGGCAATTGCTCGAGCTGCCATTCGGGCAAGTTCCAAACCGATCATGGTTTCCACGCGATTGGCCTGCCACAGTTCGGGCCTGGTAAAGACGATGCCTATGCCGACGCGGGGCGCGGTATGATTAGCGGTATCGATGCTGACAAATACCGTTTCCGCACGCCGTCTTTGCGCAACGTAACATTAAGCGCCCCCTACGGGCATAACGGAGCCTATACGGATCTTCGGGCGATGGTACGCCATCACCTTGACCCGTTTGAAGGGCTTGGAAACTACGACCGTCGACAAGCCGCGCTGCACGAACTGGGCGAAGGCGCAAAAGATTGGGAGCCAATGGATAATTTGGCCGAAGTCTTGCGCATCGCTATGGCCGCTGAAATCGAACCCGTTGCCTTAACCGAAGGCGAAATTGATCAACTCATGGCCTTCCTTTCCGCGCTTGAAGACCCGATTAGCCGCAATGGCCGTTTGGGTGTACCAGACCGTGTGCCATCTGATCTGCCTCTCGATCCGATATCAGACCCAAGTTAAGAGTTTGCTAATTGGCGCGCAGTGACCTAAATGCGCGCCATGGAAAACACTCTACATATCATCGGTGGCGGGCTCGCCGGATCCGAAGCCGCTTGGCAGGCCGCTAACCAAGGCGTCAAAGTCGTCATTCACGAGATGCGCCCGAAAGTTGAAACCTTCGCGCATAAATCTGGTGATTTGGCCGAAATGGTCTGCTCCAATTCGTTCCGCTCTGATGATCACGAGCAAAACGCCGTTGGCTTGTTGCATTGGGAAATGCGTCAGGCGAGTGGATTGATCATGGAGATGGCGGGCAAACATCGCTTGCCCGCGGGTGGCGCTTTGGCTGTTGATCGCGAAGCCTTTGCTGCTGGCGTGACCGAGAAAATCACCTCGCACCCCAATATTTCCGTTGATTATGAAGAGATTACTTCGCTTCCGACCACGGGTCATTGGATCATCGCAACGGGCCCGCTAACGTCATCGTCTCTCGGTGAAGCGATTGCCGCCGAGACGGGCCAAGATGCGCTCGCCTTCTTTGATGCAATCGCTCCTATCATCTATGCGGATAGCATCGACATGAGCAAAGCGTGGATGCAGTCGCGTTACGATAAGGGCGAAACCGAGGAAGAACGCACGGCATATCTTAACTGCCCGATGGACAAAGCGCAGTACGAGGCCTTCATTGATGCGCTTTTGGAAGCCGAAAAAACCGAGTTTCACGAGGGCGAAACAGCTAAGTATTTTGATGGCTGCCTGCCAATCGAAGTGATGGCAGAGCGTGGTCGCGAAACTCTTCGTTTTGGCCCGATGAAGCCCGTTGGCCTGACCAATCCGCATCAGCCAGATGTGAAAGCCTATGCGGTCGTGCAACTGCGCCGCGACAACGCCTTGGGAACGCTGTATAATATAGTCGGCTTTCAAACAAAGATGAAATACGGTGCGCAAGCCACTGTTTTCAAAACAATTCCGGGTTTGGAGGATGCCAGTTTTGCGCGCCTCGGGGGAATTCACCGTAACACATTTTTGAACTCTCCTACCTTGCTCGACAGCCAGATGCGCTTGAAATCTCAGCCCCATATCCGCTTCGCCGGCCAGATTACCGGTGTAGAGGGCTACGTTGAAAGTGCAGCGATGGGCCTTTTGGCAGGTCGCCTTGCCGCGTCAGAGATAAATGGCACAGCTCTTCCCGATCTTCCTCAAGACACGGCAACAGGCGCGTTGGTGCACCACATAACAGGCGGCGCAGAGGCTAAGACATTTCAACCGATGAACGTCAACTTCGGCCTTTTCCGTCCTGTTGAAGGATTAAAAGGTGGTCGTCGTGGACGCGCCGACCGCTACAAGGCCTATACTGATCGCGCGAAAACCGCTTGGACAGAGTGGCTTAGCGGCCAAACCTAGACATAAGCGTTTTTGCCAGTTAGCGTTGAAGGATGACAGAGACATTCCTCGACAAAGCCTACGATACCACAGGCACCGA
This sequence comes from Planktotalea sp., assembly GCF_050633725.1. Taxonomy (GTDB): domain Bacteria; phylum Pseudomonadota; class Alphaproteobacteria; order Rhodobacterales; family Rhodobacteraceae; genus Planktotalea. The sequence goes on from NZ_JBOEHB010000007.1 coordinate 166,994, forward strand.
AGCGACACGTGAGCTATACACGAGTTGGGCCAAGACCTACGAAGCGGAAGTGGGTGAAAACGGCTATGCAACGCCCGGACGTTGCGCCGAAGCTTTGCGTGCGGTTACGACTGATTTTTCGGCTCCAATTCTAGATTTTGGCTGCGGTACAGGGCTTTCTGGGCTTGCTCTATCACTCGCAGGTTTCCAAATTATTGACGGAACTGATCTGACCCAAGATATGTTGGATCAAGCTGCTGAAAAACGGCTTTATCGCACGTTGACGCAAGCGGACCCTGACGCGCCTTTCCCGGTTCAAAAGGGCAATTATTCAGTGATTTCTGCGATTGGTGTCATTGGCGCAGGCGCTGCGCCGCTGGACGTGTTTGATATGTTGCTTAATGCGCTGGATCGAGGAGGAAAGTTCGTATTCTCCTTTAATGATCACACACTTGAAGACCCTGCCTATGAAGCAAAGGTTGTTCAATGCGTTGAACGCGGCAGCGCGGTCATCTTATCTCAATCCTATGGCGATCATTTGCCTGGTTTGAACATGAAGTCCAAAGTATACGTGCTTGAAAAGACGTGATATTTAACACTAGATTTGCCCCCAGCCCAACGGGACCTTTGCATCTTGGTCACGCGTATTCGGCGCTGCTTGCCCATGATCGCGCGCGCGCAGCGAATGGGCAGTTTTATTTGCGAATGGATGATATTGATCAAAGCCGTGCGCGCGTGCACTGGGCTGAGCAAATTCAAGATGATCTGAGTTGGTTGGGAATTTCTTGGGACGGCCCCATTTGGTCACAACACCAGCGTAGCAAAGAGTATCGCGAAGCTTTGCAAAGGCTTTGGGATATGGGCTTGCTCTACGCTTGCACCTGTACCCGCGCAGACGTCAAGGCGGCCGCAAATGCTCCGCAAGAAGGTGCGCCATTGATGGGTCCAGACGGGATCATTTACCCGGGTACTTGCCGTCATAGAGAGATCAGCAATCTAGACTCGCGTGCAGCGGTGCGTATTAACATGAAAAACGCCATGCAACACCTTGATTGTGATGAAATATCATTCATTGAAGGCCGAGAAAAAATCGGAAAAAATCGCGATCAAATGATCAATGAAATTGGCGATGTGGTTCTCGCGCGCAAAGATATGGCCGCGTCTTACCATCTCTCAATTGTTGTGGATGATAAGGATCAAAATATCACCCATGTCATCCGGGGCGAAGATTTGCGCGACGCCACATTTATCCATGTGCTCTTGCAACGTCTGCTGGGCTACCCAACGCCAGAATACACGCACCATAAACTTATTCGGGATGAAAATGGTAAACGGCTTGCCAAACGGGATGACGCGCGTGCAATTGCGAAATTTCGTGAAGACGGGGCGAGCCCAAAGGATATTCGCATGCTCGTCGGTCTATGAAACTACATGGGTGACATTAATATCTTCTCGTAACCTTCTGAAATTGATGTGTAAAAACAGCTTCTCCGATTGGTGTGGCAGGCAGGTCCGGTTTGACGAACAATGGCGAGCAAACAGTCTTTGTCACAATCCATTCTAAGCTCGACAAGCTCTTGAACATTGCCTGACGTCTCGCCCTTTACCCAAAAGGACTGACGCGAACGCGACCAATAGGTTACTTTACGGCTCTCGATTGTACGCGATACTGCTTGTTCATTCATCCAAGCCATCATCAACACTTCGCCAGATCCTTCAGCTTGAGCAATCACAGGAATAAGACCTGCCTCGTTGTAGGCCAGCGTTGCGGGATCAAAATCCATCAGGTACTCCTTTGAAAACTGAGGCATGCCGCCTACTTAAGCAAATGCACACTCATGCGAAAGCGCAATCATATGTCTGGTGAAACTGATCTCATAAAACTCTACTCAGGCCGCATTCTTGAACTTGCAGCCGACATACCGCGCGCAGAGCGTCTAAGCGAGCCACATAGCAGCGTCAAAAAACGCTCGCCTCTGTGTGGATCAACGGTGACAGTGGATTTGCGTTGTGAAAACAGCAAGATCAGTGACTTTGGGCAAGATGTAAAAGCCTGCGCTTTGGGTCAGGCCGCCGCCTCTGTTGTCGGAGGTGCGATTGTTGGATGTTCCGCGGAGCAAGCGATCAAAGCGCGCGATCAACTGCGCGCCTTGCTCAAAGGCAGTGGCGTTGTCCCAGACGCGCCTTTTGAGGGTTTTGAGGTGTTTCTGCCTGCCTCGGCTTACAAAAACCGCCATGCCTCTATTCTTCTTTCGATCGAGGCGACATGCGAAGCGATTGATGCGCTGCAAAACGCATAAAAAAACGCCGCACATCCAATGATTTGGATGGCGGCGCAAGGTTAGTGCTTTCGTGTGGGACCCGATGGATCGCCGTAATGAGCCAGGCAAAGCTCTTGTAAATAACACTCTAGTTGGGACAGGACGTGTTATGCTGCATCGAAGTTGGGACAGGATGCGGGGGGCGTCGGCACGAAATCACGAGGCAAATAGTAAAAATCAGACAAATCCGGGAATGTGCAGGGCGGCCATAAAGATGGTCATCAAAGAAACGGCACCGATGGCATCCTGCAGCAATGTGCGATCCGCGCGGGCGATTACGGCTTTGACTTGATCCATCATGGGGTGGCTCCTGCTCAATCTCGTTTTTGTTGCACCTTTGTTCTCATTTGCGGAACGTTATGTAAAGAACAAAATGGAACATTTGAGAACATTTTGTTAACTAATTTTCTAACCTACTGAAATTAAACGAATAGCTTGATCTTGTTCCATCAGCCAAAGGAGAACACGCGCCGCTTTGCCGCGCGCGCTGGTGAGCTTGGGGTCATCGTGAAGAAGTTTTCGAGCATCACTTTGCGCGATATCCATTAGAGCCGTTTGGTTTTCCATGTCTGCAACGCGGAACCGTGGAAGGCCCGATTGCGCGGTTCCGATCAGGTCCCCCGCGCCTCGCATTTGCAAATCTGTCTCTGAAATCTGGAATCCGTCTTCGGTCTCGCGCAATACAGTTAGCCGTTTTTGCCCGTTTTCTGACAGCGGCGCTTTATACATCAAAAGACAGGTTGACGCTGCCGAACCACGACCAACCCTGCCGCGCAACTGATGCAATTGCGCAAGGCCAAAGCTTTCGGCCCGTTCAATCACCATGATCGTCGCGTTTGGAACGTTTACGCCCACTTCAATCACTGTTGTTGCGACAAGAACCTGAGCGCGCCCTGCCACGAAGTCGGCCATTGCTGCGTCTTTTTCAGCTGCGGGCATCTGGCCATGAACCAAACGCACGGTGTCGTCACCCAAGATCGCGCGCAAAGTTTTGAAACGCTCCTCAGCAGCGATCAGGTCAGACACCTCGCTCTCGCCAACCAGAGGACAGACCCAATAGGCTTGCCGCCCATTCGATATCGCACTCTTGAGATGCTCAACCACCTCGCTGACACGTTCGTCCGAAATGAGCGCGGTCTTGATCGGTTGGCGACCCGCTGGTTTTTCATCCAGCACCGACACATCCATATCCCCATACTGCGCAAGCGCGAGCGAGCGTGGAATCGGTGTCGCTGTCATGACAAGCACATCGGCGTTTTCGCCCTTCTGGCCAAGTTCCAAGCGTTGACGCACGCCAAAACGGTGCTGCTCGTCTACAATCGCCAATCTCAAATCAAGAAATTGAACGTCCTTTTGGAACACCGCGTGTGTCCCGACGAGGATTTGAATTTTGCCTTCGTTTAACGCGGTTAATTTTGCCTCTCTTTCGCGGCCTTTGTCGCGGCCTGTGAGCAATTCCAGAACAACGCCAGCGGATTCTGCTAACGGCTGAAGCCCCTCAAGGTGCTGACGCGCGAGTATCTCGGTGGGCGCCATCATCACGCCCTGCCCGCCTGATTCCACGGCCGTGAGCAGCGCCATAAAAGCGACTAAGGTTTTACCAGAGCCAACGTCCCCTTGAAGCAGCCGGTTCATCCGCTGCCCGTTTGCCATATCCGTCGAAATTTCATCAATAGCGCGATTCTGCGCGCCCGTCGGTTTATAGGGCAGCGCCTTTAACACTTGGTTACGCAGTTTGCCTGTTCCCCTGCTTTCAATGCCAGGGGCGCGCCGTCGGTTTGCGCGGGCAAGCGCCAATGTGAGCTGGTGCGCCATGAATTCATCGTAGGCTAATCGCTCTCGCGCTGGCGCAGTCGCGGCAAGATCCGCGCTTGACGTGGGTGCATGAACCGCTGCAATTGCATGGTTCCAATCAGGCCAGTTGTTTTCATTCTTTTGAGTGGGATCAACCCACTCATCCAGTTCAGGGACCAGTGTTAACGCGTTCGCGATAGCTTTGCTCAAGGGCTTTTGCGTCACGCCCGCGGTTAAGGGGTAAACGGGTTCGTATGTGGGAATTTGGGCTGCGTCCTCTGTGCGCACCACGTGGTCCGGATGCACCATTTGCGCCAGCCCATCAAATAGTTCGACTTTTCCTGAAACAACACGGCGTTGTCCCGTGGGTAGCAGTTTGCCCAAATAATCGCCTCGCGCATGGAAGAACACCAATTGGAATGCAATCTGCGCGTCAATCACATCAATGCGATATGCGCCGCCTTTGTTGCGCGGTGGGCGGTGTTGGCCAATTTCGACTTCCACGGTCAAGGTGTTTGGCAGATCGGCCCCTTGGACGGTGGCTTTGATCGTGCGGTCAATACCAGAAAATGGTAATAAAAACAAAAGATCACGAGGCTTTTCTACGCCAAGCCCCGCCATGTTCTGCGCGGTTTTCGGGCCAATTCCGTCAAGCTTGGTAAGCTCGGAAAAGAGCGGGTAAAGAACCTCTGGGCGCCCGCTCATAGGGATTCAATCAAGGCCAACCAGCCATCTTCATCAATCTTTTGCACGCCTAGGTCTGCCGCTTTTTTGGCCTTTGAACCCGCTCCGGGGCCGGCGATGAGAATGTCTGTCTTGGCAGAAACCGAGCCAGACACCTTGGCGCCTAACGATTCCGCGCGTGCCTTTGCTTCTGCGCGGGTCATCTTTTCCAAGGTGCCTGTAAAGACAACAGTTTTGCCTGCAACGGGGCTGTCAGAACTTGGTTGCTCTGCGTCCTCTATGGTTAATTCGTCCGTCAATCTCGTGATAGAGGCGCGCTCTGCCTCTTGATTGAAGCTGGTGACAAGCGAGGTCGCCATAACCGCGCCAACGCCATCTATCGAAATTAGATCCTCCCAAGCCGCGCTCTCGCGATCATTTGCGCTGTCCATCGCGTTGACGAAACGGGTCCATGATCCATAGTGCCGCGCGATCAAAGCTGCGTTTTGCGCGCCGACATGGCGCAGACCAAGGGCGAACAAAACGCGCGCAAAGCCGATGTTTCTGCGCTCGTCAATTGCATCGAAAAGCTTGTCAGCGCTTTTGGCACCCCACCCTTCGCGGTTTTTAAGCTTGGTTAACGGCTGCTGTGCATCGCGTTTTCTAAGGGTGAAGATATCGGCTGGTTCACGAATTGGCAGCGCGGGGTCATGGTAGAACATCTCCACCTGTTTTGCGCCAAGCCCCTCAATGTCAAAAGCGCCGCGCGCAACGAAATGCTTTAATTTTTCAACCGCTTGCGCAGGACAGATAAGCCCACCTGTACAGCGGCGGATCGCGTCGCCCTCTTCACGAATGGCGCGGCTTTGGCATTCTGGGCAGGTTTTTGGGAACTCAAACGGTTTGCTATTTTCCGGGCGTTTTGACAGATCGACATCTTTGATCTTTGGAATGACATCGCCCGCGCGAAAGATTTGAACCCAATCGCCCACACGTATGTCGCGCCCCTCGCGTATCGGCGCGCCATTGCCATCGCGCCCCTTAATGTAATCTTCATTATGAAGGGTCGCGTTTGAAACAACGACGCCGCCGACGGTAACTGGCGTCAGCCGCGCGACGGGACTAAGCGCACCCGTTCGGCCAACTTGTATGTCGATTGCCTCAAGTCTGGTCCAAGCAAGTTCGGCAGGGAATTTATGCGCAATCGCCCAACGCGGCGTTGTCGAGCGAAAACCGAGGCGGGATTGAAAAGCAAGATCATCGACCTTGTAAACAACACCGTCGATATCATACCCCAGATCTGCGCGCTCTTGTTCGATGTTGTGGTAATGTTCGATCAGTTTGTGGGCCGTTTCAAAACGCTTTGTAAGATCATTTGTCTTAAATCCAAGCGCCTTTAGCCGCTTTATTGATCCTTCTTGAGTATCCGCAAGCGGATCAGACAATGCACCCCACGCATAAGCGAAAAACTTCAGTGGACGTGATTTGGTAATCTCGGCGTCTAATTGTCGAAGTGATCCGGCGGCGGCGTTGCGCGGATTGGCAAAGGTTTTGCCCCCGCGCTCGGCCTGGCGTGTGTTCAGTGTTTCGAAGTCCGCATGGCTCATATAAACTTCGCCCCGAACTTCAAGCAATTCTGGTGCGTTTTCAATCTGTTGCGGTATGTCAGCAATCGTGCGGGCGTTGGCGAGCACGTCCTCACCGGTTGCTCCGTCGCCTCGGGTCGCGGCTTGAACTAAAACACCGCTTTCATACCGTAGCGATAAAGAAAGCCCGTCGATTTTTGGCTCTGCTGTAAAGGCAAGCGGTGCATCAATGGTTAGTCCCAGATATTTGCGAATGCCTTGGACGAAGTCGCTTACATCTTCATCAGTAAAGGCATTGCCCAGCGACATCATGCGCTGCGCATGGGTAATTTTGCCAAACCCATCCTGCGCGGGCGCGCCGACTTGCTCGCTCGGGCTATCGGCACGTTTCAGGTCTGGAAATCGCGCCTCAATCGCGGCATTGCGCTGCTTTAGCGCGTCGTATTCCGCATCAGTTAGCGTGGGCGCATCCTTGCCATAGTAATCGTCGTTTGCGCGGCGAAGTTGTTTGGCCAGGCGCGCCAATTCAAAGCGTGCGTCCACTTCATTCAGGTCACTGATATTGATCGTCGTCATGCGCGCCTTCCCCAGAGTCGCATTAGTGATAGGGGGACGGCGCGCGCGCGTCTAGAGGGGCGGCGCAATGCCAAAGCCGGGGTGATTTGTTATCCCGCTGCGGCCATTGGCGTTTTGCTTTGAGCATTTTCGACAGGATCACGTAATACATAGCCGCGCCCCCAGACCGTTTCGATATAACTGTCTTCGTGTGTCGCTTCGCACAGCTTCTTGCGCAGTTTACAAATAAAGACGTCAATGATCTTGAGTTCGGGCTCATCCATACCGCCGTAGAGATGGTTCAAGAACATCTCTTTCGTGAGCGTCGTGCCCTTGCGCAGCGAAAGTAGCTCTAACATCTGGTATTCTTTGCCCGTGAGGTGAACAGTCTCGCCTTCGACCTCGACGGTTTTGGCATCAAGGTTCACCGCGATCTTGCCAGTATAGATGATCGACTGAGAATGCCCTTTGGAGCGGCGAATGATCGCGTGAATACGCGCAATCAGCTCGTCACGATGGAACGGTTTAGTGAGATAGTCGTCCGCGCCAAAACCGAAACCTTTGATCTTGTTTTCTGTATCGTCCGAGCCTGACAAGATCAAAATCGGCGTATCAATCCGTGCAAGGCGCAGCTGGCGCAGAACCTCATGTCCGTTCATGTCTGGCAGATTTAGATCAAGAAGGATCAAATCGTAATCATATAGTTTCGCCAGATCGATGCCCTCTTCCCCGTATGAGGTCGAATAGACATTAAGATTGGCGTGAGTCAGCATCATATCGATGCTTTTCGATGTTGTGGGATCGTCCTCAACCAAGAGTACGCGCATAGGGTCACTCCGTTCATTTGCTTCAAGGGCAAGCTGAGGGAAAATAGTTAACCCAACGTTACCGTTCGCAATAAAAAAGTAACACACTCAACTTAAGGTTGTCTATAGTGCTGAATGCGCGTGGTTTTCAGGGCTTTCTCTCCGTGAGTTGCAACTGCATGCACCCATTGCGTGAACTCTTCTTCGCTAAGCGAATACCGCTCGAGCGCTTCGTCTTTTGAAATCAAACCGTGCGTTACGCCTTTGACAACCGCGGCTTTGCGCGATGCGACCCAGCGCCGTGTTTGAGGTGTTGGCAGGTCTGCCCTGCTCATGACTTGGCCGTTGGGTAGGGTCACGGCCCTTGGTCCATCTACTTTCTTGAGATACATTATTACGCCTCTTGTCTGCTTGCTGGCCTTTCTGCGTGCAATCTCTTAAAGCGAAGTGAAACGCCCCCTTGAGAGTGTTTAGGATTTTCCTATATTTTCTTTGGTTCTGGTAAGGAGTTGCCGTCATGGCGCTAGATCAACCTGACAAACTCAATAGCCTTGGGTTCGCAAAACCCCCTTCCGAAACCCGCGTCGTTGTTGCGATGTCTGGCGGCGTGGACAGCTCGGTTGTCGCGGCGCAATTGGCGTCCGAGGGCTATGATGTGGTTGGCGTGACCTTGCAGCTATATGATCATGGCGCTGCCTTGGCCAAAAAAGGTGCGTGCTGCGCTGGCATTGATATTCACGATGCGCGCCGCGTCGCCGAAGAAATGGGGTTTCCTCATTATGTTCTCGATTATGAAAACGTGTTCAAAGATGCGGTGATTGACGAATTCGCAGACAGTTATCTTGCTGGTGCAACGCCTGTGCCCTGTATTCGGTGCAACGAGCGGGTAAAGTTCAAAGACTTGCTAGAGACAGCCAAGGATCTTGATGCGGATTGCATGGCGACGGGGCATTATATCCAGCGCATGATGGGCCCTGAAAAGGCAGAGTTACATGCGGCGGCTGATGGCGCGCGTGATCAGAGTTATTTTCTATTTTCCACCAAACAAGAGCAGCTCGATTTCTTGCGCTTCCCTTTGGGCCACCTGCCCTCCAAGGATGCGACGCGTGAACTTGCGGCAAAGTTCGGGCTAAGCGTTGCGGACAAGCCTGACAGTCAGGACATTTGTTTTGTGCCAAACGGCAATTACGCAGCGGTGATCGAAAAGCTGCGCCCCGGCGCGGCAGAAGCTGGCGATATTGTTGATGTGGATGGCACTGTGCTGGGGCATCATGAGGGCGTTATTCATTATACGATTGGCCAGCGTCGCGGCCTTGGGATTGGTGGTCTGGCCGATCCTCTCTATGTTGTGCGGCTCGATGTGGACAAAAAACAGGTCATCGTTGGCCCGAAAGAGATGCTCAGCACGCGGACCATTCCCGTGCGCGAAATCAACTGGCTGGGTGATGATCCGCTGATGTCAAAAGACGAATGGCATGTGTTGGTGCGCGTGCGCTCTACCCGTCCGCCGCGCCCTGCGATTATTCGCCCGATCTCAGAAACCGAAGCGAGTGTTGAGCTGCTGACGCCCGAAGACGGCGTGTCACCGGGGCAAGCTTGTGTTTTTTATGATACCGACAGCACACGTATTTTCGGTGGTGGTTGGATTTGGCGGGGATACTAGGCAATGCAGCGTTTTTCCCTTCTAGACTTATCACCTGTGCCAGAGGGGCAACGCACTGGCGATGCGATCCGCAATACGGTTCACCTCGCACAAGCGGCAGAAGTGGCGGGCAATCATCGCTATTGGCTTGCTGAGCATCACAACATGCCGGGGATCGCCAGCGCGGCCACCTCGATCATGATTGCGCAGGTCGCAGCGGCGACAAAGACAATGCGTGTCGGCGCCGGTGGCATCATGCTGCCCAATCATGCGCCTTTGGTTGTGGCCGAGCAATTCGGCACGCTTGCAACGCTTTATCCCGATCGCATTGATCTGGGGCTTGGCCGAGCACCCGGAACTGATATGGCAACCGCCCGCGCGCTGCGCCGTCATATGGCGCCAGAGGATAGCTTTCCGCAGGATGTGCAGGAATTGATCGGGTATTTCGATGAAAACCCCGAAGCAACGGTGCGCGCCGTTCCCGGATATGGCACGCAGGTGCCTGTTTGGATCTTGGGGTCCAGCTTGTTCGGAGCGCAGCTTGCCGCGCATTTGGGGCTGCCTTACGCCTTCGCCTCCCACTTTGCGCCGGATATGTTAGAGCAAGCGCTACATATCTATCGATCAACATTCAAAGCCTCTCGGGCGCTTGATAAGCCCTACGCGATGATGGCGGCTGGCGTTTGCGTTGCGCCAAGTGACGAGGAGGCAGTGTTCCTGCGCTCGTCTCAAATCTTGGCCTTTGCACGGCTTCGCACTGGCAAGCCGGGTCTTTTACCCTATCCGACGGACGAGATAGGCGCGCAGGTGCCGACGCAAGTTCTAAGGCAGGTTGAACATGCCCTGTCGTGTTCTGCAACTGGCGCGCCTGACACGGTCTATCGCGGGTTAGAGGGCCTCATTTCGCGTTATCAGCCTGACGAATTGATGGTCACAGGCATGATCCATGATCACGATTCGCGGGTTCGATCGTTTGAGTTGGCGGCGAACGTGTTGAAATCATTGATCTCAGAGTAAACTGCGCCGCCCAAACGGCCCTTTCTCTCACTCTGGCGTTGGTAGCTGTGCCTTCAAACACACACCTTGGCGCTCAGAATTGATGCGGCGGGGAAAAAAGGCTGACCCGCGTCAACCCTTCATGCCACATAGGGCGCACGGCATCCGTTAAGAGGTGCTTTCGAGGGCAGCATGGCAACTAAAACCGCAAAACCAGCGTTTGGCGCATTGATCTATTTCGCAGTGGCATTCAGCCTTGCGACGTATTTCACATTTGCGGCGGTTCAGGGCGATTACGGTGTCTTTCGCCGCGCAGAGATCAACGTAGCCGCGCGAGATCTGGATGTTCAGCTTACCATGCTCAAAGGCGAAGTTGCTGAAATGGAAAACCTGACCAAACGGTTGTCCGACACCTATCTCGATCTTGACTTACTTGATCAGCAAGCGCGCGATGTGCTTGGCTTGATCCGCGCAGATGAGATTGTCGTTCGATAACTTTCGGCATTTGTGCCTTTCCTTACAATCAAATTGAATCACTGGTCAGACGCGATCCGCTGCGGTAGAGTATAGTTTAACGCTAAACTAGTTTTCATCTTTGGGAGGGTGTTCGGCTAATGCCAGCGAAGAAAACAACCAAATCGTCGAATATTTCTGCTGACGCGCTGCTCAAGCACTATAAAGACATGCTTCTCATTCGCCGCTTTGAAGAAAAGGCGGGCCAGCTTTATGGCATGGGGCTGATTGGTGGATTTTGTCACCTCTATATCGGCCAAGAAGCCGTTGTTGTCGGCCTCGAAGCCGCAGCAGAGGACGGCGACAAGCGGATCACCTCTTATCGTGATCATGGCCATATGCTGGCCTGCGGCATGGACCCGAATGGTGTCATGGCCGAGCTTACGGGGCGCGCTGATGGTTATTCCAAGGGCAAAGGCGGCTCGATGCATATGTTCTCTAAGGAAAAGCATTTCTACGGTGGTCATGGCATCGTCGCGGCGCAAGTGCCGCTTGGCGCGGGTCTTGCCTTTGCTGACAAATACAAAGGCAACGGGCGCGTGACGTTTACCTATTTCGGTGATGGCGCTGCGAACCAAGGACAGGTCTATGAGACTTTTAATATGGCTGCGCTTTGGGAGCTACCGTGCATTTTTGTCATTGAAAACAATCAATACGCGATGGGCACAGCGCAGGGACGTTCAACATCGACGCCTGATCTATACACGCGCGGCGCCGCCTTTGGCATTCCGGGGGAAGCCGTAGATGGCATGGATGTTCTGGCGGTCAAAGATGCGGGCCAGCGCGCCGTTCAGCACTGCCGTTCTGGCAAAGGCCCCTACATTTTGGAGATAAAAACCTATCGCTATCGCGGTCATTCCATGTCCGATCCAGCGAAATATCGCACCCGTGAAGAAGTCCAGAAAATGCGCGATGAACGTGATCCCATTGAACAAGTGCGCGAGACCTTGCTGACAGGAAAACACGCCAGCGAGGATGACCTGAAGGCGATTGATAAAGAGATCAAGAAAGTTGTGAATGCCTCGGCGGAGTTCGCCAAGGAAAGCCCATTGCCCGATGTTTCGCAGCTTTGGACAGATATCTACGCAGAATCGGAGGCCGTGTAATGCCACATTTCGAAATCTATGTTGCAGATGTTGAGGCTGGCAAAGCCTACTATGGCGGCTTGTTTGGCTGGACGTTTGACGCAATGCCGGGCGGCGAAGCGGTTTCTTATCACTTGGCCTCTGGCGCTGGGATTGGCGGTGACACGGGCTGCACCATTGGCATGTTGACGCGCCCTGACACCGCCCACCCTGCGGGCAGCGCTGTGCGCGGCGGCACCATGACATTTGACGTTGATAATTGCGATGATCGCTATGCTTGGGCGCTCGCCAATGGCGGCGCGGAAGCATTGCCACCGACTGATTTTCCAGGCGTTGGCCGCTGCGCCTATGTTGAAGACGGGCAAGGCAATATCGTTGGTATGATTACATCATTGGGGGCTTCGTAATTTGGCAATTCAAATCCTTATGCCCGCCCTTTCACCTACGATGGAAGAAGGCACGCTCGCCAAATGGTTGGTTGCGGAGGGCGACACAGTCGCTTCTGGCGACATCATCGCGGAGATCGAGACCGACAAGGCAACGATGGAGTTCGAAGCGGTTGATGATGGTGTCATTGGCTCGATCCTCGTGCCCGAAGGAAGCGCTGGGGTGGCTGTGAACACGGCGATTGCGTTGCTGCTGGAAGACGGTGAAAGCGCATCGGATGCACGTGTCGCGCCGCCTGCCCCAATCGCACCTGCGCACGTTGCCCCCGCCGCCGCGGTTGCGCCCCCGCCAGTTGCTGCGCCGCAAGATCTAAAGCCTGATTGGCCAGACGGCACTCCGATGAAGCAGCAAACCGTTCGCGAAGCTTTGCGCGATGCGATGCGCGAAGAAATGCTGCGCGATGAGAACGTGTTTTTGATGGGCGAAGAAGTTGGTGAATACCAAGGCGCCTACAAGATTTCCCAAGGGTTGCTGGACGAATTCGGTGCCAAGCGGGTCATGGATACGCCAATCACAGAACATGGATTTACCGGTATTGCGGTTGGCGCGGCGTTTGGCGGGTTGAAGCCGATTGTTGAGTTCATGACGTTTAACTTCGCCATGCAAGCCATTGATCAAATTATCAATTCTGCCGCAAAGACGCTATATATGTCAGGTGGTCAAATGGGCGCTCCGATGGTGTTTCGCGGCGCGAACGGCGCAGCGGCGCGCGTTGGTGCACAGCACTCCCAAGACTACGCCGCATGGTATGCGCATATTCCGGGTCTCAAAGTTGTGATGCCTTATACCGCCGCAGATGCAAAAGGACTTTTGAAATCGGCCATTCGCGATCCAAATCCAGTGATCTTTTTGGAGAATGAAATTTTGTACGGTCGCTCTTTCGACGTTCCTGAGATTGAGGATTTGACCATCCCGATTGGCAAAGCAAAGATTGCGCGCTCGGGTGCTGATGTGACAATCGTTAGCTTTGGTATCGGGATGAGCTACGCCTTGGAAGCTGCTGATAAACTGTCAGAAGCCGGAGTTGAGGTTGAGGTCATTGACCTGCGATCCCTTCGCCCCCTCGATACCGAGACGGTCATCGAAAGCGTCAAGAAAACCAATCGCTGCGTAACCGTCGAAGAAGGTTGGCCGGTCGGTTCTATTGGCAGTCATATTTCTTCGGTTTTGATGCAGGAGGCATTTGACTACCTTGATGCGCCAGTGATCAATTGCACTGGCAAAGACGTGCCCATGCCCTATGCGGCGAACCTTGAAAAACTTGCGCTCACGACCACTGAAGAGGTGATCGACGCTGTGCGCAAAGTAACATACCGTTAAGGAAGACAGTTAGATGGCTCTTGAAATTCTCATGCCCGCCCTGTCACCCACGATGGAAGAAGGCACGCTCGCTAAATGGCTGGTCAAAGAGGGCGATAGCGTTGCTTCGGGTGACCTGCTGGCTGAAATCGAAACAGACAAAGCAACGATGGAATTTGAAGCTGTTGATGACGGTGTCATTAGCAAGCTTTTAGTTGAAGCGGGCACTGCGGGTGTAAAAGTGAACGCGCCAATCGCGCTTTTGCTCGAAGACGGTGCCGCGCAAGAAGAAACAGAGGTCGCAAAAACACCAATCGCCGAAACTTCTGTAATAGCGCCCTCTCTGTCGCCTAATCGCGTTTTTGCCTCACCGCTCGCGCGGCGCATTGCTGCGGATCGCGGCCTCGATCTTGGATCGCTCAAAGGGAGTGGACCAAAAGGGCGTATCGTCAAAGCGGATGTGCTTGGTGAGCCCAAGCAAACATCTGCAATCAAAGCACCTGCGCCACTTGCCCCGCCACCAAGCCCTTTAGCAAGTTCTGACGCTGTTGCGGCGCTCTACGAGGGACGTGTCTTTGAAGAGATCCCGCTTGATGGGATGCGAAAAACCATCGCCGCGCGTTTGACAGAGGCCAAGCAAACCATCCCGCATTTCTATTTACGCCGCGATGTGTTGCTTGACGAACTCCTCGCGTTTCGTGCTCAGATCAAAAAAAAGCTGGCTAAACGAGACATTAAGCTCTCGGTCAATGATTTCATCATCAAAGCCTGCGCTCTTGCTTTGCAAGATGTGCCTGCTGCGAATGCAGTTTGGGCTGGCGATAGAGTTTTGCAAATGTCGGCGTCCGATGTGGCGGTCGCCGTCGCGGTAGACGGAGGATTGTTCACACCAGTTTTGCTAGATGCGGACTCGAAGTCGATGTCCGCGCTATCGACTGAAATGAAAGACCTCGCATCGCGTGCAAAAGAAAGAAAACTCGCCCCGCATGAATATCAAGGCGGCAGTTTCGCAATCTCGAATTTGGGAATGATGGGCATCGAAAATTTTGATGCAGTAATCAACCCGCCCCATGGCGCGATATTGGCGGTCGGCGCAGGCGTCAAAAAGCCTATCGTTCAAGACGATGGCAACCTTGGTGTTGCAACGATAATGTCGCTTACGCTTTCGGTTGATCACCGGGTCATTGATGGGGCGTTGGGTGCACAGCTTTTGGCTGAAATAAAAGACAATCTAGAAAACCCTGCGGCAATGCTGGCCTAAGCTTCATTTTCCAAATTAAACTCTCGCCGAAGGCACCGCCTGCCCCATTGGGGCAGGCTCAATCAAATCTGCGGCTTTTGCCGCAGGCCTTTCAACAAAAGTTACTTAGGCGCTGAGTTGATCAGTTGGTCCATTGAGACCGAGGGTTGATCGCATCCCGCCTCTCCCACGATTTTGGCTGGAACACCCGCAACAGTTTTGCAAGGTGGCACTTCCGCCAAAACAACTGAACCGGCAGCGATGCGGCTGCAATGCCCAACTTTGATGTTGCCAAGAACCTTGGCACCTGCCCCGATCAGCACTCCATCCCCGATTTTCGGGTGGCGCTCTTCTTCTTCTTTGCCCGTACCGCCAAGGGTTACAGAATGCAGCATCGACACGTTGTCACCCACGACGGCGGTTTCACCAATTACGATGGAATGGGCATGATCAATCATGATGCCTTTGCCGATCTTTGCCGCAGGGTGAATATCAACGCCGAAAATTTCTGACACCCGCATTTGAACAAAGAACGAAAGATCAAACTGTCCCTTAGACCATAGCCAATGCGCAACGCGATAAGCTTGGATTGCCTGAAATCCTTTAAAGAAAACAATAGGCTGCAGTAAGCGATGGCAAGCAGGATCACGCTCTAAGATGGCCATCAAATCCGCCCGCGCGCTCTCTACAATGGAGGGGTCTTCCGCATAGGCTTCATCTGCAATATCGCGCAGGATAATTTGACTCATCTCATTCGAATGCAATTTGGCCGAAAAGCGATACGACAATGCCTTTTCGAGATTGCTGTGATGCAAAATGCATGCATGCAACAAGCCACCCATAAGCGGTTCATCTTGAACTGCCTGCTGTGCTTCGCGGGTGATACGATCCCAAACAGGATCAACCCGATGTAGTGGCTTCGTTGCTTGTTCCATTGCATTTTCCTTCATGCTGGTCCCTCACCTTACCCAGATAAGCATTTTAGGACAAATGCAAAGCACTGATAGATCACATCTACGCGCGTGATTGATTTTCTGTTTTGTTTAAATGACCCTCAACACCGTGCAAAACCAGTGCAAGCGTTTCGATCGTGTCTCGGGACAGCTGTGTTGGCATCGCCGCTATTCCAATGCGCAAAGACAAGGCGCTCAGTGATCCATCCCCATAGAGGGGATGAACCCTGCCGGTTATGTCGACATAAGTTTGTGCAAAGTTCGCGCGCCTGAGGAGCGACGCACATTTTTCGCGTCGCTGGCCCGGCGAAAATCGCAACAGATAGCGCATCGCAAGGATGCAATCAAACAAGCTAACTTGCATCAAAGTGACGTCCCTTGGGTGAGCCGCGCAAAGAGCCCAGGTCCAAAGCGATCAGAAATCTGCGCTACGCGAAACTCATAAACGCCCATAGCGCCATCCTCGACACGCGCGCTCAAAGGATACGTGTAGTGCGCAGAAGCGGTCATTTCCTCGCGAACGATTTGACCCCCAACTACGACCCGAACCAAGTATTGTTCCTGCTCTTCACCTAGCGGAACATCGCCCCAGCCCCATTCATCGCCCTCGATACGTGTTCTGCGTAGCCAGCTGAAGGTAACATCTGCGTTTTCCAAATCAGCGCGCAAATGCGCAGGTGGATAGGGCCGCAGCCCCGCGCCTTCAAAACTTTCAACGCGAACTTCATAAGATGGATCATCATATCCGCGAAGCGCTGGTCCAACCCTATAGTGACGCTCGACACCTCGATCAGAACTGCGAAGCCTGACTTGATTAGCAACGCCGTTGAGCAACACAAATGTTGATCCAATGGGCCAGGCATACGGCATCAATCCGTCAGTTCCAAACTGCCCTCGCAGTCTGACACTTAGCTCATAGGTATCTGGCGCGACCAAGTCCGCGTTCTGGAATTGAAACACTTCCCAGTTTTGCGAAGATCCATCGCCAATCGCGGCGAGATTGCCTCCGCTTAACAAGGTTTCACGCGCAATGCTCTCGAGTTGATCACTTGCCAAACGCACGCGTAACGGCGCCCCGCGATCAATCAGCCCTGCACCACTGGCAAACAGCGGCGTTTCTGTCTCCCCGATAATCGATCGACCCATAACATAGGTATTAAACCCATAATCTGCATCTATCGGTGCATCATAGAGCGATACGGCCGTTGGCCAAGGCGTCGCTGTCACCGCGATATGAGGTGCATAAGGAACCTCATTGCCTGTCATCAAAGGCAGATCAAGAAAGTACGGTAGCACAGGCGTCGCTGGAATGAAGGGCCGGGACGTGCCGGTTTCGCCGTCATAAGGCGCAGGGCGATAGACGTTTGGCTCGATCCGCACGGCTTCCAACAATTGGCTTGCGCCCTGCTCTATTCGATCAACGCGAAACTGCGTATCGCTTTGCGCAGTCCCTTTTATTCGAACAATGTCGCCAGCTTTCACAAACAGTTTTGATGGAGGCAGCGCAAATTTTATTGCCTCGCGCGACACCCTTGCTTCGCTTAGCCAACGTTCCAACGTTTGACGCGCCTCTGCGCGCGTCAACGCCATCGGAAGGTCGGACGAAGACACTGCGTGGCTACCGTCTTGCGGTAAAACGGTTTCTTCTACAATGACATCAAAGTCAGCGTCCGCTTCGACAAAGCTCGCACGCAAACGTCCAGCGAGATCCGCGTCCGATCCGCGGATAACCTCCAGTGCGCCCTCAATTTCGCTATGCTCGGCAAGATGTTCAGCTTCAATCTCAATATCGCTTTGACCATCGCGCATTGCAAAATGCAAAACACCTTCGCGTTCAATCGCATCAAACCCAAAACGCAGCATCAAAGGCTGCAGTGCACTGCGCGCTTCCAACACATCGGCAATTTGATAGCCGCGGACGACGCCATAAAGCTGGCTCACATCAAACCTGGTTTCCCCTGCAAGCATACAAATTTCTGCAACAACCGATGCAAGAGATCGTGACGTCGTCCGTCCGTTCAACCAATGTCCACGCCAATAGTTTTCCCCATCAGACCAAATATCAACGCGATTAGGAAACTGAGGAAACGGGCGCGTGTCCCACGCCCAAGCGAAGGCGCGGCTCATATCAAGCATACGGCCACCATAACTCTCGGAGACCGGGTTATTCGCCCCCTCGCTCCAGTATTCAGTCATCGCCTGCAGATATTGCATTTGCATCAGCTCGTCGCGCTGACCATTCGAATAGCGTGGCTGACTTGATTCAGAGGATTTGGGGTCAAGAAACTTGTTTGGTTGATTGCTCCCTTTATCAATCGCGGCGCAGCCAAATTCGGTAAACCAAATTGGCTTGGATTTCGGATCCCAAGGCGTTGCTTCGCTTTGACGTTGCCCTCCGATACGATTGTGGTGTGGCTTGCTCCACCAGTTGCGAATATCTTTGTAGCGGAAGATCCACGGCTCGTCGTAAGCGCCGTCTTCAATGTCCGTGCGAATTTGCGCCGCGCGTGCCTCATCAGAATGGTAATACCAATCATACCCCTCG
Source organism: Planktotalea sp. (assembly GCF_050633725.1). GTDB lineage: Bacteria > Pseudomonadota > Alphaproteobacteria > Rhodobacterales > Rhodobacteraceae > Planktotalea. The sequence goes on from NZ_JBOEHB010000007.1 coordinate 185,418, forward strand.
CCGCCTTCGATGTTGGCTTTGAGATAGTCGAGCGAATAGATCGATCCCGCCTCTACATCGCGGTGCTCTTCCCCATCGCGCCAGTCGGAAAGCGGCATGTAGTTGTCAATTCCGATGAAATCGATGTTGTCATCGGCCCACAACGGATCGAGATGGAAATAGTGATGACCTTTTCCGTCTTGGGGCGAATACCCAAAGTATTCTGACCAATCAGCGGCATATCCTATTTTGCACGAAGGCCCCAAAAGCAAACGAACTTCTGCCGCCAACGCAATAAGCTGGCTCACAGCCGGAAAGCTATGTGCTGCGCCGCGGATTTGCGTCAGTCCGCGCATTTCGGACCCGATACAAAAAGAATCCACGCCGCCAGCCAAGGCGCAAAGCGAAGCGTTGTGCAAAATGAACCGTCGAAAGCTCCACTCGTTTGGCCCATCATAGGAAACAGAATCTGAGGAAAGCGAAAAATCCGAAGCTGAAGCCGAACCAAAGAAGTCAGCCACCTCGGCAGCGGCAGCCGCGCTTTCATCTGTTGATCCATCGCGCAATGGGGCAACCGAGCAAGTAATGCGTCCGCGCCAAGGCAATTTCGGTTGACTGCTCGACGCGCTCCAGGGATCAGGAAGACCGTTTCCGCTCAGCTGGTCCATGAGAATAAAGGGATAAAACATGACCTTTTGACCGGCGTCTTTCAGCTCAGCAATCGCTTCCAAGACCGAATTATCTGACGGCGTGCCGCCATAGACCGGCCTGCCTGATTGCTGGGCGATCACATCAGCAGAAGCACGATCCACCCCGGCGACGGACCATTGCAGCTTGTCGCCTTCAAATGCTTGCTGTTCCACTTTTGGTTTGATCTGACATTCACCACATCGCAAATCGTTGCCAAACCAGCTGACAATCAATGACGCGGCGACGCAATTTGGCAGCTCTTCCTTAAGGGCCTTTAAGGACGTCGCAATATCGCTTCGATAGCTTGGTGAATTTACGTTAACGCTCTGCTTTACACCTAACCCGTGATCGTAATGAACAGGCGTCGTGGCCAAGGCAAATTCACCAGAACCGGGCATCAATGCAACGGCTTGAATCGACTGCGTTAGATCTTTTGCGATGTCAGGCGTTTCATCTGTAGCGCCGCGAATGACTTCAAACGAGAACTGCGGCACGCGATTGCCAAAGTCTGCAAGTTGCAGGTTTTCGAACACGACATAAGCCGTGCCACGATACGCAGGTGCCATGCCTGCCCCTTCAACCGCTTCAATCTTGGGATCGGCAGCTTGGGTGCGCGATCCCCTATAAACACGCATATTCAAATCGACCGCACTGACTTCGGTGCCATCCGCCCAAACACGACCAACCGAGGTAATCTCGCCCTCGCACAGCGCAACCGCGATACTGATCGTATAGGCGTAGTTCTGCGTAATTGTCGTGTCTGAGTTGGTGATCGTTGTCGATCCCGCAACCTCGCGCCGCGCCCCTTTGCCGCCGCTGCTCTGCGCGCTTTGTGTTTGAGTGCTAACCTGCGTCGCAGTCGAAGTGTAAACGCGCTCTTCAAACTCGCTAGACCAGATGACCTGCCCCGCCACGCGCATGCGGCCAAAGATTTGTCCGATCGGGCGCCCTTCCCCCGCGCCGGTTAAACGAAACCGGTTCATTTGGCCTGTTTGCACGGTTTCCGATCCACCGCCGATTATATGCTGATCTGTGCGGACAGAGCGGCGATCTATTGACGCGCCAACCATAGCGCCTGCAAAGCGCCCGATCGCCGACATTGATAGCCCAAGAACAGAACCTCCGACAGAAGCCCCCAAAGAAGCACCCGCCGCGGACAAAAGGATCGTAGCCATGTCTTATACTCCTAAAGGAAAACAGAAACGTGCAGCAATTTTTCGCTGCCAAGGTGGGCTAAGCGGGCTTTCTGTAACGGCATGTCCGCTATAGGCGTGGATGAACATGCTCTCTTCGCCAGCGCGCGAGCAAACCCCCAAATGTTTAGCAATTGATCCCGCGCGCATACGAAACAGCAGAACATCGCCAGCGCTCAAAGCCCGCTCTTGCGGTTCTAAATACCTAAGCGCGGCACGTAGCAGAACTTCATCGCCTTGAGGCTCAGCCCAGTCTTGAGAATATGGCGGCACTACCTCAGGTTCGCTGCCGTAAAGAGTACGCCAAATCCCACGCAGCAACCCCAAACAATCGGTTCCGGCATGTTGAAGCGACGCTTGATGACGATAGGGCGTTCCAATCCAAGAACGTGCAATGGCAACAACACGCTCGGGCGGCATAAGAGCAAGGCTCATCGTCTACTCCCCCCATCAAGCGCTGGTGCTTTGGAGGGGTGCACCATCATCCATTCTTCCTCTGGAATGTCAGGAAATCCGCGATAATTCAGAGCGTTCGAAAACTTGAGACGACAGGTTTCAAACCGTTTGTCGCACCCAGCGGTCAAAGCCACGATATCGCCTGCCACAATGTTTGCGCGCAAAGGCTCCCAAAGCGTAATCTCACGCAGGCCATTGCGCGTGCGATCAACCTTTATCGCAGCGGTTAGGTTCGCTGCGCCGCCGCTTAAGACGGTCAGCACACCGCGCTCGAACCACGCGCTATCGAATCCGCTTAAATCGCTAAATCGAAAGACGCGCGCATTTTCGACCTGCACCACGCTACGTTCGGCTCGATAGATCGCGCTTTGGACCGCAACGCCGCAGGCACTGTCGCCAAGAACCGCAACGCACGGCCTTTGATAAACCCGCCCTACTGGACGGTTCAGCATATCCGTCAAACCACGTAGCTCAGCTTGAAATGCACCGCCAGTGCGGCGAATTTCTCCGATGTTTCCGCGAAATTGAACAATTCTCTGACGCGTATCAGCCCAATTGAGCAACCAGGATGTCACCTCGGCCCCGTCAAAGCGCCCGGCATCAATATCACTGTCGGTAATCGCGGCATCGCTAATGGCGCCAATGGCTTCGGTGTTGTCAACCGAGAGTCCGGTGCTTTGCTGCAAGGCGAGCGCGGATAAACCAGTGTCTGGCTTGAACGTCATGCCCTCGAAATCGAGTGCCAAATCGTGATCTGTAAAGCCGTAAACGATCCCGTCACTGCGCTCGATTTTCCACGCTCGGCAAAGCGTTGTTACGCCTGTATCAAGATGCGCTTGAAGCGTTTCGGGGAACGCACTCATAACCGCACCTCAACAACTGGGATGCTTGGCACTTCACCAGCTTGAAAACTGGCAGCCGAGGTATGAATGCGATCTGTGTCAAACCGAACTGGCACATCAAATTCAAAGCCCGCGGTCACTTCGCGCCCCTCATCTGGCGCCCGTTCAAACGCGATAAGCCCGCGCTCAAGATCCACCTCAAAATGAACGCCCTCGTTTTGCTCATCCCCCGCAAGGCTCACGAATACAGTTCCGCTCACCGGTTTTGAGATGATGCGCGTATAGCTGGCTTCACCCGATAAATAGGTTTTGCTCAGTTGAAATTCTCGCGTTTGGCCGTCGCCAAAACCAATCGTTTGATCGCCAAGCGCAACCGACTGTGAGGGCTTACATGACTTGAAATCAGACCAATCTTTCCAGCGGAACGCATACATTTGACCGCGCCGCGCCTCGAAGAAATTGAGTACGTCATCCACATCATCCATCGCGCGCAGCCCAACACCTGCATCATAGCGACGACGCGAATGCGCCCAAGGTGTGTTGCGTTCTTCAAACCCGTTACTCAGCGTTACAATATCGGTGCGCCGCTCGGGCCCACCTGTTGATCCAAAGCTAAGCGCCGCCGGAAACCTGACTTCATGAAATTGCATCTGCTACCCCTCCAACTTAGGAAATTTTGATCAACGCGAGCGCTGCGAACGGCCTAGCGCGCGGCTCATTTGAGCGGCGATCTGACTTTGCGAGCGCTTAAAACCTTCAACATCGGGTGTTGAGATATTCACAACGATTTGCGACGCGCTACCGCCCTGCCCTTGTGCGCGAACCCCAAGGCGCCCATCCGCGCCTCGTGTCAGCGGCATGATTGCCTCAGGACCAGCTTCGCCCATTAGGCCTATGCCGCCACGCATCGGAAAGGTGGTCGGCCCATCTACAACGCCGCCATTTGCAAATGCGGTTACGCGCCCCTGCGCAAAGCTGCCGCCATCCGCAAAGGGTAAGAGCCCCTTGAACAAAGCATCCATGCCACCCGTAATCATTCCCGAAACATGGTTCGTAACGGGTTTAACAGCGGCATTAAGCGCAGTATTGGCCATGGATTGCCCAACATCTTTTAACGCATCGCTTAGCTTTTGACCGTCAAAGACAACGCTTTCGAATGCGCCGCGAAGCGAGCGGCTTAAAGAAGCATCAAGGCCTTGTACGCCCTTGCCAGCGGTCTCGAACGTGCCTTGAATACGCTTCATTTCCGCATCAAACGTCGACGCCATTCCAGCAGCATTGGCAAAACTGTCTTCCAATGCATCAAGCTGCGCTTCCATCGGGTCAGAGCTGTCAAATTCACTCATCTTGAACTTTCCTTTCTTCGATTGGCCCATCTGGATATGCACGCAGCAAATCGCTTAGACGGGCTCGTCCCATTGGCGCATTTCCTGCGCCATGTCCGAGCATCACCATCAGTTCGGCTGGCGTAAGCGCCCAGAACTCCCCTGGGCCCAGCCGCAGTTGAACGAGCCCGGCGCGCATCAATTGAGGCCAATTTACGAGCTTCATGCGCGGCGCTCCTCCGGTAACAGAAAGGCGCGCGCCAACAATCGCGCTGCCACCTTTGCCGCTCCCATGGGGCCGCCGCTAACTTCGGCCGCAAGCAAATCCGCGCGCTCCACTTCCCAGCCGCCCCCGCGCAATCCCGCAACAATTAGGCCCAGCACGTCACTGCTCGAAAACCCGCCGCTCTCAAAGCGTTCAACCAAAGCAACGAGTGTATCCTCGCCCAAATCAACCTCTAACTCAGCAAGAGCCCCAAGCGTCAAAGACATCGGGCGTTTTACGCCATCAATCTCAATCTGGACGACACCGCTCCACGGGTTTTCCATTAGCTATCCGCCGTAAAGACGAGCTCGCCAGCGGAGGCCATCGACATCTCATATGTCGCCTCACCATTGTGCGATCCAGCATATTCAATCGAGCTGATCTGGAATGGCCCTTGCACAACGCCGAAATCAGGAATGATCACCTGAAAGTTCGGAATTTCCCCATCAAAAAAGATCTGCCGCGCGCGCTCATCCGTCGCTTCGTCGCGAAATACACCCGAACCAGACAATGCAGCTGTCTTTACACCGGCACCCGCCAGCAGCTCGCGCCAACCGCCTGCGCTACTTAGGTTAGTGACGTCGACAGTTTCCGCGTTAAAACTCACGCGCGTTGCTCTCAATCCAGCCAAAGTTTCAAATGTGCCGCTGCCATTGGTATCCACTTTGATCAGCAGGTCTTTTCCATTCTGCGCACCCATGATGCTCACTCCATTTCTAAGAAAAATTACAGATCCACCTCACGCCTCAAGGCGTGCTCGGAACTTCAGATCAATCTTGCGTTGACCAGATGAACTGCGCTTTGCAGTGCTGGCTCTGAACCAAAAGCCAACCACGCGCCCCTCGCTCAAGACGAGGTCGGAACTGTCCAATGCAGTCCAAACCGCGCTGGCCGCTTGTTTCAGTGTCAGAAAACTATCTGCCGTGCTGATCAATGAAATCAGCACATCATGCTGGCTGCCCGCACCACTGACGTCGGACGAATCTTTGACGACTTCTTCGCCAATCAGCACATAAAGATCTGGCACAGGGCCGGCAGGCATTGCATCGTAGATATGTGCATTAACGATCGCACCCAACTCGACGTTCGCAACAAGACGATCGTAGACTGCACTCTGCAAAACATCAGATAATAAAACGCTCATACTGCGACCTCTTCTGTTGCAAAACAGGTCAGATACCGACCAACAGGCTGCGCTTCCGCAACAGCGGTGATCCGATAGATCCGTGTCCCTTCGCGAAGCCTCTGATCTGGCCTCGGGCGCATGCTCGAACCTTGCGGCGCTGCGCGCAGCGTAATCTTCAATGAAAGCTTGGAGCGCGAAACGCCGAGCCCGCCGCTCTCTCGACCTGAGAAACTGCGAACCTCTGCCCAAAGCGTTCCAAGCGTGCTCCAGGTGCTGCGCAACCCGCCCGCGCCATCAGCAATCTCGCTACGTTCTTCCAGCACCAATGCGCGGTTTAAGTTCGGCACGCTCATACCGTTGCTCCCGTAAACAACCGCATTGGGCGATAACGCTCTAGCAAAGACTGAACACCGAAGGGCATACATCCGCGCGCCAAAGCAGTTTCATCACGATATTCGTAGTAGTGCGCTGCAAGTAAAAAGACCGCCTGCGCAAGATCGTTCGGCACATCATCCCAAGCTTCGCCATAACCGGCCACAAAACGAATGACCGCTTTGCCCCCGCGTGGAATGCTTTCAAAACCTGCCCCCAATGAAATAAGCTTGGGACGCTGCCCGTCTTGCTCCAAGCCATACTGCGCTGGATCTAGCGCTGCGCTAGCTTTGCTTGCGTCAACCAGCTCGACCGCTGAAACCTGAGAAACGGGCGCCAACGGAAGCGTTTCGCAAGCCGCGTCGCGCCAATGCGTCACCGACCAGGAAAACTCGCGCGCAATCAGAGCCTTACCAATACGCGCTTCGATTGCGGCCAATGCTGCTCGCAGAAAACTGACAAGCACCGGCTCTTGCACATCATCCTCAGCAAACCCCGTGCCAAGTCGTAAATGCGCTTTGAAAGCAGCGAGGGGCAATACCTCGTCGGGCACAATAGCCTCTTCAATCAACATCATCTCTCTCTCCAAATGACTTGCTTCCCCAGGGCAAAGGTGGACGCGCACAGCTGCATTGCTCGGACGGAGGGGAGCAGCTAGACAACACAGGGTCTCTCTCTGCACGCGTCCATAGGGCGAAAGGCCAAACCAAAGGGCCAGCCTTTCGCGATCGCAGCTCAGCTCTTAGCTGATTGCGAACTTCAGCAGTTTAATGGCGTGGAAATCCGTCACAGCGCCGCCCACTCGTTTGGTCGCGTAGAACAAAACATTCGGCTTGGCAGAGAATGGATCGCGTAAAACACGCAGATCAGGACGTTCCGCTACAGTATACCCGGCGCCGAAATCACCGAAGGCAATCGCACTCGCATCGCTCGCTACATCGGGCATGTCTTCGCAAATCACGACTTTGTATCCCAAAAGCAGCGAAGGCTCCCCCGCAGCAAAGCCGTCGGACCACAAGAAACGACCATCGCCGTCCTTCATTTTGCGAACTCGCCCAGCGGTTTTGGAGTTCATCACAAATGCCCCATTGGCGCGATAGCGCGCAGGCAGCGCATAAACCAGATCGACAATTGCATCACCGGGATCTGCCGCTGCGAAGTCTCCATCAACACCGGTCGCTATATAGCCAATCTCACCCCAGGTCTCGCTCCCGTTAGGCGTAGACGTGTAGGTTAAAACACCCGTCGGCTTGTCAATGCCATCGCCGTTGATGAACGCATCGCTTTCAGCGCGCGCGAATTTGTCTGCAATCTTTCCAGCAAGCCAGCTTTCAATGTCAAATGCACTGTCATCTAGCAACCGCTGTGACACCTTCGGCAGCGCACTAAGCTCATGCAACGCAATCGAAATGCGATCCACCTGCGGCGTACCCGTCTCTGCACTTGCAGCGGTTTCATCCGCCCAGCCAGCGCCTGCATCAGAGTGATCCACCAATACGTCATAGGACGTCGCTTCGACATTCACCACCGCAGCAATCGCACGCAATGACGCCGCGCCGCGCAAAACGCTTTGCACCGCTTCAGAGGTTTGCGGATCAACCAAATAGCCGCCATCGGCCGCCACCGCAGTGGACATCGCCTTGCCTTCCATCTCGATCCCGCGCAGCGCATCTTCATCGCCGCTGCGCAAATAGGCACCAAATGCTTTCTCATGTGGCGCGCTCTCAAGCACTGCTGAAGACAAAGCAGGACGGGCTGCACGGCTTAGTGATTTACGTTCATACATAGTCAATCGCTCTTCTTGCTGTTGAAATCGTTGGTCTGTTGCAGCCCGATGGCTCTGAAAGCCGGCCACGAAATCCGCCAGTGCAGATTTCAGTTCTTGGGCAGGAGACAGATCTTCCCCGGCCCGAGAATTCATCTCAGGATCGCTCATCGCTTTGTCCTTCTTGGTTAAGTTTAGGTCTTCATTTCCAACGCCGCATCGCGCAGCACATCGGCCAAGGCGCGAAATTCGCGGCTTTCGTGCAGGGCACGGTCATGCTTTGCACCTACGCGCGCGCTGGGCAGCATTGGGAACGTCACGAGGGACACCTCCCAAAGCTCTAATTCTTGCAAACAGCGCGTTCCAGCTTCGCCGCGCGTTGCTTTCTTGGTGCGATACCCGATCGACAAACCGTCCAGCGCTTCCGCTTGGATCAACGCAGCTGCTTCGCGTCCACGCGCCACCGACTCCAGCAAACGCCCCTTTACATAAAGGCCACGCTCATCTTCGCGCACGTCATCCCAAACCCCAATTGGCGCACTTGGATCATGCTGCCAGAGCATTTTGACACGCCGCCCCTGCGCATTAAGGGTCTTTAGAGAGGCGCCATAGGCCCCCTTGGCTACAACATCTCCGCCCTGATCTGCTTGCCCAAACAGCGACGCATAGCCCTCGATTTCGACGCCATCCTTCACTGTCAATTCGTCTCCAAACCGACAAAACTTACGCTCTAAACCGCTCTCAAACTGCATGTTCATCCTTTCCCAAAGAGAAACCAAACCCCGTTCCTCTCTCCAAAAATATCCCGGGGAGTCTGCGCATCGCGCAGACGGGGCAGCGCCCCAAATCCCATCAACCGCCAAGCAACAATGGCTGCACAGCTTGCGCGAGGATCACCGCAACCACGCCATAAACGGTGAGCCAAAGACGCCGCTCCAGCCGTTCCATCAACGCTTCAATGCGATCCAAACGGTTGCCCAATGCCTCAAATTGCAAACTGGCAACGCGCTCATGTGCCTCTAGCCGCAAAGCTGGCGCGCAATCGAAGGCTTCAAATCCATACCGCTCAGCCACCGCGCACCTCGTCTGATAATGGCGGCAAACCCAGCAGCGCGCGCTTTTCATCTACGCTCAGGAAGTCCGCGCCGGCCACACGGCTCCACTGCGCGTCCCGCTCCACAGCCAATGCGGCCACCTGATCAAGATCAGGCTTCACCTCAACGGACTCACCTGTGTATCCAGCCAGCCAAGCCCCAAGTTTTCCTGCAACTTTACCTGCAAGGGGCACCACCACCTGTCGATAGAACGCACGGTTGGCTTCTTGGTAATTGGCGTAAGTCGCATCCCCAGGAATTCCCAAAAGCATCGGCGGCACTCCAAAGGCAATCGCAATCTCTCGCGCAGCCGCCTCCTTGGTCTTCTGAAACTCCATGTCAGAGGGGGAAAACCCCATCGGTTTCCAATCCAAGCCGCCCTCAAGCAACATAGGACGTCCTGCGTTCTTGGCACCTTGATGATAGGCTTCCATCTCATCTTGCAAACGGCGGTATTGCTCTTCGCTCAATGCCCCCTGACCATCTGTGCCCCTATAAACCATAGCGCCTGACGGACGTGCTGCATTGTCAAGCAGCGCCTTTGACCAGCGCGATGCGCTATTGTGCACATCCAGCGCAGTCGCCGCAGCTTGCATAGGGGATAGACCATAGTGATCATCTTGCGGATGGAAGGATTTGATATGGCAGATTGGCGTGATCGAGGCACCAACCTCAAAGCGCGCCTTTCGCGCACCAACCGCATATTCATATGCGATAGGCCAACCATCATTTCCCGGAACAACACGCATGCGATCCGAACGCAGCACATGCAGTTCATGCGGCGCACCTATTTCGCCCGACACCGCCTCTACATAAGCATCGCCAGACAACAACAATTGCCCAAACAAGCTCTCCAAAAACTCGGGACCACCTTGCGCGCTGTTCGGCGCAGCCAAAAGCGCAAGAATTGGGTGCGTATCAAAACGCCGAGAGGCATCTTGCAAGACCAATGGCACCGCCGCCGCCGCCTCTGCAATCAGTTTTACCGCGCGAAACCCCACGGGATTTCCAGCAAAACCAGTGCGCGTCAAAGACACTGTATCGCGCGCCGACCAGGCCACGCGCGCTGCGCCGTGATAGGATATCACCGGCCCTGTCGCGCTCGCTTTCGCCTCTGGCGCGACATCTTGCGCGCCGCGTCGTTTGAGAAAATCAAATGCCATTTTTCACTCCTGCTTGCGCAACTTATCTGCCTGCGCACCGCGTCGGTGCGCACCAATTCCAACCAAAATGTCGTCTTTCTACAGCGCCCGTATCTGCGGCTTGCGATAGCTTTGCGCAGGCACGATCATCAGCTCATGCAGTGCCCAAACCAACGCATCCACGCGATCTGGCGATCCTTTGCCGTCATAACCGCGCGCCGTCATGCGGCACATTTGATCTTCCAACTCCCCAAGGCCGCGCAAATGCGAAACGCGCCCCTGCTCATACAAGGCGGCAACAGGCTCTGCCCGGGCGACCTTCCCGCGTGAGGCATGAACCGCTGTAATCGCAGCCAAAGGATCAACCGAACGTATAACGCTGCTCACCATGTCGCCGCCTTGATTAACTTCAACCACCAATCGCTCTGCCTTCCATCGCTCCACCGCATCCACCGCCGCACTTGCCCACCCATTGGGAGTGGCGCCCTGAATACTGGCATCTTCCAACACCACTGCTTTCCAATCACTTGGCGCGCCGTTGCTCTGCACACCAACAACCACAATCCCACATTCATCCGCGCCGCTCTTTGATCCAGCAGGCGGGTCAATCGCAACAACAATGCGATCAACGTCTGGGATACACTCTACCCTTAAACTCTCTAACAACGCGCTACCCCACAGTGCGCCCTCACTATCTTCAAGCAACACCCCCTCTAATTCCTGCCGCCCCAGCCGCGTCCCCGCATAACGCCGCTCAACCTCTTCCAGAAAACTGCTCGCCAGATTGGCGCGGTTCGCCTCCGTTGGCGCATGGGTCACAACCGTGCTTGGTGCCGCAATCAAATCTTTCAAGACACCCACCGTGCGCGGAGTTGTCGTCACGCAAACCTGTGGATGTTCACCCAGCCTCAAAGCAAATTGCAACATGTCCCACGCCTCTCCTGCGCGTTTCCACTTGGCCAATTCATCCACCCATGCCCCGTCAAACTGCGGCCCGCGCAAGCCTTCTGGGTCATGGGCCGAAAACACCTGCGCGACAGCGCCATTGGGCCAAACCAATCGCTTGCGCGTGGCTTGCCATTCGGGCCGTCGATCTGGCGGCGAACAGGCCATAATTCCGCTCTCACCAAAAATCATCACATCGCGCGTCTGATCCACAGTCTCGCCAATCAACGCAAGACGCGAACACTTACCAGCATCCTTTGGCCCAGCCCCCTCCACTTGTGCGCGCACCCATTCGGCGCCAGCACGCGTCTTACCCGCGCCGCGCCCGCCCATCACAACCCAGGCACGCCAGTCGCCCTCTGGGGGCAACTGGTGCTCCATCGCCCAAAACTCAAACAAAAAAGGGAGAGCTAATAGCTCTCCCTCCTCCAACTCATTTAGAAACGAGTCTTGGACATCCTGCGCGGCGCAAGCGATCCAATCGGCTCCCGATCGTAAATCGGGCCTCATCAAGGTCCAACGCACTCCCATGTTGGCCACCACCTCTGTCTTGATCGTATTTTTCAAGTCTCAACTCCACTTCATGAGCGATTTTTAACCAGTCCCGAATGTCCCCAAGAATCTTGTTCGCTTCGGATTTCGGCCCCACTTTTCCCGCATCAATCTGCTCTCGCAGCTGATTAAGCGCCGCAATAGCGCGCACCAGTTGCGACTTGGCTGATTGTTGTAGTTCGGATAACTCCTGAACAGACACACCTGTTTGAATTTGTGTCATGCAGTTCTTCTCCTCATGCGTGTTTTCTCCGCACGAGCAAAATGAAAAACGGCCTCGGGATTATACCCAAGGCCGTTTCGTCACTTTTCCTAGCATGTCACAACTTATACGCGAAACCGTTCGCTGTGTCAAGTCAGCCCGCTCAAAGACACCCCGCTAACCGCACGGTATCATTAACAAAATCCTAATAATCCACCTGAGAAACCAACGTCTTTGGTCTAATATATCTCGAGAGAGGCTCAGCATAGCTAAGACGGGGGCAGCGCCCCCGCTCTGCGCTTAGTTGTTCGCGCGTTCGGCTTCGATCTTGCGCCATTTCGCAACGTTGGCGTTATGCTCTGCCAGTGTTTCGGCAAAAGCATGGCCGCCCGTTCCATCCGCAACAAAGAAAATGAAATCAGTGTTGTCAGGATTAACCGCAGCTCTCAAACTCGCCAAGCCGGGGTTTGCAATAGGTGTCGGCGGCAATCCGTCTATGACATAAGTGTTCCAAGGCGTTTCTTTGCGAAGCTCACTTTGACGCAAACCGCGACCCAACACGCCCTTGCCGCGCGTAACGCCATAGATCACCGTCGGGTCCGTTTGCAAACGAATGCCCTTGTTCAAACGGTTGGTAAAGACCGATGCAACCTGACGCCGCTCTTCTGCAATCCCGGTTTCCTTTTCGATAATCGAAGCGAGCGTTAACATCTCCTCCGGAGAGTTCAGTGGAACATCACTGCGTCGCTCTGCCCAAACCTCGGCTATGCGTCGTTCCTGAGCAGTCTGCATACGCGCAACGACGCCAGCACGTGGATCGCCTTCGCGAACCTCATAGCTGTCGGGGGCCAACATTCCCTCGTCAGGCACCTCGCCTGCATCACCGCTCAAAACGTCTACACGCTTCAGTTCTTCTATTACCTGCCAACTGGTCACGCCTTCGGCCAAAGCAATCCGATACCGCGTATCGGTTTCGCTGCGAACCGCAGTGAACTCGGCGGGCGTATCGTCCTCGGCAGGGTTAAAGCTGGCTTTTACAACAAATCTGTTGGTCGCAGGATCAAGCTGGCGCACCTGAACTGTCGCGCGTGTCACGCCGATCCGATAAACCACTTCTGTCCCGCAAGTGCTCGCGCCGCCACGCGTGATGATGCTGACAATCTCTTCCATTGAAGCGTTTTCAGGAACAAGAAAACTACCCGCTTTGAGCGCGCCAGCTTTTTCCTCATAATCCACACCGATCCGGAAAATGGATGGATGAGAAATAGCCCCTTGGGCTTCTAGATCATCACTCACACGGCTCATATTCGAGCCGGATTCGACCTTAAGACAAATCGCTTGCTCCAAGGGCCCTGCATTGCGGTATTGCCCTTGGCCCCACAGGATCATCCCGCCCATCAAGAAAAGCGCGATGATGAGAAACGTCACCGCGTTCGACGCAATGTGCCGCCACATCTTAGTCGACCTTTCCGAACAACACGCTCGCGTTGGTGCCACCAAATCCGAAAGAGTTGCTCAAAGCCACGTTGATTTCACGCTTCACAGGCGCATTCGGTGCCAGATCAACAGCCGTTTCAACCGCAGGATTATCAAGGTTGATCGTCGGCGGCGCCACCTGATCGCGGATCGCAAGGATCGAGAAGATCGCTTCAATCGCGCCAGCCGCGCCAAGCAAGTGACCTGTCATCGATTTCGTCGAAGACATCGTGACCTTGCCCGCATGCTCGCCCATCATCCGCTCAACAGCGCCAAGCTCGATGGTATCCGCCATTGTCGAAGTGCCGTGGGCATTAATGTAATCAATGTCCTTAGGCTCAAGCCCCGCCTTACCAAGCGCCGCACGCATAGAACGCTCACCGCCCTCGCCGCTCTCGCTTGGCGCTGTGATGTGATAGGCATCACCAGACAGACCGTAGCCGATCACTTCGGCATAAATCTTTGCGCCGCGTGCTTTGGCGTGCTCGTATTCTTCCAGAACAACAACGCCCGCACCCTCACCCATAACAAAACCATCACGGTCATTGTCGTAAGGACGGCTCGCCTTGGTGGGATCATCTTCGCATTTCGTGCTCAAAGCCTTACAGGCGTTGAAACCCGCAATGCCAATCTCGGAAATCGACGCCTCAGCGCCGCCTGCGATCATCACATCAGCATCAGACGTCATGATAAGACGCGCCGCATCGCCAATCGCATGGGCACCGGTAGAACAGGCCGTCACAACCGCGTGGTTCGGCCCTTTAAAGCCATAACGGATGCCAACCTGACCCGAAATCAAGTTGATCAAAGCACCGGGAATAAAGAAAGGCGACACACGGCGTGGGCCACGCTCATGGATCAGGATCGCGGTTTCAGCGATCGAGTTCAAACCACCGATGCCAGAGCCAATCATAACGCCCGTGCGCAAGCGGCTCTCTTCATCCTCAGGTGTCCAACCCGCATCCTCAACGGCCTGCGCAGCAGCAGCAATGCCATAGAGAATAAAATCATCAACCTTGCGGCGCTCTTTCGGGGCCATCCAGTCATCTGCATTGAATGTTCCATCAGTGCCATCACCCAAAGGAACTTCACAGGCATATTTCGTTGTGACGCGGGACGCATCAAACCGCGTAATCGGGCCAGCACCAGATTTACCATCCAGAATGCGGCTCCACGTTTCCTCGACACCGCTGGCAAGCGGTGTAACCAATCCAAGACCTGTGACGACTACTCGGCGCATAAAGACTGCCCTCTATATAGTGTGTTCGTTGCTGCACACTTACCTTGGATGACTAGATGGGGGCAAGAGGTGCCGCACATCTAGCATAAAGGCGCGCATTACTCATATCTTAGTCATGAATGCGGCCATATGCGAGGTCTGCCATCAAGATTTCCAGCGTTTGCGATGGCGCAACGATACAATGCCGCGCTGCGCCGCGGCGCAGCCTTCGCAGCGCACTGTTTCAAGAACAAAGCGCTGCGCGTTGCTTTAACTCTCGGCGTCCGAAGACAATCTTGGAACCAAGGCTTTGACCAGATCACGCATGTGCAACTCACCAACAGCTTTGTCGCCATCCATCACGCGGTAGTGCAATGTGGTGTCCCCTTCTGACAAGGCAATCAGCGACTCCAGATTGTCACCTACATTGACATCGCCAGCAAATGTATCACCGACCAAAGGTTCCATCACAGTTTTGACGCGCAAAACACGGGCGCGGTTAATATCGCTGACAAAATCCTCGATGTAGGGATCGCAAGGGTTCATCAAAATGCCCTGCGGCTCGCCCTGTTGCACCACCGCGCCATCTTTCAAGATCACTAAGTGGTCGGCAAGCTTCAAGGCTTCATCAAGATCATGGGTAATGAAGACGATGGTTTTATGCAGCTCGTCTTGCAGCTCAAGCAGAAGGTTCTGCATATCCGTGCGGATCAAAGGATCAAGCGCCGAAAAGGCTTCATCCATCAACATGATATCGGTATTCGCGGTTAACGCACGCGCAATGCCCACGCGCTGCTGCATGCCGCCAGAAAGCTGCGCAGGATAGTGGTTTTCGTACCCTTGCAAGCCAACGCGTTCGAGCCACTTGAGCGCTTCTGACTTTTGCGTTGCCTCATCTGCGCCGCGCACCGCAAGCGACATCGCCGCGTTTTGCAAAACCGTACGATGGGGCAAAAGCGCGAACTTCTGGAAAACCATAGACAACTTCGTCTGACGCGTCTCACGCAGCTCGCTCTCAGACAGGTTCATCACGTCAATGCCGTCAATCAGAATTTCGCCCGCTGTGGGTTCGATCAAGCGATTGAGATGGCGAATAAGCGTCGATTTTCCAGAGCCTGACAGGCCCATAACAACAGTTATTTCACCAGCTTGCATATCAACATTGATGTCTTGCAGACCAAGAACATGCTTATGCTGGACGAGCAATTCTTCCTTGCCCAGACCGTTTTTCACATGCTGCAAGGCCACTTGATCGCGAGTGCCGAAGATCTTGTATAGACCGCGCAGACGTACTTTTGGATCTTTTGTCATTGCTTAAGTCCTCAGTGTTTCACGCGGGTCATATCAACCCGAGACAGTGCTGCTTTAGAAACGCGATCCAAGATCACTGCGAGAAGAACGATACCAATACCAGCGACGATACCGACGCCAAGTTCAAGGTTTCGAATGCCGCGTAGAACGTTCACACCAAGGCCAGGCGCGGATACGAGCGATGCAATAACCACCATGGCGAGCGACATCATAATCGTTTGGTTGATACCAGCCATGATATTGGGAAGCGCCAAGGGAAGCTCAACGCCGAGCAGCTTTTGACGCGAATTCATTCCGAACGCATTCGCTGCTTCGATAACATCTTGATCGACCAAGCGAATACCAAGGTCCGTTAGACGCACCACAGGCACAATCGCGTAAAGAATGATCGCAATTCCGTAGAGCTTGGATTCGGTAACAGAGAACAAGAAGATCAGCGGGATCAGGTAAACAAACGTCGGCAACGTTTGCAGCAGGTCCAATACGGGCACTAACATGCGTTGCAATCGGTCCGATTTGGACATGGCGATGCCAATTGGCACACCCAGCAACACCGAAATGCCAGTACAGACAAAGATAATCGAAAGCGTCTGCATCGCAACGTCGTAGTGATCAACGAGCCCTAGCAACAATATTGAAAAAAGAACAAAAAGCGTCACGCCCTTCGAGCGAGAGGCATACCATGAAATCGCGACCAGAATAGGTACCATAATGAACCAAGGTGTCGCCGCAAACATCCACAGAGCGCCGTCCAACAACCAGCTTAGCGGCTGGGTGATCGGGTCAAGGATGGATTTGAGAACGGGTTTCGCAGCAAGAAAGCCGTCTTCAATGCCCTTTGTGACATCGCGTGACTGAATAACGCCAGAACAGCTCTCATTGAGATTGTCTAATGACGGAAACGGGAAAAACTCGCCCTTCGTTTCTTCGCCACTGCTTTGAGCAAGCAAATCTGCCATCGACATTGGCGCACTGGATGCATCGGCATCGCACCAATCTGACAGGCCAAGTGCTTTGAATACACCATCATAAAAGGCCATCTATGTGTCTCCCTCAGCCTTCTATGAGGCCTTTGTTGTAAGGCAAGCCTTCCCGCAGAGGTCCACGGGAAGGCTCGTTTTTGAAAAGGTTGAGTTTACTTGATCAACGCAGACAATTTGCCCTTAGCTTCATCATTCAACCAACCGGACCATACGTCTGGGTTGTTTGTCAGGAAGTAAACAGCAGCTTCGTCGTAGGACGCATTGTTGTCGAGGCGCCATGCAAGCACTTCACCCATCTGAGCGTTTGTGAAAGACACTTTGCTCATCAAGTCAGCGATTTCCGCATTCTCTTCGACAAAAGACTTGGATGCAGCGGTTACAACTTTGGACGCCGGATAGGCGGAAAATCCTGGTGTCGCGCAATCAACGTCGCCGTTACATGCGTGCGCTTCGGCATTGTACTCAGGAACCTTAACCTGAACCATTGGGTACTTGCCCAAAACAGCCGTCGGTGCCCAGTAGTAACCAAACCAAGGCGCCTTTTCGTCATAGGCCGCCGCGATAGAGGTCTGAAGCGTTTCGCCGGAACCGTGCTGGAAGCGCTCGAGGCCCGATCCTTCGATATTCGCTGCTTTCAGGTTGTTGTTATTGATGATGTCGCAAGCCCAGCCTGATGGGCAGTCGTGGAACTTGCCGCCAACTGCAGCCGGGTTGGCCATGATGCCTTCCCATGTTGTCAGTTCAGGATTGCTCTCCGCGAGATACGCAGGAATCCACCATGCTTCGACGCCGCCGTCAGACAGAACATTGCCAAGCTCGACCAACTTGCCCTCGGCAAGAAGTGGCTCATAAGATGGCGTTGAGTTCGCCCAAACCTCTGTCAAAATGTCAGGCTCGCCTGTTTCCGCCAAAGATGTAAGCGCGGGAACCGTTGAACTTGGCACAACTTGCACGTCGCAGCCATATCCTTGCTCCATCAAGAACTTGGAAACAGCAGTCACAACTGCGGAAGAGGCCCAGTCCATTTGAGTGATAGATACTTCACCGCAATCTGCAAAAGCAGCGTTCGCGCCAAAAGTGAGGGCGACAGCAGATGCTGCACCGGTTACGATTTTCTTCATTGTAGTCTCCCTATGGTTTTCGCTCGAGAGAAGCTCGAACAGAAACTGTGCGACAATCAATCATGAATCAAAGAGAGCAGCGAGCGAAAAACGTCCATTTGCGACATCTAAACGACGAAAGCGGTTCAAAAGCGGCATTTTGACTGAAGTCGCATAAATTTAATGAATTGAGATCACTAGAAGAGCAAAGTGATGTTCTTTGCTCGCGCCATAGGTGTGCAAAATGCACGTGTTGTCAGTGTCTCTGGGCAAATGCGGCCCGGGCTTAGGAACAGGAAAATTACCACAGTTCAGCTGAAAACGCCTCTCGCATTGCTGCGAGAGACATTCAATTTCATGTCTCTAGTTACGACTTACTCCGCTTCGGCAAGGAACGTTTACAAATCGCGTCAAGTTCACGTGCTTAAAAGAGGAAATCCGATTGCGTTAGATCGGCAGAATCGTACCCCAGCAGCGTTATGGAATTTCCTGCTCCGTCGTCGATAACCGCATCGCCGCCTGTCTGGGATAAGTGATTTGTCGTAAGATCGTTAAAGTCAGAGATTAAAGCAAGCGCCGATAAATCAATGCTGTCTGCCCCGTCTCCAAAATCGGTGATGGTGTCAGTCCCGAAATCATCCCGAAAAACAAAAACATCGCCGCCACCGTCGCCTCTCAGAATATCGGCGCCAAGCCCTCCGTCCAGTGTATCCGCACCTTTGCCACCGCTCAGTTCGTCACTGCCATCGTTACCGCTCAGACTATCGTCACCCTTTTCGCCGCTTAGAACATCGCCGTCGCCGCCACCGCTCAATACATCGCTGCCACGGCCACCATTCAAGACATCAGCCCCGTTGCCGCCGTCTATTGCATCGTCGCCGCTGCCCCCTTCGATCTGATCGCGGCCCTTGCCACCACTAAGCGTGTCATCGCCAGCGCCACCAAAAATATCATCGTTGCCGCGGCCCGCCAAGACGGTGTCACTGCCGTTACCTGCGTAAATCGTATTGGCTAAATCGTTCCCGTTGATGACATCCGCCCCAGCAGCAGCAAAAATTTGAACGATATCTTCGCTCGCGCTTATGCTGTCGGCATCGTTCGATCCGATGGTCAGCGTAGTATCCCGTTTTTCAGACACAACGATATCGCCGTCGGCAAACCTAAGGTTGGCTATATTTATGAGCGTATCAATCCCTTCATTCGCGTTGCCGCCGCGTAGATCGATTATCCGCGTTTCACCTGTTTCAGAAACCCCAACAAGATAGTCCGCGCTAACCCCTGAATAAACAGCGCTATCAAATCTGGCTCTCACGCCGCCAATGAGAATGTCGTCGCCCGTCCCACCTGTAAGCACGTCGCTATTTGCAGACGAGCCGGTAAGCACATCGTTGCCACCGCCACCGTTGAGAACAACTTTGTTGCCGCCCGAAGAAATCACATCATCAAAGTCGGATCCAATAAAGTTGATGATACCATCCAACAGGTCGCCCTCTGCATGCCCCCCTGACCCTGTGCCGTCGCCTACAAAATCTACCGAGACACTGACTCCAGCGTCAGAATCGCTATAATCGGCCGTATCTTGGTTGCCGCCACCAATCAGAACATCAGCGCCAGCGCCGCCGATCAAAACATCATTGTTTGAGCCACCATCCAGCGTGTCATTTCCTGCTCCACCGAGCAAAGTATCATTGTTGATGCCACCGATGAGTGAATCATCTCCTTTGCCACCAACGAGAAAGTCATGGCGCGCGCCCCCATCCAGCGTATCGTCACCGTTTCGACCAAAGAGTTGGTCGTCATTGTCTCCGCCGCTTAGAAAATCATTCCCCTTACCACCATCAAGAAAGTCTTCGTCATCGCCGCCGCTCAGAGAATCCTCACCCTTGCCGCCAAGAATGGTGTCATCTCCATTCAAGCCGCTTATCGTGTCATTGCCTGCAAGGCCATTAATTTCGTTGGGCAAGTTATCATCGGTGAAGAAATCATCGTTTTCCGTTAGATCAAGTGGCATAGTGTTCTCCTAATACGAACATTTTGCTGGCGCGCAGCACGTTCTCTGACTGTTGAATCTGGTTTGTGTCAAAGTAACGTTTGGCGTTTAGGTTTTATTCAGCACCTTCCCGAAAAAAAATCTGACGGTGGGACGGAACCCCATACAAATCGCGCAAAAAGCGAGCGCACTTACGTAGAGATTTTGACATTGTGAGGAATGAGTGGCGGCAGCGCCAATTTGTGTCGCGCAACACTGGCCGTGATGCAACGCAGCCGTCCCTGCCCTTTGGCCAACAAAACGGACCATATATCTACCAACAAAAACGCCCCTCGCGATCTACTCGCAAGGGGCGTTCTAAATTCTAGTCGCTTTAAAGTAGCTTACGCCGCTTCAGAGATGAACTTTACCGCGTCGCCGAAGGACTGGATGTTCTCAGCTGCGTCATCAGGAATCTCGATGCCGAACTCTTCTTCGAACGCCATAACCAACTCAACTGTGTCGAGGCTGTCTGCGCCCAGATCGTCAATGAAGGACGCGCCTTCAACAACTTTGTCTTCTTCCACACCAAGGTGCTCAACTACGATCTTCTTAACACGATCTGAAACGTCGCTCATCTCGAAATCCTTATATCTTTGGGCCAGCGGCCCGTTGGTGCCTGTCCCCAGCGGGGCACTTGATATTGCCCAAGCTGGGCAGTTTTGCCCCCGAAAGAGCCCCCTAAATGAATCCATTCAAGGTCAATGATGCGCCGCCTATATCACAGGCAGCGCGCAAGGCAAACGGAATCACATCCCGTCCGCTCGTGGCCTATAACATGGCCATGCCGCCATTCACATGCAAGGTTGCACCTGTCACATATGACGCTTCGGAACTGGCAAGATAAACAACTGCAGCTGCGATCTCGTTTGGTGTCCCCATGCGGCCCGCAGGCACTTGCCCCAAAATACCAGCCTTTTGATCGTCGTTCAGCTTGTCGGTCATCGCCGTTTCGATAAAGCCCGGTGCAATCGCATTCACAGTAATGCCGCGCGAAGCAACTTCATAAGCCAGCGATTTACCCATAGCGATCATGCCAGCTTTGGACGCGGAATAGTTTGCTTGGCCCGGATTTCCCGTCGCGCCGACAATTGAGGAAATGTTCACAATGCGGCCCCAACGTGCTTTCATCATGCCGCGCATAACGCCTTTGCACAGCTTCATCGTGGAGGTCAGATTCACATCCAAAACCGACTGCCATTCTTCGTCAGACATGCGCATAAACAGGTTATCACGTGTGATACCTGCATTATTTACCAAGATATCGACTGATCCCATCGCTTCAATCGCTTGCTTGGGCAGGGCCGCAACAGCGTCGAAATCAGACAGGTTGCAAGGCAAAACATGAGCGCGCTCGCCAAGTTCTGCCGCCAAAGCTTCCAAAGGCTCGGTCCGCGTGCCGGACAGGCCGACCGTCGCGCCGGCACTATGTAACGCACGCGCGATATCTGCTCCGATGCCACCAGACGCGCCAGTCACAAGCGCGCATTTCCCTGTCAAATCGAACATCTATATCTTCCTTCCCCTGCCGATCTCATTGCAGAGATAGGCATCTAATTTGTCGCTAACACATTGCCAACATTGGCACTCACAATCCCCATAGCGCCAATTTCTGCGATTGTCATGGGTCGAGGGCGTTTGCGTCTACCAAATTGCTGCGCAAAGCGTGCATAGCCTTCACCGCCCGTCATATCCGTCGCAAATGCCTTATGCGCGTCGGCATCCTCGCTACGCGACACCGCGATGACAGCCCCTTCTTCCATCGTGCGCTGGGTTCCGCCAACGAAGGCATCTACTGCCGCACCGCTGATGACAGAATCGTTGCGCAAGTGCGTGCTAAATCCTGCCTCTCGCACCGCGCGCCCAAACGCCATCGCCCCTGCACTTCCCGCAGGCCCGTCTGCTTCGAGCAGAACCAGACGCGTGGCTTTTGGGTTGGCCTCACGGACAGCGGCAAACCCTGTTGCAGTGTCTTCGTTGATCGAGCCGGACAAATAGATCGTATCTCCTTCTGGTAAGAAGGATGTCATATTGTTTTGTGCGACCGGTGCTGGCTTAACGATGAATCCCTCTCGCACGACAGGAACGCTTGGGGATTTGCGAAGCTTGCTACATCCAGCAACGCCGACAACAGCCATTGAAATTATGAATGCTCGTCTCTTCATTTCTAAATCCTTTTTCTATATTTTTTTGCCTCGCTGTCAGCGTGGCCCTAGAGCGCATAAATCTCAACGATTAATACATGGACAGAGTGTTTCGCGGGGGCCGTGTCGGCAAAGTCTTGCGCAAATCGAGCGCTTGCAAACCTGCGCAGTGTTTTCACAGACCTGCCCCGCTTTCGGCACGATTCAACTTTAGAGTGTTTTGCAAGACGCCCCATTTCCACAGATTTAGACCGATAGAGACGTAAAATGATTCAGCAACAGATCGCGCAATTTACCAACTCTTTGCAAAACATAGCGACAGAGTATTCTGACCCTACGGTTATCCTTCAGCATATGCCTGTACTCAAAGATTTTCCGATGTTGCAGCAAAATCCTGAGTACCTTGGCTATGGCCTTGGCGGCATTGTCGGCTTGTTCGTTCTGAAAAAGATCATCTTCAAACGCCGCAAAGCCAAAGTGAACAATATCGCGATGGTGATGCCAAAGCCCTACAAGGGCGCGGCAGAGGAAATGGAAGTGGACGGTTTTGACAAAGATGACCTGCATGCGCGTGTTCAGGAAAATGGCGCTGAGCCACTTCGCATTCCAAAGTCAAAAAACAAATCCAAGGCAGCGACCGCCCCAACCTACGAAATTCCAGAGCCAGCACCGCGCAAAGTGGCAGAGCCGAGCGCGCGCACACCTGCACAGCAGCTCGAGGACGTCGGCGCAATCGGCTTCACCGCACGCCCTGCTTTGACACCTGATGAAGCGCGTATGCGCGTTGTTGTGCAATCGGTCCTGAATGAATTTGGCGCAGGTTATATGATTATGGCGCGCACCGCTTTGTCAGCTTTGATCGAGCCGGGCCGCGAAAGCGTTGGCGCCGAGCGTGCAAAGGCTTTGTCGGCAATCCAGTCGCGCTACGTTGATTTCGGTATTTTCGATCGCGCGGGCCGCTGCGTGCTTGCACTTGAGGTAAATAGCTCCGAGCCGCAGATCGCCAGCAAAGCAATGGACAAGTCCATTGTTCAAAAGGCGCTCGCCCAAACGGGCCTGCCGCTGGCCAAACTCACACTCGGGGAAAGCCCGGCAGAAGTGCGCGCGCACATCGCACCTTATTTGAAAGCGACGGGCCGTGTTCAGCCTTTGGCGCAGTCCAAATTGCAGACGGCCCCTACGAAAAAGGCGCCCCGTCCGGGACGCCCTGTGCGACCAATGCGGCCTGCACATGCGGCTGCAATCGCCGCAGAGTAATCCGAGCTGGAGTGCTTAAAGCTCTAACTTGGCAATATCATCGGGCGTACCAACCGCGCTGCACGCAATCGTCTTCTCGATGCGGCGGATCATACCGGACAATGCTTTTCCTGCGCCGACTTCCCAAACTGTATCCACACCCTGCGCGCCCATATACGCAACACTTTCACGCCAACGCACAGAGCCGGTCACCTGCTCTACCAAAAGCGAGCGGATCAAAGCAGGATCGCTCACCGCTTCGGCGCGCACATTGGCAACGACCGGAACAGCAGGTGTGTTGATTTCAACCGCGCCCAAGGCATCCGCCATAACCCGCGCTGCCGGTTCCATCAACGCGCAATGGAAAGGCGCGCTAACAGGCAAAAGCATCGCACGTTTTGCGCCTTTTTCTTTTGCAATGACCAATGCGCGCTCAATCGCTCCAAGATGACCCGACACAACAACTTGAGATGGATCATTGTCATTGGCTGCCTGACACACTTCGCCCTGCGCAGCTTCATCGGCAACGGCCTTAGCTGTCTCAAAATCAAGACCGAGCAAAGCCGCCATCGCGCCAACGCCGACAGGAACCGCGTCCTGCATAGCTTTGCCGCGCGTGCGCAGCAAACGCGCCGTATCCGCAATGGACAAGGCTCCAGCCGCAGCCAAGGCAGAGTATTCTCCGAGCGAGTGACCGGCGACAAAGCTGGCATCGGTGATCGACACACCCTCCGCCTCTAATGCGCGCATCGCCGCGAGTGACGTCGCCATAAGCGCGGGCTGAGCGTTTTGCGTCAATGTCAAAGCGTCTTGCTCGCCTTCCCATATAAGCGTGCTCAACTTTTCGCCCAAAGCCTCATCAACCTCATCAAAAACCGCTTGCGCAGCTGGATAGGCCTCTGCCAAGGCTTTGCCCATTCCGATCGATTGCGCACCCTGACCAGGGAAAACAAAGGCTTTGGTCATGTCAGATCTCCTCAACTCATTTTGCGATGGTCTAGCGGCGCGCCGCCCCTATCGCAAGTCCACCTGCAAATGCGCACATGCATTGTTCTTAGAAAATAGCTGCGCGACCTCAAGCAAATCGTTAGCGTTCGAATAATTCTCAACGCCGAGACGTTACCCGTCTACATGTATTAACTTGGAGAGCCGCATATGCCAGCCGCAAATACCGCCACCAGCTATGGCTCGGTCACAAAGACATTTCATTGGTTGACCGTCCTTCTCATATTTACCGCGATCCCTCTGGGCATAATCGCCAACAAAATGGCTTATGACACGAGCGAAGCGCTGGCGATGAAGGCCTTCCTGTTTTCGATGCACAAAACCGTCGGCGTCACGGCATTCTTTGTAGCCCTTGCGCGTATCGCTTGGGCGTTGAAACAGCCTAAACCAGCAGGGCTACACCCCGAGCGCCGCGCTGAAAGCTTTTTGGCTGAGCTTGTCCACTGGCTGCTTTACGGCTCGCTCGTGCTTGTGCCGCTCACTGGATGGATACACCACGCCTCGACGTCAGGGTTTGCGCCGATTTGGTGGCCATTGGGCCAAAACTTGCCACTTGTTCCGAAAAGTGAGCCACTGGCAGCCCTTACAGCGGGGCTGCATATCGTTTTTGAACGTGTGCTGATCGTGTCGATCATTTTGCATATCGCTGGCGCGCTCAAGCACCATGTCATCGACAAAGACGACACCCTGCGCCGCATGTTGCCCGGTCATGTGTCCGCTGGCACACCTGATAATGCCAATAAATTCGCACCAATGAGCGCTGCAATTGGTGTTTGGATTGCCGCCATCGGCATTGGCTCTGCACTTGGTGTCTATCACGCTCATGACACTACAAGCCCGCGCGCCAGCCTTGAGGAGGTACAAAGTGACTGGCAAGTTCAAAGCGGCACTCTGAGCCTTTCAACCGTTCAGTTTGGCGGCGAAGTGAATGGCAGCTTTGAAGATTGGACCGCAGAGATTGCCTTTGCGCCCAAAGACGGTCCCGGCTCACACGGATCGGTGCGCGTCGTGGTGTCTATTGGCTCGCTCACCCTTGGCTCCGTCACAGAGCAAGCCTTGGGGCCTGATTTCTTTGATGTAAGCACGCACCCTACGGCCATATTCCAAGCTGACCTGATGTATCAAGCGGATGGATATACGGCGGAGGGTACGCTCAATATCCGAGGTGTTGAAGTCCCTGTCGTCATGCCATTTGAACTTACGCTAGAGGGTGAAGTGGCGGATATGACAGGTCGGCTCTTACTGGATCGCCGAGCGTTCAAAATTGGCGATAACATGCCTGATGAAAGCTCACTTTCCTTTGCCGTCAACGTTGACGTGGCCCTCACAGCACAGCGAGTTGGACAATAGGTGCAAGCAAACGAAACAGGCCGCTGATACCCTCAGCGGCCTATCTCAAATTAGGATGAAACAGATTTAGTCGGCTTTTGCCGCTTCAATTGAGATCATCACATCTACTTCATCGCTTACCGCAGGTGCAAATGCGCCAAGGCCGAAATCCGAACGAAGCAAGGTTGCGGTGGCGTCAAAGCCGGCCCATGCTTTGCCTGCTCTGGGGTGCTGGCCTGATTTGTTCAAAACCGCATCAAGAACAACAGACTTTGTCACATCGTTCAGTGTCAGATCGCCTGTGATCTTTGCGGTTTTTTCGCCCGTGACCTCAATGCTAGTTGACGTGAAGGACACCATATCGTTCTCGGCGCTGCCAAAAAAGTCCGGTGACATAAAGTGGCCAAAGCGCTTTTCCCAGCCCGTGATCATTGATGACGCTGGCATTGAAACGGACACGCTTGACGCCGCCGGATCGGCCTCATCGAACATGATCTCGCCCTCAAAGCCTGAGAACATGCCATAGGTGGTCGAGAAACCGATGTGGTTATATGAAAACACGATTTGGCTGTGGCTCGCATCGAGCATGTATTTTTCTGGTGCGGCGAATGCAGACGTGCCAGCAAGTGCCACTGCGGCAGCGAAGAGGATAGATTTCATATCGAGGACTCCATTTTGAACATGCCTAACTATGCAAATGAAACCACAGCTAAGGCAATCCAAAGTCGATCAACACACCGTGTGCGCCTATGAACACAAAACATTCGAATAAAATTATAGCACCACGCTAACGCGCAGAAACCACTGTTGCGATGGTGCAGAATGTCAAAATACCAGTCAAACCAGTCTTTAATAGAAGAACATACGCTTCAGCGTTGCTGTCTGGTACGAGCCACAAACCTATTGCCGACAATCCAAAAACCATTCCAAGAAATAAACGAAATAGATGCCCATCATTTGGCGGTATCAATCCTCTGTTTAATGATATTGGCATCCGCGGTGCAATTCGATCTGACATATTAAAAAATCCCTCTTTACCTACGCCGCAAAACACGCTCGACGCACAGCAAAGATTTCAATAAAGTTTGCCAGAATTGAGACAGCCCGGCGCCACTTTCGAGAGCCAAGTTTTGCGCACTTGCGCCGCGTCCCCTTCCCCGCTAAACGGTCCAAGCTTTCCGCAGGAAGTTTTCACTGCGCAGTCTCTCGTGACCGGGGCGCGGAAAGCAGTAAATGCACTGGTCTTTGAAATGCGCCGATACATGAATGGAGCACACATGCCTTTATACGAGCATGTTATGATTGCGCGTCAGGACTTGTCCAACACGCAAGCTGAAGGCCTTATCGAACATTTTGGCACCGTCCTCGCCGACAACGGCGGCAAACTCGTGGATAGCGAGTATTGGGGCGTCAAAACGATGGCTTACAAAATCAACAAGAACCGCAAGGGTCACTACGCCTTTTTGCGCTCTGACGCACCTGCGCCAGCCGTGCAAGAAATGGAGCGTTTGATGCGCCTGCACGAAGACGTGATGCGCGTTCTGACGATCAAAATGGATGAGCACGCAGAGCTGCCATCTGTTCAAATGCAAAAACGCGAAGAGCGCGGCGAACGCCGTGAGCGTCGCTAATCTTACCTGAAGAAAGGACTCTAAACCATGGCTGCAAAACCATTTTTCCGCCGTCGCAAAGTGTGCCCATTCTCAGGCGAGAACGCACCAAAGATCGACTATAAAGACACACGTTTGCTTCAGCGCTACATCTCTGAGCGCGGCAAAATCGTGCCGTCCCGTATCACTGCAGTATCTGCGAAAAAGCAGCGTGAACTGGCCCGTGCCATCAAACGCGCCCGCTTCCTCGCGCTTCTGCCTTACGCTGTGAAATAAGGAGAACGAACATGAAAGTTATCCTTCTTGAGCGCGTCGCAAAGCTCGGCCAAATGGGCGATGTTGTTGACGTGAAAGCTGGTTACGCACGTAACTTCCTGCTGCCACAGAACAAAGGTCTCACAGCCTCTGCTGCTAACATTGCAAGCTTTGAAGCGCGTAAAGCGCAGCTCGAAGCGAACAATCTGGAAACCAAAAAAGAAGCCGAAGAAATGGCATCTCGTTTGGACGGACAGCAGTTCATCGTGATTCGCCAAGCGTCCGACGCTGGCTACCTCTATGGCTCTGTTACAACGCGCGATGCTGCTGAAGCGGCGACAGACGGTGGTTTCTCCGTCGATCGCAAACAAGTTGTTCTTCAAGCGCCAATCAAAGAGTTGGGCCTGCATGCTGTCACAGTGCGCCTGCACCCTGAGGTTGATGCCGAAATCGTTCTGAACGTCGCACGCTCAACGGAAGAAGCAGAGCTTCAAGCGTCTGGTAAATCCATTCAGGATCTGGCCGCAGAAGAAGAAGCTGCAGCTGACTTCGAGATCGCAGAATTGTTTGACGACATCGGTTCTGCTGCAACTGACGAAGATGATCAGGCACCTGCCGCATCTGATTCAGACGCAGAGTCTGAATAAGGCGAAGGGTTTTCGTTTATAACGCAAACCTAATTCAGTTTTTAAGAAGGGCTGCATGACTTCATGCGGCCCTTTTTTGTGAAGTTTCCCATTGCCTTATCAGCGACTTACCGCCGAAACGCCGTAATTTAAGGCAAATCACAACGGTCAACCTTAACGGTAATGTTTACAATGACTTGCAACAGAGGTCCGTTTCAGAGTAAATGACGTTACTAGAGATTGCGTCAACACAGGGGATCGGCGCAATTCAAGAACAGGGTAGTGAATATGACGAATATCGATGTTTTGATCGGCGCACGTATAAAGGGGCGTCGTATCGCCCTAAAGGTTTCGCAAACCACATTGGCGGAATCTATTGGAGTGCGCTTCCAACAGGTGCAAAAATATGAATCTGGTGCGAACCGGGTAAGCGCTTCTCGCTTGCTTATGATCGCAGAAACACTGGGTGTGCCAATTTCATACTTTTTCCAAGGCTTGGACAGCGCAGTCTCCGAAGATGAGATCGATGTCGCAGCTCCCCGTGCGAAAGCCCCGATTAACGCACTTACGGATGCTCGAGTTGGAGAAATTCTCGCGCTGGTAGAAACTCTCCCGACAGAGCAGCAAATGGCTGTACTGGCCTTTCTAAGAACTCTTTCAAAAACTAAAGTCACCGAAGAAGCGTAAATCAACCAATCCAAAAGTAGCGGCTGACAAGAATTGCGTTAAAGACGCAGACGTGTGATCATGCCAATGGTGCCACGTGTCGGCACACTTAAGGGGTTGTTGATGGACATTGTCGATCTCGGAGCATTGGAAAAGACTGAAGCAGGGTTCACTTCTTTTTTGGGTGAACTTTGCGATAAGCTTGAGCTCGACTATGCGACGTACTGCGCGGTGAACACGGTTTCTGATCAAGTTATCGGATTTTCCACCTACAAAGATGAATGGAAAGAACACTACGGAGCCCAGCGTTTCCAGAACGTTGATCCGACCTTGCATATGCCTATGCGCTCAATCGCGCCAGTGGATTGGCAACGCCTTAGAACCCACAAGGATTTCCAGAAAGTCTTTGAACATGCCCGCGACTTCCAGATTGCGGATCAGGGTCTTAGCATTCCAATTCATGGCCCCTTCGGTGAAGTTGGGCTAATCAGTGTGACCCGAGATTGCAAACGCGAAACTTGGGAGCAACTGCGCAGGCATGTCATTACAGAGCTCCAAACAGCTGCTGTGTCTTTGCACGATACAGTTATGCAATCGGATACGCTCGGCTATGCCCTGCGCCGCCCGCAGCTTTCGGCGCGTGAATGCGAAGTGTTGCAATGGACGGCTGCTGGAAAAACCCAGGTCGATATCGGCGATATCCTGAGTATTTCCTTTCGCACGGTCGAGGTGCACTTGAGATCCGCGCGTTCAAAACTCTGCGCGTTGACGACGCCACAAGCGATCGGTCGCGCCATCGCCATGGGGTTCATTCACCCCAAATAGACAACGCCAAGTCGTAGCGTTGCAATCTAAAGAAGTTTACATTTTTCAGCAAATCAACCTAAAAGTGTGTCTACGGGATTCCCCCAATAGCGCTCGCTTTGGTCTTTGTTAAGGATGAATCGTGAAGAAGGGGAGCACACCGAAATGATTATTTCTATTGATGGGATAAACGCCCATCATTTCCAAGGACTACTCGAGCAAACATACGCACTTCGGGCACGGGTCTTTTGCGACCGGTTAGGCTGGGAGGTCGACGTAACGAATGGTTTGGAAACCGATCATTTTGATACTTTGAATCCAACAACACTCGTGAGCGTGGATGACTCAGGAACTGTTGTCGGCTCAATGCGTATTTTGCAAACGACAGGTCCGAATATGTTGGCCGATGTCTTTTATGCGATTTTGCAAGGCGAGCCTGCCCCTCGCAGCCCTCAGATCTGGGAAGCGACACGACTTTGTGTAGATACCGATCTTTTAAGCGCGACAGGTAGCCCACGCGCCAAAAACTCTATCAGCTATGTCACCTCCGAAATCATGATTGCGGCGTGTGAATATGCAATGGATGCAGGTGTCACAGACGCTGTTGCCGTTATCGACCCACTGATGAATCGCGTGTTGAAACGCTCTGGCAATGCGCCTTACGACTATCTTGGTGCGCCAACCGCGATGGGTAAGGTTACAGCAATGGCTGGCTTACTTGATTGCTCTGAAGAGCGTGTTTCACGCCTGCGCACCCGTTCCAATATCAATGGCGACGTTTTTCTGAATGAGGAGGATGCCATAGCGCGATTTGGCGACAAAACTCTAAGCAAAACCCCCAAAGCCCTTGCTGCGATCCGCTCCTATATGAGCGAGCAGCTGGAAAGCGCGAATAACCCAAAAGAGCTACGCGCTGCGTTGCGTATGCTCAATGAATTGGAAAAAGGAACACAACTTTTCCTGACCACCGATGCCGCCACTCACAACTAACCCCCTTTAAGAGCATCACGGTCAGTTACGCGGACCTCGGTTGACAGCCCGAGGTCCGCGCATTTGTATTAGGCCTCTGTATCTGGCTCATACCTTAGAATATCGCCGGGCTGGCATTCCAGCGCCTCGCACATCGCCTCTAGGGTTTCAAAGCGCACACCTTTCACTTTCCCGGATTTTAGCAACGACACGTTCTGCACGGTGATTCCAACCCGTTCAGCCAGTTCTTTGCTGCGCATCTTGCGACGGGCGAGCATCACGTCAAGCGTAACAATGATTGCCATGATCCCCTCCCTGCCCGCTTAAACAAACGCATTGTTTTCATCCGATATGCGCACGGCCTCGACGAAAATATGGCCAACCGCAACGATCAATACCCCGATGACCAAGGCGTAAACATCTGTATCGTCGAAAGAAACCGAGATTTGCACGTCATTGGCGATTTCATTGCCGCAGTTGCTTAGACAAGTCACGGCCAATGTGCCAAGTGCTTCACTAATCAAGCTCACAGGCGCGAGTGCAAAAATCAGCCAGCCGATTTTGCGCAGATGTAGCGCCGCGCTTAAGGTAAAGACCCCGCCACTGCGAAACCCGCGAAACAGCGCAAAGGCAACGCAGCAGAACCAAAGCCCCAGCAAATCGGTCATCAACCAAAAGAACAGACCAACCGCGCGCGCAGCAAAGCTCAACTCTCCAGTGACAGCGCTGACGCCAATTTCTTGTGCAAGGTCGAATCCCTGCAACCCTCCGACAAGATAAATCGCCATCGCAGTAAATAAACTCAGCAAAACCGCGATGCCAAAACCACTGGCAATCATTCCAAAGAAGGCAAAGCGCTGAATTTTGTTGTTTTGCGTCATAGTCTTACCAACCTTTATCAACAGTGATTAAAATCTACATTGTCAAAATTATCGTTTTACGATAATTAAAGCAAGTAGATCGCGTATTTTGTGCGATCTTACATCAATGAGGAAAAACATGCAGCACAGTAAAATTCTCGCCGTGACGCTTAGCGTTGCGGCGCTCGCAACCCCTATGTCTGCGGATGGGTCATGGGATGGCTTTTATGCCGGACTAAGCCTTGATGCGACGCGCTCAAAGGCAGGCATTTCAGGCACCGCGGCCCATGATCGCAACGACACCTTCGCCACCCTTGGCGCTTATGGTGGTTTCAATAGAACCACGCAGCGAGGATTGATCTGGGGTGGTGAAATCGGTATTTCTGGCCTCCCGTCCGGCGCAAATGCCAGCGGCGGTGGTCTCGGCACCTCTGAATTCAAAGGGAAATATCTCATCACGCCCCGCCTGCGCGCTGGATTTGCCACCGATAAGGTCTTTTTCTACGGAATTGCCGGCCTCGGTATCAGCGATGCTGTAGTGCGTCGAGCAGGCGCCACAAGTACAGATGTGGTCATTGGCGTAAATTACGGTCTTGGCGCGGAGATGAAGCTTGGCAATAACTGGTCTACACGTCTCGATATAACCCGCACGGATCTGGGTATCCCCGATCAGAGTTTTGGCGCACAAAAACGCGACACGAAGGTGAAGATCGACAAGATCACCTTCGGCCTGACCAAAAACTTCTAAAGCACGATGATTAGACCACCACTCACACATGCGCTTATCGCGCTCTGTATCGCGGGCGGGTTAACCGCCTGCGATATAACCTCTGCCCGCACCCTTTGGGCGCTGCGCAATGTTGATCCCCTTACGACCGCGCCCGAAGGCATTCGCCTTGCGGTACGGGTTCCGCAAGGCTTTCGCCCCAGTCCAAAGGGCATCACTTTGATCGGAACCCTGAAAGAAACTGCAAGCGCGCCTGAAGAATCCGTGACCTTTGCGATTCAGCGGTCCGAGGGGGGCGCGCTACCCGCTTGGATGCAACGTCCGGGCGCGCCACTTTACAGCTACAAGATCTCGGAGTCCGATCTCGACCGATTTCGTAAATACCAACACAAAGCAGCACTCGCGAAAGCCAGTAATCGCGATGGAAGCATATCGGTTGGAACCGAAGTTTGTCGCTTGAGCGATGAAATTCCAGACAGCGTTTTGGTGAGTGTTTTCATCAAAACCGTAGAGACCGAGCAGTTTGTTCCTCTTTTCGAGGATCAAGACCTAACCGAACACGCAACGGAGGAGGAAATCGCAGAAACCGTTCCTCTGTGTCTCTAAGCAACAAAAAAAGCCCCGCTCTGTAAGGCGGGGCTTCTTCTTAGTCAAAGTTAAGACGGCTTATTCGTCTTCAAGTGCTTCAACGGCCTTTTGCAGATCGTCTTTGCTGATGTCTTTGTCAGTGACCTGCGCCAACTCAACAATGTAATCAACAACCTTATCTTCGAAGATCGGTGCGCGCATCTGCTGCTGCATCTGCTGGTTCTGCTGAACGAATTCAAAGAACTCACGCTCTTGACCAGGGTACTGACGCGCTTGGTTCATCATCGCTTGCGTCATTTCGGCGTCGGTTACTGTAACCTCTGCCTTTTGACCCAATTCAGCCAAAAGCAGACCCAAACGAACACGGCGCTCGGCCAACGAAGTGTGCTCTTCTGTTGGCTCAACCTTATCGTGGTCATGGCCCTGAACGTCAGGGTTTTCTTCGTGCCATAGCTGATGCGCGATCTGATCCGCTTCTGCTGTCACCAAGGAGGGTGGCAGATCGAAGGACACAACGTCATCAAGCTTGTCGAGCAGACCACGCTTCATGACAGCGCGCGCCGCGCCGACATATTCCGCTTCAAGGCGCTCTTTGATCTGATCTTTGAGCGCGTTCAGGTCTTCAGCACCGAACTTAACAGCCAGCTCGTCGTTCACTTCCGCCGCGATTGGCTCTTTCACTGCTTTGATCGTGCAGGTGAAAACAGCTTCTTTGCCAGCAAGGTGCTCGGCCTGATATGGGTCAGGGAAGGTCACTGTGACGTCTTTGACTTCATCAACTTTCACGCCAACAAGCTGCTCTTCGAAACCCGGGATGAACTGGTTAGAGCCCAGAACCAGCGGGTGATCTTCGCCAGCGCCGCCGTCAAATGCAACGTCGTCAACCTTGCCGAGGAAATCCATTGTGACCTGATCGCCGTCTTTGGCTTTGGAGCCTTTCTTGCGATCTTTGAAGTCCTGCGCTGTTTCAGCAAGGTTCGCCAAAGCTTCATCAACGGACTCATCATCCGCTTTTGCAACAAGGCGCTCTAGCTCGATCTTGGAAAGATCAACATCAGGGATCGCTGGAAGCGCTTCGTAGGACATTGTGACGTTTACATCGTCGCCCTCTTTCCACGTCTCGCCGTCAACCATAACGACCTCAGGCTGCATCGCTGGGCGATCGCCTGTGGATTCGAAGTGATCGGACATCGCGCCGTCGACAGCTTCCTGCATGGCTTCGCCAAGAATACGCTGGCCGAATTGCTTTTTCAGCAATGGCATCGGAACTTTACCCTTACGGAAGCCCTTCATTTCGACTTCTGGCTGCGCTTCAACCAGCTTTTCATTCACTTTCGCATCGAGTTCTGCGGCTGTGATTGTGATGGAGTAGCCTCGCTTGAGACCTTCGTTCAGAGTTTCGGTGACCTGCATGTCGTCCTTATCCATAGCATAGGGGCCGCAAAGGCGTTCGCGGCGGTCAAAATCTGGGACTTAGTAGTGGTGGTTCGGGCGAGGATCAAGAGGCATTATCAGTGCGCTCGAAGGTAAATCCATTGCGGCAGCATCTGTTGCGACAGATGCCAAGGGAGGTTCCCTCAATTGTCCCAATAATACGGGTCCATAACCGCGCAAAGTTGCACTGCCGCTCGACTTTCTTCGCGCGGGCGTTTGCTCAATGGTTTCGTGAACACGGCAATCCAGTTTGCCGTGGCTTTAGCCTGCGCCGCGTCGAAAACCGTAGTGATTTTAGGGCAAGTTATCGCTTTTTACGACAAATGCTCCTGAATAGCCCTTGCCTTGGACCGCATCCTTACCATGAAAGACCCCAGCCGCTTCGTGGTGGGCCGAAGTTGATCGTTTTACCGTTCCAATGCGGCCATGCAATTCACCCTCAATGCTGTCGTGCGAAACTGTTCCCTTTAGCGTCTTACCAGAAAACGTTCCATCGACTGTTAGTATGCTCGATTTGCCAACTAGCGTTCCTTCTTTAAAGTCCGCCTTTAGAGTGATGTCATCTCTATGCCGAGCGAGTTTGTATTGCGAAATGCCCTCGCTATCAGCTTTGGTCCATTCTCCACTTATGACCTCCACACGCCCGCTCAATGACGCTGATCCCGAGGTTGGCACCTGAGCAATATTGTCCGTGCGCGTCCCAAAAGGAGTAACAAACAATTGTGCGTGTAGGTTCGCAGAGGTTCGAAGATCTCCGTTGGAGTAAGACCTTGCTTTGAAGCTAGCCTTGCCAAGGTAGCTATCCATCTCTCCGGTCACCATTTTCAGGACTTTAGGTGGTTCATCCCCTATTCTTGTTGGATACCGAAATTCAACACTCCCTGGGCCTAGTTCGCTAAAGCCGCTCGTGCTACTCGCATCCGAATAGACTGTCCCGACAGACGTCTCAGGGGTATCAACCAAAGACATAGCACTGCCGCCGCCACCAGAGTTACAAGCAGAAACCGTAAGTGCGATAGCAATAAAACCGCCAGATTTTAACAAAAACTTTAACATTAAATTTCTCGATAATTACCCAAAGTTAAGAAAGTTTAACTCAACAAAGTCGTTCATTCAATAGAGAGCCAAATGCAATCTTCGCGACACAGATTCGAAATTAATTTCTGAGTATAAAGCTTTTCACACCCGTTGAGCAGCCGAGCGACAAGGCTTTGCAGGTGCCAAGCAAAAGCGCCTCATCCCAATCGAACGCAAGTATCGCTTAGGGCGAGTACACTCGAGAACAACAGCAAAAAATGACAATACGCGCGCATCAAGCCTAAAGTTGCAGGGCGCTTTTCTGCAATCTGTGGCAACGCACTTATAGGATAGGTGATCTTGCATTAAGCTAATGTAATTATTACAGAAAAACTGCAAATTTCCCTCTGATACTGCGATCAAAATTGGAACTGTTCAATGCAGGATTGATCAAACACTCTTCGATCCCCTTATCATGATATCTTCCCTCACGCGCATCAAAACAACCATAAGGGGTATTCAAGTGACTTGGATGCGGTTAACGTAACGTGAATCAGGAGGGCAT
The DNA here is from genome assembly GCF_050633725.1 of Planktotalea sp. Taxonomy (GTDB): domain Bacteria; phylum Pseudomonadota; class Alphaproteobacteria; order Rhodobacterales; family Rhodobacteraceae; genus Planktotalea. Next base: position 221,319 of record NZ_JBOEHB010000007.1, read on the forward strand.
CTTTTGGTAGTGCGTCACACGCCCAGAACATCACTTGTGCGCCCGCCCGCGTTTATTGAGTAACCGTTTTATCCCAAAATCGTTTGAATTGAGAGGGCATTTAGATCCTCGCCTTTAGGCAGTCTCAGCAAATGCCATCATAGCGGCAATTGCTCCACCAATAGGGAACACAATGACAAATCCGATAAGTCCAACAACCACGCCAATTATCGCTGAAATTCCAAAAAACGCGACCACGGCGGATGCGACAAGCGGTGCCTATCTGCCGATAAACAAACTGCTTGGAACATGGCAAAGCCCTGCAGATACACCGACTGGGTACAATGTTATGCCCGTCCCCGCTGGCAACAAGCAGATGCAATCTCCAACGACGTCGGATGATTGGCTCAGCAAGAACTTTTATTACTACGAAGAGATGACCTTCACCGCGCCGGGCGAAGCGCCAAATCGGGGACAGTTGTTCCAGCAGGGTTGCTATGGAATGGCCTACGAGCAGCGGGTGTATTTCGCGCCCAACACGGCGGGGATCGGCGCATTGATCTATCAACCGCCCGTCGCGGCGAGCGCTGAAAATGGGCTGGTCCATTATGAAAACGGTCTGTGGCTCCATTCGCAGTTCGAAGCCCAGCCAGAGGGGGCTTACGGAGCGAACCTGCCCTACCCGCCTGTTGATCCAAGCACGGGCAACCCGATTGCGACACCGACGCCGCCTGCAAATCCTATCGTCAAACAAGTCTCGGTGCCGCATGGAAATTCCATTCTGGCGCTCGGAGGCGTGACACAAATCGACGGCCTTCCGCAACACGACGTCAGTGCTATTGCCGAAAAACCCTTTACACTAGATGCAACGATCCCAAATCCCTCTGCAGTTCTGAAGGCCGCTGTTGACGGCCTTGCCCAGCAGGCGGGCAAGACGTTCAAAACCACGCTTTTGTCCGTTAGCACCGATGCGGCATCTGGCGGCAGCGTTACAAACATCCCCTTCGAGGTCGGAAATGCCGATGTAAGTGGCTACGAAATGGACGTCTGGATCATCGAAGTCTTTGATGATCCGAGCGATACCGCGCCGAGCAGCACCGTGCTGCAATACTTACAAAAAATCCCCATGACCTTTTTCATCACCCAAACGCCAACCCCAGGCGGAAAAGGGAACGATGGCACGGCAGAAACCTTCTACCACATCACAGCAAATACATTGACCAAAGTTCCTGCTGTCTAAGTTGCTAATCTTCTACATTTTGAAAGACAAAACATGACCCACGAACATCATTCTTCCGTTCCTCACGAAACGCTCGAAGCAATCAAAGCCATGTCTCTGGATGAAGCCGTAGCCGAGTTAAAGATCGTTCTGCGTGCTGCTGTTAAGCTCGAAATGGCGACGATTCCGATCTATCTTTATTCCTATTACTCAATCTGCCGAAAGCCGGGCAGCGATGCACCCGCGACCAGCTCGGCCGAAATTGAAGAGTTCCCTGCCAAGTCTTCGCTTTATGGCAACCTTGCTGGCGCCACAGTGATGAGCGTCGCAGTAGAAGAAATGTTGCACATGTCGCTGGCTATGAACCTGCTGACATCAATGCTAAGCGAAGACGAAGATCTGCCCCAAATTTTCAATGGTTTGATGTTTGGCTCTGGTGGCGGCATCGTTCTGCCCGCGCTTCACATGCTCTCGCCGCTCGCCGCAACGACCGCTGGACGACCGGTGGAACATATCTCGGATAGACCGCTAGAAATTCCTTTGGCCAAATATAGCTTGGATCAACTTCAGCATTTCATGCGCATTGAATATCCGGGTCAGGAAGATTCCGTTGCCGAGACAATCGATCTGAAGTCACCTGATTGGGCAACAATCGGTGAAGTTTATGATTTCGCCAAAGCCTTGATCAAACATGGTGGCGGCTCTGGCAAGCACATGCCTGATAGCGTGTTCCAACATGCCAGAGGCGTGCAAATCGGCACCGAGAACTATTCTGCCAGCAGCATTGACACGGTGTCATCTGGTGACAAGACCTTTACCTTTGTCGATCCGCCCGTTGTTGGAACGAACGAAGATGGCGCCATTTCAGCCTCAACCGTCGCAGTTTATGAAAACGACGATCATCACGATCATGAAGGCGAAGATGCGCTGTTCCGTATCAGCAGCGCAAAGGAAGCGGTACGCGCGATAAACACGATCTGCGAGCAAGGCGAAGGAGCCGATTACTCGCAATTTGTTGAAAAAGATGAAGCCGAGGATTCACACTACTACAAGTTCTGGTCCCTCTGCGCAGAGCTTGACGGCTATCCTGCGAACATGGCGACGCCGCCTCAGGTGGAAGGCATTCCTGCGCCCAAACCAACCGCCAACCAGATTTTGGATTTGGGCGAGCGCTTTGTGTATGACTTTCCGACCAACCCAAAGGTTGCCGGATATAGCGATGCACGCTCACAATCGCTGGCGAAGGTCGCCAATGGATTGTTCCAATACATGCTGATCATGACCGAAACGACGCTTTTGGTGCCAGAAAAACATCAAAAGCTCTATTTCAACAAAACCATGCACCAATCGATGATTTGGGTCATGGATAAGCTCTATCAAGCGATGCGGTATACCAAGGATTCCGAAGGGAAAATCGTTGCGCCAACGTTTGAAAACCCCTTCCCTGTTGGCACCACACGCGAGCAAGCCTTTGGTGAGCTGCAAAACCTTGTGGACTCTTGCAAAATCCTTTGCGCCGATTGGACAGAGTTTAAATCGGACGCGACATTCTACATGGATGCAATTGAAAACCTTCCTGACGTTACTCCGTTTTGGGATGGCGATCGCGGGCAAACACCTGACATTTTGCCAAGCTACCTCAAGCCACCATCGCAAAAAGCGGTTAAACCCAGCCCCGACAAGGCTGGCGCAGCGGCGTCCGCACAGAAAATCTTGTCCCCCTACGTTGGAACGCAAGCCTTCCCATCCGCGCCGCCAAGTGATACGGCCCTGTCCACGGCGGCAGGCGATGGCAACTGGGTGCGCCATGCCTGCATGGGGCTGAACTCCTGCAAGAACCAAGGCCGCACGCTGGAAAACAATTGCGCAGGTCAAGGTTGGTGCTCAACGGCGCTCAGCTATAACGCTGGCGATCCAACGAGTCCGAAACTGTCAGATCACACGTGTCATGTCCAAAACGACTGCGCAGGGCAAGGCGGATGTGGGCTTTATGGAACCGAAGAAGAGCTGAATGAACCGGGCGGCAATTCCTGTCAGGCTCAAGGGTCATGCGCGACACCGATCAACGCAGAGCGCTTTATCACTGATGGCGATGAGCGCGGGAAAAGCGTTTGGCAACAAGCGCGCAACCATTTCGAAAACACAGTTTGGAAAACGCTGGACGCTTCAGAGGGCGGGAAACGTCCCCTTCCCGAAGCGGGTTCGAACTTCCCGGAAAAGCCAGAACTTTTTGCCCATGGTCCAACGATCGAATGGATTGAAGACAGCGGTCAGGGCATGACCGCGTGCGGCGCGAGTGGCATGAGCGGCGCAGGAAGCTGCGCTTGATGCAAGATCCCACCGCGTTTGCGAGTCACGTCAGCGCCCTGCCCAAACTGGGTTTGGGCGTTGGTTTGCGCAATGAACACTTCAACCACATCCTGTCGGAGCGACCGGATGTGGATTGGTTCGAAGCGATTTCGGAAAACTTCATGGATTCTGGCGGGCGCCCGGGCTGGGTGATCCGCCAAATCGCAAAGCACTATCCAGTTGTTTTGCACGGAGTTTCCATGTCCATCGGCAGCACCGATCCGCTAAACGAAGACTATTTGAAAAAGCTAAAAACGCTCGCAGATGATGTGCAAGCGAAATGGGTCAGCGATCATTTGTGTTGGACAGGTGTGCTTAGCGTGAACAGTCACGACCTTCTGCCCCTGCCCCTTAACCAAGAAACGCTAAACCACGTGATCGCGCGCGTTCACCATGTCCAAGAAACCCTTGCGCGCCCCTTGATCCTAGAGAACCCTTCGACCTACGCCAGTTTCCAGAACTCGGACATTTCAGAACCCGATTTTCTGCGCGCGATGTCCGATGCAACGGGCTGCGGTTTGCTTCTGGATGTGAACAACGTTTATGTCTCTTGCTTCAACGATGGCAGCGATCCTTTAGACTACCTCAACGCCTTTCCGTTTGAGCGCGTTGTGCAAATGCATCTCGCAGGCCACACCCATTGCGGCTCTTATCTGCTGGACACCCATGATCAGCCTGTCACGCATGGCGTTTGGGAGCTGTTTCGCCTCGCATGGCAACGCACGAATGGCGCATCTACCTTGCTGGAATGGGATGGCGACGTCCCCGCTTTTGCCGATCTGCACCAAGAAGTGCTAAAGGCACGCGCCTTCATGCAAGGCGAAGTCGATGCTCTGCGGCTTTATCAAGAGCAGGCGCCAAGCCCACAACCGAGCGTTTCTAATCCTGTTGATTTCATTGTGCCTGGCGTGCGCGAGCATTCGCGTCTCGGCTCATGAGCGATTCCAGCTCCCTGCAAGGTATGCAGGAATGGATGCAAAATGCTTTGGTTCATCCACACAAAGTGCAAACCCAAGAGGTCAACGCGCGGCTTGTGCCCTCAAACCGCCTTTCGGCCTCCGAGCGATTGGCAATCTATCAACGCAGCTACATAACCCGACTATGTGTGTGCCTTGCAGAGCAATTCCCAGCGTCTCGCCATGCCTTAGGCCCCGCGCTGTTTGACAATTTTGCCCGAGTTTATTTGGCGCGCGATCCGTCAGATAGCTACACCCTATATGAACTGGGGCGACGCTTCCCCGCGTTCTTGGAAGAAACCCGCCCTGACGCAGCGCAGCCCGAAGAGAACCGCGAAACGTGGATCAACTTCATGATTGATCTGGCCACTTATGAGCGCTCGCTTTTTGTGCTTTTTGATGCGCCGGGCCATGAAGGCAAGGAATGGCCTAACGTCGACACGCCCGACGAAGACTTGGTCCTGCAACCCTGTTTTGCACTTGGCAGCTATCGCTTTCCCGTTGCGAATTACTATCACAATGTCTCGGATAACTCAGAGGTTCAGCTTCCGCCGCTTGAAAACAGTTACGTTGCCATATCGCGGTTTGACTATCTCACATCGTCCTTTCCGATCACATATCCGCATTATGTGTTCTTAAAAGCCCTTCAAAATAGCCAAAATGTTGCCGCAGCATTGGATCATGTTGCCTTGGCTTTGGGCACATCGCCAAAGGTGGTTCATGCCTCATGGAAAGATCAGATCAGAGAGCAATGGTTGGCCAATCATTTTTTCGTAAGCCGACATGCGCTCGACGCAAAATGATCGGTTAACCGATTGAATATCCAAGACTATTTGAAAGAGTGGTGCGGGTGGGGAGACTCGAACTCCCACACNNACCAATTCCGCCACACCCGCTACTCATGCGCCTCTTAGCAAAGCAATTCGGGGTTGGCGAGAGCAAAAATGCAGCTTTACGAATAATCAACAAATTCTTGCGAGATTTGCCATCTGAAGAAGAGACTAGATTCCCGCATGAATTGCGTCTACGCTCGCTTCAATAAGGTCAAAATGACCATGAGAGCAGAAATAGGATATCGCAGATGGAGCCAAAAATGGCCCGGCGCGAAGACGAGGTGCAGGCCTCGGAAGATCATCTTGTTGCGCGACACGCGAAACAAAAAGGTCTTTGCGCAGATACAATCATACTGACTATGGACGGTGAATTACCTGCGCGCGACATTGCGCCCGGGGATCGGATCATCACACGCGACGCGGGAATGGCGGTTTTGCTTGGGGTGCGGCGCAAACGTGTCACGTGTGATGCGATCTGCATAAAAGCGGGCTCGCTTGGGCATAAACGTCCACCAGATGATGTCATCCTGCCCAGTGGCACAGAAATTCTGATCCGAGATTGGCGTGCCAAGGCGCTTTATTCTTCGGTGCAAAAACTGGTTTCTGCCGACGAGTTGCAAGATGGCGAATATGTAACGCTCGTGCAGGAACAAGACATGGATGTGATCGAATTTGTCTTCGATGCACCGCATATAATTTATGCGGGCGGTCTGGAAGTTGGGTGCCAAACCAACGGTTAAGCGCCTTTTATGATGCGATTTAGCACCATTGGAAGCGCCTCAGGCAGATCTTCAGCAATCAAGCCCGCACCGATGTCGCGCGCGCATTCAACGTGCAAATACGCCGCGAAACTGGCCGCATCAATGGGGGCTATGCCGCGCGCGCGCAGCCCTGTGATGAACCCGGCCAGCACATCACCCGATCCCGCCGTGGCCAGCCATGCAGCTGAGCGTGCGCCATGGGCGCTATGAACACGGCATATACCGTTTTGATTTGCGATCACTGTATCGGTGCCCTTCAAAAGCACGGTGCACCCTGCCCTCATCGCCGCATCGCGCACCGCATCAACTTTTGAATATGCTGGGCCAACAAGTGCGCGCGCTGTCAGCCTATCTGCAATATCAGGAAACAGCGCTTTGAACTCGCCCAGATGCGGAGTCAAAACGCAGGAGTCATGCAGCAGCTCGAACAAGTCTTCCGGGGCCGCGCGAAAGGCGCTCAGCGCATCTGCGTCGAGAACCACGCCCAAATGCGATCGCGGCGATAGCGCGCCTTTCATCATTTCGCGCGCGCGCTCGGCGCCAAGGCCGGGACCGAGACACAGCGCGCTGAGACGTTGATCTTCTAACGCGGCGCGCAACGCATTGCTGTCTTCTATCTGCGTCATCATCAACGCGGTGATATTAGCCGCGACTTCGCTTTGCCCATCGCGCGGCACACCCAGCGTAACAACACCAGCGCCAATTCTGAGCGCTGCGCGCGCCGCAAGCCGCGCGGCCCCCGTTTTACCGAACCCGCCACTTAGAACCAGCGCTGCACCATTAGAATACTTGTGACCCGTTTGGGCCTTATCCAACTGGTCTTTCATATCTTGATCACAGTGGATGTGACGAACCAGCGCCTCCATAGTTCGTGGCTGTATGCAGCCAATGTCCTTTACCACAACCGTTCCGCAACCAATTGTGCCCTCCGCAAGCACATGACCGATCTTGAGGCGATGAAAAGTCACCGTCATATCGGCCTTAATCACCAAATCAGTTGAAGTTTCAAGCGATCGACCAAGATACCGCCCGCTGTCCGCACATAACCCGCTGGGAACATCGACACTGACAATACGCGGTGCGCCGCTAGATTTGGATGTAGCGTGCCAGTTGCTCAAAACGTTCTGCACCCGAGCTAAGTCCGTGAACGGACGACTAAGCCCTGCCCCAAACAGAGCATCAATCACCAATGTCGTGTCGGGGTGTTTTTCGACATAGCTATCCAGCGCATCATCGCTCAAAGGCACCACATTGCCGAGCGCAATCCAGCGCTTATAGTGAGATCGGGCATCACGTGGCAGGGACTTTGGATCACCCAAAAGGCGAACATCCACCTCCCACCCCGATTGATGCAACAGGCGCGCCACGACAAATCCGTCGCCGCCATTGTTGCCCGGACCGCACAAAACAAGCGCGCGATGCTGAGCCATGCGCAGCTCTGGCCACGCCTCGAAAATGGCATCAACAACACCGCGCCCCGCGCGCTCCATCAACTCAACCCCAGAGGCAGACCCGGACGCAATACACTCTTGTTCTATCTGTCTTATCTGCGCACACGTAAGGAGTTCGTTCATCGTTATCTTTCGCAAGTTTTCATATCGCCTATTTTTTAATCAATCGGGCTAAAAAATGAACATTAAGGTTGCTCAAAGCAGTGACTCCCCCCGCCAAGCCAGTCTATCTAATTGTGGCTGCCAAAGGAAAGTGATCTCAGACAGCAAGCAGATTAGCGGAGGGACCCAGCATGAAAAAGATCGAAGCAATCATCAAACCGTTCAAGCTTGATGAAGTGAAAGAAGCGCTGCAAGACGTCGGTGTTCAAGGTCTTAGTGTTATCGAAGTTAAGGGCTTTGGTCGCCAAAAGGGTCACACCGAACTTTATCGCGGAGCAGAATATGTTGTCGATTTCCTTCCAAAAGTGAAAATCGACGTCGTTCTGGACGATGACCAAGTCGACAGCGCAATCGAAGCGATTGTAAACGCTGCCAAGACAGACAAAATCGGCGACGGCAAAATCTTCGTGAGCCCAGTCGAGCAAGCCATTCGTATCCGCACCGGCGAAGCCGGCTCGGACGCGCTGTAACCTATTCCAACTCTATCAACTCTTAAGAGGACATAAGGCATGAGTATCGAAGCCGTTCTAAAACAAATCAAAGATGAAGACATCGCATATGTCGACATCCGCTTCACCGACACACGCGGTAAAGTTCAGCACGTCACAGTGGATTGCGATCTGGTTGACGAAGACTTCC
>NZ_JBOEHB010000008.1:0-121356 GCF_050633725.1 Planktotalea sp.
AGCGGATTTTCCGCCGCAAACCGCGCATGAAAAAGGGTTACGCTGTCATTCATGGGCGTCTGGCCCTATCCAACCCAGACGAGTTTCTTAATGATCCGCTGAATATTTTGCGATTGTTTGAAGAGGGCCTGCGTACTGGCATGCTCATTCATCCCGATGCGATGCTCTTGGTGAAAGCCAATCTCGATCTGATCGACGATACAATGCGCAACACCCCAGAAGCGCGACGCATTTTCCTCGACTTGATGCTAAAGCATGGCAATCCCGAACGCGCGCTGCGCCGAATGAACGAACTTGGCGTTCTTGCAGCGTTCCTGCCCGAGTTTGAGCCGATCGTGGCGATGATGCAATTCAATATGTATCATCACTACACAGTGGACGAGCACACGATTCAATGCATCCGAAACCTTGGCGAGATTGAACGCGGCGATCTGGAAGACGAATTGCCGGTCTCTACTGAAATTCTGACGCATGGCATCAACCGCAAAGTGCTCTACGTTGCGATGTTGTTGCATGATATCGGCAAGGGTCGCCCCGAAGATCATTCGATCTTGGGTGCAAAGATTGCGCGAAAAGTTGCCCCACGCCTCGGTCTGAGCAAGGCCGAAAGCGAAACCGTAGAATGGCTCGTGCGCTATCATTTGCTTATGTCTGATATGGCACAAAAACGCGACATTGCTGATCCGCGTACTGTACGCGATTTTGCCAAAGCTGTTCAAAACGTCAAACGTTTGGACTTGCTCACAGTCCTGACCGTCTGTGACATCCGAGGCGTTGGTCCTAACACGTGGAACAATTGGAAAGCGGTCCTTATCCGCGCGCTTTACCGTCAAACCCGACATGCGCTGGAGAACGGACTAGAAGACTTGAACCGCGAACAGCGCGGCACAGATGCAAAGCGCGCCTTGCGTGAAGCGCTTCCGGAGTGGTCGAAAAAGGAACTCAAAGCCGAGACATCAAGACATTACGCGCCCTATTGGCAGGGTTTCCATGTGACCGCGCATGTGATTTTCGCCAATCTGTTGCGAGATATCGAAGAAGACAAGATTGGCTTGGATATTCATCCCGATGAAGATCGCGACGCCACCCGCGTTTGCTTTGCTTTGGCCGATCATCCAGGCATCTTTTCCCGTCTCGCAGGCGCATTAGCCCTCGTTGGCGCGAATGTTGTCGATGCACGAACGTTTACCTCGAACGATGGATACGCGACGGCGGCCTTTTGGATACAAGATGGCGATGACGGCCCTTATGAGGCCTCGCGCATTCCTCGTCTGAAACAGATGATTGAAAAAACCCTGAGCGGGGAAGTTGTCACTGCCGAAGCAATCAAAGGCCGCGACAAGCTTAAAAAGCGCGAAAGAGCGTTCAACGTTCCAACGCATATTACCTTCGATAACGAGGGTTCGGAAATCTATACGATTATCGAAGTGGACACCCGTGACAGACCGGGTTTGCTCAATGATCTAACCCGATGCCTTGCAAGCATGCATGTTTACATTTCCTCTGCAGTTATCGCCACCTATGGCGAGCAAGTAGTTGATACGTTTTATGTAAAAGACATGTTTGGGCTTAAATTCCATTCAGAAGCAAAACAGCGCACGCTTGAAAAGAAATTGCGCGAAGCAATTACGCTAGGCGCAGAACGGGCGAAAAACGCATGAGCGCTGGGCGAATGATTTCAGGCATCTTTACTGTAGGTGTCTGGACCCTACTAAGCCGCGTCCTTGGCTTTATCCGCGACGCCTTGATCCTGTCCTATTTGGGAACAGGGCCCGCGTACCAAGCCTTTGTGGTGGCCTTTCGCCTGCCCAACATGTTCCGACGTTTCTTTGCAGAAGGCGCGTTCAATCTCGCCTTTGTGCCGATGTTTTCGAAACGGTTAGAAGCTGACGATCAGCCTAATGCCTTTGCCAACGAAGCCTTTTCCGGGCTTGCCAGTGTTCTGATTGTTTTCACTTTGATCGCCCAAGCAGCAATGCCGTGGTTCATTTACGCGATCGCAAGCGGCTTTGTAGGCACCGAAACCTTTGATCTGTCTGTGCATTATTCCCGCATCGCGTTCCCTTACATTTTGTTTATTTCGCTCGCAGCACTTGCTTCGGGCGTTCTGAACGCGGCAGGTCGCTTTGCTGCCGCAGCTGCAGCCCCTGTTTTGCTTAACGCACTATTGATCAGCGCCATCCTTTATGCGGCGTATACTGGCCGTGACATCGCGCTTGCACTGGTTTGGATGATCCCGCTCGCAGGACTTGCCCAGTTGGTTTTGGTTTGGGTTGCCGCGCGAAGCGCTGGCATTACGCTGCGCTTGCAACGTCCTCGCTTTACCCCCGATATGAAGCATTTGGTGAAAGTTGCAGTGCCTGCTGCGCTGGCGGGCGGCGTCATGCAGATCAATTTGCTCGTCGGCCAGCAAGTCGCAAGCCATTTTGATCGTGCTGTCGGTTGGCTCTTTGCTGCCGATCGCTTGTACCAACTCCCTCTTGGCGTCGTTGGCATCGCAGTCGGGATCGTCTTGCTGCCCGATCTTTCGCGACGTTTGCAATCAGGCGATGACACAGGCGCACGCGCCGCGTTCTCCCGCGCGACAGAAATTTCTCTCGGCCTGACAATCCCAGCTTCAGTCGCACTTATGGTTATACCATTGCCACTGGTCACAGTTCTCTTCGAGCGCGGGGCGATGACAACCGACGACAGCGCGGCTATCGCTGTTGCTGTTGCGATCTATGGACTTGGCCTTCCTGCTTTCGTTTTGCAGAAAACCCTGCAACCGCTTTTTTATGCACGCGAAGACACAAAGTCCCCGTTTAGATATGCTGTGATTGCAATGATCGTTAACGCGCTCATTGCTTTCGGCCTCGCCCCAATCATAGGCTGGATCGCACCCGCTATTGCGACAACGCTCGCAGGTTGGATCATGGTGCTTTTGTTAGGGATCGGAACCCGCCCGATGGGGGATGTTGCCCGTTTTGACACCCAGCTCAGACGCCGAATTTGGCGTATCTGTGTTGCCTCCGCGGGCATGGGCGGCATCCTTTGGAGCGCAAGCGCTTCTATGTCGACGTTCCTTGGAATGGCAGGCTGGCGCTATTTGGCTCTCGCACTTCTCGTGACGCTTGGCATAGTTTCCTACTTTGCAATCGCACAAGTTATCGGTGCGATCCGCCTGTCTGAGCTAAAAAGCGCAATGCGTAGAAATCGCTAACAGCCTCTTAAGCGGAACCGTCGCCAATTTGCCGGTCTGCACGCCCACTAGTCCCGATGCATTTTCTCGCGAAGTCGCGAAAACCCTCCGGGGCTGACGATAAACGACATCAGGAACCCGGTTGCAAAGCCTGCCACATCCGCGACCCAATCGTTTTGCACGCCAAAAATCAGACCAAAGACGAGCTGAATTCCCATCAAAAACCCGATCAAGGTAAACGCCTGAACTTGCTGTGCACCCAGCTCGCCGAGCTTTAGCCAAAGCAGGTAGGTAAACGCGCCGATCAAGCCGTAGACACCGGGAAACCCGCCCACCAGCGGCGCTTGGTCATCCAGCAATACCGCATAGACAAGTGCGCCAACAGCGCCGGACACAACAAAAACGCTTAGCGTTGCCAATCCCGAAAAAACTTCGCCGACCATTTTGCCCAGCGCCAAGAGCATCACACAGACAAATAGCGCGTGGGTGAAGCTGCCATGCACAAAGAGGTAGCTGACAAAACGGATCAAATGCTCAACAGGCCACAACCCATTATCCCACATCCAATCAAACACCAGACCAGAAAACGCATAGCTTTGGATCGCTTCTAAGCGCCACCCGATGCCACCTGGTCCGCCAATAATACCCCGCCCCGCGAGCGAAAGCGTCGCTTCGACCCCGATTATCATTAGGAAAAGCGCCACGACAACGGGCGGCAGAGGATTAACAGGACTTATTGTTTCAGGGGATTGATACGGATCTTCGGACATAATGCGCGGCCTGCTTTGCTTGACGATGCTCCCCCCCATGGGTAGTGCAGCAAGACCTATAATTCCAGATGGAGATTTACCATGACAGAGGTGGTCCACACACCCCGTGTCTTTTCAGGCATTCAGCCTTCGGGCGGCCTGACCCTTGGCAACTATCTTGGCGCGATCAAGCGCTTTGTCGATATGCAAGAAAGCGGCATCGAAACGCTCTACTGCATGGTCGATCTACACGCCATCACCGTCTGGCAAGACCCGAGCGATCTGCGTCATAACACGCGCGAGCTTGCAGCGGGTTACATCGCCGCTGGTCTTGATCCCGCAAAGTCCATTCTGTTCAACCAGTCCCAAGTCAGCGCCCACGCTGAGCTTGGCTGGATTTTCAATTGCGTCGCCCGCATGGGCTGGATGAAACGCATGACGCAGTTCAAAGACAAGGCAGGCAAGAATGCAGAAAACGCCTCGCTCGGTCTGTTCGGCTATCCTGCGCTTATGGCGGCTGACATTTTGATCTATCACTCCACGCATGTTCCTGTGGGCGAAGACCAGAAACAGCACCTAGAGCTGACCCGCGATGTTGCGGCCAAGTTCAATCACGATTTCGGCGTGGATTTCTTCCCGATGACCGAACCGGTGATTGAGGGCGCTGCGACGCGCGTGATGAGCCTGCGTGATGGCTCCAAGAAGATGTCAAAGTCCGATCCATCTGATGCCTCCCGCATCAACATGACGGATGACGCCGAAGCGATTGCGAAGAAAATTCGCAAAGCGAAGACAGACCCGGATGCGCTTCCCTCCGAAGTGGATGGTCTTGAAGGCCGCCCAGAGGCGCGCAATCTAGTGAACATCTTCGCAGCGCTCAATGATCAAACCGTGGATGCGGTTCTTGCGGATGTGGGCGGCAAGCAATTTTCGGAGTTCAAGCCCATGCTTGTTGATCTGGCGGTTGAGAAACTCTCACCCATCAGCACCGAAATGGCGCGTTTGATGAATGATCCTGCCGAGATTGATCGCATTCTTGGAGACGGCTCTGCCCGCGCACGCAAGATCGCCAATCCGATCCTAGAGAAGACATACGACATCGTCGGTATGATCCGCTCATAAGCTACGCGTGACAGGGCGCGCCTTTTGCGTCCTGTCACAAAACATTTGCATCATTGTCACAAAAGAGAGTCCGCGCGACTATATTTGGGCCACATCGCAAGCTAACCGATGGAGAGCCAGATGGCGCACGACGAAATTTCCTTTGACGATTATGATGAGACAATCAACCCAGCCCCGGAAACAACCGAGTTCGACGCAGTTGTCGAAACCGCGCTAAGCCGCCGTGGCTTTCTTGGCGGCGTGATGAGCTTTGGGGTTGGCACGTTTGTTCTGGGCACGACCGCCCTCAGCACGCCAGCAAGCGCGAGCGCGGATCGTTTTGGCTTCGATCAGGTTGCGGCGAACACGCTTGATACAATCACTGTTCCCGAAGGGTTTGAATGGAAGCCCGTCGCGCTGTGGGGTGATCCACTTTGGTCCGACGTGCCTGCCTTTGACGAAGCGACACGCGGCACAGCCGCAAGTCAGGCGCGCGCCTTTGGTGACAACAACGACGGTATGTCCGTGTTCAATATGCACGGCAAAACGCTGATGGTTGTGAACAACGAATACACGAACCGCAAATTGCTCTGGGGCAACCGCGCGGATGCGAAACCTGAAACGAGCGACGACATCGAAAAAGGCATGATGGCGCATGGTGTGTCCGTGTTCCAAGTCACGCCTGTCGATGGCGACTGGCAAATCATGCAAGACAGCGACCTGAACCGCCGCATCACGCCGCGCACTGAAATGGACCTCACAGGCCCTGCTGCCGGTCATGATCTGCTGAAAACTGCGGCTGATCCAACGGGTACCAAAACGCTCGGCACTTGGAACAACTGCGGCAATGGCGAAACCCCTTGGGGCACGTATTTGGCGTGTGAAGAGAACTTCAACGGGTATTTCTCTGCCGAAGATGAATCGCATGAAGTCAGCGCCGAACTGAAACGCTATGGCGTATCCTCCAAGGATTGGGGCTATGGCTGGGCGCAGGTTGACGAACGTTTCGACGTCTCCAAAAACCCGAACGAGCCGAACCGCGCAGGCTATGTCGTCGAGATTGATCCGTTCGATCCGACTTCCACGCCCAAAAAGCGCACCGCGCTTGGTCGTTTCAAGCATGAGAACGCCGAAGTCGTGATCGCAGCGAATGGCAAAGTCGTTGTTTACATGGGCGATGATGAACGCGGCGAGTTCCTCTACCGCTTTGTGTCCAACGGCATCTACACGGCAACAGGCAGCACCGAGGGCCTGCTCGATGACGGTGTTTTGTCTGTGGCGAAGTTCAACGACGACATGACCGGCGAATGGCTCGAGTTGACACCTGAAACAACAGGTATGACAGAGGCCGAAATCTGCATCCACACGCGTATGGCTGCCTCTAAAGTTGGCGCGACGACAATGGATCGCCCTGAATGGGTCGCGGCGAACCCTGCGAAGGTCGAGGCCTATGTTGCCCTGACGAACAACAAGAACCGTGGCAAGAAACCAAACGCAGGCGGCGATGATACCTCTGCGAATGCGGTTAACCCGCGCGTTGGCAACAACTACGGTCAGATCGCGCGCTGGGTGCCTGATGCTGCGGATCACACGGCCAAGGGCTTCATCTGGGATCTCTATGCGCTTGCGGGCAATCCTGATGTGCACTCCGATGCCTATGCAGGCTCTGAAAACATCAACGCGGGCAATATGTTCAATTCACCCGACGGCCTGATGTTCGACGACAACGGACTGCTTTGGATCCAAACCGATGGCAAATACTCCAACGAGGGTGATTTTGCGGGCATGGGCAACAACCAGATGCTGGTTGGCGATACTGTGACGGGCGAAATTCGCCGCTTTATGGTGGGCCCAAAGGAATGCGAAGTCACAGGCATGTGCTGGTCCCCAGATCGGCGCACCATGTTTGTTGGCATTCAGCATCCGGGCGAGAAATCAGGCAGCCATTTCCCACATGGCGGCGAAACACTGCCACGCTCGGGTGTTTTCGCAATTTCGCGCACAGACGGCGCTGTTATCGGCTAGTCCTTAACGAAAAAGACATAAAACAGGGCTGGAGGTTTCTCTGGCCCTTTTTCTATTTGGATCAATACATACGCCCTGACCTGAAAGAGTTTCAAAATCCGTTGCGCCGCTGGCGAGCATGCGCCATGATCAGCCTTGGCTTGCAAGGAGCGAAGTGATGCGGAAATTTTTGGTTGTTCTGGATGATAGCCGCGAATGCTTGAACGCGATGCGATTTGCGGCAATGCGCGCGGCGCATACGGGGGGCGGCGTCGAGATTCTGTCCGTCATTCCGCCCGATGAATTCAATCACTGGATTGGCGTTGGCGACATTATGCGAGAAGAGGCGCGCGAACGTATCCACGCGCATTTCGAAGTTTTCGCCAAATGGATGCGAGACAAGCAAGGCGTTGATCCGGAACTGGTGATCCGCGAAGGCGACCCAGTCGAGCAAATCCTTGCGCAGTGTAAAGAAGACGGCGAAGTTGGTGTTTTGGTTCTCGGTGCAAGTTCCGACAAAAAGGGCCCCGGTCCTTTGGTGACCCAGCTTACCCGCAATTCTGGCACGCTAGATATTCCAATCACAATTGTACCCGGTGAGTTGAGCAAAGAACGACTTGAGGCGATCACCTAAACGATGAGCCAACATATTTCAGCCTTTGCACTTGTCGTGCCTGACTATGACGCAGCAATCGCGTTCTATGTTGAAAATCTCGGATTCGATCTGGTCGAGGATACAAAGCTCAGCGAGACCAAGCGCTGGGTTTTGGTCAGCCCAAAAGGGGCACAGACACGCATTTTGCTGGCCAAAGCAGATGGCCCAGAGCAAGAGAGCGCAATCGGCAATCAAACAGGTGGACGCGTTGGGTTCTTCCTGCATACGGATGATTTCGAAACAGACTATGCGCGCATGCAAAGCCACGGCGTCGAATTTGAAGAGAACCCGCGCTACGAACCTTATGGGACTGTCGCAGTTTTCCGCGATCCGTTTGGGAACCGCTGGGACTTGCTCCAGCTCAGCCACTAGTTTAGAATTCTTCTAAATATTGACAATGCCCCGCCTGCCCCACATATCAAGCGCACCCAGCCGGAGAAGCACAGATGTTCATTCAAACTGAATCCACCCCAAACCCAGCCACGTTGAAATTCCTGCCGGGTCAAACTGTGCTCGAAGTTGGAACAGCAGATTTCCCAAACGCAGTCGGCGCAGATGTCTCTCCACTCGCTGCGCGAATATTTGATGTCAAAGGCGTAACTGGCGTTTTCTTCGGAAACGACTTTGTCACTGTTACAAAAGAAGACCCAGTTGAGTGGGATCACATCAAGCCTGCTTTGCTTGGCGCGATCATGGAGCACTTTCAGTCGGGCGCCGCTGTCATGGCTGGCGATGGTACGCAGCCTAACTCTGGTCATGCAGAACACACAGGCGAAGACGGTGAAATTGTCGGTCAGATCAAAGAGCTGCTCGATAGCCGCGTGCGCCCCGCTGTTGCGCAAGACGGCGGCGACATCACGTTCCACGGCTTTGATCGCGGCGTTGTGTATCTGCATATGCAGGGCGCATGTGCAGGTTGCCCATCGTCTACATTGACGTTGAAAATGGGAATCGAAAATTTGCTACGCCACTACATTCCTGAAGTGACCGAAGTTCGCCCCGTCGCAGTCTAAATGGCAGAAGCTTTGTTCTCAGGACGCTGTTATTGCGGTCAAGCTACGTTCAAAAGCAATCGGTCACCCGAAACGGTGGCCTTTTGTCATTGTGGTGATTGCAAAAGATGGACAGGTAGCCCTGCCCCCGCTTTTGCGGCGTTTGAAGAAGGCGCTTTGACATTCACGCCTGCTCTGAGCGCAGCGATTTCGATCAATTCAGGCGTGGATCGCTGGAATTGTCCGAAATGCGGCTCCCCTCTCGCCGCAAGGTTCGATTACCTGCCAGATCAAATCTACATTCCGCTTGGCTTGCTTGATCAAGCAGACGCCTTGCCTGCTCGCTTGCATTGTCACGCAGAAAAATCACTCGCATGGCTGCATATTTCGGATGATCTACCCCGCTCAGTTGGAACCGCGCGGGCCGAACTTAATAGTAATTCATCATGATCGTTCTTGGCTTTGACACCAGCGCAACGCATTGCGCCGCAGCGCTGTACCGTGACGGCGAAATCGTTTCTTCGCAATTAGAAGAAATGAAACGCGGGCAAGCGGAACGATTAATGGGCCTATTGGAAGAAGTGCTGCTGGAGAGCGCGCTCACTTGGGCCGATTTGGATAGAGTTGGCGTCGGCGTTGGACCTGGCAATTTCACCGGCATTCGGATCGGCGTCAGTGCTGCGCGCGGATTAGCGCTAGGTCTAAAGATTCCAGCGATAGGTGTGAACCGATTTGAGAGTCTTCAAAACTCCACCGCTCAGACAGGCATCCCTTGTGTGCTGGCCCCCCAAGACAACGTCTATGTGCAACGCCCCAACATGCCGCCTGAATTGTTGAGCAGGGAAGCTGCCGAAGAATTGGAACAATCACTGATCTTTGAGACAACTGGTTTTAACTCCGCGATCGAAGTGGCGAGAATTGCTGCGCACCGTGATCTGGACAATTTGCAACGCCCCGCACCGCTTTACATCAAATCAGCCGACGCGGCTCCTGCTCGTGATGCGCCGCCGCGGATCATTCCATGACCGCCGAACAACTTGCCAAACTCCATGCCCGTGCGAGCGACAGACCGTGGAGTTTAGATAGTTTCCAAAGCCAACTCGCCCAATCCAACACCATTTTGGAATTTGACGCGCATGCATTTGCGATTGGCCTTTTTGCGCTGGACGACGTCGAATTACTACAGATTGCGACCGACCCAGCATTTCAACGGCGCGGTTTAGCCGCGCGCGTTCTGAAAGCCTTCGAAGTCCAAGCCAAAGCAAAGGGCTGCACGCGCGGTTTCCTTGAGGTCGCTGAGAGCAATCTGCCAGCGCAAGGCCTTTATGAAACCTCCGGTTGGCAAGAGGTCGGACGCCGTCCGAATTACTATAAATGCGCAGATGGTGACCGCGAAGATGCGATCTTGATGTCAAAAGATCTTTGACCCCAATCGCTTACTCGTTAGGCGCACTGACGTTAAGTCACTGCCTTAGCACAAGTTCTAACCTCTTGATTCTCGAAGAATCGGTTGACCCCGCACCGTCCCTGCGTCCTAATCCGTTCATGAACGCGCAGGCACACGCGCGGGGCTCGTTTTGCAAATTGCATGCAGCGCGCCGACAAACCGAACCAAATTGGGAGAGACACATGTCTGTAATGAAAAAAATTCTTGGTGGTGCAGCGGCATTGGCGTTGACGGCTAGCGCTGTCGCAGCTGACCCTGCCTTGATCTTTGATCTTGGCGGCAAGTTCGACAAGTCTTTCAACGAAGCGGCATTTACTGGCGCAAAACGTTGGGCAGACGAAACGGGCGGAAAGTTCCTCGAAATCGAATTGCAATCAGAAGCACAGCGCGAGCAAGCGCTACGTCGCTTCGCAGAAGCGGGCGCAAACCCGATCATCACAACAGGTTTTGCCTTTGCGACGCCAGTTGAAGCGGTTGCAGGCGACTACCCTGACACAAAATTCGTCAACATTGATGGTTGGATGCCAGAAATTCCAGCAAACGTGCAGCTTATCGGCTTTCAAGAGCACCAAGGGTCCTACCTTGTTGGTATGATGGCTGCGATGGCATCCAAGTCTGGCACAGTCGGCTTCATCGGCGGCATGGACATCCCGCTGATCCGCCACTTCGGCTGTGGCTTCGCGCAGGGTGTGAAAGCGGTGAACCCGGACGCAACGGTTATTGCCAACATGACAGGCACAACGCCAACAGCGTGGAATGACCCGGTCAAAGGTTCCGAGCTGACTAAAGCACAAATCAGCCAAGGCGCGGATGTTGTTTATGCAGCGGCAGGCGGCACAGGCGTTGGCGTTCTGCAAACAGCGGCGGATGAAGGCATCTTGTCCATCGGCGTAGACAGCAACCAGAACCACCTGCACCCAGGCAAAGTTCTGACATCCATGCTCAAGCGCGTTGATGTTGCGGTATACGATTCCATGAAAGCAGGCGCAGAAATGGAAACTGGCGGTGCAACCACACTCGGCCTTGCAGAAGAAGGTGTTGGTTATGCGCTAGATGACAACAACGCCCCACTTGTAACAGCTGAGATGCAAGCGGCAGTTGATGCAGCAAAAGCAAAGATCATCAGCGGTGAACTGGAAGTCGTTGCTTATTACGCAAACGACAGCTGCCCAGCGCTCGACTTTTAAGTCGATCTGAAATTCGAGACCAAAAACAAGGCCGCGCTACACTTCCGTGGCGCGGCCTTGTTGCCTAACACCATCAACGGGGACTGAATTCATGAGCAGCATCGAGACCTTTTTTAACGCATGGGGAATGAACAGCGACAACGAACGCGCCCAAGCGATTGCCTCGGTCTATGCCAAGAATGGCGGCTATGCCGATCCGCGATCGCAAACGCTGCTACAGGGCCCGGATGCAATCACAGAATACGTTAACATGTTCAGCGCGAATGCCCCCGGTTGGAGCGCGAAGGTCATAAAAACGGACGTGATAGAAGGAAGCGTGCGCGCAACCGTCGCTTTTGGTGGTATCGGCCCAGACGGAAACGAAATGGTCCAACATGGCCAATATTTCGTTGATATGGACGGTGAATTGATCACCCGCATGATCGGCTTTGTTGGGACTGGAGCACCGGAATGAACGCCGCTCCCGCGATTGAGCTGAAAGGCATTTCAAAAGCTTTTGGCCCCGTACAAGCCAACAAAGACATTTCCATTCGTGTTATGCCCGGTACGATCCATGGGATCATCGGGGAAAATGGCGCTGGAAAATCGACGCTGATGTCCATCCTTTATGGTTTTTATAAAGCCGACAAAGGTGAAATTTTCATCGGTGGCAAAAAGACTCTTATACCCGACAGCCAAGCGGCGATTGCTGCGGGTATCGGAATGGTATTTCAGCATTTCAAGCTGGTTGAGAATTTCAGCGTTCTGGAGAATATCATCCTCGGCGCAGAAGATGGTGCGATGCTGCGCCCTTCACTTGCCAAAGCGCGGCGCTCACTGACAGAGCTTGCCGCCGAATACGGATTGGACGTAGATCCAGACGCAATCGTCGAAAATTTGAGCGTTGGGCATCAGCAGCGCGTCGAAATCCTAAAGGCGCTCTATCGCCAAGCGGATATTTTGATCCTTGATGAGCCGACTGGTGTGCTAACCCCAGCCGAAGCGGACCAATTGTTTCGCATTCTCAATCGTTTACGCGAAGAGGGTAAGACGATCATCCTGATCACGCACAAACTGCGCGAAATAATGGATACCACTGATACGGTCAGCGTTATGCGTCGCGGGGAAATGACCGCAACCGTCAAAACATCAGAAACCTCGCCAGCAGGCTTGGCCGAGTTGATGGTGGGTCGCAAAGTCCTGCTTCAAGTCGACAAGGTGCCGGCAAAACCAGGTGAAACTGTTCTCGACATCGAAAATCTACGCGTGATTGACAGCAAAGGCGTTGAGCGTGTGAAGGGCATTTCACTGGATGTAAAAGCTGGTGAAATCTTGGGCATTGCAGGCGTTGCAGGGAACGGGCAATCCGAACTTTTAGAAGTCTTAGGAGGCATCACCTCTGGCAGCGGCGTTATTCGCATGAACGGTCAGGAAATTGATGTGTCCGGTAAGTTCTCTGACGGGCAATCCCGCCGGGCGCGTGGCATCGCGCATGTGCCAGAAGATCGTCAGCGCGAAGGTCTGATCATGGACTACATGGCGTGGGAGAACACGGCCTTTGGCTATCATCGTGATCCCGCCTATAAGTCCGGTTTTTTGATGAACAACGCGGCCATTCGCGAAGACACGGCAGGCAAAATGATGCGCTTTGATGTGCGCCCTCCTAATCCCAATCTCAGCGCCAAGAATTTTTCTGGCGGCAACCAGCAAAAGGTTGTTCTGGCCCGAGAAATTGAACGCAATCCGGATTTGTTGCTCATCGGTCAACCGACCCGTGGCGTGGACATCGGTGCGATTGAATTCATCCATCAACAAATCGTCGCGCTGCGCGATCAAGGTAAAGCGATCTTGCTCGTTTCAGTCGAGCTTGATGAGATTTTTGCGCTTTCAGATCGGATAGCAGTGATGTTTGACGGTCAGATCATGGGCTTTCGCGATCCTGCGAAGACAGATGAAAAGGAACTTGGTCTGATGATGGCCGGGATAGTCGAAGAGGACGCCGCATAATGGAAAAGATGCCAGCATGGGCCGATGCAATCCTCGTCCCACTCATTTCTTTACTACTTGCAGCAATACTGTCTGCTTTGGTGATTGTCGGGATAGGTGAAGACCCTATCGCTGCGGTCAAGCTCATGGTTACGGGCGCTTTGGGCAGCACCTATGGCTGGGGCTATACGCTCTATTACGCGACGAACTTTATGTTCACAGGGCTCGCTGTCGCCGTCGCGTTTCATGCGCGTATGTTCAACATTGGCGGCGAGGGTCAGGCGATGCTTGGCGGGCTTGGCGTAGCTGTCGTTTGCCTTTACATGCCTTGGCCCCATTGGACGATTGCGCTGTTCGCGGCAACGATTTCATCGGCGGCATTTGGTGCTGCATGGGCGTTCTTGCCTGCGTATTTGCAAGCAAAACGCGGCAGCCACATCGTCATCACGACGATCATGTTCAATTTCATCGCCTCAGCCTTGCTGAACTACTTGCTGGTCAATGTCATGCGGCCGAAAGGCGCGATGGACCCCGCATCAGCCAAGTTCCCAGAGACGACGCATTTGCCAACACTGCACGATATTCTTGCGCCATTTGGCATTTCGTTTTCGAAAGCGGCGCCTGCAAATATTTCTTTGATCGTCGCAATGATCGCCTGTGTGGCTGTCTACGTCCTGATTTGGCGCACACGTTTGGGATATGAAATTCGCGCATTTGGTCATTCAGAGTCTGGTGCGAAATACGCAGGGATCAGCCCCATAAAGATCACCATCGTTGCGATGCTTATTTCTGGCGGGCTTGCAGGCATGATGGCGATCAACAACGTCATGGGCGAAAGCGAGCGATTGATTATGAACCCTACAGAGGGTGCTGGTTTTATCGGGATTGCCGTTGCGCTGATGGGGCGTTCGCATCCATTGGGGGTTTTCCTTGCGGCGATCTTGTTCGGCTTTCTTTATCAAGGCGGCGCAGAGCTGGCACTCTGGACCAAAATCCCACGTGAATTGATTGTGGTCATTCAGGCGCTAGTCATCCTGTTCACTGGCGCGCTCGATAACATGGTTCGTATGCCACTTGAAAAGCTCTTCCTCGCATTCCGTAAGGGAGACGCATAATGGACTTTCTCTCAATCATCCAAGTTTTAGACAGCACTGTGCGTCTGGCGACGCCTCTCCTGCTCGCATGCCTCGCCGGGCTCTACTCTGAACGCGCAGGCATTTTCGATATTGGTCTTGAAGGCAAGATGCTTGCCGCAGCCTTCTTTTCTGCTGCGATTGCTGCACTTACAGGGTCGGTTTGGCTTGGTTTGCTTGCTGGCATCGCCGCATCGCTGGTCTTGTCAGGGATTCATGGCCTTGCGTCGATAACGTTTCGCGGAAACCAGCTTATCTCGGGTGTTGCGATCAACTTTCTCGCGGCGGGAATGACTGTACTCATTGCCCAGAGCTGGTTTGCACAAGGTGGACGCACGCCCTCCTTGACTGGAGACGCTCGGTTTAATCCTATTGAACTTCCTTTTGCAGAGGCTCTGAGCGGCGTACCTGTGTTAGGCCCAATCTACTCAGAACTAATCTCTGGGCATTCGTTCCTTGTGTATTTAGCAATGGCCACGGTTCCCGCGACATGGTGGCTTCTCTATCGGACCCGTTTTGGCTTGCGACTCCGCGCCGTGGGCGAAAACCCTGCTGCGGTTGATACAGCAGGTGTTTCTGTTGTCGGTTTGCGGTTTGCCGCTGTCGCGATCTGCGGTGTGCTGTGCGGTATCGCAGGTGCATACCTCGCGACAGGATTGCAGGCGGGTTTCGTAAAAGAAATGACGGCGGGGCGTGGCTTTATTGCGCTTGCGGCACTCATTTTTGCGAAGTGGCGTCCTTGGCATGCGCTCTATGCGTGCTTGTTGTTCGGCCTGCTCCAAGCCATTGCGCTACGTTATCAAAATATTGATCTCGGTGCCTTCGTTGTTCCTGTTCAGGTCATGGATGCCCTTCCATACATTTTGACCGTCGTAATCCTCGCAGGGTTTGTTGGAAAAGCTATTCCTCCGCGCGCAGGCGGCGAGCCCTATGTCAAAGAAAGATAGAGCCAATATAGCCAGTTTGAGCAGATTTCCAAAACCAGTTCAGCAATCTTAGGCGCAACGCCTTGCGCTTTCAGGCAATTGAGGTCTAGGAAAGGCGATGCAAATCTATCTGCCAATCGCCGAAGTATCGGTCAACGCGTTCCTTTTGTTAGGATTAGGCGGGATTGTGGGCATCTTGTCAGGCATGTTTGGCGTCGGCGGTGGTTTCTTGATGACGCCGCTGTTGTTCTTCATCGGCATTCCGCCCGCTGTCGCCGTTGCGACGGAAGCAAACCAGATCGTTGCGTCGTCCTTTTCTGGCGTATTAGCCCATGTCAAACGCAAATCCGTCGATTTCAAGATGGGAACCGTCCTGCTCATAGGCGGTTTGGTCGGCGCAGCGTTGGGGGTATTGGTGTTCAACTACCTCAAAAGCGCGGGCCAAGTCGATTTACTGGTCAAGCTTTGCTACGTTGTTTTCTTAGGCGTCATCGGTGCGTTGATGTTTATGGAAAGCCTGAACGCTATTCGTAAATCCAAGCGGTCAGGCGGAGTTCCAGTTCGCAAACAGCGCGGTTGGATTCACGCCCTGCCGTTCAAGATGCGGTTTCGCACATCTGGTCTTTATATCTCGGTAATCCCACCTCTCGTGGTGGGCGTTGCGGTTGGTATTCTCGCTGCAATCATGGGTGTTGGCGGCGGGTTTATTATGGTTCCCGCGATGATCTATCTGCTCGGCATGCCAACAAAAGTGGTTGTTGGAACGTCTCTATTTCAGATCATTTTTGTCACCGCATTCACGACGCTATTACACGCCACGACGAACTTTACGGTTGATATCGTTCTTGCAGTTTTGCTGTTGGTTGGAGGCGTAATCGGTGCGCAGATCGGCACGCGGATCGGAACCAAGCTTAAAGCTGAACAACTGCGCATTCTGCTTGCGATTATGGTTCTCGTCGTCTGCGGCAAACTTGCGCTGGACTTGCTCTTGATGCCGTCAGAGGTCTTCTCTCTCGGCGCAGCAGGAGGGCATTGAGTGCTACGCATTTTCGCCCTTTTGATTGCCATGACAAACATGGCGTTTGCGGAAGAAGTTGTTCTCGGGCTGTCGCACAACAAAGTTTCCATCACGACCAATTTTGATGGTTCAGAGATTTTGATCTTTGGTGCCGTAAAGCGCGAAACATCAATTCCAACGGGTGATCCGTTGCAGGTTATTGTCGCAATCCAAGGACCAAGCGAGCCGATCACTGTGCGCCGCAAAGAAAAGCGGTACGGCATCTGGATCAACACCGAGGCGGTTGAGGTCGATGCCGCGCCGAGCTTTTACGCGGTTGCTACAAGCGCGCCGATGGAGGACGTGCTGACGGCAACGGAAGATTTGCGCTACAAGATCACTATTCCCAGAGCAATCCGTTCTGTTGGCGCACCGATGACGGTCACAGATTCGCAAAGCTTTACCGACGCTGTCATTCGTATCCGCCAGGCCAGCGATCTGTTTCAACTGCGCGAAAACAGCGTCGAATTGACGGAAGATACGCTTTTTAAAACATCCATTGCGATGCCTGCCAATTTGACCGAAGGCGATTACGCTGCTCGCATATTCCTCACGCGCGGTGGGAAAGTTGTCTCGCAATATGAAACAACGATCGACGTTCGAAAAGTCGGGCTAGAACGTTGGCTCTATTCGCTCGCACACGAACGCCCGCTTTGGTACGGGCTCATGTCTTTGGCCATCGCAATCTTTGCGGGCTGGGGTGCCTCTGCGGTCTTTTCCGCACTGAGACGCAACTAGAGAATTTCTTCGCTCTGCAAAGTTAATGTCGGCGCTGGCGCTGCACGTAGATCATCGACCCGCAACTCTCCGCTAGGCCGTGACAAGCGATTGCGCGTCACCCAAATGAGCCGCTCTTGCGCTCGGGTTATTGCGACATAAGCCAAACGCTTCCATAGAGGTTGCCCCGCCTCGACACGCCCCATACGCGCGGCCACGTAGAGATCAGGTGCAAAGACTTGCACCGTGTCCCATTGGCTTCCCTGTGCTTTGTGGATCGTCACGGCCGCTCCATGAAGAAATGTTGCGCCCATGCGCGCCGCAAAAGGAATGAAGGGTTCTTCTTCATCTGGCTTTTCAATCTTGACGATCGAAGCTGCTGACACTTGTGGATCTTCCGCCCCCATCACGTGGAGTCGCGAAAATCCCGGTTTTCGGCCATGTCCGAGGTAGATTACCTGTGCGCCTTTGATGAGGCCGCGCGCTTCGAGGTCCAGACGCTTTTTGCGGTGTTTTAACGGCAGCTCAATACCATCGCAGATCAATGGCTCGCCTTCTAAAAGCGCGTCCTCAGGTGCGCCATGCACATTTCGAAACGCGTTGATTAACCGAATGCGCGTTGCATTGCGCCAGACCAAAACGGGCGAGCGCGCCATCAAGTCAACTTCTACTCGTTGCCCCCAAACCACGCGGTCATCCTTGCGTGCAACGTCCTCGATCATTTTCTCGAAGGACTGAAAATCAAGCTGTGGATCGGCCAAAGCATGCGCCAAATCAAGGATCGGATTGTCCGCATCTTGGCGGTGAATGCGGCTTAGTTCTAGCTTTCGCGGACCAGTGAGTTTGTCGAAAACCATCGCGCCAGATTGATTGACCGGCGCAAGTTGCGCAGGATCGCCAAACAAAACAAGCGTTGGAAAAATCTCTTTTAGATCATTGAATTGCTTATCGTCCAGCATCGAGCTTTCATCAACAAATCCAATATCAAGCGGATCTTCGCGGCGCTTCCACCCCGTTATGAAATCAGAGCCGCGCAGGCCAGCCGTTGCCAAGGCACCGGGTATGGATTTGTTGAGTTGAAAGAACTCATAGGCCCGATCAAGCGCCTCATCAGTTAAGCCTTCGATCGTGGGCCTCTCGCCATTTCCGGCAAGCCACTCAGCGACTTTCTCATATTCAGGGTCGTAAACAGGTGTGTATAGAATGCGATGGATCGTTGTCGCTGGCACGCCGCGCATACGCAAAACGAAGGCCGCTTTGTTCGTAGGGGCAAGGATCGCCAGCGTGCGTTTGTCTTTGTTTTTCTTGCTTTCATAGTCACCCGAAACGATGCCAACGCCAGCAGCTTCTAGAGCTTTATAAAGCTCGGCCAAAAGAAGCGTTTTGCCCGAACCGGCTTTTCCGATGAGCGCCATTACGCTCTCCTCGCTACTGCGTGGAGGCATAAGCAATGCATCGTCCAAATCGATACCCGCTTGACGTAGCATTTCAGTCACCGCATCAAATGCAGCGGCTTGATCGTCGGAAAGGGTAACGGAAGGAAGTGACATGAGGCGCAGAGTATCCGCGCCTCGAAAGGAGTGCCAGCGCTGCTTTAGGCTTTCACGCTGATTGGGCCAGTTTTTGAGGCTCGCTTCCAAAAGCACGTTCAAACCAGAGCCGCGAAAGAGTTGGCGTAATCCCCGCTTTGCGTGATACTTTCTCTCGCGAACTTTCAGTGAAAGACCATAAACCAACGCTGATTTCGTCTTTGCCGCTACCCGAACGGCCAAGGACTTCAGGGCTGGCGCCAATCATTCGATATATCCGCACCATGCGCGCGTCAAAAACGCCAACGAAATGTTTAACACCGAAATTCTCCATGACCTCGCCCCCAGCCAACATTAATGCAGCAGCGGTGCGAGGTTCAGCGTCACGAGACAAACAAAAGCGTGTGCATTCCCAAATCGCCGGACTTCTTACTTCGCCGCCACCGAGAATATCTAGGAAATAATCATTGACCATTGTTCGCCCCGTTGTCGGAAGCAAACGCATAGACCCACCGTGAGAGCCATCGGGTTTTTGGTAGATAACATAAAGCGGATTTTGCCCGTCGTATTGATCTCGTTCATATCCGAATTTGTCTACACTCACATCCCAGCCAAGCCGTGTTTTGAACTGATCCGCCCGGTCCAAGAACATAGAATGTTGAAGCTGCGGCTCGCTGCGAAGTTCATCTGCGTAAAGATACCGGATCATCGTTTTCTCCCCTGTTGGTGATCAAGGAAGTTGAACGGTGATGTTAAACTATAGGTAAATTCAGCGTTCGCTGATGTGTGAAAAGGTTAAACAACAATTAAGCCGCGGCTCATCGCCCGCGCGACTGCATGCGTGGTATTGATTGCACCGAGCTTGAAACGCGCAGATTCGATGTAAACACGCAAAGTATGCTCTGAAATATCCATCGTATTGGCGGTTTGCGCTCGGTTAAAGCCCATGGCCAAATAGGTCATCGCATCTGTTTCGCGCGGCGATAGCGCTCTTGAAGCTTCGGGCAGCTTGTCTGGCTCAAACTCCAAAGCTTTTTGATTGAAATAGTGACCGAGAAGAATGAGTTGTCTGCGATGTTCATTAACGAATTCTTTCCATTCCTCGTCTGAACAATTGTGTGATGCGGTGAATAGCGCGTACTGCCCATTTGGCCCGCGAATTGGTATCGAAAAGCCTTGATTGCCTACGCCGAACTCAATTGCTTCGCGCTGAAAGCTTCGGGCAGCTTTGGAAGACCAATCCAAACGTTTCCAATCAACGGGATGAAACCGCTGATAACACCCAAGAACAACAGGATCGACGCGCAGGTAGTCTTGCTCAATATAGCGATCGACCCACGCAGGAGCATAAGTTCCGCATCCATATTGTTCACCCTGGCTGTTCACCCAGTGATAGACCATGTGGTCTATCCGAAACGCGTCTCTTAGACCAACGATCGCAACCTGAAGCTCATCAAGTTCTGTAGCGCGCTCCAGAGCGGCCAGCGTGCGGTCCACGTCCGCGAGGTGCAATATTCGAGCCAATGAGTGGCCTTTCGATCAATTGCTCGATCTCTACGGTCGCCATGCGATGAGTATCATCAAGATGCGCAGCGAGGTCAGGTAAACCGTTGATTGCCGCGAAATTTTTCAGATCCGTTAGAACGTCGAGTATCCAGTTGTGCTTCATACTAACTCTCCCCGTCAGTAGTTAATGAAAGGTTAATACAACTATAACACGAGCTGGTTAATTTCAGGTATTCACGAAAAACAACTCCCCAGAAATAGCGAGGAGGGTTTTCACAAGCTATTGGAACCTAAGAACTTAGGGGCTCCAACGTAAAACGCCCGCGATCACTATTGTGATTCGCGAGCGCTTTGTTTCTAGATTGGAAACAGTTAAGGCTTAACCAGCTGAAAGGGCGTCCTCAAATGTTCGCAGACCCGTTTTCGGAGCCTGAACAAGAACCGACATATTGCCTGGCTTATGCTCGTTGCGCAGCATCTTCATGTGCGCAGCAGGAAGATCATTCCAGTCGAACACTTCAGACATGCACGGATCAAGACGGCGCTGAACCATCAGCTTGTTCGCCGCTGCCGCCTGCTTTAGGTGCGCAAAGTGGCTACCTTGCAAACGCTTCTGGTGCATCCACATGTAACGCACGTCGAAGGTCAGGTTGAAGCCGGATGTACCCGCGCAGATCACAACCATACCGCCCTTTTTCACAACGAATGTAGACACAGGGAAAGTTGCCTCGCCCGGGTGTTCAAACACCATGTCGACGTTGTTGCCTTTGCCGGTGATATCCCAGATCGCTTTACCGAACTTACGCGCTTCTTTGAACCAAGCTGCATATTCTGGTGTGTTAACCGTAGGCAGCTGACCCCAGCAGTTGAAGTCTTTGCGGTTCAGAACGCCTTTGGCACCAAGGCCCATGACGAAATCACGCTTGTCCTCGTCTGAGATCACGCCAATCGCGTTTGCGCCAGCGGTGTTGATCAACTGGATCGCATAAGAACCAAGGCCACCAGATGCACCCCAAACCAGAACGTTTTGACCCGGCTTCAAATCGTGTGGCTCATGGCCAAACAACATGCGGTATGCAGTTGCGAGAGTAAGCGTGTAGCACGCGCTCTCTTCCCACGTCAGGTGCTTCGGGCGTGGCATAAGCTGCTGCGCCTGAACGTTTGTGAACTGAGCGAAAGAGCCATCTGGTGTCTCGTAGCCCCAGATACGCTGGCTGTCAGAATACATCGGATCGCCGCCGTTGCACTCTTCATCGTCACCGTCATCTTGGTTGCAGTGGATCACAACTTCGTCGCCAACTTTCCAGCGCTTAACCTTGTCACCAACGGCCCAAACGATGCCAGAGGCATCGGAACCTGCGATGTGGAATGGCTGGCCGTGTCCGTCGAATGGGGAAATCGGCTTGCCGAGAGATGCCCAAACACCGTTGTAGTTCACGCCTGCCGCCATAACGAGGACCAGCACTTCGTGGCTGTCCAGCACTGGCACGTCGAGAACTTCTACTTCCATCGCCGTATCAGGCTCACCATGACGCTCGCGGCGGATCGCCCAAGCATACATTTTCTTAGGTACATAGCCCATTGGAGGCATTTCGCCTATTTCGTAGAGGTCTTTTTCAGGCGCGTCATACGCCACAATTCCGGTTTCTGTATCCAGAGCCATGATGGCCTCCTGCAATTAATGTCGCCGCAACGCAGAATCGTTGCTGTGGCACAGGAAGTAGACAGCCTCGCGCAACAATGCAACATCGGAAAGTCAAATTTGGTAATTTTATAACCCAGCAGACGCAGCAATTATGCTGCACGCGCATCATTAGCGCGAAAGATGTCGAATGGAATTAGCATAATACTCAAGAGCAGCGCGTTGATCATCATCGACAATCACCAGACCGTCCTCGACTCGCAAAATCTTGCGCTCCGTAAGGTGTTTCAACGCAATTTCCGCGGCATACTCGATACTATCGCGCGGCATATGCACATGAGCACTGCGCATAGTCTCTAAGCGCGCATTCATCAAATTGGGCAATTCCGCCTTAAGAGCGGAAGATTGATCCACTAAGGCAGAGGCGAGCAGCGGAACAGGCACAATGGGAACAACATCAGCGATACGTGCCATTAGTTCTTGGGCGAGTTGCTCAGCATCCGCCCCGCCGTGCTGTTTTGAATGCGCGCGCAGGGAAACCGCAGGGCCGAAACTCACTGCAGCATATCCAAATCGATGAAAGCGGCCGCGCAGCCGCAACCATAGCTGTTTCACGAAAAAGCCAGCAACCACGCTGATGCGCGCGCGGAAACGGCGCGTGCCTGCGGCGTCGGCAGCCATTAGAATGCGATCTTCAAGAACCCGATCATAATTCAATGCAACGGGTACAAAGAGAACGTCGCGCCCATCTTCCTCGTACCCATCCGCAATGTACTTCAGAAGGCCCAATTTTGCAGGTGCCAGCTTTCCATCCAAAGACAATCCACCTTCAGGAAACATCGCTTGGGTCACACCCGCTTGCGTCGCTAGATAAACATAACGGGCCAGCACGCGGCGATAGAGATCACCGCGTGATTTTCGACGAATGAAATAGGCGCCCATCGCTTTGATCAAACGGCTTAGCGGCCATACGCGTGCCCATTCGCCAACTGCGTAGGCTAGAGCAGATCGCTCGGATGCAAGGTATGTCACCAAGACATAGTCCATGTTCGAGCGATGGTTCATCACAAAGACAACAGTTGCATCTTTATCCAGAGAACTGAGGCCCTCTTCGTCGTGATACCCCAAACGCACACGGTAGAGCGCGTTGCTCAAGCCTCGCGCGATACGAATGGCAATTCCGAAATAAGCCGTCGCACTAAAGGACGGAACGATTTCGCGCGCGTATTTGCGCGCTTGTTCAAACGCGACGTTCTCTGGCACACTATTGCGCCGCGCGTGATCGGCAATCGCTTGGCTCACCTCGGGATCATAGATAAGGCGTTGGATCATGTCGTAACGTCGCGCCAACTTGAAAGGTTCAATTGGGCGCTCAAGTCTTTCGTTCACTCGCTTGACCACACGCTCCATCCTTCTGCGAAAGAACCAGCGCACAGAAGGAAAAAGAAAGTGCGACGCAAAGGTGATCACTGCGAAAAGCAGGATCAATATAAAGAGCCAAATTGGAAGTTCTACAGTTTGCGTCATCGCGCGACCCTTGCAGTAAGGCAAGCGAGGGTAAATATAATTCTTAGGCTTGCCGTTAGGAATATATCAAAATGTCGACCATCCGCATCACCAAAGGGTTTCATGATGACGAACGAAATCAGGTTGCCGCCCTTTATTGGGAAGCATTTGGTGAAAAGCTGTCCATAGGGCTGGGCCCAGATAACAAGGCTCTGAATTTTCTTGCACGTGTCGCAGATCCCGATTTCGCCCTTTGCGCACGCGACGAAAGCGGGACGCTGCTAGGGGTCGCAGGCTTCAAAACAAACGAGGGTGCCCTGATAAACGGCGGGTTGGGGGACCTCCGTGCAACCTATGGATTTCTAAGTGCGCTTTGGCGCGCAGCTTTGTTAACTATAGTTGAGCGCAAGCTTGAACAGAACTCACTCCTTATGGACGGGATTTTTGTCACGAAAAGCGCGCGTGGCTTAGGGCTCGGCACAGCGCTGCTCAATGCGATCAAACAAGAAGCCGAAACGCGCAATTGCAGCGACGTTCGCCTCGATGTGATCGACACCAATCCTCGCGCGCGATCGCTATACGAACGCGAGGGCTTTGTTGCAGGGGGTATTCAATCGCTTGGGCCACTAAAGCACATCTTTGGCTTTTCCAGCGCAACCGAAATGCGATTTACGCTGCGCCCGCATTCGCGATAATGCCGCAACGCGGCGAATTGACAGTTGCGCAAAATTCCACATATACAGTGTGAAACGTAATTAAATTACCCAGACTGATTCAAGAGGCGCGCTATGTCCGACACCCAAACTGCCGTGAAAAAAGATCGTCCTTGGCTCATTCGGACCTACGCAGGTCACTCTACAGCCAAGGCCTCAAACGCTTTGTATCGTGGCAACTTGGCCAAGGGTCAGACTGGCCTTTCCGTGGCTTTCGATCTTCCTACCCAGACAGGCTATGATAGCGACCACGTTCTCGCGCGCGGCGAAGTGGGCAAGGTTGGCGTGCCTGTGTGTCACCTTGGCGATATGCGCACCCTGTTCGATCAGATTCCGCTTGAGGAAATGAACACGTCCATGACGATCAACGCGACGGCCCCTTGGCTCCTCGCGCTTTATGTCGCCGCCGCTGAAGAGCAAGGCGCGGATGTGTCCAAACTGCAAGGCACGGTTCAGAACGATCTGATCAAAGAGTATCTCTCGCGCGGGACATATATTTGCCCCCCTGCCCCGAGCCTCAAGATGATCGCGGATGTGGCGGAGTATTGCTACACGAACATCCCCAAATGGAACCCGATGAATGTGTGTTCCTACCACCTGCAAGAGGCGGGCGCGACGCCGGAGCAGGAACTCGCCTTCGCTTTGGCAACAGCAACGGCCGTTCTCGATGAACTGCGCCCACGCGTTCCTGCCGAGGATTTCCCGACGCTCGTTGGTCGTATCTCCTTCTTCGTGAACGCGGGCATTCGTTTCGTCACCGAGATGTGCAAAATGCGCGCCTTTGTCGANNTGTGCAAAATGCGCGCCTTTGTGGACCTTTGGGATGAGATTTGTCTCGAGCGTTACGGCGTCGAAGACCCCAAAATGCGTCGTTTCCGCTATGGTGTTCAGGTCAACTCACTTGGCCTGACCGAGCAGCAGCCGGAGAATAACGTCTACCGTATCTTGATCGAAATGCTGGCTGTGACCCTGTCCAAAAATGCCCGCGCGCGTGCTGTTCAGCTGCCCGCATGGAACGAAGCCCTTGGCCTGCCGCGCCCGTGGGATCAGCAATGGTCCATGCGTATGCAGCAAATTCTGGCTTATGAGACCGACCTTCTGGAATTTGACGATCTCTTCGATCAAAACCCTGCGGTAGATCGCAAGGTTGAAGAGCTGAAAACAGGTGCACGCGCGGAGCTTGCGAACCTGGATTCAATGGGCGGCGCGATTGACGCGATTGATTACATGAAGTCCCGTTTGGTCGATAGCAACGCGGATCGCCTCAACAAGATCGAGCGCAACGAGACCATCGTTGTAGGCGTGAACAAATGGCAACAGGGCGAACAATCGCCGCTACAGACCGAAGATGGCGGCATCATGGTTGTTGATCCAGCGGTTGAGGGCGAGCAGATCGAGCGTTTGAACGCGTGGAAAGCGGAACGCGACGACGCTGCGGTCCAAGCCGCGCTCGCGGCGCTGCGAGAAGCATCCTCCAAGGGCGAAAACGTTATGCCTGCGTCCATTGCCGCCGCAAAGGCTGGCGTCACGACCGGCGAATGGGCCGCGCAAATGCGCACGATCCATGGTGAATATCGCGGCCCAACAGGTGTTTCCGCGTCTGTGTCGAACAAGACCGAAGGTCTGGACGATCTGCGCGAGGCCGTGAACGTGGTCAGCGACAAGCTGGGCCGTCGTCTCAAGTTCCTTGTGGGCAAACCAGGTCTTGATGGTCACTCCAACGGCTCCGAGCAGATTGCCTTCCGCGCGCGCGATTGCGGCATGGACATAGAATACGACGGCATCCGCATGACACCCGAAGAACTGGTTGCCTCTGCGCTGGACACACAGGCGCATGTTGTTGGCCTTTCGATCCTCTCAGGCTCGCACATCCCGCTTGTCGAAGACTTGATGAAACGCATGCGCGAAGCTGGTTTGGGCGATACACCTGTCATCGTTGGTGGCATCATCCCTGACGACGATGCGGAGCGCTTGCTCGCGATGGGGGTTGCGCGTGTCTACACGCCAAAGGATTTCGAGCTGAATGCCATCATGAAAGACATCGTTACACTCGCCGACCCAACGGCACTTGCAGCTGAGTGATTGACCTAAAAGCGGGGCGGTCCTACCGTCTCGCTTATGAGCAATACCCTTTCAATCCGCCCGCTTGAGCGCAGCGATGAAGCCGAATGGCGCCGTCTTTGGACCGCCTATTTGGACTACTATGAAACCTCTGTTGCAGAAGAGGTCTATGCCACCACGTTTGCGCGCTTGATCGATCCCTCGCATAGGCAGCAGTGCGCGGCATTGGCCGTTAAAGACGGAACGCCTGTTGGATTGGTCCATTGGATATCCCACCCGCATAATTGGAAAATTGAAGACGTTATCTATCTGCAAGACCTCTACGCTGATCCCTCTGTGCGCGGATCAGGTATCGGTCGCGCATTGATCGAGCATGTTTATGAGATTGCAGACCAAGGGAACACGCCAACGGTCTATTGGATGACGCAAGAATTCAACGCCACAGCGCGCCTTCTTTATGATCGAATTGCAACTCTTTCACCCTTCATCAAATACGGACGATAGCTTCAAAAGAAGATGCATCCGAAATGCATTTTTCTTTTTTATTTCAAATAGTTGCTACGTCTCGTCGCAGGTCTCGACTGGCATCTTGTTTACCCTCAATTCGCCCATACCTCAATTGTGTGAGAAGGCAAAATGGAGGGTAAACAATGGCTACGATTACTTATGGAAATGGAAACCAAGGGATCTGGTTGCTCGAAGATTTGTATTCGTTTGCGTTGGTATCGCAATCAGAGACTGAACTCGTTCTTCAGTACAATGAAACTGAACTAGGCCCGCATGATCCAACGGTTCACCCGTGGCAGTACAAGCTGACCTTGGTTGACGCTGTCGCGCTACCACCGCAGGATCCTGAGGCACCGTTCGGCGAGCTTGATTTCGTGGCAGGAACGCTGTCGAGCATTACGGCATTTGATCAATCTGGAGCGCAAATCGCGCAAATCGGCGATTTGGATTTAAGGTTGGATTTGCTGAGCGTGTATTCCAACATTCAAGAAGGCATCGCCGCTCAGAAATACGTCTACTCTGGCGATCATACGATCACAGGTGCGTCCGATAGCAGTAACCCAATGGTCGGATGGGACGATGACAATATACGCACTGGCACCGGCGACGACTCTGTCAGCGCGGGCAGAGGTATGGATACAATCACCGACGCTGGGGGCTCTGATTACTACCAAGGCGGTAAGGGCGTAGATATCCTTTCCTACCAGAACTGGATTTATGAACCCCAATTGGCAACGCAAGGAATTGTTGCCGACATAAATGACGGCACGGTTGTCGGCCCCGATGGCTTCACCGATACGATTGTCGGCATCGAAGGGTTTGTTGGCTCTTTCCTGGACGATATTCTTCGCGGGAGTATCGAAGACAATGCGTTCATCGGCTTGCAAGGTGACGACACGATCAATGGGCGTGGAGGCTTTGACATCGTGGATTACAGCCATGACATCGAACAAGGTGGCCGCTTTGGTATTCAAGCCAACTTGAAAAAAGGAACCGTTCAGGATGGATTTCACAACGACGATACCCTGAAGAATGTCGAAGGAATTATCGGTACGCGGTCGGATGATGTGTTGCGCGACAACAAGCAAGATAACTACCTAGCAGGTGGCGAAGGCTGGGACGTGCTTAAGTCTGCAATGGGCAACGACACACTATCTGGTGGTGCGCACGACGACATGTTTGTCTTTATCGGCAATTCATTTGGCCATGATGTCATTACCGATTGGGATCAATTCGATTTCATTCTGGTCGAGAACATTTCCTCCTTCGAAGATCTGACGATCTCTCAAAATGGCTCGTCTGCCATGATCGACTGGAATGGCAATACAATTGAATTGTTGAATACGGACTCAACAACGCTCGATGAGTTTAACGACTTCGTATATGCTTAACTTCTAGTATCAAGCCGCCATTCTGGCGGCTTGATCTATCTTCGAAGCCCGACTCCATCCGTACAACCTCAGAATGAATCCATACGACTTCGGCTTGCTTGAATGTGACTCCTCCATATACCCTTGATCATCACAATTTGATTTGGAGGGAATTTCTTATGGCTAATATTACCTATTATAATGGCAACGAGGGCGTTTACTTTTTACGCGATGTGTTTTCTTACGAGATCACCAGCGTCTCATCGACCGAAATTGTCATGCAATACAACGCGTCAGAATTGGGCACATTCGACTCTGGGCGCCATGCTTGGGAATACAGGCTAACGGTCGTTAATCCAGAAACTGACACGCCAGATGATCCAAATGCACCGCCTATGGCCGTCGACTTTACGGGCGGAACTCTAACCCAAATTCAAGCGTTCAACATGGCCGGAGATTTGGTTTGGGACATGAGTGGACTAAACTCCTCTTTGTCCCTCCTCAGCAACTTTGCCAATGACAACCAAGGATTCAACGCCAGCAGCTACATATACGCTGGTACGCATACAATTACCGGAGCCTCCGATAGCGCCGCTCCCTACGATTGGAATGGCGATGCGATCCGCACAGGTTGGGGCGATGATCTCGTGGAAGCAGGGCGCGGCGATGACTTCATCGAAGATCGCGGCGGCAGTGACACCTATAAAGGCGGTAAGGGCTCGGATACGGTTTCATATTCATCCGCGTACTATGACCCAGCCTTCGCGTTTCAAGGTGTTGTTGCGGACTTAGCGGCAGGAACCGCGACAGGCGCTGACGGTGAAGTCGATACCTTAATTTCAATCGAACGGTTACGTGGTTCTTTTCTTGCGGATACCTTACTGGGCGATGAAGATAATAACACTTTCAATGGCATGCAGGGCGATGACACGATAAATGGCCGCGATGGTTTTGACGTTCTTGATTATCGCAGAGACGCGGATCAAGGTGGGCGCTTTGGGGTACGTGCTGACTTGAGCGAAGATCGTGTGCGCGACGGATTTCACGATGATGACACCGTTACCAATGTCGAAGGCATTCGCGGCACGGAATTCCGCGACAAGATGCGCGACAACAAGCAAGACAACTATTTCGAAGGACGCGGAGGCAACGACCTTTTGCGTGTAGCCAAGGGCAACGACACGCTTGATGGCGGTGCTGGAGAGGATCGCTTTGTCTTCCTTGGGAACAAATTTGCCCATGACATCGTCCTCGACTTTGAAGATGGTATTGACGAGATTAAAATCGACAACGCCGCAAGCTTCGCTGAATTAACAATCGTTGACGACGGCCCAAACACCTTGATCCAGTGGAACGGCAACTCGGTGAACCTTCTCAACACCGAGCATACTGACATCACAGCGGATGATTTCGTTTTCTGATCCTGTTGATGTTTGACATACTGCGCTGGCGGGGATTCCTCGCCAGCGTTTTTATTTTGAAGGAACCTCCCTATGACAATCCACATCGGTGCTGAAAAAGGACAGATTGCAGAAACTGTGCTGATGCCGGGCGATCCGTATCGGGCGAAGTGGGCCGCCGAGACCTTTCTGGACGATGCGACTCTTGTAAATGAAGTGCGCGGCATGTTGGGGTTTACCGGCACGTGGAAGGGTAATCGGGTCACGATCCAAGGCAGCGGCATGGGCATGCCATCCTTATCGATTTATGCCAACGAGTTGCTCAAAGATTATGGGGCCAAGACGCTTATTCGAATTGGGTCCTGCGGAGGCATGCAACCTCATGTCGCAATTCGCGATGTTATTATCGCGATGACAGCAACGACGCTTTCAACGCCATCACGTGGCTTCTTTAAAGAAGTGAATTTCGCACCCTGCGCTGACTACCAGCTTTTACAAGCTGCCGCGCGCGCCGCAGAGGCAAAGGGTACAAAAACGCATGTTGGCGGCATCTATTCATCTGACGTATTTTATGACGAACGCCCTGACCTGAACGAGCAAATGGTGCGTCACGGAATTCTCGGCGTCGAAATGGAAGCCGCGGAACTATACACCTTAGCAGCGCGCTATGGTGCCCGTGCGTTGGCAGTTCTTACGGTGTCTGATCACCTACAAACTGGCGAAGCCTTGCCCGCGTCCGATCGCGAAAGCAGCTTTGGAGAGATGGTCGAAATCGCTTTGGAATCAGCCTTTTCCTAGCGACCATGCGAGCCGTCATAAGCATTAGGCTCTGGCGGCTCCCAACCTTTCAGCGTTCCCTCTTCAGGTTCAAACACTTCGATCAAAAGCGGAAAACACTGCGCCGCATCACTAGAATGGCTCGTTGAGCAATCTCCTCCGGGACAAGCGCTCAGAGCGCCAAGTATGTCAATTTCCGCAAAAAATTCAAAGTAGTCACTTTCCCGAACGGGGCTGGATTTCATGAAATACTGCCCCGTATCCCGCGTGAACCCTGTGCACATAAAGACATTCAGAACATCATGCACATGCGGCTCTGCCTCTTGTGTTGAACAGCCAAGATGGTTCGCTAACGCACGCGTAAGATTAGAGTGACAACAATGATGGTAGTGCGAGCCAGATAGTAAATGCCCAGTATAGGGATCACAGCGCGTTCCGATCACATCATGAACCGAGCCACCAAATTCGTCTATTCCATACCAATCAAGCGTATCTGCCGTTATAGTCACCATGGGACGCAAATTTGGGAAGGTAGACCAAAGGCTTTCGCCAGTGGTCACGTGCGTGCCGTGAAGTGCGCGGGTTTTGCCAGAATAAAAACGCTCGGTTAAGTCATTCGCATTCCACAGGTTCAAATCGCCCACTTGCGGGCCAGACGGTGCTGAAATGCGAACAAATTGGCCTGCTCTAGCAGTGAAACTTGCCGCATCACGCGGCGGCGCAATCACCTCGCCAACCTTCTTAGCTGTTGCACGCGCCCTTTGATAGAGAGCCAAATCCCGTTTTGGCAGGGTCTCAACAGGATAACAAACAACAGGTGGAATAGCGCGCCTTGCGTCTGCATCAGTTGGAATATTACTCATACTTCGCTCCAAATGCGATCAAGTTGCCCGACCTGCGGCGCGGCCTGAGAAAATGCAGCCTCCGAGAAACGTACCTTCTAGCGCATTATATCCGTGATAGCCGCCACCTCCAAAGCCCGCGACTTCGCCTGCAGCGAATAATCCGTCAAAGACAGTTCCGTCGGGACGCAGGACTTGGCTAGACAAATTGGTATGCAATCCGCCAAGCGATTTACGCGTCAGGATGTTAAGGCGAACCGCGATAAGTGGCCCGTTTTCCTGCTCAAGAATGCGATGCGGCTTAGCTGTGCGAATAAGGCGATCACCCTTATACGCACGGGCACCGCGAATGGCGGTGATTTGCGCGTCTTTGGAGAATTCATTTTCGATTTGCATATCACGCGCTTCTATCTGCTCGCGAATTCGAACAGGATCGAGCGGTGTATCCGGCGTCAGTTTATTCATCCCGACAATGAGCTGATCTAATGTATCGGCCACCACAAAATCTTCGCCATGTTTCTTAAACGCTTCGACGGGCGCTGGCGCGCCTTTACCCATCAAACGTGCCTTTAGAACGCTGGACCACTTGCCCGAAGTCAGGTCAGGGTTTTGCTCAGATCCTGAAAGCGCGAACTCTTTCTCGATGATTTTCTGCGTCAGGATAAACCAGCTATGTTCATGCCCCGTTGAAAGAATGCGTTTGAGCGTGCCGAGCGTATCAAATCCGGGCAGAAATGGCGCTTCCATGCGTTGGCCCAAGGCGTCGAACCACATAGAAGACGGACCCGGCAAAATACGGATACCGTGATTGGGCCAAATCGAATTCCAGTTGGCGAGCCCTTCCGTGTAATGCCACATGCGATCCCCGTTGATCGCGTCGGCCCCAGCCTCAATCGCAACGCGCTGCATTTGGCCATCCACGTAATCAGGCACACCCGCCACCATGCGTTTGGGCGCTGGGCCAAGCCGATCAGTGGGCCAATGCGCACGCACCATGTCATGATCGCCGCCAATGCCGCCCGTCGTCACGATCACAGACTGGGCCGAATACTCAAAACTATCGCTCACATCGCGATTAGAGCTGCGCCCGCGCTCGGCGGGATCAGTGCTCAAGACGTCACCGCTTACACCGCATGCAGCACCATTAGTGACGATCAGATTTGTAACGCGATGACGGAAGGCAAAGGTAATTTGCCCCGCCTCATGCGCTGCGCGCACCAGACGCTCAAACGGGGCGACTGTGCCTGGACCTGTACCCCATGTGATATGAAAGCGCGGCACGGAGTTGCCATGCCCGTTAGCAAGCGCTCCGCCACGTTCAGCCCATCCAACAACGGGAAACCAGCGATAGCCAATAGAGTGCAACCAAGGACGCATTTCACCCGCGGAGAAATCCAAAAACGCCTCTGCAGTCTTGCGCGGGTTTTCGTCTTCTGGGCGATCAAATTGCGCCGAACCCATCCAATCACTGAGGGCGAGCGCATGGCTGTCGCGAATACCCATACGCCTTTGCTCGGGCGTGTCGATCATGAACAAGCCACCCAGCGACCAATGCGCCTGCCCGCCCAGAGATTGCTCGCCCTCTTGGTCAAGCAACAGGACTTTGCGGCCCCGCGACGCGGCCTCGCTCGCTGCGACCAATCCAGCCAAGCCTGCGCCAACGACTATTACATCTGCCGATTGTTTGAGCGTCATCTCATCCCCTCCCAAGGTTTGAGGCCACTTTAACAGCGCAAGCACATCGCGCTAGACGTGTTTCGCGAAACGCCACGTCGCCCGATTTCGGGCGTTCAAACAAAAAGCCCCGCCAGCTTGCACTGGCAGGGCTTTGAGAATTTGAACTTTGAGCGCCTTATACTGAGCGTTCAACCATCATCTTTTTGATTTCTGCGATTGCCTTGGCTGGGTTCAGACCCTTCGGGCAAGTCTTCGCGCAGTTCATAATCGTATGGCAACGATAGAGTTTGAATGGATCTTCAAGTTCATCCAAACGCTCGCCTGTTGCTTCATCGCGGCTGTCGATCAACCAACGATACGCATGAAGCAGGGCTGCTGGCCCAAGGTAGCGATCGCCATTCCACCAATAGGATGGGCAAGACGTAGAGCATGACGCGCACATAACGCACTCATAAAGACCATCAAGCTTTTTGCGATCTTCTATGGACTGCTTCCATTCTTTCGCAGGGCGGTTTGTCTTTGTTTCAAGCCACGGCATGATAGAGGCGTGCTGGGCATAGAAGTGCGTCAGATCAGGGATCAAGTCCTTGACCACAGGCATGTGTGGAAGCGGGTAGATTTTCACGTCGCCTTTGATTTCGTCTATGCCGTAGATGCAGGCCAGCGTGTTGATCCCGTCGATGTTCATCGCGCAAGAGCCACAGATGCCTTCACGGCAAGACCGGCGGAACGTGAGCGTCGGATCAATCTCGTTCTTGATCTTGATCAGCGCGTCCAAAATCATCGGGCCGCAGTTGTCCATATCCACCCAATAGGTGTCCAAAGACGGGTTCTTACCATCGTCAGGGTTCCAGCGATAAATCTGGAATTTACGAAGGTTATTCGCACCCGATGGTTTCGGCCATGTTTTGCCGGACGTCATGCGGGAATTCTTGGGGAGGGTCAGTTCTACCATCGTCTCACTCCTTTAGAGAAACAGGCCTAGGCCGTTTTTTGAAATGCATTGAACCGTATCGGGACGCGAAGCGATGCCCGTCACAGTTTCAACCGTTGCAGGCGTTACGCCCGTTGCCCCAGCTTTCGCGATGTCGAAGATCTCAAAACGTGTCGCATTATCGATCACACAATCGGTAATCGGTGCAGCATTCACGCCCGGAAACTTCTGTGCCACGACGCCATTCACGACGCCCTTGGCAGTTTCGCGTGCCACCGTATCAGCAGTATCGTTGGCGACCTGACAGGCCCCCAATGCAAATGCTGCACATATGGACAAAGCCAAGCGCATTAGAATGTGCGCTCTTTCGGTGCGATTTTCTTGAGGCTGATACCGCCATCCGCTTCTGTAGTGAGCGGATCAACAACAACAGGGCGCTGCGTCAGCGTCACTTTGGTATCATCCACACGGGAAATCGTGTGAACACGCCAATTTTCATCGTCACGCGTTGCGTAATCCTCATGCGCATGTGCGCCGCGGGATTCTTTACGCGCCTCAGCGCCAACGATTGTCGCCAATGCGTTTGGCATCAGGTTCGTCAGCTCCAACGTTTCCATCAGATCAGAGTTCCACACGAGGCTGCGATCGGTGACTTTCAGATCACCCATCTTGCCAGCAACTGCAGTCATCTTGTCGACGCCTTCTTTCAGCGTTTTGTCGGTGCGGAAGACAGCCGCGTCAGCCTGCATGGTTTTCTGCATCTCAAGACGCAGCTCTGCCGTAGGCGTGCCGCCGCTTGCATTGCGCAGACCATCGAAACGATCAAAGGCCCAATCCACGGAAGCTTGGTTCAGCACTGGGTTAGGCGCTTCTGCATCGACAACTTTGCCAGCGCGGATCGCAGCGGCGCGGCCGAACACTACGAGGTCGATCAAGGAGTTTGAACCAAGACGGTTCGCGCCGTGAACAGAGGCACAGCCCGCTTCACCAACAGCCATAAGGCCCGGCACAACAGCGTTTGGATCTTTTGCAGTCGGGTTCAGCACTTCACCAAAGTAGTTCGTTGGAATGCCGCCCATATTGTAGTGAACTGTTGGCAGAACTGGGATCGGCTCTTTGTTCACGTCAACACCTGCGAAGATTTTCGCGCTTTCGGAAATACCCGGAAGACGCTCTGCAAGTGCTTCAGGTGGCAGGTGCGAGAGGTTCAGGTGGATGTGATCCCCGCCTGCGCCAACACCGCGGCCTTCGCGAATTTCCATCGTCATGCAGCGAGACACGTAGTCACGCGGCGCGAGGTCTTTGTAATTCGGCGCGTAACGCTCCATGAAACGCTCGCCCTCGGAGTTGGTGAGATAACCACCTTCGCCGCGTGCACCTTCAGTGATCAAGCAGCCAGAGCCGTNNTCGGAGTTGGTCAGATACCCGCCCTCGCCGCGCGCGCCCTCGGTAATCAGGCAGCCGGCGCCGTAGATGCCGGTCGGGTGGAACTGGACGAACTCCATATCCTGCAGCGGCAGGTTCTGGCGTGCGACCATGCCGCCGCCGTCGCCTGTGCAGGTGTGCGCGGACGTCGCAGAGAAATAGGCACGGCCATAACCACCTGTCGCCAAAACGACCATCTTTGCGTTAAAGACATGCATCGTACCGTCGTCGAGCTTCCAGCAAACCACGCCTTGGCACTGGCCGTCTTCGGACATGATGAGATCAATCGCGAAGTATTCAACGTAGAACTCCGCATTGTTCTTCAAGGACTGACCGTAAAGCGTATGCAGGATCGCGTGACCCGTGCGGTCCGCCGCGGCGCATGTGCGCTGCACGGGAGGGCCTTCGCCAAATTCCGTTGTGTGACCGCCAAAGGGACGCTGATAAATCTTGCCCTCTTCGGTGCGCGAGAATGGCACACCGTAGTGTTCCAGCTCGTAAACCGCTTTGGGCGCTTCACGGGCGAGGTATTCCATCGCGTCTGTATCGCCGAGCCAGTCAGAACCCTTGACCGTGTCATACATATGCCACTGCCAGTTGTCTGGACCCATGTTGGATAGGGACGCCGCGATGCCGCCCTGCGCCGCAACTGTGTGCGAGCGTGTTGGGAAAACTTTGGTTACGCAAGCCGTGCGCAGGCCTTGTTCGGCCATGCCAAGCGTCGCGCGCAGACCCGCGCCACCAGCGCCGACCACCACAACATCATAGTCGTGGGTTTCATATTCATAAGCTGCCATTTTGGTTGCTCCGAAACTTAAAGGGCGATTTTTGCGAGG
This sequence comes from Planktotalea sp., assembly GCF_050633725.1. Lineage (GTDB taxonomy): Bacteria > Pseudomonadota > Alphaproteobacteria > Rhodobacterales > Rhodobacteraceae > Planktotalea. The sequence goes on from NZ_JBOEHB010000008.1 coordinate 35,840, forward strand.
GCGATCAGGCCGACTGCAATAATTGTATATGTGAAGCCTTGGGTCGCAATGATCAGCAGCTTTTCAGCGGGTCCATGCACATAGTCTTCAATGGCTTCATGCACTTCGCGCATCAAATGCACCATACCAACGATCAAAGTTAACACCGTAATGATCAACGGGAGAGGCTTTGCAAAGTAGACCAGCACGTCTTCGTAAGAGCCACCAAGCCCCAGAGCGAAGGTGATAACAAAAAGTGGGATCAGGGCTTGCAGCAGAATTGAGCTGACTAGGTGTTGCCAGTGATGCGCTGTGCCATCTCGTGCAGAGCCAGTTCCGATTGCTCGCTTGCGATCAGTAAGAAATCTCATGTCTCGCTCCTTAAAAGACGATTGCGACGATGACGGCAAAGGCCGTTGCCGCAATGAACATTACGATGCCCATATTCTCGGACGTGCGCACATCAAGGAAGTAGCCGAAATCCCAGATCACGTGACGAAGGCGCCCAAACATGTGGTAGAACATTGCCCAAGTCGCGCCGAACAGAACCAAATCACCGAGCCAGCTGCGCATCAATCCATCGATAAACGCAAAAGAGTCCTGCGACGTTGCTGCCGCCATCAGCCACCAAACCGGAAACACCGCGAGCACAAACAGTGCAATCGCTGTGATCCGCACCATAATAGATGACATAGAGGTCATTTGCGGGCGGTAAATCGTTAGATGGGGCGAGAGCGGGCGATTGCCCCTATTCACGTCAGCCATGTGCGTTTCCTTTCGGTTCTCTTGACCTCTGTTTTAAAGAAAAAAATTCTACTGTCACCTAACCTAGCGCTATCTGGGCGCGGTTTTTTGGCGCAATTTGCACTTTTTGTGTAATTTCGTGATCACAGCGCTTGGGCGTGTGATCACAAGCTTCCAGATTCCAAAATTTTAAGAGAATCCCTTGCTTCACTTCAAGCATCCTCCGAAATTGGAGAGGTCTAAAAGAAGAACCAAGCTCGGCTGAGCATCAAAATCACTCAAAGCCTTGTGATCACAAATTTAGTTAGCGCTCAATTTACTATCCAAACCAGTGAGCCAATCGGCCAATTCGCTGCACATTGTGATGCTTTGATCTTCCAAATCGTAAAACGCATTCGCTTCCCCGCAAGATTTAATATGCACGGTCATCTTCTGAGGCCAGTTGAATTCTTGGTTCAATGCTTCAATTTCGCTTTGGATGATCGGGAGCGGCGCTTTCGCACTTAACGAAAGCTCTTGGCTATACGCAGAGTTTTCCATCATCTCATCTAACACGCCGTTCCAGCTGTCAGATGCTAGGAGAAATTCGTCTTCGCAGCTTTCCGCGCGCTCGTCAGGCAGACCTAACTCCTGTGCAAAATCCTCACGCGCGTCTGGGTCTGCGCCGTAAAACAAGCAAACCGTGTTATAAAACCGTTGCTCATCTGGGCCGTGAACGTCCCAAAATGCAGGCTCTTGCTCGGCTTCCACCCAAAACAGCGCGGCTGCATCATAGGCGATCGCCTCTGCGCTTTCGCTGTCATAGAGCGCGTCAATCAAAAGAATAGACAACGCGTCAGCCGCGTCTTCCTCTTGACCAAAAATCGGTACTTGCATCTGGTCAATCACTGCATGGCCAAGTTCATGATAGAATATGGCCAGCAGATTGTTTTCTACAAAGTCAGCAAAAACAGGTGTCGGCAAAAGGGCCAATGCTGTTAGTGCCGCCCGTCTCATTTCGGCATAACTGCCCAATAATCGAGGTCGAGCAGAACCTGCGGCATGTATTTGCCGTTCTCGCCCTTCAATTCAAACGCCGCGTCGCCCTTGTACGCCACGAGGCGCAAACGGATCGCGCCAACGCCGGGTGCATCAGTATCTGCTTTGTCCAGAACTTCTGACCACGCGCGCACCGTATCACCACTAAAACAAGGGTTGGCATGTGCGCCGCCATTGAGGCCAACAATCATCTGTGCATTCGCAAGACCGTTAAAGGAAAGTGCACGCGCCATGGAAATCACGTGACCGCCATAGATCAAACGCTGCCCGTCATCACGGTTGGTCGCATCGAAATGCACCTTCGCGGTGTTTTGCCAAAGGCGTGTTGCGATCATATGCTCGGCTTCTTCAATCGTCACACCGTCAACGTGATCAATCGTTTCGCCAACAGCATAGTCACCCCAGCGATGCGGCTCGCCTGCAAGTGTCGTATCGTAGTTACTGAAATCGAGACCCGCAGGAATGCTCAAATCACTCGCTTCGAGCGTCTTTTTCAGCTCAGGAACAACCGTTTCGGGCGCAGGCGCATCAACATCGCGCTTGCGCACCATGACCCAGCGCACGAATTCCATTACGACCTCATCGCGCTGGTTGCGACCAGAGGTACGCACATACACCACGCCCGTTTTACCGTTTGAGTTCTGCTTAAGGCCGATCACCTCTGAGCTAGAGCGCAGTGTGTCGCCCTCGTACACTGGCAGCAACCAACGTCCCTCGGCATAGCCGAGGTTCGCAACCGCGTTCAGCGAAATATCAGGAACCGATTTACCAAAAACAACGTGGAAAGCAGCCAAATCGTCGATCGGAGAACCGTTCAAACCGCTGGAACGCGCGAATTCATCTGAGGAATACAAAGCGTGACGCGCTGGATAAAGCGCATGATAGAGCGCGCGCTCGCCGCCCGAAATGGTGCGCGGCACCGCATGGTCGATCACATCGCCAATAGAATAGTCTTCGAAAAAGCGGCCGGCATTGGTTTTGAGCATTACTGCGCTCCTAATTTCATGTCTGGTGTGTAATCCGCGTCGACATCCTTGGTGACGGCTTGGCCGCACCGCATAATGCCTTTGACTGGATCAAATGTTTGCGTGGGAGAGCCATAAAGCTCCCAGCCTTTTGCCAAAGCGTCAGAGACTTTGTGGCAAAAGGCGGAGGTGTCGTCTTCACTGAGGAATCGGTAGATTTTGCTCATTGAGTTAGCCTCCGAAGGGCGAAACGCCCAACCACAGGTGAATCAGTGCGGTGATCGTGAAAGTCACAAGCGTGATGATAATCAACAGCTTGTCTTTCTTGGCATCACCCGGCTCAGGACGATCCCAAGGACCAGCGCGGTTGATCAAAATGACTGAACCGACTGCCCAAGCCATCATGCCACCGAAGAGGATGATCGAGGCAAGATCCCCGTTCACCATCAAGTGCGCGAGCGCCCAAACCTTGACGCTTACCAGCATGGGGTGGCGCATTTTACCGCGCAAACGCCCTGTTGTTGCGCTCATCCCGAAGAGGAAGAATGCAAAGAGCATCAACAGGTTGTTGATATGAGTAAAGAAGCTCGGCGGCGTCCAGACGGGAATGAATTCCGCCCAGCGATAGCCAAAGATCATCAGCAAAAGACTAACGCCAATCGCCACTGCGACCAATCCCTTGCCCTTTTCACCCATTGCTGCGCGTTGCTCAGGCATCAAGCGTTTAAAATAATGGGCGAGTGTCCAAAGGATCACTCCGAGGATTAGAAGGGTCATGGCTGGCTTACTCCGCTGCTAGCGCTTCAATTGCCTTTGCTTTTGCCAGAGTTTCTTGTGCGGTTGCAACGTGAAGGTTTTCAACGATACGCCCATCAACAACAGCAACGCCCTGCCCGCTTGCTTCGACTTCTTCAAACGCCGCGATTTGACGTTTGGCCAACTCGATCTCAGCTTCGCTTGGTGCGAATGCCGCGTTGGTCACTTCGACCTGTGCAGGATGGATGAGCGTCTTGCCATCAAAACCCATGTCGCGGCCCTGATCGCATTCTACTTTCAGCCCTTCATCATCTTTGAACGCGTTATATACACCATCGACAATGATCAGCCCCTCAGCTTTCGCCGCAAGCAGGCACAATTGCAGCGACGTCAGCATTGGCAAACGGTCTGCGCGGAAACGGCTTTGTAGCTCTTTCGCAAGATCGTTGGTGCCCATCACCATGCCGTCCAATTTCGGATGCGCCGCAATTTCAACCGCATTGAGCATACCACGAGGGCTTTCCATCATCGCCCAAATTGGCAGATCGCCCGTGATCTCAGCAAGTGCGTCCAAGTCCGCAGGGCTTGCGACCTTTGGCAGCAAAACAGCATCAGCGTCCATTTCTGTTACCGCTTTTGCGTCGTCACGCCCCCACTTGGTGTCAAAGCCGTTGATGCGCACAATCTTAAATCGTGCGCCATATCCACCCTCAGCAAGCGCGGCTTTCAGAGTATCACGAGCGCTCTCCTTTTCTTCCAAGGACACTGCGTCCTCAAGATCAAAGATAATCGCATCCACAGGCAGGTTACGGGCCTTGTCCAAGGCTCGCGGCTTAGAACCGGGGATATATAGAACCGAACGGTAGGGGCGTTGACGCATGTCCATGGGAATCTTCCTCGCAATAAAGTTGCGCATTACTGGCCCATTTTTTGCATTTCATTCAAGCGTTAAATGCCGCGATGCAGCAAAAACCCATAAAATGCGAGACAACGCACGCACCTTTAACCTTATTTATACGGCTCGCCCTGCATGTTTGCTCTCATCGGACACCAAGGGAGGGCTGACCAGCAGGCCGCTGGAACATCTCAGCGAAGCACCGTCCGTAAAAAATGAACCTGTGCGCATCCTTTCGGCAAGGCCGAAGCGGCCAGAAATGCGCCTCCTATTTGAAGGAATGACGCTATGAAACAGCGGATGATGATCGGTGCACTTGGGTTTGGCATTTTGGCCCTCGCTGCGACCTCGGGTTTTGCCCAGAATGCCCGCAATTGCGCTCCGCGCGACGTGGTGGTTGAGCGATTGGCCAATAAATACAGTGAAGCACGCCAATCAGTTGGCCTAGGTGCCAATAATTCTATGGTCGAGGTTTTCGCAGCCGATGACACTGGCACATGGACAATCACTGTGACAATGGCGAACGGTCTAACTTGCCTTGTCGCGTCGGGCCAAAACTTTGAAACCTTGGCCGAGGCCCTGCCAGCAAAAGGGAATGACGCTTAGGTTAGAGCGTCAAAAATAAGTTTGGTGCCCGTTATCGTGAGCAACACGTAAGTTAGTGCAAAAAATAGCCGTTCGGGCACCAGAAAATGCGCCTTAACCCCTATCCACGCCCCGATCAGTGCGAAAGGCGCTAGCGCCAGATCAACCAACAATAGATCAAGGGTAAAAATACCGAGGAAGCCATAGGCGACGGCTTTTAACGCATTGATTACCCAAAAAACGATCACCGAATTGGCTTGGTACTCAGTCTTGGTCAAATCCAGCGAAAGCATATAGATCGCAGAGGGCGGGCCTCCGGCATGAGATACAAAGCTGGTAAACCCAGCCACCGCGCCCGCAGTATAACCAACGCTATCTGGCTGGTCTTTCTTTTCAATTGAAATCCAGCCACGCGCACGCGCAATCTGCCAAAACACGAACAGCAATGACATCGCCCCGATTAGAAAGCGGATCACATCATCATTCGTGATGCGATAAAGCGCTGTTCCCAAAAGAACCCCAGGGATCGAACCGATGATCAGCAATCGCGCAGAGGGCCAATTCCATTTTCCCCAATAGGGTTTAAGCGCCGCAATATCCATCAACATCAAAAGCGGCAGCATCAATCCAAGCGCTTGGCCTGGGGTCAAAACCAACGCAAGAATCGAAGCAGACGCAAAAGATGCGCCAGAGCCGAAACCTGCTTTGGAGATGCCTGCAAACAGCACAGCTGGCACCGCGAGTGCAAAAAATGAAATGTCCCAAAGCACGGCGCGGTCTCTCTATTTGCTTGATCTCATATGATTTTAACTGGCTCGCCCTAGGATTGCCAGCCTACCGCGCCTCTGCGCCGCAGCGCAGCACCCTTGCACAGGGGCGCAAAGCGCACTAGCCATGCGGCGAATTTAACGGACCGGAGAGAGATCCATGGCCAGACCTAAGATAGCACTTATTGGTGCAGGACAGATTGGTGGCACGCTTGCACACCTCGCAGCATTGAAAGAATTGGGCGATGTTGTCCTATTCGATATTTCCGAAGGCACGCCTGAAGGCAAAGCCCTCGACATCGCGGAATCTGGTCCGTCTGAAGGATTTGATGCGGCAATGTCCGGCACGCAATCCTATGAGGATATCGCTGGCGCAGACGTTTGCATCGTAACTGCTGGTGTTCCACGTAAGCCCGGCATGAGCCGCGACGACCTGCTCGGCATCAACCTCAAGGTGATGAAATCTGTTGGCGAAGGCATTCGCGATCACGCGCCAGATGCGTTTGTTATCTGCATCACCAACCCGCTTGATGCGATGGTTTGGGCGCTGCGCGAATTCTCTGGCCTGCCACACAACAAAGTATGTGGCATGGCGGGTGTTCTTGACTCTGCACGCTTCCGTCACTTCCTTTCAGTAGAATTCAATGTCTCCATGCGCGACGTGACAGCCTTCGTTCTGGGCGGCCACGGCGACACAATGGTTCCGCTTGAGCGTTACTCAACAGTTGCAGGCATTCCATTGCCTGATCTGGTCGAAATGGGTTGGACAACACAGGACAAACTGGACGCAATCGTTCAGCGTACCCGTGATGGCGGCGCAGAAATCGTTGGCCTGTTGAAAACTGGCTCCGCTTTCTATGCACCTGCGACATCCGCGATCGAGATGGCCGAAGCCTTCCTCAAAGACCAAAAACGCGTTCTGCCATGTGCGGCATACGTTGACGGCGCATACGGCCTTGATGGTTTCTACGTTGGCGTTCCGACAGTGATCGGTGCTGGCGGCGTTGAGCGTGTGGTCAACATCAACATGAACAAAGACGAGCAAGCGATGTTCGACAAATCAGTTGATGCGGTTAAAGGCCTCGTCTCTGCTTGCAAAGAAATCGATCCTTCCCTCGCTTGATCACAAGCTTAGACTGTGATTCCAATGAACGCGCAGGCATCAACGCCTGCGCGTTTTTTTTGGATAAACATATGTTACTTAGATTGACCACCGCACTGGCCTTCGCCGCAAGCTTCGCCACAGCGCAAACCAATTTACCAAGCCTAGAACATCAAGGGATCGCACCGCGTATTGAGGCGTTGGACGCAGCCGCCCCTGATACGCAAATGGAATTGGCGTTTCTCAAATCACTGCGCGCACTTGAAAAAGCAGCCCAGACCCAAACACGGCAAGGCCTGGGTAACGGTTTATCAAACATACCATTCTTGAATTTTGCACCTCGCAACCCGTATGCGCCCTTTTCGCCTCGGCCAACGCCCGACGCTATTCGCAGCATATCCCAAACGCTTATCGCTGACCTAGACAGTGCTCGCAGCGCATTAGATGCAATTTCCGATCCCTCTGCTGCCGAGTTCGTTCTCAACGCAGAGCATCTTTGGTTCGATTTCGATCAAAATGGCGGACGCGGCAAAGATGAAACAGTGACAACAGCGATGCGCCCAATACTTGGCCGCAGAGCGATGCAAATCGCGAAAGAGCAAGCCAAAGCCAACGGCGCGCCGATCATTATCCGGTTTGACGAAGCCGATATTTATTGGCTGACGGCCTATACGCACATCCTATCGGCAATGGCGCACATGGTTTTAGCGTTTGACCCGACGCCAATCATTGAAGACCTAGAGAAAAGCCGTGCAACACTAGCCGATGCGCCAACGATTTTACCATTCGAAGATCTCACATCTGTTCGTCGAGACATTGCCAAACTAAAAGAAGCGCAAACAAAGCTGAAGGCAAAGGCCAAAGAGCTTAGCGCTGAAGTGAAACCTCTGCAAAGCGTAAGTCAGCAGATTTACAAAGACATCAGGGCAAGCCAAGATCCCGCGCGAATTGCGACGCTCAAGGCTGAACAAGCAGAAATCAAATCGAAGATCGAGACCCTAACAAGCGCTCAACGTAAACAGCGGGCGGAACAACGCTGGAACCGCGCGGAAATTAGCAGCCTAGAGGCCAAACTTCCTGCCGATCCCAAAAAACGAAATCGCAATTCGATGCGATCTTACGAGCCAATCATAGACTCGATCTACATTCTCTTTGAGGTGCTGCGCCAAGATCCTGATAAATTCCACCTTGACCGCGCGCGCGTGCATTGGGCTGAAATGATCCAATCGAACCAGAAATTTTGGCAGGTGGTAGCGCTTGAGACGGACAATAATCGCGAATGGGTGCCGAATGCTCAACAAACGTCTGCACTCGGCATAACACTCCCCACAGAAACGATGCAAACATGGCAGAACATCCTCAAAGAAGCCGATGCAGTTGTCCAAGGTAAACTGCTCATCCCGCATCCACTGCTACCTGACGGTATGGGTATAAGTTTGAAAGATTACTTCGAAACCCCTGCGCCGCTGGATATTTTGGGGTGGTTTCAAGGCCGATCTGCCTACCCCTATGCGCGTCATGGTCAACGGATGAGTTCCACCAGTTGGCAGCGCTTGCAACGCCTTTCGAATGGCAGCGCATCGCTTTTTGCAATTTTCCTCAACTAGAAGACGATTCGTAATTTCGTCGCGAAACCTCATGGCATCATTATTTGTGATCACATGATTTTTACGTGTGATCACAAATGTACGAATTATCGACCCTGCGGCATTTTGGCGTTTAATTCGCTCTTAAGACCCCCACTATAGAGGCTAGCAATCGAAGCAAGACGGGACCGTTTCTAATGAACATCCACGAATACCAAGCCAAAGCGCTGCTCAAGAGCTACGGCGCACCGGTTTCAGACGGCCGTGCCGTTCTGAAGGCGGAAGATGCCAAAACAGCTGCTGGCGAAATGGACGGCCCGCTTTGGGTTGTTAAGGCGCAGATCCACGCAGGTGGTCGCGGCAAAGGCACATTCAAAGAAGCCGACGCAGGCGAAAAGGGCGGCGTTCGCCTTGCCTTCTCTGCCTCCGAGGCGGCTGAAGAAGCCAAGAAAATGCTTGGCCGCACATTGGTGACGCACCAGACTGGCCCAGCGGGCAAGCAAGTCAACCGCATCTACATCGAAGACGGTTCTGACATCGAAGAGGAACTCTACCTCGCGCTGCTCGTTGATCGTCAAACATCACGCATCTCTTTCGTCTGCTCCACAGAGGGCGGCATGGACATCGAAGAGGTTGCAGCAGCGACCCCTGAGAAAATCGTAAGCTTCTCTGTTGATCCAGCGACTGGCTACCAGCCATTCCACGGCCGCCGCGTTGCATTCTCGCTCGGCCTTAAAGGCGCGCAGGTCAAGCAGTGCGTTACGCTGATGGGCAACCTCTACCGTGCTTTCGTTGAAAAGGACATGGAGCAGCTGGAAATCAACCCGCTGATCGTTCTTGAAGGCTCAGGTGATCTCAAAGTTCTCGACGCAAAAGTTGGCTTTGACGGCAACGCGGTCTACCGCCACGCCGACGTTGCTGCACTGCGCGACGAAACAGAAGAAGACCCAAAAGAGCTTGAGGCGTCCAAGTACGACCTCAACTACATCGCGCTCGACGGCGAAATTGGCTGCATGGTCAACGGTGCTGGCCTCGCGATGGCGACAATGGACATCATCAAACTCTACGGTGCTGAGCCTGCTAACTTCCTCGACGTAGGTGGCGGCGCGACCAAAGAGAAGGTGACAGAAGCGTTCAAAATCATCACCTCCGACCCGCAGGTCAAAGGCATCCTCGTGAACATCTTCGGCGGCATCATGCGCTGTGATGTGATCGCGGAAGGCGTTGTCGCTGCGGTGAAGGAAGTCGGCCTGAAAGTTCCACTCGTTGTGCGCCTTGAAGGCACAAACGTGGAAGAAGGCAAAGCAATCATCAACAACTCCGACGTTGACGTGATCGCAGCGGACGACCTGAAAGACGGTGCACAGAAAATCGTCAAAGCGGTGAAAGGATAATCCCATGGCTGTTCTCGTAGACGAAAACACAAAAGTAATTTGCCAAGGCCTCACAGGCTCGCAAGGTACATTCCACTCCGAGCAAGCGATTGCATACGGCACGAAAATGGTTGGCGGTGTAACACCCGGCAAAGGTGGCACTACTCACCTTGACCTGCCTGTCTTCAACTCCGTGCATGAAGCGCGCCACGTCACAGAAGCGAACGCTTCCGTGATCTACGTGCCTCCTCCCTTCGCGGCGGATTCCATTCTTGAGGCGATCGACGCCGAGATGGAACTGATCGTTTGCATCACCGAGGGCATTCCAGTTCTTGACATGATGCGCGTTCAGCGCGCGCTTGAAGGCAGCAAAAGCCGCCTTGTTGGCCCGAACTGCCCAGGTGTGATCACGCCTGACGCGTGCAAAATCGGCATTATGCCCGGTCACATCCACAAGCGCGGTTCCTGCGGCGTTGTTTCCCGCTCCGGTACACTGACGTATGAAGCTGTAAAGCAGACTACAGACCTTGGCCTTGGCCAGTCTTCTGCGGTTGGCATCGGCGGCGATCCCATCAAAGGCACCGAGCATATCGACGTGCTAGAGATGTTCCTCGCGGACCCAGAGACGCAAAGCATCATCATGATCGGCGAAATCGGTGGCTCTGCTGAAGAAGAAGCAGCGCAGTTCCTCGCGGATGAGAAGAAAAAAGGCCGTTGGAAGCCAACAGCCGGTTTCATCGCTGGTCGCACGGCTCCTCCCGGACGCCGCATGGGCCACGCTGGCGCGATTGTTGCGGGCGGCAAAGGCGATGCGGAAAGCAAGATCGAAGCGATGCGCGAAGCGGGTATTGTTGTGGCAGATAGCCCAGCAACACTTGGCGAAGCTGTGATCGAAGCGATCGGCTAAACCCAAAGAACCAAACGCTTGGGCCTTCTTGGCCCAAGCCATCCAACGTTTGGCCCTGACAAGGGCCGCATTCAGGAAACGGCCCCTTGCAGGGAGAGCAAGAATGACAGACCAAAGCCCCAACGACGTGTTCCACGCCTCTTCTTTTATGCAAGGCCATAACGCCGAGTATTTAGAGCAGCTTTATGCGCAATATGCGAGCGATCCCAATGCGGTTGACGCGGCATGGCAGGATTTCTTTTCCCAGCTTGGCGATGCTGATCTGGACGTAAAGGCCGAGGCCGCGGGCCCCTCTTGGGCGCGCAATGATTGGCCGCCTGTTCCGAATGATGATCTGACCGCTGCGCTTGATGGCCAGTGGCCAGCGCAGCCTGAAACAAAGGCCGCGGGCGACAAGATCAAAGCCAAAGCCGCCTCCAAAGGCGTTGAAGTCAGCGACGAGGCGATCAAACGCGCCGTGCTGGATTCCATCCGCGCGCTGATGATCATCCGGGCATACCGTATTCGTGGCCACCTTGCAGCGGACCTTGATCCGCTCGGTATGCGCGAAGCGTCCAATCACCCAGAGCTTGACCCAAAGTCCTACGGTTTCACAGACGCCGACATGGATCGCCCGATCTTTATCGACAACGTTTTGGGTCTGCAGATCGCATCCATGCGCCAGATCATCGAGATCGTGAAGCGCACCTATTGCGGTACATTCGCACTACAATACATGCATATTTCCAATCCCGAAGAAGCGAGCTGGCTCAAAGAGCGCATCGAGGGTTTAGGCAAAGAAATCCAATTTTCTCGTGAAGGGCGCAAAGCGATCCTGAACAAGATGGTTGAAGCCGAGGGTTTTGAGAAATTCCTGCATGTGAAATACATGGGCACCAAACGTTTTGGCCTAGATGGCGGCGAAAGCCTGATCCCAGCGATGGAACAGATCATCAAACGCGGCGGCGCGCTTGGCGTTCAGGACATCGTGATTGGTATGCCTCACCGTGGGCGCCTATCGGTTCTTGCCAACGTGATGAGCAAACCCTACCGCGCGATTTTCAACGAATTTCAGGGCGGTAGCTTCAAGCCAGAAGACGTTGATGGCTCTGGCGATGTGAAATACCACCTCGGTGCCAGCTCCGACCGTGCTTTTGACGGCAACTCTGTTCACCTCTCTTTGACGGCGAACCCGTCTCACCTTGAGGCTGTGAACCCTGTCGTTATCGGCAAGGTCCGCGCCAAGCAGGATCAACTGAACGACGTCGACCGCACCAAGGTCATGCCGATCCTGTTGCACGGTGACGCGGCCTTTGCCGGTCAAGGTGTCGTGGCGGAGTGTTTCGCGCTGTCTGGCCTGCGTGGTCACAAAACCGGCGGCACAATGCATATCGTTGTGAACAACCAGATCGGTTTCACCACTGCGCCGCATTTCTCGCGCTCGTCCCCTTATCCAACAGACAATGCGCTCGTTGTTGAATCGCCTATCTTCCATGTGAACGGCGACGATCCTGAAGCTGTTGTTCACGCGGCTAAAGTTGCGACAGAATTCCGCCAGAAGTTCCACAAAGATGTTGTGATCGATCTGATCTGCTATCGCCGCTTTGGTCACAATGAGGGCGACGAGCCCATGTTCACCAACCCGGTGATGTACAAAAAGATCAAAACACATAAAACCACGCTCAGCCTTTATACCGAGCGCCTTGTGAAAGACGGCCTCATCCCCGAGGGCGAGATCGAAGACATGAAAGCCGCCTTCCAAGCACATCTCAATGATGAGTTTGAGGCAGGCAAAGACTACAAACCCAACAAGGCCGATTGGCTGGACGGAAAATGGTCTCATCTTGATCGCAACAAGGACGATTATCAGCGTGGCGAAACAGCGATTGCGCCCGAAACCATGGCCGAGGTCGGCACCGCCTTGACGCGTGTACCTGACGGTTTCCCACTTCATAAAACCGTTGGTCGTCTTCTTGATGCGAAAAAGAAGATGTTTGAGACGGGCGAAAACTTTGATTGGGCAACTGGTGAAGCACTCGCATTTGGCTCGCTTCTGACCGAAAACATGGCCGTGCGCCTTTCGGGTCAGGACTCGACACGCGGGACTTTCTCTCAACGTCATTCAGGCTTGGTTAACCAAGAAACCGAAGAGCGTTACTACCCACTCAACAATATCCGCGAAGGTCAGGCGCGTTACGAGGTTATCGACTCGATGCTCTCGGAATACGCGGTGCTTGGGTTCGAGTATGGCTACTCCATGGCGGAACCAAATGCGCTGACCCTGTGGGAAGCCCAGTTCGGCGATTTCTCAAACGGCGCGCAGATCATGTTCGATCAGTTCATCAGCTCTGGTGAAAGCAAATGGCTCCGGATGTCTGGTCTCGTGGTTCTTCTGCCGCACGGTTTTGAGGGCCAAGGCCCAGAACACTCCTCTGCCCGCCTCGAGCGGTTCTTGCAGATGTGTGGTCAGGACAACTGGATCGTTGCGAACTGTACGACGCCCGCGAACTACTTCCACCTGCTGCGTCGCCAGCTGCACCGTAGCTTCCGTAAGCCGCTCATCTTGATGACGCCGAAATCTTTGCTGCGTCACAAACTGGCAGTCAGTAAAGCGGATGAATTCACGACAGGTTCCAGCTTCCACCGTGTTCTCTGGGACGATGCACAATACGGCAATTCGGACACCACACTGGTGGCAGATGACAAAATAAAACGTGTCGTAATGTGTTCAGGCAAGGTCTATTATGACCTGCTTGAAGAGCGCGACGCGCGCGGCATCGACGACATCTACATCCTACGCTTTGAACAGTTTTACCCTTTCCCTGCGAACTCCGCGGTGAAAGAGCTAGAGCGCTTCAAAAATGCGGAAATGGTTTGGTGTCAGGAAGAGCCTAAGAACCAAGGTGGTTGGACCTTTATGGAGCCAAACATCGAATGGGCTCTCGGAAAGGCCGAAACGAAACATCAGCGTCCTGTTTATGCAGGTCGCACGGCGTCAGCGTCACCTGCCACAGGTCTCGCCAGCCAGCACAAAGCACAACAAACAGCGTTGATCGACGACGCGCTGACATTGAAAGGGAAATAACCCATGAGCACTGAAATTCGCGTCCCAACATTGGGCGAGTCGGTCACAGAGGCCACCGTTGCAACATGGTTCAAAAAGCCCGGCGATGCCGTCGCGGTTGATGAAATGCTCTGCGAGCTGGAAACGGACAAGGTTACTGTCGAAGTGCCTGCAACAGCCGCTGGCACCATGGGCGAAATCATCGCTGCAGAAGGTGACACAGTAGGTGTTGACGCACTTCTTGCAACTATCGTTGAAGGTGAAGGTGCTGCAAGTGCACCTGCTGCAGCGCCAGCCGCCGCAGCCCCTGCAAGCGCTGAAAGCGTTGACGTTATGGTCCCGACATTGGGCGAGTCTGTGACAGAAGCCACAGTCAGCACATGGTTCAAAAAGGTTGGCGACACAGTCGCTCAGGACGAAATGCTCTGCGAACTTGAGACAGACAAAGTCTCCGTAGAAGTGCCTGCACCTGCCGCTGGCGTTCTTTCAGAGATCACAGCGCCTGAAGGCGCAACAGTTGATGCATCTGCCAAATTGGCGGTCATCGGTGGTGCGTCCGCAACCGCTAGTGCAGCCCCAGCTGCTGCGGCTCCAGCCGCCGCGCCTGCGGGCGGCAAAGACATCGAAAACGCGCCGTCAGCTAAAAAGGCAATGGCGGAAGCTGGCATCAGCGCCGACGCTGTGACCGGCTCTGGCCGCGATGGCCGCGTGATGAAAGACGACGTCGCAAAAGCATTGGCAGCAGCACCTGCTCCTGCCGCTGTGGCACCTGCACCGCGTGCACCTGTACCTGCGGATGATGCCTCACGCGAAGAACGTGTTAAGATGACCCGCCTTCGTCAAACCATTGCGAAGCGCCTGAAGGAAAGCCAGAACACAGCGGCCATGCTCACCACTTACAACGAAGTGGACATGACCGAAACAATGGCGCTGCGTAAAGAGTACAAAGAACTCTTCGAGAAGAAGCACGGCGCGCGACTTGGCTTTATGTCTTTCTTCACCAAAGCATGCTGCCATGCGTTGAAAGAAGTGCCTGAAGTAAACGCCGAAATCGACGGAACGGACGTTGTTTACAAAAACTTCGTTCACATGGGCATTGCCGCAGGCACGCCAACAGGTCTTGTTGTTCCGGTCATTCGCGACGCTGACAAAATGTCCTTTGCAGACATCGAAAAAGCGATTGCTGAAAAAGGTAAACGCGCGCGCGATGGTAAATTGTCTATGGCAGAAATGCAGGGCGGTACGTTCACCATCTCTAACGGCGGTGTTTATGGCTCGCTCATGTCATCTCCGATCCTGAACCCACCACAGTCAGGCATCCTAGGCATGCATAAAATCCAAGATCGTCCAATGGCGATCAACGGCCAAGTTGTGATCCGCCCGATGATGTATCTGGCACTGTCCTACGATCACCGTATCGTTGACGGCAAAGGCGCTGTGACCTTCCTTGTCCGCGTTAAAGAAGCGCTCGAAGATCCACGTCGCCTTCTTATGGATTTGTGATCTACCGCGATGGCCTATTTGAAACCTCAAACGCTGACCTGCCCAGATTGCGGCCTCAGCGCAGAGGTCAAATGGGTGATCGGTGTTGGTCCAACTAGCAAACCCGGTCAGACGCCTTCCCGGCGTCTGCACCACATCAAACCGTTCATTCGTGATGCTGATCACGCGAACACTTTGATCTGCCCAGATTGTGGAGCGATCGTAACATGACCCTTCGCGAAACTTCAGCCGTCGTAGCCTGCATGCGCAATGAAGGTCCGTTCATTCTGGAGTGGGTCGCGTATCATCGAGTGATAGGTTTTGATAAGATCGTGATCTGCTCGAATGATTGCACCGACGGGTCGGCGCAATTGCTTGATGCTCTGCAAGAGGCAGACGCGATCGTCCACCTCCCGCACACAGTTCCAGCAAATTCAACGCCCCAAGATAGCGGCATTCAAACGGCCTTTGCTTACTTGAGCGAAACCGATACTGAATGGCTCGCGCATATCGATGCTGATGAATTCATCAACATCGGCCTTGGCGACGGAACCGTTTCTGCCCTGCTCGCAAGCGCGGGCGAAGGCGACGTCATTGCCCTGCCCTGGTGGGCTTTTGGGGATAGCGGGCACATCCAATACCCTGGCAACATTCTTGAGGCATTCACCTTAGCAGAAGACAAGCCAACGCCAGAGCGTTCCAAGTTCAAATCTATGTTCCGCTTTCGTAAATTTGCTCATGCAAATGACCATATGCCGAAAGATCCGAAAGTCGCAGATCCTGACGTGCGCGCCGCCAACGGTGCGCGCCTCAAAGACGAGGGGCTATACGACAAAAAGCGCGCTAAATACCACCCGCTTGAGCTGGCGCTGCGCCCAGAGGCGGCTTGTATCAACCATTATGCAGTGCCCTCTCGTGATGCATTTTTGCTGAAAAATGATCGCGGTGATGGGCAAGGCAAAGCAACTGACAAATATTACCTCGGTTCGCGCTGGCACGATATTGCAAACCAAAACCAAAAGCCGAATCTGACAATCCAGCGGCACCTTGCGGCGACCAAAACTGAACGCGCGCGCTTGCGTGGTATTCCCGGGATCGCGGCTAAGGAAGCGCATTGTATCGATTGGTTTAACGCGCGTTGCCAAGACTTGCTTACCCAAGATCAAATCGACACGTGGAGCAAACCTCATGCAAGGAGCAAACGCGCATGACCCCTGAACTCACAGCCCTTACGCTCGCTGCTCTGCTGCAAGTGTTACAATTTAGCGCGTATTCACTAAGCTCGATTATGCAGGTCGGCGTGCGCAAAGCCGCTGGACCACGCGACACACAGATCGAGCTGACAGGCACCGCAGGTCGCCTTCAACGCGCGATGAACAATCACTTTGAGGGGCTCATTCTATTTACCATTGCGGTGGTTGTCGTAACATACACAGATCAGTCCAATGCGATAACAATGCTCTGCTCTTTCGCCTACCTCGCAGCGCGCATTCTCTACATTCCCGCCTATGTGTTTGGCCTCGCGCCATGGCGGTCTCTCATCTGGTTCATCGGACTAATTGCGATTGTTGTCATGCTGCTCTCCGCACTCTTTTAACCCTTCATCTTGCCCAATAAACTCAGGGGAAGGCTCGGCCTAGCCAAGACGCGGCAACGTTCCTTCCCCGCCCTCTAAACTAAGGAAACATCATGTCTGACTATGACGTTATCATCATCGGTTCTGGTCCTGGCGGCTATGTCTGCGCTATTCGCTGCGCACAGCTTGGCCTCAAAACAGCCTGCGTCGAAGGTCGCGATACGCTCGGCGGCACGTGCTTGAATGTCGGTTGTATCCCCTCCAAAGCCTTGCTGCACGCCTCCCACCAGCTCCATGAAGCAGAGCACAACTTCGCTAAAATGGGTCTCAAAGGCAAAAGCCCTTCTGTCGATTGGAAGCAAATGCTGGCCTACAAAGACGAAGTGATCGAAGGCAACACCAAAGGCATCGAGTTTTTGTTCAAAAAGAACAAAATTGATTGGCTCAAGGGTTGGGGCTCGATCCCAGCTGCGGGTCAGGTCAAAGTCGGTGACGAGGTACACACGGCCAAAAACATTATCGTCGCGACAGGATCAGAAGCATCAGCGCTACCCGGTATCGAGGTTGACGAAAAGACCGTCGTGACATCGACAGGCGCGCTTGAGCTTGGCAAGATTCCGAAGAAAATGGTCGTGATTGGCGCAGGTGTGATCGGCCTAGAGCTCGGATCTGTTTATGCTCGCCTTGGCGCGGAAGTGACCGTTGTTGAATTTCTCGATGCGATTACTCCGGGCATGGACGCCGAAATCCAGAAAACCTTCCAACGTACATTGACCAAGCAAGGTTTGAACTTTGTCATGGGCGCAGCGGTTCAAGGCGTTGAAACGAGCAAGACCAAAGCAAAAGTCACCTACAAACTGCGCAAAGACGACAGCGAGCACGTGATCGACGCGGATACCGTTCTCGTCGCAACAGGGCGTCGCCCTTACACCGACGGGCTCGGCTTGGAAGAATTGGGCGTTGAGATGTCCGAGCGCGGGCAGATCAAGACCGGTAGCGATTGGCAAACAAACGTTAAAGGCATCTACGCGATTGGCGATGCTATCGCAGGTCCGATGCTGGCACATAAAGCCGAAGACGAAGGTATGGCAGCAGCTGAGCAAGTCGCCGGCAAGCATGGCCATGTTAATTACGGTGTCATTCCGGGAGTGATTTATACAAGCCCTGAGGTGTCTAGCGTTGGCGCAACCGAGCAAGATCTGAAAGACGCGGGACGCAACTACAAAGTCGGCAAGTTCTCTTTCATGGGCAATGGCCGTGCAAAGGCGAACTTCGCCGGCGAAGGCTTTGTGAAAATCCTGGCGGATAAGGACACGGACCGCATTTTGGGTGCGCATATCATTGGCCCTGCTGCCGGCGAATTGATCCACGAGATTTGCGTTGCGATGGAATTCGGCGCATCGGCAGAGGATCTGGCCATGACGTGCCATGCACACCCCACCTATTCAGAAGCCGTACGCGAGGCGGCACTGGCATGTGGAGACGGCCCCATCCACTCTTAATAAAAAGGTCCAGATCCTTCTGCGAAGGATCTGGACGCACTTCAATTTTGACGACATTGATAAAAGATCCTTCGCAGAAGGATCTCAAATAGAAAGTCTTCGCAGAAGACTTTCCTAGCTCTCAAACCCAGCTTCACGCATCAACTCGTTCGAGCGCGCTTCAACCCGCTCTTCTAGAATCTGCATGAAATCGTTTCTCTCAAGCCCCGCCTCTATCGGCTCCAGAAACTCAACCACAGCGACACCGGGTTTCCGATAGATGCCAGTGCGAGGCCAAAACACACCAACGTTGGTGGCCACCGGATAACAAGTCTGCCCGAGCTGCTCATAAAGAACGCCAGTTCCCACTTTGTAGGGTTTCTTTGCCCCCGGCGCGACGCGTGTTCCTTGACTATATATGATCAACTGACCCGGCTCTATCTGACCTGCTTTTACATCGCTCACCATTTTCTCAATCGCCGCTCCGCGTTTACCGCGATCTACCGCAATACAGTTAAGCAATTTGGCGTATTGCCCTATAACCGGCGTCCACAGAATTTGCTTTTTCATAATGAATTTGCCAGCTGGAATAGCCGTAAAGATCATCATGATATCTAGAAAACTCTGATGCTTCGCTGCGATCAGACCTTCATCAGTTGGAGGTGTTCCCCGCACTTCGACCTTCAATCCGACCATCCATCGCGCAGTCCAAAACACCCAGCGGCTATAGGTCTTGCAACAGGTTCGTGCACCGCGCCGCGAAAACATCGCCCAAGGCGCAAACGCCAGCCCAATAACTGGCATCATAAAATAGATTTGCCCGACAAAAAGCAGCGATCGCAGCCATTGAATAGGGTTTTTCTTATCGTTCATGTGAGACTCCGTAGCGTCGTTCGAGCGGCCATACGCGTTGCGAAAAAGGCGACAACCCCTGCCAGCAAAGGCACGAAAAGCAAAAGTAGCCATTGAACGCCCTGCAATCCAAGCCCTGTCAAGAATCCACCTTCACTCGATGCCGAGGGCAGCAGCATAAGCGCAAGCGCTCCAATGAATGTACCTGTTGCAGACCCGATCAAGGCCCTCAAGGTAAATCGGCGCACAAATGCGCGCGCGATGTAACTGTCGCGCGCACCTACCAATCGCATTACCGCAATGACTTGCGCATTCGCAGCAAGAGCCGCATTGGCAGCAAGTGTGATCATCGCTCCCGTTGCGAGCGCGATAAGCAAGATTGACAACCAACCGAGCAAACGCAATGACCCTGCCGCGGATACCAATGGCGCGCGCCAACGCGCGTGGTTATCCAAAACAGCTCCTGGCACCTCGCCTGCCAGACGCAGACGCAATCCGTTGCTGTCAAAGCCATCTGAGGTTTCAACAATTTCAATGATCTGTGGCAAAGGAAGTGTCTCAAGGGGAAGCTCTGGGCCAAACCAAGGAGCAAGCAACTCGCGTTGTTGTTCAAGCGTCAACGCCCGTGCACTTTGCACGCCTTCGGTTGTCCGAAGCACATTCAATGCAGCTTCGGTCTGGGCGACCATTTGTTCCAAAGGGGCCGAAATGCGCACCGTCGCGCTGCGCGCAAGCTCATCGCTCCAACGACTGGCCAATCGACCTGACGCGAGCGAAAGCGCCAGCGCAAAGACGACCAAGAAGGCCATAGCGCCTGATGTGAAAACGGTTAAACGAACCGTAAACCCCGTTGGCGGCACAGCGCGATCCGCTTGGGCGTCACCAATTGCAAAGTCCAGGATTGATTTAAAAGCGCTCACAGATCCGCCCCCGCAAGCTGTAGTCTTCGCCCTGAAATTCGCAAAACACGCGCCTGAACTTGGTTTTTTGCCGCTCGGATCAATCCTAGGTCATGGGTCGCTATCATGATCGTCTTCCCCATGCGATTCAGCTCAATCAACAAGGTCAGCAAACGCTGAGACATTTCCCAATCCACATTGCCTGTTGGCTCGTCAGCCAAAATAACATCAGGCGACATGATGATCGCACGGGCAAGAGCGGCGCGCTGGCGTTCTCCTCCAGATAGCTCAGGCGGAAGGGCATCAGCGCGCGACGTTAAACCGACCCAACCCATCAATTCCTTTAGGTTCGCATCATCATCCAGCGCTTCTTGTCCGCTTACAACTAAGGGCAGCCCCAAATTCTCACGCAGACTCAGATGATCCAAAAACTGACAATCCTGATGAACGACGCCAACGCGCCGTCGCGCCAGCGCGATGTCATCGCGGCTCATGCCCCGAACGTCTTCTCCAAAAATGCGCACAGTCCCAGAAGTGGGCACCAAGGCTCCGTAGCACAATTTCATGAATGTTGTTTTGCCAGAACCCGATGGCCCCGTGAGGAAATGAAAAGAACCCGGCGCAAGACGCAAGGAAACTTCATTGAATAGCTCGCCACCACTGTAGCTATGGGCAACTGAATCAAACTCGATCAAACGACATCACTCCTCGCACTGCCAAGTTAGGCCAGCGTTGCACTGTTGTGCCTCAGCATGCGGCAGGATTCAATCGCTCGCGCAAGGGATCGCTCGAATGGGATTTACCATATGCCTTTGTCGTCATAAGGTGCGGATTGAAAAGGGCTCTTTTGGGCTTCTAGGACACTGAGAATTCAGGGTGAGAGTATGCGTTTGATTTGCCCGAACTGTGGGGCCCAATACGAAGTGCCTACAGAGGTCATTCCAACTGAAGGGCGTGATGTTCAATGCTCGGCCTGTTCTAACACTTGGTTTCAAGCGCACCCCGATCACGATGCAGCCTTAGCCGATGAAGTGGATACGCCAAGCGTTGAGCCTGTTACGCCTCCGCCCGAGCCCGCGTTAAATCAAGAGCCAGAAGTCGAAGAAGCTGACAACCAACAGCCCCCGATGCCACAGGTGACCAAGCGCGGACTAGATCCCCAAGTGTCAGATGTTTTGCGCCAAGAGGCCGAATTTGAAGCTGCCGCGCGTGCGGCCGAGCAATCAGCCCCGCTTGAAAGCCAACCCGATCTGGGTTTGGACGCCCCAGCCGAAGACGAAGGCGCACGCCGTGCACGCGAAGCGCGCGAGCGCATGGCCCGCATGCGCGGCGAGCCGGTTCCAGACGAAGTAGCGGTCGCCGCTGTAACCGCTGCGGCAGGATCACGCCGAGAACTGCTGCCCGATATCGAAGAAATCAACTCGACCCTGCGTGCCTCTGGCGAGCGCCGCAGACCTGCTGAAGCCACCGATGCCGACTTGCCCGGCACGACGCCGCGCATTCGCCGCAAGCGTCATGGGTTTAAGCGATCGTTCTTTGGCGTGTTGCTCTTAGCGCTGCTCGCAGCATGCCTTTACGTTTTTGGCCCAAAAATTTCGGCACTGGTTCCCGCACTTGAGCCATTGATTGAACAGTTTACGCAGGCGATCGAAGGCGCACGCTCTTGGCTCGCAGAGTCTGTAGATAGCGGCTTGGCATGGCTAGACAAAATGGCTTCGGAAAACCTCTAGGCCCAACAGTCGCCTTTAGAAGCGGTCCAGCAAACGCTTGAGATAGTCGCGTTCGCCCTCTGGACGCGCACCCTCGCCGCTTCGTTTGCGTATTTCATCCAGCAGCTCTCTCGCGCGGCGATAAACGTCTTCGCCTTGCAATAGGCCTTCGTCAGTTCCGGCCTGACCTGACGCGCCGGGACTGCGCCCCAAGGGATCACGCTGGCTGCCGCCTTGACGACCCTCTGCTGTGCCTTGCTCACCTGCTGGACGCTCGGACTGGGCCAAAGCCTCTCCTAGATTACGCATGCTATCGCGAAGCGCATCCATTGCTTCGGCTTGTTGATCAATTGCACCGGGCAAGTCATCACGGCTTAACGCCTCACCTGCGCCGCGCATTGCTTCTTCCGCACGGCGAAGTGCCTCTCGCGCAGCATCGCCAGCTTCCGTTCCCGCGCCAGGCAAAGATCCCTGCTGCCGCTCAACTTCTCTGCGCAATTCCTCTTGCCGCTGCGCCAAACCTCCAGCGCCGTTTTGCGCGCTTTGACGGTCTTGGCCTTGCCCTGATTGACCTTCGCCTTCCCCCTGACCTTCGCCAGAGAGGCCATCATGTGACTGCCCACGCCCCTGCCCGCCGTTGCGGCCCTCATTTCCTTCATTTTCGCCCGCTTGTGCATTAGGATTGTGCTGCTCTTGCAGATCGCGAAAGGCCTGATCCGAAAGACCCTGCTGATCGCGCAAAGTGTCAGCGAGCCCTTCCATTGCCTGCTGCCCTTCGGATTGCTGGCCTTGACCTTGCTGCCCTTCTGCAATCTGCATGTTCTCCATCATCTCTTGAAGCTCTTGCAGCGCTTGTTCAGCTTCGGCCATGCGGCCTTCTTCCATGAGCTCCTGAATGCGGTCCATCATCTTTTGCAGATCATCTTGTGTCATCTGCATCGCGTTGTCCTGCCCGCTTGGGGATTGCTCTGGATCCTCACCGTTGCGAGCGGCTTCGCGTTGTAACTGCTGGATATAATTCTCATTGGCACGGCGCAGCTCGTCCATGAGTTCAGCAATCTCATCATCGCTTGCGCCATTCTTCATGGCTTCGGATAGGCGTTCTTGCGCGCGACGCATCCGCTCCAGAGCGTCCTGTACATCGCCCTCTTCAATCAAAAGCGCCAGTTCCCACAGTGCTTGTGCGGCCTCGTCACGCGTTTCATTGCTAAAACTGTCAAAAGCAATCTGGGTTTCCATGCGCCTTAGTATTACGCGCAGACGCAAATATGCGGTTTCAGAGCGGAAGATGTCGTCGGGCCGATGAGACATCGCGCGCAACATTTGTGTGACCGCTGAAGCGTTCGCTTTGGACCATAAAAGCCACTGACGTTGCTCAACAATTGCGCTGGCGAGCGGGTCAAAAAAGCGTCGCCCGGGAAGCACCATATGTGTTGTATGAGCGTCAGAAGCCTGCCCTTTTGCATCTGTTACGCTAAGTGTCATTTGCACAGGAAGATTAGCAAAAGGATGCTGGGAAAAATCACCGAACAGGGTTTCAGAAAAATCACTGCGATCGCCTGAAATAGGCAGCGGAAGATCAAGCGTGATCGCCTCGCGCGGCTCGGGATCAACGCTAAGCCCATAGCGGCGCACGATAGATTGCAAATCCAGATCAACGACCGCGGTTCCCGAAATCACCTCATAATCGTCCGACGCGGCAAAGGGCAGGCTCATCACGCCTTCTGCCGAGCGATCAGGCGCGCCCGTCACCTCAACACGTGGCGCGGTATCCGGCGTCACGGTGAAATCCCATTTGCGCCCATTCACCCCTGCAATTTCGAGTTGACCGCTTTTATTAGCAAGAAAGTTCTGCTCGGGGTCGGCGACGCTACCAGTGTTCTGAGTGCGCGCTGAAATGGTTTCCGTGACTGTCAGCGCGCCTACTTCACCATAAAGGCGTACCGAAATCTGGCTGCCCTCAGGCACGGTGATACGGCCCTCTTGATCGTTCAAATATAGGCTCGGCTTGCCTGTATAGGCGGGCGGTTCGATCCAGCCTTCCCAAACAGGTCCACCCGCCACATCCACGGTGCCCTGCGCGATGTCTGTGACCGAGGCCACGCGCCACACCGAGCCGAACATCAACGCAACGGCTAACAGAAGTGCTGCAACATAGCGCAGCGCGTAAGGATCGCGCGCAGCTAGTCTGATTGTCGGAGCAACAGCCCGCGCATTCGCCGCACGCGTCGCCATCCGCTCCTGATGCACACGCCAAACCGCTTTGGACGCCTCATCTTGCGGCCCAATCGCTTGACTATCCATCAACGCTTGGATCGGGCGACCCTTTAATGTGCTATCTAAACGCGCCAACGCCTCGATGCGTTTTGGCAATCGAAACAACACAAAGCCGCGGATGAGGAAAAAGGCGGCCGCAATACAGGCGCTTACGCTGAGGACCCAAATCACTTCGATTGGCAGGCTTTCATGCCAGCCCAGCATCAATGCGCCCAGCACCGCGATCACAAGACTCCAGAGCGGCCATAACGCGCGCGCGGCACGCTCTGTTGTCATCCCGATCCACGTCAACGCCAATGGCACGCGCAACCGCGCGAGCGCTTTGGAATGCCGGGATGTGCCTTGCGTCATTCGCTACTCCCCGCTCACATATGCGGGATGCACATTAGAGCCATTCGGGGATCGTATCGCGGTTTATCATTTCTTCAAAGGTCGGACGTGACCGAATGACAGCGAATTGATCGCCTTTCACCAAAACTTCGGGAATGAGAGGCCGCGTGTTGTATTCGGACGCCATAACAGCGCCATATGCACCCGCTGATCGGAACGCCACCAAATCACCAGATTTCAGCGGCGGCATCTCGCGCCCTTTGGCAAAAGTATCGCCACTCTCACATACGGGCCCAACGATATCATAGGGCTGCCGAAGCACCCCTGCTTCTGGTTCGATCACAGGAATAATATCGTGATGGGCTTCGTACATTGCAGGGCGGATCAAATCGTTCATCGCCCCGTCAATAATAAGAAATTCCCGATCCTCACCAGATTTCACGTAGATCACTTCGCTGACCAAAAGGCCTGCGTTGCCTGCGATCAAACGACCGGGCTCAATCTCGATCTCGCAACCCAGATGGCCCACACATTTCTTGATCACAGCGCCATAGTCTGTTGGCAGCGGCGGAGCCTCATTCGAGCGCGCGTAAGGAATGCCTAGCCCGCCTCCGAGATCGAGTCGCTTGATTTCATGTCCATCGGCGCGAAGTTGCTCAGTCAGCTCTGCGACCTTGTTGTAGGCCGCCTCAAACGGGGCAAGATCGGTCAACTGGCTGCCAATATGCACATCAATGCCGATAACTTTCAGACCCGGCAAAGACGCGGCCAAAGCATAGACTTCGCGCGCGCGGCTGATTGGAATGCCAAACTTGTTCTCGGATTTACCCGTTGCGATTTTGGCGTGGGTTTTTGCATCCACGTCGGGGTTCACACGGATCGTGATCGGGGCTTGAAGGCCAAGCTCGCTGGCGATTTCAGAAATGACATGCATTTCTGGCTCGCTCTCTACGTTGAACTGGCGAATCCCGCCGCTCAGCGCCAACCGTACTTCATCGCGAGTCTTGCCAACGCCAGAAAAAACAATTCGATCGCCGGGAACACCCGCCGCCTTTGCGCGCGCGTACTCGCCACCCGACACAACATCCATACCAGCGCCGAGCGCCGCAAGCGTCTTCAGGATTGCCTGATTAGACGCTGCTTTCATCGCATAGCAGACCAGATGATCCATGCCCTCAAGCGCGTCATCAAACAGCTTGAAATGCCGCTCAAGAGTTGCAGTTGAATAGACATAAAACGGCGTACCGACGCTTGCAGCGATTTCGCTGATCGGGACATCTTCGGCGTAAAGCGCGCCGTCGCGATAAAGAAAATGATCCATGCGCGCGTGAATAATGACAATCACGCGCGCATTCAATCTGATAGTGTAGACGCTCCCCTGTCATCTTTGGGGGAACATCAGCCTAGCCAAACCTGTGGCACGGCTGTTGTCTTATATTTGCTGCTCTTTACGCAGTTTTTTGAACTCTTCGGTGCGCGTTTTCAGGATAGCTTGCGTGCGCGCCGCAACCTTATCGAACACAGGAGCGAAGTCTTCGTTCTTAATGCCGCGATCATGCGCCAATTGATACAGCGTATGGAAAGGGTTCGCGTTACATTCGATGATCACGGGACCATCTTCGCCGACCGCAATGTCCCACCCAAAAACACCGAACTCGGGGAACATGCTATGGCCTTGGCATGCGACCTCTTTGATTTTGTCCCAATGCGGGACTTGGAAACCAGCAAAGCTCTTGCCTGAAACGGGGTGCTGCTCAAGAATCTGGCGATCAAGCCCACCGCCCGTAATCGCATGGCTGACTTTGCCCGTTTCTGAATCCACCGCGCCCAACATTGAGCCCGATTGCCAAAAGTTGTCTGACATCGCTTTGGGGGATGGGATTTTCCAAACTGTGTACAGTACGCGTGGCGCGCCATCTTCGATCACCGTGACAACGCGCATCGTGCCAACGGCCTGACCAGCCAGCGCAGAAACAGCGTCATGTTGCTGGACTGCACTTTGAAAGGTGAAACCCTCTGGGTAGTCCATGATCACTTCTTCCGCGAATGCATCAATGTCAAAGGCTTTGCCATTGCCCATCTCGACCAAGCCCTTTGCCGCATCGATCCCTGTCAAAAGCGCTGAACCCACGGACTTGGAGCCCTCCAATGGCTTGGCGAATACAGGATAACGCGCCTCGCTGCGTAGGAACCGCGCAACATCGGCTGGCGTACGAAGCGTGTTGATCGCACCAAACCCGCGCTCTGTATGCGCAACGGCCTGTGTTTCCGTTGTCGGCATATCCATGCCACGCAGCATCGTCGTGTAAAGAACCTTGTCGCGGATAAACGACCGCTTATCGCCAAGTTTCGCAGGCGACAGGCGTAGGTTCAAATGATAGCTGCCCTTCTCGCCGACAAACTGAAGCTTTTCTTCAGCAGTAAGGTCTGTGCGATAGTGCTGGGCGGCATAGTATTCACCAAAGGAAATCCCTGCTTTGCGATCAAGGCGGAACATCTCGCGCATTTGTTTGATCGGGCTGACACCAAATTGGCGCGCCACTTCGACGATCATTTTTGATGCTGGCATCGCCGCCTTTTCCGGCGCGGCCAAAAGGGCTTTTTGCGAATGGACTTGGGATGCGTCGATGCTGCTCATGGGATTTATCCTCTGTGTGTTAATTGCCTACTCACACAAGAAAATGGGTGCCAAATGTGCCGAAACTTGGGCAGCAGAGGGTCCAAATTGGGAAAATCCTTACAATTCTCTTAGTTTGTTTCCAAAAACGTAGCTAATTCGCTCAAATAACTGGGCGCGTACGCAGAAAAAGATAAAGCGGCAGACCGCAACTCAGCCCGATGCAAAACGTAGCTGGGATCGCAATCAGCGCACTCCAATTGCGGCGCGCCGCAACTTCGGCCAATATCCAAACCGTTAAAGCAATTGCAGCAATCGTCAAATCCCAGACAAGTCCCGAGCTGGCCAAATTGCTATTCCAAGCGGACATCATCTTTCCGATGTCTAGCCCTTCTTGTCGAAACCAACGAATAAAATAGTACATCGGATGCGCTGCGCCCCAAACTGCCAAAGCGAAATAAATCATTCGGAGCACAGACATAGTTACCCTCGTTTCTAAGACGCGGCTGCGGCGCTAACAGGCGGAGCCTCTTCCGCTTTGTCAGACTTCGGTTCTGGCTTGGTCGGCATCCCATCTGCCCCGCAAGAGGCAAGAAATGCCGCCATGACCAACAGGCTTACCAAATGCTTCATGCCAAAACCCCACGCCAACGCGCGACCTGAGCGCGCACTTGGCTTGGCGCCGTGCCACCATAGGACGTGCGCGAGGCGACTGAGGCCTCAACCGTAAGCACCGAATATACATCTTCCGTGATCTCGCTATGAACCGATTGTAATTGCTCAAGCGACAAGTCAGGCAGATCACAGCCTTCTTTCTCTGCCAAAGCGACCAGCGATCCTGTTACGTGATGGGCATCGCGGAACGGCATGTTCAGCGCCCTTACGCACCAATCCGCCAAATCCGTCGCCGTTGAAAAACCTGATCCAGCCGCCGCAGCAAGGCTCTCTTGGTTTGCCGACATATCGCGCACCATGCCATCCATAGCCGCAAGCGCCAGCATCCAGTTGTCCGCGGCATCAAAGACCTGTTCTTTATCTTCTTGCATATCTTTCGAGTAAGCTAACGGAAGGCCCTTCATCACAATCATCAATGCCGTGTTTGCCCCAAAAATCCGACCGATTTTGGCACGGATCAGCTCTGCTGCATCGGGGTTCTTCTTTTGGGGCATAATCGAAGAACCGGTAGAAAAACGATCCGACAATGTTACGAAACGGAATTGCGCTGAGGACCAGATCACCAACTCTTCCGCCAAGCGGCTTAGATGCACTGCGCAAATCGACGCCGCGCTCAGGAACTCCAACGCAAAATCACGATCGCTCACCGCATCCAGCGAATTGGCAGACGGGCGATCAAAGCCAAGCGCCTGCGCGGTCGCATCGCGGTCAATCGGAAAGGATGTTCCAGCCAAAGCAGCAGCGCCCAAAGGCGATTCATTCATGCGCGCACGTGCATCGCGCACCCGAGATAAATCGCGCCCCAACATTTCGACATAGGCCATCATATGATGACCCCAAGTCACAGGTTGCGCGGTCTGCAAATGTGTAAACCCGGGCATGACCCAATCTGCGCCCGCCTCAGCTTGATCCAACAAGCCGCCAATCAATGACAAAATAGCGCCTTCAGCCGCGTCTAACTGATCCCGCACCCAAAGTTTGAAATCTGTCGCAACCTGATCGTTCCGCGAACGCGCTGTGTGCAAACGCCCTGCTGGCTCGCCCACAATCTCTTTCAGGCGGGATTCCACATTCATGTGGATGTCTTCCAAAGCAGCGGAATACTGAAACGTTCCGCCCTCAATTTCTGACAAGACCGTGAGCAGCCCTTCCCGAATTACGCTTGCATCGGTATCTGTGATGATACCTTGCGCGGCGAGCATCGCTGCATGAGCGCGAGATCCGTCAATGTCTTGGCGTGCCATACGCTTGTCAAACCCGATAGAAGCATTAATTGCTTCCATGATCGCATCGGGTCCGGCAGCAAAACGGCCGCCCCACATTTGGTTCGAAGTTGAATTGGTCATAGGCCTACCCTTGGAGGGAAAATGAGAAATATCGTTGTTGCTGTGATGTATACCGCTCTGCTGTTAGGTGCAAACCTAGCGCACGCAAATATGAGCGAAATTGCCGCGATGCGTAGCGGCGATATGGGAAAACTCAATTTCCACACCGTGCCAAAGGCAACATCAGAACAAAGCTACATCAAAGAGGATGGCAGCGAAGGCACCCTTGCGGACCACCAAGGCAAAATCGTTCTGCTAAACTTTTGGGCCACTTGGTGCGCGCCATGTCGTAAAGAAATGCCAATGCTTGCTGAGCTGCAAACAGAACTTGGCGGAGAAACCTTTGAAGTTCTCACTCTGGCGACCGGTCACAACCCGCCCCCGGCAATGAAAAAGTTCTTTAAAGACAGCAATATCACAAACCTGCCGTTACACCGGGACCCGAAACAGAAAATCGCGCGGGACATGGGGGTCTTGGGGCTGCCAATTACTGTAATCCTAAACACCGAAGGCAAAGAAATCGCGCGCCTTCGCGGTGACGCTGACTGGTCTTCCGACACGGCCAAAGCCATCCTGAGCGCACTCATAGAACACACTAACCCGACGCAGTAATGCTTCTTTGGTCCAAAAATATCTCGGAGTTTGAGGCAGCGCCTCAACCCGCCCCGTCAGGGGCAAAACTGCGCGCCTGTTAGGGCGCACAATTGTCTCAAGCAGCTTCGTGGGCGAGTATCGCAGCTTCAGATTTCGACAAAATCCTGCGCGCATAGCCGCCGTAACTGTTTGGATCTGCTTCAAGCTGGTCATTTACCTGTGCAAGACGCGCGCGGTCATCCTCTGGAATTGTCGATAAGGCGGTTGACGCGGGGTGGAAACTTTCCGTCTCAACTCCATTGGCCATGACAATCTGATGGCTTGGTAACATAAGATGAATGTAGGTCACTTCCTTGACCTGCGTATCCGTCGTTACCGTCGATCCGTTTATCAAATCTTTTGCCGCCACAAGAACTTCGGGCGTGTTGAAGAGATCTCGCGCAACGGCCCCTTTGATCAGCATTCGATGGTGCGGCGAGACGAGGAATTCCTGTTCCGGCTTCTCAACACCAAAAGCACCAGCGCGAATGCGCACAGGGCGCAGTTCTGGCATAGCGAACAATCGGGCCCCCGTCATTCGCCGCGCGCCAATCCATTGGATATCCTGTGCGCCGCTGTCGCGTGTCTGAAGCCGATCGCCTTCACGTAGATCTTCAACCAATCGCGCCCCATCGGGCGTATCGATTAACGTACCGGGCGTGAAGCAAATGACACCACCTGTAGAAACGGACACCATTTCATGGCTTCTTGCATCAATCGTGTGATGCACGACCCAAAGATCAACATCCTTTGGCGGCATTTCATCCAAGAACATCAAGAGCGGAGCCTTGCTCCCTGCGACATCAATCACAGTGATCGTGTAACTTTGCGCTCCGTCAGTCACCACAAAACTGCTGTCTCGTATCGGGTGATCGACGTCTACATCGTCCAGATTTTTTACATCCGTCAGCGCGGCGCCAACAAGTTTACGTACCATTTTTGCCGCGCGTTTGCGAATACTCGCATCCCCGTCTGCCTCATCCAATCGCAACAATTCGACTGGTCCATCAACGCGTACTGCGTCGCCGGTCCAAGCCCAAGCCGTACCCACATCAAGAGACTGCAATGGAACAGCCCCCATACCATCTAACTTTGTTTGCGACCAAGATATGACAAACGTGCCTCGAAAGCCCGTTTTCATATTCTAGCTCTGCCTCGTTCTTCTTTTATTATTACCAAAAGGTTAACAAACGAAGTTAAAGCAGGAAAGATTAATCCGGAATGCACCTAGGGATTGTGGCTAGAATGTCTCAAAACTTGAGAGCCAAGCGGATTGAGCCCACAACTTGCTCACTTGCTTGACTGGTATATTCGCGCCCCAAATAGGTAACACCAAAGAACCCGTGACTGGTTTTTCCCTGCCAAATAAGGCCCGCGCGTGCGCGATCTCGGTGATCTGTCAGCGTAAAACCAAGGCTTGTCGGCAGGTATTCGCTTTGTGCTACGATTGCAGTGTCCACGCCCATCACGAATGAAACCCCGCCTTCACCTAGCAAGATTGTGCGATACCTTTGACCGGTTATGCCGTCACGAACCATCAGATCATTGCCAGTCAACTCGCCAAATTCAAAATCAACACCGACCCGAGCAAGCATCTCAACGCCTGCGCGTGCCTCTACAAACGGGCGCAGATGCGCGCGTTCGCCAAAGCTAAATGTGCGACCAACTTCGACGACGCCGCCGGGATAAATCTTGTTCCCGATCTGCGCATTGCGCGTCGCGAGCGAGGGTGGTGCAACCCCGATCCCATCATGAAGCGCTGTTTGAAATTGATCGAGCCGCGTCTGCGGTCCCGTCGCCACCAACTCCGCACCAAGCGAGTATTCAAGGTGGGCGCGTTGAAAATGCGTGTGCAAACCAGCAGTCACCGATCCAGCAAAGGGACGATCGCCTGGCGCAGGATTTACTAGGTTATCTGGGGACTTAATGTCTGCCTGCAAACGAAATTCCAGAAATTCCCCGAACCGCGATGGCAGTTTTCCCGCCCAAGCTTCACCGTAGATTCGGCTGGCGACGTAGGATCCTGTTTGGCCCCGATCCTTCAGATCACCCAGAAAGTCATTGTTAATGAGACGGCCATATCCAAGCTGAACGATTTCACCCGAGGATGCTAAGCTTGGCAAAAAAGCAGCTATGCTCACACAGGCGGCTTTCAGGATAGCTCCAAAATGGTTCATTTGCGTCTTCCCAATTCAATCCCGAAGCAACGCTACAATTACGCGCGTGCCGTGCATGAAGCCAGCCCTTAGCAACCCTACGGACCAGCCAATCGATTTCTGTGTCAAAAGCGCCGCGTTTTTGGGCCAGCCTTGGCCGATCTCTTGGCCGCAGGATTCTCCTAGATGGTGGCCCAAACACGCAATCTTTCAACGAATGTTCCCGAAACGGTTACGATAGAAACATGTCCGCAATTGGGCGAAGATCGATTAAACGGGCAAAGCCGTGGTTTTGAACACCGTGCGCAGCGCGAAAGAACTTTGCATTTGAGCAACCCCCGGCAACCGCGCCAAATACTGGCGGTGAATACGCGCGAAATCTTCTGTGTTCTCGGCCACAACCTTAAGCAGGTAATCCGCACTACCCGCCATCAAATGACATTCCAGAACATCGGGAATTCGCGCAACAGATTTCTCAAAGGCATCCAGCACGTCGTCTGCTTGTCCGCTTAGCGTAATCTCGACGAACACTGTCGTGGGAACCTGCATTTTTCGAGCGTCCAGCAGGGCGACATAATCGCGGATATAGCCATCCTTCTCCAACCGCTGCACTCGCCTATGGCAAGCGGACGGGGACAAGTTCGCTTTTTCAGAAAGCTCTGCATTCGACATCCGCCCGCTCTTTTGCAGCGCCGCCAATATACGCTTATCGGTCGCATCTAGGCTCATCTGTCGTCAATCCTTGCATCTGATTGCCAAAATATAGTCGTTTATTGCACAGCTTTCGCCGAAAGAGGGCGATATTTCACAACACTTGCACGACGCCTTTGCCACTTTCAAGACATACGCAAGGGAGAGATGCGATATGAAGATTGGTTGCCCCACAGAAATTAAGCCGCAAGAGTTCCGTGTTGGAATGACACCGAATGCAGCCCACGAAGCTGTTTCACACGGTCACAGCGTTCTCATTCAAAGCGGCGCAGGCACGGGTGCTGGCTTTAGCGATGAAAACTATATCACCGCAGGCGCAGAGATCGCAGCAAATGCGCAAGACGTGTTCGCGCGTGCGGATATGATCGTGAAAGTGAAAGAACCGCAGGCAGCCGAGCGCAGGATGTTGCGCGAAGGTCAAATTCTATTCACCTACCTGCATCTTGCTCCGGATCCTGAACAAACCAAAGATTTGATTGCTTCTGGCTGCACCGCCATTGCCTACGAGACAGTAACAGATCGCAACGGCGGGCTGCCTTTACTCGCCCCAATGTCAGAAGTCGCAGGAAAACTCGCGCCCCAAGTCGGCGCTTGGACCTTACAAAAAGCCAATGGTGGTCGCGGTGTTTTGATGGGCGGCGTGCCGGGTGTTGGCCCTGCAAAGGTTGCAGTTATCGGCGGCGGCGTTGTGGGGACACATGCCGCGCGCGTCGCGGCTGGTATGGGGGCACAAGTCACCGTTCTGGACCGCTCACTGCCGCGCATGCGGTATCTTGATGATATTTACAGCAGCATTTTCAAGACAAGTTATGCCAGCGCGGGCAATACCGCTGAACTGGTCGCCGAGGCAGACATGGTCATCGGCGCGGTTCTGATCCCCGGCGCGGCCGCACCAAAGCTAATCACGCACGAGCAACTCGGCACGATGAAGCAAGGCGCGGCAATTGTGGACGTTGCGATTGATCAGGGCGGTTGCTTTGAGACCTCCAAGGCCACGACGCACCAAGATCCGATCTATGATGTTGACGGGATCATGCACTACTGCGTTGCCAACATGCCGGGCGCCGTCGCGCGCACGTCAACGATCGCTCTTGGCAATGCGACGATGCCCTTCATGCTGGCCATAGCCGACAAAGGGTGGAAGCAAGCCTGCGCTGATGATCCACACCTCCTGGAGGGCCTCAATGTCCATGCGGGCCAATTGACGTACTTCGCTGTTGGTAAAGCGCTCGGTCTCGATGTGACTTCGCCGCAACTGGTGATCAAATAGAAAAAAGGGCGGCACCGAGTGGGGCCGCCCTTTCAATTTCATTTCGAAGTCGCGATTATTTTTTCAACGCGGCCAGAATGTCTGCAAGCAATTCTTCCTGCGTTGGGCCAGCTGGTGCTGGCTCTGGCGCTGGCTCTTCCGCCTTCTTCGTCTTGTTCACGGCCTTAACCAACATGAACACAACAAATGCGATGATCAGGAAGTTGATGATCGCCATGATGAAGCGGCCCCATGCAAAGACGGCTGCGCCTGCTTCTTCAGCTTCTGTGATAGACCCATACTCGCCTTCACCCAGCAATGTGTACTGACCAGCGAAATCAACGCCGCCCATGAACAGGCTGATGATAGGATTGATCAAGTCACCAACCAATGACGTTACAATCGCGGTAAACGCCGCGCCGATGATGATACCAACCGCCATGTCCATGACGTTGCCCTTGGCGATGAAATCTTTGAATTCTTTAATCATGATAGTTCCCCTAGTTCCGTTTCCCTGTCTGCGCTTAATTTTCTATTGCATTTGCGCAGGTCCATATTGGTGATTTCGCACATGAAAGCCACTGTTTTAATGGGAAAAGATGCCCAAGTTCGTCACAACCGCATAGGAGAAAACCATGAACACCCTCAGCCAATTCGCCATAACCAAACGCTGGCCCACAAAACATGAAGATAAAATTCAGCTTTTTTCATTCCCGACCCCGAACGGAGTGAAAGTCTCCATCGCGTTAGAGGAGCTGGGGTTGCCTTATGAGCCTCACCTCGTCACTCTCTCGGATGCAGACGTGAAGAGCGATGAGTTCCTCTCGCTCAATCCCAACAACAAAATTCCGGCGATTATTGACCCCAATGGACCAGACGGCGCGCCCATCGGCCTGTTCGAGAGCGGCGCAATCCTGCTCTATCTCGCAGAGAAGACAGGCAAGCTGATTGGTTCAAACGCATCCGATAAGGCGCGCGTGACCCAGTGGCTCATGTTCCAGATGGGTGGCCTTGGCCCGATGCTCGGCCAGCTTGGGTTTTTCTACAAATTCGCAGGCTCTGAAATCGAAGACCCCCGCCCGCGCGAGCGTTACATCAACGAGGCCAAGCGCCTCTTGGCTGTTGTGGACAAGCAGCTAGACGGTCAGGATTGGATCGCAGGCGAGTATTCCATCGCCGATATCGCAATCGCCCCTTGGCTGCGCGCGCTAGATTTCTACGAAGCACGCGACATTGTTGGCTGGAACGATCACAAGAACGCAGTCGCCTATCTGGATCGCTTCCTTGAGCGCCCCGCGGTGCAGATTGGTCTCAACACCCCAGCGCGCCCTGCTTAAGCAGGCAGCGTCCCGTTCAAAACATAGCGCAGAATATCTGCGACTTGCTGTGGCTCTTTGCAAACCGCGAGGGCCGCAGCATCCACCTCTTTTAGCGCATGCTGATGCTCGTCCTGATGCAGGATGATCAAGGATTTCCCGAGCGCCGCAGCATAGCCCGCGTCAAACGCCGCGTTCCACTGTTTGTACTTCTCACCAAAGCGCACAACGACAACATCCGCATCCGCAATGCCTTTGCGCGTGCGGATGGCATTCAGCTTGGCACCTTTGTTGTCATGCCAAAACTTGTCTGGCTCTGCGCCCATGATCGCAACGCCGCAGTCATCGCTCGCATCGTGATCGGTCACAGGGGCCGAGAAAGACACGTCCAATCCCTCGGCACCCGCGATGATCTGCTCGCGCCAATCCGTGTGGATTTCACCTGAAAGATAGATCTTTAGCATTCCCAGCACCCTTCATTTTCCAAAATAAACTCTCGCCGAAGGCGAAACTATACCTTAACCGCGCAGCACACCGCCCGTGGCTTTACCAACCTTCTCGATGATCTTCGCTGCAACCGCTTCGATCTCCGCTTCTTTCAACGTTTTGTCAGCGGGCTGCAGGCGCACCGTCACAGCGATAGACTTCTTACCTTCACCAAGGCTGCCACCGATGAATTCATCGAACACGCGCACACCTTCGATCAGGGCCTTGTCCGCGCCAGCCGCCGCGTTGACCAAGGTCAAAGCCTCGACATTCGCATCCACGACAAAGGCAAAATCACGCTCAACCGCCTGCAAATCACGTACAACAAGCGCAGGGCGCGTTGCCGATTTCTTCTTCGGCAGCGGAACTTCCGCAGGCCAAATGGTAAAGCCCATCGCAGGACCTTTGACATCCATCGCGGCCAAAACCTTTGGGTGGATTTCGCCGAACACGCCAAGCACTTTCTTAGGCCCGAGGCAGATCACGCCGTGACGGCCAGGGTGCCACCACTCAGCGCCTGTGCGCAAGATTTGCACCTTTGCAGGGGCACCAATCGCCGCCAAGATCGCTTCGGCATCCGCCTTCACATCAAACACATCAACGCTGCGCGCCTCACCGTGCACGTCCTTTGGACCTGTGCGACCCACGATCAAGCCTGAAATCTGCACATGCTGCTCACCCGGCTCACCGCCGTGGAAGGCCGTGCCAACCTCAAAGAGCGATTGATCCATCGCCCCGCGCGCTTGGTTACGGGCAGCCGCCTGCAAAAGACCGGGCAACAAAGCTGGGCGCATATGGCTCATTTCAGAGCTGATCGGATTGGCCAGCATGCTCGCATCATCGCCGCCACTAAAGAGCGCAGCAGAGGCCTGATCAATGAAGCTGTAGGTCACGCATTCATTATACCCAAGCGCCGCCGCGGTGCGACGCGCCGTGCGTTCGCGCAGCTGCATGGGGGACAAAATCGCCTCTGTGATGCCAGCTTTCAAAGCAGGCAAAGGCGTGCCCACCAGACCCGTCAGGGATTCGATGCGTGCGACTTCCTCAACAAGGTCCGCCTCGCCTTGCACATCAGGGCGCCAGCTTGGCACTTGCGCCATATCGCCGTCCATCACAAAGCCAAGCGCTTCCAAAGTCGCGCGCTGCGTTTCGGCAGGAATATCCATGCCAACGAGCGAAGAACACCGATCCGTATCGAGCTTATAGGCACGCGAAACATCAGGCACCGCGCCCGCTTGGATCAATTCAGACGCTTCACCGCCCGCAACATCCACAATCATGCGCACCGCATGCTCAAGACCGACAGGCGTGAAGGCTGGATCAACGCCGCGCTCAAAACGGTAACGCGCATCGGAATTGATCTTCAAAGCACGGCCC
This sequence comes from Planktotalea sp., assembly GCF_050633725.1. Lineage (GTDB taxonomy): Bacteria > Pseudomonadota > Alphaproteobacteria > Rhodobacterales > Rhodobacteraceae > Planktotalea. The sequence goes on from NZ_JBOEHB010000008.1 coordinate 72,731, forward strand.
GTGTAAGCGATCTGGATCGGATCCCAATAGGCGCTCTCAACGAAGACATTGACCGTTTCATCGGTGCAGCCCGTTTCCAAACCACCCATGACCCCTGCAATGCTCTCAGGGCCTTCATCGTCAGAAATGACCATCTGGCCCTTTTGCAGCGTGTACTCTTTGTCATCCAAAGCAACGATCGTCTCGCCGCCCGCCGCGCGGTGAACGCGCAGGTTGCCTTTGACCTTGTCCAAATCGAAGACGTGCAAAGGACGGTTCTGATCGTATGTGAAATAGTTGGTCACATCGACGAGGAAGCTGATCGGCCGCAGCCCAATCGCGCGCAGGGCGTCTTGCATCCACGCAGGGGACGGGCCGTTTTTCACGCCCTTGATCACGCGGCCACAGAAAACGGGGCACCCATCAAGCGTATCTTCGTCAATCGTGACAGAGACATCCGCCTTAAAGCTGCCTGCGACAGGTTCAACATCGCACGCCTTCAGTGTGCCAAGCCCACGCGCCGCCAAATCACGCGCAATGCCGCGCACGCCAAGGGCGTCAGGACGGTTCGGCGTAATCGCGATCTCGATCACAGGATCAACCTTGCTCGGGTCATTCTCTGCCAGCCAATCGACAAAGGTCTGACCCACCTCGCCAGAGGGCAATTCGATAATGCCGTCATGCTCCTCGGAGAGCTCCAGCTCACGCTCGGAGGCCATCATGCCGTGGCTCTCAACGCCGCGAATATTGCCAACGGACAGCGTCACATCAATACCCGGCACATAATCGCCCGGCTTACACAGAACCACAGTGATCCCCTCGCGCGCGTTCGGTGCGCCGCAAACGATCTGTTGTAGGCCCTCGTTGGTTTCAACTTGGCACACGCGCAAACGATCCGCATCGGGGTGCTGCTCGGCGCTCTGAACCTTCGCCAAAGTAAAGGACTTCAACGCATCCGCAGGGTTGCTTACCTCTTCCACTTCGAGACCGAGGTCGGTCAGCGCGTAGAGGATCTCATCCAAAGATGCCTCGGTCTCAATGTGCTTTTTCAGCCAGGACAGTGTGAATTTCATCGCTTTATTTCCTGTTTACTTAAGGCCGAGCGCTTCGCGGGCGAGCGCATGCCAATCTGTGTCGATGCCTTCGGGCACCTGTACCCAATCCTTGAACGGTCTGCCTTTGCCCGACGGATCGAACGGCACTGCCTCTGGATGGGAGACGAATATCTCTTCAACGCGGGATGCGCCGAGTTTGAAAACCATGCTGTCTTGATAAAAAGACAAGACAGGCTTTTGCCCCGCCAGCCGCGCGCAGGGTTTACCGAACATTTGCGCGGTTTCGAGGCTCGGAGCCTCATCGCGCATTTCGTCGATAAACTCTTCGAAGACCTGCGGGATTGCCATTAGAGCCCCGCCGCCAAGTTCGGCTGGTTCAAGCTAGAAAAGCCATAGTGACGCAACCAGCGCAAATCTGAATCAAAGAACGCGCGCAGATCGGGGATGCCGTATTTTAGCATCGCCATGCGGTCGATGCCCATGCCGAAGGCAAAGCCCTGCCATTCGTTCGGGTCAATGCCGCCCGCTTGCAGAACCTTCGGGTGCACCATGCCAGAGCCGAGCACTTCGAGCCAATCATCGCCCTCTCCCACTTTGACGGAACCGTTTTCCCAAGAGCACTGTATATCCACCTCGGCGGAGGGCTCCGTGAACGGGAAATGCGAGGCGCGGAAACGGGTTTTCACGTCCTTGCCAAAAAAGGCAGAGAAGAACTCTTCAAGCGTCCATTTGAGGTTCGCCATAGAGATGTCTTTGCCAATCGCGAGGCCTTCGACCTGATTGAACATCGGCGTGTGAGTCTGATCGTAATCGGCGCGGTACACACGGCCCGGGCAAATGATGCGGCAAGGGGCACCATGCGCTTCCATATGGCGAATTTGCACGGGGGAGGTGTGCGTGCGCAGAACATGCGGCGGGCGGTTATCGCCCTCGGCGCGGTGCGTGTAGAACGTGTCCATCTCTGCGCGCGCAGGGTGGTGGCCGGGAATGTTGAGCGCATCGAAGTTATACCAATCGGACTCAATCTGCGGACCTTCCGCAACAGAGAAACCAAGATCGGCAAGGATCGTGATGACCTCTTCGGTGACTTGCGAAATCGGGTGGATCGTCCCTGCAGGGCGCTGACGGGACGGTAAAGTCACATCGAGCCATTCACCGCGCAAACGCTCATCAAGCGCCGCATCGGCAAGGGCTGTTTTCTTTGCCGCTAAGGCCGAGTTGATCTCGTCCTTCAAAGCATTCAGTTTCGGGCCAGCGACCTGACGCTCTTCCGCGCTCATCTTGCCCAGCTGGCGCATTTGAAGACTGATCTCGCCCTTTTTGCCGACCGCTTGAACCCGCAGGTCTTCCAACGCGCTTTCGTCACTCGCCGCAGCAATTAAGCTGACGTATTTATCTCTTAGATCATCCATGACGGGCCTCGCGGAAACTATAGTGCAATGTGTTGCGTTGTGAGTTACCCGCTTGCCCCCTCGCGCGCAAGCGAGAGGCGCATAGATACAGCCAAGCTTTATTAAAATGCTCGGTTAACTGCGTGTTCTCGCCATATTTGCGCCACGCGACGCGCCAGTTTCAAGCGCCCTATTGGTCCCAAGGCCCGCTGCTGGGTCGATAGCATAAACCTCTGCTAAAGGACTTTACCATGAAAACGCCTATCGCTGCCGCTTTGTTCGCTTCTGCCATTTCGCTCGCACCTGCTGCGCTGCACGCTCAAGAAACGCTATACAATCCGAATCCCACATTTGCGCAAGCCGGTCAGTGGTACACAGCACCGAACGGGTGTTCTTATAGCCGCACGCAAGCACCGGGCCAGCCTGTACAATGGATGCTGATCCTTAATCCACACCACATTGGCGGCCGCAATGCCACATCAGGCTGCGCGAGCATTTTGCAAGGCTAACGCGCCTTACGCGGCCTGAAGCAAACTGCAAACTCTGCTTTGCTCTACAGGGCGCGCAAGCCCGATCAAACTATTGGCAAAGGCAATCGATTCTGGAAACAGATCGCGAATTTCCTTTGCCATTTGACTCGTCGCCAGAAGGCCTTCGTGACCGGGAAAAAAGCTCTCGGAGACAAAGCCAGAGCAGGTCACAAGCTGATGGCTTTCGAACATGACGTGCACATAGGTCACAGAGTTTCGCGACACCCGCTCAACCGTCTCGCCGTTGATCAGTGCCTTGGCGGGAACCAGTATTTCGTTCAAGCCAAACAACAACTCGCTCTGCCATCCTTCAATTAGAATCCTGTGCTGTGGTGAAACAAGGATGTTCTTCGTCGCCCCCAGCGTTCCCTTGCGAATGCGTATCGGAGCGTATTCACCTGTCCCGTCTACTTTGGTTTGACCAATCCAACGTACGGCGCATGCCCCATTGTCTATTGTTGAAACCAAATCGCCTACGCAAAGCGTCTCGATTGCAACAGGTCTATTCGGGGTGTCAATCATCGTGCCTTTCGTAAAACAGGCGAGACCAGAATCGCCCGGATTTACCGCTTCATAGACAAGCGTGTCAGGGTCAGGTTGATTGAATTGCAGCGTCGTTGTTGTGGAATTAGGCCCAACCACGACAGGCAGATTTTCGGACGTAGCGCCTGCCGCCAATCCATCAACCGCGACGATGTTCTGGGTGCCGCCGCCGATGTCATAGAAGTCAACAACAGTGCTCGTATCGGTATTGACCAGCGCATAAGCTTCATAGTTCCCGCTTCCACCACCATTCGGATCGGTCAAATAAATGGGAAAAAAGTCCGCAGAGATGACAAAGATTTGCTCGCCGTTGTCCGGATCAATTGAAGTTTGCACGTCAGGGTGCGTCAGTGGAATTTCAATGCCGACGGTCCCGTTCGCTTCATAAAACGAAACTGTGAAATCCGCAGGATCTTCACCCGCATTCAAGGCGACTTCTAAAAACTCAGAAACACCAGACGATGCTGCATAGGCGTTTGAGTAGTGTAGTTCACTGATACGAGCCATTGGGCAAACCCTCAGAACGAAAAACCAACATCGTTAAGATATGGTTTTCTTTGGTGGGTATCAGGGGGAAAACCCGCGAATTCCTTTCGGCAATGACAAAACCCTGTAAACAATCTGTTTCGCGAGCGTGAAGTCAATACGCGCGGAAATAGCCGCTGGCTAATCCTCTTGCGACACGGGCGCTTACCGCCCTGCGGGCTAAGTGAGCGGCTTCTCGAACCGCCAAAGCAAGAGAGGAAACGAGCCGCCTTGGGTATCGAGGGCGACCGTTTCTTCACCCACATTTCGCCAGCCTTGTCGGGCGTAAAAGCGAGCGGCGCGCTCATTGCCTATCGCGCAGGACAGCCAAGCCAATGTGTGACCGCTTGCGCAGATTGCTCGTTCAGCATCTTCTATTAGCAGCGACGCAACCCCTTTGCCGCGCGCTGCGCCACCGACATACATTTGATAAAGCTCCGCCGCCTTCACCATTGTAAAACCAAGCACTTCTTCGCCACGAAGCGCGACGCGCGTCTTGGTCATGTTCTCTAAGACGCGGTCTTGAAAGCTCTCTAAGGTGCGCAGCTTAGTCAGTTCAGCGGGAACGACATTGGCATGACCGTCGATCCACCCCTGATGCCAAAGTTGGGCGAGTTGCGCCGCATGCTCAGGCTTCATATCAACTAGCTTAATCTCCATTCCAAGACATCTAGTCGCCTTGGTGCCACGCAACAACGAAAAAGGCCCCGATCCAATGATCAGGGCCTTCTCAAATCTCGAAAAGCGGATCGCTTACGCTGCGAGCGCTGCTTTCGCTTGATCAACAACCGCGCCGAACGCTTCTGGCTCGTTCACTGCGAGATCAGCGAGAACCTTACGGTCCACTTCGATACCAGCAAGCATCAGACCATTGATAAAGCGGCTGTATGTCAGCGCCTCGTCGTGGCTGCGAACAGCTGCGTTGATACGCTGGATCCACAATGCGCGGAAGTTGCGCTTGCGGTTCTTGCGGTCGCGTGTTGCGTATTGATTTGCCTTGTCGACCGCCTGTGCTGCGACCTTGAAGGTATTTTTACGACGTCCATAATAGCCTTTTGCGGCTTTGACGACTTTACGGTGACGGGCGTGGGTTACTGTACCACCTTTAACGCGTGACATCTCTCAAATCTCCTTAGCGTGAATATGGCATCATCGACTTGACGATTTTCTCGTCAGCAGCCGCGAGTGTGGTTGTACCACGTGCATTGCGAAGGAATTTGTTTGTGCGCTTGATCATGCCGTGCTGTTTGCCAGCTTGAGCAGCTTTCACGCGGCCACTGGCCGTAGTTTTGAACCGCTTTTTGCAGCTCGATTTTGTCTTCATCTTGGGCATTTCCGTCTCCTCTTTAGGGTCGGTAAACGCGCGCACTCGGCATGCCACTTCGAGCCGGACGCACGTGTAGAGAGGGCCGTTTAGGACAGGCTTAAAGATTCCGCAAGAGGGAAGTTACCCGATCAGATCGCGTGTGACTTTAACAAAAACCTCCGGGATTTGATCAAGCGTATATCCTCCCGGCTTGCTCGTCACAGCCCAAGCTACCATTCCGCCACCTATCATGATCATAAGCGCAGCCGCGCGCGGTGTTCGACTGTCCGAAAAAGCCGAAACAATCGCGGGGATCGAAAACCCCGCAATGACCAAGCCTATCACCAAAGCCATGTCGTAACTCATCCCATACACTCCACAATTAAACGTGGCGGCACGCTACTCTGGATCAGAAGCGTAGATCAATCTTTCCTCGCAAGGTGCAACCCTGAGGATGTTTGTCGTGCCGGGAATATTGAAAGGAACACCCGCAGTGACAACGATTTGATCTGTTTCAGTTGCAAGACCACTGGATCGCGCGGCACGTGCCGCAGAAACAACTGCCCCTTTAAAGCGATCCAACTCGCCGGTCTTTACGCAGAATGTACCCCAGGTGAGGGCAAGACGGCGCGCCGTGCTAACCTGAGACGTCATCGCGATAATCGGTACACGCGGACGTTCGCGCGCAGTAAGCAGTGCTGTTGTTCCGCTTTGCGTAAAGCAGCAAATCGCCTTGATCTCAGTAGTCTCTGCAATTTCACGGGCGGCGGCAACAATACCATCCGCAACGCTTGTTCGGCTTGCCACGCGCGAGGATTCGATGATTTCCGTGTAGGTCGGATCGCTTTCCACCTCTTGCGCCACGTTATCCATCGTTGTCACGGCTTCGATAGGATACTCACCTGCGGCACTCTCCGCGCTGAGCATGATCGCGTCTGACCCTTCATAGATCGCCGTCGCGACATCGGACACTTCTGCGCGTGTCGGCATCGGGCTCTCGATCATCGATTCAAGCATTTGAGTCGCAACAATCACGGGCTTTGCCGCCGCGCGGCAGCGTCGCACCAACCGCTTTTGAATTGGCGGAACGTTTTGAACAGGCAACTCGACGCCTAGATCTCCGCGCGCGACCATTATGCCGTCGGACGCATCTAAAATCTCGTCAAAGCTGGAAACTGCGGAGGGCTTTTCAATCTTGGAGAGCACCGCGGCGCGCCCACGAACCAAGTCGCGCGCGTCCCAGACATCTTTTGCGCGCTGAACAAAGGACAATGCGAGCCAATCAACACCAAGTTCGCAAACGAATTCCAGATCAGCGAGATCTTTTTCTGATAGCGCAGCCAAAGGCAGCAAAACGTCGGGTACATTCACGCCTTTGCGATTTGAAATCGTGCCGCCAATAACAACCTCGCAATTGGCAAAATCAGCGCCGCAGTCTTTGACTTTTAGGCGTATTTTACCGTCATTCACCAAAAGGGATGCGCCAGGCTCTAATGCAGCAAAAATTTCTGGGTGCGGTAGACGCACACGGCTGACGTCGCCCGCCGCATCCTCAAGATCGAGCCTGAAATCCGCGCCTTCGATCAGTTCCTCTGCACCATTTGCAAACTCGCCAACCCTAAGTTTTGGCCCCTGCAAATCCGCGAGAATACCAATTGGGCTATCGAGGTCTTCTTCAACCTGTCGAATAGTTGCGTGTAGCTCACCGATTTTGTCATGCGTGCCATGGCTCATGTTGAGACGGAACACGTCCGCGCCCGCTTCATGAAGCGCACGGATCATATTATAATCGCTAGAAGCTGGCCCTAACGTCGCCACGATTTTTACGTTGCGATTGCGTCTCATATTTTAGTTCCCATCTCGGTTCATCTGGCGATCTGTCAAAATGTTATCGCTAACATGACTTATTGCGCATTTCCAATTGCGCAGCAACTACCCTATTGCTTAGGCAAACTAGGAAACAGACGTGTGACATACCAGCCTTTCTTTACATACGGCAGCGAACGGCAAGCCCGTTGGGTCGTAACCAGCGATCACGCGAGCAATACAGTGCCTGATTTTGTCAACGGTGGCGATTTGGGTCTTCCACCCTCTGACATGCAACGACACATAGCCTACGACATCGGCGCAGATGGCGTTGCACAGGCCTTGGGCGAAATGCTTGCCGCCCCTGTGATTTGCTCGAACTTTTCCCGCCTCGTTATTGATCCCAACCGCGGCATTGATGATCCAACTTTGTTAATGAAGCTTTACGATGGCACGATTATTCCAGCCAACAGAAACGCTGGCGCTGAAGAACTTAAGCAGCGCTTAGAAGCCTGCTACCTTCCCTACCACACTGCGCTTGACGCTCTTATGCAGCGCGTTGAAAAACCTGTTTTGCTCTCGATCCATTCTTTCACACCCCAGTTAAAAGGGCGCCCCAAACGACCTTGGGAAATCGGCATTCTTTACGCCCATGATGATCGCTTGGCACGTCCATTGATGAACCTCTTGCAAGATGAACCCGATCTCACGATTGGGGACAACGAACCTTACTTGGGTCATTTGCCGGGCGATGCAGTCGACAAACACGCGCTTCAGCACGGTCATCTTAATGTGCTGATCGAACTTCGAAATGATCTCATCGAAACGAAACCCCAGCAACGCGCATGGGCAGAGCGACTAGCACCTTTGCTTGAAACCGCGCTCGCTCGCACCGAGCTTTAATCCGACACGCTACAGGAGCCAAAAATGGACGCACAAACTCAGCTAGAACTCGAAGCCGCCGCCTTTCGCCGCTTGCGCGATCACTTAGCAGAACGCACAGATGTTCAGAACATCGACATGATGAACCTGTCAGGTTTTTGCCGGAACTGCCTCTCGCGCTGGTATCAAGAAGCGGCCAGCGAGCGCGGCATCGAGATGAGCAAAGACGAAGGGCGCGAAGCCTTTTACGGGATGCCCTATTCAGAATGGCGCGATCAATTCCAGACGGATGCCTCAGATGCACAAAAGGCCGCGTTTGAGATTTCTCACAAACAAGCGACCTAATGAAAAATGGCCCTGCGCTAAGGGAAACTTAGCGCAGGGCCTTCGTTGGCAATTAGTAAACGTCGCCGTCTTCAACACGTTTTGAGAACTCGGTCTCACCACCCGCTGCGAGCACTTTGGCTTGCGCAATCCAAGTGTCACGGCTTACGCGACCTTTGAACCCTTCGAGGTTCGCATTCACCCATGCTTCTTCGTCAGCAGTCCAATTGGCGATCTGATCGAAGTGATAAAAACCAAGCGAATTGCATAGCTTCTCCAGCTTTGGCCCGATGCCTTTGATCTGCTTGAGATCATCCGCCTGACCATTGCGCGCTTCGCTCAAAGTCTCGGGCTTGGTGCCCTCGTTTGCGCCTTCCAGAACGCCGTCGCCATCATAGTCAACCGCGTCCGTCGCTTCGGCAACAGGTGCTGGCGCGGCCGCTTCAACCACTGGCGCGGCGACTGCGGCAGGCGCGACTGGCTGTGCTTCCAGCTCTGCCTTGGCATCAAGCTCGGCTTGCAATGTCGCAATGCGCGCGTCCTTGTCAGCGTGTTTTGCTCGGCACGCCTCTAGCTCGCGACGTAGCCCATCGGCCTCACCGGAATCTACATTTACTGTGCTACGACGACCCCAAATCAACCAACCGACAAACAAACCTAGCAAAGCCGCCAGTAAGATCAGAACGACCATTTCACTTATCAAAAAGCCCCATTCACGAAACATAACTTAATCCTTCCACACTTTATTGCTGCGCCCAGCGCACTGTTGTCCGACGATTTGCCGCGCGCCCGTCTTCGGTCGCATTGTCTGCAATTGGTTTACTCGCACCATACCCGATGGCTGAAAGCGCGTTTTCCGGGATGCCCCGTGCGATCATCGCATTGCGCACCGCTTCTGCGCGCGCTGCGCTTAGCTCGAAATTGCCCGATCCGGTGTTATCCGTATGACCGCCAAGCTCTGCCACCAAATTTGCCTCTCGCACACAGCGGCCAAGAACCGCAGCCATTGCGTTGATCGCACGTAGGCTTTGCGGGCCAAGATCAGCTGAACCACTGAGGAAATTGATCTTCGTGCTCGCCAGAAGTTTATCCGACTGGGCACCGCAGTTTGCGAGGGACGGAGTAAAATCGAACTTGGGCAACCAAGCACCATACTCAAATCGCTCAGAGATGCCTGTCGCCGCATTCACCCGCTCACTCCCGTTTGCAGGGGTCGTCGTCAACGCCGTAAGTGAAGGCGTCAAAGAACCGTCGAAATCGTCGGCAATACTACTTTGTACAAGCGCTGCATTCACACCAGGAGCGGTCACACCTGACAAACTCGGCGTGTCACCCTGCATTGTGAGCGTTGCGTTTTCAAATTCGGGCAACCAGCCCTTTAGCTTTGCCAACATGCCGAGCGCAGGCGCACCTTCACCTTTCAATCCTGCTTTGGCACTGCCAGCGACCGCAGAAATGCCCAGCGCCGCGCCGATCTGCTGTAAATCAAGACCGTTTGGCAATTTACCGTCAACGGTAACGCCCTTTGCGGCATCGTAAGCAACCGAATAGGCAATTGGCTTCCCGTCGTCGCGGGTCTCGATATCGCTTTCTAATGTATAGCCTTCTGGCAGTTCCATCGCCGCAAGCAAAGTATCGCGATCATTTGGCGTATCAACCAAACCAGTGATGCGAAGCGTGTTGCCCGTCAGCGAGGTCGTTCCCTCATCGAGTTGCGACAAAGCCCCTAATCCTGTGCCGATTGCTGCTTCCCAACGCTCTGGGGCGCCGGATGCAAGCGTTAGACCCTCTGCTCCCGCCGCACCACTTTTCGCCAAGACTGCGCGCATTTCTTCAGAGGGAACGTTGCCTTGCATCAAGGTTTGTCCATCTTTGCGCGTAGCCGCGATTGTATAAGGCTTTGCAACGGGCAAAACCTCCAGCTCGTCCAGCACAACGCGACGACCTTCAACCTCGTGAAGCGATGCAACCAACGCCTCGCGTTCTGCTTCGGTGTCAGCCAACCCCGATATCCGAATATCGCGACCCGTAACTTCAGTTTGCACCGCGTGCACAGCGCTAGAAACAGCTGCTCCCGCGCGCTCACCAATTGCGTTTTGCATGTCCAAAGCGTGGTCTTTTGCGCCCCAATACCCAAGTGCGCCAACACCTGCGGCCAGCACCACACCACCTAAGAGTTTCCGCATAACTTGCCCTCTTTTCACTACACATTCTCGAATTTGAATGCTCTCAGCGCATAGGACGTCAGATCAATAGGCAGGCGCAAGGGGGAAGGTTCTTTGTAAAAACCCCAAAATGCACAAAACCTCGCGTTTCCACGCGAGGTTGCCACTAGAATAGGCGGTTTGCCAAATTTTCGATAGAGCTTTTAGATTGCTGTCTTCATGCTTTCTTCGAGATATAGCTCACGCAGACGTGGCGCGACACGTCCCGGTGTTCCATCGCCAAGCTGCGCACCGTCAATCTCTACGACAGGCATAACAAAAGTAGACGCAGAGGTAATAAAGGCTTCATCTGCCTGCATCGCCTCTTCAATGGTGAAGTTACGCTCTTCAACTTCCATCTGCGCCTCTTGCGCAAACCGCAACACCGCAGCGCGGGTGATACCGTGCAAAATGTCGTTCGACAGCGCGCGCGTGATGATTTTGTTACCCTTCACAATATACGCGTTGTTGGATGTGCCTTCCGTGACAAACCCATCCTCAACCAGCCAAGCATCATCAACACCTGCTTTTTTCGCCATCATTTTACCCATCGACGGATAGAGCAACTGAACCGTTTTGATGTCGCGACGCCCCCAACGCACATCCTCAATCGAAATGACTTTTATACCTTCTTGGGCGGCTGGTGACGCAGCAAGACCCGGCTTGTTCTGAGTGAACAGTACAATCGTTGAGGGCGTCGTATCAGGATCAGGAAAAACAAAATCGCGATCATCTGGCGCGCCGCGAGTGATTTGAAGATAGATCATGCCCTCTTCAATTCCGTTGGCGCGAACCAATTCACGGTGAACCTCTAACAGATCATCTTTGCTAATCGGGCTACGCATTTCCAACTCATCCAAAGAGCGCTGCAAGCGCACAGCATGTCCATCGAAATCAATCAGCTTGCCACCTAAAACCGATGTCACCTCATACACACCGTCCGCCATGAGGAAGCCGCGATCAAAGATCGACACTTTTGCTTCGGTTTCGGGGAGATATTCGCCGTTCACATATACGGTGCGGGTCATTGGGTTCGTCCTTGTAAGTAAATCAGTCGCGTTAGGGTGTCTTTTCCATAGCTTGCAGCACCTCTGCAAGGCTACGGATTGCCCCAGTTTGCAAATATTCCATCGCCTTGAGCGAGGCATCATGCGCCTCAATGCTGGACCCTGCCACGCACTCTTCAATCACGCGAGTGAAATAGTCCTGCTGATGGGCATCCACAAAAGTGTAATGCACGCATACATCCGTCAACCCGCCAACGAGGATCAGCGTTTCCGCTTTTAGACCCTTCAGCAGGATTTCCAGATCAGTCCCAAAGAACGCGGAGTAACGGCGTTTAGGTACCACGTAATCTGTGGGCAGGATTCCCATCTCTTTAACGGCCAACGCTGTTTTGGGATTGTCTTCCAAACAATGCACGTCTTCGTCACCATCAAGTTCACGGCCAAAGTCGATGAGATCCGGGCGGTGCACTTCTTGGATAAAAATCACAGGAATTCCTGCCGCGCGCGCGCCGTCAATAGCTTTGCGCGCCTCTAGCATACGCTCTTTATAACCCGGCATGTTGTCGATGGAACGCACGAGACTGTCGTCGATAAAGGTCGAGGCCTGAATATCAATCACGATAAGGGCTGCTTTGCCCTCGATAAGCGCGCGTTTAGGTGTGTTTGTGTTAGCCATTTCTTACCCCCAAAGCGCAGGTTCTGGCGGGTGAACGCCCTTGCTGTCAAATTGCAGCGGAGTTGCGCGATCTTCGGCCAACAATAGCGGCCCGTCCAAGTCCGTAAACGAAACACCTTGAGCCAGCAGCGTTGCTGGGGCCATCGCCAAGGAAGAACCAACCATACAGCCGACCATAACACCGTATCCTTCTGCCAAAGCCGCCTCTTTCAGCGCCAGCGCTTCGGTCAAGCCACCGGTCTTATCCAGCTTGATGTTCACCACATCATACTTGCCTTTCAGCTTCGGCAAACTCGCGCGGTCATGACAGGATTCGTCAGCGCAAACAGGCAGAGGGCGCTCGATTTCGCTTAGCATGTCATCTTGGCCCGCAGGCAAGGGCTGCTCCACCAATTCGACCCCGAGACCAACCAAATGCGGGGCAAGTTCCGCATAGACATCCGCGCTCCAGCCCTCGTTTGCATCAATGATGATCCGAGACTTGGGCGCACCTTTGCGCACGGCTTCAAGGCGGGGCATGTCATCTGGCGTGCCAAGCTTGATCTTGAGCAGTGGGCGATAGGCATTCTCTGCCGCCTGCGCTTGCATCTTTTCGGGGGTGTCTAAGGACAATGTGTAGGCGGTGATTTCTGGTCCAGGCTTGGAGAGCCCCGCAAGCTCCCAAACGGGTTTACCCGCGCGCTTGGCTTCCAAATCCCAAAGCGCGCAGTCCACGGCATTGCGCGCCGCGCCCGCTTCAAGCAGATCATAAAGCGCACCGCGCGTTACATCCGCTGGCAAGCCGCGTATTTGCGCTTCAACGCTTTCCATAGTTTCATCATAACGCGCATAGGGAACACATTCGCCCCAGCCGCTATGGGCACCGTCACTCACGCGAACGGTCAGCACTTTTGCTTCAGTGCGCGAGCCTCGCGAGATCGTAAAGACCTGCGCGAGTTTGAACACGTCGTGAGTGACGTCAATTTGCATAGTTTAAATTTCCGCTAGAGCATCTACCAATCGATCTGCACCATGACGATACGGATCAGTGGTTGGCAAGCCCATACGGTCCTCAACTTCTTTCAAATATGCGTCTGCCTCATCGTCGCTCATGTGCTGCGTGTTCACAGATATGCCAACAACCTTGCACGCTGGATTGCCCACCTGCGCCAGCGGCAATGCGGTGTCGCGAAGGGCCTCAAGGGTTGGAAGCGTATACGTTGGCAAGCCGCGCATATGCGTGCGCGTTGGCTCATGGCACAGGATCAAGGCATCAGGCTGTCCGCCGTGGATAAGCGCCATCGTTACGCCAGAATAGGACACATGGAACAAGCTGCCCTGCCCCTCAATCATGTCCCAGTGATCCGCATCATTGTCTGGTGTGAGATACTCAACCGCGCCCGCCATAAAATCCGCGACAACAGCATCAAGCGGAACGCCGTGACCTGTGATCAAGATGCCCGTCTGACCCGTTGCACGGAAGGTGGATTTCAACCCGCGCTTTTTCATTACAGCATCCATCGCAAGCGCTGTATACATCTTACCAGCCGAACAATCCGTACCCACTGCAAGGCAACGTTTACCCGTGCGCTTGATCCCGTTTGCGATCGGATACCCGACTGTTGGAACACGCACGTCGTGCAACGTGCCACCGTGAGTTTGCGCGGCAGCGACCAAATCGCCTTCATCGCGCAATAGATTGTGCAGGCCAGATGCCAGATCATATCCCATCTCAAGCGCCTCAATCAGCACGGCTTTCCAAGCTTGGCTGATAACACCGCCGCGGTTCGCAACACCGATCACCAGAGTCTTGGCACCCGCTGCTCTTCCCTCGGCCAATGTCATCTCTTTCAGACCAACATCAGCGCCGCATCCTTTTAGCGTAAGCTGACCAACAGAGTTCTCTGGACGCCAGTCCTTGATCCCTTGCGCAACCTTCGCAGAGAGCTGGTCCGGTGCGTCACCCAAGAATAGCAGATATGGTGTTTCAATCATGGTCGTCCCCTAAGAATCTATCGTGTTAACGCGCATTTTGCTGCGGACCAGTCGCGAGTTTCTTTTGTTGTCGTGAAGTTTGAGGGAAATATTGAAAGAATTTTGCAGGAAATCGAAAATACATGCAAAATTATTGCATCAATTCGCTGCAACCTTGCAACTTCGAGCGAGGCTCTCTGCAATGCGGCAACATCCAATGCAGGTGCAGAAAATTCACTTGCACTGCACCTCGCAACGAAATAACCCTGAACGCAATCAAAACGTAATTTAATTACTCGAAAGGTCTCCCATGAGCTTCCGCCTTCAACCCACTCCCGTCTCACGCCCGAACCGCTGCCAATTGTTTGGCCCCGGCTCAAACACCAAACTGTTTGCGAAGATGGCTGCAAGCGCTGCGGACGTTATCAATCTTGACCTAGAAGACAGCGTTGCGCCAACCGATAAAGACATTGCGCGTGCCAACGTGATTGCTGCGATTTCCGACATTGATTGGGGCAACAAGACTCTGTCCGTGCGTATCAATAGCCTCGACACACCTTACTGGTATCGCGATGTGGTTGATCTGCTCGAACAGGCGGGCGACCGCCTCGATCAAATCATGATCCCAAAAGTGGGCTGCGCCGAAGACGTTTATGCGGTGGACGCACTGGTCACAGCGATTGAAACTGCGAAGGGTCGCAGCAAGAAGATTTCCTTTGAGGTGATCATCGAAAGCGCTGCGGGCATCGCCCATGTTGAAGAAATTGCGGCGTCATCACCACGCTTGCAAGCGATGAGCCTTGGCGCTGCAGATTTCGCCGCCTCAATGGGCATGGCGACAACAGGCATCGGCGGCACGCAAGAAAACTACTACATGTACCGCGATGGCGACAAACACTGGTCCGATCCTTGGCATTGGGCGCAAGCCGCGATCGTCGCCGCGTGCCGCACGCACGGCGTTCTTCCGGTTGATGGCCCGTTTGGCGATTTCTCGGATGACGAAGGCTACATCGCGCAGGCCAAACGCTCTGCGACGCTGGGCATGGTCGGCAAATGGGCAATCCACCCAAAACAAATCGCGCTCGCGAATGAGGTGTTCACACCTTCCGAAGAAGCCGTCGC
The DNA here is from genome assembly GCF_050633725.1 of Planktotalea sp. GTDB lineage: Bacteria > Pseudomonadota > Alphaproteobacteria > Rhodobacterales > Rhodobacteraceae > Planktotalea. The sequence goes on from NZ_JBOEHB010000008.1 coordinate 88,034, forward strand.
CGAAGCACGTGAAATTCTTGCCGCAATGGAAACCGCCAAAGCAAACGGCGAAGGCGCGACTGTCTACAAAGGCCGTTTGGTCGACATCGCGTCCATCAAGCAAGCGGAAGTTATCGTGCGTCAATCCGAGATGATCGCAGGTTAATCCCTTTTCCTCTTCAAGATCGCTTATCAGGGCCGGACGAAAGTCTGGCCCTTTTGCGTTCCAGCGCTTTTCATCAGCGCCTGCAATCGCTTGCCTTGGATCAACTTGTCTGTTCAATCTGCGCCACGCGACAAAAGCAAAGTAGAGCATGAGCAATATCGACATTCAGCACCTGCAAACGTGGCAAGGGCGCAGCGAAGAACACACAGACCTCATTTCCGCGTTCCCCTCAAACGCGCTGTCTGCAACGCTGGATCGCAGCGATGCGCCCTATCAGATCAACGATCCGCTCCCGCCGCTCTGGCATTGGCTGCACTTCCTGCCATTGCACAAACTTAAGGACAGCGGCTACGACGGCCATGCGGCGCTTGGCACGTTCTTGCCCCCTGTTCCCCTACCCCGCCGCATGTGGGCAGGCAGCCGCCTGAAGTTCCTTGCCCCCATGAGGATAGGGAAAAACTTGCGCAAACGCTCTGAGGTGACGCGCGTGTCGCATAAAGCAGGGCGCAGCGGGGATTTGGTGTTTGTTACCCTACAACACGACATTTGGGATGATCACACCCATTGCCTCAGTGAAGAACATGACATCGTCTATCGCGATTTACCAACGCCCCAAAGCCGCGCAAAAGCGCCGCCGACCGCTCCTGAGCGCAGCACATTTCAACGCCTCATCACACCTGATCCCGTCCTTTTGTTCCGCTATTCCGCCCTAACATTTAACGGCCATCGCATTCACTACGATCACCCATTTTGTGTCGAAAAAGAGGGCTATGAGGGCTTGGTCGTTCACGGCCCTTTGCTCGCTACTCTGATGCTTGATCTTATTCGCCGCGAGTTGCCCAGCGCCGTTATAAACACCTTCGAATTCCGCGCGATTGCACCGATATTCGACACACATCCCTTTTCCACCCACGCCACCATAAACACAGATGGAACCGTTAGCCTTTGGGTGCGCCGCCATGATGGCGCGTTGGCGATGGACGGCACTGCAACGATTGGACCCCAGCATGACTGACGCTTACGCAGACATTCGCGATGCGGTGCGCGCGCTGTGCGCTGAATTCCCGCCCGAATACCATCGCAAGATTGATGCAGAGCGCGGGTATCCAGAGGCCTTCGTAGATGCACTGACCAAAGCAGGTTGGATGGCAGCATTGATCCCAGAGCAATACGGCGGATCAGGACTTGGCCTGACCGAGGCCAGCGTCATCATGGAAGAAATCAATCGCGCAGGCGGGAATTCAGGCGCATGTCATGGCCAGATGTATAACATGGGCACCCTACTGCGCCACGGATCACAGGCGCAAAAAGCCAAGTATCTACCCCAGATTGCTGCTGGTGAATTAAGGCTGCAAAGCATGGGCGTGACCGAACCAACAACAGGCACAGACACGACCAAGATCAAAACCAAAGCTGAAAAACGCGGCGATAAATATGTGATCAACGGGCAGAAGGTCTGGATTTCGCGCGTTCAACACTCTGACCTGATGATCCTACTGGCCCGCACGACGCCACTCTCCGAGGTCACTAAGAAATCGCGCGGCATGTCGATCTTTATCGTCGATTTACGCGATGCGATTGGCAACGGCCTTTCGGTGAAACCGATTCCGAATATGGTCAATCACGAAACCAACGAATTGTTCTTTGATAACCTGGAAATTCCCGCTGAAAACCTGATTGGCGAAGAAGGCATGGGGTTCAAATACATTCTAGACGGGTTGAACGCGGAACGTGCGTTGATTGCCGCCGAATGTATCGGGGATGGATATTGGTTCACAGAAAAGGTGACCGAATACGCCAAAAATCGCGAAGTTTTCGGGCGCCCCATCGGACAAAACCAAGGCGTGCAGTTTCCTATCGCAGAAGCCCACATTGAAATCGAAGCGGCCAATCTGATGCGCTTTGAGGCGTGCCGCCTTTATGACTCAGGCCAGCCCTGCGGCGCGCAGGCGAATATGGCGAAATATCTTGCGGCAAAAGCCAGTTGGGAAGCTGCCAACGCATGTATTCAATTTCATGGCGGGTTTGGCTTTGCCAATGAATACGACGTCGAGCGCAAGTTCCGCGAAACGCGACTTTACCAAGTTGCGCCAATCTCGACCAACCTGATCCTATCCTACGTTGCCGAGCATATCCTTGGCCTGCCGAGGTCGTTTTAACATGCTGCCATTAGAAGGGATCACCGTCATCGCGCTTGAGCACGCTGTCGCTGCGCCGTTTGCAACGCGTCAACTGGCTGACCTTGGCGCGCGGGTGATCAAGATCGAGCGCCCCGGAACCGGTGACTTCGCGCGTGTTTACGACACCCGCGCTCGCGGCATGTCCTCGCATTTTGTGTGGACCAATCGCTCCAAGGAAAGCCTGACGCTTGATCTGAAATCACCTGCGGGCAAAGACATTCTTGGCAAACTCATTGCGCAGGCCGATGTGCTTGTCCAAAACCTCGCGCCCGGCGCAGCGGACCGCATGGGACTTGGCTTTGAAACGCTCCACTCGGACCACCCCAAACTGATCCTGTGCAATATCTCTGGCTATGGCCCTGATGGCCCAGAAACCGATCGCAAGGCCTATGATCTTTTGGTGCAAGCCGAAGCTGGTTTTCTGTCGATCACAGGAACCGAAACGCATCCGAGCAAAGCAGGTGTCTCCGTTGGTGATATCGCGGCAGGTATGTATGCCTACAGCAATATCCTCGCTGCGCTTTTGCAACGCGGGAAGACGGGCAAAGGCGTGGAAATCAACATCTCGATGCTCGAAGCCCTTGCTGAATGGATTGGCTATCCGATGTATTACGCCACCGATGGCGCAACGCCGCCTGCGCGCGCGGGCGCAGCGCACGCTACGATCTTCCCCTATGGACCGTTCATGGCGGGAGATGGAAAAGAGGTCATGCTGGGCCTTCAGAACGAGCGCGAATGGGCGATTTTTTGTACCGACATCCTGCAAGCGCCAGCGTTGCAAAATGATCCGCGTTTTGAAAGCAATCACGCGCGCGCAGCGCATAAGCTGGACCTGACCGCGATCATCATAAAGGCGTTTTCTGAATGGAGCGCCGAGCAAGTGGTTGAAAGGCTCAGCGCAGTAGGAATCGCAAACGCGCGCATGAACGATATGGCCGGCCTTTGGGCACACCCCCAACTTGAGGCACGCGCGCGTTGGCGCAACGTGCAATCGCCCGTGGGCTCTATCCCGGCGTTGCTTCCGCCCGGCGGTTTAGGCAATGCGGAACCGCGCATGGACCCTATCCCGGGAATTGGCCAGCACAGCCGCGAAATTCTAACGCAATTAGGTCTGGACAAGTCCGAGATTGATGCGCTTTCTGAGCAAAGAGTGATCTAGATCGAAAAGGACGAGGTATTGGCAAAGCTTAAAGTCACTGTTGCCGAAATGGTCGCAAACGCCCGCCGCGAAATTCAGGAAATCGAAACGCCTGATCTTATCGCGATGCTAAATGATCCCGATGTGGTCATCGTTGACATTCGCGATGTGCGAGAGCGCCAGCGCAGTGGCTTCATCCCGAACAGCTTTCACGCACCGCGCGGGATGATCGAATTTTGGGTCGATCCCGACAGCCCGTATTTCAAACCGATCTTTGGAGAGAACAAGAAATTTGTCTTTCATTGCGCTTCTGGTTGGCGCTCGGCTTTGACCTGCCAAACTTTGAATGCAATGGGCTTTGAATCGGCGCATTTGCGCGAAGGATTTTCGACTTGGGAAGCCCAAGGCGGTCCCGTGGAGCATAAAAATTGAGCGCGCCCTCCCAATCCAGCTACGATGTCGTCATCATCGGCGGCGCGATGATGGGATCGTCCGCAGCTTGGTTTCTCACTGAAAACCCCGATTTTGATGGCTCTGTTTTGGTTGTTGAAATGGACAGCAGCTACGCCAATTGTTCAACGGCACACACCAATTCTTGCATGCGTCAGCAGTTTTCGAATGAACTGAACGTGCGTATTTCGCAATTCGCCGCCGATTTCGTAAAGAACCTACGCAGCAATATGGGCGGCGATACGCGCGTCCCTGAGTTGGACATTCAGAATTACGGCTACATGTACCTCGCCGACAACGAGGGTTTCGCAAATACGCTGCGCGAGAACCAAGCGGTTCAGCTAGCAGCAGGCGCGGAAACCCAGCTTTTGACCGCTGATGAGATCAAAGCGCGCTATCCGTTTTACAACGTCGATGATGTTCTGCTCGGGTCAATCAATCTAAAGGACGAAGGCTATTGGGACGGCGGCACGGTCTTTGACTGGTGGAGACGTTCGGCCAAAGATCGCGGCGTTGAGTATGTCACGAACCGCGTCGTCGCGATGGACGTGACAGATAGCAAAGTCACCTCTGTTACGCTTGAAAGCGGCGACGTCATTGCTTGTAGACAGGTTGTGAATGCCTCTGGTCCGCGCGGCGCGCTTACGGCGAAAATGGCGGGAATTGAACTGCCCGTCGAGCCGCGCAAACGCTTTACGTGGATTTTCAGCGCTGAGTATCCGCTCGATCAAGAACTGCCGCTGACGATTGATCCCTCTGGCGTGCATTTCCGTCAGGACGGACCCACCACATACCTTGCTGGCGCGCCGCCCGAACTTGAAGATGACATTGCCGTTGATCCAAACGATTTCGCGATGGATCATGGCCGTTGGCAGAACCATGTTTGGCCAATTATCGCCACACGCATCCCTCAGTTCGACGCGCTTAAAGTGGTCAGCGAATGGGCGGGACACTACGCCTATAATACGCTTGATCAAAACGCTGTACTTGGCCCGCACCCTGAGATCGAAAATTTCATTTTCCTCAACGGGTTTTCAGGACACGGCCTACAGCAAAGCCCTGCAATGGGACGCGCTGTTGCCGAGTGGATCACCTATGGCGAATATCGCGCGCTTGATATGTCTCCCTTTGGATTTGAGCGGATTGCCAAAGGGCAAGCCTTTGAAGAGAAAGCGATCATCTAGCGGTGCGTGAAACCACGCACCCTACGGCGCAACATCAAGTAAGGCGCGTGTCCTTCTGGCAGCGCCGCGAAGACAAGGATCACGTAGATGTTGAATAAACTCGTGCTTACAGGCGCTGCAGGTCGGCTAGGCTCAAGCCTAAGAGAACCGCTTGCAAAACTATGCAAGGAATTGGTTTCAACCGATATCGTTCCAATACAGGGCCCGCTCTTGGACAGCGAGCGCTTCATCCAAGCGAATTTGAACGATCTCGCCGCCATCGAAGAACTTACCAAAGGGGCCGATATGATCGTCCACTTTGGCGCGATTGGGGATGAAACCGAATTCGATGCAATCCTGCAATCCAACATCATTGGAGTTTACAATATCTGGGAGGCGGCACATCGAAACGGCATTCGCAGGGTCGTCTACGCCTCTTCTATCCATGCGGTCGGCATGTATCCTAAGACGGAATTTATCGACACAAACGTGCAACACCGTCCTGACACCTATTATGGGTTGGCCAAGTGTTTTGCTGAAGATCTCGCCCGCATGGTTTGGGAAAAACGCGGCATCGAAGCCGTATGTCTGCGCATTCTAAGCTGTTCCAAAGTAAACAATACCCGTTCACTGGGGTCTTGGCTAAGCTATGATGATTTACACCAGCTCGTACGACGCGCAATCGAAACGCCAATTACAGGTTTCACAGTCGTTTATGGCGTATCCAACAATGACCGTGTGCCGGTTGATAACTCTCAAGCCGCATTTCTGGGCTATCGTCCAAAGGACAATGCCGAACAGTTTGCACCCGAGATCCTTGCGAACGCACAGCCCTCAGACCCAAGCGACGCGGGGCAAATGTGTCACGGCGGTGCTTTTGCATCCGTTGCGCTTGGCCACAGTGGGAATGCCGGAATGACAATCGAAGACGAACGCGCGTAAACCTCTGCAATGCGGCAATGCATACAACGGTATACTATGGACGACTCATCCTTGATCAACTAAGCACACCTCAAATCAAGCACTGATTATAACAAGAGGTTTCTATGTCTGATCAAAGCACGCCCGATATCATCTACACAAAGGTTGATGAAGCACCCGAACTCGCTTCGGCTTCTTTTCTGCCGATTATCCAAAAGTTCGCAGCAGCAGCAGGCGTCAGCGTTGGCACGAAAGATATCTCGCTTGCAGGTCGCATCCTCGCGACTTTCCCTGAGCACCTTAGCGCAGAGCAGCAGCAGTCCGACGATCTGGCCGAGCTTGGCAAACTGGTGAAAACGCCAGAAGCCAACGTGATCAAGCTGCCAAACATCTCCGCGTCTGTGCCGCAGTTGGTTGCAGCCGTAAGCGAGCTTCAGTCCCAAGGTTTCGCGCTTCCTGATTACCCAGAAGCACCTGCGAGCGACGAAGAAAAAGCAATCCGCGCAAAGTATGATGCGATCAAGGGCTCCGCTGTGAACCCCGTCTTGCGCGAAGGCAACTCTGACCGCCGCGCCGCGAAAGCCGTGAAAAGCTACGCGCAGAACAACCCACACCGCATGGGCAAGTGGACAAGCGATAGCAAAACACGCGTTTCCGCAATGAATGGCGGCGATTTCTTCTCTAACGAGACATCCGCGACGCTCGCAGCTGAGACAGGCGCGAAAATCGTTCTGGAAACAGCCGACGGCGAGACAGTTCTCAAAGAGGGTCTGAGCTACCCTGCTGGCACCGTCGTTGACGCGACATTCATGTCTGCAGCCGCGCTTGATGCCTTCCTCGCAGCAGAGATCGAAAGCACAAAAGCCGACGGCACGCTCTTCTCGCTGCACATGAAAGCAACGATGATGAAGGTCTCCGACCCGATCATCTTCGGCCACGCGGTCAAAGCCTTCCTCGCACCTGTCTTTGAAGCACACGGCGATCAAATGGCAGAACTTGGCGTGAACCCGAACTCTGGCTTGGGCGACCTTCTTGAGCGCGTTAAAGACCAGCCAGCGATCATGGCCGCGATTGAGGCCTGCATGGCTGAGCGCCCACCGATGTATATGGTTGATAGCGACAAAGGCATCACCAACCTGCACGTGCCATCCGACGTGATCATCGACGCCTCTATGCCAGCGCTGATCCGCGCGGGCGGTAAAGGCTGGGGTCCAGACGGTAAGGAAGGCGATTCCAACTGCGTCATCCCTGACAACTCCTACGCGCCCGTCTATGACGAGAGCATTAAGTTCTTCAAAGAAAACGGCGCGCTGAACCCTGCAACTGCAGGCACAGTGCAAAACATCGGCCTGATGGCGCAAAAGGCGGAAGAGTACGGCTCACACCCGACGACCTTCGAAATGCCTTCCGCTGGTACGGTCAAAATGATCCTCGACGATGGCACGGTTCTTCATCAGCACGCTGTTGAAGCAAACGACATCTGGCGCTCTGCATCTGCGCGTAAAGCGCCGATTGAAGACTGGGTGAACCTCGCGATTGATCGCCAAAAGGCCGAAGGCTGCCGCGCGATCTTCTGGCTCGATGCGAACCGCTCTCACGATGCTCAATTGATCGCTTACGTAAAGCCGATCCTTGAAGCCAAAGGCGTTGCTGACAAGTTCGAGATCATGGCACCGCGCGAAGCGACACGCGCCTCCCTCGAGACGATCACAGAAGGCAAGAACACAATCGCCATCACAGGCAATGTTCTACGCGACTACCTCACTGATCTGTTCCCGATCCTTGAGCTGGCGACATCTGCGAAGATGCTCTCCATCGTAAAGCTGATGAACGGTGGCGGTCTGTTTGAGACGGGCGCTGGTGGTTCTGCACCCAAGCACGTTCAGCAGCTGATGGAAGAAAACCACCTGCGTTGGGACAGCCTCGGCGAGTTCTGCGCGCTTGGTGAAAGCCTTCAGTTCCTTGCAGACGCACGTTCCAACGAAAAGGCGCGCGTTCTGGGCCAAGCGGTAGACGCCGCAACGCAAGGCATCCTGGACGACAACCGCTCCCCGTCCCGCAAAGTTGGCGAGCCTGACAACCGCGACAGCCACTACTGGTTTGCACGCTACTGGGCAGAAGCCCTTGCCGCGCAAAACAGCGATGCAGACCTCGCAGCCTACTTTGCACCTATCGCAAAAGGCCTGTCCGAGGGCGAAGAAGCCATTCTATCAGAGCTCGCAGCGGCGCAAGGCCCAAGCGTTGATCTTGGTGGCTACTACCACGGCGACGCGGCGAAAACCGCTGCTGTCATGCGCCCATCCGCGACGCTAAACGCGATCATCGGTTAAACAAACAAAAGGCGCGCGCAAATTTCCGCGCGCGCCTTATACTTCTTTGGTCCCTAAATATCTCGGGGGAGTCTCAGCTTGCTGAGACGGGGGCAGCGCCCCCAAACCCAAATTGACGTTAGGACCAGCCCTTTCTCCCCTCGCCTTTCCAGTCAAGCTTTGCCAAATTGCACATCTGGGAGACGACAATGACCAAAACCCGCGAACAGATTGCCTTGATTGGTGCAGGCCCAATGGGACTTGCCGCCGCCAAAATCATGGCCGAGCTTGATCTGCCCTTCCAAGGGTTTGAGTTACATTCAGATGTCGGCGGCCTCTGGGACATCGATGCACCCCGCTCAACCATGTACGATAGCGCGCATCTGATCTCTTCCAAACGCATGACCGAGTTTACCGATTTTCCAATGCGCGAGGACGTGGCCGAATACCCCTCGCATCACGAAATGAAGCAATACTTTCGCGATTTCGCGGCTCATTTTGATCTCTACCAACGCTATCACTTCAACAGCGAAGTCCTAAGCTGTGCTCCATGCGGTGAAACTGGCGAGGGCTGGCGGATCACTTGGCGCGACGCAGAGGGCGAGCATGACGCTGTTTTCGCAGGTGTTATGATCGCCAATGGCACCCTAAGCACGCCAAATATGCCGACCTTCAAAGGCGAATTTACAGGCGAGCTGATCCACGCTGCCGAGTACCGCGCAGCCACGCAATTCGCAGGAAAACGCACTTTGATTGTCGGAGCGGGCAACTCTGGTTGCGATATCGCGGTCGATGCGATCCATCATGCCGCGAGTTGCGATCTCTCCATGCGGCGCGGCTATTACTTTGTTCCCAAATACGTCTTTGGCAGGCCCGCAGACACGCTAGGCGGCGCGATCAAACTGCCGATGTGGCTCAAGCGCCCGATAGATCAAACCATTCTCAAATGGTTCACGGGCGATCCACAAAAATACGGCTTTCCCAAACCTGACTATAAGCTCTATGAGAGCCACCCGGTGGTAAATTCCCTCGTGCTTTATCACGCAGGCCACGGTGATTTGATGATCAAACCTGACATCGACAGATTCGATGGGCAGACCGTGCATTTCACCGACGGAACCAGCGCCGAGTACGATATGATCCTCGCCGCGACGGGCTATACGCTCGACTACCCTTTCATCGACAATACCTTGTTAAACTGGCAAGGCGATGCACCGCATCTTTTTCTTAATGCGATGCACCCCAACCGCGATGATCTCTTCGTGCTCGGAATGATCGAAGCCAGCGGACTGGGCTGGCAAGGACGCCACGAGCAGGCCGAAATGATCGTGCGCTACATTAAGGCTCTTAAACGAGACCACACCGGCGCACGCGCGTTGCAAGCTGAAAAAGCAGGCGACTTCAAACGCGCGACAGGCAAAATGGCCTATCTCAAACTTGCGCGCATGGCCTATTACGTAGACAAAGCTACCTATCGCAACGCCGTTGGGAATTGGATCAAGACATTGAAAAAGACTGACAGATGATCGACGACGTAGCTTTGAGTTTCAGCCCAAATTCGATCCTTGTGCTAAACGCAGTGCTCGCAATCGTCATGTTCTCGATTGCGATTGATTTGCTACCTCGCGATTTCAAAGCCATCGCGCGCGCGCCAAAGCCCTTGATCGTCGGGCTATGTTCGCAATTCATTCTTTTGCCTGCGCTCACGTTTCTGCTTGTTATCGTCACATCCCCTCCACCAAGCGTCGCCTTGGGTTTGATCCTCGTGGCAGCTTGCCCGGGCGGGAACATTTCCAACTTCATCACGCACCGCGCGGGCGGCAACTCGGCGCTTTCGGTGTCTTTGACCGCTTTTGCAACTGTCGGCGCAATCTTTCTGACCCCGATCAACATCGCGTTTTGGGGCAGCCTTTACGCGCCCACGCGCGCCATTTTGCAAGCTACTGAAATTGATCCCGTCTCTGTCGCGATCACCGTTGGTTTCATGCTGATCCTGCCGCTTTTGCTCGGTGTTTGGCTCAACGCGACAAAGCCCGAAATCACAGCAAAGATGCGCAAGCCGTTGCAGTGGCTCTCCATGATCATTTTCGTTGCCTTTGTCCTTGGGGCAATCGGGGCAAATTGGGCAAACTTCACCCAAATCGCCGGCGTCGTCGCGTCACTGGTGATCGCACATAATCTGCTCGCGCTTTCAGGCGGTTACGCGTTGGCAACGCTCACAAGAGTATCGCCCTTTGATCGACGCGCCATAACAATCGAAACTGGCATTCAAAACTCTGGCCTTGGCCTTGTCCTGATCTTCGGCTTCTTCGGCGGACTTGGAGGCATGGCTGTTATTGCTGGCCTTTGGGCGGTTTGGCATGCGCTATCGGGGATCGCTCTGGCCAGTGTTATGTCACGCACGAAAGCCGCACAATGAGCCGCATTCTGATAACAGGCGCAGCAGGGATGATTGGGCGCGCATTGATCGAAGAACTAGCGCGCGATCCCGCCCATGAGATCATCGCGAGCGATCTTTCAAATCAAACTCTGCCACCCGATTTAAACTTTAGGATTCTCGACGTCACAGGCGAAGACGCCGACATCGTTATCGAAGACCTCAAGCCAGATGTCGTGGTGCATCTCGCCTCAATCGTGACGCCCCCAGACGGGATGAGCCGCGCTGCCGCCCATGCTGTCGATGTGCAAGGCTCGCGCAATGTCCTTGATGCCTGCCTTAAGCATGGCGTTAAGCGGCTTGTCGTGACCAGTTCAGGTGCCGCTTATGGGTATCATGCAGACAACCCCGCTATGCTGGTGGAAAGCGATCCCTGTAGGGGCAACCCCGAATTCCCCTATGCAGATCACAAGCGCCAAGTCGAAGAGATGCTGGCCCAAGCGCGCAAGGATGCGCCCGACCTAGAACAAGTCGTTCTGCGCGTCGGAACAGTTCTTGGCGCAGGCACAGAAAACCAAATCACCGCGCTGTTTCACAAACCACGCCTTTTGGCAGTGAAAGGCAGCGACAGCCCCTTCGTTTTCATCTGGACCCGCGATTTGGCCCGCATTCTGAAACGCGCAGCCACTGATGGACCTGTTGGAATTTATAACGTTGCTGGCGATGGCGCTTTAGGTGTCACGGCCCTTGCGCAGAAACTGGGGAAACCGATCTTGCGCTTACCAGCGTTTGCACTCAAAGCTGCGCTTTTTGTAGCGAAACCACTGGGCCTGTCTCGTTATGGCCCAGAGCAAGTACGCTTTTTGCAATATCGCCCTGTCTTGGCCAACGACGCGTTGAAGTCCCAATTTGGTTACACGCCAGAGAAAACATCACAAGAGGTGTTTGAGCACTGGCAAGCGAGCGTCGGTCTCTAACCCTAAGCTAGGTCAAGTGACGGCAGTTTGCGCGCAGTTAAAGCACTAAGCCCCAACATTATCGCTGCAACGGTAAGACACAGCGGCAACCCTCCAAGTTGATAGCTTGCCCCAGAGAGCACCGTGCCAAGCAAACGCCCCGCCGCATTCGCCATATAGTAAAAACCAACATCCATCGTGACGCGCTCTGCTGTTGTGAAGTGCAAAATCAGATAGGAATGCAGCGCCGAATTGATCGCGAACAGCGCGCCAAAAACTAACAATCCGCCAATGACAAAGGGGGTCAGATTGGGGATATCGCTCCAAACAAGCAGAGCAAGCGTCAAAGGAACAAGTGCAAGCACCGCCGCGAGCGAACTCGCGCTTTGTAAAGGCAAACGCGCCAGCAGTTTTGGGGCGCCCGCTTGCACGAACCCGTAAAAAATCACCCAGAACGCCATGAACGTGCCGATCAGGAAAAACGCTGCGCGATTGCCTTCTTCTGATCCATCTGACCAGATTCCGTAGAAATAGATAGAAATCCCCACAACGAACCAAACATCGCGTGCTCCGAACAGAAATACCCGTGCAAGGCTCAGCCAGTTCACATCTGAATTGGTTGAAAAAACAGCCGAAAACTTAGCGCCCTTCATGCCTTTCGGAAGCCCGTCAGGCATTTTGAAGAAAACCGCTATCAAAATTATCGTTAGCGCAGCAGCCATCCACAGGATCGCACCCTGAAAGCCGATGCTGCCCAGAAGCGCCGCGCCAACAAGAAACCCTAGGCCTTTCACCGCATTCTTTGAGCCTGTGAGCAGGGCCACCCATTTGAACAGCGATCCGTCCTCGGTCGGAGCAAGTAACTTAACAGCAGATTTACTGCTCATCTTCGCGAGGTCTTTCGCGACGCCAGAAAGCCCTTGAACACACATTACGAAGGTAACGGAGGCAGCGATGCTCCAGGTTGGATCAAGCTGCGTCAAAGCAAGCAGCGCAACAATTTGCAAAGCCAGCCCCGCGTAAAGCGTCGAATTCAAACCAAAGCGCGCAGCGATCCAACCCGCGCACAGGTTAGTGATCACACCTGCAATCTCGTAAAGCACAAACAGATAGGCAAGCTGAACCGGAGAGAAACCCAGCGTATGAAAGTGCAAAAGCACCAACATACGCAGCGCGCCATCTGTCAACATAAAGGCCCAATAGGCCGCGGTTACCGCAAGATAAGCCGTGAAACCGGCTGGTTTGCTCATATAGATGCGCCTACCATTAGGGCGACGTCGATCAAGCGATGCGCATAGCCCCATTCATTATCGTACCAAGCGTAAATTTTCACATGCGTGCCATTCACGACCATCGTAGAGGGCGCATCAACAATCGAAGAGCGAGGATCATTGGTGTAATCCGTTGAAACTAGCGGGCGCGTTTCATAACCTAGAATGCCCTTGAGCGGCTCTGAGTTCGACGCCGCCTCAAACAGTGCGTTTACCTCTTCGACGCTGGTCGCGCGTTCAACCTCAAACACACAATCGGTCAGCGACGCGTTCAACAGCGGCACCCGCACCGCATGGCCGTTCAATTTACCCGTCAGTTCAGGGTAGATCAACGTTATCGCCGTCGCTGATCCTGTGGTTGTTGGGATGAGCGAATTGAGCGCAGAGCGCGCACGTCGTAGATCTTTAGCGGGACGATCAACGATAGTCTGTGTATTTGTTACATCGTGAATCGTGGTGATCGAGCCATGTTTAATGCCTAAATTCTCATGAATAACCTTAACAACAGGCGCAAGGCAGTTAGTTGTGCAAGAGGCCGCAGTAATGATGCGGTGCTTGTTTGGCTCATAGGTGTCGTCATTGACCCCAATCACGATGTTTGCAGCGCTCTCTTCTTTCACAGGGGCTGAGACCACGACCTTTTTCACGCCTGCAGCAAAATAGGGGGCAAGTTTTGCCTCTGTCTTGAACGCGCCCGTGCAATCTATAACGACATCCACACCCTCTAAAGGAAGCTCGTTTAAATCACGTGTCTGACAAAGCGGAATACGGGTTCCATCGATCGAAATACTGTCAGCATCGTGTGAAAACTCGGCATCCCAACGCCCGTGCACCGTATCAAATTCAAGCAAATGCGCGTGCATCTCGGGATCGCCGACGGCATCATTCAAAAATGCGATCTTCGCACCACTTTCGAGCAGCGGTCGGATTGCGAGTTTTCCCATACGGCCGAGGCCATTGATTGCATATGTGGTCATCTGTTTTCTCCTGCAGCAACGCGTAGATCGAATCTGTAACAGTTTTGTGTCGCGGTGCGTGTTAACACGCACCCTACGTAGATTCACTTGATCTTAATCGTGAGCCGCCAGAACTTTGGGATGTCCAACTATCATCGCCCCAAGATTCCAAACGCAACGATCTTCTTTACCGTTGGCCTGCGTTCACACGGCTCCAATCTGCTTTTACGGGAGATTACGCTGCTGCGCAGCGCCGTCCAGCGCACTTTGCGCGAGCGGCCTGTGACAGTGCATGCATGGGTGGTCCTTCCCGATCATATGCATTGTATTTGGACGTTACCCAGCGGCGATCATGATTTTTCTACGCGATGGCGCATCATCAAAGCTAGATTTTCGCGCAGTCTGCCAAAGGGACCCTTACGTGCCAGCGACATCACGCGCAGGGAAAGAGGGATTTGGAACAGGCGTTTTTGGGAACATCACATCCGATCAAAAGCTGACTTTGACGCGCATATGGAACTTTGCTGGAGGGATCCTGTGAACCATGGTTTGGTTCAAAGGCCTGAACATTGGGAATTTACGTCCTTTGCGAAGATGAAACGAATATCAGCGTAGGGTGCGTGGTTACCACGCACCTTACCCTTAGTTGTCCATCTTCAGCGCAGAAATGAATGCTTCTTGTGGAATATCCACCTTGCCGAATTGGCGCATCTTCTTCTTACCCGCTTTTTGCTTCTCAAGCAGTTTCTTCTTACGGGTCGCATCGCCGCCATAGCACTTCGCCGTCACGTCTTTGCGCATCGCGGAAAGCGTTTCGCGAGCGATTACCTTACCTCCAATCGCCGCTTGAATCGGGATTTTGAACATATGGCGCGGGATCAGATCTTTCAGTTTTTCAACCATAGCACGCCCCCGCATTTCAGCGCGGTCGCGGTGCACCATCGTTGAGAGCGCATCCACAGGCTCATCGTTCACCAGAATTGACATTTTCACCAGATTGTCCTGACGATAGCCCGTCATATGATAGTCAAATGACGCATAGCCCTTCGTGACGGATTTCAGGCGGTCGTAAAAATCAAAAACAACCTCGTTAAGGGGCAGATCATACACCACCATCGCGCGGCTGCCCGCGTAGGTCAGATCTTCTTGAATGCCGCGGCGATCTTGGCAAAGCTTCAAAACATCGCCCAGATATTCATCTGGCACCAAAATCGTTGCCTTGATGCGCGGCTCTTGCATGTGATCCACGAAGGTCAAATCAGGCATATCAGCAGGGTTGTGCAACTCCTGCATCGTGCCGTCTTTCATATGAATATGGTAGATCACCGACGGCGCAGTTGTGATCAGCTCGATATTGTATTCGCGCTCAATCCGATCGCGGATTACCTCAAGGTGCAGCAACCCTAGGAAACCACAACGGAACCCAAAACCAAGCGCAGCAGAGGTTTCCATTTCGAACGAGAAGCTCGCGTCATTCAGCGCCAGCTTGTCGATTGCATCGCGCAAGTCTTCGAATTCTGCGCTATCTACTGGAAACAGCCCGCAGAACACGACCGGCTGCGCAGGTTTAAAGCCCGGCAGGGCGTCCTGTGTGCCTTTTTTCTCATGGGTAATCGTGTCGCCCACGCGCGTGTCGCGGACTTGTTTGATTGACGCCGTAAGAAAGCCCATTTCACCGGGCCCAAGCTCTGCGATCTCTTCACGCTGTGGTTTGAACACGCCGATGCGATCAACAAAATGAGTGGAATTGTTAGAGAGCATTTTGATGCGCTCGCCCTTTTTCAACACACCATCAATGATTCGTACCAAAACAATAACGCCGAGGTAGGCGTCATACCAACTGTCCACAAGCATGGCCTTTAGCGGTGCATCCCGCTCGCCTGTCGGTGCGGGCAGCCGCGTGACAATCGCTTCCAGCGTTTCATGAATGCCTTGGCCAGTTTTCGCAGAAACTTGGATCGCATCTGTTGCATCGATTCCGATCACATCTTCGATCTGTTCTGCCACGCGATCACAATCAGCCGCCGGCAGGTCGATCTTGTTCAAGATCGGCACGATCTCGTGATCCGCATCAATTGCATGATAGACGTTGGCCAATGTCTGCGCCTCAACGCCTTGAGAACTGTCCACAACCAACAATGAGCCTTCAACCGCACGCATCGAGCGGGAGACTTCATAGGCAAAGTCAACGTGGCCGGGGGTGTCGATCAGGTTCAGAACATAATCTTCCCCATCGTCCGCTTTATAGTCAATCCGAACTGTGTTGGCCTTAATCGTAATCCCGCGCTCGCGTTCGATGTCCATGCTGTCGAGCATCTGCTCTTGCATGTCACGATCCTTCACTGTGCCCGTCTCTTGAATGAGGCGGTCAGCAAGGGTGGATTTCCCGTGGTCAATATGCGCCACGA
The DNA here is from genome assembly GCF_050633725.1 of Planktotalea sp. Classification (GTDB taxonomy): domain Bacteria; phylum Pseudomonadota; class Alphaproteobacteria; order Rhodobacterales; family Rhodobacteraceae; genus Planktotalea. The sequence continues at coordinate 104,308 of NZ_JBOEHB010000008.1, forward strand.
TCGAGAAATTACGGATTTTGCTCAAGTCTGTCATAGGCGGGATATGAGTGGCTTTTGCGCCTTGGTCAAGGCGCTGCACACGTACTAACCAATTTGCAAGATCAGCAAGGCTTTGCCGACACAGCGCAGGAATTGAAATCAAGCTATTTTTACGTTAATATTAACGGGTAGGTAAGCAGCACGAGAGACGATGGGCTTCAAGATCCGCGCCCGTGCTGAACAGAGGCAGAAACCATGAAACACATCATTTTGACACTCACTTTGTCGGCGATACTAGCACCAGCCCTTCCAACTACAGTTGAGGCAGGCTCAATGCAGCGCGCATGCATGCAATCTGACCGCAAAGCCGCGAATCGCAGCCTTTGCAGATGCATCGACAAAGCCGCGCGCAAAACGCTTAGCTCGTCAGACCAACGTCTGGCCGCGACCTTCTTTAAGAATCCCCATCGCAGTCAGGAAATTCGCCAATCGGATCGCGCCAGCCATGAAAAATTCTGGAAGCGTTACAAGAAGTTCGGCGTCCAAGCGCAAAAAATGTGCTCATAAGACCTTGCGCGCGCGCTCGGTGTATCGAAATGACATGAAGAAAATCGTCATCCTCACAGGTGCAGGCATTTCCGCTGAGAGTGGGCTGGGAACCTTTCGCGACGAGGGCGGTCTTTGGGCGCAACACCGCATCGAAGATGTGGCAACGCCCGAGGGGTTCGCGCGTAATCCCGATCTCGTGCATCACTTTTACAACGCGCGCCGCGTTCAGGCGCAGCAAGCCCGCCCCAACGCCGCGCATGAGGCATTGGCCCGGTTGCAAAGTGCATCTGATGGCGAAGTGATTCTGGTCACGCAAAATGTTGATGATCTGCACGAACGCGCCGGATCGCAGAACGTTATTCACATGCACGGCGCCCTAAGTGGCGCACTTTGCGCCAGTTGCGATGCCCGTTGGCGTGCTCCGCTTAAAATGAATCGCGATTCGATATGCCCGAAATGCGCAGCACATTCTGCCCGCCCGGACATCGTGTGGTTTGGTGAAATGCCCTACCAAATGGATGAAATTTACCACCATTTACGCGAGGCGGATCTTTTTGCCGCGATTGGAACCTCTGGCAATGTGTATCCCGCTGCGGGGTTTGTCCAAGATGCCACTCAGTTCGGCGCGGGTACGATTGAGCTTAATCTAGAACCCAGCGCGACAGTTTCGGCTTTTGCTCAAACCAGTTTTGGAAAAGCCACCGATACGGTCCCCGCTTGGGTTGAAAGCCTCCTCTAATCTAACGGCTTTTTGGCAAGGAATGGGGGCATCGCCCCCACCCATCACTTAAATCAGTTATTCGAATGATCCATGTCACCATGTTTCATTGCGCCGTGATCCTGGCGCTCTAGATCAACTGGAATTTGCACAACTACGTCACCAGCTTTTTCAAATGTCAAAGTAACTTCGACGGTATCACCGTGGTTCATATCCTGTGTAAGTCCCATGAACATCACGTGATCGCCACCGCGCGCAAGCCCATGCATTTTACCATCAGGGATAGAAAAACCTTCTTCGACATGCACCATCTTCATCACCCCTTCACCCATGTCTTCATGTGTGTGGAGTTCGACTTTTTTCGCGATGCTCGACTTGGCATCGATCAAGCGATCATCCGTGCCAGAATGGTTCATGATCTGCATAAAGGCCGCGCCCGTCTTTGCGCCTTTCATCGAGGTACGCGCATAGGCATCCTTGATCATTATGCCATCCGCAAAAGCTGGCAGTGCAACGGAAACAGCAAGAGCTGCGGCGAAAAACTTGGATGTGAAAGACATTGGTCTCTCCTTCATTGATTTAGAATTTGGAAAACGTGAAACTAAATCAAAGCAGGAGGCGCGCGCGCGTTTGGGGCTCCAAGGCGTAGCGTAGAAACCCCGTCATTCAAAACCTCAGCCTCTTGTGAGGTCCACAGGCCAGAGGCGCTAAAAACAACATCGCTGCTGTCCAACGCAACTATCAACGACAAAGCATAATCAGGGCAAAGCTGAGGTGGTGTGGTCGGCTCGCCGTTTTCGTCGACGTAGACCATTGTCGGGCCAACACCTGTGCAAATGACCATTTGACCCGTGGCATCTGGCATCGTGCGCGCAACGGCGGCGCTTTGCGCTGTTAACGCAATAACGCACGCCAGTACGGCGCTCAAAAGGAAGGATGACCACTTCATACCAATGACTTATGCTTGCACCGAACAGGCTGCAACGGACAAAACGAAGCACCCCGCAGCATAGGCTACGGGGTGCTCAAAATTCGAAAAACCGAAAAGAGATTAAGCGGCTGCCGCTTGCGCTTTCGCGATCTCTTTTTTGACTTTCAATGCGCCGTCAGACAGCTCTGTGTCTTTCGCTTTCGCAAGGAACGCGTCCAGACCACCGCGGTGATCAACAGAACGCAGTGCAGCAGCAGAGATTTTCAACTTGATACCGCGACCAAGAACTTCGGACTGAAGCGTCACATCGTTCAGGTTTGGCAAAAACCGGCGACGTGTGCGGTTTTTGGCGTGGCTTACGTTGTTGCCCGTCATCGGGCCTTTTCCGGTCAATTCGCAGCGGCGCGACATGGGCATATCCTCGTGTTCATTTGGTGCAGAGCGTTCCTCTGCAAACAAAAAGTAGGCGCAGCATTCACCGCGCCAATAATTCCGTTCGGGCCTCTTAGGACGATAACAGATAGGCGTCAAGCGATTCACCGCTTCGCAACCCCTATCCTTTACACTTACGCTCACTTTTCTGACTTCTGCGGCTGTCTCACGTCGTCTTTCAGAAAATCTCTTGGAAATTTGGGCGTGCGCTAGGGGCGTGTTACCGTCTAGCCCTTTAATAACTCTTGCATGTGCTGGGCCGCAAAAGCAGGGGTTACTTTGCCCTGCGCAACCGAAGCCCCGAGTTCATCCATCGCATCTCGCAAAGGTCCAGCTTCGCTTAAACGCGCAAGAAGCGCTTGGCGTACATCTTCTTCAAACCAGAATCGCGCTTGCTCGGCGCGGGTGCGGTTGAAAAATCCTTCTTCACGCCGCCACTCGACCAGCGCGCTCATCTCATCCCAAGCGCCTTGCAACCCGCTTTCTTCCAACGCCGAAATTGCCAGAGCTTTGGGAAACCCGTCCGGGTCTTGCGGGCGCTTGCGCAAAAGCCGCAAAGCCCCCGCATAATCCGCCATTGTCCGCGTAGCTGCGGATTTCAAGTCGCCATCTGCTTTGTTAACAAGAATCAGGTCGGCCATTTCCATGATGCCACGCTTCACGCCTTGCAACTCATCGCCGCCCGCTGGGGCCAAGAGCAGAATAAACAAATCTGCCATCTGGGCGACAACCGTTTCAGATTGCCCAACACCTACGGTTTCAATCAAAACGACATCGAAACCAGCGGCTTCGCAGACTGCAACGGCCTCGCGCGAGCGGCGCGCAACGCCGCCAAGATGGGTTTGCGACGGCGAGGGGCGAATAAACGCATCGCGCTCCCGTGCCAAACGATCCATGCGCGTCTTATCGCCAAGAATTGATCCGCCAGAGCGCGCCGAACTTGGGTCAACAGCCAAAACAGCAACCCTCAGACCCTGCCCCAAGAGCATCATGCCAAAGCTCTCGATAAACGTAGACTTTCCGACGCCCGGCGTTCCTGACAGTCCGATCCGCAAGGCTTGTCGCCCACTGGAGGCCAATGCTTCCAACAACTCCGCCGCTTGCGCACGATGATCGCTGCGCGCGCTTTCCACCAAAGTGATCGCGCGTGCCAATGCACGGCGGTCACCGTTTTGCACTGATGTTGCAAGCGTTTGGATGTCCATGTCGCGCCCCTTCAAAAACTCGCCTGTTTTTCTCTGAGCACGCAAGCGTTGTCTAGCCCCGCGCTTTGGACGATATGTAGCAGATGGACGATACTCTCCCTATTGATGCGGTTTTACCCGAGCTGATCGACGCGCTCAAAACGCGCGGCATGGCAGTTTTGCAAGCCCCTCCCGGCGCGGGCAAAACCACGCGCGTGCCTTTGGCCGTGCTGCGCGCCAAACTTTCGAGCGGCAAAATCATCATGTTAGAACCCCGTCGCCTTGCCGCGCGGGCCGCCGCAGAAAGGCTCGCTTCTCAACTCGGAGAACAAGTGGGGGAAACCGTCGGTTACGCAATGCGCGGGGCGCGCAAGATCGGGCCAAACACCCGCATAGAAGTTGTGACCGAAGGCATCTTGACCCGAATGATTCAATCCGACCCTGAACTTTCGGCGATCGGCACAATCATTTTCGATGAATTCCACGAACGCTCGCTAAATGCCGATCTTGGCCTCGCGCTTTGCATTGAGTGCCGCGCGGCATTGCGCGAAGACTTAGCGCTGATCGTTATGTCCGCCACGCTTGATGCTGCGCCCGTCGCCACGCTCTTAGGGAACGCACCAATCGTAACCTCAGAAGGGCGCAGTTTTCCGGTGGAAACTGTGTTCCTTCCTCGCCCGCGTCCAAAAGACATCCGTCTGGAAACGGCGATGGCCGATCTTATCGAAACCGCCTTAAAGGATACTACGGGCGGTTTGCTCGCATTCCTACCGGGCGAAGGCGAAATTCGGCGCACCGAGGCGCTGCTCGCAAGGCGCCTTGGCCCGAACATCGCTCTCAGGCCGCTCTATGGCGCGATGAAATTCCAAGACCAGAGATCCGCTATCCAACCCGAAACGGATGGACGACGCAAACTTGTGCTGGCCACATCCATCGCCGAAACGTCGCTAACGATTGAAGACATACGCATTGTTGTTGACAGCGGCCTTTCCCGCCGCGCGCGCTTTGATGCGGGAACCGGCATGTCGCGACTTGTCACAGAACGTGCCTCGCGCGCCGAATCCGAGCAGCGCGCAGGGCGCGCGGGGCGCGTTGCTCCCGGCATTGCTTACAAACTTTGGGCCAAAGGCGAGAACGGGGCGCAACCGCCCTTCGCGCCCGCCGAAATTGAAACCGCCGATCTCACCGATCTCGCGTTGGAAATCGCGCTCTGGGGCGCGCCTCCTGAAGATTTGCCGTTCCTAACGATGCCACCACCTTCTGCACTTAGCGAAGCGCAAAACCTGTTAAGCGATCTTGGCGCGCTTGATGCCGACTTGCGCATAACGGACCACGGCAAAGCCCTCGCACGGCTCCCAATGCACCCAAGGCTGGCACACATGCTCATCCGAGCGGGCTCGCAAGCCGCTGAAGCGGCCGCCATTCTGGGTGATCGTGATCCGCTCGCTCGCGGGAGCGGTTCTGATCTATTTCTGCGACTCCGTGCGCTTCGAGAAGGGCGCGTTTCAAAAGACTACAAAGCACGTATCGCTCAAGAAACCACACGTTTTCGCAAACTCGCCCCGAACAACACCTGCGCAGCCATGGACCTTGGCGCGATCTGCGCGCTTGCCTATCCTGATCGCATCGGCCAGCGCCGCAAAGGCGAGGCTCCTCGTTATGTCCTCTCTGGTGGCAAGGGCGCTGTGATGGAAGACGGCGATGCCTTGAGTAAAGCGCCATACATCGTCGTGACCGATACAGACGGACACCCCCGCGAAGCGCGCATTCGCCAAGCAACGCCGATACACCTCGCAGATATTCGCGCGCTTTATGGCGATCAAATCCTGTGGGTCGAAGAATGTTCTTGGTCCAAACGCGAACGCCGTGTTCTGGCCTACAAACGCGAAAAACTAGGCGCTCTGACACTGGACGAGCGCCTCTGGAATGATGCACCGGAAGACGCCACTGCAAAAGCAATGCTTGAGGGCGTCAAAATGCTTGGCCTGACGCTTAACCCACCCGCAGAACGATTTAGAACGCGCGTCATGCTGATGCGAAAGGCGGGTGAAGACTTTCCGGATATGAGTGACAGCGCGCTGATAAACGATGCGCAGGATTGGTTGCTACCCTACCTCGGCGGGGTGAAAAATGCGGCGCAACTCAAAAGCTTGAACTTGCTCGAACCGCTCAAATCTCGCCTGACATGGGAGCAAACGCAGCGCCTTGATACAGCGGCTCCGTCGCATGTTAGCACGCCTTTGGGCCGCAAAGTGCCTGTTGACTATTCTCATGGCCAACCAGAAATAGAACTCCGCTTGCAAGAAATGTTCGGAACGACGGTCCATCCGATCGTCGCAGGTCAGGCTCTGCGTGTGACCCTGTTATCTCCTGCGGGTCGGCCCGTTCAAACGACAACGGACATTCCCGCCTTTTGGGACAGCTCATATGCGGACGTGCGCAAAGATATGCGGGGGCGATATCCACGCCATCCTTGGCCCGAAAATCCGCGCGAAGCAGACCCAACGTTGCGCGCAAAGCGCAAAGGTAAGTGAAAATTGCATATTTGATCACTATCTGTTAATCCTCATCGGATAAAAGCAAAAAAAGAAGGGCAGGTAAGTAATGGGCGGACTTCTAAAAAAAGCATGGTCTGAAGTTGTTCAGCCACTTGTTCAGCGGCCTGGCCGCGTGCAAGTCGCGGCAATTTGCTATCGCGGCGATGGGGCAGAACGCAAAGTTCTGGTTATCACAAGCCGCAACACCAAACGCTGGATCGTTCCAAAAGGTTGGCCGATTGACGGTTTGGACGCACATTCCGCCGCCGCGCAGGAAGCTTGGGAAGAAGCGGGTGTAAAGGCTGCAAATATCTTGCCCGAGCCAGTTGGTGAATTCGACTACGAAAAACGATTGGAAGGCGGCTCTGTCGTGCCTTGCTCGACAAAAGTCTTTGCTATTGAGGTCGATCGCCTAGAAGACGTGTTCCCAGAGGCATCCGAGCGTACCCGCAAATGGGTCGATCCGGCGCAAGCTGCTGAAATGGTTGATGAACCGGGTTTGCAGGCAATCCTCAAGAACTTCCAATCCTAAGGTTTCGCCGCAAAATATCGGCCCTCAGTGCATGAATGACTTGTCTTGAATCGCTTTGCGCCTTACGCGCATGGGGACGAAATTGCATGCAAAAGAGATTAAAATGGCCGAAAACCCTCTTGGAAGTCAGTGGAAGACACTAGATCGCGACCTGAATCGAATTAGTCAGCTTGAATTAGCGACTCAATTTGTGGCGCGCCCGATGGTTGGCCTGGGGATTGCTTTTGCCTTCATCCTCGTCGCCTTTCTCATAGCGATTATCTGGTTTGGCGGAAGCGAAGGATCGTTGATCGTTGCGGCTGCTGCGGCGGTTGGTGCCTATATGGCGATCAACATTGGTGCAAATGATGTTGCTAACAACATGGGCCCGGCAGTTGGTGCCAACGCTCTTACGATGGGCGGCGCGATTGCAATTGCAGCTGTGTGCGAAAGCGCGGGAGCCTTGCTTGCAGGTGGCGATGTTGTGTCGACGATTTCCAAAGGCATTATCAACACCGACGCAGTGAAAGACGGCACCGTCTTTATGTGGGCAATGATGGCCGCGCTGATCAGCTCGGCGCTTTGGGTAAACCTAGCAACCTATGTTGGCGCACCAGTTTCCACGACCCACTCGGTCGTCGGCGGCGTTATGGGCGCAGGCATTGCAGCGGCAGGCCTTGCGGCTGTGAGCTGGCCAACGATGGGCAAAATTGCAGCAAGTTGGGTGATTTCACCTGTTCTTGGCGGTTTGGTTGCAGCGCTTTTCCTCGCGTTTATCAAGCACAAGATTATCTATCGCGATGACAAAATCGCCGCTGCGCGCGTGTGGGTTCCGGTTCTCGTCGGCATCATGGCAGGCGTATTTGCGACCTATCTTGCGATGAAGGGGCTGAAACGCATCGTCAAAATCGATCTGCAAACCGCATTGCTGATTGGCTTGGTTCTGGGCTTTGTAACCTATGTCATCACCCGCCCTTTGATCGCGCGTCAGTCGGAAGGTTTGGAAAATCGAAACAAATCCCTAAAGGTTCTGTTTGGACTTCCGTTGGTGTTTTCCGCAGCTTTGCTTAGCTTTGCGCATGGCGCGAACGACGTTGCCAACGCAGTAGGCCCGCTGGCTGCAATCGTTCATGCAACAGAGTTCGGAGACTTTTCATCCAAAGTCGCAATCCCGATGTGGGTGATGATCATCGGTGCCTTTGGTATCTCTTTCGGTCTGTTCTTGTTTGGCCCAAAACTGATCCGCATGGTTGGCAGCCAAATCACCAAGCTGAACCCGATGCGCGCTTACTGTGTTGCGCTCTCTGCTGCGATTACCGTGATCATCGCCAGCTGGCTTGGCCTGCCCGTAAGCTCAACGCATATTGCTGTCGGCGGTATCTTCGGTGTTGGGTTTTATCGCGAATGGCATATGGAGCGACGCCTTAAACGCTCGAAAGGGCCGATCCCCGCGGCGAAAACCATCGCTCCGATTGAACGCCGTCGCCGCAAGCTGGTGCGCCGTTCCCACTTTATGACCATCGTTGCGGCTTGGGTGATAACCGTTCCCGCGGCGGCGCTTATGTCCGGACTGATCTTTACGCTGCTGTATTGGATCGCGAATTAACGGCTAAACAGCTTCAAAGCGTATCAACGCGGTCCATCTGAACAAGATGGGCCGCGTTTTTTAATGCTACTTACCCAAGCACCAGCGCATGATCGCTTTTTGCGCGTGAAGCCGGTTCTCAGCCTCATCAAACACCACCGAGTTCGGTCCATCCATGACCGCACTTGTCGCCTCTTCCTCGCGGTGCGCGGGTAGACAGTGCATAAAGAGCGCGTCGGGTTTGGCGCTTTTCATAAGCGTTTCGTTGACCTGATAAGGCCGCAGCATGTTGTGACGACGCTCTTTGGCTGACTGGCTGTCATGCATCGACACCCAAGTGTCCGCCACAACCAGATCAGCGCCGTCAACAGCCTTGTGCGGGTCGCGCTCAATACTGATGCTTGCACCCGCGTTGCGCGCCAAACCAACGAATTCATCCTCTGGATCAAGTTGTTTTGGGCCTGTGAAGACAAGGTCAAAGCCAAACTGCCCCGCCGCGTGCAAGAAGGATGCGCACACGTTGTTTCCGTCGCCGCACCATACAACTCTCTTCCCTTTGATCGAGCCTCGATGCTCTTCATAGGTCATGACATCCGCCATGATTTGACAAGGATGGGTGCGATCGGTGAGCCCATTGATCACAGGAACATCGGCATATTCCGCCATTTCGAGCAACACGCTTTCATCGAATGTGCGGATCATAATCATATCCACATAGCGTGAAAGAACACGGGCAGTGTCTGCAATTGTCTCGCCATGCCCGAGTTGCATATCGTTGCCGGACAAAACCATCGTCTCGCCGCCCATCTGCCGCACGCCAACGTCAAAAGAAACGCGTGTACGGGTGGAAGGTTTTTCGAAGATCAGCGCCACCATGTGACCTGCGAGCGGCTGCTCGCTATCAAGCGTCGCTTTTGGCAATCCAACCCGCGCATCCTTCATTGAGCGCGCTTGTGAAATGATGCCGCTCAGAGCGTTAGGGTCTGTTTTGTGAATGTCGAGAAAGTGGTTCATATGTCTAAACTTTTTGTTAGTGCGGGTGCGAGAGGCCAGCCCCTCGCGCTCCCCGGGATATTTCTAGAGAGAGGAAACTCAGGACGTTTTCTCAATCTGTTTTGCCGCAGCGCTGAGGCGTTTTGAGGCTTCTGCAATGTCGTCTTCGGTAATGTTAAGCGCAGGAAGCAGGCGAATTACGTTGTCAGCCGCTGGCACCGTTATAACCTCATTGTCATAACCAGCATTCACCACATCGATGTTACTGGCTTTGCATTTGAGACCCAGCATAAGGCCAGAGCCACGCACCTCCTCGAATACGTCGGGATGCGCGGCGATCAGCCCTTCGAGACTTTGACGAAGCGTGCCAGCGCGGCGAGAGACATCTGCAAGGAACTCTGGCTTAGCAACGGTTTCCAGAACAGCGCTCCCCACAGCGCAGCCCAAAGGATTGCCCCCATAGGTCGAGCCATGAGTGCCAGCCGTCATGCCACTTGCTGCATTTTCTGTGGCCAGCACAGCGCCAAGAGGAAAGCCGCCGCCGATACCTTTGGCCACCATCATGATGTCAGGCTCAATGCCTGCCCATTCATGCGCAAATAGCTTGCCGGTTCGGCCTACGCCGCATTGCACCTCATCCAAGATCAACAGAATTCCCTGCTCATCACACAGATCGCGCAGCGCTTTCAGGTCTTGGTCTGGCAATGGGCGAATGCCCCCCTCGCCTTGCACAGGTTCGAGCAATATCGCAGCCGTTTTGTCGTTGATCGCCGCAGTTAGCGCTTCATGGTCACACCAAGGAAGATGTACGAAGCCAGGCAAAAGAGGGCCAAACCCTTTGGTCATCTTTTCGGAACCTGCCGCTGCGATCCCCGCGGACGAACGCCCATGAAACGAGCCATCAAAGGTGATGATTTCGACCCGTTCCGGCGCGTCTTTCTCGAACCAGTATTTGCGCGCCATTTTCACCGCCAATTCGCAACTTTCCGTGCCCGAGTTGGTGAAAAACACGGTGTCCGCAAAGGTTAGATCAACCAACATATCCGCCAGCTTTTGCTGTTGCGGGATCTGATAGAGGTTAGAGACATGCCACAATTCTTGTGCTTGATCAGTCAGCGCCGCAACCAGTGTAGGATGCGCATGACCCAGCGCATTCACCGCAATGCCAGCGCCTAGATCAAGAAAACGTCGCCCGTCTGCTTCGATTAACCAGCTGCCAGAACCTTTGACAAAGGTCAAAGGCGCGCGAGAGTAAGTCGGCAAAACGGAGGGGATCATGGATGTATCCTTAGAAAATGTAAGCCCTGTGAGTGCCTGAGCGGCAGGGCCAAGTCAATATTTGGGGTGATGCATGAGAAGAGTTGCCGCCATGCACGGCAGATCAGACGCAATTAAGCGCGGCGCAAGTGTCGTCGAAGACGTTTATGTGCGGTTTTGATCATGCCTGCTTCATACAGCGCGACGGGTAAAACGCAAGAGCGATTGCAAATCGGTACAATTGAACGCTTGAAGCAGAATGCAAATCGGCGCAGGTCTTGGCGGATGGCAAACCTACCCGAGCATAACCCCCGCCTCGCGATGATCTTAATGATCTGCGCAACAGCATTCATTGCTGTCACGACTTTACTCGCAAAAGCGATCGGAACCGGAACGCTCGGCGCGCCCTTGCATCCCTTGCAGATCACCCAAGCGCGCTTTTTATTTGCGGCTCTTGCGTTGGGAAGTGCGGCATTGATCCTGCGCCCTCAATTCGGCGCGGTGGACCTGAAATTGCATATACTGCGGACGACATGCGGCGCTGCGGGCGTGACCTTGATGTTCGCGTCGGTCGCGTTCATCCCACTGTCGGATGCCACGGCGATCAGCTTTTTGAACCCCGTTTTCGCAATGGTCTTTGCGATTTTCCTGCTTGGCGAACGCGTAGGGCCAGTCCGGTGGAGCGCCGCAGGAATCGCACTGTGCGGCGCGATCATTTTACTGAGGCCGGGATCCGGAACATTTGAACCCGGAGCGTTACTCGCCTTAGGCGCCGCGGTGATCCTTGGATTAGAGATCATATTCATCAAGAAACTCTCAGGACGCGAAGCCCCGTTTCAAATCCTACTTGTCAACAATGCAATTGGTCTGGTCATCGCAACTCTTGCCGTCCTGACAGTTTGGGAGCCACCAACGTTTGCCCAATGGTGCGCGCTTGCAGGCATTGGCGTGGGCATGGCTATGGCGCAGACGTGTTTCTTGAATTCGGTTGCGCGCGCAGATGCCTCTTTTGTTGTGCCATTCAGCTACGGCACGCTCCTCTTTGCAGCCCTGTATGACGCCGCCATATTTGGGGTGATCCCTGAAGCCGTTTCGATCCTAGGCGCAATTGTTATTATTCTCGGGGCGGCGCTTTTGGCTTGGCGAGAAACACGCGCCTCTAAGGCTTGAGCCGATAGCCTGTGCGAAGCATTTGCCAAGCGATTGCGCTAATGGCGAGCACAGCTAAGCTACAAATAAGCAAACCTGACCAAGGGTTACTGTCTGATACTCCAATGACTGAAAAACGCAGGCCGTCGATCAGATAATAAATCGGGTTCATCTCCGTCAACTGGCGCAAAACAGGGGGCAAGACCGATACCGAATAGAAAGTCCCAGACAGCATCGCGAGCGGCGTTACAATGAAATTGGTGATCGCTGCCATTTGATCAAACTTGTTGGCAAAAATACCTGCGATGATTCCAAGGCCGCCAAGAAAGGCGGATCCAAGCACGACATAAGCAAGCGCCATAATCGGATGCTGAACACCAATGCCGAGGAACAAAAGCATCCCAAGCCCAATCGCCAATGCGACGAAAACACCGCGTCCTATACCTCCTGCAAGATAACCAATGACCATCTCCAAAGGCGCGAGCGGGGGCATCAATGTGTCGACAATATTGCCCTGCACCTTGGAAATCACGATCGACGAACTTACATTCGCAAATGAGTTCTGAATGACCGTCATCATCAAAATGCCGGGCGCGATGAATTCGATGAAAGGAACGCCCATAACATCGCCGCGGCGCGCGCCAACCGCGAGATTGAAAATCAACAAAAACAAACCAGCTGTTACAAGGGGCGCAAGCAAGGTCTGCGTCCAAACCGCCAAAAAGCGGCGCACCTCTCTGTGGATCAAAGTCTGCAACCCTAACCAATTTACGCGCCCAAACCGGCGTCTCCCCATCTGCGGTGTGTCTATGGCGTTATTTTGTGTCATAGGTGGCTCAACCCTGCGTCCCTGATTCGCATGACTTGTATCTCAGCCGTGGCTGATTAGAATAGGGGCAAGCACCAAGATATCAGGAGCGGCACCTTTGCGGGCCGCTTTTTTAAATAAGGAAGCCGGAATGTCCTGGACCGACGAACGTGTTGAAACACTGAAAAAAATGTGGGGCGAAGGCCAATCAGCGAGCCAGATCGCCAAAGAACTCGGCGGCGTGACGAGAAATGCTGTGATTGGCAAAGTCCACCGCTTGGGTCTCTCCAACCGGACCACCACCGGAGCTGCGAAAGCAGAAGCAAAACCAAAGGTCGCAAAGGCAGAGCCAAAGCCCAAGGCCGTTGCAAAGGCAGAAGCCGCACCAAAAGCGGTTGCGCCAATTGCCGAGCCAACAACGCCTCCGCCGCCTGTGTCACGGGCGCGCCGCGCGATTATTCCAGCCGGACAGCCCCTGCCACCGCAGCCATCTGCGAATGAGATCAGCCCCGAAGCTTTGGCCAAGGTGAGTGAAGTTGAAAAGAAATCCAAGAAGATCAGCTTGATGGAATTGACCGAACGGACCTGCAAATGGCCTGTGGGCGATCCAGCGACTGATGACTTCTGGTTCTGCGGTCTGCCTGTAAAGGCAGGCAAGCCCTATTGCGAAGCGCATGTTGGCGTGGCGTTCCAGCCAATGTCAGCGCGCCGTGATCGTCGCCGCTAAGTGGTTTGACCAAATGATCTAACGTGGGTGCGTGGAAACCACGCACCTTACGGGGTGTTGCGAAGTGTAGGGTGCGTGGTTTCCACGCACCCTTCTTTTTGCTTAGTCCTGCGGAATAACGCGCAGGCCCAGTTCCATCAACTGATCGCTCATTGGATCGGATGGTGCGTTCATCATCAGATCTTCGGCGCGCTGGTTCATTGGGAACATGATAACTTCACGAATGTTCGCTTCATCCGCGAGCAACATCACAATCCGGTCGATCCCAGCCGCACAGCCACCGTGGGGAGGCGCGCCATATTGGAATGCATTGACCATACCGCCGAAACGCTTGGTCACTTCATCCTTGCCATAGCCCGCCAGTTCAAAGGCTTTGAACATGATGTCGGGCTGGTGGTTCCGGATCGCACCGGAAATCAGCTCATACCCGTTACAAGCAAGGTCATACTGATAGCCCAGCACCTCCAAAGGATCGCCATTCAGCGCCTCTAGGCCACCCTGCGGCATCGAAAACGGGTTGTGCGAGAAATCGATCTTGCCGGTCTCTTCGTCCGCCTCATACATCGGGAAATCAACGATCCATGCGAAAGCAAAACGATCTTCGTCGATCAACTTCAGCGCCTGACCAATCTCGTTACGCGCGCGGCCTGCAACCGCTTCAAACGCGCTTGGCTTACCACCGAGGAAGAAGGCCGCATCGCCGACACCGAGGCCAAGCTGCTGACGGATCGCTTCCGTGCGCTCTGGGCCGATGTTCTTAGCCAGCGGGCCAGCTGCTTCCCATTCGGAAAAATATGCGCCTCGTAATAGATCGGCACGTTCAATATCGCCAGCAGCCTCAAGTTCATCGATTTGAGCGATGACTTCCATGGCCTCATCATCTGTCAGAGAAAGACTATCAGCGGCTTCTTTAGCGGCTTCAATTAAGCGCATTTTTTCCCGAACACGGGTTTCCTGATCCCCAAAAGCAAGGCGCATTCCAGACAAAGCACCTTGAATTGATTCATTCATCTTTGCACTCAAAGCATTAGTACGCTTACGCCAGAAGATGTAGCCCATACCGGGAAGGCCTTCCTTCTGCGCAAAGGCGTTCATGCGGTCACAAAACTTACGTGAGCCACCTGTCGGCGCAGGGATCGCGCGAATCTCTGTGCCTTCCTGCTCCAAAAGCTTCGCGAAAATCGCAAAGCCTGAGCCAGCGAAATGCTCTGACACGACCTGCATCTTGATCGGGTTGCGCAGGTCAGGCTTGTCAGAACCGTACCAAAGCGCGGCGTCTTTGTAGGAGATTTTCTCCCACGTCTGATCGACTTTGCGACCGCCACCGAATTCCTCAAAGATACCGCCAACCACTGGCTGGATCGTGTTGAAGACGTCTTCTTGCTCAACAAAGCTCATCTCGAGGTCGAGCTGATAGAAATCTGTCGGTGAGCGATCCGCGCGCGGGTCTTCGTCGCGGAAGCACGGCGCGATCTGGAAATACTTGTCAAAGCCAGAGACCATAATCAGCTGTTTGAACTGCTGTGGCGCTTGCGGAAGCGCATAGAACTTGCCGGGATGCTGACGGGACGGCACGAGGAAGTCGCGCGCACCTTCTGGGCTGGACGCTGTGATGATCGGCGTCTGATACTCGCGGAAGTTCTGATCCCACATGCGGCGACGCATGGAGGCGACCACATCAGAGCGAAGCGTCATGTTGCGCTGTAGCTTTTCACGGCGCAGATCGAGGTAGCGATACTTGAGACGTGTTTCCTCTGGATATTCCTGATCGCCAAAGACCATCAACGGCAGCTCGGACGCAGAGCCCAATACTTCAATGTCACGAATGAAGACTTCAACTTCACCCGTCGGGATCTTCGGGTTCACGAGGCTTTCGTCGCGCGCCATCACATTGCCGTCGATACGGATACACCATTCAGAGCGCACCTTTTCGATCTCGGCAAACACAGGGCTGTCAGGATCGGCCATAACTTGCGTGATGCCATAATGATCGCGCAGGTCGATAAACAAGAGGCCACCGTGATCGCGAACGCGATGCACCCAACCTGAAAGGCGCACATTATCGCCTACATTAGATTTGTTCAGATCGGCGCAAGTGTGGCTGCGATAGGCGTGCATGGCTGTAATTCCTTCGGAAAGGGCTATAAGTTTGGGCCGATACACCGCGCGGGGGCGCGAAAGTCAAGGCTTGCTTGAACGCAGGCGGATATGCCCCTTGAACCTACCCCGCGCATGTCTATAACCCACGACAATTTGCACGCTGCCGCGACTCAGGCTGCGATCCCTTGAGTGCGCGCTGAAAAAAGAGGTCTGCCCATGCCCAAACGTACTGATATCTCCTCCATCATGATCATCGGCGCTGGACCCATTGTGATTGGGCAAGCCTGCGAATTTGACTACTCAGGCGCACAGGCCTGCAAAGCACTTCGCGAAGAGGGCTACCGCGTCATTCTGGTCAACTCGAACCCAGCGACAATCATGACCGATCCGGGCCTCGCGGATGCGACATATATTGAGCCGATCACGCCTGAGGTTGTCGCCAAGATCATCGAAAAAGAGCGCCCCGATGCGCTGCTTCCGACCATGGGTGGTCAGACGGGTTTGAACACGTCGCTTGCGCTGGAAGAGATGGGCGTGCTGGACAAGTTCGGTGTCGAGATGATTGGGGCCAAGCGGGATGCCATCGAAATGGCCGAAGACCGCAAGCTGTTCCGCGAAGCGATGGACCGGATCGGGCTGGAAAACCCCAAGGCAACGATTGTGACCGCGCCCAAGCGCGAGGACGGATCTGCCGACCTGGATGCCGGTGTGCAAATGGCGCTGGACGAGCTGGAAGAGATTGGCCTGCCAGCCATCATCCGGCCCGCCTTTACGCTGGGCGGAACCGGCGGTGGCGTGGCCTATAACCGCGAGGATTATGTGCATTTCTGCCGGACCGGCATGGATGCGTCTCCGGTGAACCAGATCCTGATCGATGAGAGCCTGCTGGGCTGGAAAGAATTCGAGATGGAAGTGGTCCGCGACAAGGCGGATAACGCGATCATCGTTTGTGCCATCGAAAACGTCGATCCGATGGGCGTACATACCGGTGACTCGATCACCGTGGCCCCTGCCCTGACGCTGACCGACAAGGAATACCAGATCATGCGCAACGGCAGCATTGCCGTGCTGCGCGAAATCGGCGTCGAAACCGGCGGATCGAACGTGCAATGGGCGGTCAGCCCGCATGATGGCCGGATGATCGTGATCGAAATGAATCCACGTGTGTCGCGGTCTTCGGCTTTGGCGTCAAAAGCCACCGGTTTCCCGATTGCCAAGATCGCCGCAAAGCTGGCCGTGGGCTACACGCTGGACGAGCTGGACAATGACATCACCAAGGTCACGCCGGCATCGTTCGAGCCGTCGATTGACTATGTCGTCACCAAGATCCCCAAGTTCGCGTTCGAGAAATTCCCCGGGTCCGAACCCTATCTGACCACCGCCATGAAGTCCGTGGGCGAAGCCATGTCGATTGGCCGGACAATCCACGAGTCGCTGCAAAAGGCGTTGGCGTCGATGGAATCCGGGCTGACCGGGTTCAACGAAGTCGACATCCCCGGCGCGACGAATTCCATTTCCGGCAAGGCCGCCGTGATCAAGGCGATCAGCCAACAAACCCCCGACCGTTTGCGCACCATTGCGCAGGCGAT
>NZ_JBOEHB010000009.1:0-205658 GCF_050633725.1 Planktotalea sp.
AACAACTTTATCCCCGATTATGGCCGCATCACCGCTTATCGTTCGGCCACGGGCATGGGTATTCGTCTCGATGGTGGCACGGCCTATTCGGGCGGTGTGATCACGCGTTATTATGACAGTTTGTTGGTAAAAGTGACGGCACACGCGCAAACACCAGAAGCGGCGATTGCCCGTATGGACCGCGCCCTACGCGAGTTCCGTATTCGCGGTGTGTCGACCAACATCGCCTTTGTCGAGAACCTGCTAAAGCACCCGACGTTTCTGTCAAATGAATACACAACGACCTTTATCGACAAAACGCCGGGCCTGTTTGAGTTCAAGAAACGGCGTGATAGAGCAACTAAAATCCTGACATATATTGCGGATATCACCGTTAATGGGCATCCAGAGACAACAGGCCGCGCTGCACCTTCCGCCGAACTGAAAGCGCCGCGCCCACCAGCGGTGCGTGCAGACCACGCACCCTACGGCACCAAGACCATTCTGGACGAAAAAGGCCCCCAAGGCCTTGCCGATTGGATGGCCGCTCAGAAGCAGCTTTTGATAACCGATACAACAATGCGGGACGGGCATCAGTCATTGCTGGCAACCCGGATGCGCTCGATTGATATGATCAAAGTCGCGCCCGCCTATGCCAGCAACCTCTCTCAGCTTTTCTCGGTCGAATGCTGGGGCGGCGCTACTTTTGATGTTGCCTATCGTTTTTTGCAGGAATGCCCTTGGCAACGTTTGCGCGATCTGCGCGCAGCGATGCCAAATGTGATGACGCAAATGCTGCTGCGTGCGTCTAATGGTGTTGGTTACACGAATTACCCCGATAACGTTGTGCAAGAGTTTGTGCGCCAAGCTGCGAACACCGGCGTTGATGTTTTCCGTGTCTTTGATTCACTGAACTGGGTCGAAAACATGCGCGTCGCGATGGATGCCGTGATAGACGCAGATAAGGTTTGCGAAGGCACCATTTGCTACACGGGCGACATTCTGGACCCCTCGCGCGCGAAATATGATCTGAAATATTATGTCTCAATGGGCCAAGACTTGAAAGCTGCTGGCGCGCATGTTCTTGGGCTCAAGGATATGGCTGGGTTGCTCAAACCCGCAGCTGCGCGTGTCTTGGTGAAGGCGCTGAAGGAAGAGGTCGGTTTACCGATCCATTTCCACACCCATGACACCTCTGGCATAGCGGGCGCGACTATTTTGGCCGCTGCTGACGCAGGCGTTGATGCGGTTGATGCGGCGATGGACGCGTTCTCGGGCGGCACATCGCAAGCTTGTCTTGGCTCTGTCGTTGAGGCGCTACGCCATACCGAGCGCGATACTGGCCTTGATATCGAGGCTGTGCGCGAGATTTCTGACTATTGGGAACATGTGCGCGCGCAATATGTGGCGTTCGAGAGCGGCCTAGCGGCGCCTGCTTCAGAGGTGTATTTGCACGAGATGCCTGGCGGTCAGTTCACCAACTTGAAGGCGCAGGCACGCTCGCTTGGGCTTGAAGAGCGTTGGCCAGAGGTTGCGCGCACCTATGCGGACGTGAACCAGATGTTTGGCGACATTGTTAAAGTGACACCATCGTCCAAAGTTGTCGGAGACATGGCTTTGATGATGGTTTCCCAAGGACTTAGCCGCAGTGAGGTCGAGGACCCTGAAACCGATGTTGCCTTTCCTGATAGCGTTGTCGATATGATGCGCGGAAATCTGGGCCAACCCCCCGGCGGCTTTCCCGAGGGCATTGTTGGCAAAGTGCTAAAGGGCGATGCGCCAAACGTGGAGCGCCCCGGAAAATCTTTACCACCCGTCGATTTGGAAGCGGAACGCGCCAAGGTGGCCGAGCTTTTAGAGGGCCGCGCTGTCGATGATGAAGATCTGAATGGCTATCTGATGTATCCCAAGGTGTTCTTGGACTACATGGGGCGTCATCGCAGCTATGGCCCTGTGCGCACATTGCCAACACGTACTTTCTTTTACGGAATGGAATCGGGCGAAGAGATCACCGCAGAGATCGATCCAGGAAAAACCTTAGAAATCCGACTTCAAGCCGTTGGTGAAACGCTGGAAGATGGCGACGTTAAGGTCTTTTTTGAGCTGAATGGCCAGCCACGCGTCATCCGTGTGCCCAACAGATCGGTGAAAGCGGCAACCGCTGCGCGGCCAAAGGCCGATGCAGGCAATGAGACCCACATCGGCGCGCCGATGCCAGGTGTTGTGGCCTCGGTTGCGGCGGTTGCAGGCAGCAGCGTAAAAGAAGGCGATTTGCTTTTGACCATCGAAGCCATGAAGATGGAAACGGGCATTCACGCTGAACGCGATGGCGTGGTGAAGGCGGTGCATGTCACTGCTGGCGCGCAGATTGACGCTAAGGATCTGCTGGTGGAATTGGACTAGGATAAGCTTGCCCTACAATCAGTACGTGTTAACCTTCGTTAAGAGGGTACGATGCGACGTTTGGTTTCTGGTCTTGGTTATGTGTTTTTCGGGCTTTTCCTTGTGGGCTGGCTTGTCTCGGATGATGAGCCAACGAGCAAGGAATTTTCGAAAGCAAAGATTGATCAACCGCTTCTAGCCCTAAGCAATGACAAGGCTGGCCTGCTGACGGATGTTGCGCGGCCAGTTGCGCTAGGGCGCGCAGAGGACGACACGCTTCAACGCAGCGGCGCGCTGAAAGTGCCACAGTATCTTTATGTGACAGCCACTCGATTAAACGTACGCCGCGGGCCAGCGCAATCAAACGCGCGGATTGGCGTGTTGTCCCACGGCGCTAAGGTTGCGGTGATCGAACAACGCGGTGGCTGGACACGGATCAACGGCGCGAGAGATGGGACACAGCTATCTGGTTGGGTGTCGAGCAAATACGTTTCTGCGACAGCACCGCGCGCAGCCCCCAAAACCGAAAAGACGCGCGTGCGGGCTGTTGCTACGCCAAGCAACCGAGACATCACGCAAGCGCGCAAAGCAATCATTCGTCAGAGCATTGCCGCCTACCCCGGCAACTGCCCCTGCGATTACAACCGCGATCGCGCCGGGCATCGATGCGGCAAACGAAGCGCATGGTCGCGGCGAGGCGGTTATGCGCCGCTGTGCTACGAGAGCGATGTCACGCAGGCCCACTTACAGAGCTATTTTGCGCGTCAACGATGAGCAAACAGAACCGCCATTCTGAGCGCGCCAAGACAAACGCTTGATTTAGATTTTCGAACAGCTTTGCGCTCTCCTTCTTACCGCGAGGTTTGTCTGGAAAGATGCAAAGCGCCCTGTCATGCTCGGCAGCGCATTTGTGAATTGGAGGTCTTATGCTGAACGTGACGTCAATCTACGCGGCCCTTATCGCGCTTTTCTTTATGTGGCTGAGTGGCCGCGTCATTTTTTACAGGCGCAAGAATCGAATCTCGCTTGGGGATGCGGGTGACAAAAGTTTGCTTAAACGAATGCGCGCCCAAGCCAATTGCGCTGAATATGCGCCTATCGGCTTGATTTTGCTGGCCTTGATCGAAATGTCAGGTGCGCCAGCCTTTGCCGTCCACTTGCTTGGCCTAATGTTGCTGGCAGGTCGTGTATCCCATGGGGTTGGATTTTCTGCGTCTCCCCCGCGTATGGGCGCGCGGGTCTTTGGCACCGCGATAACGCTGACAATGATCCTTTTGAGTGCGCTGGGACTGCTCGTACATAGCTTGTTTTAAGGGAGTTTATGCCTTCTCAAAAAAAATCTCGAAATGAGTGAATTTTCCTCTTGCGGGCGCGACGCCACAAGCCTAAATACGCCCTACCAAACGGTGCGGGCGTAGCTCAGGGGTAGNNCGCCTCGCCCGCTCCAATTGGTTCTGCTAACCCAAGCAGAAATGACAAGGCCACCTTCGGGTGGCCTTTCGTCGTTTTAGGGCCTCTGTCTTGCGCATGATTTTGAGCACTCAAAGCGATTGCTTTCGAGCAAGGGGTTTTGAACATGCCTTTAGGCGCAGTGCCTTTCAGCACAACGCCATTTCAAAATTTAGATGTTCACTGTCAGTGGGTTAGTGCGTCCAAGGACCACGACGGTCTGTGGCGAAGTTGTCGGCGTACCCGCCGCTTCGAATATTCGCCTTACGCTTGTTCGGCTCGCGCACGATTGCGTCGATGCCATGGGCCTCTGCATAAGCAACGGCCGCTTCTTTGCTTTCAAAGCGCAGCTTCACTTGCGAATCCATGTCATCGCTCGAAGTCCAGCCCATCAGCGGATCAACCGCGCGCGCGGATGCGGGTGCATGTTCCAAAATCCAGATGTGGGTTTTTGCCGTGCCAGAGGACATTGCTGTTTTGGAAGGTTGGTAAATCCGTGCGCGCATGTCAGTCCTCAGTCTCAGATTCCAGTGTTCTTTGGGTTATGGGCAATTTGCGCCTGCCTCGCAAGCGGGCAATTTGACCATGTTTACTCATAGCATTTTATCAATTTCGTAAAGCTCGCAGCAGAGCTGGCCAATACCTCTGGCTCTAACCTTGGCGGTTCAAAACCAGCGAGCGCCGGTCGTACGTTGTTTTGGAACAAGAAAAGCTTGGCTATTTCTGCCCGTATCGCAAAGTTGACGTTTTGCGGTATGTCCAGCGCGCCATCATCCAAAACTCGCGCTTTGAGACGAGAGACAACAACGCCAACAACCGCCCCTGTTTTGTCAAGCACTGGACCGCCCGAATTACCCGGCTGCACGGGCGCAGATATCTGCATGCGTGTGCCATCGCCCCCTACTCCGATTTGTCCCGACACCGCCCCACGTGCCACGTTTAACCCGCCCAACACCGAATTGAGCGGATAGCCAACGACGGTAATGTCTGCGTTCAACCCTGCCGGCCCATTTGCAAAGCGCGCGACCTTGTCGTTTTCCCCCGCCTCAAACGATAGAAGCGCGAGATCAAATGCCGCGTTTTCAGCAACGCGCTCAGCGCGCTTGCCGTCGATTTCGATAATGCGGCATCCTTGCGTGACATGTTCATTGGTGAGAACCGCGCCGCTCGAAGACACCAAAAATCCAGAACCTGTCCCAACCAGTTTGGGCGCTTGGCTTACCCTTGCAGGCAGCGCGTTCGGGGTCACTTGCGCCCGCTCGAAATCTTTGGCGACGTCATTTTTTTTCTGCTCTTCAAGGACCGCAACCGTGGTCTCGATATTTGCCATCAGGTAGCCGTTGGTTTCAAAACTCAAATCCGCTGAATGACCCTTGGCAATGCTCGCAGTGACCGCGCGAAAGATATTGAGATCATACGAATTTGCCGACACGGTCACAGACGACCAGTATCCGTTGATAAAATGCGAGCGCACATAAAGCTGGCTCTTGTCGGATTTGGTAATCGCCGTGACCGCGTAGTTGGTTTTACGCACCGTATAAGCGGGTTCATACCCGCGATGGGCATCCAAAGCATACCGATGCAGCGTCGTGACTTTGGCGTCGCTCCCTCTGGACAATGACAATTTGAGCGAGCTTCTGGAATGCTCGAAGTTGGCAAAATCTTTAGATGGTGCGCCTTGGCGATAGGCCTCGTGCGGGAACAGGTAGGACATGCCTAACGCATCATTATAGGTCATCGCCCATCCGTCGCGCTCAAGCTGCGCATAAACTCGGGCTGCGAGGGTCGTCATGTGCAAATTAAGTGCGCGAGATTTGAATTCACGCGCCGCATAGGACGCCATCGCGCGATCGCTGAATTTGCCCCATGAGCCATCCAAGAGACCGACATAGTCCCCTTCAAAGGCCAGTGCGAGTTGTAAGAACCTCTTTTCCGCGCGGGTCAAAAGACCTGCATCAAGCGGTGACAACAGGCTTGCTTCGACATCAAAGGGCGCTTGCGGGGCGGCGCTGCGAGCGGCGGCAATGTGTATGGCTTTGCGGATGTAGGATTTTCCCTGAGAACATAGCGCATCTTTGGGGATTTGCCCCTGCGCTTTGAACCTATCCAATTTTTGGCGCGCTTTAGATGTGGACACGGCAATCCACGTTACAGCGTACCAGCCGTTGCGCGCCTCATAGATGGTTACACTTTTGTCGGAAAACCTTGTGCGCGCCTCTTGAATTGCGAGGCGTTCGTTGGGCTTAGAGGATAAAACAATTGCGCAAGTATTAGGCCCAAACAGAGACTGGGCGACCACCAAGCTTGGCATAAGAAAGGTAATTAGAAGAACAAAAATTCGAAATGTCATCACGTATCCAAACTGTGATTTGCGCTAACTAAAACACGCTGGCTTAGTGTTGCCTAGCTCCCCCTCTTGAACAAGAACAAAAAGCGATCAAATGTAGGGTTAACCTAGCAAAATCGAGTCGCGCATGTCTTTTGTTCACAATGATGGGTCTGATGCCCTGCTTAACGCCCCGAAACAGGCGGTGAAGGATCGCCTGAAACTTGAGGGTGGAATCGCGTTCGACCTTAAGTCAGAGTTTGAACCGGCAGGCGATCAACCGACGGCTATACAAGAGCTTTGCGAGGGCATTGATGCTGGCGAGCGCGATCAAGTCCTGCTTGGTGCGACGGGCACAGGCAAGACCTTTACCATGGCAAAGATGATCCAGCAGACGCAACGTCCTGCAATTATTCTTGCGCCCAACAAAACTTTGGCCGCGCAGCTGTTTGGTGAATTCAAAGGGTTCTTCCCTGACAACGCGGTCGAATATTTCGTCAGCTTTTATGATTACTACCAGCCCGAAGCCTATGTGGCCCGTTCGGATACGTTCATCGAGAAAGAAAGCCAGATCAACGAGCAGATTGACCGCATGCGTCACTCAGCAACCCGCGCGCTTTTGGAGCGGGACGATGTTATCATCATCGCGTCGGTGTCTTGCATTTACGGTATTGGCTCGGTTGAAACCTATGGCGCTATGACGCTCGATCTGGAGGTGGGGAAAAACTACGATCAGCGCAGCGTCATGGCCGATCTGGTTGCCCAGCAGTATAAACGCAACGATCAGGCTTTTGTGCGCGGATCGTTTCGTGTGCGCGGCGATAGCTTGGAAATTTTCCCTGCCCACTTAGAGGATCGCGCTTGGAAGCTGTCATTCTTTGGCGAAGAGTTAGAAAGCATTACAGAGTTCGATCCGCTCACGGGCGAGAAGAAAGACACGATGGAGCGGATACGTGTTTACGCGAATTCGCACTATGTGACCCCCAAGCCGACGATGCAGCAGGCGATTCAAAAGATCAAAGTCGAGCTTCGCACACGGCTCGATCAATTGGTTGCGGATGGCAAACTGCTAGAAGCGCAGCGCCTGGAGCAGCGCACGAATTTCGACCTCGAAATGCTGGAAGCCACAGGTGTGTGCAATGGGATTGAGAACTATTCACGCTATCTCACCGGCCGCGCGCCGGGCGAGCCGCCCCCCACCCTGTTCGAGTTCATCCCCGACAATGCGATTGTGTTTGCCGATGAGAGCCATGTTTCCGTGCCGCAGATTGGCGCGATGTATAAGGGCGATTTCCGCAGGAAAATGACGCTTGCCGAGCATGGATTCCGCTTACCGTCTTGCATGGACAACCGTCCTTTGAAATTTGAGGAATGGGATGCAATGCGTCCGCAATCGGTCTTTGTTTCCGCGACCCCGTCCAAATGGGAAATGGAGCAAACAGGCGGTGTTTTCACCGAGCAAATCATTCGACCAACGGGGCTTTTGGATCCCAAAGTGGAAATCCGTCCTGTCGACATGCAGGTTGATGATCTGTTGGATGAAGTGCGCCGGGTAACGGCGGACGGTTTCCGAACGCTGGTTACAACCTTGACCAAACGTATGTCGGAAGACTTGACCGAATATATGCACGAACAAGGCATAAAGGTGCGCTACATGCACAGCGATATTGATACGCTCGAGCGCATCGAAATCCTGCGCGATCTGCGTCTTGGCGCCTTTGATGTGCTGATTGGCATTAACCTTTTGCGCGAGGGCTTAGATATTCCTGAATGCGGATTGGTCGCCATTTTGGACGCCGACAAAGAGGGCTTCCTGCGCTCGGAGACCTCATTGATCCAAACGATTGGCCGCGCTGCACGAAATGCGGACGGGCGCGTGATCATGTATGCAGATCGCATAACAGGTTCGATGGAGCGCGCATTGAAAGAAACCGATCGGCGCCGAGACAAGCAAATTGCTTATAACGCTGAACACGGGATCACCCCTGCGACGGTTAAGAAAAACGTCGAGGATGTTTTGGCCGGCCTTTACAAAGGCGATGTGGATATGAACCGCGTCACCGCGAAAGTCGACAAGCCTTTGGCGGGCGCAAATCTGCAAGCGGTCTTGGATGGGCTTAGAACGGATATGCGCAAAGCAGCCGAGAACCTTGAGTTTGAAGAAGCCGCGCGACTTCGCGATGAAGTGAAGCGTTTGGAAGCGGTTGATCTAGCAGTGTCAGATGATCCGATGGCGCGGCAATCGGTGATTGAAGAGGCTGTGAGCGATGCGCAGCAAAAAGCGGGTCGCAGTACCGCTGGACGGCCGGGGCAACGTGGCGGCGTCAAGCCAAGGCGGAAACGAAGCTAGGGGGTGTGGGAACCACGCACCCTAGCTTGTTCGTCCCGCGTAAAGGTCGGCTAGATGGGTCTACCCACAGCGCAGGCCAGAAACGATACCATTGTCATCAACATCAATATTTAATCGCTCGGGTGCGTGATCCATGGTCACAACGTCCCCTGGATAAATAACGCGGTACGTCAGAGTTAAGGGCAATACCGCTGCATTCACGTCCGTTCCAATTATCCCGCTGAACTGAGATTTTGGGCACGTGTCCGGCGTGCTCGCCTCTTTTGCAGGCACACAAGCTGCCAACAACGCCACAGCGCTAAGGCTGGAAATCAATTTAAACATTTGGCTCTCCTTGTAGGCCAAGAACTTTTCGAAAACCCGTCCAATATGCGGGGAGTTTTGGCGGGGCCTTCATTTCTGGTATCGCCTCTTCCGCCCAACGCGGCATTGCGCGACGTGCAAAACCTTGCCCCCACTCCAAGAAAGCATCGCTGTCATTCGGGCGCAAGCGGCAGGCGCTACCCACAAGGCCGATCAACGTTTCAGGAGCAGAGTACCATTCATCTTGAATGCCCGTTACCTTCTTTTGCAATAATGGACCGACCCAACGCATCAAACGCTTGTCCGAAAACGTGAGCAACATCTTTCCCATCTCATCGCGCGAATAGTGAATGAGCGGCGGAAATGTATCAAAAAACAACGCTTTCCCGTCCAGATACGCGAAATTGCGGATTGAAGGGTGAAAGCCGACGCGCGCATCGACTCTGTCTGCATTGTTCCAGAACGTTGCGATCACTTGGCCAGCCGCTTCCATCATTTCAACGGCATTTTCGAGATCAGCCGCGATAATTTGAGGACGCATCATGCTATCCGCAGGCAGTGCTTCTTGCACGATGACAGGAATACGCGTTCCGTCGATGTCGAGCAGGTGAAATTCGGTTTGAGGCAGCTCCACCCCCGTCAAAGCAAGCGCATCGACATAGTCATCATGACATTTCGCGAGGCGTTCCAGCTCGGCCAGATTACGCAGACCGCGATATACTTTAATGATTTTGTCCGAAAGCGGACCATTCTTAGGGCGAAATGGCGCACAGAAATAGCCAAGGTTGCTAACGGCCTGCCCACGCTCTGCACTATCAGCTTTGATAAGCCGTTCAAGTTCTTGCAAATCTGTCATGTTACGCCCTTCTTTGGCCTCCCCAATATCGCGCAAGGCGGCTTAACACCAGAACTAGGCGACACATGCATTAACCAATTGTTCAAGAATTGCCGCATATCGTCTCTGCTGTGGAGTTGCTTATGCATTGGAGGACATTTTTTTCATTACTGAGCGCGTTGTTAATCGCGTGTCAGTCGTTACACGCAGGTGCCTGGCCACGCGGAAAGGGAAAGGTCTTTGCCTCTGCCTCTGGGATTTTTTCGTGGCCTCAAGGGCGCGCTATCGAGCTACCAGACATTTACGGGAGCGGATATGCCGAGTTTGGCCTTGGACAGCGCCTTACATTAGGGCTTGATCTTGGTAGCTCAGATGCAACGTTGGTCAGCAAACTCAAAGCCGTTGCTTTTGTGAGGTACTCCCTTAGCGACGCTGATGCGCGTCACCAATTCGCGCTTGATATTGGCGGCGGCCAATATCTTGGCAATCCAGTCCTGCGAATGGGGGGCTCTTATGGAACGGGCCTTCAGTTTGGGAAACTCTCAGGCTGGTATTCAATGGATGTGCATTCGTTGATCAATCCGAACACTCGCGCATCCACCCAAAATCTAGATGCCTCGCTCGGCGTAAACTTGAGCAAGAGCAAACTCATCGGATCATTCTCCGCGCATCGTTCGGACACAGGCAAGCGAACTTTTACGCTAACACCCTCTTATGCCTACCAAATCAACAAGAGCCAAACCATAGAAATGGGGATCGTGTTTGACTTGAAGCGCACGTCAGACCCCAAGTTAAAGCTTGGGGTCTGGCAAGAATTCTAGGTCTAATCGTCCATGCGCGCGGTAAGTGTGACAGTACCTGCCACCTCTTTTTCCCAAGCGAGTTCAACTACATCGCCATTGTTGCCCTGTTCCGGTGTGATCCAAGGAACCGTATATTGGTTTACGTTCGCAACAGACTTGATCTTGCTGCGATTGATCAATGACGTGACACGCAAAGCGCGCGCCGCGAACGGCAATCGCCCCGCGAAGGAAACAAACCAATTCTTCGAATGATTGCCCTGAGAGTAGTCCAAGGTCAGCGGGTTTTCTGTTCCCGTCACAACGTTCAAAAACATATTCCCTGACACGCTCACGTCGCGCACAGCTGAGAGGTTAAGCGTCGCAAACGTCGTGTTTATCCGCTCTACACGATCAATAGTACCTTTGGTCGAACGAAACATATTACCCGTCATTGTAAAGCCGCGCAGCGTGTGACCGGTCCCATAGGGTTTGATCACAACGAACGAAAACCAAGGCGCAACATCACTACACAGGAAAACATTATTCGTGATCGAAAGTGCGCTGAAGGAAAATCCACCTGAGTTATCAGGTGACGACGTCGATTCATTCGTCCACTCAACGTGACAATTGTCTACATAATTTGCGGTAAACGTATGGTTTACATTTGTACGGGTAAAGACAAATCCCGCCAAACGCGCACCATCTTTTTTACTGTCGCCTTGAAACACATGGTTGCCAGACATGACAAAATTCTGTCCGCCCAAAACTGCAAAATGTCGAAACTGACTTGCGCGGTTATCGCGAATTTTGAGATCGTTGCCGTTCGCGTTCATGCCAATAGAAGTGCGGTTTTGCGCGTCTTCACCGCCCTCGTTCGTAATGAACTGGCAGCCCTCAACAAACATACCTTGGCAACCACTACCGATCGAAGTGATGCCGCGATCCTTCGGTCGGGTAATAAAGCAATTCTTTATCGTATTCGCGACGCCAGAACGGGGGAGCATGATGCCCGATGCATATCCACGACACAGTATCTCCAGATCAAGCAGTACAAGCTGGCTAACCAAAGCAAATCCGCTGAAATCAAGAACATACTTAAAGCGTTGAAATCCGAACGTCTGACGACCCACAGCGTCATAAAGCGGACCAGACAAACGCAGCTCTTTTGCGGCGACATTTACTTCACGGACATAGACTTCGCGTCCGACGCCCGTCCCTTGTACGAGTGAGCCGACCTTAATGTTCGCAACATTTGTAACGTTGTACAGCCTGTCGTCATTCGAAGTGCTGTAACTTGCAGCGGATGTCGTCACATCGACGTTCCACTCGGGTCCGTCCGAAACATATAGCTGACCATTTCGAATGACGCGACGCTGAGCGAAACTATCGCGCGAGCCTTCAATAGCATGCATGTCCAATGGCTCGGTTATCGTGACCCGCCGCCCGCCAAGATCAAGCGTTTCATGATCTGCATTGTTGAAAAGCGCTTGAAAGGCTTTTCGAAACGCCAGTTCTTCATCGCCGCCAAAGGCCTCAATGTATTTTGGCAGATCGTAGTCTTTGACCAAGGACAGGATGTCGCCAGCATCCATCGTGATTTGGCCTTCAAATTCGATCTTTTCGTTTAAGGTCAGCGATGACCCAATGAAATAGGTGCCCGACGGCACGAAAATCTTGCGACCATCCGCAGCCTGATCCGCCGCGACAAACGCCGCGTGATCATCTGTTGTCCCATCACCAATCGCCCCAAAGTCTCTGACATCCACGATGTTCATCATATCGCGGTGGAACGCGCTGGTTATGTCTTCGACAATAATGTCATCAATGCGCACGACCCCACCATTCGGCCCCGTCAAATCGAGACCGAAATGTCCAAAGAGTGGCTCCCGACCCCAAACCATATCAACACCGGTTCGCTGGCCTGAACCAACAATCGCACTGATCTCTATGATTTCACCATAGCTCGTCAAGCTGACGGAGTTACCCGTCTCGTTCAGACCGCTGACGTGGGAGCCGCCAGAGCTTCCAGCCCACCCCGCAATTCTCACGGTGGGAAGTGGTCCGCTCATCGCCTTTATTCGGGCAGTAATTCTAAGATAACAGCCCGGCAACAACGGGGTTTCCCCCATATAACGCAACTTTTGAGTTGCATCCGTTTTTTGGATTTCCAAACACCCACTAAAGTCCAAATCCGAAGGAACATAGGCTGCTGTCGCAGTTCCAGCATAGGTATCCGACCCTGGTGTTCCGTCGCCGCGCGCCCAGACATTAAGACCCTGCGCAAATGCGGTAGGCATAAGAACCACGCCATCGGTGATCGCTTTGTTCATGGAATTTCCTCTTCCGCCGAGGGCCGCAAAGCGCGCCCGTTTCCAAAACGCCTGCAACGGCAAATGCCGCCAAACGTGGGCGTAAGAGTGCGAAAGAAGAGTTAAAACAATTTGAGAGCACCGTAACGGTGCTCTGCAAGGTCGCTCAAATCATGACGTTACGCAGAGAAATCAGAGGTCCCAAGAAATTGCACGCCATTGATTTTCCATCCATTTTCGCTCTTCATCATTTGATAGTCCAGAAAATGAATACGACCATTCAAGTCTTGAACCTGCACCTTTTGATAGAGCGCCCCGGCTATTTCGCGCAGATCAAGAAACCGGACATCTGCTGGCCGGTGAACCATGGGATATCCTTTGGCCACCATCTTGCCGAAGTTCTGTGGCGTGCCAAAAAGTTGCTTTATCGTTGGGCTGGCGTAATTGAAGGCCCGCTCGAAATCATCGAGCTTTAGTGCATCAAGTTGGTTTTGGATTGTATCCACGATGGCGGGCTTAGCGCTTTGCTCAGCTTTCACCCCGCTCGTAAAGCATAGCGAAACAACCAGTGTTAGTATTGTGAAAAATCGAATTGGCATTGCAGCTTTCCTCCCAATAACTGGAAGGAAAGCTATCCTAGATTGCGATTAAGTCAAATTAGACCAATTCACCCGCAAGCGCGCTGTCAATTAGTGCAATAGTTTCCTCAACGCCAAAAAGCGCAATAAACCCACCAAAACGCGGTCCCTGGCTTGCACCAAGCAGCACTTCATAAAGTGCCGTGAACCAGCCACGTAGCGGATCAAAACGTTCGCGCCCACAGGCGAAAACGAGGCTTTGCAACTCTTCCGCATCAAGCCCCTTGTCCCATGCCTTCAGGCCATCGCGAAGCTCAATCAAAGCATCTTTCTCCAGCTCGGTTGGTGCGCGGAACACTTTGGCAGGCTTCACAAAATCATTGTAATAGCGAACAGCAAAGCCGGCAGCTTGATCCATGTCCGGATTGGTTTGAGCGCTTGCTTCAGGCGCATAGCGTTGAATAAAGCCCCATAGTTGATCCTTATCCTCAGCTCCGGACACCGATGCGAGATTCAAAAGCATAGAGAACGGCACAACCATTTTGCTTTGCGGAACATCCCCACCATGAATATGCCAAACTGGATTGTTCAATCGCGCTTTCGCGTCTTGCCCCTCATAAGCGCGCAACTGCTGATGGTACTCATCTACGGCCTTCGGGATCACATCAAAGTGCATCCGCTTAGCAGTCTTTGGCTTTTGATACATAAAGTATGAAAGGCTCTCTGACGACGCATAGGTGAGCCACTGATCAATAGACACGCCGTTGCCAGAGGTTTTGGAAATTTTCTGTCCGTTTTCGTCCAAGAACAACTCATAAGTGAAGTGTTCGGGCGCGGGCATGCCTAGGATTCGACAAATCTTGTCGTAGATCGGCGTATTTGTTGAATGGTCCTTGCCATACATCTCAAAGTCTACGCCCAAAGCAGCCCAACGTGCGCCAAAATCTGGCTTCCACTGCAACTTCACGTTCCCGCCTGTAACAGGAACGGTCCATTCCCGTCCCTCTTCATCATCAAACGTAACCGTGTAGTCCGAGCGATTTACCGACTTCATCGGCACATATAAAACGCGCCCCGTCTCTGGATGAAACGGTAAGAAAATTGAGTATGTTTGGCGACGCTCTTCGCGCAAAGACGCCAGCATGACCTCCATAATAGCGTCATATTTATCGACCGCACGCTTCAGAACCTCATCAAACTGACCGGAGCCGTAAAATTCTGTCGCGCTGTAAAAATCATATTCGAAGCCAAAAGTATCGAGGAAACGGCGCAACATCGCGTTGTTATGGTGCCCAAAACTCTCGTATTCACCAAACGGGTCCGGCACAGAGGTCAACGGCTTTTGCAAATGCTCGGTCAAGCTCTCGGCGTTTGGCACGTTGCTCGGTACTTTGCGCATCCCATCCAGATCATCTGAAAAGCAAACGAGTTTCGTTGGCAGATCACTTATCTCCTGAAACGCTCGCATAATCATAGTGGTTCGCGAAACTTCCCCAAACGTGCCAATGTGTGGAAGACCAGACGGACCATAGCCAGTCTCAAACAACACATATCCCTTCTCTGGTGCGCCCTTTTTATAGCGTTTGAGCACGCGGCGCGCTTCTTCAAACGGCCAGGCTTTTGAGCTCATCGCAACTTCGCGCAGATCAGACATATCGGGTCTCCAAAAAAGAAACCTGCCCGAATGGGCAGGCGTATGCGCGCTACCTATTGAATGCAGGGGTTTTCGTCAATATTCTGCATATGCATCCTCAGGTGCCAATTAAGGAAAGCAGATCACACCGTGACCCAAGCCGCGCCCCACCCTCTCAGCCCGCAAGATTGCCTCGTAGCATTGATGATCGCCGTCTCTGCCTCTGATGAAGACATTCGAACTGTTGAACTCGTCAAAATTCAGTCGGCGGTGAACAATCTGCCGGTTTTCGCAGACTATGACATCGACCGTATGAACGTTATGGCGCAAACAGTTTTCGATCTGTTTGAACAGGAAGATGGCCTTGATGCGCTATTTGGTTTGATCAAAGATAACTTGCCCGAACGTTTGCACGAAACAGCATATGCGCTGGCCTGCGATGTTGCTGCAGCTGATGGCACCCTACAAGAAAGCGAATTGCGGATCTTGGAAGAAATCCGTTACGAGCTGAATATCGACCGCTTGCACGCTGCTGCGATCGAGCGCGGTGCCCGTGCGCGACATATAACATAAAGCGCCACTTCAAACGAAAATACGCAGCGCCTTTTGGCACTGCGTATTTCCGTGAGTGAGGCTAGCACTAAATAAACGCTACATTGCCTAAATTCAGCATATCAACATTTCCAATTTCCAGAAAGCCTTTATCTCATTTCTTTTGAGAGGAAACGGATATCTAGAATACCCATTCGTATAGGTTTTGTCGTTTTGCCTTAAAGAACCGTTACAGTTGTCCCAATTGGAACACGATCGTAAAGGTCAGTTACATGGCTGTTTATCATTCGGATACAACCATTCGACACGGAACGGCCGATTGACTTTGGCTGTGTCGTACCGTGAATACGGAAATAGGTGTCTTTACCGTTCTGGAATAGATACAGCGCACGTGCTCCCAATGGATTGCTGGGACCACCCGGCATCGCGTCCAGGTTCCCTTTGTACTTGCCATAGGCCTTTGGCTCGCGCTCGATCATTTCATCAGTCGGGCGCCAAGTAGGCCATTCTTTCTTAACGTCGATCGTTGCCGTGCCTGTGAACTCCAGTCCCGCTTTGCCAACGCCGACACCATAACGAACCGCTTTGTTCTTAGCCTCGACCCAATACAAGAAATGCGAGCGCGGCAGAATAAGCAGTTGTCCCGGAGCAATGTCACCCTTGATTCGGACGTATTGCGGCTTGAACTGCTCAGGCACTTGATACTCTTGCGCATGCGCGAACTGCGGAAGAAGCACGCCAGCCGCACTCGTTTGAATAAATGCCCGTCGCGAAAAGTTGTTCGAAATCATCAACACTCGTCCTTCAGTTTCCCAATTGGCAACAATCTGCCAGAAATCGAGCAGAAATCAATGCTTCGCTGATCACAGCCACGTAAGGTCATGCGAACTGCCCCCTCGACAGATCCGAGTTCGTTTCCTATCCAGCTCAAAAACCGCCAATGGTAAGATTGTCGATGTATCCGAGCCAAACCCTTTCCCACCGCCGCGCAGACATGGCTGTTCACGCCTTTGCACTGTTGTTCACTCTGATCGCTGGCGCAATTTTGCTCCGCACGTCTTTCCAAAGCCTTGCTCCACCTCTCATCGCATCCGTCTTCGTTTATGTTCTCTGCGCAGTGATATCGAACCAAGCCTCTTGTTTTTACCATTTCGCACCATGGCACGAGCGCCGCAAACTGCTGCGCCGCATTGATCACGCTGCGATCTACCTTAGCATCACTGGCACCTTTACACCGCTCTTGGTTCTAGCAGGAACAAGCCGCGCCCTGATCATCCTAACACTATGTTGGGCACTGAGCTTCCTTGCGATGTGGAACAAAATCACCAATCCCGAAGTCAAATCTAAATGGTCAACCGCCTCCTATCTCGCGCTTGGCGCAATTGGTCTGCTTGCCCTGCCCGATCTGCAAGACATCTCCGCCACCACAGCGTCGTGCATCCTTGCCGGCAGTGCATGCTATGCCATCGGCACGATCTTCTATGCGCGCAAAACATTGCCATTTCGTTACTCGATTTGGCACACATGGGTTACGTTCGGCGGCATGTTCATGTTCGCAGGCATCTGGATCGCGCTTTTCCCGTCTTGAAACCGCACACAACGTACATATCTAATTTTCAGAATATGTCTTAGGAGATCAAAATGGCTGGCAAAAAACTCACCTGCCTGAAATGCGCGCAGCTCAACCGCGTGCCGTATGACAAGCTGGGCGATGGCCCGAAATGCGGCTCTTGCGGCACTGCGCTGATGCCCGCCAAAGCCATAGAGATCACCCCCGCGATTTTCACCAAAGCCAGCGCGAGCGATGACGTGCCGTTGGTCGTGGATTTCTGGGCCCCGTGGTGCGGGCCGTGCAAAATGATGGGACCAGAGTTCGACAAAGCCGCCAAAGCCCTCACCGGCAAAGCGCGCCTTGTGAAGCTGAACACGGAAAGCCACCCTGCCCCGTCCCAGCGCCTCGGCATCCGCGGCATCCCAACGATGATCGCATGGCAGAACGGCCGCGAAGTCAAACGCCAGTCAGGTGCGATGAAGATGGGTCAGATTGTTGGATGGGTGCCGAAAGGGTAGAACTACAATTCTTTTAGCATTTTCGAAAGTACACTTAGATCAGCTTCCAAAATTAGGCTAGTGTTAGCCGTAATTTGCTTTTCAGAGTACGTCTTACCTTTGATTGTATCGTGATAAAAGAAGTTGGAGTTGGCCAGAGGCGAGTCTTTATAAGCCTCCCTCATCAGGTAACACGCAACAGCAGCATAACGTTGAGTGAGCTCCGGTTTTTGCGCAAGCCAAAAAGACAATGTTTGAATTGATCCACTTTTTTCAAATGACAGAAGTGGATCAACGGAAATTTCGACATCAAATTTTGGAAATTTCAGACTCGTTTTTGCTTCTAATGTCTCAATATTTTTTTGCTTCCCAAATTTGCTTTTTACTTTTTCAAAGGCAGCACGGTTATAATCCCGCTCTACCTT
This sequence comes from Planktotalea sp., assembly GCF_050633725.1. Classification (GTDB taxonomy): domain Bacteria; phylum Pseudomonadota; class Alphaproteobacteria; order Rhodobacterales; family Rhodobacteraceae; genus Planktotalea. The sequence goes on from NZ_JBOEHB010000009.1 coordinate 17,953, forward strand.
TTTAACTGGCGCATCAAGTACTTCGTTTATCTCTTCAATGTGTTCACCCGAAAAGCTAAGCTTCGTAGCCCGTTGAAAGCTATGGTAGAAATCGTACCCACTGCCCGGTTCCAACTTCTTTTGGATCTCGGAAATGCGTCCGCCAGTATCTAAAAGGCAAACTTTGATAAAGGTATTAAGGGAAAAGGTAATCATATTTACTCCAAACCGACGCTTACATCCTCCGACAACATCAACAGTTAAATCAAGAAATGCAAGCGTCGGTTGAGAAATCTATCTCGCGAACTTCTTATGCTTGATCCGCTTCGGCTCCAACGCATCCGCACCCAAACGGCGCTTTTTGTCTTCTTCGTAGTCCTCGAAGTTGCCCTCGAACCATTCCACATGCGCATCGCCCTCAAAGGCGAGCATGTGCGTGCAGATACGGTCGAGGAAGAAACGGTCGTGCGAAATCACCACGGCGCAGCCTGCAAAATCGACCAAAGCGTCTTCAAGCGCGCGCAGGGTTTCAACGTCCAGATCGTTGGTAGGCTCGTCGAGCAGCAGCACGTTGCCGCCCTCTTTGAGCAAACGCGCCATGTGGACACGGTTGCGCTCACCACCTGACAGCAGGTTCACCTTCTTTTGTTGATCGCCGCCCTTGAAGTTGAAAGACGAGCAATAGGCGCGGCTGTTCACTTCCGCATCGCCCAGCGCGATGATCTCGGAGCCGCCGGAAATCGCTTCCCACACGGTCTCATCATCGCTCAGATCGTCGCGGGATTGATCGACGTAAGAGAGCTGCACGGTATCGCCGTATTCAACCGTGCCTTCGTCAGGTTTTTCCTGCCCTGTCAGCATCTTAAAGAGCGTGGATTTACCCGCGCCGTTTGGGCCGATCACGCCGACAATGCCACCGGGGGGCAGATCAAAGGAGAGGTTCTCGATCAACAGCTTGTCGCCCATCGCTTTTTTCAGACCAGCGACCTCGATCACCTTGTTCCCAAGGCGTGGACCGTTCGGAATGACGATCTGCGCACGGCCGACCTTGTCACGCTCTGACTGGTTCGCGAGTTCGTTATAGGCGGTGATACGCGCCTTGGACTTCGCCTGACGTGCCTTCGCGCCCTGACGCATCCATTCGAGTTCGCGCTCAAGCGTCTTTTGCTTGGACTTGTCTTCGCGCGCTTCCTGCGCGAGGCGTTTCGCCTTTTGCTCAAGCCATGAGGAATAGTTGCCCTCGTATGGGATGCCCTTGCCGCGATCCAGCTCGAGGATCCAGCTGGTGATGTCATCGAGGAAATAACGGTCGTGCGTGACGCAGAGGATCGTGCCTTTGTAGTCGATCAGGTGCTTTTGCAGCCAAGCGATGGTTTCCGCGTCAAGGTGGTTGGTCGGCTCGTCGAGCAGCAGCATGTCGGGCTGTTCCAGCAGCAATTTGCAGAGCGCAACGCGGCGCGCCTCACCACCAGAGAGCGTCGTGACGTCGGCGTCATCTGGCGGGCAGCGCAGGGCCTCCATCGAGACGTCGATCTGGCTGTCCAAGTCCCAGAGGTTTTCCGCGTCGATCTTGTCCTGAAGCTCCGCCATCTCGTCGGCGGTCTCGTCAGAATAGTTCATCGCGAGTTCGTTATAGCGATCCAAAGTCGCCTTTTTATCGGCAACGCCCAGCATCACATTGCCGCGCACATCGAGCGTTTCATCGAGCTTTGGCTCTTGTGGCAAGTAGCCTACATGCGCGCCTTCGGCCTTCCATGCTTCGCCCTGAAAGTCCTTGTCCCAGCCTGCCATGATCTTCAACAGCGTGGATTTACCCGCGCCGTTGACACCAACGACACCGATCTTCACGCCGGGCAAAAAGTTCAAGTGAATGTTTTCAAAGCATTTCTTGCCGCCCGGATAGGTCTTAGACACGCCTTGCATGTGATACACATATTGATACGCCGCCATGGGGCTGCTCCTCACGCTGAATTCAGTTTGCATCCACATAGAGGGATGCGAGGATAGGCGCAATTGTATTGGAGGGTTTGATGCTGCGGATTGCTTTATTACTTGGCGTTCTAGCTATTCCGACGCTCGCTGCGGCGCAATCAAATGACGCTTTGCCGCGCGAGTTCGGCTGCCTTTCGCAGAGCGAGCTGCGCAACGATATGCACCCGTCCGAATTGGCGCGCATCGTGCGTGCCTGCGCAGATGAGCAGCGCTATGATGATGCAGTGCAGGTCTATTATACCTACTCGTCCTACGGGCTATACGATCAACAGCGCGTGCGCGATGAAAGCGCCCATGTAGTGCTCGGTGAACTCGCGCAATGGATGTTTGCCTTTCTGGATCGCACCACGATGACAGGTATCCGCGCCTCCATTGATAAGATGCGCGATCCGAGCAATCCGTTCTTTCGCGCCACCTGCATTGGCATTCAAACCCTTGGGCCACCTGATTATCGCCCCGGCTATATGATCCGCTATGGTCTCATGCCGCGCAAATCGGATGAGGATTGGAAGAACGCCGCTTTCAATAGCGCGGCAGCTTGGACAAAAGCCGTTGAAGAAATCAACGGTTGCCCCGCATCCATTTGATTGCGCGATCCCCCCCTGCCCGCTAAACGCAAATAATGACACCTACGGCGCATACAACTCGCGGCAGACGCATCGGTCTTTTGGGCGGCTCTTTTGACCCCGCGCACGCAGGTCACGTGCATATCACGCTAGAAGCGCTCAAACGGTTCGATCTGGATGAGATTTGGTGGCTTGTTTCCCCCGGGAACCCGCTCAAAAGCCACGGCCCCGCGCCTCTCGAACTGAGAATGGAGCAGGCTGCGAAAGTCATGCAGCATCCTCGCGTTCGCATTTTGGATTTAGAAAGCGAAATGCAAACCCGCTATACAGCGCAAACCCAGCGCGCATTGCGGCAACGATTTCCTTTCGCGCGGTTCACGTGGTTGATGGGCGCAGATAATCTCGGGCAGTTCCACCTTTGGAAGAACTGGGAAGCAATCATGACGTCGGTTCCAATCGGCGTGCTTGCGCGTCCCGGCGAGCGAATTGAGGGGCGAACTGCTCCAGCCGCTCAAATTTACCGCCATTCGCTCTTAAAGGGGCGCCGTGCTCGTTTGCTTGCTTCGTCTGAAGCACCTGCATGGGCGTTTGTGAATGTCCCGATGCGCGATATTTCCTCTAGCGAGCTACGTGCGCGCGGGGATTGGCCATCTTGATTGCAGAACCGCAACAGCGATACCTGCCGCCACAATCAACACCATTCCAGCGATTGCATAAAGATCCGGCAAATCCCCGAACACGACCCATCCAAGAATGACAGCACTAATGAGTTGAAAATACACAAAAGGTGCTAGCTTGGATGCTTCGTGCATTTTGTATGCAAATAACATCAAAACATTTCCGGCCATCGATCCAATTCCACTGAATACGGTCAACACGCCTATTTCAAAAGACATTTCTGGAAAGTTCCCGAACACAAATGGGGTTGTCAAAATCACAGCGCCGATCATTTGTGTCAACATCAAACCACCTAGCGCAACACTTCCCGCAAGCCATCTCGAAGCCGTTAAAAACGATCCGTAAAGGCAGCCTGCGAGAACCGCCCAACCCAGCCCCGCCGATACATCGAACCCGGGTCGAACAACCAAAAGCACGCCAGCAAAACCGATCATGATTAAGATCGCTTGAATAAATCGGGCTTGCTCTTTCAGCAACCACACCGAGAGCAGAAAACTAATCATCGGACCTATGAAGAACGCGCCGAATACATCCGCCAAAGCCGCATGTTTAAGGGCCTGTGTGATGCAGCTTATGCCTGCCGCAATCAGCGCTGCGCGAAACCAAACACGCCAATCTCGCCACACACCAAGCCCCGCGCGCCACGTGAAGGGCAGCAAGATCATTGCTCCAAGGGTAAAGCGTGTCCAAACTACATAGATCGGCGCAACGCCGAGTTGAGAGGTAAGGACTTTACTCGCCGCGTCGCCTGCTGGAATGCAACTCATTGCGACCAGCATTATCAATATCGCTTTTGTCATACTTGCGGGCTAACATGGGTCCAAGCGCGCCAACAGAGGGCGAAACAGGTTAAGTGCCATCACTTTGCCGTAAAAAGCCCAAGAGTTGCACCGCAATAGCCTTGTTTAGACCGCAACAATTTGCATTAACCATTGTATGACGAATTTTTTATCAAGACGCTTTTTTCTGACCGCTGCGGCATCGGCTTCAGTTGGTCACGTTGCATTTGCCAATGCCCCCCTGTCCTCGTTGCGACCTGTTGCGCGCAACGGCTCGGTGCGCACGAAACCAAAACCCAATACATCTTCTCCAGACGCCCTTATCAATGCTGCCCAACTTGGCGGCATGGTCGGCTTTGCCGTTGCTGATCTTAACACAGGCAAATTGCTTGAAACCAACAACGCGGCAAAGGGCTTGCCGCCCGCCAGCACCGCTAAATCAATTACGGCGCTCTATGCTCTGGATACCCTTGGTGCTGGATACCGCTTTGCGACCCACATCAGCACGAATGGCTCTATCGCAGGCGGTGTCGTCTCTGGCGATCTTTTCCTCATCGGTGGCGGCGATCCGACGCTCGATACAAACGCTTTGGCTAATATGGCGGCCAAGCTTAAGGCGCTAGGCATTCGCGAAGTGCGTGGCAATTTCTATTACGTCGAAAATACGCTTCCTAACCTTCGTGAAGTCGATAATTCCCAGCCAGACCACGTCAGTTACAATCCTGCGATTTCAGGGCTAAACCTGAATTTCAACCGTGTTCATTTTGAATGGCGTCGCGCAGGGAATGGCTACTCTGTCGAAATGGACGCTCGTTCGGACAAACATCGCCCAAAGGTCTATATCTCCAAGATGCAAATCGCTGCTCGCGATTTACCTGTCTATACTTACAAAGACGGTGGCAGATTTGATCAATGGAGCGTCGCCAGAGGTGCGCTTGGCAAAGGCGGTTCACGCTGGTTACCGGTGCGCAAGCCGGGTCTTTATGCGGCCGATGTCTTTCAGACCTTCGCGCGCTCACACGGGATTGTCTTGAAAACACCCCAGCGCAGCACCAAGCGGCCAAAATCGCGCGCGCTTGTCACCCACACCAGCGCGCAACTCAGCACAATTTTGCGCGATATGCTCAAGTATTCCACGAACCTGACCGCTGAGGTTGTCGGGCTTACAGCGACACGCAAGCGCGGTGGGCGCAGTAACTCGCTGAAAGCATCAGCAGGCGAGATGAGCCGCTGGGCCAATTCTACGCTCAAGATGGGCAACGCAAGCTTTGCAGATCATTCTGGCCTTAGCGATGCGAGCAAAGTCACAGCACAAGGCATGGTCAATGCCATGCTGGTTGCCCGCCGACGCGCGGGGTTTGCAGAGCTGTTAAAACCCTTTGCAATGCGCGATGCCAATCGCAAAATCATCAAGAACCATCCGATCAAGGTAAACGCCAAAACAGGCACGCTAAACTTCGTAAGCGCTTTGAGCGGCTATATGGTTGCGCCCGATGGTAAACAACTCGCGTTTTCAATGATTTGTGCAGACACCAATCGCAGACGCGGCATCAAGGACGCGGACAAAGAAGCCCCACGCGGCGGGCGCGATTGGAATAGACGCGCCAAAGCCTTGCAGCAAAAACTGATTGAACGTTGGGGCGCAGTTTACGGCTAACGCCCCTGTTCAGGATCTAGTTCTGAACAACGATCCGCGTATTTTTAAAGCCATGTTCCTTGACCAAAGAAAACAACTTGGCCGCGTTGGCCGTGTGCAGCCTGACGCAACCCGCAGACGCTGGTCGCCCCAAACGGCTTACCTGATTTGTCCCGTGCACAGCATAATTTCCACGAAAGAATATTGAGTAGGGCATCGGAGCGTTATTGTAGAGGCTAGACTTATGGTAGCGCGACAGGCTCTTTGGCGAATAGGTGCCGCGCGGGGTGACTTTGCCTTTTCTAGCGGTTGAAACGGGCCAACTATAGATCACCTCGCCATAGCGAATAACCGTCATCGTTTGACTTGAGACATCAACCTTAGCAACCAGTGACGCAGCCGAGACGGTAACCGGAAGGCCAAAAACTAAAACCAAGACCGCAATAAACGAACGCAGCATGTAGAAAACTCCCAAATAACTTTTCAATATGTTGTATTTTGAGAGCAAAAACTTCGTTGTGTCAAAATAAATTGACGTTCTAGGCTGCTTGAACCAATCGCAAATCAGAAATTGTAAGACCAGCTGCGCCTTCGATGCGTGCGATGATGTCGTCGCCTAAGAAAATTACAGCGTCTTCTTCGCGGTCCCGCACTTCAAATTCGGGCGCGACGCTTCCGTCGTACTCAATCGCGATCACGTCATCTTCCGAAATGAAGTCGCGCACGAATACAGTATTTTCATGCGCCATGTCCTCATTCAAGACAAACAGGTCCTCGCCTGATCCGCCACTTGCAGTGTCGCCCCCCGTTAGAATGAGAGTGTCATCGCCCGCTCCACCGTTTAGCTCACCGCCTTGTGTTTCCTCGGGTCTTTCATTCAAAAAGGAGACATCAACGCCATTTAAAGCACCTTCTGCTTCCAATGCGTCAAAATCAACATCTTCGATGGCACCTGCTTCGCTGGCGCGCAAAACCGCGAGCGCCGTTGCCGTCAAATCGCGCTCACTGTCATCCTCGGGTTCAACATTGCCGCTGATCAACAAATCGTCGCCCGGTCCGCCATTTAAACTATCTGCTCCGCCGCCGCCAATCAGAAGGTCGTCGCCGCCACGTCCTACCAACAGATCATCGCCGCTGTTGCCTAACAGCGCGTCGTCGCCAGCATCGCCATAGAGCTCATCAGCGCCGCTCCCACCGCCTAAAATGTCGTCCCCTTCGCCGCCAAACACGGTATCGTTGTTTGTTCCCGCTTCGATCAAATCATCGCCTGCCAAACCATAAACGACATCGGCTTGCCCCAAAGCAAACAGCACGTCGTCTTCAGGCGTTCCAATCAATTCGTCAGGAGTGTTGGTTCCAAATTCGACGTTTTTGTCATCATAGATAGACTCTTCGTCAGGGTTGAACCCGTCCAAACCATTCTCTTCGATTACACGTTCAACTTCGTCTTCAAGAACATTAGACAAAGCGAACACCAAGGCGAGCGGAATCAATATTAGTGCAATCATTACGGCCCCCCAGCCAGTTTCGATAAATATGAAGCCAAAAGAGATTAATGGTCAACAAGATAGGGCAACCCCTACTCTATTCGTGAACGAGCGAGCTGCTTTCTTAGTCAACATATCCAGTGTAAGGATCAGAAAAGCCTTGCAGCTAACGTTATTGGCGCGGTTTTTTCCACAACAAAACGTGTAAGCCGCCCGCGCAACAATGCACGAGCGGCTTACCAATAGCGTATGTCGATCTAGCGCTTTTTCTTTTTGGGCGGCATCAGGTCTGTGATCGTGCCCTCAAACATTTCTGCGGCAAAATTCACCGTCTCTGACAGTGTTGGATGCGCGTGGATTGTATGTCCAAGATCAACCGCATCCGCGCCCATTTCAATGGCAAGGCCAACTTCGGCAATCAAATCGCCCGCGTTAACGCCGACAATACAGCCGCCGATGACGCGCTGATCTTCGGGATCGAATAGGAGCTTGGTCATGCCTTCCGAGCGCCCATTCGAGAGCGCCTTGCCAGAAGCCGCCCAAGGGAACACGCCCTTCTCATACTTGATGCCCTTTGCCTTGGCTTCCGTTTCCGTCACGCCGCACCAAGCGACCTCTGGATCGGTATAGGCGACGGACGGGATCAGCTTCGCATCAAAGTGGCGCTTGTGTCCCGCGCAGACCTCTGCCGCGACTTTGCCCTCATGCACAGCTTTGTGGGCGAGCATAGGCTGGCCAACGAGATCACCAATCGCGAAGATATGGTTAACGCCCGTGCGCTGCTGGCCGTCCACGGCGATAAAGCCGCGCTCATCCACTGCAACGCCCGCCTTTTCTGCGTCGATCTTTTTGCCGTTGGGCGTGCGCCCCACTGCAACCAGAACCTTGTCGAAAGTATCAGTTGTGACTTCGCCCTTGGCATCCTCGAACGTGACTTTCAGCCCCTTCTTCTGGGCCTCCATCGCGGTGACTTTGGTCTTCAGAAGGATATTCTCGTAACGCCCTTTGATACGGCTGTGCAAAGGTTTCACGATATCCTTATCAGCGCCCGGAATGATCTGATCCATCAGCTCAACGATCGTCACCTTGCTGCCCAGCGCATCATAAACGCAGGCCATTTCCAGACCGATGATTCCGCCGCCAAGAACCAACATACGCTTGGGTATGTCCTTGAGTTCCAGCGCGCCGGTTGAATCGATCACGCGCTCGTCGTCATGGGGGAGGAACGGCAGATGCACAGGCTCAGAGCCAGCGGCGATGATGCATTGATCAAAGCTGACGGTCGTTACCTTGCCGTCCTCAACCACTTCGATCATGTTCGGGCCAGTGAACTTGCCCGTGCCTTTTACTGTCGTCACCTTGCGCGCCTTGGCGAGGCCCGTCAAACCGCCCGTGAGTTGCCCCACAACGCTGTCCTTAAAGCTGCGCAATTCGTCCAGATCAATCTTCGGCTTGGCAAAAGACACGCCATGCGCGCCCATGTCTTCGGCCTCTGTGATGACCTTGGCCACATGCAATAGTGCCTTCGATGGGATACAGCCCACATTCAGGCAAACGCCGCCAAGGGTCGGATTTTTCTCAATCAAAACAACCTTTTTGCCCAAATCCGCCGCGCGGAAGGCTGCCGTGTAACCGCCCGGGCCAGAGCCAAGAACAACCACCTCGCCGTGCACATCACCCGCACCGCTGGCTGTGCCCGTCGCTGCAACAGCCGCAGGCGGCGCTGCTGCTGGTGCCTCCGCGGGGGCTGCTTCTTCCGCGCCCGCGCCCTCAAACACCATAATGACAGTGCCCATGGAAACGGTGTCGCCTTCAGCGACCTTGATCTCCTTGATGACACCCGCTGCTGGGGAGGGAACTTCCATTGTGGCTTTGTCACTTTCCAGCTCGATCAGCGGGTCCTCTGCGGCGACGGTATCGCCAACAGAAACCAGAACAGAAACGACGGGAATGTCGGTGAAATCACCAATGTCGGGAACTTGAATATCCATATCTCTGCCCCCTACCACATCAACTTGCGCATATCGCCGAGCAGCGTCTTCAGCGTCACGGCAAAGCGTGCGGCCAAAGCGCCATCGACAGCGCGGTGGTCATAGGACAAGGACAAAGGCTGCATCAAACGCGGTACGAATTCCTCGCCGTTCCAGACAGGTGCCATCTTCGAGCGCGTCAATCCAAGGATCGCAACCTCAGGCGCGTTCACGATTGGCGTGAAGCTTGTTCCGCCAATGCCGCCCAGAGACGAAATCGTGAAGGTCGCGCCCTGCATGTCAGGTCCTTTGAGCTTGCCCTCACGCGCGGCCGCGGAGAGGCTCATCAGCTCTTTGGAAATCTCTACCAGACCCTTTTTGTCCGCGTCTTTAATCACAGGTACCATCAAGCCGTTCGGCGTGTCAGCTGCAAAGCCAATGTTATAGAAATCCTTCTTGATCAGCTTGTCACCGTCAGGGTGGATCGAGGAGTTGAATTCCCAATGCTCCTTGAGAGCCGAAACAGAGGCCTTGATCACGAAGGACAACAAAGTCACGCGATAGCCGTTCTCTTTGGCCATCGTATCCATCTCTTTGCGGTACTTATCGAGGTCGGTGATATCCGCTTCGTCATTATGCGTCACATGCGGGATGTTGAGCCATGAGCGGTGCAGCGCAGGGCCGGACAGCTTCTTGATGCGGGGCATTTCCACATCTTCAACAGGGCCGAACTTGGAGAAGTCCACAACTGGGATCGGTGGAATGCCCATGCCGCCCGCTGCGCCGCCGCCAGCAGCCACAGGGGCAGTGCTGGATTTGAAGAACTTGGTAATGTCTTCGCGCAGGATGCGACCCTTGCGACCCGTGCCATTCACCTTGGCAAGATCAACTTCAAGATTGCGCGCAAAGGCGCGTACAGACGGGCTTGCGTGTGCTTTGCCAAAACCTGCGTCTGTAACTGGCGCTGCGGCTGCAACTGGCGCTGGCGCGGCCGCAGGGGCTGGCGCTGCTGCCTTTGGCGCTTCGGCTGGGGCAGCTGCTGCGCCCTCGCCCTCAAGGATCAGGATCAGGCTGCCCATAGAGACGGTATCGCCTTCGGACACTTTGATTTCCTTGACCACGCCCGCCGCAGAAGACGGCACTTCCATCGTTGCTTTGTCCGACTCAAGTTCAACGATCGGGTCTTCGATCGCGATTGTATCACCCACGTTCACCAAAACCGTGACCACGGGAATGTCGGTGAAATCGCCGATGTCGGGGACTGTTACTTCAATAGCCATAATATGTTCTCCTTCCCCACTTAAACCAAACGGGGGTTCGGCTTAGCGCCGTCAATGTCGTATTTAGAAAGCGCGGATTTCAGATCTTTCTCGGAAATCGTGCCCTCTTTGAAAAGCTGCACCATCGCGGCGGCGGCAATGTGGTTGGCGTCCACTTCAAAGAAGCGGCGCAGGTTCACACGGCTGTCAGAGCGACCATAACCATCCGTTCCAAGCACCACATATTCTTGCGGTACAAAGGCGCGGATTTGCTCTGCGTAGTTCTTCATGTAATCGGTGGCGGCAATCACAGGACCTTTGGCCCCGCTCAAAGCTTGCGTCACATAAGGCACTTGCTCATCCGCGAGCGGGTTCAATCGGTTGTTGCGCTCTGCGTCCTGACCATCACGCGCCAGCTCGTTAAAGCTGGTGGCGGACCAGATATCAGAAGTCACGCCGAAGTCTTCCTTCAGCATTTCCGCCGCTTTCATTGCCTGCACGAGGATCGTGCCAGAGCCCATCAGGTTCACATGCTTCTTCGCAGGTTTCGCCGTTTTGCTAAGACGATAGAGACCTTTGATAATCCCCTCTTCCGCGCCCATCGGCATGTCGGGATGCTGATAATTCTCGTTCATCAGCGTGAGGTAGAAATACACATCCTCCTGATCCACATACATGCGCTGCAAACCGTGATGCACCAGAACCGCGACCTCATAAGAGAAAGTCGGATCGTAGCTGATACAGTTCGGGATCGTGCCCGCGAGGATATGGCTGTGGCCGTCCTCATGCTGCAAGCCTTCGCCGTTCAGCGTCGTGCGACCAGCCGTTCCACCGAGCATAAAGCCACGCGCACGGCTATCACCCGCCGCCCAGCACAGATCGCCAATGCGTTGGAAGCCGAACATGGAATAGTAGATAAAGAACGGCACCATCGGCACACCGTGGTTGGAATAAGACGTCGCCGCCGCAATCCAATCGGCCATCGCGCCCGCTTCGTTGATGCCTTCTTGCAGAACCTGACCGTCGGTCGATTCCTTATAATAGGACATCTGATCGCGGTCTTCCGGCGTGTAGTTCTGACCCTTCGGATTGTAGATACCGACGGAGCGGAACAACCCTTCCATACCAAATGTGCGGCTTTCGTCCGGCACAATCGGCACAACATTCTTTCCCATATTCTTGTCCCGCAAAAGCGTGGTCAGAATGCGCACAAAGGCCATTGTTGAGGAAATTTCTCGATCGCCGGTGCTCTTGAGTTGCGCTTCGAATTTTTCGAGCGGCGGGATTTCCAAGCTCGGCGCATCACGCCATTCGCGTTTGGGGAATTCACCACCAAGCTCTTTGCGGCGCTCGAGCAAATAGGCTTTTTGCTGATTGTTTAGCGAAACAAACGGCGCTTTTGGCAGGTCTTCGTCGCTAATCGGAATTTGAAAACGATCACGGAAAGCACGAAGCTGATCTTCCGCCATTTTCTTTTGCTGGTGCGTGGTGTTCTGGCCTTCGCCAGCAGTGCCCATGCCGTAACCCTTAACGGTCTTAACCAGCAAACAGGTCGGTTGACCTTTGGTTTCGGTCGCGCGCTTGAAGGCCGTGTAAACCTTCTTCGGCTCATGACCGCCGCGACGCAAGGACCAGATTTGCTCGTCCGTCCAATCCTCGACCAATGCCGCTGTTTCAGGGTATTTGCCGAAGAAATGCTTGCGAATGTATGCGCCGTCCTTGGATTTGAACGTCTGATAATCGCCATCAAGCGTTTCATCCATCAGCTGACGCAAACGGCCCGTCGTATCCTTTTCAAGCAGAGCATCCCAGCCCTTGCCCCAAAGCAGTTTGATCACGTTCCAGCCCGCGCCGCGGAAACCGCCCTCAAGCTCTTGCACGATCTTGGAGTTGCCGCGCACAGGCCCGTCGAGACGCTGCAAGTTGCAGTTCACAACAAAGATCAGGTTATCGAGACCTTCGCGCGCCGCCAGATCAATCGCGCCGCGGCTTTCAGGCTCGTCCATCTCGCCGTCGCCAAGGAAGACCCAAACCTTGCGGTCGCCCATGTCGATGTGACCACGGTTGTGCATGTATTTCATGAACCGCGCTTGATAGATCGCCATCAACGGGCCAAGACCCATGGAAACGGTTGGAAACTGCCAATAGTCGGGCATCAGCCATGGGTGCGGATAAGAGGACAATCCGCCACCATTCACCTCAGAACGGAAGTTCTCCATCTGCTCTTCCGTAAGGCGACCCTCCATAAAGCTGCGCGCATAAATGCCAGGGATCACATGACCTTGGAAAAACACCAGATCGCCGCCGTGGATCGCAGATTTGGAGCGCCAGAAATGGTTCAGCCCGACGTCATACATTACGGCAGAAGAAGCAAACGACGCAATGTGACCCCCATATTCGCTGCTCACCTTGTTCCGCCGGACGACTGTAGCCATTGCATTCCAACGATTGATCGTACGAATACGCCATTCCATCGCCTGATCGCCGGGAACGTCAACCTCGTCATCAACAGGGATCGTGTTCTGATAAGGGGTTGTCGCCGAGAACGGTAGCTGTGCGCCTGCCGCGCGCGCTTGCTGAACTGCTTTGTCCAACAAATAGTGCGCTCTGTTCGCGCCGTCCCGCTCGATCACGTCAGAAATAGCGTCTTGCCACTCCTGCGATTCAATTGGGTCAATATCTTGATTTTGTTCGTTCATTTTTCCCTCTTTCGCGCTTTCGCCGACGGGAGTGCGATAAAGTTTAACGTAAAACTATACCCCCTAATCGCACATCTCCCCCACTCCAAACGATTCAGGAAATTTAGGACTTCGACATCCTTGCCCCCCGTTCGTCGCTATAGGTCACGTACCACGCCAGAATTAGCATAGATAGGGCTTCAGACAAATAGCGTTATGCGCCTACTGCATAGCATTTAGTTTAACGCTATACTAAAATCCCCCAGCCGCATAACGAACGTCTCGCATCACCCTCCTTGGTTGGCTTTCAGGCATGGCTCCTATAGCGTAAGCAGCAAGCACCGTTCCTAAAGGCTGTGACATGAAACCGATTCAAAGTTCACTTTTTGACCCGATCGAACATGGCTCAGTCTCTGATGCCATTGTGAACCGCGTAGAGGAAATGATCACAAGCGGCGTCTTAAAAAGCGGTGCGCGCCTCCCGTCCGAGCGCAGCTTGGCCGAAGCACTACAAGTCTCAAGACCCAAAGTGCGTGAGGCTTTGCAAGAGCTAGAGCTTTCTGGCCTTATTCAGGTCCGCCACGGCGAAGGTTCTTTCGTAGCGCCCCTTGTTGGAGAGGCTATCTCGCCCGCTCTCGTGAATCTTTATGCACGTCAAAAGGGGGCCTTCGCGAATTATCTTGAGTTTCGTCATGAGCAGGAATGCTTTGCCGCGAGCCTTGCCGCACAACGCGCCACAGAGGATGATATAAGCATCATTCGCGCGATCGTGGAGCAAATGGAGCAAGCACATCTTAGCAACGACTCCGACGCCGCCCGCAAACTGGACGCGCAGTTTCACATCGCTATTGTAGATGCCAGCCACAATTTTCTGCTGATCCACACGATGGCATCTGTCTATGCGTTAATGCAGCAAGATGTTTTTTACAGCCGCACATTCCTGAGCGCGCTCGACGGAAGCAGCGAGGCGCTACTCACCCAGCACCGCGCCATTGCCGAGGCAATCTATGCACGCGCGCCAGATCGCGCAGCAGACGCAACAAGCGCGCACATTCAATTTGTTGCTCAGGCGTTCAACTTGAGCATCGCGCAAGGCGAAAGAGAGCGCAACGCTCGCCGACGCCGCGCCCTGATCGAGCTAACCCGCTAAATCACAGCACGTCTTGGATCGCTATTCCCAGTTTCCGGAAAATCCTTCAGGCACAAGCAGAACATCCTTGCTCAAATCGCTGACGCTGCGCTTTCCGCACAAGGCCATCGAAATATCGAGTTCTTTGTGAATGACCTCAAGCGCAGAGGTCACGCCCGCCTGCCCCATCGCGCCCAATCCGTAAATATACGCGCGCCCGATGTAGGTGCCTTTTGCTCCCAATGCCAAAGCCTTCAACACATCCTGTCCCGAGCGAATACCGCTGTCTAAATGAACTTCAATCTCGTCGCCTACCGCATCCATGATCGCTGGCAACATCTTGATTGAGCTGAGCGCACCATCAAGCTGGCGCCCACCATGGTTCGAGACGACAATCGCATCTGCCCCGACTTTCAACGCCATTTTGGCATCCTCGGCGTCAAGAATACCTTTCAAGATCACCTTGCCGCCCCACATCTCTTTGATCTTCGCGATCTTCGCCCAATCAAGGCTGAGGTCGAATTGCTCCGCAGTCCATGCCCCCAAATCGGCAGCATCGGAAACGCCCTCGACATGCCCAACGATGTTGCCAAACCCGCGATTTTTCGTTCCCAGCATTTGCAAACCCCAAGACCATTTGGTCATTAGGTTCGCGATCGTTTTTGCGGTGAGCTTGGGCGGAGCGGACAAGCCATTCTTAAGGTCTTTGTGCCGTTGCCCCAAAATCTGCAAATCAAGAGTGATCACAAGAGCCGAGCAATTTGCAGCTTTTGCGCGATCAATCAAACGACGCACATAGTCTTCATCGGTCATCGTGTAGAGCTGAAACCAGAAGGGCTTACTCACCTGTTCAGCCACCTTTTCGATTGAGCAAATCGACATCGTGGACAAGGTAAACGGAACGCCAAAGGCTTCTGCGGCCTTTGCCGCCTTTATCTCACCATCTGCACACTGCATCCCTGTCAATCCAACCGGTGCAAGCGCAACGGGCATAGAAACGTCCTGCCCAATCATCTGGCTCGCGGTCGATCGGCCAGACATGTCCACGGCAACGCGTTGGCGCAAACGCAATTGATCAAAGTCAGAGGTGTTTTCGCGAAAGGTTTGCTCGGTCCAACTGCCGCTTTCCGCATAGTCATAAAACATCTTTGGCACGCGCCGCTTATAGATACGCTTTAAATCGTTAATCTCGGTGATAACCGCCATGGGACTCGCTTTCGAAAAATTGGTAATATTTAGTTACCAAATCATCGAGTTTCACACAAGAAGCAAAGAAGCGCGCAGGTTTCCCCGCGCGCTTCATTACAAATTTTCAGAATTTTGAAGGCCCGTTAGGCGCTATGTGCGCCATCTGCCAGTGATTTAACGAAGGCGA
Source organism: Planktotalea sp. (assembly GCF_050633725.1). Taxonomy (GTDB): domain Bacteria; phylum Pseudomonadota; class Alphaproteobacteria; order Rhodobacterales; family Rhodobacteraceae; genus Planktotalea. The sequence continues at coordinate 33,481 of NZ_JBOEHB010000009.1, forward strand.
GCACTTCCGCGACACTCTCACCCGCAGCGATCCGCTCCACAATCGCAGAGCCAACAACTGCACCATCGGACAAACCTGCGATCTCTCGTGATTTTTCGGGTGTTTTGATACCAAAACCAACAATCACGGGTAAATCTGTCTGCGATTTGATCCGAGCAACTTCAGGGCCAACATCCGCGCCCTCTGCATTCGCAGCGCCTGTAATGCCTGTGATCGACACGTAATAAACAAAACCAGAGGTATTTTGTAGCACCCGCGGCAAGCGCCCATCATCCGTCGTTGGCGTCGCTAGGCGAATAAAGTTCAACCCGGCAGCTTGCGCTGGAATGCACAGCTCAGCGTCTTCTTCTGGCGGCAAATCAACAACGATCAATCCATCAATCCCGGCCTCGCCAGCATCTTTCAAGAATGCCTCAACCCCGCGCGAGTAAATCGGATTGTAATAGCCCATCAATACGATCGGCGTCGTATCATCCGCCTGACGAAATGCGCGCGCCATATCCAGCGTTTTCTGCAAAGTCATACCGCCATCAAGTGCGCGTTGCCCGGCGAGCTGGATCGTCGCCCCATCTGCCATAGGGTCAGTAAAGGGCAAGCCAAGCTCGATGACGTCAACGCCCGCCGCTGGCAATCCCTTCATGATCTCAAGCGAGATCGCTTCGTCAGGATCACCTGCCATAATATAAGACACAAAAGCTTTCTTACCGCTTGCGCGCAGCTCTGCAAATTTAGCGTCAATCCGGGTCATAGGGGCATCCTTCGTAAAACTCACCTCGCATGTGCCGTGAAAGCGTGCCCTTTCGCAAGAGGCGCGGCACATATTCCCCTAAAAACCACGGATCATCGCTTCTTTGGTCCTAAAATATCTCGGGGGAGACTGCCAAAGGCAGACGGGGGCAGCGCCCCAAACGCGCGCGGCCTTCATGGCCGCGTCAAACCTGCGCGCGCGCAAAAGCGCGCTCAATCCCCTTGCGCGTATAGGAAAACCTGCCATATGGAGGCGCACCAATACAAAGGAGAGCGTCATGGGTTTCAAAATGGGTATCGTCGGACTTCCGAACGTTGGTAAATCCACGCTCTTTAATGCGCTTACGAAGACCGCAGCCGCGCAGGCCGCAAACTTCCCCTTCTGCACGATTGAGCCAAACGTCGGAGACGTTGGCGTTCCAGACGCACGCCTCGACAAACTCGCGGCAATCGCTGGCTCAAAACAAATTATCCCAACCCGCATGACTTTTGTGGACATCGCAGGCCTCGTCAAAGGTGCCTCCAAAGGCGAAGGCCTAGGAAACCAGTTCCTTGCCAACATCCGTGAAACGGATGCGATCGCCCATGTGCTACGCTGTTTTGAAGATGGCGACGTCACCCATGTCGATGGCCGCGTGAACCCTGTTGAAGACGCAGAAACCATCGAAACCGAATTGATGCTCGCCGATCTGGAAAGCGTCGAAAAACGCCGTCAGGGGCTCGTGCGTAAAATTAAAGGCAACGACAAAGAAGCGGTTCAACAGGACCGCCTTCTTGCCGCCGCGCAAGAGGCCCTTGAAAACGGCAAGCCCGCACGAACAGTTGACGTCGACGCAGAAGACAAAAAAGCATGGAAATTGCTGCAACTCTTGACGTCCAAACCTGTTCTCTATGTCTGCAACGTTGGCGAATCCGAGGCTTCGGAAGGCAATGAGCACTCTGCAGCTGTCGCAGAGATGGCCGCCGCTCAGGGTAATTCCCACGTCATTATCTCCGCGCAGATCGAAGAAGAAATCAGCCAACTCGACGCTGAAGAAGCGCAAATGTTCCTTGAAGAAATGGGCCTCGCAGAAGCCGGCCTCGATCGCCTTATCCGCGCAGGCTACGAGCTTTTGCACCTAGAGACTTACTTCACCGTTGGCCCCAAAGAGGCCCGCGCATGGACAATCCGCCAAGGCACAGCCGCGCCTCAAGCCGCCGGCGTCATTCACGGCGACTTCGAAAAAGGCTTCATCCGCGCCGAAACCATCGCTTACGCCGACTACATCGAACACAATGGCGAGCAAGGCAGCAAAGAAGCTGGCAAAATGCGCGCAGAAGGCAAAGCTTACATCGTCAAAGACGGCGACGTGCTGCACTTCTTGTTTAACACTTAGGCGGCTTCAGCAGCGTCGATTTTCGCAAGCAAGTCGTCGCAACGTTCGGTTTGATAGTCCGACCCGTCCACAAAGAACGCCCGCGCTTGGGTGACTCTTTCGCGCGCGTCTTTCAAATGGGCCGGATCAGGGTCCAACCGATACCGCGCAAGCGCAAGATCGGCTATATTCCATTGGAGCACGGCCCAACTGAACGGTGCTTCTTTTTGATAGCCCAATGCTTCACATGATGCATAGGTGTCGCGTGCAATCACGAGCACACTCAAATCGTCAGTTACATCTCCAAAATATCTTTGCGCGAGGCCCAAGTTGTTTTGTGCTGTCTTCCAATCGAGCGGCGCTTTAGTTTTGCTTACAAATGCCAAAGCCGTTTCCAAGCTTTCAACCGCTTCTCTCAAAGTTTGAGCATCTTTTGTCACCTCGCCCAGCTTGGCTAAGGCATTGCCCAAAGTTCCCCAGCCATTTCTTAAGACAACTGAATTATCCAACAGCACACCAACATCTACTACATCACGCAATGCGACGACTGCATTGCCCAAAATCGATGCATCACCATCCCGAATACCCATTTCCAACAAAACAGTTCCAATCATAACCATCGCTCTAGCCCAACTATTAGGTTCTTTCGATTTGCTGGTTCGTTTGATGGCGCCTTCAAGCGCATTTTGCGCTATCGTCAGATGCCGTTCATTTGAAGATCGCTGTGCGATGTAAAAATGACTTGCGCCAAGAGCATCCAACGCAAGGGCCTCCAAACCCCGCTTACCTTTCGCTTTTTCATAATTTGCCTTTGCCAGGTCCAGTGCAACACGCAGCTTGAACATGTCCCCTGACCTATAACCATCATTCATCCAATCAGTGCACAGCTGATTGGTTGCCCCAAACACCCCGCCCGGAGGTGCCTGTCGGTGCAAATCCGCGATCAACCGTTTCGCAGCTAAATCGGGCCGATTTCGAATGCGATCTTGTCCCAATTGATCTTGAAACAGCTTTTCCCGCGCCTGCTCGTTCCGCGCCATCGCGTCATCCAGCGCAAGTGCAGCGCCGTCCATATCCCCCAGCAAATTGAGCCGCGCCACCTCTGCCATCAGCCCTTGATACTGGCCGTCGGCATTGTCTGCGACCTCGCCTGCCGCTTGCATTCTCTCGAATATTTCCAGCGCTTTTTTCACAGCCACATAGGCGGTTTCCAAATCTCGGGTCTTCCCCTCCGCATAGGTAATTGCCAATTGAAACAGCAACTCATCGCTTTTGCCCGCAGTCAGGCCCTCTTTGGCCAATCGCGCAACGATGCGATCTGCGTCGCGTTCTGCTTTAGTCTCATCAGCCTCGTCAGTGGCTTCAACGTCAAGAAACTTGTCGATCCATTCTTCATCAAGGGAAAGCGCTTTGATAAACCGACCTACAGTGCGCGTATCCAGCGCCTCTTTGGTTCCGCCTTCAACCTTTGAGATGAATGATTTCCCCGCGGATGGTTCCATCGCTGCGCCCAACTCGTCGAGCGTCCATGGCTTGAGCGATCTGGCACGCTTTACCGCCTTGCCAAACGCTTTGCGGACATCTTCGGAAACTTTAGGCAACTAGATACTCCTTTAGCCAACACAAGGCATCTTTTCACGATTTCAGGGCAACTCTGTGTGACTGACCCATTCCGCCATTCGTGCGAATTTGTGCATGTCGACAACATCTTAACCCAAGGTGGGCCCGCCGCGAATATGAGGACTTTACCCCATGATGTGGCTTAAGCAACTTATCAGTGTCTGGATTTCAACTCTGGACATCATCAATCTGGCTTTCGCGCTTTTGTGCTATTTAGCGGCCTACGACATTCACCCGCGTATCTGCGCGTTGATCGCCTGCCTCATTCATATTGCTCTTTTGTGTCAGGGCTAGGACTGGTCAAACCACAGGAAGGGCGATAGCTTCGCCTTTTCCCATTCTAATGAGCGATTTCAATGCCTAAACAGGTCAAACTGATCATCGACACGGACCCCGGTATCGACGACGCCATGGCGATTTTCTATGCGGCGGCTGCGCCCGAAATCGAGCTGCTCGGCCTTACAACAATCTTTGGCAACGTCACCACGCAAATGGCGACGCGCAATGCACTGCGCTTGCTGGAATGGCTCGGCCACGAAAATGTGCCCGTCGCGCAAGGGCTGTCCCAACCGCGCGAACTCCCCCCCTTTCCCCCGACTGCGATTGTTCATGGCGAAGAGGGGTTTGGCGACATCCCTGCCGCTGAACCAAGGGGCGCAAAAATCAAAGAAACCGCGCCTGAATTTCTGGCTCGCATGGCCCGCGAGCTTAAGGGCGAGTTGGTGATTTGCCCCATCGGTCCGCTCACTAATATTGCCGCAGCTTTGGACCTGGATCCAGAGTTTGCAAAGAATGTTGGACGTATCGTCTTGATGGGCGGCTCGCTTGAAGAAGGTGGCAACATTACCCCCCATGCAGAGGCGAACATCTACCACGATCCTCATGCTGCCGAGTGTGTCTTTGCATCCGGCGCCAACATCACGATGGTAGGCCTGGACGTTACCCACCGCATCCTTTGCACCGCCTCATATTTCGACGCGATGGAAGCCGCCGCCCCCCGCCTTGGTGCTTTAATCAATAAAATGAGCCGCTTTTACTTACATTTCTACACGACAGTCGGCAAACATGACGGCTGCTCCCTGCACGATCCAGCAGCGATCATTGCCTGCACCCACCCAGAACTCTTCACCCCGCGCGCAGTTCCAGTCGCCGTTTCCTGCAATCCAGAAACGTCAGGCGCGACCCTACTCGCAAGTGACGCAAGGCCATCAACTGACGTGTTAATGACCGTCGACGCTATCGCGGTAAAACGGCAGTTTTTGAGCGTTATGTCCAACTTGGACTAACTCGTTCGCTTTTTTTCAGATCTAAGTAAATTCCGACTTGTATCCCCCACCCCAACAGGGCTATCCCCGTCAGCGGAGACGTGGCCGAGTGGTCGAAGGCGCTCCCCTGCTAAGGGAGTAGGCCCGGAAGGGTCTCGAGGGTTCGAATCCCTTCGTCTCCGCCACCCACCTTTTGGCAAGACGGAACTCCGCCTCTAAGGCGTTGTTTTTATTGATTGCATTCTCTATCCCTATGACCTGTGCCCCAAGTTCCCTCCAGCATTGCGCGGAGTTTTAGGGGCGCAGGTCAAAGTCAGTCGATATTAATTGGCACAGTTTAAAGGTCGAGCAGTGCACGATTCACCCAACCTTAATTCTGTGGATTTAGAAACTGGTAGGCCAAAAGACTTTGTTTCTCTTGGTGAACAACTAACCACGCCGCCGGAGCCAACACCTAGCCTCACTGCGCTAATGGAAAAGTTTCTTAGCAACGCCAACAAGCTGCGTACCGATAAAACAAAAATCGATCAGAGGGTACTTGGTGGTGATTTTCCAAGTCCTTGGCCACGACAAGCCAGTAAGTGATATCATCAAAGGAGACTGCGAACGAGTACGTGATCTGATCGCACGGCTTCCCCCCAATTTTTTTAAGCTTCCCGATGCAGAGAGATACACTCTAGAAGAATTGGCTGACGTAGCTGAACAAAAGAACTTGCCCAAGTTATCACCGACTGGTGTGAACAACTATCTCCGTTAATTGATGACATTCCTCGCTTGGTGCCACCGAAAGGGCTTGATGGATAGAATGCCCACGGCTTATTCAGAAATCAAAGTGGCCGATCCCGTGCGCAAACAGGACAAGCGGGAAGCGTTCACCAACGATCAGTTAAACCTCATTTTCCGTAGTCCCGTCGATGAGCAGCAGAAGCGGGATAGCAACCTCTTCTGGGTGTCGTTGATAGCACTTTGGAACGGGATGCGATCAAACGAGATTTGCCAATTGGATGTTTCTGAGGCTCTGTTACGCAAATCGGTGTTTGAGCGGACTTCCCCTTTCCCCGGACGGACTTATGCTACGGACTCAGTGACAGGTATGCCAAGAGCTGAGTAGCGGTTCAAGAGCGCGATGCGTACTTGGAGCTCCGCAGCTTGCCAGGCCATGAGGCCTTGGCCGAGGAGTTTGACGCAGTTCATTTTCGTCTCTGCGCATCTGCGGCGGCGATATCCGGTCAGCTTGCGCCACAAGGCGCGACCAAGATACTTGCAGGTTTTCACGGCTCCGTTTCGCGCGATGGCGCCCGCCGTCGTTGGCTTCCAAGGCTGCGCATTTTGCTTGGGGGGATGATGACGGCGGCTCCGCGAGCGGCAATCACATTGTGGCATCTGCGCGTGTTATAAGCCCCATCTGCGGTGACTGTGGCAATCTCCCGGTCGGGTGGGATCTGGTCCAGCAAGTCGGGCAACATTGGTGCGTCGCCTACGTTGTTTGTCGTGACGCCGACCGCGCGGATCTCCAGTGTTTCTTCATCCATGCCAAGGTGAAGCTTGCGCCACAGGTGTCTCTTTGGCCCGCCGTGTTTACGTGCACTCCACCCTCTTTCGCCTTCCACTTTGATCCCGGTCGCATCGATCAGCAGATTGAGCGGCCCCGATCCGCCACGATAAGGGATGGCGACGTTCATTACCTTCTGACGGCGACATAAGGTACTGAAGTCTGGCACTTTCCAGTCAAGCCCTGCCAGCCGCAGCAGACTTTCGACAAAGCCTGCCGTCTGTCGAAGAGGCATGCCGAACAGTACCTTCATTGTCAGGCAAACCTGGATCACCGCGTCGCTAAACTCGGGCTGACACCCCGCTTGCCTGTCGGCGGCGCGTGCCCCGACATTTCGGGATCAAACCAGATCGATAGCGAACCGCGCTGCTTCAGTGCCGCGTTGTACGAAGGCCAGTTCTTGGTCTTGTACTTCGTGGGGGACCAACTGCTCATCAGTGACAGCTACCAAGCAGGATTCATGAGATGAATCCCTTGCGCCATCTAAGCAACAATGCCGATAGACGGGCCAAAGCTATCGCATCTATTTGATAGTTCCTAAATACAAATGCGTTGACCATTCACGATCACACAGTTTTTCCCATGCCCTCCCGCGCCGTCTTCACCGCGGTCGATTTCAATTCTTGGGCACCCTGCTCCAGAGATTGGTGGCAAGCCAGTGTTTTGGCAAACACAGCGCGTTGCGCTTACTTTACGCATTCCGCGATAACGGCAAGCACATCCATCGCCATGTTGGATGGTTGAGCGCGCGTTGCACTGAGTGCGTGGCTTGTAGCAATCACCATTGCTATTCAGCTTGTAACCGCTCGGGCAGCTTTTTTGCACCGTGTAGCATTGACCTTTGCTATTGCGCCTTTGGCCTTCTGGGCACGCCTTGCGCGGTGTGTAGCATTGGCCTTTGCTATTTTTCACTTGCCCGCTTGGGCAATCAACCTCGGGCCAATAACAAACGCCGCGCGAGTTTTTCTTTTGCCCTGGTTTGCATTTCACGTCTGGCACAGGCATCGGAGGCAACTCAACGGAAATACAGAACGGCTTGGTGCCTTCGGTGGACGGAACCCCCAATGCCTCGAATGTTTCATCGTCAATCTCACCTGTTGGCTCCAGGCCGAGCTGCTCTTGAAGCGCGCGAACGCCTGCTCGTGTCTTACGGCCAGGCGCGCCATCAACAGGACCGCCATCAATGCCAAGTTTCAGCATAATGCTTTGCATGACTGACGCTCTAAGAAACTTGCTGTCGCCTATGCCGACTCCGACGCAGTTTTCGAAAGTACCGCCAGATGCGAGCCCGGGAATAACGACTTCCATCGCAACCTGAGAGGCCGCGCCTGGAGCAAGTTCCACCGCGCCGTTCAAACAGCTTGTGCCGAGTCCATCTGTGCGCAGGCACTCCCAGCCATCGCCATCGAGCATTTCGACCAATTTCGGCTTAGGTGCGCCAAACGTATCATCCAGAACCAGCGGACCAGAGTAGCCGCCATCTCCAACATTCTTAACACCGATCTCGAAAGCGCAGGTATAGGTCTGAGCCGCCTTGTTCACCTCGCACTCACCCTTTGCGGATTTGAATGCTTCTAGTAATGGCGTTGCAGGCGGCGGCGGTGTAGCTGCCGCAAAGGCAACGCAGCCAGCATCGCCAACAGCCGCTCCATCAATCGTCCCAGAAACGCAATTTTGCGGCTCTGTGCCTTCTAAGAATTCTTGAGAGACCTGAACATTCGCAAGCAACGTCGCAGTCCCGCCTTGTGAAATGAGCTCGTCCGTTGCAATCGAACACTCAGGCGCATTCGCTGCGGAATAAACAGGCTGCGTGCAAGTCCAACCAGCAGATTGCGCGGCAAAGACGCTGACAAGGCTTGGATGCTCCGACCCGCCGCTGAGCATATTTTCTGAAACCGTAAGAGTTTGACCCGGTGTCAGGTTTTCGGCGCTTATAGAAATTTTACAGAAGCGCCCACCAGGTGCGGTACTGCTTCCTAAGGCCTCGCAGGACTTGGTCAAAGCAAGCGTTGCTTCGGGCCCCACGGGGGGGCCGGTCACACAGCTTCCAGCATTCTCAACAAACCCGTCCGCGCATTCGGCACCGATGTTAACGCAGTGCTGCGCGCTTGGTGAAGATAGCGCACTATGCGGCGCCGCAAAGGTGCAATTGCTGAGATCCGCGACCAAACCGCCACCGTTATGGATTTGCGCCGTTACCGTCAGAACTGACGTCCCCCCCGCTGCGATAAGATCGTTTATCGGCAGATCACAGTGACCCGCAGAATACGGCGCAGAGCTTGAGGTATCGGTGCAGGACCAATTTTCGCTTGAGGTCACATTTGCATTCGCCATGAAGGTCGTCACAGGCTTTGCTTCTGTTCCATTTGCGCTGGCTTGCGAGCTCAACTCATCAAACACGCGCACACTGCCCGAACCAGCGGTCAAATTGGTGCCCGTTACAGTAATTTCGCAGGTCAATGTGCTGGGCGCACCCGGACTTACTTGCAAAGCATCGCACGTCTTGGTGGCCGCGATATCTGGCGTCGCTTGCGCAGCCGCGGCAATACAGGATTCGTTGTTGTCCAGATCGGTTTCTGCGACGTCCTGCCCGTTAGCCATTGCTCGGATTTTCGCGCAATTTTGCCACGCCGCGCCGACTGGAACGGACGTAGACAACGTTATCGGAGGAAGCGTTTGACCATTTGACGCGACAGTGAATTGGCACGTAACGCTTGTGTCGCAAACCCACCCCGATGCAGGCAAAACCTGAGCCAACCCCAAACCTTGCCCTTGTATTGGGTCCGAGATTTCAACAACCTGCCCCGCCATCAACGTTCCTGTAACGACCGTCGGCGTCAGCGTAAATTGAATATCCCCTGTTGGCGAAAGCTCCATGTCTGAAGTTTTCTCAATCGCAAGATCAAACTCATCGACCTGATCTTCGCGCGTAATACAGCTAGAATTGTTGCTCAGATTGGTATCGGTCTGACCCGAAATTGATACGTCAGCACAGTTTTTCTCCCAAGGCACAGCTAGGTGCTGTGCGCCGACTTCAATCGGACCCGGGGCCGCACCGTTGCTTGGAACTGTATAGCTGCAGGTCAGAATATCGTTTGTCTCAGAGCAGGTCCATCCGGGTGCCGTGCTATAGACATAGGTCATATTATACGCTGCGAGATCTTCACTAACGGTTATCACGGCCCCCGGCGTCAACGTGCCAGACGCAACGCTTGGCGTCAGCATAAACACAGGCAGTTCACCCGCTGGCAAATTCATATCGCTTGGAGCCGTCTTTGTCGTGATTTCTTTGTTCAGCGTCAGGTCAACTTCGCTCGGCTCGCGTGGCGGATCAAAGGGAATACAAATCGCATCGTCGTGAACTGGCACCCAAGAGCTCGCCCAAGGCGGCGCTGGGTTTGCACTTGGATCAAAACTACCCAGAGGTGCAGAGTTCGACACCAAGCCAACCGAAATACAGTTGTGGTTGTTATGGTGCGCAGCGTCGTCGCGCAAATAGCCTGAAATCGTTGCGCTCACATCCAATGTGAAGGTCTCATTCGCACCAAGCGCCACATCAACAACGCATCCCTCAAACGCGGAGGTCGGCGTACATGCAGGCGTTTGCGGCGGAGTTGACGTAATAGATGTCAGCGTTGCCCCCTGCCCGATCATTTGCTCAACCACTGCGAGGCGGCCCGTAAACGGTTGCCCTGTCGTCGAAATGTTGATGGAAAACGAGCAAGGTGCTGCGGGAGTGCAAGCGCCATTTGCGACTTTTTCGATCTCTAACTCTGGGGTGCCGATCTCAAATTCGGTGCACGCAAGTTGCCCGTTTTCCTCGCTCAACTCATCGAACTCACTGAGCGTGCTATCATCCAAGGAAACACAGTTTTCGCCAACAATCACATCGACGTTTTCAGGCAACGTCAAACCCGTTGGTGCCACATAGTCAACGATGTAGGTGATACTCGACCCAGCGGCGATATCCGCGTGACCTGTGCACCCACCTGCAAGTAAATCAGACGCATTCGTACATAGCGCAGGGCTGATCGCATTGATCGTGCCGCCCGATGGCGTCAGAGTTGTTTCAAGCAGCGTAATTGTATCGGAATAATCGCCCGAACCTACGTTAGTAACAGTGTATTCAAACTGACACGTCTGCCCCGGGGCGCACTGATCAAACGTCGCGGACTTGGCGATGATAAGATCACTGCCGCCTTCGGTATGACAATCTTCGGCCTGCAGGACGCTGCCATCGGCAAGAGTAATCTCGCCAGCTGCGCAATTCTTGTAAGGGCCATCCGTGTCCAAAAAGAACGTCAGCGTTGATTGAAAACTGGACCAGTCATGCGCAGCGCCTTGCGTCATGCCATCATAAATGTGGCACGAAGGCGGAATAGCAAATGGCGGCGTTCCCGTCGCGAGTCCACATTCCCAATAGTGGGCAGACCCCAATGGTTCCCATTGTGCCTGCACCTGTATGGGCGTTCCTGACACTTGGCTATCTGCAATGGTCAGCGGATTACTCGATGTCGGCGGTGGGCCTGAATAGGTGACATCGATGTGGCAAATCGTGTTGCTGATATCATTCTGCTCATTCGGCTCGCATGTCTTGGTCAGATCGAAATGCACCTCTGGCGGCTCACACACCAAGCCTTCTGGGATTTTCACTTCAAGCTCACCCATGCAGCACAGGTCAAGCCCTGGCTTGCTGCCTGCGCCATGTTCAATCGAGGCGAGCGACATGTTCACGGTGTCACCTGCCCCCGCCCCTGACAGAATGAGAGTCAGCGGATCATTAGGATTGCTTTGCGCTGTAACACCAGAGGTCAAAACAGTGACGTCAATGGACGTCGGGTCAAAGCTGCCCGTCAAAGAATTGGACAACACAACCTGATACCCACCTGCGTCATTGCACTCAACGGATGGTGTAAAGGCTTCGCATATCTTGGGCTCTAGAGGCAGATCGCCCGTGATTTCAATCTCGACACAAGACGAAAGCTCCCCGCCATCTGGCGCGGCGGCCATGCCCACAGTTTGCGCGCAGTTTTCCATCGCTTCGCCCAGCTCATCCAAGGTCAGTGTCACCTCCAGAACTGAACTACCTGATGTTGGGAAGTCGGTATTCGAAATAGTGCACGACAAACCACTGCATGCCCAGGGATCAGCAGACACAATTTCGCTTGTCGCGATCAAACCGCCGCTTAACGCATCGGAGATTTCGATCTGTTTGCTTGGGTTTGTGGCGGTGACTTCGATCTCGCATTGCAAAGTCCAAGGCGCGCCAGTGCTTGCGTCGATAGGCTCGCATTTTTTCAAGATCGAGAGATCTTCTTCGTTCGGGCAAGACACGCCGCGAACGCAGATGTTGTCGTAGCCAACCTCTTCATAAACATCGAGGACTGAATCGATCGGCAAAATGACCTGATCCACATTGGCAAAAAGCGCGTTCCATTCGGTTTCCGTGCCCGAAAACGTCCAGCTGCCATCGGATGAAACCGGCAATGGATCACCCGTCACGCGCTTGGAAACCGGCGCGCAAAACCGCGTCCAGCCTGATCCTGTTTCTTGGTTATCAACTAGACTGTTAGACCACGTAAACGTAGCAGATTTGCCCGCGCCTTTTACGATGAAATGGGGCTTGAAAGGGGAGGATTGGTTTGGACTTCCATCACCGTCTATGAACAGATTGATATCAACACAAAACTCGGTGCAGTCGCTTGTCGAGAACCAGTTCTCAAGCAAGACATTCGCGCTGGTCGAGCACAAACGCTGCCCGTGGGGTCCGCTAAACCCATAGAGAAACCCATCCGCTGGATCTTGCGCGCGGAATCTATGTTCGATGCGTCCTCTAGAGGGGTCAACGCCATAGTCTTGGCAAATCTCCCAATCGCCAGTTGAGCCATCAAAGGTTTCGCATTGCTCTTGCGCAAAGCTCGTCTGAGCGATGACGGCAAATAGTGCACTGAATGCAAAAGAGGTCCATTTCTTAACAAGCATCACTCTGCCTCCTTCACGCAAACATCGACCGGAAGCGACAGTGTCAAATCAACTTCGCAGCAATCATAGGGACCACCTGTCGCTTTCTGCGCGGCGTTGTATCCGCAGGCTCTGATCTGCGCGCCTTGGCCTTGCACCAATGAACCCAGCGAAATTTTCAAAATATCATCGACCGAAACATCGTTTGGAACAGACAGCGAGCCGCTGAGGTCTTTCAATTCAATTCGATCAATACCCGTGCCTTTGGCGTCAAACAAAGTGACCGCCTCATATGTGCCACTTGAGGCAATGCAGATGTTTTTCACAAAACTGTCTAAACATGCACTCTTGGGGGGTGGTGGATTGTCAAAACATCCTTCGGGCTTGTCGCATGGGCAGTCTTCACCAATGCAAACCGCGTTGCAGACCTCAACCGCTGGATCGCAATCCGCCCTTGGTGGCCCGCTCACATAATAGGTGTCGCCTGCGCCTTCGCCCAAGCAACCCAGCACTTCGACATCTCCGATATGACCGAATTGATCCTCTTTCGGATAAGCGCCGTCGTAGTCAAAATGAAAGCTCTGCCAAGGGGGCGATGCCGCCTCTTGGTCCTGCAAGAGCGGTTGGGCCTGAACCCCATCGACGTGAAAAGCACCGCCAACAGCTAACGCCGCGCTGAGATCCGCTTGGTCGCGCAATTGCTCGCCCGTTGCCCAAAGAGTGCCCGCGCAATTTGAAAAATCCCAATCGCCTTTACGATCATAAGACGGACCAACGGCAACGCCGCCAGTGGTGTTGTTTTCTTCGCCCGCAAAACCCACAGGCAAGACCTGCGGCGCTGAGACCCAATCAAATGGCGTATTCGGATCGTTAGGAACCTCCCTAACAAAACGCAGAACTTGCGCCTTTTGTGCGCGCGCAAAGGCAGCGAAACTTTGGTCAGCCTTTTGTTTTCCACGTTGCGCAAGGATCAAACCACCTTCTGAATCAAAGGCCATATCTGATATTTCATAATTCGGGTGCGGCGCATCTATGGTGAATTCAAGTCGAGCATCATCCAAGAAATTCCCGGTATCGCGATCAAGTCCGACGGACCAAATCGCAGGGCCATCCGCGACAGAATAAAAGAGCCGCCCGTCATGAACGGCCAGCCCCCAAACCAAACGACGATCATCGGTGTAACCCCATGTGTCGGGATCTTCCGCATCAAAATCGCGCCCCTTTATGTTGGCGATTTCATCTCGATCATATGGAACAGGCGCAACGCCTGCCCGCTTTAGGGCGTTGATCCCATGATCGAAGTGCCCCAAATCGTTGCCCATCAAGTCCAACCGATGGATCATACCCGTTTGGCGATCGGACACGAAAAGCTGACGACGCCCAGCATCAAAGGCAATGTTGCCCAAGGCCGCGCCAGTGTTGGCTTGACCATCCAGCGCAATGTTGGCGAACAAGGTCACTTGCCCTGTGCGTCCATCTACCTTCCAAACACTGCCCGGCCCTGCAGAAGGGGCAGTGCCCCATTGCCCCTTCATCCAAGTCGCATCTGCGTTGCCTGTGATCAATCTATCAGGAACACGGTCGTGATTTTCATCCTTACCAACAACGTGCAGGCCAAAAGCAGAACTCGCCGTTAGGTAAAGGTTGCGGTCGGTCTCTTGATCGATCGCCAGCCCAAAGACCAAGCCGATATCTCTGGCGAGAATCTTGTCATAGGCAGGCGTTTTAATTTCCGCGCCATTTGGAGCAAAGCCAATCGCGTCCGACCGCATCAACGTTGCTGATGCACCATTAAGATCAATCGTCAGATAAGCCTCATCAGATGCCGCTCGTTTGTTGCCATCCGGCCCTAAAAACGGCTTAACTTTTTGAACGCCAGGGAAACCTGAAACCACGACCGTCGCGTCCGAAAAAAGCGCACTTTCAGGCCGGTTCACAGGTAGGACAACAGTGCGCCCAGAGGCGCTGCGCACCATCGGGGGTTTAACAGGCGCACGCCAATTCATGATGCCAGAATTGCTCGCGACGGGCGGCTTCTTACTGGCTGCAGGGAGTTGCCATTGCTGGGCGGGTTTAGCGTTGTCTTGAGCGACACCAACACTCGCTATTGTTAACAATACACTGACACACGTGCCCTGTAGAAATCGGTACATAATGAAACTCGCTTATTAAAATAATTTGCAAAAACCGTACGATACGAAAAGTCCTTCGTATACTGTAGGTAACGACAGGTTTTGATGGTTTTTTTCAGGTTTTGGTCTCGATGATGAGCCTTGTGCCCTGCCCATTTCCTGAACGCACAGAAAGCTTCGCGCCGAGTGCCGCTGCACGCGCGCTAAGGGATGCAAGGCCCAACGATGCATTCGTGCCTGTCGGCTTAAAACCACATCCGTTGTCAGAAATATGAAACGTAAAACCCTTCTCGCTGCATCGGAAAAACACGTCGATAGCAGAGGCTTGAGAGTGCTTCAAAGCGTTCTGCACTGCCTCTTGAAAAATCTTGAATAACTCCCCCTGATGCGCTTGAGAAACATGATGTTCTTGATCGAAAAGCGCATCAACCTTGATCGAGACCGCAGCCCCGCGGCTCAGGTACTGAGCTTGCTTGTGCATGGCTTGAATAAAGCCGTCCGCTTGAATGAGACTCGGTGTCAGCTCGTGCGCAAGATTTCGCGTATCGGCAATTGCGTGATCAAGTTGGGTCACGAGTTCATTGATATCTTGATCGATGTCACCTTTGGTATTTGCACCTAAAAGTTGCGCATTCATTTTGGCAGATGACAACATTTGACCAATGCCGTCGTGCAGATCCTGCCCAAGGCGTTGTCGCTCGTTTGCCTTGGCCTGCGCTGCATCTTGGGTTGCCGCGACATAGGCCGCGTTTTTCATGCGATAGTCGATCATTGCAGCAACAAGAAAGAAGAACGGGAAAAGTCGCACCGCAAAAGCACGCAATTCAAAGCCGAAAAAGAGTATAAACTCGCGATCTAGCGCGTTGAAATCGTAAACATAAGCCCCGACCAAAACGGCGATTGCAGCGACAAGAGGAATAGCCCGAGGATCACCCGAAAGCACCGAACGACAGGAGGTGACGACAACAACGAGCAATAGCGCAAGTGTTGAAGGAAGCCACAGGGGGTCAGTTAGCCCTTTCAAGAAGATCGAAAGTTCGTTTCTAAAAGGCCATGATAAAAGAACCGGAGCAAGGACTCCAAACTGGAAAAGGCGCGTTGACCAACCAATGCGCAGCCCCAAAATTGCCGCCATAAATTGCGGGATCGCCGCTACGACTGCAAGATTGAACTTTACCGCGAGAACCTCCCAACCGTCGCTCACAGCGCCCTCAAACGCGCGAACATGGGGAGACAAGGGAATGGCGGTAATGCCATAGGTCAAAAAGGACACCGAGAGCCAAAATGTGGTCTTTGTTATCGGAAGCGCAATCAGCAAGACGACAAAGGCGAGAACCGAGATGATATCTACAAATAGCAAAATGCCCGAATAAATATCGTAGCGGGACTTCTTTTTTGAGATTTGCTCGACCGCGACACCGTAGTTCCCAATGCCAATTGGCCCGTCATAAATCGTGGCATTTTGAAGATAAAATCGCCCGTGCTTGATGTGAATGGTATTTGCGCCATCAAGCAATGCATCGCGCGGAAGCTGAACGAGGCGCGTTCCCACAAAAATATTCGTTGACGCCCATGTGTATCGACTTTGATCCAACGTTGCATAACTGGCAATCTTGATGCCGTTCAAATAGATGCTCTCGCCGCCAATGACCGAACCTATGAAGAAATATGGGTCATAGAGTTCGGCCCGCTGCTCTTGGCTGATCGTAAAATCGATGCGCCGCCAGTATTGGACTTGAGCAGAGTCCCCAATCTGATTTTTCCAACTCGCGCGGTTAGGTGCATCTATCGGCGTCCAGCTTTCAGCAGTCAGGTTTGGAACACCCAATTCATCGCCTGAAAGTGTCGTAATATAATGCTGCCCGGTGAGATCGATGTAGGTTTGTGCGGCCAGCGCCTTTGAGGCGAAAAGACACAAAACAACGCTTATACATTTGAAGATCATGGTTGCGAAATGGCACATCCCACGGGTCATTTTATAAAGCAACAAGCCCGAGCGCCAAAGCCTTTGCAACAGCTTCGGCGCGTCGTTTTGCTCCAAGTTTGCTACAGGTGTTTGACATATGAAACTGTACCGTTCGCTCCGTCAAACCAAGCTTTCGCGCGATGGCTTTGGACGTTGCGCCTGCGGCCGCGAGCTGCAAACACTCGATCTCTCGTTTCGTTAAACCTGCTTGATCTACGTCCCGTCCCTGCTCTCGCACTTCAATCATCGATGCGCAAATGTAGGTCCCGCCTGATGCGACTTCTCCGATCGCAATGTCCAACTCTTCAAAGGCATCATCTTTTAGCACATACCCTGCCGCCCCGAGCTTGAACAACGTTTCCAGCAATTCCAAATCACGGTGCATTGTAAGTAAGACAACAGGAACTGGCGGCTCCAAGGATTGCGCAAGTTCAACAAGACGGGAAATGCCCGGGCCCGGCATGGATACATCCAAAATAGCGACATCGGGCTGCTTCTGAACGAGCGCTTTTTCGACGTCGAAACCATCTTTGCAGATTGCACAAACGTCATAGTGACCAAGAGTGTCTGCCAACTTGACAAGACCTTGCAGAAAAATCGCATGGTCATCTGCAAAAAGCAACGAAATCGCCATAGCCTGCCCTTAAATCGTCAAGTACATCAATGGTTAAAGCCTAGATATCAATCCAGCAATCTTGCTGGAATTGCGCAAAATTTTACACGTTCTTAGTTGCCAAGCGGCAACAACATAAGCGAGCTGCTTAGCCAAAACCAGCGCAGCAAGAGCGGCGAAATTTCGGTGCCGCGCTTACCATTCCAAAGGGTTTTCACAGCTCAATCTGCGCGCGCGGCCCGATCAACCAGCGTACCACCATTCGGCATTCGCCCCTTTGAGATCGGTTAGCTATGAACAAGCAATTCGACGATTTTGCGAACGACAGGATCACCATCAGCTTTCGGCCCGACTTCTAAAAAGAGCTTTTCCTTACGCAGCACCCGTTCGGGAAACGGAGCGACCAGCTCGCCCCTTCTAAGGTGTTCTTCAACAAGAAAACGATGCCCCATAAGCACGCCCGCGCCATTTTTCGCCTCTTCCAACGCCAATCCGAAAAGCGAGAAAACAGGCCCCGATTTTCCAAGCTGAAGATCGCCGCCAGCGGCCGACGCCCATAGGGTCCAATCATCAATCCACGTTTCATCGTTCAAAAGCGTTTCCGACATCAGATCAGATGGTGCCTTTAATCGCATCGCTAATTCGGGTGCGCAGACTGGGAAAATCTCATCTTCAGCAAGACAAAAGCCGCGCCCGTCATCATGCGGCTCGGCAAGAAAAAGGCTAAATTCGAACGGCTCGCGCTGCAAATTCGGTGGCGTTAATCGCGTTGTGAGTGAAATTTCGAGGTTTGGGATGGCTTTTCGCAAAGCGCTCAATCGCGGTGAAAGCCAAAAATGGGCAATGCTGGGAAGGGTCGCTATCCGAATGCGCTCTGGGCTGGCCGCGCGCATGAGCGAAAACACAGAACCGATCATTTGATCAAACGCCCTTGTGAGGTCTGGCACTGCTTGGCGTCCAGCATCTGTTAGGCTCACGCCTTGGGCATGACGATCGAATAGGCTCAACCCCAACCAACTTTCCAGCGATTTCACCTGTTGAGAAATAGCTGCGGGCGTCACGCAAAGTTCATCAGCCGCGCTCGTAAAACTGCCAAGGCGAGCGACCGTTTCAAAGGCGCGTAGCGCATTCAAAGGAGGCAAATTGGAGCGGCGCGGTTTCCCAGTCATAGTAGGGATAGATAATCTAAGCCTAGAGAATAGTAAATCTCGTTTGCGCGCAATCTAGACACATGGTCAATTGTTAGAAACCAATCTGTCTAACCAGCGTAGAACAGCCGCCTACGCCCCTAACAAGTGAGCCTTTAGATGTCTGAATTCTTTGCGTCTGGCGTTGCCCAGACTGATCCGTTGATTGCGAATGCTTTGGACCAGGAATTGACCCGTCAGCAAAACCAGATCGAATTGATCGCCTCTGAAAATATTGTGAGCCGCGCCGTGCTTGATGCGCTTGGCCACGAAATGACAAATAAGACGCTTGAAGGGTATCCCGCGGCTCGTTTTCACGGCGGTGGACAGAATGTCGACATCGTCGAGCAAGCGGCAATTGATCGGGCATGCGATCTGTTCGATTGCGCATATGCAAATGTTCAGCCGCACTCTGGCAGTCAGGCTAATCTCGCCGTGTTCTTTGCCCTGCTGAAAACGGGCGACAAGGTGCTGAGTCTTGATTTGGCAGCTGGCGGCCACCTCAGTCATGGGCTTGGGGCAAATCTTTCGGGACGTTGGTTCGAGGCCCATCACTATGGGGTGCGCGAGGAAACGGGTGTCATTGATTATGACCATGTCGAATCCCGCGCGCAGGACGTTCAGCCCAAGCTACTTATTACGGGTGGCTCGGCCTACCCACGAGCATTAGACTTTGAAAGACTTGCAGCGATCGCTAAAAAAGTCGGAGCCTATTTCCTGGTAGACATGGCCCATATCGCGGGGTTGGTCGCAGGTGGCGTGCATGCTTCCCCGCTTCCACATGCCGACATTGTCACCTGCACAACGACCAAAACACTGCGCGGCCCCCGCGGAGGGCTCATCCTCTCCCGCGATGAAACTTGGCGCAAGAAATTGCAATCGGCCGTTTTTCCGGGCGTTCAAGGAAGCCTGCATACACAAGTCCTCGCAGCCAAAGCGGTGTGTCTGGGGGAAGCACTGCAACCCGAATTTCGTGCCTACGCGCAGCAAGTCGTCAACAATGCTAAAGCGTTAGCCAGCAGCTTACAGAAAGGGGGCGTCGATATCGTTTCGGGCGGAACCGACACGCATATTGCTCTTTTAAACTTGTCAAATCTAGGCATGCTTGGTCGGCAAGCAGAGGCACTGTTGGATCAGGCAAATATTACCTGCAACAAGAACCCAATCCCCTTTGATGCGTCGAACCCAAATGATTGGGTCGGAGTGCGGCTTGGCGTTGCTGCAGCAACAACGCGTGGCTTCAAGGAGACCGAGTTTATCGAACTTGGCCAGACCATCGCAGGGATTTTAACGGCAGATGAAAACGCTCGCGAGACGCAACTGGCTGACGCGCGCGCAGTCACTGCGCGCATGTGCGAGGCCCACCCGATCTATTGGCAAGGATAGCGGCGCTTTCATTTCACAGCAGGCGCTATTTATGGTTCAAAAAGAGCGTTTTCGCCGCCTTAATCCCCCAAAGCCAAACGATCCGACGTGGCGAGGGCTGACATTCCACCGTCAATTGTGATGTCGATGCCTTTGATCCAATGGCTTTCGGGGGAGAGTAAGAACATAATGACGTCAGCGACTTCTTCGGGCTGGCTAGGACGCCCAACGCGCGCGACATTCTTAGCCATGCGCTCACCAAAGGCAGTCGCGAAATCGTCCAAAATGCCTGTACTCACGGCGGCTGGACTTACCGAATTCACCCGCAAATCTTTAGCAATCAGGCGTTCTGTATTCGCCATCCCCCAAACGATCACCGCCTCTTTGGAGAGGTTATAGGCGCGTACATGGTTCAACTCGTGAGCGCCAATGAAATCATCAAGATCATCAACGCAGGAAAGCGCCATGAGCGCTTTAACCTGCTCGATATTATCTGCCCAAGCCGCGCCAGCGCGTGAGGCGGTGTTCACGATTTGCCCGCCTTTCTTGAGCTTGCCCTCTAACCCAAGAGTCAGTTGGACCAAGCCAAAATAATTCACGCTCAATACTGTCTTTGTCAGCCCTTCGCGTGGGGGCAGTCCAGCGTTGTTAATCAAGCTGTCATATTTGCCATCAATCTGTCCAAGCGCGGCATCTATCGCCGCAGGATCGGACATATCGAGCTTGATCCAAGTATCAACATTCGCTGGCTTTACGATATCAAATGCGGTGACTTCGTAGCCCTTCGCCTTAAGCTTTTTGACGGTCTCAGCCCCAATCCCCGTCGCAGCACCTGTTATGATCGCACGCATGTATGCCCCCCTTTAGCGCTTTGTTTGACGACGGCGAGATACAGCGCGCCCTTTGCATCTTACGCATCTTCTTATCGGTAAAGCTATTGCATCAAAAGCACCGGAAAAATGTGGTTCGGACCACGAAATTCACGGCCAGACCAATCATACCAAAGTGTCGCCTTCGCACGGTGAGACAAAGTTGATCGCGAGCTGGAAAACCTGCTTCACACGATTTTGGAGAAACAATTCGCTCGTGCAATGCAATTAGCGCTTGGCATCGTAAATTGGCTCAACTATATGCAGCGCACTTGCTGGTTTTGCGGTCGTGGCGGCATTGGTAGCCGCGCAGCGTTGAGGTCGCTGTGCGGTAACACANNCGTGGGGGTTCGAGTCCCCCCGACCGCACCAGCAAGTGAAATTCCCAAAAGTTGATTAGATCTTACAAAGCGCTCGCTTTGCGCGCCGTGTCAAATCGGGTCAATGCCAAACCCAGCGCATAAGATACGGCTTGGATACATGCCATAACGTTTGGTTTTTCTTGATTTATTGCGCCATCAAAGGTCTGATGGGCGAAGCTACACCAAATTTGTAGCTGCACGATTCCATTGTCTTTGGCCAACCAAAAGAAAAGGTTGAGCCCCCACTACAAAACTTTATCGCAAGGCATTCATCACTTGCCTTCTAATTTTTCTAGAGATTTCAGAAAGCAGGTCCAAGCATGCCAAATTTGGTTGAAACACAGGTCAATACATACGCAACAAGCAGCCAGCATGACCATCAGATTGCCACACTCAGCACTGGCGGATGGGTCGTAACCTGGAATTCCGAGGGCCAAGATGGAGACTTAGCAGGCATCTTTTCCCAAGCATTTAACGCTGATGGCACACCCTTGGGAAATGAAACGCAGGTCAACACCTATACAACGAGCCGACAAGAAAAGGCTCAAGTTGCCGGGCTTGATGACGGCGGCTGGGTGATCACTTGGGTATCTGTTGGTCAAAACGGTGAAACCAGTGCGATCTATGCCCAAACATTTAATGCCGATGGCTCGCAGCGCGGCGGAGAAACGCTGGTTAATACTAGCCTTGGCGGGATCCCATACTACCCAGAAATCACAGCCTTAAGCGATGATGGTTGGGTGGTGACTTGGCAAGCATCGCTTGATACTGGCGGAACTCTCGGGATCTTTGCGCAAGCATTTAATGCAAATGGCACAACGCGCGGCGTTGAAGCGCATGTCAACACATATGAGACCAGCACCCAGCAAGAACCTAAGATCGCTGGGCTTACTGATGGTGGCTGGGTCATCATTTGGGAATCAAATGGGCAAGACGGCGACAACTACGGAGTTTATCTTCAGGCGTACAACGCTGACGGCACCAAGCAAGGAAGTGAAACGCAGGTCAACACCTATACGACGAGCACGCAATACGACCCTACCGTCACTTCACTTAGCGACGGCGGATGGGTCGTCACTTGGGTATCCTATCTACAAGACGGCGGCTTTCAAGGTGTCTACCAGCAAGCATATAATTCCGATGGTTCTGCGCAAGGTAGCGAAACCTTGGTTAATACTTACACAAACAATGGCCAGGACACGCAACAAGTTGCGGCGCTGATCGACGGGGGCTGGGTCGTAACCTGGACATCGATCGGGCAAGATGGCGACAACTATGGCATCTATAGTCAAGCCTACAATGCCAACGGAACCACGCGCGGCGTAGAAACGCAGGTCAATACATTTACCGCTCTGCTGCAATACGGCTCGCAAATTACTGCGCTCACAGATGGCGGCTGGGTCATAACCTGGATGTCGTTTGGCCAAGATGGGGATGAAAGCGGGATATACTACCAAGCCTATCACGCTGACGGGTCTGCCAATGGCGTAGAAACACGCGTCAACACCGAAACAGAAGAAGGCCAAATCGAACCAAAAATCACGGCGCTCGATGGCGGTGGCTGGGTTATCGCTTGGCAATCCCTTCAACAAGACGGCGATGGTCACGGCCTATTCCAACAAGCTTACTATGCAAACGGTGCCACCATTGACGGCAGTTTCATTGCGACCGATGCCGTTGGCGCACAACAGCTTTATTCAGGTTCGGGCATTGTGACACAATCAGGCTCAGTAACCAGCGCCACTGGCGCAGCGATTGGTGCTGTTGGGCTTATTGATCTGGCAGTGAACGGAGATGTTATTGCGATAGATGGCGCAGGCGTTGATATGTCGGGATCCGACTTACTCCTGACAGTCGGAGCGACGGGCGGCATCATCTCAACAAGCGATAGTGCGGTTGCTGTTAATAGCTTAGGTGCTGCCGATATCAAGAATGCTGGCTCTATCTCGGGCAGCGAGCATGGCGTATATTTTGACGCCATTGGGCAAACCGCTCTCGTTCTGAACACAGGAACTATCGAGGGAAGCGAGACGGGCATCTTTAGCGAGCAAGCGACAAGCGGCACGCTTACCATTAAGAACAGCGGAACGATCATTGGTGGTGAGCAGGCAATTGTTGGATCAAAAGATGATGGGTCGGGCCTTTCGGGCGATGTGATCTATAACTCTGGCCTGATTATGGGCGATGTTGAAATGCGTTCGGGCGACGATCTGTTTGACGGGCGCGGTGGTCTGGTTTCAGGCGCGGTATACGGCGGAGACGGCGAAGACAGCCTATTTGGAAGCAGCAACGATGATGCGCTCTTTGGCGGCGACAACCAAGACGTATTGCGCGGACGTAAAGGCGAAGATGACTTAAACGGTGGAAAAGGCGCAGACACCCTCCGCGGCCAAGATGGTGACGATACAATTGAAGGCAATCAGGACAATGATCTGATCTTTGGCGGGCGCGGTGACGACGAAATCAAAGCAGGTTCAGGTGCTGACACGATAAAGGGCGGTGGCGGCGACGATTTGATGACAGGTGGCTCGGGCGCAGATGTGTTCATCTTCAAACTGGCGTCTGGTTTTGATGAGATTACTGATTTCAACAACAATACCGACAAGCTCGATCTTAGTGCGTTCAATGTCGCAAGCCGTGCTGACGTTTTCGATGCGGGCGCGATTGTTGCGAATGGTGCTGGCTCGATGATTGATCTACGCGCACTTGGTGGAGATGGCGTGATCTATGTAGAAGACATGAGCGTCGCCCAATGGAGCAATGCCGATTTCATCTTTTAGAAATTCCGTAGTCCCGCCTGCTTTGCAAAGGGAACTCTAGCCACACAACAAACGAAGGGGCACCCAATACACTTTGGATGCCCCTTTTCTGCTTCAGCGATAAATATCGCGGCTTAAAACGTTCAACGCGCCATTATAGAATGAAGTCGCTTTCGGTCATGCCAAGCGTGTCGCTTACAAAGATACGCATATCACCAGACCCGTCACCGTTTGTGTCAACATAGACCGTTGTATTGCCAGCGGCGCCCTCTTTGATACGCACTTCGTTATCCGTACCAGTGAATGCGCCCGTACCGATGAATTCCAGCGTGCCGCCAAAGACATTCTGCAAGTCGATCATATCGCCATCTTCGAAAAAGCGAATTTCGTCGCGGGCAGCATTGTTTGTACTTTCGCTAATGTTGTTGAACACGAAAACATCCATACCGCCATTGCCAATGAGCAGGTCGGTTCCGCCGCCGCCGATGATCATGTCATCGCCGTCTCCACCTCGAATGGCGTCGTCGCCGTTGTTGCCTTCGAGAACATCATCGCCAGACTTGCCGCGCAGAACATCATCGCCCTTGCCGCCTGTGATGACATCGTCACCGGAACCGCCGCGGATGTTGTCTGCGCCCTCATTGCCTTCGATGACGTCATCACCTTCGCCGCCGCGGATCTTGTCGGATCCCAAACCACCCAGAAGATTATCTTCACCATCGCGACCCCGAATTACATCGTTGTCATCTTCGCCTTCGATAAAGTCGTCGTTCTGACCCCCAAAGAGCGTGTCATTGCCTTCACCACCAAGAATGATTCCCGTGACATTGCTGTTGCCACCGCCTTGATAGAGATCATCGCCTTCGCCCATGTCCACATCGCCGCGAACAAGACCCGAATTGATCAAATCATCACCGCCGTTTTGCAGAATAACATGTCCTTCGATTGATCCTGTGTTCAGGATACTGTCGGTCGCATCCGCCACAGCCGAGCCACGAAGTGCAATCCCGTTAGCGCTAGACGTAACCAGAAGGCCATGGTTGGAAAAGCTGCTGACTGAACCGGACGAACTACCCAATTGTACAGCTTCTTCACCAAGCGAAGAAATTGTGCCATTGTTGATGACATGATAATTCTGTCCGGAAATGCTCAGCCCTTCATTTTCAGCGAGTATCGTGCCGTCATTTATCAATGCGCGTGACCCCGATGCTCCCGACAAGATGATACCCGTAGCACTCCGAGAAACGATCATCCCCGAGTTATAAACCTGACTGTTGGACCCATCTGCAATGTGGATTCCGTGATCTTCGGCAATGATATCACCGGTATTGGTGACAAAGTTGCCACCGCCCGTACCTGAAATAACAACACCATCGCGCACATCAGAAGACACGCGGCCCGAGTTGGTAAACTGATGGAAGCCACCAGATAGTTGAACGGCCTCAAGTTCAGACACGATTGAACCCGAGTTATAAATATCGGTTGAAGACGATGTGCTACGAATAGCATGGCCATCCGAGCTGCTAATGGTGCCTTCGTTGGAAAGCGTAAAGCCGAAGCTGGAATCAATACCGCCCGTGTAACCAGTAATATTGCCTGTGTTCGTGATCGAAAGTCTCGCCGCGGCAACATTAATCGCGTCACCTCCTGACAGAATCGACCCCGAATTGGTCAAAGAATTTTCGGACGCTAGAGCGAGGAAATCAACACCAGTCGTGTCTCCGAAAATCGATCCATTGTTTAATATGTGCGCACCAAAACCATTTGACGTGACTGCTTCGTCCCCAGAGACGAAACTGCCAGTTGCCGAGATATTCACAAGCGATCTATGATCAAGGTAAATACCGTCGCCTTGCCCAACGACTGTGCCAGCAACAAATATTTGCGCGTCTTCTGCGGTGTTCGCGGCGATTACGTCCGCTGTCGTTGTCGACTCGACGACAACCCCTGCATTGATGAAGAGAACGTCGTTGCTTGCAATGGAATAGGCATTGCCAGCCGTAGCAATGTTCGACGTAATTGTATGGATAGCCATAGATAGTGTCCTTTTGAAAAAAGGATTGCGGCCTGCGAAAAAATAAACCGCAACCATTGTATTTAATAAAAATTGCCCCGAACGAGGCGACTACGGCGTCAGAAAAGCAGAATATTTTCGCTTTGTCATCCTTGAATGAGGGTGACTGCGACAGGAAAATCGCTGGGCAATTCGCACCCATAAAATTTGCATATAAAATTCAGCGACTTAAAATGGAGGCGCTCCAAAATAAAACCTCCGATTGTACATCTCCGTTAAGACAGCGCGCCTGTTTCTGCCCCTCTTGCTCTGTTGCGCCACACGATAATTGCGAGCCCTGCAAGGACGAGAGAGCCGATGAAACCTTGCAGTTCGATCCCTTGGAAAAACACTTGGGACATCAATCGGCCCGGAATGAGAGTAAACAGCCCTGCCCCCAACAACCCGCCCATCGCTCCTATCATATGAGATTTATGGGCCTGAATCCGACCTGCGCGGGCTTGGTAGATTGCGCCCGCAAGAGAATAGAGCGTCAGCAACGAAAGCAAATGGATCGGGCTGAAGAGGCCAATCAAGCGGATGTCATGAATTGCAAAAGAGCTTAGCGCGGTGAGAGCCATAACAAGCACCCAAAATCGCCCAAGGAGTTTGTGAACCCGGTCCCCCTTGCGTCTAAGGAGAATGACCGGCGTCAAAACCAACGAAAGCACGGCGCAAACGACATGCATTTGCGTTTCTAGTGGCGCGTTCAAAAGCGGCGAAATGTCCATGGCAAACTTCCTTTTCTTCGACCAAACTAATGCGATAGGAATGCTTAGAATGTTGCGTTCACTTGCGTCACGCGGCTTTGTTTCGAAATGCGGAGGTTCTACGTGACACACGGCCCCATGCAATACGCGCTTCGTGAAGTGCGGCGCGCCTTTAGCGCTCGTGTTTCTCAAGCGATCATGTTGTCCGTTGTCATGCTGCTTGCGATATCTGGGCCTTTCGGAACATTAGAAGTAATGCCCTTTGGCCCTCGTCTGGCCTATTGGGCGGCCACTGTGCCCTCGACCTTCGCCACTGGAGTCTTTGCCTCTTCGCTCGTGTCCGAATGGACGCGAACGTGGGAGCCAGTCTGGATCCGCCGCGCGCTGCCAGCTTTGGCAACCGCCTTGCTCGTCACATTGCTTATGGCGATCATCAACGTGATGGCCTTTGGATCAACATTGTTCCTCGAAAGCGAGATCGGGCCGCTTTTGTTTTCAATCGCGGCGACCGCGATCGTCGTCGCGCTGATTTTGCAATATGTGTTCGACACTAGTTTCCCCCCTGAGAGCGTGACCGATTTGACCGCCCCATTGCTGGATCGTCTTGAACTGGACAAACGCGGAGCATTGATCTCTCTTTCGGTGCAGGATCACTATGTGGAAGTAACTACGACGAAAGGCACCTCTCTGATTTTGTTGCGCCTTTCAGATGCGATACGGGAAACACCACCAGTAGACGGGTTGCAAATCCACCGCTCTCATTGGGTCGCGCGCTCGCATGTGGTTTCGGCAAAGCGAAATGGCGACAAGGCCCTGCTTACGCTTTCTGACGGCCGCGAATTGCCCGCCAGCCGAAGCAACATCAGCGCGCTTAAAGAAGCAGGTATTCTTCCAAAGTAGCCTCGTGCCGCCAAGAAGCGTTTGCCAGGCCCTTTCCCGCATAGTATCGCGGACGGCATGGTTGAATGGAAAATATCTAACGAATTGGTAGACTACGAATCCGCATGCGCAGCGATGGAGCAACGCGCAGCGCAGATCGCAGCAGGTGAAGCAGATGAGCTGATCTGGCTGCTAGAGCACCCCCCGCTTTATACCGCTGGCACTTCGGCCAATGTGACGGATCTAACCGATCCTGATCGCTTTCCGGTGCACACAACAAAGCGCGGTGGGCAATATACCTACCACGGGCCCGGTCAACGTATCGCTTATGTCATGCTCGACGTTGGGAAACGTGGCCGCGATGTACGCGCGTTTGTGCAGCAGCTAGAGACTTGGGTGATCGAAACCCTAGCCGAGTTCAATGTAACAGGCGAAATTCGTGAAGGGCGCGTTGGCGTTTGGGTCGAACGCCCTGACAAGCCGTTGCAAGCCGATGGCACGCTGGCCGAAGACAAGGTTGCGGCAATTGGAATTCGCCTGCGCAAATGGGTGAGTTTCCATGGGATTTCCATTAACGTCGAACCTGACCTAGAGCACTTCACAGGCATCGTGCCCTGCGGCATTACCCAATACGGCGTCACCAGCCTTGTTGATCTTGGGCTTCCAGTCACCATCGAAGACTTGGATGTAGCTCTGCGTCGAAATTTTTCAAAGGTATTCGCAGCGAGCTAACTTTTGTTCTGCCCTTCCAATGCGCTCCCGTGGAGTGGATCAACTTTGAGCAATTGTTTCACAATCACGGGCAGCTCATCCTGTGCCATATACATGGGATAGCGGGTGATATCGCGATAGGACTTAAAATTTCGAGGCAAAGCGATCAGAACACTTCTCGCGAATCGTTCAAGACCGATCTGAGCTGGCCGAGAAAGGATGCTGATGCCTGACACCGTCACTGGAGAGCGCGCGTCCATAAGGACTTCGTAAAAGTAGCTCGTCGTTCGTGCGTCAGGGGTCCAGCTGAAAAACACCGCGGAATACCCGGCACCGTGTTGCATCAAAATTCCCTTATACTCACGTTCCCGCGGCTTAACCCGCACCTCTTTTGGAAGCATTTGTTTCGCATCAAACCCACGCATTATGCGCGACGTTCCTTGTGTGGTTAACTGCAACAAGGTCACAACATAGCTCCCGGGGTTGGATAAGCTATTGCGCCAATTGGCGTACATACCATCGGGAAAATCGTCTTGATCACGGAAAAACTGGTGGCCCTTGGTTACGACGCCAAACGCCTGCACCAGATCACCTTGGATCAAAGTCGCCCGTTCTTCTCGCGGTAACGCCGGCGCGCCGTCCGGCCCAAAATGCAAAGGCTCCAGAACAATCCGCGCATCAACTTTGAAATATTCGCAAATTTTTTCAAGCACGTTGGGCTTGGGAAACGATTGGCTCGCGATGTACCTGTGGAACTGAACCTTACCGATTCCCAAGTCTCTCGCAACCGAAGCAATCGATTCTCTCTTGGAACACAATAACCTGAGGTTCTGACCAAAGACTTCGTTAACACTCATAAATCACCTAAACCGAGCACCAAGCATAGTTCATGACCAGGGAATCACAAAATTAAGGCAAAATGGAACGGCAGCTTTATGCCGCCCACCTATGCAGCACTAAGATTCGGGCGAACTGGTTTGCTTGAAATCTCTCTCAACCATTGAAACGATCCGAACATCTAGCGATGTGGCCACAGCCGACAGAAACTCCGTTCTGCTAACGGGGATATAACCGGACGTTTCAACGGCAACTTTCTCAACCAACTGCGCGGCGCGGCGCAATTGCTCGATAGCTTGCTCTAAAAGCAAGTCGTTGGCTTCAGGATTAGGAGAGCAAGGGCTTGCGTCAACAGGAGTGTGTGAGTGAACGTGTTGAAGGTTATCGAAAGTTACAGACATGCACAAAACCTAGGTGTCAATCGTTGTTGGGAACGAAAATACACAAGAATCCACACGCTAAAAGTGCATCAATTGTGAACGCTTGGCGGAATGCGGATACAAATCTGTATACAAAGGATGCGGGGCACACGATTTTTGAGACCAGCAGTATCAAAGTAACGGCCTGTTCACAGATTCCCTATATCGAGGCGGTCTCAGATCAAGAGAGTGCGACAATTTTTGTTGATCTGCGTCAAAGTCAGACATTGAAGCGGCGGTGGAAGCATTCTAGAACCTGAATGGAATAGTGGGCGCAAGAAGACACTCTTTTTGCGCCTTTTGAACACATCAGCAGGAGGCACGCATGGCAGACGCAGCCATTCATGGCCATGAACACGAAGATAATCGCGGATTCTTTACCCGCTGGTTCATGTCCACAAATCACAAAGACATTGGTATTCTATACCTCTTTACCGCAGCGATAGTTGGCTTCATTTCCGTTGCCTTCACCGTTTACATGCGTCTAGAGCTCATGGATCCAGGTGTGCAGTATATGTGCCTCGAAGGCGCGCGCATCACAGCTGCGGCAGCTGGCGAATGTACGCCAAACGGCCACCTTTGGAACGTTTTGATCACAGGGCACGGCATCTTGATGATGTTCTTCGTTGTGATTCCCGCGCTTTTTGGCGGCTTTGGTAACTACCTGATGCCACTTCAGCTTGGCGCGCCTGACATGGCGTTCCCGCGTTTGAACAACCTCTCCTACTGGATGTATGTTGCGGGTACGACGCTGGCAGTTTGCTCCGTTCTGTCTCCGGGCGGCAACGACCAACTCGGCTCCGGCGTTGGTTGGGTTCTCTACCCACCGCTTTCCGTGAACGAGGGCGGTATGTCCATGGATCTCGCGATCTTTGCGGTTCACGTCTCTGGTGCCAGCTCCATCCTTGGTGCGATCAACATGATCACAACCTTCCTGAACATGCGCGCTCCGGGCATGTCCCTATTCAAAGTGCCTTTGTTCTCATGGTCGATCTTTGTGACAGCGTGGCTGATCCTGCTTTCCTTGCCAGTTCTGGCGGGTGCGATCACGATGCTTTTGACAGACCGTAACTTTGGAACAACCTTCTTTGATCCAGCAGGCGGCGGCGATCCGATCCTTTACCAGCACATTCTCTGGTTCTTCGGTCACCCAGAAGTTTACATCATTATTCTTCCTGGCTTCGGCATTATCAGCCACGTCATCGCGACATTCTCTCGCAAACCAGTCTTTGGCTACCTGCCAATGGTTTGGGCGATCATCGCGATTGGTGCATTGGGCTTCGTTGTTTGGGCGCACCACATGTACACGGTTGGTATGTCCTTGACGCAGCAGTCCTACTTCATGCTGGCGACAATGGTGATTGCGGTTCCGACAGGTGTTAAGGTCTTCTCTTGGATCGCCACCATGTGGGGCGGCTCTATCGAATTCAAAACACCAATGTACTGGGCATTTGGCTTCTTGTTCCTCTTCACAGTTGGCGGCGTAACAGGCATCGTTCTGTCCCAAGCAGCCGTGGACCGTGCATATCACGACACATACTACGTTGTTGCGCACTTCCACTACGTGATGAGCCTTGGTGCTGTCTTTGCGATCTTTGCGGGTATCTACTTCTACCTGCCAAAGTTCTCTGGCCGCATGTACCCTGAATGGGCAGGTAAACTGCACTTCTGGGCAATGTTCGTCGGCGCGAACTTGACCTTCTTCCCACAGCACTTCTTGGGTCGTCAGGGCATGCCACGTCGTTACATCGACTATCCTGAAGCATACGCATACTGGAACTATGTCTCCAGCTGGGGCGCGTTTATTTCCTTCGCATCCTTCGTCTTCTTCATCGGCGTTATCCTTTACACTCTGCGCTCTGGCGCGAAGGTTACGGAAAACAACCCATGGAACGAATTTGCGGACACGCTTGAGTGGACACTTCCTTGCCCACCACCAGAGCATACGTTCGAGCAGCTTCCAAAGCAGGAAGACTGGGACAAGGCACCGTCGCATTAACGCACGGGCCTAACCTGAAAAAACAACAAAGCCCCGGCGTAACGCGCTGGGGCTTTCTTTTAGGCCAATGGCCAACTCCGACAATATGCGACTTGGACTAAGCAATGCCCTACAAATGGTCCCCCGAAGAACCAAACGGTAAAACCATCCTGCGCCTCTGGCCACATCAATCGCTACCGCAACGCGGCATGGCTGCTTTCGTTCTAGGAACCTTCGGCATGATTTCTTTGCCGCTTTTCGGGCTTCTTGGAACCAAGCTGCTCTGGGGGTTGCTTCCCTTTCTCATGATTGCAGTGGGCGGCATTTGGTATGCGCTTGATCGCTCCTACAAAGATCGCAACATTCTAGAAACGTTAACAATAACACCCAATGAGACGACATTAGAGCGGAGCAATCCGCGCGGCTCCGATCAGCATTGGAACTGCAATACATATTGGGTGCAAGCCACGCTCCACCCGAAAGAAGGCCCCGTTCCCAATTATGTCACTCTGAAAGGTGGCGGCCGGGAAGTTGAAATCGGAGCATTTTTAGCAGAAGAGGAACGTATCGCCCTCTTCGCAGAGCTTCAGCAAACACTGTCAAAACACAGATCGAGATAAGCCGATGAAACAATCAGCCAACCTAACGCGATGGAAACGGCTCGCGTCACTCCTCGGTGCTCGTCTTAATTTTTCCGCGTCAAATCCGTCACACGCCCAATCGGCCGCACTTGCTTTGCGTCAAAGCTCGTTCAGCGCCCCTGCTGAAGGGGTGACATTTATTGTTCCGCTCGTATCCAAGGACCAAGTGCAAGACTGGGACACGGTCTGCGATAAACTGAACGGCACACTGGAAAGCTTTGTGCAGCAAAGTAACCCGAACTGGAAAGCACTGGTTATCGGCCAAACCAAGCCGCAGACATTGAACGAAGATCCAAGAATTACCTTCCTCCCCTTCACACAACCGGTTGAGGGCAATGACAAATGGGTCAAACTCAAGTTCGGGTGCGGCGCCCTGCCCGATCATGGATGGCAGTCTGGCTATGCGATGAGTTTTGATGCCGACGATCTTGCTCATGAGAGCCT
The DNA here is from genome assembly GCF_050633725.1 of Planktotalea sp. Taxonomy (GTDB): domain Bacteria; phylum Pseudomonadota; class Alphaproteobacteria; order Rhodobacterales; family Rhodobacteraceae; genus Planktotalea. The sequence goes on from NZ_JBOEHB010000009.1 coordinate 65,906, forward strand.
CGTTGAAGAGGTTCTCAAACAGCAAAGATCTGGCTACCTCGTCACTGACGGATATCTTTTTGATGCAACGACAAAAGAGATTGCGCGCACTGGCAAGCAGTCTTTGCTGCATCCCCATAGAAAACCATTTTGGAAACTGTGTGGGTCATGCGCCGTTTGGCGTTATGACTTGGGTAACGGAAATGGAGAAATCGAATTCCTTCAAGAAACCCTACAACATGAACACCGCATGTTTCCCTACTTTGCGAAACTCGCCAAACGGGGCCTGACCCCGTTAGGTTTTCCTGCCGCGCTCTACCTCATTAATCATGGGGACAATTTCTCAGAGCGACGTGGACGCGGCGGGTTCAAGACCCGCCTCGTTGAGAAATATGCAATCAGCGACGCAGAACAAAAACGCGAAGCCTTGCAGCCTTTTCCCGATCTTTAAACGCAGGCAATGCCCCTAGCCTGCGCAAAGACGATCTTTGACGACGGGACCAACTGAGCCAAAATCCATCTGACCCGTATAACGGGTTTTGAGAATTCCCATAACCTTGCCCATATCACGGATCGAATCTGCTTCGACCTCTTTGATCGCGTCATTCACCGCTTGAGCGACTTCAGCCTCATCAAGTTGGCGCGGCAAGAATTCTTCAATCACGATAATCTCAGACCGCTCCCGCTCTGCCAAATCAATCCGTCCGCCCTCTTCATAAGCGCGTGCGCTTTCGAGGCGTTGCTTGGCCATTTTTCCAAGGATAGCAAGAACTTCCGCCTCATCGGCGCCTGCTTCGCGTCCTTCAGAACGCGCTGCAATATCGCGATCCTTTATCGCAGCGTTGATCAAGCGCAGTGTTGACAGGCGATCAGCCGCCTTGTCGCGCATCGCTTGCTTAAGCGCCGTGCTAATTTTTTCGCGCATAGTAAATCCCAAACCCATCCCCGGTTGCTCAGAGCCTTGGACCATAGTCAAAGGTAGCGCACGGCGCAAGAGTCTGGATTTTATTTAACCCATTGATTTAAAACAATTTCGTTTTTAGTCTTTCTCTTGACCTTATAAGGGCTGGCACATAGTTTCCGCCAAGTTTAGCTGCCAAAATCGCAAAACCGAACATTGGGGAAATGCCACATGCCCACGTCAACAAAGACACTCGCAGATGTTAAAAACGCCGTAAAGCCAACAGCCTGCCTCGCGTTAGCGGATGGAACACTGCTGTATGGACATGGGTTTGGTGCAACTGGAATCACCGTTGCAGAGCTTTGCTTTAACACTTCGATGACCGGATATCAGGAAATCATGACCGACCCGTCATATGCGGGTCAGATCGTAACCTTCACTTTCCCGCATATTGGCAACACCGGTACAAATAGCGAAGACGATGAAACAGGTGATCCTGTTGCGGCCGGCATGGTCGTCAAATGGAATCCCACAGAGGCATCCAATTGGCGCAACACTCAAGAATTGGGCGATTGGCTTGCCGCACGCGGACGTATCGCGATCGGCGGCGTTGATACACGGCGCCTGACACGTGCTATTCGACAGCAGGGTTCGCCACATGCGGCGCTTGAGCACAACGCTGATGGCTTTTTTGACACCGACGCATTGGTTGCCAAAGCGAAAGAGTTTGCTGGTCTCGAAGGTCTTGATCTGGCGAAAGAAGTCACTTGCGCGCAAAGCTATCGCTGGGATGAAATGCGGTGGGCTTGGCCTGATGGGTATCCAACCCAGACAGCGCCAAAGTACAAAGTTGTCGCGGTAGATTTCGGCGCCAAGCGCAACATTTTGCGCTGCCTTGCCTCTGCAGGGTGTGACGTCACTGTCTTACCAGCCACGGCAACCGCCGAAGATGTACTGGCACACAATCCTGATGGTGTTTTCCTGTCGAACGGACCGGGCGATCCTGCTGCAACAGGCGAATATGCGGTTCCGATGATCCAAGAGATTCTGGCGCAGGACAACTTGCCTGTTTTTGGAATTTGCCTTGGGCATCAAATGCTTGCGCTCGCAGTAGGTGCCAAGACGATCAAAATGAACCACGGCCACCATGGGGCGAACCACCCAGTGAAAGATCATGACACAGGGAAGGTCGAAATTACATCGATGAACCATGGTTTTGCGGTGGACAGCCAAACCTTGCCAGAGGGCGTCGTTGAAAGCCATGTGTCATTGTTTGATGGCTCGAACTGCGGAATTCGCCTAGATGGACGCGCGGTCTTTTCAGTTCAGCACCATCCGGAAGCAAGCCCAGGTCCACAGGACAGCTACTACCTGTTTGAACGCTTTGCGCAAAACATGGCCGACGCAAAAGCTTAACGCTTAGGTAATTCCTAAGGGCGTTAACGCGTCCTTAACTTTAAAGCTCCCATAAATGGGCCAGATGCTACGACATCTAGCCCAATTATGAGCGATCTAATGCCGCGTATCGCGACGCAAAATTACCCGCCATTACGTCACAAATCCAAAAGCCCCTTTGGCAGGCTTTTGGTCGATCGAGGTCTCATTCGCTCATCCGATGTTTTGGCCGCTTTGGGACGTCAAAGCGCCAGTGATGCCCATCTTGGTCAGATCCTGCTTGCCCGAAATCTGATTACTGAAACTCAGCTCTACCAAACCTTGGCATTGCAATATGGTGCCACCTATTTAGATGCAGAAGCCGTGCCCGCCGATCCTAAGCTTGTGCAGCAGCTTGAGCCCCAAGAGGCATTGCGCCTACAGGCCGTTCCTTGGGCCCGAAACGGGCCTGAAACCCTAATTGCGACCAGCTTGCCTGCCGAGTTTGAAAACACCTGCGCGGCACTCCCGCCCCATTTGCTGCCAGCGACGATGGTTGTCGTGAATAAATCTACCATTGAAGCCGTCGTCTGCGCTTCCGGCAGCGACGTCTTGGCTCAAAGAGCAGAAGTCTCTGTGCCAGAGGATTTGAGCTGTCGAAATTTACCAAATCAAATCAAAACGCTACTTGCGGCTGTCATCCCCCTAGCGCTTATCGCTTTGGCCCTGAACTGGTTCGCGCTTTCTGACCTCTATCGCGCCCTTTTCTTCTTTGCGGTGTCTATGGTCTGCGTCGGGATTGTAATCAAAACAACCGCAGCCTTTCTCCAGCTGGCTTCCAAAACACCGCTGTTTGCAAGGGCAAAGTCCCCCCCGAACAAGTTGCCCAATGTTAGTCTTTTGATCCCGTTGCACGACGAGAGCGATATTCTGGATGCATTGCTACATAGGATTGGCCGACTGACCTATCCCAAAGCGCTTCTCGATGTTTTGGTGATTGTCGAACAAAACGACACCCGAACGCGCGCGCATCTTGAAACCAAAGAACTTCCCTCTTGGATGCGTGTCTTGGTTGTTCCGCCGGGACGAATTACGACCAAGCCCCGCGCGCTCAACTACGCTTTGCCGTTCTGCCGAGGCGACATAATCGGCATCTACGACGCAGAAGACGCGCCCCATCCTGATCAAATTTCCGACGTGGTTTCCGCGTTTCATGCGCTCCCTCATTCGACAGCTTGCATTCAGGCCATCCTCGATTTCTATAACGCCCGCGCCAATGCGCTATCGCGGTTCTTTGCGATAGAATACGCGACTTGGTTTCGGCTTGTTTTGCCGGGCGTTGCGCGTATGGGGTTTGCGATCCCCCTTGGTGGAACAAGCGTGTTCTTTCGCACCAAAATTCTGAAAGAACTGCATGGTTGGGATGCGCATAACGTCACTGAAGATGCGGATTTGGGCATTCGACTGGCCCGCGCTGGGTATCGAACCGCCCTGATTGATTCAGTTACGATGGAAGAGGCAAACAACGCTCCGTGGCCTTGGATTAAACAAAGGTCTCGCTGGCTTAAAGGATATTTGATCACCTACTTCACCCATATGCGCCGACCAGTTCGATTGTTATTTGAACTTGGCATGTGGAAGTTTCTTGGCTTCCAAGCCTTTTTCCTCTCCTCCATAAGCCAATACTTACTTGCGCCGCTCATTTGGTCTTGCATGCTACTCTATCTCGGCGCGCCGCATTGGATGGCCTCTGCGCTACCAGTATCGCTCTTGGCCACGCTTATGGTCGGCTTTATTGCGATGTGGTGTGCAAGCACGATAGTCTACATCATCGCAGTTTCAGGCAAAACGCACCGTCACTTGATCCCTTGGTCTATCTGTATGAGCGTTTACATGTCTCTCGGAACGCTTGCGATTTACAAAGGCGCATGGGAGCTCTTAACTCGACCCTTTTATTGGGAAAAAACCTCGCACGGCCACAGTAGCAAAAATTCCAATCAAAAAGACGTTCACGCGCCGCCAGAATCCAGTTTAAGCCGCGTCACGAAGGCCACCGAGATATGACTGCGTAGCGCGTTTTGCGCAGCGTCTTCATCGCGGTGTGCAATCGCCTGAACAATGGCCTGATGCTCATCCATCGCAACCTCTCCGCGCCCATCAGCAGCGAGCGACGTCGTTGCCATTAGCGCCATCGAGCGATGCACTAGATCAAGTTGCCGCACGAGAAACCGGTTATGAGACGCGAGGTGAATTTGCTTATGAAACCGCCTGTTTGCTCGGGATAACGCATTTGGATCGTCAATGATTTTGCGGTCATCTTCGACCATGTCTTGCAAAACACGCACTTCTTCCTCGGTCGCATGGCGCGCAGCAAGGCGAGCCGCCAGCCCTTCTAGCTCGGCGCGCACGACATATAGCTCGGACATTTGGTTGTGACTAAGGGAGGCGACGATCAAAGAGCGTCCGTCGCGCGTCAGCAGGTTTTGCGTCTCCAGACGTTGCAAGGCTTCGCGAATAGGCGTGCGCGAGACACCAAAGCGGTCCGCAAGATCGCTTTCAACCAAACGATCACCAGGCTTAAAAACACCGACGTCAATCGCTTCCAGAATAAGGGAATAGGCATCCGTTTGGCCTGCCCGCACTTGACCCATGTTAAATACCTCGCCTTCGTTTGCGCGAGACTATGCGTAAGGCCTATAGCAATCAACCTATTGTCGCTGTTGCTTTATCCCGTTAGCGTCCCACGCATGCCAAAGACTGATTTTTCTCACGTGACCACTTGGGTGTTCGATCTAGATAACACCCTTTATCCGCCTCATATGCGTTTATTCGATCAGATCGAGGTGCGCATGACCGCTTACGTGATGGACGCCCTTGGCGTTGACAAAGAACGGGCTGACTATCTTCGCGGGCACTATTGGCGAACCCATGGCACGACGCTGGCAGGGCTAATGCGCGAACACGATGTTGATCCAACGCCTTACCTTACGGATGTGCATGACATTGATTTCACTGTTCTTTCGCCCGATCCCGATCTGCGCTGCGCGGTAAATGCGCTGCCCGGGCGAAAAATCGTTTATACCAACGGATCGGCACCCTATGCCGAAAACGTGTTGGACGCACGAGGATTGGCCGGACTTTTCGATGCGATTTACGGCGTGGAACATGCAGATTTCCACCCTAAACCAGACGCCGCTGCCTTCGAAATGGTTTTCGCAAAAGACGGTGTTACGCCTCACAAGGCTGCTATGTTTGAAGATGATCCTCGAAATTTGGCTGTGCCCCATGCATTGGGCATGCGCACGGTCCACATTGCCGAAGAACCGCTTGATCTGGATCACATCCACCATCACACAGATGATCTAACTGCATTTCTGCGTTCACTTCGTTAGCTTGCGGCGATTTGCCTATAGCGGCGCGGTCGCATCAGCCTATCTCTTAGGTAACAGTGGAGAAAGTCATGGATCACGACATCATCGTTTCAGGCGGCGGCATTGCTGGCCTTACCGCAAGCGCGGCTTTTGCTAGCGCCGGCTTTGATGTTCTTTGTGTCGATCCTGCTCCGCCCATAACCGCGCGCGATGCAAAGGGTGCGGATCAGCGCAGCACTGCATTTTTGCAACCCGCACGACAATTTTTGATCGACATCGGCCTATGGGACAGACTTGCCCCGTTTGCGGCTCCTTTGCAAATCATGCGGATTATTGATGCGGGCGGCCCCGAAGCCGAAGCGCGCATGTCCAAAGAATTTGACGCCTCAGATATCTCCGAACTGCCCTTTGGGTGGAACCTGCCCAACTGGCTATTGCGCCGGGAAATGTCCGCGCATTTAGAAGATCTGCCAAATGTCACTTATCGAACTGGCGTTGGTGCAAATACCCTTTTCACGCGCACGACAGAGGCGCGCGTCGGACTAAGTGACGGCACCCGCGCCCGTGCGCATTTGATTATTGCCGCTGACGGACGCGGCTCGCCGATGCGGGAAGCGGCAGGAATAAACGTGAAAACAACGCGTTATGGGCAAAAGGCCTTGGCCTTCTCGGTGACCCATGAGTTGCCGCATGAGAACGTTTCCACAGAAATTCATCGCACTGGCGGGCCGTTCACATTGGTACCTTTGCCAGACTTTGAGGGCAAACCAAGCTCCGCGATTGTCTGGATGGAGGAAGGCCCGAAGGCCAAAGCACTGGCTGAGATGAGTGTCCCTACGTTTGAAGAGGCAATGAACACCCGTTCGTGCGACGTGCTTGGACACCTCACGCTCAACTCAGCGCGCGCTGTCTGGCCGATTATTTCACAACATGCAGAGCAACTTAGCGGTGAACGAATTGCGCTTGTGGCCGAAGCAGCGCATGTGATCCCGCCGATTGGAGCGCAAGGGCTCAACATGTCCTTAAACGATCTGCGCGCGCTGCTTGATCTTGCAGTTGCGCGCCCCGAAGGCTTGGGCGACGCTACGATGCTCGATGCTTATCACAAGGCTCGTATCGGCGACATTCGGATGCGCGTGGCAGGGGTTACGATGCTCAACCGCACCTCTATGCTGAGCGCTCCGCCACTGCGCGACGCACGCGCCGCGGGTCTGAATGCGCTCTATTCTTTTGCACCGCTGCGCAAGTCTATCATGCAGATGGGCCTTGGTGCCAAGGGATAAGTAAGGTGCGTGAAACCACGCACCTTACGGGCCGTCTCAGAGGACTTGATCGAGAACTTTGCTCAAGCGTGCGACTGTGCCGTCCACATCATAAAGCTTGTCGAGACCAAAGAGCCCAAGGCGGAACGTGCGGAAATCATCGGGCTCATCGCAGGCCAGCGGAACACCCGCTGCGATCTGCATACCAAGGGCCGCGAACTTGCTGCCGTTCTGGATCGCGGGATCGTCCGTGTAGCTGACCACGACGCCAGGAGCACCGAACCCATCGGCCGCGACAGAAGTAATCCCCTTGCCTTTCAGATAGTTGCGCACCGCATCGCCTAACTGCCATTGCGCCGCTTGCAGCTTGTCGAAACCATATTCTTTCGTCTCAAGCATCGTATCGCGGAACGCGCGCAGCGCATCGGTCGGCATCGTCGCGTGATAGGCATGGCCACCGTTTTCATAGGCCTGCATGATCTGATACCATTTCTTCAGATCAATCGCGAAGCTGTCTGATGTGGTTTCTTCCAAGCGTGCCAGCGCGCGCTCTGACATCATTACAAGACCCGCAGACGGGGAAGCGGACCAACCCTTTTGCGGCGCTGAGATCAACACATCAACGCCGCTCGCTTTCATATCCACCCAAGCGCAGCCCGATGCAATGCAATCGAGGACCATCAACGCGCCAACCTCGTGCGCGGCGGCTGCCATGGCGGTCACATAGTCATCGGGCAGGATCACGCCCGCGGATGTTTCCACATGCGGTGCAAACACGATCTGCGGTTTCTCATCGCGGATCGTTGCGACGACCTCTTCAATCGGCGCAGGCGCAAAGGGCGCGCGCGTGTCGTTGCCCGTTTGGCGCGCTTTCATCACTGTGCAGCTCTCGGTGAAACCGCCCGCCTCGAAAATCTGAGACCAGCGGTAGGAGAACCACCCGTTGCGCACGACCAGCGCGTGGGAACCACGCGCGAACTGGCGCGCGACGGCTTCCATGCCGTAAGACCCGCCGCCAGGGATAAGGGCGACACCGTCCGCTTTGTAGACGTCCTTAAGCATTGAGGAGATATCGTTCATCACCTTTTGGAACGCGCCGCTCATGTGATTGAGCGAGCGGTCAGTGAAAACGACCGAAAATTCTTCGAGACCGTTAGGGTCAATAGTGTCGAGCAATGCGGGCATGGGATTCTCCAAAACTAGGTTGCCTCTTTGCTATCGCTCCAAGGTGACATTGGCAAAGTCTACTTTCGCATACTGCCCTAACCCAGCGGACCGGGCCTGCGTTCTTCGCTCAAGAGCACGTTGGCTTCCACATCCCCTGCCCCGGGCAGCGTCATAATTCTACGCCGAAGAACCCGTTCGAAATCTGGAATATCGCGTGCAACCACGCGCAAGCGATAGTCATAAAGACCAAGCACATGCTCAATCGTTTGCACTTCAGGAATGGCGCTGGCCGCACGCTCGAAATCCTCTAAACTGACACGCCCTTTGGTCGCCAGCTTAACGCCCAGAAAAACGGTCACCCCAAAGCCCAGCTTTTCATGATCCAGTACCAAGCGCCGACCACGGATCGCGCCGCCGTCTTGCAAACGCTTCACCCGCCGCCACATCGCGGGTTGGGACATGTCGAAGCGCCGCCCCAATGCGCCTGCCCCAAGCGTTGCGTCTTTGGCCAACGCGCGCAGTATTTTGCGGTCGATCTCGTCAAGTTCGATCATAGCGGCAGGGTCTCGCCTTGTTTGATCCGCGCCACATGCATGAGCGCTTCGATATCCGCGATATGAGGCAGGCTGAGAATCTGTTCGCGGTAAATCTGCTGGTAGTGCGCCATATCGCGGGCGATCACAGAGAGGCGCACATCGACGCGGCCAAGGAAGGTCTGGATTTCAATTACATGGCGCACATCGCGCGCCGCCTCGATAAATTCATCGAACGCGCGCGTTTGGGTTTTGTCGAGCGTGATGCGCAAACTCACCTCTACCGCATAGCCAAGCGCCTGCCAGTCAATCACCGCTTGTTGGCCACCGAGCACGCCATTGGCCTGCATTTTCTCGATACGTCGATAGCAGGTCGCGGGCGTCAGATCACAGCGCGCAGCGAGTTCGGCATTTGGCAGCTCTGGCGCGGCTTGCATCTGGCGAAGTATGCGCCGATCTATGTCATCAAGCATGATTTTCACCGCTTTTCGAAAAATGAAGAATGAAAATATCCATCTGAGGTGAATATAGTCAAAATCAGAAAAGTTCAACGCAGGACATAGCGTAGTTTGCCCTCAATAGCTGATTCCAACCTAAAAGGACGAAACACATGCGCGTTTATTATGATCGTGATTGCGACGTTAACCTCATCAAAGAAGCCAAAGTTGCCATTCTTGGCTATGGCTCCCAAGGTCACGCGCACGCGTTGAACCTGCGCGACTCTGGCGCGAAGAACGTTGTTGTTGCGCTTCGCGATGGCTCCCCTTCCAAAGCAAAAGCTGAAGGCGAAGGCCTGAAAGTTATGGAAATCGCTGAAGCGGCGGCATGGGCGGACGTGATCATGTTCACAATGCCCGATGAGCTTCAGGCAGAGACATACAAGAAATACGTTCACGACAACATCCGTGATGGCGCAGCGATTGCGTTCGCTCACGGCCTCAACGTTCACTTCGGCCTGATCGAGCCAAAGCCAGGCGTAGACGTGATCATGATGGCGCCAAAAGGCCCAGGTCACACAGTACGCGGCGAATACACAAAAGGCGGCGGCGTGCCTTGCCTCGTTGCTGTAAACCAGAACGCATCCGGCAAAGCGCTTGAAATCGGTCTTTCCTACTGCTCCGCAATCGGTGGCGGTCGCTCAGGCATTATTGAGACAGACTTCCGCGAAGAGTGCGAAACAGACCTCTTCGGTGAGCAAGCGGTTCTTTGCGGCGGTATCGTTGAATTGATCCGCATGGGCTTTGAAACTCTTGTTGAAGCAGGTTACGAGCCTGAAATGGCGTACTTCGAGTGCTTGCACGAAACAAAGCTGATTGTTGACCTGATCTATGAAGGCGGCATCGCGAACATGGATTACTCCATCTCCAACACTGCTGAGTACGGTCAGTATGTTTCTGGTCCACGCATCTTGCCATACGACGAGACAAAAGCGCGTATGAAAGCGGTTCTGAGCGACATTCAGTCTGGCAAGTTCGTGCGTGACTTCATGCTCGAGAATGCTGTTGGCCAGCCAACAATCAAATCTTCTCGCCGTGCAAACGATGAGCACCAGATCGAAGTCGTCGGCGGCAAGCTGCGCGACATGATGCCTTGGATCTCTGCGGGCAAGATGGTCGATAAGTCTAAGAACTAATCGCAGGTATCTTTTAAAGTACCGATACAATACAAGGATTGACCTTGGCCTCGGCTGGGGTCATTCCATTTAGGCATGCGCCCATCACCTTCTCCAGAAAATCCCGGCCTAATAAACTGGCTCTTGATCATGTTCCTTGGAATCGTATGGGGCACAGCCTTTCTCAGCACCGCTATCGCGCTGGAAGGGATTGGACCTCGCGTGGTCGCTGCGGGTCGGATTGCCATTGCTGCGCTCGTGTTGAATGTTTTGGCCACAGCAATGGGACAACCGATCACCCGCATCTCAAAAGAAGCAGGTAAGCGCGGCGTCATTTTTGTTTGCGTCATCGGCACGATTGCACTGGCTCTGCCGCTATCGCTTTTGTCATGGGGCCAGCAGCATGTGCCCTCGGCATTCGCCGGAGTTGCAATGACAACGGTGCCAATCCTAGTGCTGCCGCTTGTTTATGTCTTTTCACCAGAAGAAGGGATCGGCCCGCGCCGCATCATCGGCATGGGAATCGGATTTGTCGGCTTGGCCATGCTCGTGGGCAAAGGGGCCTTCGCCCAAACTGGCAGCGATCTTGCCTTATGGGGGCGCCTTGCCTGCATCGGGTGCGCATGTGGATATGCGATAGGCTCAGTCCTCACACGCCGAGCCCCGAAAATGCCTCCGCTTGCCTTGGCCGCTGGCACGATGAGCATGGCGGCACTCATTGTTGTGCCATTTGCACTCTTGACCGAAGATTTGCCTGAAACATTTACATTGCGCCCCAGCCTTTCCCTGCTTTACGCAGCGCTCTTTCCAACCGCGCTCGGCGCGATCATCCGCGTGCGGGTGATCACCACCGCAGGTTCGCTGTTTATGAATATCACCAGCTACATGGTGCCGATCTGGTCTGTCATCTTTGGCATAACATTGCTTGGTGAAGAGCTTCCGCCACAGCTTTTTGCGGCGTTAGCTCTTGTTTTGCTAGGTATATTCATCAGCCAAAGCCGCCAGATCATGGCCGCGTTGCGCCGCTAGTACCGACCAATTTTGATGTTCTTTTCAGTCGCAATCACTTTACCAGCGGAATTCACAACCTTTATGTCGACGCTATAGGTATTTCCGCGCCCACCAGAACATGGTGGCAAATATCCTGCCGACTTATATCTTCCTGTTCCTCGAGCCGCTTTCATAACCTGCGCCCCATGTGGCAGTTTCGCAGACAAGCCAGGCACCGACTTCAACGTCGTCGTGCCTGCTTTGGCTGGCCAAGCGATTATGCCATGTCCGCCATTGCGTGACAGGGGTTGATAGCTCTTGTCATTGAATTCTGCGATGATCCAAGCCGCGCCAGCGGGAACGCCTGAAACCTGCATCGGAGGTGTACTGCCTTTGCCGCCAAACAAAGTGCATTGCTGCCCCTTCGGGACAGATTTCCCGTCCCAGGGCGAGCCAAGTGAAACCGAAATATCAGCGCTTGCGCCGCCCGCGATCAGTGCAAAAGCACCCGCCAAAAGAAAACGTGTCATACCAATTCCTTTCCTGAAAAAGCTTTTGGCAAAACGCTAAAACAATTTCTGATTGAAAGACAGGCCTATGATGCCGTCGCGCGTGCAACCTCGTCCACGATGCGATCAACGACGTTTTCAAGCAAGGCCGGATCTTCGCATTCCGCCATAACGCGGATCAAGGGCTCGGTCCCAGACTTGCGGATCAGCAAGCGGCCCTTACCGATCAATTCCTTTTCAGCGCCAGCGATCACGGACTGGACGCTTTCGACCTCTAGCGGGGCTTGGCCAAGCGAATAACGCACGTTCTTGAGCATCTGCGGAACAGGTTCAAATACGTTCATCAGCTCAGAGGCTTTGTGCCCAGTGCGGGCCATTTCCCCCAAGAACTGCAAACCCGCCATCAAACCGTCGCCTGTGGTCGCGTAGTCGGTCATCACGATATGGCCAGACTGCTCACCACCAAGGTTGAACCCGTTTTTGCGCATTTCCTCAACCACATAGCGATCGCCAACGCCTGTGCGCGCAAGGTTCAAACCCTTACTGTCCAAGTGCCGCTCCAAACCAAGGTTAGACATCACCGTCGCCACCAAAGTACCGCCCTTAAGGCGGCCTTCCTCGGCCCAGCGCCCTGCAATCATTCCCATGAATTGATCGCCATCAGCGACATTTCCGTGCTCGTCCAAAATGATGCAACGATCCGCATCCCCGTCAAGGCAAATCCCCACGTCCGCCCCATGGGCGATTACCGTTTCGGAGGCTGTCGTCGGCTGGGTGGAACCGCAATTCTCGTTAATATTATACCCGTTAGGCGACACGCCAACGGGTATCACTTCCGCGCCAAGCTCCCACAGAACCTCTGGGGCAGCGCGATAAGCGGCACCATTGGCGCAATCAATTACAACCTTCATACCGTCCAGAGACAGATTGCTGGGAAAGGCGGCTTTTACCCGTTCGTTATAGCGATAGCGGCCATCATAGATGTGGCGCGTGCGGCCAATTTTTGTCGGCTCCGCAAGATCGACCCCGCTCTCGACCAATGCTTCTATTTCCATTTCCGCTTCATCAGAAAGTTTAAATCCGTCCGGGCCGAAAAACTTGATACCATTGTCATGATGCGGATTGTGGCTCGCCGAGATCATCACCCCGAGGTCCGCGCGCATTGATGGTGTAAGCATTCCAATTGCAGGTGTTGGCACAGGCCCCATAAGGAAAACACTCATCCCCGTAGAGGTCAGACCCGCAGTCAAAGCGCTCTCAAGCATATAACCAGAGCGGCGCGTATCCTTGCCAATCACCACGCGGTGGACATTGGCTTTGTTGCGTTTGAAATATACGCCAGCAGCGGCTCCAATTCGAAGCGCCATTTCTGCGGTCATCGGATAGGAATTCGCTGTGCCTCGCACACCATCAGTGCCGAATAATTTCCTGCTCATGATCCAACTCCAGTCGTTGATGCCTGCCAAAGTGCGAGCGCTTGTCTTGTTTCTGCAACGTCATGCACGCGCACAATTTGCACGCCTTGTGCCACCGCCGCAAGGGCAACTGCAACAGAACCAGGCGCGCGATCTGCGGCCTTTGGTGCCTGCCCGATATCTCGGATAAATCCTTTGCGCGACGCGCCAAGTAAAATCGGGCAACCCAGCCCATGAAACAGCGATAGTCCGCGAATAAGCGCCAGATTGTGTGCTTGCGTCTTTCCAAACCCTAGCCCCGGATCCACTATGATCTGCTCGCGTCGAACACCAAATCCAACGGCCAAATCTATTTGCCGTGCAAGAAAGTCATAAACGTCGAGCAAAACATCTTCATAGTGCGGCGCGAGCTGCATTGTTTCGGGTAGCCCTTGCGCGTGCATCAAACAAACCGGCGCAGAGGTCGTTGCACAAAACGGTCCAAGATCGGGATCAAATTCAAATCCAGACACATCATTGATGAAATTTGCCCCAGCTTCCAAGGCCGCATGGGCAACCCGCGCTTTGCGCGTATCGATGGACAGAGGGATACTTAACTTTCGTCTGATCGCTTCGATCACAGGCACCGTACGCGCGATCTCGGCTTCAAAGGGAACTTCGAGCGCGCCGGGACGTGTGCTTTCGCCGCCAATGTCCAAAAGATCTGCGCCCGCTGCCACCATTTCGTTCGCGACCCGAAGCGCGTTGGCCGGGCTAGAGTGCTGCCCCCCATCGGAAAAACTATCAGGCGTCACATTGAGAATACCCATGATAACAGGCTGATCGAAGCGAAGACCTTCGATGGGCTTGCGAGCACCGCAAACAATCTTGCGCCAGTCTTCTGGAGTATCATCGAGCGACAAAATACGCGCGGATTGACCACGCGCGAGATGCTCAACATGGGTAAACCAGCAATCCGTGCCAGCGATGCCAAGCGCCTCATCAGGACGGGCATCGCCAGTTTGTGCCAATGGACGGAAATAGTCAGTCATCATTCTATCCAATCAACGAAACATATTTTCAGGAAAACCATCAAAGGTTCTCTTGCTCAAGACGAATGGCGTGAACGGGCATTCGGGCATCTCTAGGTGCCTCAGATCCGATTACCCATAAAGCTCGCGCACCCAGCTCAAAAGCCAGCCACTCCGAGAGCAAAACAGCATCGCCGATGCGATCCAATGGGCCACCAACCCCATCAAGCACAAGTTTGGATGGTGCCCACACGCAGGTTTGGCCATTTTTCATCGACCAATCGAGCTCGGTTCGTGTGCCAACAACAGCGCAGGATGGCTGGCGCGCGGCTAATGCCCATGCTGCCTGCTCGATAGCGAGCAATGCAATTCGGCGCTCCGCCATAGTTTCACATGACACCGCAGCTCCATCAGATTTTGCAGAAACACATAGAACAAGGGGGGCACCCTGTGCGGTTAACTGTTCAAGCCAGCTAGACAGATACTCAGACTTTGCAGCTTCATCGCTAAGGAAAACACAGTTGGGTGCGCTCGCGATGTCGCTATCGGGCGCTTGCTCGACCTCCTGCGCCGCGCGCATGATTTCAACGCCAAGCGCCCCGCCCCCACGATCGAGCTTTTCAATTCGAATGAACACCCGCTCAGCTTGCGGCTCGATCAAGATGCGATCGGCAATCCGTTCGGCCAAGGTCTCAAGCAGATTCAACCGCTCCGCTGCAAGCTCAATGTCAATCGCTTCTGTCACGCGATCATAGGATAAGATCAAATCAACATCATCACGCAGATCTTCACTAATCTGGCGCACTTCAACGACGATGTTAAATTTCAACCGTTGCGTGATCTCACGTTCTAGCTGAAACGCACCTATTTCTACTGAAACAATATGATCACGCAGTGAAATACGATCCAGCATAGGATCAGTGGCGCTCGCTAAAGATCGCTCTTCAGGATGCGCAAAGGCGAGAGAAATTTCACTGCTCAAGAAAGGCGCTCCGCATATCAACAAGATCTAACAAAGACCTTTTCGCCGTTTGGTTTTGGCGCAGGCAAACAGCGCATTCAAGGGGAGTGTCTATTTCTTACTCAGACGCGTGGGCTCTCGGTAGAAATGATGCACGCCAATCGTGGCTGTGCGCGGGAAAACACGGCTCCACTTAGGGCTAACGGCTTTGGTATGGTAATGCGTCGCCCCTTTGGTCAGCGGCTTTGGCATATCCGTCAGCATCAACTTGGCAATCTTGCGCAATCGCACGTAGGCCGCCTTCTCATTGATAACCTCTTTGCGCCCGTCACAGGTGTAGGTGAACTGGCAGGCAAATTTGCGTCCTGTTCCTTGATTGATAACGGCGCACACATTGTCAGGATACCGTTTGCTCGCAACGCGGTTCATGATGACTTCGGCGACAGCGAATTGACCTTTGACCGTTTCGCCGCGTGCTTCAAAATAAAGCGCTTCAGACAAGCACGTCAGATGCTTTCCGCCCGTGGCGGCGGGAAGTCCGTCTAGAAAGCTACGCGTATATTCGATTTCTCCAGCGTGCCCGGAGCTTACTCTGCGAAACAACGCATCGACACGGGCAGTCGACAGTTTGGACAAGACCGCTTCTTCTTTGCGGATCATCGTTGACAACTCACCCAAAACCGCATCCGCGGAGGCAGGCAAGGCCATTGTCATGGCGAAAAATGTCAAAACGAAAGCGCGCATTATCAATCACAAGCATTGTTCAAATCTCGCGCTTGATACCACTAAATGCGTAAAAATCCACCCCGCCGCAAATCAACGATCTGTTGCTGCAAATGTAACAACGCGAAAACCTAGCGCTTTTTCAACATTTTGTGGCGTTATCTTCGCGTTCTACCCTAGCTTGTCGAATATCGCCAGTTGGGCTGCGGCTAAACGCGCAACCGGAACGCGGAAGGGAGAGCAAGACACATAGTCGAATCCCGCCGCGCGACAGAAGGCAATCGATTCGGGATTGCCGCCATGCTCGCCACACATAGACAGCACAAGATCAGCTCGCACCGCCCGCCCTCGTTTCGCGCCCAAGATAAGCAGCTCGCCAACCCCGTCCACATCTAGCGTGTGAAACGGATCTTCGCTGAACACGCCCTGACGGACATAGTCAGACATAAAGCGCCCAGCATCATCGCGCGACAAGCCATAGGTCATCTGTGTCAAATCGTTGGTGCCAAAGCTGAGGAATGTCGCTTCTTGCGCAATCTCTTCCGCCCGAAGCGCAGCACGCGGCGTTTCCACCATAACGCCGAGCTTGTAGTCAAACTCAGCGCCGGTTTCCGAACGTACGGCAGCAGCGACAAGATCAATGCGCATCTTGACCAATTCGACTTCGCGTTTGGCTGAAACCAATGGGATCATGATCTCTGGCACAACCGACGCGCCACTTTTTCCTGCAGTAATCGCCGCCTCGAAAATCGCGCGCGCCTGCATGTCATAGATTTCTGGCACGGTAATCCCAAGGCGAACCCCGCGCATTCCCAGCATCGGATTGTATTCCCCCATTGCATCAACGCGGCGCGTCACCTGCGAAAGTGGCAAATCTAATGCCTCGGCCAATGCGCGGTGTCCTGCATGATCGGACGGTAAAAACTCGTGCAGAGGTGGGTCAAGTAAACGAATGCAAACGGGCAGACCGGCCATCGTTTGAAACAGTTCGGTAAAATCCGCGCGTTGAACAGGCAACAAACGTTCGAGCGCGGCGCGCCGATCCTCGCTGTTGTCCGCGAAAATCATCTCTCGCATAACCGTTAAGCGATCATCATCAAAGAACATGTGTTCCGTTCGACAAAGACCAATGCCTTGAGCCTGAAACGACTTGGCCAGCCGCGCATCCGCAGGGGTATCCGCATTCGCACGAATGCTGATATCCCGTTCTTCGTCGGCCCAGGTGAGCAAAGTTTGAAACGCATCATCCAGCGTCGCCTCTAGCATCGCGACATCGCCTGCTAAAATTTCACCGTGCGTGCCATCAACGGTGATGACATCGCCTTCTTTGAACACCCGTCCCCCTGGCCCGGTCAGCAGTTTTTTGCGCATTTGAAAGCGCATCTCGTTCGCGCCAACAACGCAAGGCAAGCCGATGCCCCGACCGATCACAGCGGCGTGCGACGTCATTCCGCCCCGCTCGGTTAAAACAGCGCTGGCCGCATGCATGCCGCGAATATCTTCGGGCGAAGTTTCACGCCGCACCAAAACACAAGCCTCACCGCGCGCTGCGCTGGCTTGTGCATCTGCCGCAGAAAAGACGATCTTTCCCGTCGCAGCGCCCGGGCTCGCCGCAACGCCGCGACCGACGACATCGTGGGCAAAATCGCGATCAACCTGCTTGTGTAGCAATTCATTCAGCGCCACGGGCGGCACACGCATCAAAGCCTCTTGCTGCGTGATAATCTTATCTTCTGCCAAACGCACAGCAATACGCACAGCCGCGCGCGAATTGCGCGACACCCGCACGCCGTCAAGAAGATGCACACGCCCGTCTTCGATAACAAACTCGGCCTGCATTTCTTCGCGCAGTTTTGTACGCATCAATCCAGCATATCTGATCAGGTCTTTGAACGCAGTCGGGGCCAATTCTTCCAACGACGGTCCACGGGGATCGCGCTCGAGGAACAATGCTTCCGCCCGCCCTTCCAAGGCGTCTCGCCCTTGGCTTTGGCTCAGATATCGCCCCGTTAATTGCAACAGGCCTGTTTGCCCATCAACAAGCTGAATAACCCCAGAGCCACACTCGCCAGTGCCAAACCCAAGCGCCATAGATTGCACAACCAGCCCAAGCCCTGCATCCGCAGGCGCGCCCTTCGCTTGTCGCAGCAAACGCGCAGAGGTACCTTCCCAAGCGCGCGCCATCGAGCGTAGAACCTCGGCCAACTGCACTGCCGGATCTTGGGGGAACGGCTCATCGGTTTCATCCTCAAACGCGTGCAGCGCCGCGGACAGTGACGCCTTCCCTTCCATTCCGATTTCATCAAAAACATCTGGATCAAGCCGCGCGACAAGAACCGCGTAAGAGTGCACAAATCGCGCGTAGAGCGACGCGGCCGCCTCTTCGCCCAAGCGTTCCGACAAATCCACATACCGCGCGTCATTCATGCCGATATTCAGGATCGCGCCGGGGCCGCCCCAGTCTGGATCTTCGGATGAGGGACGCACGCACAGCAATTCACCAGCGTCAAAAGGCGAGAGCAACATACCCAAATCAGGCATTTCCCCGCGTGCAATATTGTGAACAGCGTCAAAAGACAGTCCAACCGTGCGCGGCACAGGCAGATCAAGCCGAACCAAACGCTGCAAACACTTTGTGCGCCCACCGTGCGTCTGCACCGCTACCGGCGCTTCGGGTGTTATCAATGTGACATTAGGATCATTCTGCACTGCGGCATCCTTTCGGGTTGCCTGCAGCATAGGGGCGAATTCGAAGGGCGCAAGCGCGCCCTTCATCTTACGTTAAAACGAGCCAAAAAGGGCGCGTGAATTGAGGATCGCGTCTAGCTACCCTTCAACGCGGGTCAAATCTGCGACAGACCCCACAAGTTTACGAATATCGCTCAGCAGGTTCAAACGATTGCGTCGCACCGTTTGATTGTCGCTGTTGACCTGAACTGCCTCAAAAAACGCATCAATCGGTGCGCGAAGTGCAGCCATGCCCGTCATTGCCGCTGCGAAATCCTCAACATTCAAAGCCGCTTCAATCTTTGGCGTTTCTGCCTCTAGCGCCGCAAACAAAGCGCGTTCTTCGTCCGTTTCAGCAAATTTCACATCCCCGCCATAGGAATATTCAACACCGTCTTTTTCTTCTTCTTTGGACAGAATGTTATTTGCGCGTTTGAAGCCTTGGAGCAGATTGGTGCCGTCCTCGGTCTTCATAAACGCCTCAAGCGCGATAGCACGTTTCACCAACAATGCTATGTCGTCATTGCCTTCCATCGCGATGCAGGCGTCGATCACGTCGTGCCGGATGCCCTGATCGCGCAGATAAACTTTGAGGCGGTCGTGGAAGAAGGATAGCAAGTTTACGGATTTATCAGGAACTTGTGCACCGATCTCGTTCAAACCATCGCTACCATCTCCGTCCAGCGCGTCTTTAACGGCCCTGAACGCTGCGCCAAACACACCATGCTCCGCAATTTCTTGCAGCAGATCATTCAATTCGCTTTGTTCGACATTTGTCGTCGCCTGACCTTTGTTGCGCACAAGTTGCGCGTCAACAAAACGATCAAGGCGCATTGAAACGCTGTTCTCCAAAACCAAACGAATAACACCGAGCGCGGCGCGCCGCAGCGCAAACGGATCTTTCGATCCTGTCGGCTTTTCGTCAATCGCCCAGAAGCCGGTCAGCGTATCAATCTTATCTGCCAAGGACACGGCCACCGAAACAGGCGCGGTCGGCACATCATCGGACGGGCCAAGAGGCGCATAATGCTCTTCAGCGGTAGCGGCCACCGCTGCGCTTTCGCCAGCCGCCTCAGCGTAATAACGCCCCATCAAGCCCTGAAGTTCAGGGAATTCATAGACCATTTCTGAAGACAGGTCCGCTTTTGCCAACTTGGCTGCGCGTTCTGCTTCATCCGCATCCGCGCCAACGACAGGGGCAAGTTCACGCGCCAAGGCAGCGATGCGTTCGATGCGTTCGGATTGTGTGCCCAACTTGTTGTGGAACGTCACATTTGAGAGCGCATCCGTCCAAGAAGCCATATCGGCCTTTGCAACGCGCAGATCGTTTTCCCAGAAGAACTTTGCATCCGACAAACGCGCAAACAAAACCTTTTGGTTCCCCGCAAGGATCGTCGCGCCGTTGTCGGAAGTTTCGCGATTTGCCACGGTGATAAAGCGTTCAATGCGGCCCGTTTTCGGGTTCTTGACCGAGAAAAACTTCTGATGTTCTTTCATCGAGGTTTGCAGCACCTCAGGCGGTAGACCAAGGAAATCCTCTGCGATCTCTCCCATCAAGACGACGGGCCATTCAACAAGCCCCGCGACCTCGCGCAGCAGTCCTGCATCTTCGACCACTTCGAGGCCATTGGCAAAGGCTTGGTTCGTCGCGTCCTGCCAAATCGCATCTGCGCGTTCAGCGGCGCTCAGAACGACGAAAGACCGCTTTAGCTGGGCTTCATAATCCTCAAAGCCGCTTACCGTTAGCTGTTTAGCAGCCATGAAACGATGCCCAAATGTCGTGTTTCCAGCTTTGATGCCGTCCACATCCAACGGCACAACTTCGCTGCCAGCCTCGTCACTTAAAAGGCAAATGATCGAATGGAGCGGACGCACCCACCGCAAAGACCCCGCGCCCCAGCGCATTGCCTTTGGCCAAGGGAAATTACGGATCGCACCCTCGAGAACCTCGGCAATGATGTCCGCCGCAGGGCGCCCCGCTTTTTCAATCGTAGCAAAATATACCGCACCCTTTGGCGTGTCGCGCTCTTCCAATTGATCGCGGGTCAGGCCAGCGCCGCGCAGAAACCCTTCAATCGCTTTGTCAGGGGCTCCAACTTTCGGGCCTTTGCGCTCTTCGCTAACATTTGGACTTTCAGCCAACACACCATCAACGGTTAGGCACAACCGGCGCGGCGTTGAAAAGGCAGCCGCCGAGCCGTAGGTCAGACCAGCTTCGACCATTCCATTGGTGATCAGCTTTTTCAGATCATCCGCAGCTTTGCCCTGCATGCGCGCAGGGATTTCTTCGGAAAACAACTCGATCAGCAGATCAGGCATCAGTTTTGTCCTTCAAATTCTTCACGTGGCGGGCAAGCCTCGCCAACGGGCGAGCCATCATAGGCCTTCGCTCCGCATTCATTCAGTTCGTGCCACGCATACCCGCGTCCATCTTCGGTGATCGCAACGACGCGATCCACGCCATAGGCGATATTTTTATGGCTCAAAAACGTAAGCGCCGTGCCCTCGATCAGCTCCGCGCCCAAAGCCTCTGCATCAAAGCAATCAAACCAAACCGGCGCGTTGCGCGGCTCTGCTTTTTCAACAGCTTCATAGGTTTCGCTGAGCAAGGCGTGGCTCATCGGAGTCGTAAAGCACGCGCGATAGCGGATCGGCGAGCTGTCCGCGTCGATGGCTCGGAAGTCGTCGAACAGGATCGGTTCGGGTTCTCCCGACACGAGAGACACCAATTGCACATCATCGCCGCTCGGCGTGATCTCGTCGTAAAAGGCGTAGACCTGTAAATAATACATAGCCCCGCCAGCAGCCAATGCAGCAAACACAGTAAACCCCGCTAGGAATTGCCCCATCTTCATTGAACGTAACCGCCGGCTTCGGTCAACACAAAGGCGTCAGCGCAAGCTTTGGCCAACGCACGCACGCGTCCAATATAAGCCTGACGCTCGGTCACAGAAATTACTCCGCGCGCGTCAAGCAAGTTAAAGATGTGGCTGGCTTTAATGCATTGATCATAAGCAGGATGCGCCATGATGATGCGTTTCCCCGTCTTTGGATCGTCATGCTCTTGCGCAAGAATGCTGGCGCATTCTGCTTCCGCCTCTTCAAAATGGCGCAGCAAAACCTCTGTGTTGGCAACATCAAAGTTCCAGCGCGCGAATTCTTCTTCGGTCTGCTTGAAAACATCGCCATAAGTCAGCGGGATCGGTGACTGCGGATCATTGTAGGGCATGTCCATGACGTGATCGCAGTTTAGGATATACATCGCGAGACGTTCCAGACCATAAGTCAGTTCACCAGACACAGGCGTGCAATCATGCCCGCCCACCTGTTGGAAATAGGTGAATTGGCTGACTTCCATACCGTCACACCAGACTTCCCAGCCAAGCCCCCAAGCACCCAGCGTTGGGCTTTCCCAGTCATCTTCCACAAAGCGGATATCGTGCATTTCCATGTCGATGCCGATTGCCTCAAGCGAGCCAAGGTAGAGCGCCTGAAGATCGGGCGGGCTGGGTTTGATCAGCACTTGATACTGGTAATAATGCTGCAAACGGTTCGGATTCTCGCCATAGCGCCCATCCGTTGGGCGACGCGAGGGTTGAACATAAGCTGCGGCCCATGGCTTGGAGCCAAGGGAACGCAATGTCGTTGCCGGATGGAAGGTGCCTGCGCCCACCTCCATATCATAGGGCTGCATCATCGCGCAGCCGCGCGCAGCCCAATATGCCTGCAATCGCAGGATAATCTCTTGAAATGATTTAGGTTTTTCTAAGCTCATCACACATGCCACCAAATGGATCGCACGCCGCGCGTGCCTTTGCGCCTGATTAGCCGCTGCGCTGGCGGGGGTCAATCAATCAACATATCGCGCAAATCACAGAAATGTTGCGCAAATGCTGTGGACTAATGCCTAAAAATTGCCGAAAACCGCTCGCAATCTGTGCCAATTCGTTGGGTAAGCTCAGTGCAAGCAACAACTACATGTTCAGCAGTTCGATTATTGAGGCATTTTTCATGGTACGCATAATCCTGTCCTTCATTCTGATTTCTTTTACTTTCTTGCGTCCAGCGGTCGCGCAAGATGCGGCTTGGGTCCAGATCGAAGCCCAACCAAGCTTGACAGCTGCCGAAGAGCGCGCCCGCTCCTATGCGGCGGCCTTGCCAGACGTAAATGGGTTTTCCTTGGGCGGCGGATGGTACGCAGTCGCACTTGGCCCTTACTCGCCAGAGGATGCTGAAACTGTGCTACGTGGATACCGCAACGAAGGCCGCATCCCGCGCGATAGTTTTATCGCGTTTTCAGCCGCATTTCGTCAGCAGTTTTGGCCCGTTGGCGCAAACCTTCTGAATGTTACGCCTTTGGCACCTGCCCTTCCATCTGAGCAAAGCGAAGTTGTCGAAGTCGCTCCCGAGCCCGAACCTGAGCCAGAAGTCGCAGACGAAACACCCCGACAAGCCCGCGCAAGTGAAGCTGCATTAAGCCGCGACGAAAAGAAAGATCTGCAATCGATGCTGCAATGGGCGGGTTTTTACAACGCTGCCATTGACGGATCCTTTGGTCGTGGAACCCGTGGTTCAATGGCCGCTTGGCAAGACGCGAATGGCTATGAAAAAACGGGTATTTTAACAACGCTGCAGCGCGCAGAGCTATACAAACAGTTCACCGCAGTTCTTGAAGGCCTTGATTTGCAGGTCGTCGAAGATAGCGAAGCGGGGATCGAAATGGTTCTCCCAATTGGCGCTGTTAAATTTGACCGTTATGAATCGCCCTTCTCTCACTTTGAAGGCACTGGTTTTGCAAAAGGTGCGAAGGTTATCTTGATCAGCCAAGCTGGCGATCAAAACACATTGTTTGGCCTCTATGACATTTTGCAAACGCTCGAGATTGTTCCGCTTGACGGCGCGCGTTCGCGCAACAAAAACAGCTTTTCCCTGATTGGTGAAAACGATGAGTTTATCTCGCAAACCGAGGTCAGCTTAAAGGACGGGCATGTCAAAGGGTTCACCCTTATCTGGCCCACAGGCGATGAAGAGCGACGCACCCGTCTTTTAGGTGAAATGCAAGCCAGCTTTACGCGGCTGGACGGCGTTCTTGATCCAACAGCTGGAATGGACGAACTCCAGAGCATTGATCTTGTTTCTGGTCTGAAAATTCGGACACCAAAACTATCGCGCTCTGGATTCTATGTGACCACAAAAGGTACCGCCTTGACCACATTGGAGGCTGTGCAATCGTGTTCCCGCATCACAATAGATGGCGATTACGACGCGAAAGTTGTGGCCATGGACGAGGCCAATGGACTTGCCCTGCTCAACCCGGAAGAATCCTTATCGCCATCAGGCATCGCGACCTTCCATGACGGATCACCGAGGCTAAAGAGCGAAATCGCTGTTGCGGGCTATCCGTTTGAAGGGGCCCTGAACGCACCGACACTCACCTATGGTATGCTTGCCGACTTACGTGGTTTGGGCGGTGAGACTGCAATCAATCGCCTAGAGCTGAACGCAATGTCCGGTGACATTGGCGGGCCTGTTTTGAACACGGCAGGCGCTGTGATTGGCATGCTTGCGCCTAAAGATATGAAAGGGCGCACTCTGCCCGAAGGCGTCGGGTTCTCCCTAACCAATGAGGTCATCGCCAAGTTGCTTAGCGGCGCAGGCATTTCAGCGACACCTGCAACAGCAACAGCCGCACTTTCTGCCGTTGATCTGGTGAATGTCGCGGCAGACATGACCGTCTTGATCAGCTGCTGGGAATAGTCCTAGCGATCCAGAATATCTGGTGTGATGTGAATAAGCGTTGGCCCATTGTGGGCCAGCGCTTTTTCTATGTCTTTCGCGAGGGCCTCAAGTGACCTTGGCCTAGCGCTCGCACCGCCATAGGCCTCGATCAATTTGCAAAAATCGGGGTTGCGCGCGACGACCGCGTTGGGCGCAATCTGGCTTCGCACCATCGACTCCTCGATCTCTTTCAACTTGCCATTGTCCCAAAGGATAATCGGCAAGCTAAGCTCTAACTCAACAGCGACCCCGAGTTCTTGTAGGGTGTACTGAAACCCATAATCGCCAGCGATAGCGATGACAGGTTGATCGCCTAGGCCAATCTTGCCACCAATTGCGGCAGGCAGCGCATACCCGAGCGTGCCAAAACCAAAAGGATGATGCCAATGCGCGGGTTTCGGCATGTCCCAAACCTCTTTGGCAACATACGCAAATTGGGTCATGTCAGAATAGATCATCGTATCTTTGGGCAGAGCGGCGCGAAGCGCATCACAAATCGGCACAATACCGGGACGCTCCGCATCGGTTTCAGCCCGCCAGCGCGCGCGCGCCTGCGCTACAACACTGGCATCCCAACACGGCGCGCGATCATCGACACGCGCTGGGATCGCGATGGCCATCGCTTTCAAAAACGCCCCCGCATCCCCATGGATAAGCAGATCACCTGCTTTTCCTTGCGCAAGAACGCTTGGGTCGATGTCTACGCGCACCATCGGACAGGTGTGACCCAAGGCGTCGCGCCAAAGGTCTACCTCTGCCAACTCGCTACCGATCGTACAAACCAAATCCGCCTGAGCAAAAATCTCTGCGGTCTCTGCACGTGCCAACGTGCTGCCAAAATTCAATGCGGTGTTTTCCGGAACAACGCCCCGCCCTGCGTAAGTGGTAAAGCTCGCGGCTCCAGTCATGCGCATCAAATCACCCACGGCCTCGCTGCCAGACACAGCCCCGCCGCCAAAAACAAAGATGGGCTTCTTGGCCGCAAGGATCAGTGCAACCGCTTCTGAAAGCTGCGCATGCGATGCCTGCGGCCGCTTTGGTGCAGGCAACGGCAACGCAGCATCTTGTGCCAAAGAGCCGCCCAACGCGATTGGGACTTGCAGGTGTTTTGATCTGGGACGCTTTGATGCAAATTCGGCAAATGCGCGATCTATCAACGCGTAGGCTGCATCCGCATTGCGTACTTCTTCGGACCATTCACACACCGTGCGCGCTGCGCCCGCCTGATCGAGCATCTGGTGCAGTTGTCCGCGTTTGGCTGAGGTTTCATCCAAACCAGACGAAATCGCAAGCACCGGCACGCTATCAGAATAGGCTTGCCCAAGCGGGGTCATCGCATTGCAAAGACCCGGCCCTGTAATCACATAGGCCACGCCCGGCTTGCCAGTTGCGCGGGCATAACCGTCGGCCATAAAACCCGCGCCTTGTTCATGACGCGCAAGAACATGGGTGATCCCGGCATCTTCGATGCCACGATACATTTCTATGTTGTGCACCCCCGGAATGCCGAAAATTACATCAACCCCGCGGGCCTTGAGCATATGAGAAATCTGTGCGCCTAGGGGCTTTTGCGTCATGTCACGCTCTCCAAAATCCGACAGTTAGAATGGCATAAACAGCCATCAATTCCAGTCGCCCAATCAACATCCCGACGGCAAGCAACCATTTCGCTGTATCGTTTAACCCGCCATAATTTCCCGCTGGTCCAATTTCCTCGCCAAGCCCAGGCCCAATGTTAGCAAGAGCAGATGCCGCTCCGGAAAGAGCCGTCACCAAATCCAACCCAGTCAAACTCAGAGCAACCGCCAGCAAACCCATTGTCACGATGAAGAATACAAAGAAGGACATAACCGAGCTCAGCACATCTTCTGTTACAGCACGGCCTTCATATCGAGGTGAAAAAATACCGTTTGGAGAATGAATGCGGCGAACCTGCGTTTTGATCGACGCGAGCAGTAACTGATACCGAAAGATCTTGATTGAGCAGGCAGTCGAGCCAGCGCAGCCACCAATCAACCCTGCGAAAAAGAACAAAGCGATAAGGAACGAGCCCCACATCATATAATCAGCGCTCGCATATCCCGTTCCAGACACAATCGAGATGATGTTAAAGAGCGACTGGCGGAAAGCGGGCTCAAACGCGCGATCTTGCGCGAGCGCGAGAACCGCAGCGCAGACCAAGACCAACACCGCAATCGTAATCAGAAAGCCTCGCACTTGCGCATCATGCCACAGCGCTGATTTGCTACCGTTCAACAATTGTACATAGCGAACAAATGGCAACGCCGCGAGAACCATAAAGAAGGATGCGATATATTCGGTTCCATTTGAGAATGCACCGAAAGATGCATCGTAATTCGCGAATCCGCCCGTAGCGACCGTCGTCATGGAATGCACGCTCGCATCAAATGCGTTCATGCCTAACACCATATAACTCACTGCGCAGAGCAGCGTTATGCCAACGTAGATATAGGACACTTGAGAGGCAATCGTTGTCGCGCGCGGCAAGATTTTCCCCATTGTATCAAAGCCTTCGGCTCTGAATATTTGCATACCGCCAACGCGTAGCTCGGGCAGAAATACCATCGCCACAACAATGATACCCACGCCGCCGATCCATTGCATCAAGCCCCGCCAAAGCAGCAGACCCTTGGGCAATGTGTCCAGCCCGCTGATGACAGTTGAGCCGGTCGTGGTAAGGCCAGACATTGCCTCGAAAAACGCATCAACAAAGCGTAACTCTGTCGCGCCGAACACAAATGGCAGCGCTCCGAAAACAGGCAAGGTTAGCCAAACGCCAGTTGTGAGAAGAAAGGTCTGTTGAATCGTAAGCCCTTGCTTCACCCCATTAGAGCAAGCCAGAGCAATCATGCCGCCTACAAGCCCTGTCAGCAAAGCGCTTTGTAGGAACGCGGGCCAATGCCCGCGCGCTTCGGCAAGATCGACCAACAAGGGCAGCAGCATTGCAAACCCAAGCATCATGACCAAAAGGCCGATCACATATCCAACAGGGCGCAGGTCTAACATGAGTGGCAGGCTTGGCCCCAAGCCTGTGCCCTGTCAAGCATTTGCTCGCGCATAGACGCGCAAATTTTGTCTTTATTACAGGATGTACATATCGCGGAAAACGTGACGCGCAATCTCTGAGCGCTCAAGCCCCAAAGAAGCGAGTTCTTCGTCAGACATCGCACTGTAATACTCAACTTCAGAACTCCGCGTCCGCGCTTCGGCGGCGTTCATCAGCATCTCCCAAATGGCAGCGCCAATACGTGGTAGGAATGAAGACGTCGTCGCGGGAACCTGATCAAGAACAGCCATGTGTCGTACCTTTCTGCGTCGCAGCAAATATGCTTTGTGGAAAGATAACATCTGGAAACGATGGCGAAAACGGCGCTTTCTGCATTGCAGCAATGCGCTCACCGCATCGCTACACCGTTGTTATGCGTTCTCAGAATTGGTCTTTATCCGACGTGGAAGAGCGTACTGAACAGTTTCGGATCAAGGCTGGTGTTTGCAAGACTCGGCCCTTCGGTCAAAACGCTTACCGCATCATGGCTATGAAGGCTTTCTTGATGCGACGCGACAACCCGAAAATCACCAATTCGCTCATCGCTTTGCATTTGCTCGCAAAATAGACGCGCTGCATCCTCAACAAAAATCGGGTTAGCGGCGTTGAGTTCTGCGAAAGCTTGCTCGTCTTCACGCTTGACCATGACCTGCGTTTCCGTTGGCACAGCCGTTCGGCAATGATTGATCAAATCTTCAAACCAGAGGATGGATTTGCCGACCAGCTCAACCGAAACCCTTGCAACAGAACGCTGCGAATGGGGCGTAGCGAGCTGGCCACGCGCGCGCCGCGCATGTTCGCTAAGCTCAAGGGAGCAAGGGCAAGTTGACGAATAGACGTAGTCCAAGTGCATGAACTTCTGGCGCACTCCATTTTGCTCAACAAGCTCAAGCGCAATGTCATAATATTGATAGCCAGTAAGCCCGGAACGCAGGCTTTCGATTTTCATCGGAAAGGAAAAGCGCATCTGAATGCGTGCATCAAAGCTCTCTAAATCGGACTTATAGTCGTCAAGCGTCGCTTCGATTACATCAAAACTGAACGTTTCTTCTGCGCGGCGATAAAACGTGCGCATGATACGGGACATGTTGATGCCCTTTTTGTCGGCCTCAAGGCTAACTGAACCCGTAACCGAGGTTTCGAGCGTCAGATCGCCGCCGTGTTTGGTGTGAAACCGGATCGGCAGACGGAAGTTTGAAATACCAACATGCTGAATAAGCTGCTTTGAGCCGCGAATAAGTGAACTCGGACCGTTCTGAAGATCAGGCAAGCTTGCTTTATATTCTGCATCGACCTTGAAATCACTGGGGTAGTCTTGGCTCAACTCTGGGTAAAACCCACCTTCGACAAGCGCTTGCAAATTTGGGTCCAGCGCTTTGACGTCATCAGCGCTCGCGTTTTCGGCCCAGCGTTTCAAGAGCGCTAAAGCCATCTCAGCTTCTGCGCGTTCCGTTTCAGCATTAGGAACTGGCGTTTGCATATTCATCTGTGGCCCCCAAAGTGACTGTGCCAGTGTCACTATATAGGACACCGGACCCATTTTCCTATGCCATAACGATCAAGAACAGCGGGAAAGACGAAGCGATATCCAGCAAACGCGACATGAAGACGGGCAAAACTGGCTATCCAGACATCTGATTCGCACTTAGCGTTGAAACCAAGACGCGAAAAGGGGCTTGAGTTTTGCAAAGTATTCTAGATTTGACACGCTATCCGCTAGATCAGCCCGAAAGCGCCGCTTATCGCGCTCTTGTTGAGCGTTGCAGGAGCGATCTATCCAGCAGCGGAATGTTCAACTTGCAAGGTTTCATGGGCCCTGCGCCAATTGCGCAGACCCTTGCTCATGTCATGCCCAAATTTGAAACAGAAGCCTTCAGACACGAACGCCAACACAACATTTACTTCAAGAAAAGCATCCCCGATGTTCCCGAAGATTCGCCCCTGTATACAGAATTTTCCACTTCCAATCTGACGCTCTGCGGCGATCAGGTTAGCGAGACACCTCTTACCCAGCTTTATGAGTGGCCACCCTTCTTCAGCTTTCTAGCAGATGTCATGGAGCGGCCCGCGCTTTATCAAATGGGCGATCCGCTCGCGCGGCTGAACGTGATGGCCTATGAAGATGGTCAAGGCTTGAACTGGCATTTTGATCGCTCGGAGTTCACCACGACCTTGTTGCTACAAGCGCCAGAAGAGGGCAGCCGTTTTCTCTATCGCACCGATCTGCGCAGCGCTGATGATCCAAATTATGCTGGGGTTGAGCGTTTGGTGCGCGGAGATGATCCAGATGTGCAGTCCCTTGACGTTAAAGCGGGGACACTGAACGTTTTTCGTGGTGTGAACACCCCGCATTGCGTCACCCCCGCACAGGGCGCACGCGCGCGGGTCGTGAGCGTTTTCACCTATTTCGAAACGCCCGATGTGTCGTTCAGTGACGAAGATCGACTTGGCTTTTACGGGCGAACGACATGACGTCTGCTTTCAAGGACGAACGAAAGGAAACCTTCCTGAATGCTGAAGGTGTAGACAAGCCGTTGAAAAGCCCCGTCCCTGATAGCGTCCTCGCAGGTGCGCGTCGCTACCGCTTGCAACGGCTACGCGATCAAATGGAAATCGCTGATGTGGCCGCTTTGCTGCTCTACGATCCGATCAATATTCGATATGCTTTTGACAGCTCCAACATGGGGGTTTGGACGGGCCACAACCCAATTCGCTATGCGCTTATCCTCGCAGGTGGGCCTGCAATCATGTTTGAATTCAAAGGGTGCGAACATCTGAACGATGGATTGCCCGGAATTGACGAGTTACGCAATTCCATTGGCTGGATGTTCATGTGCGCGGGCGATCGCGCTGAAGAACGCTTGGCCGCATGGGCTGACGAAATCGTTGGTTTGGTAACCCATCACGTGGACAAAGGTGCAAAGATTGCGGTGGATCGGATAGAGCCAGATGGCGCATTTGCTCTACAAAAGCGCGGCCTCACAATTGTTGATGGCGGCCAAGTTACCGAGCTGGCGCGCGCAATCAAAAACGAGGATGAGATCGAATTGATGCGTTGGACCATCCGTGTCTGCGAAGCGGGAATGGCGCGCATCTACGAACATTCTACGCCAGGCGTCACAGAACGCGAACTATGGGCTCATTTGCACTTTGAAAACGCGCGATCTGGTGGCGAGTGGCTTGAAACCAAGCTCCTGACCTGCGGTCCGAATACAAATCCCTGGTACAAGGAATGCTCTGATCGCGAATGCCAAACTGGCGAAATGATCGCCTTTGATACCGATATGATTGGCCCTTATGGCTATTGCGCTGATCTATCGCGGAGCTGGACATGCGGTTACACAAAGATGAACGCGACGCAGAGTGAAATTTACACCGCTGCGCGCGATCAGATCGAACACAACATGGCCTTGATACGCGACGGACTCAGTTTTGCCGACTTCAATGACAAGAGTTGGCAAATTCCAGATCGGTTTGTTCCATACCGCTATTCTTTGGCCGCGCACGGCGTCGGCATGGCAGACGAATGGCCCGTGATCGCCCTACACCCGGACTTTGAAGCAAGCATGGGTGGGCACTTTGAAGCGGGCCAAGTCATTTGCGTTGAAAGCTTGATTGGCGCTAAAGGCACAGAAAGTGTGAAGTTAGAGACCCAAGTCTTGGTCACCGAAACAGGCGTTGAACGCCTCGACAGCTTCCCTTGGGAAATGTGACGAGGCGATTTGAGAACGGTTTATGCGTGGCTCAAGGCCTGTAGAACATCCGCAATAAGATCATCGGTATCTTCAATACCGAGGCTGAGGCGGATCAAACCCGGGGTAATCCCAAGCATCTGTTTTTGCTCATCAGGCAAACGTTGATGGGTTGTGGCCGCAGGCGGGGTCGCAATCGTTTTTGCATCCCCAAGATTGTTCGAAATTAATGCGATCTTCATCGCGTTAAGCACGCGGAATGCAGCGTCCTTGCCGCCCTTCACATCAAAAGACAGCATCGTGCCGCCATTACCCATTTGCTCCAGTACCAGCTTTTGTTGAGGGTGGCTTGTATGGCCGGGATAAATCAGGCGCTCAAGCTTGGCATGCCCAGCAAGCGCATCTGCGAGTTTGGCAGCCGTTGCAGCCTGCGCACGCACGCGCAGGTCCATCGTCTCCAGCCCCTTCAACATGATCCAAGCTGTAAACGGGCTCATCGAGCCACCGGTGTGCTTCATATAAGGCTCAACCGTGCCGCGAATAAGCTCTTTTGACCCTAAGATAATGCCGCCAAGGGCACGCCCCTGCCCGTCAATGTGTTTGGTCGCAGAATAGACGACAAGATCAACTCCCTGCGCTATTGCATTGGAAAACACGGGCGTTGCAAAGACATTGTCCGCGACCACGAGCGCCCCAACACCATGAGCCATGCGAGACACCGCTTTGATGTCGATGACCTCAAGTGTAGGGTTCGAGATGGTCTCAAAGAACACCAGTTTTGTGTCATCCCGGATCGCTGCTTTCCAAGCATCAAGGTTTCGCCCGTCGACAAGAGTAACCTCAACGCCCAAGCGGGGTAGGATTTCATCCAAGATATAAAGACAGGATCCGAACAAAGCCCGCGATGCCACAACATGATCGCCCGCTTTTACGATAGACATGATCGCGCCATTGACGGCCGCCATCCCCGAGGCCGTTGCAAACCCGTCTTCGCAACGCTCAATCGTGGCCATACGCTCTTCGAACATCGCAACGCTTGGGTTGCCATAACGTGCGTAGATATATTCGTCAGGTTCCGTTTTGATAAACCGCGCTTCTGCTTGCTCTGCAGTGTCATAGACAAAGCCTTGTGTCAGGAAGATCGCTTCGCTGACCTCATTCCACTGGCTACGCTTCGATCCGCTATGAACCAATTTGGTGCGGGTATTCCAATCTTTGCTCATCATCTTCTCCTGCTCGCAAGGCGCGTGCCCCACGAAAAAACCCCGATGCGGTCAAGCAAACGGGGTTCCCGAGCATTGACCTTTTAGCGGCATGTTTAACGTGGCCCACAATCCGGTATCAAATCGCCACAAGTGCTATTTACGCGCGAGCGTTGAGTTCGTCAACGCGCTAGCCTTCAAGGTCCATATACTTTTGCAACATGGCGAACTGGGCCCAAAGGAATCCGAACAACAAAATGGGAAAGCCAAATGTCTCGATCTTGACCCACGCATCAGTAGACATCGTGCGCCAAACCAATTCATTGCCAACCGCGAGTGCACCAAACATCGCCGTCAAACGACGCGTTAAGATCATCCATCCCTCTTGCGCCATCGGCAGAGCATCGGACAGAACGAAAGCGAGGTAGCTTTTGCCCTGCACAAGGCCAATTCCAAGAATCACTGCGAAAAAGCCGTATACCAGCGTGGTTTTCATCTTAAAGAACCGCTCATCATTGAAATAAGCTGTCAGCCCGCCAAAGAAGATCACCATAAACGCTGTAAACACCTGCATACGGCTCAGTTTGCCTGTCAAAAACCAAAGCGCGCCCATTGCGATCAAAAGGACCGGTACGAAGATCACAGTTGCGGCGATAAAACCGGAGTAATCAGTGCCAAAGACTTGGTACGTTTGATCGCGCATTCTGAGATAGAGCAGGAAGAATACCAACGTCGGGCCAAGCTCGAGCACTTGCTTCAAGATTGGGTTAATGTCTTTCTCGTCAGCCATGGGTGGCCCTCTCTAGGCGGTCAGCCTGCAAATTCTACGATCACTGCCCCTAGTGCAATCAGCGCCATCAGCGCGATGCGGCGGGGGCCGACGGTTTCTTTCAGCACCAACCATCCGATAAGCGCGGCGAAAACCGTTGATGTTTCGCGCAAAATGGCGGCTTCACCGACCTTGTCAAGCCGCGTTGCCAGCATGATTGAGCCAAATGACGCGAAAGCGATAAATGCTCCCAAAATTCCACGCATTGCTAAAGGCGCGAGCGCGGGTGGGTTCAGCATGCGCCGATAGCGCATGAACGCGATGGGTGGAATAGCAAGGCCATCAATAAAAAAGAACCAAGCGAGGAAAGTAAACGGATCCGCCGTCGCGCGTATGCCGTAAGCGTCATAGGTCGTATAGAGCGCTACAAAAAGCCCCGTCGCAATCGCAAGGCCCAGTGCAGGGACCAAGGTCGAGCGGTCACTTTCCAAATAGAGGAAATTATAGAGTGCGAGGCCGAAGATGCCGCTCAGCAAGACCAAAACGCCAATCCATTGCACTGCGTTGAAGGTTTCGCCAAAGATCAGATAGGCACCAAGCACAGTGAACAAAGGCCCTGTGCCGCGGACAACGGGGTAAACAACCGTATATGCCCCTTTGGAATAGGCAAAAGCTTGAAGCAGCTTATAGCAAAGATGGATCACAAAAACGCCGCCGAAGATCGGCCACATATGGGGCTCTGGCCATGGAACCACGAACAGTGCGATTGGCGCCGCCATAAGGCCATAGCTTGCATCAATTGCACCGCGACTAAGCCAGGGATCGTGCCGCCCTTTCTGAAGCGCCCCGAAAACAGCGTGTAGCAGCGCCGCCATAAGCGCCAAGACAAGCGCGACTTGATGGCCCTTGGCGGTGCCTTCCAGCGAGATCAGCCAGTCCGAGAGTGTCATCAGCGCATGGACGGGGGCCAGCCCCCGACCCCCCGGAGTTTAATTTGGAAAATGAAGATCAAACAGTTTTGCCAGTGAGCGCGTTTGCAAAATCTTCAGGGTCAAAGGCATCAAGATCGTCGATTTGCTCGCCCACTCCGATCGCATGGATTGGTAGGCCGAACTTGTCTGCCAGCGCAACAAGCACACCGCCTTTGGCTGTGCCATCAAGTTTTGTCATCACAAGGCCGCTGACATCTGCAAGTTTCTGGAAGGTTTCAACTTGGCTGAGCGCGTTTTGCCCAGTCGTTGCATCCAAAACGAGCAAGGTGTTGTGCGGCGCGCTTGGGTCTTTCTTTTGAATGACGCGCACGATCTTTGATAGCTCTTCCATCAAGTCGGCGCGGTTTTGCAAACGTCCTGCCGTGTCGATCATCAACAGATCTGCGCCATCGGCTTCTGCTTTGCTCATTGCATCAAAGGCGAGGCTCGCAGGGTCAGAGCCTTCTGGCGCAGTGAGAACCGGAACGCCCGCGCGCTCACCCCAAACCTGAAGTTGTTCGACGGCAGCGGCGCGAAAGGTGTCGCCTGCCGCGATCACAACATTTTTGCCAGCATCGCGGAACTGGCTGGCAAGTTTTCCGATAGTAGTGGTTTTGCCAGAACCATTCACGCCCACAACCAAGACGACCTGCGGCTTTTTTGGATAAATTGGTAAGGGTTTGGCGACAGGCTCCATAATTCGGGCAATTTCGCTCGCGAGCAAGTCTTTGATCTCGGCGCTGGAGAGCTTTCTTCCCATACGCCCTTCAGCCATGTTCGCAGTGACGCGAAGCGCCGTATCAACGCCCATGTCAGAGCTGATCAACAGTTCTTCCAATTGCTCTAACATATCATCATCAAGCACGCGGCGCGGCGCGGCAGCACTGGGTGCGCGGCCCATCATACGGCCAAGGATGCCAGGCTTGGCAACGTCCTCTTTAGGCTGGGCGGGCTTAGCAGGCTCGGCCTCTACTGGCGCGGGTTTTGGATCAGTGGCTGGCTGAATTTCTGGCTCAGGGTCTACTGCTGGCTCAGCAGTTTCTTCCAGCGGCTCAGCTTCTATCGAGGCGATCTCTTCGTCGATTGCTTCCTCGGGCGCTTCGTCAATGATTGCATCCAAACCTTCTTCCAGCTTTGAAGAAGATTTGAACAATTTGTCTTTAAGTTTCTTAAAAAACGCCATGGGCAGAACTCCGCTAATGGGTTTCACCTAAAGGCGAATGCAACGATTTGAAAGGGCAGCACGATTGAAATTGCGCTCATCCAGTGCCAGTTTGTAGAGGAACAAGGAGAAAATCCCATGCTTCGATTGGCGATATCCATTTCTTTAGCCTTAGCCGCAACAATAACGCAGGCGGCCCCGATGACCGCCGAAGCCTTCGAAAGCTACACCACTGGCAAAACTTTGTACTTTTCAGAAAGCGGTGAAACCTACGGAGCAGAGCGGTATTTACCAAATCGCAGAGTGGAATGGTCTTTTCTAGACGGCAAATGCAAGACCGGCGAATGGTATCCTGATGACGGGGCGATATGCTTCGTCTACGAAGATCGGCCCGATCCACAATGTTGGGAATTTGAAGCAAGCGCCGCCGGATTACGCGCCACATTTTTAGGAAGCGGCGAAACGACGGAACTCTATGAAGCGAATAAAACCGAGGAACCGATGTATTGCATGGGTCCAGACGTAGGCGTGTAAATCAAGGTTAGAATAGCGATCCTTGATCTTCTGGCGGTGACTTTGGCTTGGCCCCCTTTGCTGGTTTGCCCGTGCTAATATGCAAGGTTCCATCGGAAAATTCGATATCTAACGCCGACTGGGTTTTTGCCGCTTTTTGCGTGGTCAGAACTTGGCCCGTAGCGCTGCGCACAACCGCATAACCACGATCAAGCGTGGCCTTATAGCCCAAAGTTAATCTCAGGCGGTCCAAGGCCTCTAGTTTGCGCATCTTTTGATCTTGCGACACCAAAGCTGCCTGAGTGAAACGCGCGAGCATTCTGGCCAATTCGTCTCTTCGTCGATCCAGTTGCGGCCGCAAAGACAGGCTATCGTAACGCTTGGCGGCGCGATCAAGGTCCGTGCTCGCGGCGGCGCGGCGGCGCTCCAATGCAGGCGCAAGGCGCGATCCGCGATCGTCAACACGCTGGCGCGCGACGGAGATTGTTCTCGCAAGCAAAGACGAGCGCAACGCCCCTGCCGCTTGATTCAAATTGGCCCGTCCTCGATCAACGCGCGAGGTTAAAGCCCTCGGCAAACGTGCTGACACAAGATCGAGGCGTTGCTGAGGAGCTGCCAACAAAGCATCGCGGCGCGGAAGAGCGCGGCTCAGATCGCGCAGTTTCTCGCCACGGTAGTTGAGCGCGGCGCGCATAGCTGAAATTCGTCGCGCTTCCGTTTCCTCCAAACGCGCAAGCAATTCTGCGCGCACGGGCACTGCATGCTCGGCAGCCGCCGTTGGAGTTGGCGCGCGCAAATCAGAGGCGAAATCAATCAACGTCGTATCCGTTTCATGACCAACCGCAGATATCAGCGGAATTTGCGACGCCGCAGCAGCGCGTGCGACGCTTTCTTCGTTAAAGCCCCAAAGATCCTCTATCGAGCCACCACCACGCGCAACGATTAACAGGTCAGGGCGCGGCAGAGCGCCGCCCGCAGTAAACGCGTTGAACCCCTCGATGGCACGGGTAACTTCAGGCGCGCAGCGCTCGCCTTGCACCGCGACAGGCCAGATAAGAACCTTGCGCGGAAAGCGATCCCGTAAGCGGTGCAGAATATCGCGGATGACTGCGCCAGTGGGTGAGGTGATAACCCCGATAACTTCGGGCAAATACGGCAATTCTTGCTTGCGCTCTGGGGCAAACACCCCTTCAGCAGCCAGCTTTTTCTTGCGCTTTTCGAGCATCGCCATCAACGCGCCCTCACCCGCAACGCTGACATCTTGCACGTTCATCTGATACTTGGATTGGCCCGGGAAGGTCGTTAACCGCCCTGTCGCGATGATCTCCATGCCCTCTTCGGGCATAACAGCAAGGCGCGCGACTTGCCCTTTCCAAGCGGTGCAGCCAAGCACAGCGCGATCATCTTTGATGTCGAAATACAAATGCCCCGAGCGCGCATGCACAACCCGTCCCACTTCACCGCGAATCCTAACGTGATCGAATGTGCCCTCAATCGTGCGTTTTACCGCGCCGGAAATCTCCGAAACGGTAAATTCAGGCTCATTTGCCCCTTCGCGGGGGTCATCAATCAAATCAGACATGGTGGTTTGCTCGCCGATTGCTTGTGCATCTTTGGGCACCAGACTAGAACGCGCCAAGCAAAAGGCCAAGGTGGCGTAGTCAGGAGATCGCAATGAATATTCTCATCCTCGGTGGCGGCGGGCGCGAACATTCGCTGGCTTGGGCAGTCATGCAGAACCCGAAATGCGACAAATTGATTGTTGCCCCCGGAAATGCGGGCATTGCCCAGATCGCGACCTGCGCGGCGCTTGATATCGAAGATAGCGCTGCGGTCATTGGATTTGCAGAAGAAGAAGCGATTGATTTCGTGATCATCGGCCCCGAAGCGCCGCTTGCTGCGGGCGTATCTGATGATTTGCGCGCCGCTGGGTTCTTGACCTTTGGCCCGTCCAAAGCAGCGGCGCAACTCGAAGCGTCAAAAGCCTTTACCAAAGAAATTTGCGATGCCGCTAACGCGCCAACCGCAGGCTATGGACACTTTACGGATGCGGCCAGTGCAAAGGCCTATATCCAAGAAAAGGGCGCGCCCATCGTTGTGAAGGCAGACGGCCTTGCGGCGGGCAAAGGCGTTGTCGTTGCGATGACTTTGGAAGAAGCGCTAGGCGCTGTAGACGACATGTTCGGCGGCGCGTTTGGTGGCGCGGGTGCAGAAGTCGTCATCGAAGAATTTATGGACGGCGAAGAAGCCTCCTTTTTCATCCTGTGCGATGGTGAAAACGTTCTGCCAATCGGCACAGCGCAAGATCACAAACGCGTAGGCGATGGTGATACAGGGCCAAATACGGGCGGAATGGGCGCTTACTCGCCCGCGCCCGTTCTAAGCGATGCAATCGCGGAGCAGGCACTCAATGAAATCGTAAAGCCCTGCGTCGCTGAAATGGCCAAGCGCGGAACACCATACCAAGGTGTGCTCTATGCCGGCCTTATGATCAAAGATGGCGCGCCGCGTTTGGTTGAATACAACGCGCGTTTTGGTGATCCTGAATGTCAGGTTTTGATGATGCGCCTTGGCGGACAGGTGTTGGACCTATTGCAAGCGACCGCCGAAGAAACACTCGCCGATGCAAAGGTTAACTGGGCTGACGATCACGCGATGACCGTTGTAATGGCGGCGAAAGGCTATCCTGGCGCTTACGAAAAAGGAACGCCAATTGGCGGGCTTGAGACGCTGGAGGATGATAGTTTCAACGTCGCATTCCATGCTGGAACGAGCGAAAAAGCGGGTGCTATCGTCGCAACTGGGGGCCGTGTGCTAAACATTACCGCGCGCGGAGACACGCTGGCGGAGGCACACAAACGCGCCTACGATATGGTTGATGCGATTGACTGGCCCGATGGGTTCTATCGCCGGGACATTGGCTGGCGCGCCTTATGAAAGCGGCTGACTTGGGCAACCCAGATCTTCTGATGTAATCCGCGACACTTTTTGAACTTCAAAATTGCTGCGACTGATGACCAAAAGCTGTTTGTCTTTCATGAAAGGCATCCAGCAATTGTCATCTCTTGGATCATCCTCGTATTTGAAACAAAGAAGCGGGCCTTTCACTTCAATTTTTCCGTAAGTACAACGCCCGCTCTGTTCGACCCAAACACTCAAATCGCGCCGCAGAAACTGCTCCCGCCCTATTTCCGTGCCCGTACGATTATTTGAAAACGTCAAAGTGTTACCCGTAGCGTG
Source organism: Planktotalea sp. (assembly GCF_050633725.1). Classification (GTDB taxonomy): domain Bacteria; phylum Pseudomonadota; class Alphaproteobacteria; order Rhodobacterales; family Rhodobacteraceae; genus Planktotalea. Next base: position 104,834 of record NZ_JBOEHB010000009.1, read on the forward strand.
ATCAAGGAAAAGGTCGGGTGCTATCTGTTGCTGCGCACTGGCGCTGAAGGGCAGAAATGCGAGAAAGAGGGCAGCAATCTTTGCCCTAACCCCTTTCACTCGCACAGCAACGCCTTTGTCATACTCGCAGGACCGGTATAGGAGCCGACCGCCTCCATGCTAAACCGTTGGTTCTGGTAGGTCGTTGCAACGATCTTGGACCAATTGGCATCTGCTGTGATGATTTCTGACTGGCCTTCGCAGGAGCGAACGCCCCCCGAAATGAAATCATCGCCGATTTTGTGGTTGGTCAGGCCAGTTTGATCAGCCAGATGGACCAACTGGCCACGCTCAAAGCGCCAAATGCGCAGCGTTTTTGCCAAATGAGGACGATCAACGTAGGCAATTTCAACGAACCCATCACCGTCAAAATCAGCCGCCCCAACAGGTGCGAGCCAACGATGCGTACGGCCAATATAGGGCGTTGCGGCGATCAACCCCGTCTCGTCATAAATCGCGAGACGCGCACCTTGTCGAATGCTGGTTTCGACAACGATCACCTCGTTGTCGCCGTCCAGATCGACATCGAACAAGCGCGGCGCAAGGTCTTCAAACACACGAGTTTCAGGCAAACGCAGGGTAAGAGTATTTCCTGCGTCCGTTTCGATGCTTAGCGCACCATATTCAATCGCGTCTCCGAGAACGCCATGCGCGTAACGCGTGGTTGGTTCGGTATATTTCGCCTCAACCACGCCCGCATCAACGCTATTTGCGGCGCAAGCTATTGCGATGACAAGAGCCGCAAAACGCATTAGATTTGCTTTTCAGGCATCTGAACGATCAAGCCATCCAGTGCATCCGTCACCTTGAGCTGGCACGTCAAACGTGAGCGCGCTTCATCTGGTTCAAACGCAAAATCGAGCATATCGACTTCCATATCGTCCTTCGCAGGCACTTTTTCGACCCAATCAGGGTGAACATAAACGTGGCACGTCGAACAAGCGCAGGCACCGCCGCAGTCGGCTTCGATGCCCGGAATGTTATTATCGCGCGCGCCTTCCATAACAGTCATGCCATTTGCAACGTCAACAACGTGCTCTTTGCCGCTATGTTCAATATAAGTAATTTTAGCCATTTTCTGCTCCATAGAGTGCTTACAAAGATATCTAGCTGCACAAATCATCCACTGCCAGCCCCATTTCAAGCAACGTGGTGTAAATTCGTCGCGAGTTTGCAAGCATCGTCAACTTCTATCTGTTTCTTTTTTCTAAAGCTCTGTAAACTTGATGTTAGATCGCCATGAAGGCGGCAGGCAGTGAGACAGGCGCAATGCAGCATATCTCCTCTGATTTTCCGCGTTTCGCGGTGATCCGGCGCGCGAGCGGTGTGGCCGCGCTATGCGTTTTGGCGTCTTGCAGTCAGCCTTTCGAATCCGTGTCAAAGAATGCGTTTGATGAGCCTGATCTCGTTTACACAACCTCTACACCGCCCCCCGGCGCGAAAGAGGGGAGCTGTTGGGGAAAGCATGTCACCCCGGCAGAGTTGGAAACCGTAACGCACCAGATCCAACTACAGCCAGCAGAAGTTCGCTCTGATGGCACAATGAGCGCGCCAGCGGTTTACAAAACCGAAACCTCGCAAATGATCGTGAAGGAACGGCGCGAACTTTGGTTTGAAACGCCATGCGCACCCGAACTTACGCCAGAATTCATCTCGTCTTTACAGCGCGCCTTGAAAGCACGTGGGCACTACCGAGGCGGGGTCAGCGGCTATATCGATCCACGCACACGCGCAGCGATTAGAAAGTACCAAGCGCCGCAAGGCCTGGACAGCGCAATTCTATCGCTAGCAGCAGCGCGTAAACTTGGCCTGATTGCCTATGGTGAGACTGGAGATCGAGGATAGAGGCAACGAAAAAGGCCCGATGCTAGATCGGGCCTTTTCGTCGACGATATCTAAAGCTGATTTACTCTAGAGAAAGCGCCACAAATCGCGGATCTCCAGAGCGACGCACGAGCAATAGTAGCGATTTACGTCCCGCTTCCCGTGCAGCATCGATCTGCTTGTTCAGGTCAGCGACATCTGACAGTTTTTGCTGACCTGCTTCGGTGATGACGTCACCTGCGCGCAAGCCTTTTTCATAAGCTTTGCTCGTTTCCAGAACATCCTGAACAACAAGGCCCGTTGCGCTATCAGCGAGGTCAAGCTGCTCGCGCAGCTCGTCCGTGATCGCGGAAACCGTCATGCCGAGCAGGTCAGTTTTTTCAGGAACTTCAGGCTCCTTAGGCGCTGATGCTGGAACTGCATTCTCCGCTTCTTCGCGGCGCCCAAGCGTGACTTTCAGCGTTTGGGTTTTGCCATCACGGAACACGACGACGCGAACGGCTTTGCCAACCTCTGTGTTGCCAACTGTGCGTACCAAAGAGCGTGTGTCGGTGACATCTTTACCGTCAAAACTAAGGATGACGTCACCCGCTTCGATACCAGCTTCGGCAGAGGGACCTTCTGGCACGTCCGTTACAAGAGCGCCTGCAACTTTTTCAAGGCCAATTGCTTCGGCAACATCTTCAGTTACGTCTTGAATGCGTACGCCTAACCAACCACGACGGGTTTCCCCAAATTCCTTCAGCTGATCGACAACTTTAACCACAACGTTAGACGCCATAGAAAAACCGATCCCGATAGAGCCGCCATTCGGTGATAAGATCGCAGTGTTCACACCGACAACTTCGCCGTCCATATTGAACAAAGGACCGCCAGAGTTGCCGCGATTGATCGCAGCGTCCGTTTGCAGATAGTCATCGTATGATCCGCTGAGCGCACGGTTGCGCGCCGACACGATGCCAGCGGACACAGAGAACCCCTGCCCCAATGGATTACCCATTGCCATTACCCAGTCACCGACGCGAGAAATGTCGCTATCGCCAAAGTTCACAAAGGCCAGCGGCGCTTCTGCCTCGACCTTGAGCAAAGCAATGTCGGTTTTCGGGTCGGTGCCAATAACTTTCGCAACCAGTTCACCGCCCTCGAAGAACTCGATCATAATTTCGTCAGCGCCTTCGATGACGTGATTGTTAGTAACGACAAACCCGTCTTCGGAAATGACGAACCCAGATCCCAATGCCGACGAACGTCTGGGGCGATTACGATTGCCATCGTTTCCGCCGTTGTTGCGATCTTGAAATTCACGGAAGAAGTCCTCGAACGGCGAACCTTCGGGAACAACTCCGCGCGGCGCAGCATTACGCGCGACGGTGGTCGTTGTCGTGATATTGACGACAGCGGGGCTGATTTTCTCCGCTAAATCGGCAAAGCTTTCTGGTGCGCCGCGCGCAGCAGCGCTGAGCGTCTGCAAGAGCAAAAGGACGACGCTTAGCCCCATTGCGAGTGCGAGCGGCAGCGCTTTACGGCTTTCGCGTTGGTTATCATATGAGAGGGCAAGTGCCTGTGACATTGTGAGAAGACCTCCTTCTTGGTCAGAGCCTCTACCAGGTCAAAACCGACCTTGGTTTTCTTACTCACCATCTATCTAGGCACTTAAAGGTGCAACGCAAATCTCGTTACAGTGTTTCAAGCGGATGTGAAGATAACGTGAATACTGCCCCGATTTGTTTCATCCAGCCCCTAAAGCGCGGGCTGCGAGCAAGAAACAGACGCCTAAGACCAATACAAGCAGGCCAAAAGTGCGGCGCATTTCCAGAGACAGGTTGCGCAAGGCTTCGAGCAGCTCTTCAATAAGCGAAGGGGCCAGTGCGTACACCAGCCCCTCGATTATGCAGACTAACCCGATTGCCAATAAGATGTTGGCAAACATAGGGTTACTCCGATTTTGAGTCAGACTTTAGATAGTTAAAGAAGTCACTGTCAGGTGACAAAACCATCGTCGAGTTGTTTGCGCCCAGCGCACCGCGGTACGCTTCAAGAGAGCGATAGAATTCAAAGAACTCCTGATCCGCGCCATAGGCTGTCGCGAAAATCGCGTTTCGCTCGGCATCCGCTTCACCACGGGTGATTTCGCTATCACGGCGGGCGTCTGAAACAATTTCAACCTGCGTTCTGTCCGCCAAAGCGCGCACACGTTGCGCTGCCTCGTTACCGCGCGCGATCTCGTCTGCCGCTTCACGTTCACGTTCCGCGCGCATACGAGCGAATGTGGACTCAAGGTTTTGAGACGGCAAATCTGTCCGCTTCAAACGCACATCGATGACTTCAAGGCCAAGGCCCCGCGCTTCTGCGATCGCGCCATTACGAATGCGCAACATCAAAGCTGCACGATCGGTGCTGAGGATATCGTTTGAAGAAACGCTACCGAGAACCCCGCGCAATTCGTCGCGCAAAATACCATCAAGGCGGCTTTCAGCTGTGCGTTCGCCGCCGGAACCAACCGCTTGGCGGAATTGGTTCACATCAGCAATTCTATACCGCGCGAAAGCATCCACAACGAGACGACGATCATCCAAAGGCGTAACTTCCAATGGTTCAACGTCAATACTCAAGATACGATCTTCATAGCGCACAACCTCTTGAATAAGAGGGATTTTAAACGCCAGACCCGGCTCTTCCTTTACATCGACAACACGGCCAAACTGAAGAACCAGAGCTTTTTCCCGTTCATCCACGATAAACATCGATGACAAAAGAGCAGCAATTGCGATCACTGCGATCGGTAGCAAATACGTTGTTTTACGCATTAGTTGCTCCCTCCTGAATTTTTACGAAGTTCGTTAAGCGGAAGATAGGGAACGACGCCTTGGCCGCCGTCACCGTTTTCATCCAGAATAATTTTATCCACACGACCGAGCACTTCTTCCATCGTTTCAAGATAGAGACGTTTGCGTGTCACTTCAGGGGCTTTTTCGTATTCGGCCAAAACAGCTGTGAAACGAGACGCTTCACCCGTTGCTTCATTCACCACACGTGCGCGGTAGCCTTCTGCCTCTTCGAGTACCTGCGCCGCTTCACCGCGTGCTTCCGCAACGATACGGTTCGCATAAGCATCAGCTTGCTTTTCAAGACGGTCACGTTCTTGCTCTGCAGCTTGAACCTCACGGAATGAGTCGATCACCTGTTGGGGCGGATCGGCTTTATCAAGGTTCACACGAACAATGTTTACGCCGGCATCATAGCCATTAAGCGTGTCTTGAATGAGATCCTTAAGACGATCTGCAATCGCAGAACGGTCACGGTTCAAAATCGGAGCCAGCTCAGATTGCGCGATAATTTCCCGCATCGCTGATTCAGATACCGCGCGGATGGTCATTTGCGGATCGCGCAAGTTGAATAAGTATTCTGCTGGATCAGTGATATTCCAAACAACTTGGAAATCGATATCCACAATGTTCTCATCACCCGTGAGCATAAGCCCTGCTTCGGAACCACGTCCGCCAACTCCGATATCTTCGGTTTGCTCGCGTGTTACTGGAATGATCTCTCTCGTCACTACTGGCCAAGGCGCAAAGTTCAGACCTGGATTGCCCGTGGCAGAGTATTTGCCAAGGAACAATTCGACCGACTGTTCTTCTGGTTTCACTGTGTAAAAGCTGGCCATGCCCCAGAGCACAACAGCCGCAATAACACCAAGACCGACAGTTCCGCGCGTAAACGCAGGACCGCTGGGCGCGCCGCCGCCAGAGCCGTTCGTGCCATTGCCGCCACCGCGACCGCCCATCAGGACGCGCAATTGCTCTTGGCCTTTTTTCATTAGCTCGTCAATTTCAGGGATCTGCGGTCCGTCACCCTCAGGAGGACGTCGTCCCCCGCCATTGTTACCAGAACCGCGATTGTCATCGCCTGATCCGTTGTTACCGCCGCCGCCCCATGGGCCGCCGTTGTTACCAGCCATCTAAGCTAATTCCCTTCAATTGTCGTCTTGGGCATTCCTTCACAGTCTAAACTGGTCAGGAATGCCGGAATTTCAACCCGTTCTAACAGGTGTTTTCATGGTTACCAGTTCTTCCGACATCGTTGGGTGAACTGCAACCGTGCGATCGAAGTCTTCTTTTGTTGCGCCCATCTTCACTGCGATGCCTGCAAGCTGGATCAATTCCCCTGCCCCCGGCGCAACGATGTGACAACCAAGCACTTTGCGCGTGGCTTGAGAGACGATGAGTTTCATCAACACACGCTCGCCGCGCCCCGCAAAGCTTTGCTGCATCGGCTTGAAGGACGTGGAATAGACCTCGATCGGTTCCTGCGCCTGCGCCTCTTCTTCGGACAAGCCTACGGTGCCCATTTCAGGCTGGGTGAAGATCGCCGTTGGAATCAATTCGTGATCCGGCTTGGTTGGATTGCCTTTAAACACGGTCTCGACAAAGGCCATGCCCTCGCGGATCGCAACAGGTGTGAGGTTCGCGCGGTCCGTGACATCGCCTACCGCATAGATCGACGGAACCGCGGTCTGGCTGTAGTCGTCAACGAGCACTTCACCCTTGCGGCCAAGCTTTACACCGACCTCTTCGAGACCCAAATCGTCAGAGTTTGGCGCGCGGCCCGTGGCAAACATTACTTGATCAAAGACGCGCTCTTCGCCGTTGGTCGCCTTGATCCAGATGCTATCGCCCTCTCGGCGCATTTCCAGAATGTTGGTGCCAAGATGCAGATCAACACCGCGCTGGCACATCTCTTCAGAGACAAGCCCACGCGCTTCGTCATCAAAGCCGCGCAGGATTTGCGCGCCACGATAGAATTGGGTCGTTGCGACGCCCATGCCGTTCATCACGCCCGCAAATTCAGAGGCAATATAGCCACCGCCGACGATCAACATCGACTTTGGCAACTCTTCCATATGGAAAATTTCGTTCGAGGTGATCGCCAGTTCCGCGCCTTCAATCTCAGGCTTCACCGCGCGGCCACCAACGGCAATCAAGATATGCTTGGCTGTTTTGCGCGACCCATCGGCGAGTTCGACCGTATGGGGATCAACGATGCGCGCACGCAAATCAAAGGTTTCAACACCAGCGTTTTTCAACAGCGAGCGGTAGATGCCTTCAAGGCGATCCAACTCAGCATGCATCTTACCCTGAAAGGCTTTCCAATCGAACCCGTTCGAGGTGACATCCCAACCATACGCCTGCGCATCTTCGGCCATGCCGCCATAGCCAGAGGCGAACACCATCAGCTTTTTGGGCACACAGCCGCGAATGACGCAGGTGCCGCCATAGCGATCCTCTTCGGCCAAAGCCACCTTTGCGCCTGTATCTTGCGCCGCAACGCGGGCCGCGCGCACACCGCCAGAGCCGCCGCCAATCACAAAGAGATCGTAGTCAAATGCCATGTTCAGTTCCTAAATTCTGGCGCAGAAGCGCTTAGTCAGCCAAATCGGTGAAAAGATTGTCGTTTTCAACAAAATCCAAACGATCATGTTCCACCGTGCCCGTATTTATGTCGCGCACCTCGACCTTGCCATCCCCGTGCCCGATCACAACTGCGTCACAAATGTCGATAAACAGGCCATTTTCAACAACGCCGGGCATCTGGTTGATCACCATCGCCAACTGGCGCGCGTTGCCGATACGTTTGAGGTTGAGATCAAGGATATGATTGCCCTCGTCAGTGACAAAGGGCGCATCGCCATTCATCCGCAAGCTGATCTGACGACCTAGTACATCCATAGAGACCAGCGTTTCTTCAACGAGCGCGCGGGTCGTTTGCCAGCCGAACGGGATCACTTCGATAGGCAATGGAAAAGCGCCAAGATGTTCGACCTCTTTACCTGCATCCGCAATTACAATCATTTGATCCGAGGCAGTCGCAACGATCTTTTCTTGCAGCAACGCACCGCCGCCGCCCTTAATCAGGTTCAGATCGCCGTCAAATTCATCCGCGCCGTCGATGGTAATATCTAGCCAACGCGCCTCATCGAGCGAGATAACTTCGATCCCCACTTCGCGCGCCAATTGCGCTGTGCGCGCCGACGTTGGAACACCGCGAATGCGCAGCCCATCATCTCGCACCATTTCGCCAAGGCACCGCACCAGCCAAGCCGCCGTGGACCCTGTTCCAAGTCCGACGCGCATACCATCTTCAACAAAGGCCGCCGCTCGCTTCGCAGCAACGAATTTCGCTTTATCGATGGGCGACAATTCTCCGGTCATGACGTGAATCTCCTTGGCAGCTTTATGCCTTATAAGCACAGCTTGGACGGGGCGCGAGAGTGGAATGTCGCTTTTCAGCGCCTTTACCTGTCCACTTCACAGTAAAACACCCCAATGACCGAACCGTATACACTTCATTTTGCACCAGATAATGCCTCACTCATCGTGCGGATCGCATTGAACATGCTTGATGTTCCCTATGACACGCAACTAGTGGACCGCGGCGTCAACGCACAAAGCGCGCCAGCCTATCGCGCGCTAAATCCGCTCGGCATGATCCCAGCGCTTGAGACCGAAGATGGCGTCCTTTTCGAAACCGGAGCGATCTTGCTCTGGCTCGCGGATCGCCATGGCGCGTTGTTTCCCTCGCAAAGTGATCAGGGCCGCGGTGACGCGCTCAAGTGGTTGTTTTTCATTTCAAATTCACTTCATGCGGGGATGCGGCAAATGTTTTATCCCGATAAATTCATCGCGCCCGAGCATAGAGAAGCATTGCGCTCAGGCATCGCGCAACGCATTCGCGCAGATTTCAGGCAAATCGACATGCTGATTGCTGATCCGAATTGCACAATTCTCGGTGGTGAGAGCATCAGCCTATTAGATATTTATGTCTGCGCGTGCTTGAGATGGGCGCAGCTTTACCCCGCCGATCACCCGCAGGGCTGGGTAAATGCAGCGGAGTTCACACATCTGCTAAACTTGGCGAAAGAACTAGAGCGTGTCCCCGCCGTCAATTCCGCGCAGGTCGCTGAGGGTCTGGGCCCGACACCATTTAGCGCACCCAGCCTCGCCAACCCACCAATCGGGAGCGCAACCTGATGTTTCTTTCAGTTTTCGATATGTTCAAAGTGGGCATCGGCCCGTCGTCTTCGCACACGATGGGGCCAATGGTGGCTGCGGGGCGGTTTCTAGATCTCATGCGCGCCTCGCCATTTGAGTTTGCAGGGCTTCGCGCATCGCTGCATGGCTCGCTCGCGTTCACAGGAGTTGGCCACGCCACAGACCGCGCTACTATTCTGGGATTGGCGGGCTTTTTGCCAGAAACCTATGATAGCGAAAAAGCCGAAGCGGCAATGCAAGGCATTATCAAAAGCAAAACTGTCGCGCCCGAAGGCTTAGATATTTTAAAATTTGATCCCGCGAGCGATTTGGAATTTAATTTCGGCCCTAATCTTCCGGGCCACGCAAACGGAATGATTTTGATGGCGACAGATGCGCAAGGCGATGTGATCTTGCAAGAAACCTATTATTCTATCGGCGGTGGCTTTGTGATGACCGAGGCCGAATTGGCAAGCGGCAAAGACACGGACGAAGGTGCCCCCGTGCCGTTTCCATTTAAAACTGCGGCAGAAATGTTGGAAATGGCCCACGTTTCGGGCAAGACCATCGCACAAATGAAACGCGCCAACGAGATATCGCGCTCGGGGCAAGAAAACCTGCGCTCTGGAACCGCGCGGATATGGCAAGTAATGCGCGACTGCATTGATCGCGGACTTTCTATCGACGGCACTTTGCCGGGCGGTCTTAATGTAAAGCGTCGCGCCAAAGCCATTCACGATGCACTGCTCGCTGAGCGCGGTATGAACCTAAGCGCGCCGCACACGATCAATGATTGGATGAGCGTTTATGCAATGGCGGTCAACGAGGAGAATGCAGCGGGCGGTCAGGTTGTTACGGCACCGACAAATGGCGCAGCTGGCGTCGTTCCAGCAACCATCCGCTACTTTCTGGATCACGTGCCGGGAGCCTCAGAGACCAAAGTCGAGGAATTCCTCCTAACGGCAGCTGCAATCGGTGGCCTTGTCAAATTCAACGCATCTATTTCTGGTGCCGAAGCGGGGTGCCAAGCGGAAGTCGGTAGCGCCGCGGCAATGGCCGCCGCGGGTCTGTGTGCGGTCATGGGTGGCAGCGCGGAGCAAGTCGAAAACGCCGCTGAAATCGCGCTGGAACATCACCTCGGTATGACATGCGATCCGGTGAAAGGGCTGGTGCAAGTGCCGTGCATCGAGCGCAATGGTTTAGGCGCGATAAAAGCAGTGAGCGCTGCATCTCTCGCGCTACGCGGGGATGGCACGCATCTTGTGCCCCTCGATGCCTGTATCGAGACAATGCGGCAAACGGGGGCCGACATGAGCGAAAAGTACAAAGAAACATCCCTTGGTGGCTTGGCTGTAAACATTCCCAATTGCTAACGCGCTTACGGCCTCGTGCACGCAATTTGTGATTGTATTTTTCTAAAAACAGCCAATTTGCTTGAAATCTAAGGGCGCTTTTGATTGTTGTACCCTCAGCAGGGAATTCTTTTTTGAGCAACGACATTTGACCCAAAACTAAAACGAACTCCCCTGAACTAGTAACAATTTTGAACAAGAGCGGAGTTTTTCATGCCAACCTACACCTACAATGGCGTTTCAGGCGATTTGATTTTAGATGCGGCTTCTGGATTTGATGTTTTTGACCCGGACGGGAATACTAATTTTTGGGGCTTTTCATACGGTATAACCGTTGATGTATCTGGCATTACCAGCTTTTTGTCCCCATTTGAATTTTCGCTCGGCGGCGGCGACAACACTTTTATCGGTTCAGGGCTCGCGGACAACGTAAGCGCATATGACGGCGACGACACGATATCAACCGGCGGTGGAAACGACACTATTGATGCCGGTGGCGGACGCGATGTCATCGATGCCGGCAGCGGTGATGATCTTATTCTGATTGGCGATTGGGATGGCCAGATCAACACGATACAAGGCGGGCTAGGCACTGACACCGTATTCGTTGGGTTTAATAGCTTAGAGGGACTAAACCTTGGCGCCGGAACGGGTGTTGAGCAACTGGATAGCGAAGAAGGCTGGGAGCCAGGTACTGGGTATATTTCAGGCACTTCTGGTCACGACGAATTCGACGTTTCAGGTGTTCTGACCTACCTCAAAGAGATCGAGTTTCATCTTTATTATGGAGATGACAGTTTTCTTGGATCAAACAACGTCGATTTTGTTAGCGGTGGCAGCGGTGACGACACAATAGATGGTGGTCGTGGAAACGATGTTCTTTTTGGCGGCAATGGCGACGATATGTTGTTCGGTGGTCGCGGCGATGACGAACTGCACGGCGAAGATGGCAATGACTTTATTGATGCGGGGCGCGGCGACGACACAATCCATTCAAGCAACGATCCTGCGTCAGACACTATTTTAGGCGGATCAGGCACCGACACGTTGTACATAAGCGGAAGCCAATTTGAGAACCTGATCTTAGATGCGGCTGCAAGTGTCGAAATTATCGAGTCTTACGGCTACATCTCCGGCACGAGCGACGCCAACACGATTGATTTTTCTGGCGTGCAAACATTCGATATGCTTGATGAATTTAGCTTTGACATGCAAGTTTCCTTGGAACTTGGCGCGGATACATTCGTAGGATCGCAAAATGCGGAAGAGGTACATGGCGGCGCGCAAGCTGATACGCTTTCTGGTAATGACGGTGCCGATACGCTCTATGGAGGTACTGGTCGCGACCTATTAAATGGCGGCGCTGGCAAGGATAACTTGGAAGGCGAATCTGGTCGCGATACGATAAATGGCGGCAAAGGCGACGACTGGCTCTTTGGCGGGACTGGTAGAGACAACCTAAGCGGTGACAAAGGTGACGACATCCTAAATGGCGGATTGGGAAAAGATATCCTGACAGGTGGTGGTGGCAAAGACACCTTCGAGTTCTGGGATCAATTCGGCAATGACACGATCACTGACTTCAGTGACTTGGACGGTGAAAAAATTGATCTATCTTTCCTCTTCGACATTTCGGACTTTAACGATCTTATCACCAACCATCTGAGCGATAGTGGTGGAAATGCACTGATTTCCTCATATGGCGGAACAATCTTGTTGCAAGGAATTACCGTTGCCGAAATTGGTGTCGGGCTTGATTACTCTGGCAGCGATTTCATCCTTTAAGTCCAACGATGAACCTAACTGTGAACGCCCGCTGAAATTTTCGGCGGGCGTTTTTTTTGCGATCTCTAACGCCCGCGACGCCTGTTAGGCTCACAGAGTCAATTTCGCCAATTGCAATTCCTTTGCGCCCTGCCTAGCCTCGCTCAATGGCAGCTGATCGTCCCCTTCTTGGCATCCTTTTAATGCTTGGTTTTTGTGTACTTGCCCCAGTCGGCGACGCACTTGCCAAGATTATCGGGCAGACCGTGCCGCTCGGGATTCTTTTGCTGGTCCGTTTTGCGGTTCAGGCACTAATTTTGATACCAATTGTCCTTGTCGCTAAGCGAAAGTGGCGCATGTCAAAACGGGTTCAACGGCTCGCGTGGCTTCGAACATTGCTTCATATCATTGGAATTGGTGCAATGTTTACAGCGTTGCGTTTTCTTCCGCTTGCCGACGCAGTGGCCATCGCCTTTGTTATGCCCTTTATCATGCTCGTGTTGGGGCACTATGTTCTTGGCGAAGAAATTGGCATCCGCCGTATCATCGCCTGCGCGGTGGGGTTTGCCGGCACGCTGTTGGTCATTCAACCTGCCTTTGACACTGTCGGCTGGCCTGCACTGTTGCCATTGGTCGTTGCAGTGGTGTTTTCACTGTTCATGCTGGTCACGCGCCAGATCGCCAAAGAGACGGACCCGATAACCTTACAGGCCGTAAACGGCGTCATGGCTGTGATCATTTTGACCCCGCTAATGGTGCTTTTTGGCAAGACCGGCCTTGATCTATTTGCACTGGCAATACCGAATGGAACGGAAGCGTTTATGCTATTCTCTATCGGCGTGCTTGGCACTCTGGCCCATTTGCTTATGACATGGTCATTGCGCTTTGCCCCGTCAGCGACACTTGCGCCAATGCAATATCTGGAAATTCCCTTTGCCACCTTTATTGGCTGGTTGATCTTTTCCGAATTGCCCAACGGCTTGGCCTCAGTCGGAATTGCAATCACGATATCGGCTGGTCTCTACATCATTCTTCGTGAGCGGGCCATAAATGCGAAGTCTCCGACAGCGCACTAAACACGCTTTCAAATGTGCTCTTTGGCAGGATGCACAGCATGCCAGCGGCGCTCATTTCAAGGGTCACAGTCCCCATTGCCATATTCGATGTACCGATCCGCTGGCCCGGCGCAAAATCCAGCGAAGGAAATGACCACTGCAAACCTGTGGCAGCCCCCGTCACCGAAGCAAGAGGGAACAAGGATAGCGGTGTTTCGGCGTTTAAGCGCAAAGTGATTTCGGGCGGGCACAGAAACACCAGTTCCTCTGCCCCCAACAAAACACAAGGCTGATGCGCAAAGCGCAAAAGCGCATGGAATGCCGCCAGTTGATGATCTAAGCGACCACCGAGAAAGCCTAGGCCCACGATCAACGGCGACTCTATTCGAAGCAGACACTTTTCAAAATCTGTGCTGTCTTGCTCACGTATATGATGAATGGTCTCTCGGTTCAGGCTTGCCATTAATTCGCCCGAAAGCGAGTCCATATCTCCGATTACGGCATCTATTGAATGCCCAAATCGTTGCGCATGAACCGCGCCGCCATCTGCTGCGACACAGGCAGGCGCCAGTGAAATCGCTCTTTCAAACTCTTCCCGACGGACTTCAGCCCCGCCCAGCAAAGTAATAGGTTCCGATTTGAGGACAATTTTATCAATCACTCTAGATTAACACCTTTTTGGGAAACAGATCACATTTGAGCCATGAAATGATACGCTCTTAGTCACAGATTCGGGCCTCTTTGGTCTCTACATGGAAGTTATTAACGGCGCAGTAACGAAGTAAAGCGAGTAGATCATGGTAAATACTAGCAAAGTCCTCACCGTCTCATACGGTACTTTCTCCTGCACGTTAGAGGGGTTTGACGACTCGTTTGAAACGATGAAGGCGATTGCAGAATATTTTCGCGATCTCGCGTCGGACGATCGCTATTTTGGTGCCGAGCCCCCCACTCCAGATGCAGAAATGTTAGCACGCATCGCCGAGCGTGAAGTCGCGCGCCGTGTTGAGGCCCATAATGATGGTGGCAACATTGTCCTGCGCACCACGTTGCCTGAAGAAAATGCTAAAGCCGCCCCTGCTGCTCTACTAACTGAGACAGACACTTCTGAAGCAGACGCCAAGGCGCAAGCCGAAGCAGACGCGGTGAAAGCTGCGCAAGAAGCAAAAGCCGCTGAGCAAGCACGCCTCGCGCAAGAGCAAGCCGAAGAAGACGCGCGCCTGGAAGCAGAGCGCATCGCAAGCGAACAAGAAGCGGCAACCCGCGCAAAACAGCGCGCCGCACGACGCGCCCGTATTGCCGAGCAGAAAGCCGCGGAAGAAGCAAAAATGGAAGCTGAGCGCGCTGCCAAATTGGCATCGCAAGAAGCGGAAAAAGAGGCCGAAGCCAAGCGTGAAGCAGAGGCGCGCGCTGAAGCGGAAGCAAAAGCCGCAGCGGAGGCAAAGGCCGATGCAGAAGCAAAGGCCGCAGCGGAGGCGAAAGCTGCGGCGGAAGCTGAAGCAGAAGCAGCGCGGATTGCGGCGCAAGAGAAAGCAGAAGCGGAAGCCAAGCTCGACGCCGAGCAAAAGGCGCTGGCAGAGCAACAAAAAGCCGAAGAAGACAGCGATTCCGTTGCAGCAAAGCTTGCACGCATTCGCGCGGTTGTTGGTCAACCGAAAGAAACAGGAAAAACACCTGATTTTTCCGAAGATGAACACGCAGAAGATATCATGCAAGGTCGCCCCGGCGATACAGATCTGGAAGATTTGATCGAAACGGACGCCTCTGCTGAAAACGCTTCAGAAGACACAATTTCGGGCGTCATGTCGCGACTTGCACAAGACACCGTAGAGCCGAACACAGCGGCTGAAATGCCCGAAGCCGAAGCTGCGCCGAAGGCCCCTATTCGTGCGCGCGTTATCAAAATGAAACGCGAAGAATTCGAAGCGGCCATCGCCAGCGGTGACATTGAAGAAGATATCGAAGGCGACGCCGATCCTGCAGGGCAAACGGCAAGTGACGATAGCAGCCTGTCTGATCAACAAGAGGATGAGCTTGCGCGCGAACTAGCGGCAGTCGAAGCCGAACTTGCGAGTCTTCCAGCTGAAACTGTGGACGCGGTTGAGACCATCGACGAGGATCAATTCGAAGACGAGATCTCAGAAGTTGTTCAACCCGCGGCAAACGCGCGTCAGGTCGACGAATTGGCAAGCGCTCCAGACGTTGAAATGGATCGCTTGATGGATCAAGCCAGCTCCGAACTGGAAGAACCTGATGGTAAGAAACGCCGCAATGCTCTTGGACATCTGCGCGCAGCGGTTGCCTCCGCCCGCGCCGACAAAAAATCGTCCAAGAACCAAGAGCCCGTTGATGAAACGTTAGAATATCGCGGTGACCTTGATAGCGCCGTTCAGCCACGTCGCCCTGTGCGCAGATTGACAACGCAAAACGACGCGCCGCAAGACTCTGCCGCTCGCCCACCACTTAAACTGGTCGCAGAGCAGCGCGTCGATGCTCCTGAAGCCGCTGCGCTCGATACCGCTGCTTCGGCAAGCGCAGCCCCACAACCTGTGCGCCCACGCCGGGTAAAGGCGGGCGAAACGCCGCCCCCTGCCCCAGCTCCGGCGGCACAACCAGTGCTGGACAGCGCCGTTGCGCCAGAAGGCGGCGATTTTAACGAATTCGCTGAGGAAATGGGTGCAACTGAACTCCCAGATTTGCTCGAAGCTGCGGCTGCCTACATGGCTTATGTTGAAGGCAGGGACCAGTTCTCGCGCCCTCAACTAATGACCAAGGTGCGCATGGTTCAAGAAGAAAACTTTTCGCGGGAGGATGGTCTGCGCTCGTTCGGCCAACTTCTGCGACAGGGCAAAATTGAAAAGATCAGCGGTGGACGTTTCACCGTATCAGATCGGATCAGTTTCAAGCCCGACACGCGAGCCGCCGGCTAAGTTTGGTGCAGTAGCGAGTGATGCGGCGGCTCTCTGTCAGGAGCCGCCGTTTTTATTTAGACATCGTCGTTTGCGTCTGGGTCGGCTTGACCGATCCCCATAAACACGCGTTTGAATGGGAAAATCCAGATAACCCCGAGCAAGACATAAATCGCGAACTCAACCCAGATTGGGGGGCGTCCCAAATAGGTAAAGGCGATCGCGACCGCCCCAATCATAAAGATGATATAGAGCGGCATCCCCACCAACAAAATGAGCAAGGCCCAGCGCCGACGTGCTTTATGGGAAAGTGCCATCAGTCTTCAAACGGGTCGGTGACAAGGATTGTGTCTTCACGCTCTGGCGAAGTTGAGAGCATTGCGACAGGGCAACCAATCAATTCTTCAATCCGGCGCACATATTTGATCGCATTCGCAGGCAGTTCCGCCCAAGAGCGCGCGCCTTCGGTGCTATCTGACCAACCGGGCATTTCTTCGTAAACTGGCGTGCAGCGCGCTTGGTGATCTGCGGCAGTTGGCAAATAGTCGATCAACTCACCATCAAGCATATAGCCCGTACAAATTTTAAGTGTCTCAAACCCGTCCAAAACATCTAGTTTTGTCAAAGAAATACCAGTGACTCCAGAGGTCGCACAGGTTTGACGAACCAACGCCGCATCGAACCAACCGCAGCGGCGCTTGCGCCCTGTTGTCGTTCCGAATTCATGCCCACGCTCGCCAAGGCGTTGGCCATCTGCATCGTCAAGCTCGGTCGGGAATGGCCCTTCGCCGACGCGGGTCGTGTAAGCCTTCACAATACCAAGCACATAGTCAATCGAGCCCGGCCCAACGCCAACACCTGTCGCCGCTTGCCCTGCAATCACATTGGATGAAGTCACGAATGGGTAGGTGCCGAAATCAATATCCAAAAGAGCGCCCTGCGCGCCTTCAAACAAAATGCGCTCGCCCTTTTTCTTGCGCTCGTTCAGAACTTTCCAAACTGGCGCTGCATATTGAAGGATCTGCGGTGCGATCTCACGCAGTTTGGCAATAAGCGCATCGCGGTCCACAGCTTCGATGCCAAGACCTTTGCGCAGTGGATCATGGTGCTGCAAGGCACGATCAACGCGCGCTTCCAATGTCGCCTCATCCGCCAAATCAGCAACCCGCACCGAGCGACGCCCAACTTTGTCTTCGTAAGCGGGACCGATACCACGCCCAGTTGTTCCGATTTTCGTGCCTTTAGATGCCGCTTCCTCGCGCGCGCGATCAAGCTCGCCGTGAATTGGCAGAATAAGCGGGGTGTTTTCTGCAATCATCAGGCTTTCGGCCGTGATGCTGACGCCCTGCGCACGGATAGTTTCGATTTCACTGACGAGGTGCCAAGGGTCCAAAACCACGCCATTGCCGATCACGGATAGCTTGCCACCGCGCACAACGCCCGAGGGCAGCGCATGTAATTTGTAAACCTTGCCGTCAATGACAAGCGTATGGCCTGCGTTATGGCCACCTTGAAAACGAGCAATGACATCCGCCCGCTCTGACAACCAATCGACAATCTTGCCTTTACCTTCGTCGCCCCACTGAGCGCCAACGACTACTACATTTGCCATACGAGGGACCTTTTCCATTGCGTCAAACCCGCGCCCGTATAGTGCGCGCAGGGCCTAAGCGAAACACCTATTTCGCCGCAGCAAAGCTTAATTCCCGCGCAATCTGCAAAATCACCTCATCTTACCGATCTGCACGCACCCGCAGCGCAATCGCTGGACAAGCCAAGCGCCTTGAGCAAAACCTATGCTTTAAAGGAGTGCTCATTATGATCCGTATCGCCATTCGCTGGCTCATTGCCTTCATTTTATTGACTGCGACGTACAATCCAACAGATTACAATTGGATTCGCTGGTCGCTGCAAAACGCAGGTGAGCAACTGCCCCTCATCGTTCTGAGCGGACTAATTCTGCTTATCGGCTACATAATTTTCCTACGCGCAACTCTTAGATCAATTGGCCCGTTTGGCATGGGATTGGTGCTGGCACTGGTCGCAGCATTGCTCTGGGTGCTTTATGACTTCGGATGGCTGTCGCTTACGAATCAAGCGATGAATCTTTGGTTGGGCCTTATTGCGCTAAGCTTTGTATTGGGAATTGGCCTCAGTTGGTCGCACATTCGACGCGCAATTTCCGGCCAAGCGGATATGGATGACGTTGACGAATAAGCTGGCGCATTCACGTACAAATTTTCTGCGAACGCTCAGCCAAATTCGCCTAAGCAATCAGCGCCCGTCGATTTGAAAAGGATCGCGAAGATTGACGGGTTGCACGAAGCGCTTTGATTGCCTAGATAGCACGCTGTACCACTAACGCGCAGGCACCCATGGAAAACGTCGTTCTGATCATTCACCTCCTTTTGGCTTTGTCATTGATCGGCGTCGTTCTGATGCAACGTTCCGAAGGGGGCGGCCTTGGCATGGGCGGCGGTGGCGGTGGCGGCGCTATGACAGGGCGCGCAGCGGCGACAGCGCTTGGCAAGGTGACTTGGATTTTGGCGATCGCCTTTATTATCACGTCGATCACGCTAACAATCATTGCCGCGCAAAAATCTGCGGGTAGCTCGGTTCTGGACCGTTTGGGCGACGCCCCGGCGGCAGCAGAAGAAAGCGCACCAGCAAGCGATCTTGGAACGGGTAGCGATCTTTTGCCACCTTCAGCGGACGACAACGCGCCACTGGTTCCACGCGCCGACTAACTTTACCACCTTTTGAGACATCACAGGCTTCCGCAACATCATGTAGCGGTTGCCTTGCGAATCTCACACGAATCCTGTAACGCTCAAATCCCGTGAGTATCGGCATTTGAACGATGACGATCACTTGGAATTTGACCTCTTTAGCAGCCCAAAGTCGGCGCAAATTGGTCCTCACGGGGGAGGCGCAAGCCACATGGCCAGATTTATTTTCATTACAGGCGGCGTTGTTTCTTCGCTCGGAAAAGGTCTCGCATCTGCTGCATTGGGCTCGTTGCTACAAGCACGCGGTTTTTCGGTTCGCCTTCGCAAGCTTGATCCCTACCTCAATGTTGATCCCGGCACGATGAGCCCATTTGAACACGGCGAAGTCTTTGTGACCGACGATGGCGCAGAGACCGATCTCGACTTAGGTCACTATGAACGATTCACTGGCGTGCCCGCACGCAAGACCGATTCCATTTCATCCGGGCGCATCTACACAAACGTCTTGGAAAAGGAACGTCGCGGCGACTACCTCGGCAAAACCATCCAAGTCATTCCGCATGTGACAAATGAAATTAAAGATTTCATCGCCATTGGCGAAGATGAAGTTGATTTCATGCTATGCGAAATTGGCGGTACCGTGGGCGATATCGAGGGTCTGCCCTTCTTTGAAGCGATCCGTCAATTCAGTCATGACCGCCCGCGCGGACAATGCATCTACATGCACCTCACGCTGTTGCCCTACCTTGCCGCATCTGGCGAGCTGAAAACCAAACCGACGCAACACTCGGTTAAAGAAATGCAGAGCATCGGCCTTGCGCCCGATATTCTGGTCTGCCGCTCGGAACAGCCGATCCCAGAAAAAGAGCGCGAGAAAATTGCACTTTTCTGTAACGTACGCAAAGAAAGCGTTGTTGCGGCCTACGATTTGCAGTCCATCTATGAAGCCCCCCTCGCCTATCATAACCAAGGTTTGGATCAGGCCGTTCTGGACGCGTTTGAGATCAACCCAGCGCCAAAGCCAGATTTGCGTGTTTGGGAAGATGTGGCCGATCGCATTCACAACACCGACGGCGAAGTGAACGTCGCAATTGTTGGCAAATACACTCAACTTGAGGATGCGTATAAATCCTTCAAGGAAGCTCTGACACATGGCGGCATGGCAAATCGGGTGCGTGTGAATGTCTCTTGGGTCGATGCCGAAGTCTTTGATAGCGAAGACGCAGCGCCCCATCTTGAAGGCTACCACGCGATCCTTGTTCCCGGCGGCTTTGGCGAGCGTGGCACAGAAGGCAAAATTCGCGCAGCGCAATATGCGCGTGAAAACAAAATCCCGTACTTTGGGATTTGCCTTGGCATGCAAATGGCTGTGATCGAAGCGGCTCGTAACGTGGCAGGTGTGACGGCAGCAGGGTCGGAAGAATTCGACCACGAATCTGGCAAAAAGCGCTTTGAGCCTGTCGTGTATCACCTGAAAGAATGGGTGCAGGGCAATGCCAAAGTCAGCCGCTCAGCGGATGACAATAAAGGCGGAACCATGCGTCTGGGTGCCTATGACGCGGCCCTTCAAAGCGGGTCAAAAGTCGCGGAAATTTACGGCTCTAACGCAATCGAAGAACGTCACCGCCATCGCTATGAAGTAGATATCGCCTACAAAGACAAGCTAGAGAACGCAGGCATGAGATTTTCTGGCATGTCACCAGATGGACGTTTGCCAGAAATTGTTGAATGGTCCGATCACCCTTGGTTCATCGGCGTTCAGTTCCATCCCGAGCTGAAATCCAAGCCATTTGATCCGCATCCACTGTTCAAAGATTTCGTGCGCGCGGCGAAAGAAAACTCTCGTCTCGTTTAAGCGCTATCGCCGCGCGTTACACAATCTGCGTTAGTTTTTGCCGCAAATTGGAAAACGTGCTATACACGCGACATGCAGCGTTTTGTTTGGCCTTTGGTTCTATTCTTCGCATCGCCTCTCGCGGCGCAAGAAACCTGCAGCCGAGCAATCTGCCAAGTGCCCCATGACAGCCTGAATTTCACGAAGCTGATTGATTTTGACGACGTGATGTCTTCTATCGGAATTGGCAGCCGCATTGATGATGTTCTGGTAAAAGACGGTGCCGTATTTGGCGAACGATTTGCAGGGCAGCAGCGCAAGGCCAGCGGTGATTATGATGTCATTAGCGGCGCGCCCCTGCTCCCCCTGACCATCCTTGATGGTGGGCCGGGTCAAACGCTCGGGGCGATGCATTTGCCTGGCACAATTGTGCTCCACGGCCACGGCCATCGCACGTACCCGCGCGTTGAAGCAATTGGCGAAGGCTCTGTTGCTGTGCTCTTTGATCGTGACCAACCCGCGCTTTCGTTTGACATCAGAGGCGGCGAGCAAGGCTATGCCTCTGTTCAATTCATCCGCCGCAACGGCACGGTGATCGACACGCTCACCCTTGGCCCGTTAGCTGAAGATAGTTTCGGTTTTATGCGCCAGGACATGGAACCTGACATTGCAGGTTTCTTGTTACTGAATACCGATCCTCAGGGCGTCGCTTTAGATAATTTGCGCTTTGAAAGCTTCGATTTGATGGGATAGCCTTCGACCGAAACAAGGGAGAAATCTATGCCCAAGGGTTATTGGATTGGCCATGTCACTATTGATGACGCGGAAACATACAAGCTTTACCAGCAGGCAAACGCTGGCCCGTTTAAAGAATATGGCGCCAAATTCCTTGTAAGAGGTGGCGCACAGACTGTGCGCGAGGGCGAGGCTCGTCCGCGCTCGGTCGTTCTAGAGTTTCCAACCCTTGAAGCCGCTATTGCCTGCTATGAAAGCGATGGCTATCAAACGGCGAAAGCCATCCGTAGCGCGGTCAGCACTGGTGATATGGTGATCGTTGAGGGTTACGAGGGCTAGAACATCCCAGTTTAGAACCTTATATCACGTCTCATGTTCGCAGAATTTCTCAAACGGCTGACGCAGCCCGAGCCCGACCCGCTAGACGATGGCGATGCCCGCCTCGCCTTGACCGCCCTTCTTGTGCGCATTGCGCGCTCGGATGGAGAGTTTGCTCCTGAAGAACGTCGCCAGATCGAAGCCGTCATCACGACGCGGTATATTTTGGATGCAGAGGGTGCCGCGCAGCTTATCGCAGATGCCTCGGCTTTAGAAACCGAAGCGCCTGACACCGTGCGCTTTACCCGCGCAATCAAAGACGCTGTTCCTTACGAAGACAGGCTCAGTGTGATCGAAGCGCTTTGGTCTGTGGTGCTTGCAGACGGGGTGCGAGAGCAAGAAGAAGATGCGCTTTTGCGATTGGTGTCGAACCTGCTTGGTGTGAATGACAAAGACAGCGCGATGGCCCGTCAGCGCGTCGCAGCGGCGCTTTAATCACCTTACCCGCCGTCACCTATGACGCAAACCACGTTTGAATGCCGCTTTGGCGATTGCCAAAGCGCTGAATTTCCGCCCTACTAGGCAGCGGGGACAAACTAGAGACGCTCACGTGAATCAAACAGATACTGTTATTGAACTGCGTAACCTTCACAAAGCTTATGGTGATTTGGAGGTTATCAAAGGCGTTTCCATTTCAGCCAAGCGCGGCGATGTGGTTTCCCTAATTGGCTCATCAGGATCGGGAAAATCTACGCTGCTGCGGTGCGCAAACCTGCTCGAAGACAGTCAGCAAGGCGACGTTCTGTTTAAGGGCGAGCCGGTGAAATGGGCTGGCAGTGGTCACGGGCGTCGCCCCGCCGACGCCGCGCAAGTCATCCGTATTCGCACCAACCTGTCGATGGTTTTCCAGCAATTCAATCTGTGGTCCCATATGACAATCTTGCAGAATGTCATGGAAGCCCCCGTTACAGTTCTCGGACGCGATAAGGCGGAGGTTGAAAAATCAGCGCGCGCTTATCTAGATAAAGTTGGCATTGGCGACAAGTGCGACGTCTACCCTGCCCAGCTATCAGGCGGGCAACAGCAGCGCGCTGCGATCGCGCGGGGACTGTGCATGGAGCCCGAAGCGCTTTTGTTTGATGAACCAACCTCTGCCCTTGATCCAGAGCTTGAGCAAGAAGTCGTGAAGGTTATCAAAGACCTCGCTACCGAAGGTCGCACGATGCTTATCGTCACCCACGACATGAAATTGGCCGCCGATGTTTCGGATCACGTTGTGTTCCTGCATCAAGGTCTCATCGAAGAAGAAGGCGCGCCAGCGACGCTCTTTGGCGCGCCCAAATCGACCCGCCTACAGCAGTTCCTATCAAGTACTGCCTAGGCATACATCAAAACCAAAAAACCATTCTTGGGAGATACCAAAATGAAAAATCTAATCCTGACAGCTTCCGCATTGGCGCTTACAGCAGGCTTTGCAATGGCCGACACAGTTCGTCTTGGCACCGAAGGCGCCTACCCTCCCTACAACTTCCTCAATGATAACGGTGAAGTTGACGGGTTTGAGCGCGAAGTCGGCGACGAACTCTGCAAGCGCGCGGAGCTGACCTGCGAGTGGGTCACCAACGAGTGGGACAGCATCATCCCGAACCTCGTGTCTGGCAACTATGACGTGATTATCGCGGGCATGTCGATCACAGCAGAGCGCGATGAAGTCATTGATTTCACACAGAACTACACTCAACCTGATCCATCTGGTTATATCGCGATGAGCGCCGATGTGGATCTGGCAGGCGGCGTGATCGCCGCACAAACAGGCACCATTCAAGCGTCTCACATTGCTTCAACTGGTGCGACATTGGTAGAATTCGCAACGCCAGAAGAAACAGTCGCAGCCGTGCGCAACGGCGAGGCGGACGCGGTTTTGGCGGATAAAACCTATCTCAAGCCAATCGCAGACGAAGATGACAGCCTGATGCTGATCGAGCAGGAAGAACTCCTTGGTGGCGGCATCGGTCTTGGCCTTCGTGAAAGCGATGGTGAGTTGAAAGCAAAGCTAGACGCAGCGATTCAGTCTATGAAGGACGATGGCTCGCTAAACGCGTTGATCGCAAAATGGGAAATCGGCGCTGGCTTCTAAGCCATTCGTCAATGAAAATTGAAACGGCGGCCTACGATGTGGGCCGCCGTTTTCATCTATGCGTTTAGGTGGAAAAGCGAGTTGGCCTAAAGGGCGAAAGCCAGCAGTTGCTTGCCGCGCTAGGTCCGCCTGTCATTTCCTGGGCGATCAGCTCGCCAATGAGCGGTGCCAAAGTAATCCCTGAATGCAACGTCGCAACGAACAGCCCGTCAGCAACAGCCCCAACAGCCGGGAAACCATCCTGTGGGACAGGGCGATGGGCCAGTTTCATGCTTGCCAAATCTATCGACAATTGCGGAAACAACGCGCGCAATCGCGACATTGCAGTTTCCGCCGCCGCGAGTGGGTCAGCCCCGATATCTTCAGAGGTATCGCCTTGATGACCGATCGCAGCAGGCGTCAAAAGCGCACCGCAGGGCAACTGGCGAACCTCGCCAAAGTCTGTCGCCAACACATGCGAAAGCTGCGCGCGAATGGGCCGTGTTTTTAACACCAGCGCAGGGCGATGCAACATTGGTAACGCAATGCCCAACGTCGCGAGCAAAGCCTGTGTTCCCGTCCCAGCAGCAAGTAAAACCTGATCTGCCTGAAAGACGCCGTCCTTTGTTTGTACGCCTTTGATCGCACCGCCGCTCTGCACGAAATTTGTCACCTGAAACCCTTGCGCGACTCGCGCACCCAACGATTGCGCTCTGCCGAGCAAACGTTCGGTCAGCTCTGATGATTCTACCGCCGCCTCAGATGTGAAATGGATTGCGCGTGCAGGAGGCGTGCCGAGCGCAGGCTCTAGCGCTGCAATCTCGGCTCGGGTCAGGATGCGGCTGGGATAGCCCTGCGCCTGCAACCCATTGAAATACGTGTCAAACTCATCGCCTTTGAATTCCCAACTTAAACTGCCATTCCACGAGATCGGTACGTCAATACGCTTCTGCAAACGTTTATAGGCCTTGATCCCCTCGACGCGCAGCGCGAAATACGCTTGCGTTTCAAAGAAAGAAGCGTTGACCCATCCGAAACTCGCGTCCGTCGCGCGTGCGCGACCAGCATCCAGAACAAGCACATCCGCGCCCGCTGATTGCAATTCATACGCAGCAATAGCACCGATGATGCCAGCGCCGACAACGATGATCTTTTGCTTGGCGATGCTCATGCTCTTATGTCCCGCAATGGTTCCTTGACTGACACGCAGTTTGCCCCAATACGCCGCAATCACAACGATGAACTTCCTCGCTTTCAAAGCTTCCGCCAAGGAAACGAGGCGCAATTTCCACAAAAAGTGACGTTTCAGCCTTGGCCTCGCCCGCGTATTCCTGCAACATTTCAGAGACCTGAAAGAAAGCCCGATGTTCAGTTTTTGCACCGACCCTTCAACTCTAGACGGCCTGAGCTGGCTGTCATGCTACCTGACAACGGGCAAGCACATGGGGTTTTATGTCTCTTTTGGGACCGTTTTGTTGCTGCTTGCAATTACTGCGCCAACGGCACTGGCCTTCGGCTTCTTTGGAGCCTCGGCTGCGCGCTCACACATCGCGCCGCTGCGCTGGGTCGGAAAAGGCTATATTGCGGTCGTTCGCGGCGTCCCTGACATCGCATTCTTTTTGTTCTTTATCATCGCCTTGGATCAAGGCATCGAATATCTGCGCCACAAGGTAAAATGCCCAGATTGGGATCAAGCCATCAGGCAAGGCAACGACTTTCTCGTCTGCGACGCTGCCAAAATGCCCCTCGGCTCAGCGCCGCAATGGGTCCATGAAAGTTATGGCTTTACCCTCGCCGTACTAACTTTCGCGATCGTGTTTGGCGCATTTGCCGCCAATGTGCTCTTTGGCGCGATGCGCGCCGTTCCGCATGCACAAATCGAAACCGCTGAGGCCTACGGCATGACCCGCCGCCAAAGCTTTTGGCGTATCCTCGTGCCGCAAATGTGGGTCTACGCCCTGCCCGGGCTGTCCAACCTCTGGATGGTCTTGATCAAAGCGACGCCACTCTTGTTCCTACTTGGCGTGGAGGACATCGTTTATTGGGCGCGCGAACTTGGCGGCACAAAAACACCGCGTTTTACAGACTATCCGCACGGCGACTGGCGCATGTGGTATTTCCTGTTTTTACTGGTGTTTTATCTAGCCTTCACCAAGTTTTCCGAGATCGCACTTGAGCGGCTCATGTCCCGCCTCACCTATGGCCAAGCCACGACTGGCGGCGAAGCACAAAGGAAGCAGGCATGAGTTGTTGGGACACGATTGCAGACTATGGGCTGCGTTCTATCGGTATTGGTCAGCGCCTTTTGCCCAAAGAAGATTTCACTCTATGCCAGCAGATCACGTTGATCGGATCGGGTATGATCTGGAACGTGTATTTTGGGATTTTAGCGCTCGCTTTCGGCTTTCTCGCCGCGACTGGGCTGGCTGTTTCAAAGGCCGCGAAGAATCCACTGATCCGAAAACCTGCGGAGTGGTTTATCTTCCTCTTTCGCGGCTCACCTCTCTTCATACAGTTCTTCTTTGCTTATTTCCTGTTCCTATCGCTCAAAAACGTCAGCCCGATCTTTAGCCCTTTCACCGCAGCATGGCTTGGTGCCCTTATCGTTCTATTTTGCAACACCGCAGCCTATTCAGGAGAAATTTTCTATGGCGCGCTGCGATCTATTCCAAAAGGCGATGTCGAGGCAGCAGATGCATATGGGCTAACGGGCTGGCCGCGCTTCAAACGCATCATTTGGCCGACAATGTTGCGCCTGGCATGGCCCGCGTACACCAACGAAGCGATCTTCCTTTTTCACGCAACGACGCTTGTCTTTTTCACTGGGTTTCCTGCCTGGCAACAGCGTGGCGATGCGCTCTATTATGCGAACTACTTCGCAGATAAGACATTCAATCCGTTCATTCCCTACCCAATTCTGGCAGGCTTCTTCATCCTTTTGACCTTGGTGGTCATAGGATTTTTTGGGCTGGTCAATCGCCACCTAAACAAGCATCTTCCACAACAACAAAGACGCAAATTTCGTCTTCGACCAAACCTTATTCGGTAGGAAGATATCCTTGTGGAAAACTGGCTTTCTCAACACCCAGACGTGCGCTCTATCCGCGTTGCAGCTTGTGACCTAAACGGGCAAGCACGGGGCAAGCGTGTCCCGACCCGATTTGCAGGCAAAGTTACTGATGAGGGCGGACGATTTCCTTTCTCGGTTTTGAACCTCGATATTTGGGGCGAGGACATTGCTGACAGCCCATTGGTGTTTGACAGCGGCGACGCGGACGGCGTTGTTTTACCCACAGAGCGCGGGTATTTGCCAATGCCTTGGCTTGGGACGCCAACGGCGCTTTTGCCAGTATGGATGTTCCATGAAGACGGCCGCCCCTTTGACGGTGATCCACGACAAGCCCTTGCCCGCGTGAAAGAGCGTTATTCTGCGATGGGATTGAACGCGGTTGTTGCGACCGAGATGGAGTTTTATCTGATTGACGACAGTGGTCGTATGCCGCGGATGGTTCCTTCCCCGCATACGGGCAAACGGCGCACCGGCTCAGAAACACTGGGGCTGCGGGCCTTAGATGCGTTCGATGAATTTTTCACGGATCTCTACGACGCCTGCGAGGAAATGGATATTCCCGCAGACGCTGCGATCTCTGAAGCGGGCCTTGGACAGTTTGAAATAAACTTGATGCATGTGGATGACATGCTGAAAGCGGCGGATGACGCGTGGCTGTTCAAGCTGCTGGTACGCGGCCTTGCGCGCAAACATGGCTTTGCGGCGAGCTTTATGGCCAAACCCTATGCCGATTATTCGGGCAATGGTATGCATATGCATTTCTCTGTTTTGGATCGCGATGGAAACAACATCTTTGACGATGGCGGCCCGAAGGGATCGGAGCGGTTACAAAACGCCATAGCGGGATGTTTGAACGCAATGCCTGGATCGATGCTGGTACTTGCACCTCACGCAAATAGTTATGATCGCCTTGTCCCCGGCGCGCATGCCCCAACGAAACTGTGCTGGGGCTATGAAAACCGCACGGTTGCCATTCGCGTTCCGGGTGGAAATCACAAGGCACGCCGTATCGAGCATCGCGTTGCGGGCGGTGATGTGAACCCCTATCTGTTGCTAACAGCGGTTCTCGGCGCTGCGCTTGATGGGATCGAGCAAGGTATGACGCCGCCCGCCCCCGTGAGCGGCAATGCATATGAACTGGATACGCCAGAATTGCCTGCGACATGGCAAGACGCGCTTGAGCGTTTTGAAACAGATGACTCCATTGCGCGCATTTTTCCCAAAGCGCTGATCCAGAATTTCGCTCTGACAAAACGACAAGAAATTGGCGAGGTAGCAACCCTCTCCGAAGAAGAGCGGATTGCGCTCTATTTGGAGTTCCTCTAGCGTTTCTCGAAACCCAAAGGTGAGACATGAAGATCGGTATTCTACAAGCTGGCCACATCGCCCCAGCCGTAAAGGACGCAGTGGGCGACTATCCAGCGATGTATGCGGAAATGCTCGCGGGCAATGAATTTACGTTTCAGACGTGGAACGTTGTAGACATGGAATTTCCGAGCGACCCTGATGATGCTGATGGCTGGCTCATTTCAGGCTCTAAACACGGAGCCTACGAAGATCTGCCATTTATCGCCCCTCTGGAAGCTCTTGTTCGCGACATAACCGCTTCGGGCAAGCCATTGGTTGGTGTTTGTTTTGGCCATCAAATCATTGCCCAAGCTCTCGGCGGAACGGTTGAAAAATTTGACGGCGGCTGGGCTGTTGGACATCATGAATACACATTGCAGGGCAAAAACTATCACTTGAATGCGTGGCACCAAGATCAGGTCACACAGCTGCCAGATGGTGCCCAGAATATCGGCTCTAGCCCGTTTTGCGAAAATGCGATGCTTTACTATGAGGGCAAGGCGCTGACGATCCAGCCGCATCCCGAATTTGGGCCCCGTGCAGTGGACATACTTCTGGACACACGGGCCAAAGGCGTCGTGCCAGATGATTTGCAAGAGGCCGCGCGCGCGCGTCTGTCGCTACCAGATGATAACAACGCGATGGGCACGCAGCTCGCGCATTTCCTGAAAACAAAGAGTTTGTCATGAGTGATTGGAAGAGCGCCCTACCTGAAACGGCCAACGCCTATATCGACGGGCGCAAACTCGATGAGGTCGAGTGCATAATCTCTGACTTGCCAGGCATCGCGCGCGGTAAAGCGGTCCCTGCCACCAAGTTCGCCAAGCAAACTCAATTTTTTCTCCCTGATTCAATCTTTTATCAAACGATAACGGGCGATTGGGGCGAGGCTGCCGGTGATGAAGGTTTTATTGAAAAGGACATGATCCTAAGACCTGATATGAGCACGGCAACCGCAGCGCCTTGGACCGCCGACTGGACGCTCCAGATCATCCACGACGCATATGATCGCAAAGATGAGCCGGTGATGTTCAGCCCGCGCAACGTGTTAAAACACGTGGTGCAACAATATCGCGATCGCGGACTCGAACCTGTCGTTGCTCCGGAAATGGAGTTCTTTCTCGTCGCGCGCAACATTGATCCAGCCAAACCGATTGAGCCCATGATGGGGCGCTCGGGGCGCCCTGCAGCTGCGCGGCAGGCCTATTCTATGACCGCAGTTGATGAATTTGGCCCTGTCATCGACGACATTTACGATTTTGCCGAGGCGCAAGGATTTGAGATAGATGGCATCACACAGGAGGGCGGCGCAGGGCAACTTGAGATCAATCTCCAACATGGTGATCCCGTAAAGCTTGCTGACGAGGTGTTCTTTTTCAAAAGAATGATCCGTGAAGCTGCATTGCGCCATGACTGCTTTGCGACCTTTATGGCAAAACCAATCGAGGATGAGCCAGGCAGTGCTATGCACATCCATCACTCGGTTTTGGACATCGAGACGGGCCAGAATATCTTTTCCGGTCCTCAGGGCGGTGAAACAGACGCATTTTTCCACTACATTGCTGGCCTGCAAAACCACTTGCCGTCTGCGATTGCTGTTCTTGCCCCATACGTGAACAGCTACCGTCGATACGTCAAAGATCACGCTGCGCCGATAAATCTGGAATGGGCGCGTGACAACCGCACAACAGGCATCCGCATTCCGCTTTCCGATCCAAACGCGCGGCGCGTAGAGAACCGTCTCGCGGGCATGGATTGCAATCCCTATCTCGGTATCGCGGCCTCTTTGGCCTGCGGATTGCTTGGGCTGATCGAAGAAGAACGCCCCGACAAGCAATTCAAAGGCGACGCTTATGATGGGGACGAAGGCATTCCGCGCACGCTCGGCGAGGCTTTAAACCTGTTTGAAGACGCGACAGATCTGCATGGAATCCTTCACCCTGAGTTCGCACGCGTCTACGCCATTGTTAAACGCGCAGAGTATGACGAATTTTTGCAGGTCATCTCTCCTTGGGAGCGCGAGCATCTGCTTTTAAACGTATGAACCTTCTGTTTTCAAACGATAAACGCGGCGTTTATCCACCAAGTTGGTATGCCGCAACGGCCAAGCCCTTAGAGCCCTTCGCTCCGCTACGCGGCGAAAGACACGCTGATGTGTGCATCATTGGAGGCGGGTACACTGGTTTATCCGCCGCCTTGCATCTGGCTGAGCTTGGTTTTGATGTTGCGCTACTCGAAGCACATCGCGTTGGCTTTGGAGCATCAGGGCGCAACGGTGGCCAGCTCGGGTCAGGGCAGCGCATGGATCAAGATGGCTTGCACAGCCTACTTGGCCGCGACATGGCGCATCAGCTTTGGGACATGGCCGAGGAGGCAAAAGCTCTTGTCAAAGGGCTAATCGCAAAGCATCAAATCGATTGTCACCTAAAACCAGGTGTTGCCGAGTTAGGGTTTGGCAACCGCGATGTCGCCGAACTGCAAGAATATGCGCATATGTTGCAGGACGATTATGGCTATGAACAGGCCGAAGCGCTTGATCACGAAGGCGCGCAGGCGCTGTGCCCTTCCCCCGCGTATAAAGGCGGAATGATGGATTGGGGCGCGGCCCATTTGCATCCTTTGTCTTTTGCCTTTGGGCTGGCAAAAGCCGCAAGTCACGCAGGCGCGCAACTCTATGAAATGAGCCACGTGCATCATATCTCCGAAGGCCCAAAAGCGGTGGTTCAAACGGACAAGGGCCGTGTTCTCGCGGATCATGTGATCCTCGCCGCCAACGGATATCTTGGAAACCTGAACCGCAAAGTCTCG
The DNA here is from genome assembly GCF_050633725.1 of Planktotalea sp. Classification (GTDB taxonomy): domain Bacteria; phylum Pseudomonadota; class Alphaproteobacteria; order Rhodobacterales; family Rhodobacteraceae; genus Planktotalea. The sequence goes on from NZ_JBOEHB010000009.1 coordinate 135,762, forward strand.
GCCCGGGTCATGCCGATTAACAACTACATCGTTGCAACCGAACCTCTAGGCGATGCTGCCGCGCAGGTATTGCGTGAAGATATCGCCGTGGCTGACACCAAATTTGTCGTGAATTATTTCAGGCTCAGCCACGACAATCGCCTGCTGTTTGGCGGCGGAGAAAGCTATGGGTATCGCTTTCCAGATGACATCCGCGCCAAAGTACGCAAGCCAATGAGCGCAATTTTCCCCCATTTGAAAGACGTAAAACTTGACTATGCTTGGGGCGGAACGCTGGGAATTACGATGAAACGAATGCCCTATGTGGCGAGGGTAGCGCCGAACGTTCTGAGCGCGTCAGGTTATTCAGGCCATGGCGTTGGCAATGCCGTTCAAGCGGGCAAACTCATGGCCGATGCGATCAATGGGCAAACGCAAGGCTTTGATACAATGAGCGCTGTTCCTACCCCCAACTTCCCCGGCTCAGGCGCGCTTCGCACCCCGTTACTCGGCCTTGCGATGAGCTGGTATGCCTTGCGCGACAAGCTCGGCATATAACCACCGCGCAGCTGACAAAACTTAGCTAATTCAGAGATGTCACATTTTGTTTTCGCGCGCCATGCAGTATGAGCAAGCAAACTTTCGAGGAAGAGATCATGCCAGCGTCAAGCATCCCAAATGTCTACCATGCCGAAGCGATTCCAGATGCGGCGCGTGAGGAAATTGACCGCCTTTTACAAACAGGTGACTTGTTTCGATATACGGCGGCTCAAGACGCGCCTGTAACACTGCTGGAAAGCGAGTTTGCAGAGATGCTCGGCAGCAAATACGCACTCGCCGTTTCAAGCTGTTCAGCCGCTCTGTTTTTGTCACTCAAAGCACTGGGTTTACCACGCGATTCAAAAGTTTTGATTCCCGCGTTTACCTTTGCAGCGGTGCCTTCTTCCATCGTTCACGCAGATTGCATACCCGTCCTTTGCGAAGTGGGTGACAACTATCGCATTGATATGGAAGACTTTGCATCCCAATTGGATGATACAATTGGCGCAGTGATTATCAGTCACATGCGAGGCCACACCTCTGACATGGATGCAATTCTTCAGCTTTGCGATGCAAAAAACGTACCCGTTATTGAGGATGCAGCCCACTCGCTTGGGACAACTTGGCACGGCAAGAACATCGGAACGCTTGGCAAGATCGGATGTTTTTCGTTTCAGTCTTACAAATTGCTCAATGGTGGCGAAGGCGGGATATTGGTTTCGGACGATCCTGACTTGATCGCGCAGGCCGTCATTATGTCGGGCGCATACGAGCATAACTGGAACAAACACACCGTTCTCAAGGATGCATTTGCAAAGTGGCAAAACAAGCTGCCTCTTTATAATCTTCGAATGAGCAACTTGTCTGCCGCAGTTGTGCGCCCTCAGATTGGCGAAATCTCAAGACGTGTAGAGAATGGTCGCGCCAACCATGATCATGCTGCTGCCCTTTTGAATGCTCAGCCATGGTTTGAAGTTCCCGAAAAGCTTGAACCCGAATTACGCGCACCGGATTCTCTTCAATTCAACCTTGTCGATATGAGCGACGAACAGGTTGCAAGCTTTTCCAAAGCTGCTGCGGAACTGGGGATGCCTGTTCAGATATTTGGGTTGTCAAAAGACAATGCGCGCGCGTTTTGGAACTGGCAGTTCCTCGGCGACGTTCCTGAACTACCACAAACGCGCAAGATGCTGATGCGTGCATGTGACGTGCGTTTGCCTGCGCGCCTTACTCGCGAAGACGTAGAGAAAATTACCCAAATCTTGATCGACGCCGCAAAATCCGTGATGCCTGTTCGTTCATAGCGAACAGGTTATTTCCCTAATTTAGAGAGCTTGTCCTGAAGGTCAGCAAGCTGAGACTTGATCGCGTCCAGATCTTCTTTTGGCTCATTAACCTCTGGCTCTGGCTCAGATGCTGCGGTTGGCTGTGCCCATGTGCCACCTGTCATCGCTTTGAAGAACGCCTCTTGCTGAGAGCGAAACGCTTCCATTCCCGGCATTTGAGCCATGGGATTGGCCTTGGCCATGTTATCCACAACTGTGTTTTGGCTTTCACGCAGCATCTCAAAGGACATTGATAAAAACTGCGGTACAACACTGCTCGCTTGGCTGGTGTAGCTGCGCACAAGGTCGGTTAAAACGGCGACGGGCAAAACGCTTTCGCCTTTGCTTTCGCGCTCGGCAACGATTTGCAAGAGATACTGACGAGTTAGATCATCGCCTGTCTTAAGGTCGATGATCTTCACATCACGACCCTCGCTGATGAAGCCAGAGATATCCTCAAGCGTAACGTAATCGCTTGTCTCCGTATTATACAGCCGACGGCTCGCGTAGCGCTTGATTAGCAAGGGTGTCTTTGCGTCGGTCACTTTACGGTCCTTCCCAATATGCAGCAGTGCAGAAAACCCTATGCGAGTGCAAAAGAAATGGGAAGCCATAAAGAAAGGGGCCGATCCGAAGATCAGCCCCGTCATTTAGCACTAGTTTGGGAGGAGTCAGTGCAAATGTTCTTGTTCGCTTAAGCGAAGCTTACTTTGCAGCAGCTTTTTTCACAGAAGCTGTTGCTTCGGATGTCGCTTTTTGTACAGCAGCTGTTGCTTCAGATGTTGCTTTCTGAACAGCAGCTTGTGCTTCTTCAGATGCGTCTTTGCCAGCAGCCATCAGCAACTCGGCTGTGTCCATCTGAACTTTTTTCGCGATCTCTGCGAAAGAAGCAACATTTTCGGAAGCCGCTTCAGCTGATGCTGTTGCGATGTCGGAAAGCGCTTTTGCGTAGTCTGCTGGCTCTGCTTTCGCTTTCGCGAAGTCAGCGAATTTCGCCAATACGTCTTTTGTCCAAGCTGCAGAAAGCTCTGCAGATTTTTCAGCAGCTGTAACGGAAACTGCAGCGAGCTTCTCGTTCAGTGTTGCTGTTGTTTTGAACGCGTTGTCCATTGCAGTTGTGTCAACTGGGAATGCGCCCATCATGTCTTTCATGATCGCGGAGAAATCTTGTGTTTTAGCCATTGTGATAATCCTTTTGCCTATCTCGCGGGCCAGCCCCGCTGTCTTCGACAAGAGAATATATAGGTGCTGCACTGCAGCAAAGCAAGGAATTTTTTGCTGCAGTGCAGCACATTGCTTTTATAGATTAAAATCAACCCCTTGCATTGAGTTTCACATAAGTACCCGGCGCATCACACAACTCTGGGTGGGTGGAATCTCCTGGGTTTCTTGCAGGAACTTGCTTGCCAGAGCGCTTTTTCAACCATGATTCCCAGCGCGGCCACCATGACCCATTTGTGAATTCAGCTTCCTCCAACCACTTCTCGGGATCGAGGCTTAGGTCTTCATTGGTATAGTGTCCGTATTTATCGCGGCTTGGAGGATTTACAATTCCAGCGATATGCCCCGATTGCGTCACAATAAACGTTTTGGAACGGCTCCCCATTTGCTGCACTCCGCGATAGCAGTTTTTCCAAGCCGCGATATGATCTGTCTCACAGGCAATAGAGCAAAGCGGAACATCAACATCTTTCAGATTGAGCGTTTCGCCCATCAATTCAAAACCGCCTTCTGCAAACTCGTTTCGCTGGCACAGGCCGCGCAAATACTGAACGGCCATTTTACCCGGCAAGTTTGCACCGTCACCGTTCCAAAACAGCAAATCAAATGCAGGAGGCGCTTCTCCCATCATGTAGCTCTTGATGGCAGGCGTGTAGACCAGATCGTTGGAACGCAAAAAGCTAAACGTGCGCGCCATGATGTAGGATTGCAGATAGCCCTTTTTGTTCACCTCATCTTCAATTCCATCGATGAAGTCGTTTTGTAAGAACGGAGTAAATTCGCCCTGATCAGAGAAATCGGTAAGCGCTGTAAAGAATGTTGCGGACTTGATGCTCTTGTCACCGCGCTTCTTTAACAAAGAGAGCGTCAGGCTTAGGGTCGTGCCAGCAATGCAATAGCCAATACAGTTCACCTGCTTTTGATTGGTGATCTCTTTGACTTCGCGAATAGACGCCAAATACCCGTCTTCTATATAGCGCTCTAGTCCCACATCAGCGTAGCTCGCATCCGGGTTAATCCAAGAGACGACGAACAACGTGTACCCTTGCTCTGTGATCCACTTGATCAGACTGTTTTGCTTTTTCAGGTCAAGAATGTAGAATTTGTTGATCCATGGTGGAAACATTATAATTGGCGTTTCGTGTACAGTATCCGTCGTTGGCGCATACTGGATAAGCTCAATCATATCGTTGCGATAAATAACTTTTCCCGGCGTTGTCGCGATGTTCTCGCCAAGCTGGAAGGCTTTTTCATCTGCCAGCTTTACAATCAACTCGCCTTCATTCGCTTCAAGATCGGAAACCAGGTTTTCCAGACCATCGAGCAAACTTTGCCCTTCGGTAGCCACTGCTTTTTCCAACGCATCAGGGTTAGTGCCTAAAAAGTTGGTCGGTGCCATCATATCAATGATCTGTTGAGAGAAATAGCGCAGCCGCGTCTTTTCAATCGGCTCCAGATCTTCAACGTCTTCAACAGCCTGAGAAATCGCTTCAGCATTGATCAAATATTGCTGTTTCACATAGTTAAAGTATGGGTTCGTATTCCAAAGAGGATTTGAAAAACGCCGGTCCTTGGTAAACGAGTCCGCTGGCGCTTCGAGCTTTCCTTTGGCGAGCACCTGCTGCGCTTCAACATAGTGCTTTACCGACTTCCCCCAAAAAGCCGTTTGGTGCTCAAACACTTTGGCAGGGTTATCCATCATAGCCTTCCAATAGGAAGATACTGCGTTTGCGAACAACTCCTGATTCGGTGCGCTAATGGCCGGATTCGCAGCTGGTTTTCCCGAGACAACCTTTATCAAGCGTTCTGACAATGCTTCGATTTTCGCTAAATTTTCTTCCATCAGTTGAGAATTCGAGCCTGCGGCATTGTCGTTTGTTGTCATCTTAAGAATTCCACCCTATCTTCGCTGCTGCGCAGCATTTCGCCGTGCATCGTAATACGATTTACTATAGCCTCGCATTTACCTAGGGGCAAAGCGACGATTTGAACCGCCCGAATAGATGGCTCGAACTGGTAAGGATAACCGATGAAATACATGGCGACCTATGACTTGATGGAGTCTATGCGGAACACCAATCAGTGGCTTGGTGCGACAGCTAAATCCTTGGCGGCATATCCTATGTTTTCGCTTGTACCAAACCCTGCGCTTCAGTGGCTTGGCGCTTGGGGCGAAGTGACCGAACGCAGCTTTGAGCGCATGGTTGCGAAACCAGATTGGGGCCTGGATAGCTTTACGTGCGAAGATGGCCGCGATCACCTGATCAATGTAAAGACAGTCGTCGAGCGCCCGTTTGGCGATCTTATCCATTTTGAAGTTCAGGGCCGCGAAACCAAAAAACGCCAGATCCTGCTGGTGGCACCTATGTCTGGCCACTACGCAACGCTGCTGCGCTCAACTGTTAAATCGCTTGTAAGCGATGCAGAAGTCTACATCACGGACTGGCACAACGCGCGCGACATTCCTGTGTCCGAAGGCAAATTCGATATCGAAGACTACACGTTGTATCTGGTTGATTTCATGCGTGAACTTGGCCCCGACACGCATGTTATTGCGGTCTGCCAGCCCGCGCCTCTCACGCTCGCAGCGACTGCGTATTTGGCAGAGCAAGACCCCGACGCGCAACCTCGATCGTTGACGCTTATCGGTGGTCCGATTGATCCAGATGCAACGCCAACAGATGTTACCGATTTCGGCAACCGCGTTACAATGAGCCAATTGGCAGAAACCGCGATCCAACAGGTCGGATTTAAATTCAAAGGCGTAGGCCGCATGGTTTACCCGGGCCTGTTGCAGCTTACCTCATTCATGTCGATGAACCAAGAACGCCACTCCCAAGCGTTTAGCGATCAGATCGTTCGCGCAAGCAAAGGCGAAGCCTCTGATCATGATGCGCACAACCGCTTTTATGATGAATATCTCGCCGTTATGGACATGCCCGCGGAATTCTACCTCTCCACCGTTGAGCGCATCTTTAAGAATGGTGAAATCGCTAAGAACGAATTCGTTGTTGATGGCCACAAAGTCGATATTGGAGCGATCACAACTGTTGCGGTGAAAACCGTGGAAGGCGAAAAGGACGATATTTCTGCCCCCGGCCAGTGTGTCGCTGCGCTAGATCTTTGCACAGGTCTTCCAGATTCGAAGAAAGCCAATCACCTTGAGCCAGGTGCAGGTCACTACGGCATCTTTGCTGGCAGCAGCTGGCGCAACAACATCCGCCCATTGGTTCTTGAATTCATCGATTCAAACAGCGGCGCACCCAAAAGCAAAGACAAGAAAGCAGCGGCGTCAAAGCCAGCAAACAAGAACGCAGCTGCGAAATAATTAGCGAAACTTACTCCTAAACAAAATAGGCCGCGCCTCAGATAGAGACGCGGCCTTTTTATTGTCACTGCGAAATCGACTATGCGCTTTCGAGCATGCCTTTTTCGCTGGCAATCGCGCGCATGCGTTCTTGTAATTTCTCAAACGCGCGTACCTCGATTTGACGGATGCGCTCACGGCTCACGTCATATTGCGAACTCAACTCCTCTAATGTGACCGGCTTGTCTGACAACCTACGCTGCACGAGAATGTCCTTCTCACGATCATTGAGAACCTCCATCGCCTCGCTCAGCATTTCGCGGCGCGCTTCGAGTTCATCCCGCGCCTCATAGTCTCCCGCTTGATCAGCGTCTTCGTCCTCTAGCCAATCCTGCCATTGCATCGTTCCTTCGCCTTCAGAACCGACCTGAGCATTGAGTGACGCATCCCCACCCGACATACGGCGGTTCATCGAAATGACTTCCGTTTCGGTCACGCCAAGGTCATGGGCGATGCGCGCTACGTTTTCAGGACGCAAATCGCCCTCTTCCAAGGCGCCAATACGCGACTTTGCTTTACGCAGATTGAAGAACAGCTTCTTTTGAGCAGACGTCGTTCCGAGCTTCACCAAAGACCAGCTACGAAGGATGTATTCCTGAATAGCCGCACGTATCCACCACATCGCATAGGTCGAAAGACGGAAACCCTTGTCCGGGTCGAACCGCTTGACCGCCTGCATCAGGCCAACGTTGGCTTCTGAAATGACTTCTGCTTGGGGCAACCCATAGCCGCGATATCCCATGGCGATTTTCGCCGCGAGACGCAGGTGAGATGTGACCATTTTATGCGCTGCAGAGGTGTCTTGCTTCTCCACCCAGCGCTTGGCCAGCATGAACTCTTCTTCTTTTTCCAACAAAGGAAACTTGCGGATTTCCTGCATATAGCGGTTTAATCCGCCTTCCGGCGTTGGTGCGGGTAAATTTGCGTAGTTGGCCATGTCCCTGCCCCTTTATGTTTATTCAATTAACATTCAGTTAAGCACCCCGATGTGGAGTTTCAAGCACCTCAGAACGCTATCGTGTTGCTACATACTTGGGCCCATCGTGCGATGGCTTCCAGTTTTATGACAGCGCGCTCACGCGCATGTGCTGTGCGCTGGGTTAAGAACGCAAATTTTGTAACAATTGAGCCATATCTTGAGGCAGATCAGCCTCAAATCGCAACATTTCTCCGCTCACCGGATGCTCAAACCCAAGCAATGCAGCGTGCAATGCTTGTCGCCCAAATGTCTTTGCTGCGTCTAAGCCGACCTCACTAAGTGCTTTTGCAGGCAGTTTACGACGCCCGCCGTAAGTCGGATCACCGAGCAAGCCATGCCCGACATGGGCCATATGCACACGAATTTGATGGGTGCGCCCTGTTTCAAGGCGGCATTCAACAAGGGCCAAACACTGAGGGTTTCCAAAGCGTTCCAAAGTTTTTGCCCGCGTCACTGCATGACGCCCGTTGTCAAAAAGCACCGCTTGGCGCTGACGATCATGTTTATGCCGCGCGAGTTGCGTTGTTATCTTGAGAACGCCCCCCGTCTCGAAACTAACACCGCGAACGCCACGAATACGAGGATCCGAAGCCTCTGGCACACCCTGCGTTACCGCCAAATAGGCACGCTCTGCAGTGTGGGCCGCGAATTGTGCTGCTAGGCCGTGATGGGCCGCGTCAGATTTCGCGACGACGAGCAATCCGCTGGTTTCTTTGTCGATCCGATGGACAATGCCGGGGCGCTTAGAACCACCAACGCCCGACAGCTCACCGCCAAAGTGATGCAATAAAGCGTTCACCAAAGTCCCTGACGGCGTACCTGGCGCGGGATGCACAACCATCCCCGCAGGCTTGTTCACCACGATCAGATCATCATCCTCGAAAATGACGTCTAGCGGTATATCCTCGGGCAGTATGTGGCTATCAACCGCCTCTTCCACCGTGATCTCAACCTGAACGCCGGCAGTGACCTTTGCCTTCGGATCGCGCTGCACGCTGCCATCAATCGTGACGGCCCCCGCTTCGAGCAGTTTGGCGATACGAGTACGAGAGAGCGACGCGCTCTCTGGAACATCACGCGAAAGCGCCTTATCAAGACGCTGCGGAGGATCTTCCTGAACCGCGAAAGTAATAATGGACGCGCTCATGCTGCCCCCTGAACAAGAAATTGAAGAACCCGCCCAATTGCGGTTCCTACGCCGTCTGGTAAGTGTTCTGACAGCGGTTATGATTGGCGGCGTTGTACTGATCATCGCCCTGCTTGTCATCCGCTTGAATGATAAACCTGCTTTGCTGCCTGAAATGGTTGTTCTCCCCGAAGGCGTAGAGGCAAAAGCCGTAACGTTAGGCGAGAGCTGGTATGCGGTGGTCACCGAAGGTGACGAGATCTTGATATTCAATCGCTTGAGCGGCAAGCTTCAACAACGGTTGCAGATCACACTTGAGCAGTGACGCCTTTGTTGAAGATGTTGCCCTCAATCCTCCATCTCTCTAATTGGTTGAAATTTAACTCGGTTCCATTTGATCCAGCCGTCTTTAACCGTTTAATGCGGTAGAGAACTCAAGCGGGATATAGGTATGACAACGTACACGTTAACTGGTTTTTCACTACTCTGGACAGACACTAACGGTGATGGCGAAGACGATCACGTCGCCGTCGGCAGCTCTCAGCTAGATATTGTCCTGCGCGACAATGACACAAGCTTTACTTACGATATTTTGGTCGTACCAGAAGACCCGAACGAGCTACCCAGCATCCAGATGCAGGACCATAACCCCTATCATGTCTTGATTAACGGCGTTCAATTGGGGCAAAACGCGCCTGCCTCTATCGGTGAAATCCATTGGAACCCGGACAATATCGGTCAGTTCCTATCCTTCTTCACACCAGATGGTTTGAACCATGTTTTCCACATGAATGGCGACGATCTGGATATTTCCACGCCAGAAGATCTTTTAGCGTTTGACGCCGTCGACACCTATCTTGGTGTTGTTCTTGAGGACGGATGGACAGAGGGAGATGAGATTGAATTCGCCGACCTTGCCGATGTATCGATCACCGAAGCTGATATGATCAATGGCGACGCGATCAACGACACTTTCTATGGTGGGCTTGGCAAGGATACAATTTCCGGCGGCAAGGGCAAAGACAAGCTATACGGCGGCAAGAAAGACGACATCTTGGCGGGCAACAAAGGCTACGACAAGCTATACGGCCAGAAAGGTGACGACCTGCTGGAAGGCGGCAAAGGTAAAGACACGCTTGACGGCGGCTTTGGCGATGACGTGATGACGGGCGGCACTGGGGATGACACGTTTATCTTCCGTGCCGAATACGGAAGTGACACGATCACCGACTTTGACAACAACAATGACACTCTACGCCTTGAAGCTGCGCTTTGGACTGGTGATTTGAGTGTCGCGGATGTGCTCAGCACTTTCGCAACGGATGTTACCGATGGCGACTTCGACGGTGTTTTGTTCGATTTCGGTGATGAACAGCTTTACGTCAACGGCATTGGCGTAAACGGTCTAAACAACGATCTGGAAATTATCTGATAGACTAAGCGTCTCGCAGTTTCTAAAGGCCGCGCAGGGTTCTTGCGTGGCCTTTTTCAGTCTACTTGCATTAACCATTTCACGATCTATTCATTGATTAACGAAAGTAAATCTAAGATGAATTAGGCATCCTAAAAGGCCTGCGGCAGAAGTCGCAACATTCCTCTCTCGCCTTCCTGCGCCCAATACTTGGCTATCGAAGGCACCCTATGAGACCCATTTTCTTAATCTTTTTGTCTAGTTCGATTCTGTCTGGATGCTCACATGACAAAGACCTGCATTTTGTCGCAGGCACCGCGACATACAACTATGTCGCAAACCACTCAAACAGCCCACTCAAAGGCTGCGCTGCGGCGCTCGCAAGCGGACTTGCCAAAGAGATTTACGACAGCCAATTCGGCGGAATAGTTGATCGTTATGATGCCTTCGCAACAGGTGCAGGCTGCATGTATACCATCCGGTTTTAGAGGCTCAGCCTTGGGTAGGAACGCGGCGCACCTAGAGATTCGCGTATCTTCAAGTGGCTTTTCAACTCAACGGACTCGCCCTCTTTGCGCTCTTCAACCAACGCGGTCAGCTTGATCGCAGCCAAGCGCCCCATCTCGCGGTGGGGAACGTGCATAGTCGTTATGGAAGGTGATACGATTTGCGCCAGTTCCATATCGTCAAACCCCGTAATCGAAACGTCCTCTGGAACCTGTAACCCCAATTCCTTTGCTCGAAGCAACGCACCCACGGCCAAAACGTCATTTCCGCAGATGAGTGCCGTGGTCTCAGGCGCTCTGGTTAGGAGCGTTTCGCAAGCGCGTTTTCCGCTTTCAATTTCGTTCGAGGTCTCTTCGATAGCCAGGCAAGAAATGTCGTGGCCAGCGTTCCTAAGTACGTCTTTCACCCCTTCGACACGCTGAAACGCCCGATCATTGTCCGCCGTGATACTCGCAATCATCCCGATCTTTGTATGCCCTTGGTTTAAAACTTCCTGAGCTATGCACCGCATTGAAGCGCGGTTATCAAAACCAACGGATGGATGTCTCTCGGCCTCTGAATAGGCCCAAGACACAAGGAACGGGACGTTCTGGCGCTCAAGATATTCGTGAATTGTTGGATCTCTTTCATACCCGATCAACAGCAATCCATCAGCGCCGCGCCCCACCAAGGTTCGAATTTGGTCTTTCTCCATCTCCGGCTTGTAGCCGGTGCTGGATACCAAAAGCGTGTAGCCGCGCGCATTTAGTTCTTCCTGAAAAGCCTGCAAACCTCTGGCAAATATAGCATTTTCCATTGTCGGAATAAGCGCGCCAATCGTGAACGTCCGCTTAGCTGCCATGACACGTGCGCCAAAGTTTGGTGTGTATCCAAGATCTTCAACAGCGACCAAGACCCGCTTTCTGGTCTTTTCCACGACAAGGTCGGGTGAATTCAAACACCGCGACACCGTTGCGGTGGATACACCAGCAAGTTTGGCGACGTCATCCAAAGTCGGGCTAGATTGTCTTGAACTCATATTGTGCCCTGCACCTAGAATAGCCCAACCAATAACACGCGGCGTCATGCGCGCAAAGAGCGGGGTAGTCCCCGGCCGTACTTACACGACGTCGCACGCAAACTGGCAGTGTCAAATACTAGGTTTCAAATGTAGGGAAATGGTACCGCCTCCCCGGCTCGAACGGGGGACCCCTGGTTCCACAAACCAGTGCTCTAACCAACTGAGCTAAGGCGGCACACTACGGGGATTTAGCTTTTGACTCGTTTGATTGCAAGGCTCTTTTCGTGACTAAAACGCGATTTCCCATTGTTGCTCAATCAGATCCACACCGAAGGACTTGACGGGCTTGGATGAAACACAAGACCAGCCAAATTTTGCGTAAAGCGCGCAGGCAGAGATGTGGCTCGCATGGGTCCAGAGCGTCATTCGTGCATAGCCTGCCTTCTTCGCATAGCTCATACATTCACGGAGCAATAACCTACCAACCCCCTGCCCTCTGGCCTCAGGAACCAGTAAAAACATCCTAAGCTTTGCGGTTTGCTCATCCAATCGGACACAAAAGATACTACCTAGTCGCCTGCTTCCCTTGCGAGCGATCCAACCTCTTTGCCCTTGACCTTCAGACGTGTTTTCAAACTCAGTCAATATTTGATCAACGAGCGGGCCAAATGTTTCATCAAATCCCTCATCTTGCGCATAAAGGGTCTGGTGCGCCTCAACGAGCCAACCATGATCCCCTGCGCAATATGGCGTTAATTCAATCGTGTTCATTGGCAAAGTCAAAGACACATCGCCTTGCAGAGCAAGCCGTTTTTCAGTAGCCGAGACAGACAACCGGCAAAGGATCTCAGCGATGGGCATTAACACAGAACGCGATATCGAAGCGAATATGCAAATCGGCCCAACAGATGCGGGCATGGTTCGTATCTTTATCGAAGGCGATGGCATCGAAATTCCGATGGATTTTGATCCAGAGGAAGCCGAAGAAATCGCAGAAGAAATTCGCGCAGCGGCCTCACGCGCACGAAATATCGCGGCAAAATAAACCGTTAGAGCCAGATCTTTTTGCGCGGATCGCGATAAGACTGCAATCTGCGGGCGGCATCTGTCGCAAACTTCTGGATCATCACCTTGCGCCGCGCAGGCGCGAGCTTGTCCTCTGGGGCCATGCGGATGATTTCCGCGTCATATGCGTCAGCGATAAGTAGGCCAGTTTCATCTGGCAATAGCTCTGTCGGGAACTCGGAATCGACCGCCCAAAAATAGCGATCGCACCACTCCAAATAGCCCTGCCATTTTTTGTCGGTTTGAAAGTCGGCAATGCTGGACTTGCACTCAATCACCCACAACTCGCCCTTGGGTCCCAACGCCAACACATCCACGCGCAGGCCGCGCTTTGGCACGAATTCCTCAAGCGTTACAAAGCCATGACTGGCCATATGCCGAGAAACGCCACGCGCCAAAAGCTGACCGGGCATCAGCTCTGTCTTTGGAAGTATGCTGGTATCGTTCATGCAGATGATTTATGAACAAAATGAGAACAAAATCAAGGGCGCTTAAATTTCTGCGCCCCTTGTAGCGCCACCGCAGACGCATTAGGTTAGTCCACGGCGGTTTCTGCCCTTCTTGTTTGTCGGTAGCATTCCAGTGGCCTTAAGCATTTCCTTGGGAGCTGGCTCTGTCTGGACCCTGGTTCATTTACCTGGCGCCCACCTGTACATACAGGTCCTCGGGAATCAAAACCAGAACGGTTGCGCGCGGTTCCGCCACTTTCCACCCTTTGTGATTGGGATTAGCGCTTGGCGCTGAACGGATCACGCGGGCGCGCTTCAACGCGAATTGGAATCAACTGGGGCTCACGCTGCAAGAGCCTCTGACGATGCCCGCCGCGTGGTTCATCGTCATCGTCATCTTTCATTCGCATGATCGAAATTGCGAACTGAACGCCTGCGAACACGATCCCATTGAACAGCCAGAGCATGAAGACTGCAAGAATGCCATCGGCCGAGTGAGTCACAAGATACCAAAGGTTCATCACGTTGAAATAGAGCAAGCCAGCCACGAAAACGCCAGAAATCATGAACCCAATCAACACCTGCGTGATGTAGTGTTTTATCAACTTTTCCATGAATCCCATCCCACTTTCTTACTCGTGACAAAGCGTAAGCTTCTGACGACCAGAGGCAAGGCGAATCTTAGAAAAACAGCGCAAAGACCGCAAATCGAGCGCTACAAACAGTTCATTGACTTAAATGGCGAAGCGCCTAGGCTGTTTGAACATATTTTGAAAGGGAATTTATGAAACATATCGTCTTAGCGGCTACTGCAATCGCCTTGTTCGTTGCCTCCCCATCGTATGCTCAGAACTTCAAACGCGTCACCAAAGAGGCCGATTTCCGTGCCATCTTTGTCGGCAAAAACCTGAGCTTTCCGGGAGGAACGGCAGTCATCCATGCCAATGGAAAAACCGACGGGAAACTGGACAAAAAGGGCAAGTACCACGGCGTTTGGGCATGGCAAAAACGTTTCTATTGCCGAAACCTTGTTATCGGCGGCAAAGAAACTGGCACCAATTGTCAGAAAATCGAGATCGACGGAAACACCGCGCGCTTTACACGCGACCAGGGAAAAGGCCGCGTAAGCGTTATCACGATAAACTAAGCGCGTGGTCTAAAACTGATCCGGTCGCGCCTCGCGCGCAATGTGATCCAGAACCGCGTTTACAAAGCGCGGTTCTTTTCCGTCAGGGAAGAATGCAGAGGCAATATCCACAAATTCCTTGATCACCACCTTTGGCGGCGTATCGCTCTGGGTCAGCTCCGCGCCAGCTGCGCGAAATAGGCCACGAAGGGTTGGATCAATACGGGCAATCGGCCATTTGGCGACCAAAGCACGGTCCGTCATTTGATCGATTTGCGCTTGGTGGTTCACCGCATCTTTGACAAGTGCGCGGAACAAATCGACATCGCCTTCTACAAATTCCATATCTTCATAGATCGCGCCAAAACGGTGATCCAGAAACTCGACGATCACCGAATCCGTCGTTTGACCTGACACTTCCATTTGATAGAGCGCCTGAACCGCGTAAAAACGCGACGCGGATTTCATCTTGCGCTTGGCATTGCCAGAAAGGGGTGTGTCGGTAGTCATGCGAGGTCTTTTCCTTTGCCAAACCCTGCCAGCTGATATTCATCCGACGCAGGTTTAAACCCTACCCCTTTACGCTGGCCGCCCCACTTACGAGCGAGCGCGATAAGATGCAAGGCCGCAGCCGCCGCACCGCCACCTTTGTTTTGATCCTTGGGATCAGCACGCACTTCCGCTTGAGTGCGATTTTCGACCGTAAGAATACCATTGCCAATGCAAAGCCCTTGCAAGCCAAGCAATTGCAGCGCGCGAGAGCTGTCGTTGCAAACCGTGTCGTAATGCGTTGTCTCGCCGCGAATAACGCAACCAAGCGCGACATACCCATCAAAGTTGCTGAGACGCTCTGCGATTCCCACAGCCGTTGGAATCTCCAAAGCTCCGGGCACTTCGGTTATCTCGTAAGTCCCGCCCGCCGCTTCGATTTCGGCCACAGCACCTGCGAGCATATTGTCTGCGATGTCTTTGTAATAAGGCGAAACAACGATCAGCAATTTCACGGGGCGATCGAACTCTGCACGCGGCAGAACATAATGCTTTTCACTTCCAGCCATGGTTTTTCCTCGCCTTACTCAGCAGTCTTTTGGGCATTGATCGGACGGGTACCAACAATGTTGAGACCATAGGCGTCCAAGCCAACGTAACGTGTTTGCGGGCTGTCGCTCAAAAGCTCCATGTCCGTTAAACCTAAACTCGACAGAATTTGAGCACCAAGGCCAATATTGCGAACAATACGTGGGCCTTCTTCGTCGTCATCGTCATTAAGTGATTTCCGCGGCTCGCGGAAGAGGCACACGACACCGCGCCCTTCATCAGCGATGATTTGCATTGCGCGCGGCAACTCATTCGCCGGTTTAGGCCCAAGCCCCAACACATCTTGCGCCTCTTTGAGCGCATGGGTTCGTACAAGAACGGGCGCATCGGAAGAGATATCACCTTTGATCAAGCACACATGGTCAATCCCATGTGTAAGATCGGTGAAAATGCGCATTTCCCAATCTCCGCCAAATTCTGAGGTGATTTTCTCTACGCTCGTTTCGCGCACCAAATTATCGTGACGACGACGATAAGCAATCAAGTCGCTTATCGTGCCGATTTTTAGCCCATGTTTTTTGCCAATCTCAACCAGTTCAGGCAAACGTGCCATGGTGCCATCTTCGTTCATGATCTCACAAATTACGCCCGATGGGTTTCGCCCAGCCAAGCGTGAAATATCGACAGCAGCTTCCGTGTGCCCCGCACGCACCAAGACCCCGCCATTGCGCGCGCGCAGCGGAAAAACATGCCCCGGCGTCGCAATCTCTGCAGGGCCATTGTTCGGATCAATGGCAGCCGCGACCGTAAGCGCGCGATCGCCTGCCGAAATCCCAGTACTCACGCCTTCGCGCGCTTCGATTGATACGGTAAAAGCAGTTTCATGACGCGAACTGTTGTGCATCGCCATCATGGGCAAGCCTAGCTGCTCGATGCGGCTCGCTTCCATAGGCAAACAAATCAAACCCCGGCCATATGTCGCCATGAAATTGATCGCGCTGGGATCACAGGCATCCGCCGGGATTACGAAATCACCCTCATTCTCGCGATCTTCATGATCGACAAGGATAAACATACGTCCGTTGCGCGCATCTTCAATGATGTCTTGCACAGGAGAGATCGCATCTCGCCAATTTTCCTCAACGGGACCGGGTTTTTCAAAACTCATGGCTATCGCCTTTTACTTGTGTTGCTTTGCAAATAGCCCATGGGGCGTGCCATTGCTAGCGCAGTGCGAGGGCAAACTAGCGCGGCAAGCTCGCATAAAGCGCAACTGCCGCCGCGTTAGAAACGTTGAGAGAGCCAAACGCACCGGCAAATTCAATCTTGACCAAAGCATCGACAGTTTCTTTTGTTTTGTCGCGCAAGCCCGGGCCTTCAGCACCAAGAACCAAAGCAATCGGGCGATCCCTCCTGCCTTCCAGAGCGGTTTCAATTGTTTGCTCTGCTTCACCATCAAGGCCCAGCACAAAGTAACCCATCTTTTGCAGCGCCTCGATGCTTTCCGCGAGGTTTCGTATCCGCAAATAGGGTTGTCGCTCTAGCGCGCCGCTCGCTGTCTTCGCCAAAGCCCCTGTTTCTGGAGCCGAACCACGGTGCGTGCCGATAACGGCGCTCGCGCCAAACACTTCAGCAGATCGAAGAATCGCCCCGACGTTATGCGGATCAGTCACGCGATCGAGCAAGATAGCGCGCGGAACTGCGGCGCTGCCGCCAACACAAACATCTTCCAAGCGCCCCCACTTAAGCGGCTTAACTTCTAAAGCTGCGCCTTGATGAACCGATTGCGGATCAAGCGGCGCGTTGAATTTGCGCGGCTCGCACATTTCTGGCTCCATACCAGAAAACGCTATCGCTTCGGCCAACTTATCCATCGCATTTCGGGTTACGACCAATTTTAGCTTTTGGCGCTCAGGATTCATCAGCGCATCACGCACCGCATGCAGACCAAAAAGCCACAAAGTCTCAGCATTGGACGCTTTTTTGTCCTGCTCTTTTTTCACGACCCACTTAGGTTTTTTCATCTTTGGCTCCTTTGGCGCGTGGCCTCGCAACGCATTGCCTTGAATGAGTTGGCTTCGCAAGAGTTTTTCGGGTTGACGGCTATTTGCCCCGCTTGTAATCACCCGCTCACGCACTGGGTTTCGGCCCATGCAGTGGGCGACAGGCCGCAAGGTGTGGCAGGGGACTGTAACTCCCTCGCGGAGACGCACGCCTGGTTCGATTCCAGGGTCGCCCACCACTCTAAACCAAGCTTACCTTTATACCAACGCAGACCGCATTCTTGGGCGTTTCCACGCATCCAGCTTCGATACATCATTCCAAATCTACGAAGGCGCGTCGCACCGCTCAAACTACTCGCACCGTGAATTTGCGGCTCGCAGCTAGCGCTTCACACTTCTGTTGTGTACGAATTAACAAACATTGCTGGCGAGGCCGAAATGAACATTCTTTTCATTATGTACGACCAATTGCGTTTTGATTACCTGAGTTGTGCAGGGCATCCGCATCTACACACGCCTAACTTTGATCGCGTGGCGAACATGGGTGTGCGCTTTACCAATGCGTACGTACAATCGCCTGTCTGTGGCGGATCTCGCATGTGTTATTATACGGGACGATATGCTTCATCACATGGGGCGCACTGGAACGGATTTCCACTGCGTGTTGGCGAAATGACTTTAGGTGATCATTTGCGCGATGCGGGCATGGAGAGCTGGCTCATAGGCAAGACCCATATGAAAGCCGACGCGGCCGGAATGGCGCGCTTGGGCCTCTCGCCTGACAGTGAAATCGGCGCACGCCAAGCCGAGTGCGGCTTTGACACATGGATCAGAGACGATGGTCTTTGGGGGCAAGGGCCAGATGGGTTTTATGATGAAAAACGCTCGCCTTATAACGAGTATCTCAAAGGCAAGGGCTACCCCTCTGAAAACCCTTGGGCGGATTTCGCCAATGCGGGCATTGACGAAGGCGGCGACATGGCGTCGGGTTGGATATTCAAGAATGCGGACAAGGCCGCCAACGTGCGCGAACAAGATAGCGAAACGCCTTGGTTGACCACCAAAACCATCGAATTCATTGAGGAAAAGAAAGGGCCGTGGATGGCCCATGTCAGCTATATCAAACCTCATTGGCCCTACATCGTCCCTGCCCCTTATCACAATATGTTCGGAGCAAATCATGTGCCCGCAGCCACGCGCCACGAGGTAGAGCGGGACGATCCACAGCCTGTCTTTGGCGCGTATATGGAAAACAAAATCGCGACCGCGTTTCAGCAAGACGAAGTACGTCAAAAAGTTATCCCCGCTTATATGGGGTTGATCAAGCAATGCGATGACCAACTGGGCCGCTTGCTGGATCACCTCGAAAAGACCGATGCGTTAAAAGAGACGATGATCGTGCTGACATCGGACCACGGTGATTATCTTGGGGATCATTGGCTTGGCGAAAAAGACCTCTTTCATGAGCAATCGGTAAAAGTCCCGATGATCATTTACGATCCGCGCAAAGAGGCGAGCGCAACGCGCGGTACGACGTGTGACGCGCTGGTGGAAAGCATTGATCTCGCGCCAACCTTTGTCGAAGCCGCAGGGGGAAAGATCGCCGATCATATTCTAGAAGGCCGCGCCCTTACGCCTTGGCTGCATGGAGAAACGCCAGAATGGCGCGAATTCGCGATTAGCGAATATGATTACTCTGTCACACCGCAAGCCGCGCGTCTCGGGTTGGAGCCACGCGATGCGCGGCTCTTTATGGTATTTGATGGTCGCTTTAAACTAATGCACGCTGAAGGCGGGTTCCGCCCGATGTTGTTCGATCTTGAAACCGACCCAGAAGAATTTCACGATCTTGCGAAAGGCGACGAACATAAGGATGAGATCGACCGACTTTATGGCTATCTCTTCCAATGGGCACGCCGTATGTCGCAGCGCGTAACCAAATCAGAGGATGATATCAAAGCCATGCGCGGCAAGTCTATCAGACGCGGGATTTTGCCTTTCCTTGCCGATGGGAGCGAAGTGCCCGAAGAGCTCACGCAGCACTATCGCGGGAAAGCCCCGGAAGACTTCCGCGATAGCTAGGCGATTAAACCCTCGTTACAGAATGAAGTCGCTCTGATCTAGCCCAAGCGTATTTGTCACAAAGATGCGCATCTCGGCGGAGCCGTTGCCATCGATATCGACATACGCCAGCGTATTGCCTGCGGCCGTCTCGTTTAGGCGCAGTTCTGCCGTACCCGTGCCGCTAAATGAACCAGTGCCAATGAAATCAAGCGTACCTGCAAAGACCTGAGAGACATCAATCAAATCGGATTGATCGAACTGTTGAATCTCATCGCGGTTTGATGAGTTCGGGCTTGCTCCGGTAGAGCCAAATACAAACACATCTGCGCCAGAGCCACCAATCAACAGATCCTGGCCCAAGCCTCCATTCAGCGTGTCATCGCCGGACCCGCCGATGAGCGTGTCATTGCCTGCGTTGCCTTCCAGCAGATCATCGCCCGCCTTGCCGAGCAGCATATCAGCGCCGTCGCCCCCCGCGAGCGTATCACTGCCCTCACCGCCGCGCAGCGTATCATCACCGCCGCCGCCGTCCAGATCATCGCTGCCAGTGCCGCCACGCAAAAGATCAGCGCCCTTGCCGCCCTCCAACGTGTCAGCCCCCTCGCCGCCGCGCAACGTATCGCCACCCGCGCCGCCAAACAGTTGATCGTCGTCGTTGCCGCCTTTTAGCACATCGTTATCTTCATCGCCGCTCAACGTGTCTTCACCCGCGCCGCCAAGCAGTGTGTCATTGCCAAGCCCCCCTTCAAAACGGTCCTCATAGAGGGCGCCGACAATCAAATCACCGCTTAACCCGCCAAAAAGCGTACCAGTGATGTGGCCTTCGCCGCGCGCCTTGTAGATGTCACCGTAATCGCCAAGAATGACATTGCCGAGCACCTCGCCCGAATTGGTAAAGCTATTGGCGTCATCACCAGCCAAATTGACGCCCCCGCTCAGCGTGCCAGAGTTCGTAAGGAAGGTTGCACCAAGGCCGCCATCATAAGCCCAAACGCTCCCGACAATGAGACCTGTATTCACGATCGTTGCCGTCTCTGCGACGCCTAGCCCCGAAGCGTCAATACCAACATCGTCGCCATCCAGTGTTCCAGAATTCTCAATGTTCCCTGATCCCGACATCTCAATCGCGCTGGTAGAGTTTGAAAAAATCACCCCAGCGTTGTTGATCTGCGCGCCTTCACCGTCCAAGTTCAACGCGCCTTGACCTGTACCGACAAAGGGAACCCCAATATATCCGAAATTACTGATAACAGTGCCAGCCCCGTCGGAATCTATCGGGCCGCCTGTAATCGTGCCATAGTTAACGATAACATTGTCATCGCCAAAGCCTGAAAAAGCAAAATATTCGTCGTGGCTCGTGACGCTGCCACCTTGGGAGATCGTGACGTAGATGTCATCGTTTCCACCAAATTCAATCGCCCTGTAGGTGAGTGAAGCAAGGTGTCCCGATATAAGAATCTGGGATCCGGAGTTCGCGTTCACGGCAGTGCCAGATTGTGAATAATGAGAAATGCCCGGAAGCAGAAAGTAATCCTCTCCGCTTATTAGCGTGATGTTTCCCGATAAATTGGTGTCAACGATCTGGACCATTTTGAATTTCCTTGCGTGAAATTACGCCGACTGGCGCGAAAAACGAAAGCCTACTCAAAAAGGTTGCTCGAGATCAAGCCTCACGCTTCGCGGAAGGCCTTATTAAAGTAATCCATCAAAGGCTTCATCAAATAGCTAAGCGGAGAGCGATCTGCTGTTTTGATGAAAGCTTCCACCGGCATACCAGGCACCAATTGCTGGCCTTCAAGTTTGACCAGCTCGCCCTCATTCGGCAAAAGCTCGGCCTGGTAAAAGGAAATGCCAGACACCTCATCGGTAAACACATCCGCCGATAGACGCGTCACAGAGCCGAAAATTTCGGGCGTTGTACGCTGATCGAACGCGACGAAACGCAGCGTTGCCGCCTGCCCCTCATGGACTTGGTCAATATGGATTGCTTCGACGCGTGCGGAAACGATCAGGGCTTGATCCTGAGGGATCACATACATGATCGGCGCGGCGGGTGAGATCACCGATTGCAAAGCAAACACCGTGTTACCATAGATCACACCAGACACAGGCGAGCGCACTTCCATTTTTGACAGCGTATCGCGAGCAGACAAAGCCCGTTCCACCAGCTCGTTCTCTTGGAACTGTAAGTCGCGCAGAGTGCTGATCGCCTCTTCGCGGCGCAATGTGCTTAGGCGCAAAATTTCGATATTGAGACGCGCAATGTCACCTTTGAGCTGAGCAACACCAGCAGTGTATTGACCAATCGCACCGTTAAGGCGCGCTTCTTCTCGGCGCAAAGCGGATACGCGCGACGCCTGAGCCAGCCCTTTATCAAGCAGCGTTTTTGCGTCTTCGAGCTCAGAGATAATGAGCTTTGCTTGCCCCTCACTTGCGAGAAGTTGCGCTTCGCCTCCTCTGATCTGATCGTGCGTTTGCTCGATCTGGTTCTTAAGCTGCTCCGTCTCTTGCTCAAGCGCGATCAAGCGTGTTTGGAATAGACGTTTTTGTCCCTCGATGAGGGAAGCAACATCAGGGTCTTGCGCAGCAATTGCGAGGATCTCGTCACCAAAAACAATCTCTTTTGCGTCGTCACGTTCAGCGCTCAACCGGCCTTTTCGAGCGCGAATTTCATTCAGTTGGGCGTTGATGATTGCCAGCTCAGAGCGCAGCAGAGTGTCATCAAGACGCAAAACCACGTCTCCTGCTTTGACGCGATCACCGTCGCGCACAAAGAGTTCACCGACAACGCCGCCTTGAGGGTGTTGCACCACTTGGCGGTTGTTCTCGACTTGGATCATGCCCGACGCAATGACTGCGCCAGCGATGCGTGCTTGCACACTCCAAACACCAATCACGCCAAGCAGTACTGCAAGCGCGGCATACCCAACAAACAAGGGCTTTCCAGCTTTGGCAATCGACTTTCGGGGGGCGTTATTTTCAGGCGTCATTAGGCTTATCCCCTGTAATCTCACGCGTTACTTGACCCGAGTTTTGAACCATCGCTTTTAGCACCTCATCGCGTGGCCCATTGGCCTTTACCCGCCCTTTGTCCATAACGATAAGGCGGTCGCATTCTGAAATGGCTTGGGGGCGGTGGGTCATAATTACAACTGCACGCTCAGAGCCTTTGAATTCGCGAACAGTGCGGTTCAATGCATCCGTCCCAACGCTATCGAGCGCCGAATTTGGCTCGTCCAGCACCAACATGACAGGGTCTTGATACAGCGCGCGCGCCAGAGCGAGACGTTGCTTTTGGCCTCCTGACAGGAGGTTATCGTTGCCATGAAGAACCGTTTTATATCCATCAGGTAGCGCCAAAATCATGTCATGCGCGTTTGCGCGTTTGGCGGCATCAAAGACTTTCTCTTCATCCACATCAATTGACATGCGGGCAATGTTTTCAGCGACGGTGCCACTAAATAGCGTCACGTTTTGCGGCAGATATCCAATGAGAGAGCCTAGTTGATCAGGATCATACTGATCTAACGTCGCGCCGCCAAATCGGATCTCACCCGCCGCTGCTGGCATCAACCCCACAAGAGCTTTGGCTAAGGTCGATTTTCCCGTACCACTGTTACCGATGACGCCAAGCACCTGCCCCGGCTCAATCGTGAAACTTACGCCCGCAAGGATCGGCGTGCGCGTAACTGGCGCAACAACCGCGACCCCTTGGAAAGACATATGCGCAGGAGGCGTCGGCAGCTTGATGGTTTCGTCATCTTCCGGGATCGCTTGCAACAAACGAGCGATGCCGCGCCACCCTTCTACGGCGCGCTGAATCAAGGCCCATTGACCAACCGATTGCTCAATCGGAGCAAGCGCACGTCCTAGCAGGATAGAACCCGCGATCATCGCGCCTGCCGTTAATTCCCCCTCAAGCGTCAACCATGCGCCCAGAGCCAGCATCGCGGATTGCAAGAAGAGTCGAAACGCTTTGGTGAGCGCGGTAAAACTGCCCGTCCAATCGCTCGCACCAACGGTTTGTACCAAGGCTTCATTCTGAACGCCCTGCCAGCGCGCTTGCATGGCTTTACTCATACCTTGCGAGCGAACGATTTCGCTCGAATTACGAGTCTGATCCGCAAATCCATGCGCTGCGGTAGATTTTTGCTGTGCCTCAAGCGTTTTGCGATTGGTCAGCAGGCTGTTTAGGACCGCGACCAAGATCAATATCGCGCCGCCAGCTACGGCAAGCCAGCCCAGAAGCGGGTGGAAGATAAAAATCGCAGCGATGAACAGCGGAGTCCAGGGGATGTCGAAAATCGCGAGCATCACAGGAGAGATGAAAAAGGTCTGCACTGCATCAAGCTGGCGCAGCCCAACCGCAGGCTGCGAGCGCGCATCGGGCATCAGCGAGTGGCGCAGGCTTGCATCAAAGACGCGCGCATCCAGCTTCTCGCGAAACCGAACGGCAAAACGCGCAAGTAAGCGACCACGTGCGTAATCTAACAGACCCATCAACAAATAGAGAGCGGCAACAAGCGCGAATAAAGCCACCAGCGTTTCTTCAGAACGCGATCCAAGCACACGGTCATAGACCTGCAACATGAACAGCGGGCCAGTCAGCATCAAAAGGTTTACAAAAATTGAAAACGTGAAAACGGAGCCAAGCAAGCTAGCCCCAGCGCGGCGCGCGGCGCGGAGTTCAGCTTTTCCTGTGGGTCGTTGTTTGGCCATATTAGGGTCGCCCTAAACATTTGTTAAAAATCAAAAGAAATCCAACGCGCAATCTGCGTTGCGCGTTAGTAAACTTGACAAGACAATATGTTACAACCGTTTAAACACCCTTGAGTGATTTGGTTTACTGTTTTGGCACCAGCGCCATAGCCCGAATAGGTGATCCCGTGCCGTTTTCAATTTTTAACGGCGCGGCAATCAGGATGGCACCCTTTGGCGGCAGTTGATCAAGATTGCACAAGCTGGCCAGACCGAAACAATTGTCGCGGTGCAAATAATTATGCGCAGGATATGGCGGGCTGAATTTTCCAGCCATGCCAGCGTCCGTTCCAATACACTGCGTGCCCCAGCCGACGATGCCTTTACCGAGCAAATAGTCGATGCAATCGGTTGTCGGGCCCGGACTATGACTGCCGTCTTCATGCGGATCAGGGTCATCATTCAAAAACAACGCAACATCATGGGCACGTTTATCCCAATCAGTGCGCATAACCACCCACTCCCCCGGATTGATGTCACCATGCTCGCGCTCCCACGCTTTCACATGTTCTGCGGTCAGCAAGAAATCGTTGTCAGCCTCAGACTCGGCCGAGCAATCGATCACGTTTACGGGCGCGATTGTACGCTGCATATCGAGAGTATCGGTATAACCGTCTTCATGGTCTTTGCCTGAAATCCAATGATGCGGCGCATCGAAATGCGTGCCAGAATGCTCGCCTAGCTTTAGCCAATTCCATGCAAAGAACGGACCATCTGCATCGTACTCGCTGATTTTATGAATTTCGACCTGAGGTGTGTTGACCGCGAAATCTTCTGGCAAATGTATAATCGGCGTTTCTGGGCCAAGCTGCGCGGTGCAATCGACAATTTTGATATCACCGCTCAAGAGCATACCGCCCAAAGCACCAAGAACATCGCTTGAAGACATTTCGCTTCCCTTCATTGTCACATTGGATAAATTGCTCCGCCCCGCAAAACGGCGACGGCGGCGAGTCATGACTTCTTCCGTAAGATCAAAAACATCATCAATCGTTTCTTTCGCGGTTACATTTCCGGGGGAAAGACGCAACAACTGGCCCCTGAAATCGACCGATAACCCTTCAACACCAAGCGCCCCAGTGACCGCCGCGGCCTCAGCTTTGTCAGGGAAACGCAGCATAACAGAGCCGCCACGCCGATCGACTTCGCGCGGGGAATGCAGCGGCAAGTTCAAAGCATCGGCCCTCTTTATTATCAAGTCGACAAGTTCGCGGTTCCAAGAGGCAAGTTCAAAGTGGTTTTGCGCTGCGTGCCATTTAAGGGCAGGAAGCGAGGCAAGCGCAGCAACAGATCCAGGCGTGCCGCTGTCAAACCGCCTTATGTCGGGCGCGTATTCGAATTTATCCAAATCCCAAGAAAACGGGTTGTTCTGCGAAAACCAGCCCCGCGCTTCAGGCTGCAACTCAAGTGCGAGCGCTTTATCAACGTAGAGAATTCCTGCCCCTGGCGTTCCGCACATCCACTTAAGCGAGGTCGAGAGGGTAAAATCCACCTTTGGGTTCATCGCATCAAACGGGATCAGGCCAGCGGCTTGTGTGATATCAACACCGATCATGCTGCCCATCTCGCGCCCATGGGCAACGAGCGGTTCGAGATCAACACGGGCTGAGGCAGTGGAGGTCACCCAAGTGAGCAGAGCAAGGCCAACATCCCTGCCCCAGCTTTCCATGAAGTCGTCAGGCTCAACCCACGATGCCCCGTCGCGCTTTGGCACTGTGTCCAGCGTGAAACCCATCTTCGGAGCAAGGCCAGCCAGCAAGAAATGCATCGACGGAAAGCAATCCTCTGACACCAGCACACGCTTGCCGCGCAATTGCCCGTCTGGCAACGCGCGCATGAGCTTGTGCATCCCGTCCGTCACGCTCTCGCAAGTGGTCAACGAGCCTTTGGGCACATTGATAATACGTCGCCAATAATCAATGAAGTCCTGCCGCTTGAGCAAAACATAGCCCCATTGCTTGTCATCAGGGGCTGCCCAGATTTGCGCGAACTCTGCCGTCGCAGCTGCGAGTTCTTCTTCTTTGCCAGGATACATCCCGATTGAATGGTACAAAAAGTAACCAGCATGAGGTGAATTGGGGCGCATCGAATTGATCCAATCTCGTCCTGAAAAGGAAAAAAAGCCCCAGCAATGCCGGGGCTTTTCCAAGTCCAAATAACGCGTTTAGCGGTACTGAACTGTTTCGAACTTTTCGTCTTTAACGATGATCTGACGGTAGTTGCCCGCAGATTCGCCGTTACCGATCATTTCAACCGAAGACGCGCCAACATAGTCGATCTCACCGCCGTCTTTGAGGATCTGAAGGCCCTTTGCCAACTCGCCAGGGTAGATTTTCTCACCTGGTGCGTTTGCTACGTCAAAGATTTTGTCTTTGATGTCCGCGCTTGCGGAAGAACCTGCTGCCTGCATTGCAAACATCAAAAGCGCCGCGGCGTCATAGCTTTCTGGCGTGTAAGGCGATGTTCCGTCAAAGCCAGCTTCGGTTGCCATTGCCGAGAACGTCTCGATGCCTGTGCCTTCTGTACCCGCGATTTGACCGATAGAACCGTTAAGGCCATCACCAATTGTCAGAATATTGTCACCGATCATGCCGCCTGGAAGGACGAAACGATCCCAAGCACCTGAGTCAAGCGAACCTTCGATGATGCCGCGTCCACCTTGGTCAAGGTAACCTGCAACAACCAGAATATCGCCGCCCGCAGAGGCAAGTGTACCAACCTCGGAAGAGTAGTCCGCTTTGCCATCTTCGTGGCTGATGTTGACTGTGATAGAACCGCCCGCTGCTTCAAATGCAGAAACGAACGCGTCAGCCAAACCTTTGCCGTAGTCGTTGTTTGTATAGGTCAAAGCAACAGACTTGATGCCTTCTTCCATGAGGATATCGGTCATTACCTGACCTTCACGTGCATCAGATGGGGATGTACGGAAGAAGAGACCATCGTCTTCAGCAGTTGAAAGCGCCGGGGACGTCGCGGAGGGTGAAATCATCACAACACCGTTCGCACGAGCAACGTTCTGCAAAATCGCACCTGTTACGCCAGAGCAGTCTGCGCCAACGATTGCGTTTACTTTGTCAGCCGTCACAAGACGCTCTGCTGCCGCTGTCGCCGCCGCAGAATCGATGCATGTTGAGTCAGCGCGCACGGATGTAACCGAAGAGCCATCCAGAAGAAGGCCAGAATCGGTGACTTCTTTCATTGCAAGCTCTGCGCCTGAGGCCATTGGACCTGTCAGCGATTCAATCGGTCCAGTGAAGCCGAAAATCACGCCAAGTTTGATGTCTTCTGCAAAAGCCGCAGAACACATGAGCGCGGATACAGCCGTTGCTGTCATTAGTTTTTTCATTTTTTTCTCCCTAGGTAGTCGTTGTAACCGCACCATGCCCTCAGCTTTGATAAGTGGCAAGCATTCTCACTAAATCTGCTGCGCACCCGGGAAAAATAGCAAAACAAAAGCAACTCCAGCGAGAACTCCGTGGCTTGTAATTGTAGCCGACAATCAAGCCAGAAAGGTTCAGATTAGACAAACGACGCGACCAAAAGCGTCAATGCCCATTCGAAAACCATGGGACCGGATCAATGAGCAGCAGTTACACAAGTCACATTTCTTTACGCAATCGCAGGGATAACCCCCTAATCTGCGTTGACTTTTCCTGAGCCAGCATCGAATTTACGGCCAATTCCTTAGAAGGCTCTGAATATGACTCGTTTTTTAGTTTGTTGTGCCATTCTCATGAGCTTATCGGCCTGTGGTGGCGATGGAACGAATCCTTTCGACGATGAGACCGAAGAGGAAACAACGGCAACCACAACTACGACGACGGATGCTGGTGACGACACCGGAACCGACACTCAAACCGACGATACCAGCGCTGTAAGCGATACAGATACTAGCGCAGATGAAGAAGATGAGGACGACGGCGAGCCAATTGATTCAGACAGCGCGGTTTTGCCCGGTACGGTGAACCCGACCGCTGGAAATGCGATCTTTCGCCGTGAAGCAACTTCTGACGGGTCTGGCAACGGATATGCGGAAGGCTTTAGCTACGACAGCGAAAACGACACGTTCACCGTAGACAACCTCGCGTTTGACGGGGACAGCCCATACACCGTTGTTCTCGATGAGAACGGCGATCGTTTTGGCATGGGCCCCTTCAGCGTGTTTGAAGCCGAAGCGATTGCAGTGGACAACCTGACCTCTGCCGAGATCGAACAATTGACCTACCGCGCGCTCTATGCGGTTGCTCCTGATGGCAATTCTTCCATCGCGATTGTGCGCACGGCGGCTTACGTCAATTACGGATTTGGCGGGTTCATCTATCAAAGAGAGGGCGGTGTAACGCTACCGACGACCGGTCAGGCTTTCTATACAGGCACAAACAACTACGGCGGTTTGCGTGATTTCGAAGGCCAAGGCGGCCTTGAATATGTACGTGGAGACGCAGAAGTTTCGATTGATTTCGACGATTTCAACTCTGGAGATGCCGTTCGCGGAACTATCAGCAACCGCCGCATTTTTGATCTGGCCGGTGACGAAGTGACCGCAGATATTATTGATGCATTTGACAACGACGAGCTGACTGTCCTTCCCGAACTTCGCTTCTTGATCAACGGCGGTGGCGTCATTGATGCCAATGGCGAGCTCACAGGCCAAGTTGGTTCACAACTCGGTGGTAATTTCTCTGGTAACTACTATGCGGTCCTGTCGGGCGAAAATGCTCAAACGATCACAGGGATTATCGTTGTCACAGGTGCAGACCCGCGCGGTGATTTTACAGTGCGCGAAACCGGTGGATTTTTTGCTGTAAGGCAGTAGGTTTTGAAGGCAGCGGATGTGTTGCTTGGGAGCAAACGTATGACGCGACTAGTCTTGATTTGTCAGATTGTTTTGGTGTGTTTTGCTCTTTTCAGCGCGGCGCAACCAGCTTTGGCTCAGAGCAACTCAAAAGTTCAACTTACACCGAATGAAATGCGCGTGTTTGCGGCGGACGCTGTTATCAAAGGTCAGCCAAAGCTTGGGTATCAGATTGCCAGCGCCCTCCTTCAACGCAATCCAAATGACACAGAAGCTCTGATTATTCGCGCGCGCGCAGCTCGCGACTTGGGGCTTTTGCCCGAAGCCGTCGCGACAGCGCGGCGCGCCTGGGGATTGGCCCGCACTTCCTCCGAGAGATTTGGTGCGTCAATGGTTATGGCTCAATCTCTGTCGACGTCTGGTGCGAAAACACGCGCTCAAAACTGGCTACGCCGCGCGGCACAAAACGCACCTAGCGAAGAGTTTAAAAACGTTGCAATCCGAGATTTCCGCTATGTTCGGCGCACCAATCCATGGGCAACAGAATTTAGCTTTTCCGTTTCTCCGAATTCAAACATCAACAACGGCAGCAAACATAGCTCGACCCGTCTATTTGATCTTCCTCTCGAATTTGAACTAACGGGTGCCGCGCGCGCGCTCGCTGGTTTGGAATATACGTCTGGCCTCGCAACGCGCTATCGCCTGTTTGAAAGCCAACGTAGTCAACATGACCTGGTCCTTCGGCTTGATCACAAAACCTATACGATGACCGACGACGCCAAGCGGCTATCGCCGACTTCGAAAGGGTCGGATTTTGCCTTTTCCTCCGCGTCTCTTAGCTACATCAAGCGCGGTTTCAGCGGATCTGGAAACGAGCTACCGCATCAATTTGAACTTACGGCTGGACGCACTTGGTATGGTAACGCGCCCTTCATGCAATATTTGCGTTTCGGCTTCACGCAAAACATGATCGTTGCTCCCGGTCGATTGATGTTTGCTGGCCTCACGCACGAGCATCAACGTTCGATGTCAAATCGCCAAGATGTTGATATCTGGGGAGGCAGCGCAGGACTGCGTTTGAAAATGGCAAACCAAGACAATTTGTCGATGAGCCTGCACCTTAAAAAAAGCAGCTCGCTCGATCCAAGTCTGGATTACCTGCAATTGTCGCTGCGTACGCGCTATGCGTTGGCGAAACCAATCGCAGGTGTTTCCATTGATTTTGGGGTATCTTTTAGCCAGAAGAACCACGATTTGTCACGGTATTCCCGCTTTGGCCGAACGGACAAAACCCTGTCCATCGATGCGACAGGCGTGATCAGTCGCATCGAATATTTTGGCTTTTCGCCTTCTGTAACTGTGAGCGCGAGCAAAACCGACTCTTCGATTAACCTCTTTGACAGCGAATCTCTTGGTCTGCGCGTCGGCATTCAGTCTTCGTTCTAAAAGCGCATTTTCGCAGTTTCTTGCGCCTTCCCCCTCGACAGTTAGAAATCCCCCGCTACTCTTTTTGTTAGCAAAAGGAGAGCGGCATGGGATTAAAATATTTGCACACAATGGTCCGTGTTAAGGATCTAGAGGCGTCGATGGCCTTCTATAAATTGCTTGGGCTAGAAGAAACCCGAAGAATGGACAGCGAAGCAGGGCGTTTTTCACTGATTTTCATGGCCCCACCTGATCAACCCGAATGTCCGATTGAGCTGACTTATAATTGGGACGGTGATGCCGAACTGCCCACAGATGGACGTCACTTTGGCCATTTAGCCTATGCTGTCGATAACATTTACGAAATGTGTACGCACCTTATGGATAAAGGCGTAACGCTTAATCGCCCCCCTCGCGACGGGCGGATGGCATTCGTGCGCTCGCCTGACAATATCTCGATTGAACTATTGCAAGACGGGGAACCCCTTGAAGTCGCGGAACCTTGGGCAAGCATGGAAAGCATTGGGCATTGGTAAAGGTAAACGCTGCAAAGCTCGCGTTAATGCTATCGGCGCTTGTTTTCGCTGACCAGGCACAGGCGTCCTGTCGCCTTGCACTTTTGCTTGCGATTGACGTTTCCTCTTCGGTCTCGCCAGAGGAATACGCGCTGCAGCAAGACGGTTTAGCGGCCGCTCTTATGTCAGATGATGTTTCTCGCGCTATTCTGAATTCCAGCGGTGGCGAAGTTAGCTTTGCGGTTTATGAATGGAGCGGACGCTATCAACAAAGCGTCGTTGTCGACTGGACAACGCTCAACACCAAAGCAAGCATTGAACACGCTGCGGCGAAGATTTCGACCCACAAGCGCCGATTTGCACGCTACCCCACATCAATGGGATTCTCTTTAGGCTATGGTGCAAAGCTCTTTGAAAACGCGCCGACATGCTCGCGCAAGGTGATGGACGTCTCAGGGGATGGCATAAACAACGATGGTTTTGGCCCACGTATGGCGTATCATCATTTCCCTTTCGAGGATGTCACCGTGAACGGCTTGGTGATTGAAGGCAGCGATCCAGACGTGGAGTGGTTCTATGAAAGCAATGTCTTGTGGGGGCACGGCGCCTTTCTTGAGGTTGCACAAGGCTTTGAAGACTTCGAGCGCACGATGACTCGGAAACTATATCGTGAAATCAGCAACATAATGATCGGCCAAGCTCCCCCCCAGCCTCGCTCTAGTGACGCTTCATTGCCAAGGCTGTGACTCCTCGGGCTTCCCCAATCTTGATGCCGTGTAGCCCCTATCTTGCCTGTATGATCTCAGCCCGAAAACTGACCAGTGACTTCGCTTAAGATAAATGCACCATTTTACATCGGCGTCCTTTTTCGGCAGCGCAACAGCCCAAAAACTACGCTTATGGCTTTGAATGCCAAGGCGGGTTAATCTAACCCGCCATAGGCTTTGAGCGCGTGATGTCTCCGAACCATCGCCTAGAATTGAGGAACGTTACCTAATTCTAGCCAGGCACTAAGATCAATAAATATAGCGAATTTGATCGGTCCAATAACGTTCCATCCGCTTCAAAGAACCTGTGATGTCGATCAGCCCTTCAGGACCGAGCACACCTTTACTTTGGAGCCCGTCTGCGTGGCGCGCGAAGAGTTTGGCCACTACATCGCGCACACCGCGCCCTTTTGGCGTCAATTTCACTCGGACAGAGCGGCGATCAATTTCGCAACGCTGGTGGTGCATGTAGCCCATTTCCACCAGTTTCTTTAGGTTATAGCTGACGTTCGAACCTTGGTAATATCCCCGAGATTTCAGCTCGCCCGCCGTTACTTCATTGTCACCGATGTTGAACAATAGCAGCGCCTGCACCGCATTGATTTCAAGCACATTTACCCGCTCAAACTCATCCTTGATCACATCCAGCAAAAGCCGATGCAACCGCTCTACAAGCGCGAGCGCCTCTAGGTAATCTGAAATAAAGCCACCATCCGATCCTATGTTGTCGTCTGTGTGGACTACGCTGTGTATGCTCATTCTTATCTCCGACTTTCTGCTCGCCGGTCACAATGAGGTACAAATACAAATATTCAGTTAAGTCGAATTTATTGTTATTTTTGAAAGGTTTGTGAGATTTCAGAAAGCAGCTCCTGAAACTGCGCTGGCGAGGGTGTTTGCCCTGTCACCCACGAATACAAATCCTGATCGTTCTCATCGAGCAATGAATCATAGAGCGTAATTTGCTCTTCGCTCATGCTGGGCAGCGTCGCATCTGCGTAAGCGGACAAAATGATATCCATCTCTTTAATGCCACGTCGCATAGAGCGCATTTTCAAACGCTTGATCCGGTTTTGAGGTGTTTCGCTCATCCGCTTTCCTTCAATACTGATTGCAAACGCTTCTCCAATCGCGCCAATTGGTCGGCTGATTGGCTCATCGTTACGCGCAAGTCTCGCATATCGCGTAAAATGGCCGCGACGCCAACATCCATTGGCGCGTCTTCAGCGATAGGCGCTTCTAGCCCCTCACCTTCACCATTTATCAGCCACATCATTGAAACGTTCAATAATCCCGCCATCATCGACAGGCGATTGGCGCGCGGCTCTGACAAATCTTGCTCCCACGAACGTAAGGTCGTGGACTTCACCCCGAGACGGCGCGCCATTTGTGCTTGGCTCATCTGAGCGTTTTCGCGCGCAGCAGCGAGGCGATCACCAAAGGTTGCCGCATCAGGCCCATACCACTCTTCAGCGGGCATATCTTCCGTCGTCATTGGCTTGGCATTCAATGCATCAATGTCATCCATAGTGCTATCTCCTGTTCGCGGCTCGCAGAACGCTTGATTACGCGCTGGTCGCACCCTAAGAGGGTCGTGGCCTTAATACAATTCGGAGCGCCCAATGACCTTCCTTTCTGCGACACTTACGCGCGTCAAGCCGTCACCCACCATTGCGGTCACGACCAAAGCCCAAGAACTGAAAGCCGCGGGACGCGATGTAATCGGCCTTGGTGCGGGTGAGCCTGATTTTGACACACCTCAAAACATCAAAGACGCCGCTGTCGCAGCGATCGCCGCAGGTAAAACGAAATACACAGCGCCTGACGGGATCATCGAGCTCAAGCAAGCGATTTGCGCCAAGCTTTTGCGCGATAACGAGTTGAGCTATGAAACCAACCAAGTGTCTGTCGGAACGGGTGGCAAGCAGATCCTATATAACGCGCTCATGGCAACACTAAACCCTGGCGACGAAGTACTGATCCCTGCACCGTACTGGGTGAGCTACCCTGATATGGTTCTACTTGCTGGCGGCGAGCCGGTTTTTGCGCCCGCGACAGCCGACGCCAACTACAAATTGTCCGCCGAGCAGCTTGAAGCCGCGATCACGCCAAAAACCAAATGGTTCATTTTCAACTCTCCCTCAAACCCAACGGGTGCGGGGTATACGCATGACGAATTGAAGGCGCTCACGGACGTTCTGGTGCGTCATCCGCATGTTTGGATCATGACGGATGATATGTATGAGCACCTAAATTACGACGACTTTGAGTTCGCAACCCCTGCGCAGGTCGAACCTTCGCTCTATGATCGCACTCTTACCTGCAACGGCGTTTCCAAAGCCTATGCGATGACGGGTTGGCGTATCGGATACGCGGCAGGGCCAAAAGCCTTGATCGATGCGATGCGCAAAATTCAATCGCAAAGCACGTCGAATCCTTGCACAATTAGTCAATGGGCGGCGGTTGAAGCGCTCAATGGACCGCAAGATTTTCTTGCAGAAAACAACAAGGTTTTCGTGCGCCGCCGCGATCTTGTTGTCGAAATGCTCAGTGCGATTGACGGAATAAGCTGCCCTGTTCCTGAAGGTGCATTCTATGTTTACCCATCGATTGAAGGTCTTATCGGCAAAAAGACACCAGAGGGCGTTGTCATTGAAAACGATGAGGTCTTCGCAACGCAGCTTCTTGAACACTCTGGCGTTGCTGTGGTGTTCGGAGCGGCCTTCGGGCTATCGCCAAACTTCCGAGTAAGCTACGCTACATCGGATGAAGCTCTAAAAGAAGCGTGCACGCGCATTCAGGCATTCTGTGCTTCACTAACCTAAGCCACGTCAAGACAAGGGGCATTCATGTCGGGTCAATTGCCAGATTACTACTTTCGAGTGCGCGAAAACGGCGCGCTCGTCTTTCGTGTGGACACGGAAAACCGGCAACGCCGCATCGAAATGGATCAAATCGCCGCGGTGAATATTCGCAACGGCGAGATCAAGCCCCAAGGTGATCGCGTCTTAAGCGACCTTGACTTGGAAACGATTCAAAACTGGATGGCAGAGCGAAGCGAAATTTTAGCAGAGCGTGACATCGACGATATCCACCGCGCAGTTGATTATCTAAACCTCACAACGCAATGGGCACAGGCAAAAGCCACCGATGCGCAGCTAGAAGCAGTCACTGACGATTTGCTTTTGGCGATGCATGACTTGCGCTCTGTTTTGGTACGAAAGAAAGCGGACCGCTTGCTAAAAGATCGCGATTAAGCGCCCCTTGCAACGATCTCGGGTCCAATTCGCCAAAAGCGCTTTGTCATCAAAACTGACGCGACCGCAAGGCCAATCGCAAGCCCACCCCAGATACCAGCGCCTCCAAACCCGAAGGTGAAGCCTAGAGCATAGCTGCATGGCACGCCAATGATCCAATAACTGAAAGCAGCATAGATCATCGGGACTTTCGTATCGCGCAAACCACGCAAGAGCCCCAAGGCCATGACTTGCAAGGCATCAACAAGCTGGAACAGACCTGCCATCAGTAGCAAAATGCCCCCAGCACGCAGAATTGCGTCTTTGTTCGGCTCATTGCGATCTAAGAACAGGGCAATCAACTGCTCTGGGAACACCACAAAAGCGGCAATCGTGAGCAACGCGATACCGAGCGACATTGCCATGACAACCTTGGCACCTCGCGCCAGGTGGGCCACATCTCTGCGGCCAAGCGCATTGCCAGCGCGCACTGTCGCAGCATTCGCGAGCCCCAAATGAACCATAAACGTCGCGCTGGCCAATTGTAGCGCGATCCCATGCGCGGCCAGCGGAATCGTCCCAAGCCAACCCATCATAAGAGTTGCGGCAGCGAATAGCCCAACCTCTGCCAGCATTGTAAAACCAATCGGCACGCCAATGCGGCCTACCAAATAAAACGCATCCCAGTCGGGGCGCCAAATCCGAGCAAAAATTTGCTGCTCCGGCAACGCGCGCAGCACATATCCCGCGATCACGGCCAAAGAGAGAATTTGAACAAACAGCGACGCAATCGCAGAGCCCCGCAGCCCAAGCTCTGGCGCGCCCCAGTTGCCAAAAATCAGCGCATAGTTGGCGATGGCATTCACAACAGCAGCAATCAACGTCACCCAAAGCACAACCTGCGTTCGCTCTAATGCCGCGAGGTATGACTTTAGAACCATGACCCCAAGCGCTGGAATGATGCCCCACCCTGCGATACGTAAATAGGACTGTGCTTGCACTGCAATCTCTTCGGTCTGCCCCAAGGCGCGCAGAACTGGCGCTGCAAAGATAAACAGCGGCAAGACGGCCAAAGCAAAAACAAAAGACATCCAAAGCCCCATACGGGTGGTTCGGCGCATTTGTACATCGTCGCCTTCAGCGTACTGGCTTGCAACCAACGGCATGACAGCCTGCGCAAAGCCTGATCCAAAGATAAACAGAACAAAGAAAAACGTGCTCGCAAGCGTGACCGCCGCCAAGCCTTCAATGGAATACCAGCCCAGCATAATTGTATCGGTTAGACCAATCGCAAACTGCGCTAAATGCCCACCGATCAACGGCAGGCCCAGCGCCAGAATTGCGCGCACATGTCCTAGATTGCTCATGGTGGGGGTTTGGGAAGATTTACTCATAAGGCGACAGTGGCTCAAGCATGTCAGCGCGGCAAGCCTCATTCGCGCCTTTGCCGTGCAGTCACGCTCTGGCGAGTATCCTCAAGCAAAAAGAATGAAGGACGGCCAGCTCAAATAGGGTAAGAACAATGCGAGCAATGTGATCAAATCAAAGGTGCCCCATGGCCGACGACTTTACGAAATTCATCCCCGAAGCACGCGCCTTTTTAAGCGAACTCGCACTCAACAATAAGAGGGAGTGGTTTCATGATAACAAAAGTCGCTTTGATGCACAGATCAAAACACCCGCGAAACACTTGTTAAATGTCATTGCCCCGCAATTGTCAGAAAAACTCGACGTTCCTGTTACGACAAAACTTTTTCGTGCCAATCGAGATGTACGGTTTTCCAAGGACAAAACCCCCTACACTTTGCACGTTCATATGCTCTGGACAGCGCAAGGCGCGACTGCACAGCCTAGTTACTTCTTTGGCATTGCGAAGGAATATGTAACTGCGGGCGCAGGCATCATGGGGTTTGACAAAACACAACAAAGCGCTTGGCGCGCTTGGGTGAGCGAACGCGAAGGCGATCACCTGCAAGCCCGCATTGATGCCGCTCTTTCGCAAGGAGCAACCCTGCGCGAGGCAGAGTTAAAACGCGTTCCTGCACCGTTTGGCAAAGATCACCCGCGCGGCGATCTGCTAAGACGCAAATCCATGACGCTCTGGAAAGACATTGAAAGCGACGCGGCCAGCGATCTGCCAGCCGCGATATTAAGCGCCTTCAAGCTGTTCGATCCAGTTATGGATGATCTCAGAGCCTTTCTCTAACGCTTGCGCTGATCAGGGTGCAGGGACGCGCCCAAGATATGGCTAGAGCCATGAATGACATGAGCCGCGCCGCCCACGATCTGGGGATCAGGTCCGTTGATCAACGCCTCATCCTTGCCAGGGTAGTCCAGCGAACTTAGGAAATGCAGCATGCAATTGATCCGGGCGCGTTTCTTGTCGTTTGATTTCACCACAGTCCACGGCGCATCCGCAGTATCCGTGTAGAAGAACATCGCCTCTTTCGCTTCAGTGTAGTCGTCCCATTTGCTGAGCGAAGCCTTATCAATTGGCGAGAGCTTCCAACGTTTCAAAGGATCAGTCGCGCGGCTGTCAAAACGGGCCTTTTGCTCTTCCTGAGTGACGGAGAACCAATATTTATAAAGGCGAATGCCAGAGCGGGTGAGCATACGCTCTAGCTCAGGTGTTTCGCGCATAAACTCTAGGTATTCACCTGCTTCACAAAAGCCCATGACTCGCTCAACACCCGCGCGGTTATACCAGCTGCGGTCATAGAGAACCATTTCGCCAGATGTTGGCAAGTGGTTGATATAACGCTGGTAATACCACTGCCCTTGCTCTTCTTCCGTTGGCTTGTTTAGCGCAACAACGCGCGCGGCGCGCGGGTTCAAATGCTCTGTAAATCGCTTGATTGTTCCGCCCTTGCCAGCGGCATCACGACCTTCAAACAACAGAACGAATTTCTGACCTGTTTCCTGCGCCCAGTGCTGCACTTTCAATAACTCAGCTTGCAGCGCTGCTTTCGTCTTTTCATATTCTTTACGCGGCATCTTATCTTTGTACGGATATGCCCCTTGCTCAAATGCGCGGCGCGCATCACCAGCGCTTTGTGAGACGCCATTCTGCGATGGCGCGGGAACCTCGACGGGCTTCAATTGCTCTTTCAAATCCACTTTTTCACTATCCTTCATACTTGTCTCCTTAGATGCCTTTGGGCGCAGGCTGACATACTGCCGCTGCGTAGTCCTTGATCCGCGTCAAACCTGCGCCATTGTTAATTCACAAAAAATAATAGGGAGTTGATGAAATGAGACATGCACTTGCGAGCGCGACTTTGGCGCTTATGGTAACACCAGCAATGGCCGAAAACCGCATTGATACGATCCGCCCTGATGCCCCAATGTTGGCCGCATACGGCGAACACGTGGTTGGCGTGAAAACATTCGAGATTAGCAATCCCGATCAAATTGATATTGTAAATACAACTGCTGAAAATGCACCGCGCTACGACCGACCGTTGACAGTTGAGGTCTGGTATCCCGCGGCTGAAGGCACCCAATCAGGCGGCACGTATGAAGGGGTCAACCTGCGCGCTGCTTCGATTCAGGTAGCGCTAGAGGGGCAAGCGGTCCGTGACGCCGCTCCTACCATGCAAGGAAAGTTCCCGCTTATCGTGATTTCCCATGGCTATCCGGGCAATCGTTTCTTGATGGCGCATTTGGGCGAGAACCTCGCTTCCAAAGGTTATGTCACAGTTTCTATTGATCACACCGACAGCACCTATGCGGATCAAAACGCCTTTGGTTCTACACTCTTGAACCGTCCGCTCGATCAGGACTTCGTTGTTGAAACATTTGCAGATTTCTCCGCCACCTCGCCAGAACTCGCCGCGATCATCGACGGCGATACGGTCGGCGTCATCGGTTATTCCATGGGCGGTTACGGCGCGTTGATCTATGGCGGCGCGGGCGTTACGCAAGCTTCGACTGAATACCCTTGGGGCACCCCAAACGGGCTATTGCAACGCCACCTCGCGGGATCAGGCAGCCATGCGGACATGCCCAATGACAAGGTCAAAGCGATCATCTCCATCGCGCCATGGGGCAAGAACACAGGTTTCTGGGATGCGGACGGGCTTGCTGGCTTTGAAAAACCGCTGATGCTTATGGCGGGCTCTGTCGATGATGTTTCTGTGTATGCCGCCTTGCGCGCAATTTTCGAAGAAACCACTGGCACCAAACGCCACTTGCTGACCTTTGAAAATGCCAATCACAACGCAGGCGCACCGATGCCCTCACCTGCCGAGGGATATCAAATGGTGGAAGGCTTGGACTTCGCACCCTTCGAGCATTACGCGGATGCGGTCTGGGACAATGTTCGCATGAACAACATCGCACAGCACTTCGCGACCGCCTTTATGGATTTGCACCTCAAAGGCGATGAAGGCAAAGCGGCCTACCTTGATCTCGTCGTAAACGCAGCCGATGGGGTTCACAAGCTGGGGGACGACGGCAAACCCGCGCCTGAGCACACCTATTGGGAAGGCTTCCCCGCGCGCACTGCGGCAGGCCTGAAGTTCGAAACCCTAGAGCAAGGCAACTAAAGATGGAGTGCCCCATGAAAGAGCGTTGGTTCACGTTGAACGGTCACCACTTCTTCGCGCGCACATGGGGCGATCCTGCCCTACCGCCCATGCTCATGCTGCATGGTTTTCCTGAATATTCAGGCGCTTGGGAAGAGGTCGCGCAGGAGCTGAGCGATCAATTCTACTGCGTCGCCCCCGATCAACGCGGCTATGGGCAGAGCTATTGCCCGAGCGGCGTTGAAAACTACCGCACCGGCCTGCTCGCCGCTGATATGGCCGCGCTGATCGAAGAGTTAGGCGCGCCTGTAACCGTCTTCGGCCACGACTGGGGCGCAGCGGTTGCCTATGGCCTCGCAATGTTCTTCCCCCA
The DNA here is from genome assembly GCF_050633725.1 of Planktotalea sp. Classification (GTDB taxonomy): domain Bacteria; phylum Pseudomonadota; class Alphaproteobacteria; order Rhodobacterales; family Rhodobacteraceae; genus Planktotalea. The sequence goes on from NZ_JBOEHB010000009.1 coordinate 175,357, forward strand.
TCTCGTCTCGCGCCTGATCATCGCGAACGGCGTGCATCCCGTGCCCTTTCAGCGCGCCATGGCCGCTGGCGGCGCGCAATCGGAAGCTTCACAATACATCAACGCCCTGCGCCGCGAGGGGTCAGAGGACTATCTGGCAAAAGATGACTTCGGCAAACTCTTGCAACTCTTCTCCGCCAACATGGATTTGAGCTGGCTCACAGGCGACAAGCTCTCTGAGTACAAACGCGAATGGGGCCGCGAGGGGCGCATGAAAGCCATGATCAACTGGTACCGCGCCTCGACCCTCGTCGTCGCAGACCCCGGCAAACCTGTCACCGACCTGCCCGAGATGGACCCCACCCGCCTGCAAATTAAGTGCCCACACCTGCTGATATGGGGTATGAACGACACCGCCTTGCTACCTGAAAGCCGTGAAGGGTTAGAGGATTTCGCGCGCGATTTGGCGATCAAAGAAATTGCAGGCGCAGATCACTGGTTACATCATCAAAAGCCGAATGAGGTTGCGAAAGCAGTTTTCGACTGGATGGCTTAAACCGATAGAGCCGCTACCCGACTCACGTAAGTCAGCGATTTGCCAGACTGTTCCATCCACTCGTTAAAGGCGTCCTGCGTAGCTCGCAGCGCTTTCTTCGAAGTTGGCGTTTTCTCAATCACCCCTTCGGCGACCAAACGTGCAACCACGTCCTTAGAAAGAATAAAGCTGTCCTTGCCCAGCAAACGCAGCCCATATTGCCCCGTGGTCCCGCCCAAACGGTTGCCTTTAGCCTTCATCAAAGCAAGCAAGCCAATGAAATCCGTCGCAGGCCAGCCACCAATAACCTGCCCCGCGCCACCTTGTTCGCGCAGGTCCATCAAAAACACTGCATTGTCACGAACCGCCTGAATCTTCGCTCCGTAGCGCACGATCCGTGTATCGCGCAGCAACTCATCAAGCCATTCGTCATCCATAAAGGCACAGCGTCCGACATCAAAACCGTAGAAAGCCGCCTCAAAACCCTCCCACTTGGCATCAATCACCTTCCAATTAAAACCAGCGCAAAAAACCATGCGTGTGAACATGGAAAGCCAGCGGTCCTCAGGGATTTCGAGCAAAGGTGCTTGATCGGGAGAATTGCCGATTTTTTCGGTGAGCGCATCGCCGTGACGCGCATGAGCAATATCATAAAGCTCCTCAAAAGTACGCATCTTAGTCCCTTACTTGTGGTTCCAATCATCAGGATCATCCGAGTTGTTCGGCGACAGCCCGATGATATCCCCATCCGTATTCACCCCGAGCCCTAACACTGTGCGGTTGGCATAGCAGAAATACGAGGTCACTTGGTTGATCTCCAAAATCTCGCCATCCTCAAACCCTGCCTCGCGCAGCGCCTCTATATCCGTCTCCGCCATATCAGACGGCGAAACCGTCAACTTCCGCGCATAGACCATTCCCGCGATCTCGCGCGCATCGAGGGGGGCATTCGCCACCTCATCCGCTTCAATCGCCGCCCTTAGCGCGCGCGAACGCGTCTCGTCATCCACCAGACGCCGCATGCCTTGATAGTGATGCTCCACGCAATAGGAACAGCTATTCAGGAAGGACACATAGACCCCGATGCACTCCAGATACCATTTGTGCAGCGTGTTGCCCGTATGATGCAGGCAGTACTTATACATCGCCATATGCCCCTCCATCGAATGGGGACGCAGGGAGTGGGACATCATGATGTTATCAACGTTGTTATCAGGCCCCTTCACGCGGTCATATAGTTTGCGAAGTTTACCAACGGCCTCTTCGTAACTCACAGTTTTGATCCACGTCATCGCAGGCCCTTTCCTCAGATTAGCCACATCGTTTCACCCAGCCTTGACCAAGCGCGCGGCATTTTCAACCCAACGGCACTTTGCTTTGACGTGCAAATCTTTGTGCTCACGGCTTTACTCGCACTGACAACTGGCTCAAGCTTTTGCAAAACGAGGAAAGCACCGTGACGCATTCAAACGCCCCCTACCGCTCTCGCATTGCAGGTCTGCGCGCGCTCAGCATTGACGCGAGACTTGACGCTATCGCGACCTCTTCCGGGCTTGCGGCAGAGCAGCTAACAGCCCTTTCAATGGCGAAAGCGCTGCCCGCTCAAACCGTGGATGGAATGATCGAGAACGTCATCGGAACCTTCGAATTGCCCCTTGGCGTTGCTGCGAATTTTGTTGTGAACGGCAAAGATTACCTGATCCCAATGGCCGTTGAGGAACCATCAGTCGTCGCTGCGGCCTCTTATATGGCAAAGATTGTTGGCGAGAACGGCGGTTTTCAAGCAACTGCCAGTGACCCAATCATGCGGGCACAAATTCAATTGCTGCGGGTTGAAGACCCTGGGGCGGCCAAACACGCCTTGTTAGCCGCCAAGTCCGAAATCATTGCACTCGCCAATTCAAAAGACAAAACGCTTATCGATCTTGGCGGCGGGTGCCGTGATATCGAAGTCCACATCTTTGAGAACACCCGAATAGGGCATATGGTCGTTTTGCATTTGCTCGTTGATGTGCGTGATGCGATGGGTGCGAATACGGTTAACACGATGGCTGAAATGGTCGCCCCGCTTGCGGAAAGGATTGCGGCCGGCGAAGCGCGTTTGCGGATCCTGTCAAATTTGGCAGACCTAAGAACCGTCAAAGTGCACATCAAAGTCGCGCCTAACACCTTAGCTACGAAGAACGTTTCTGGCGACGAATACGTTGATGGCATTGTCGAGGCGTGCGCCTTGGCAGAGATCGATCCCTACCGCGCCGCCACGCATAACAAAGGCATTATGAATGGGATCGACCCCGTTGTAATTGCAACTGGGAACGACTGGCGCGCGGTCGAGGCAGGCGCACATGCATGGGCCGCAAGAAAGGGCCATTACACATCGCTCACCCGTTGGGACAAAGACGGCGACGGCAATCTTGAAGGCACCATCGAGCTACCGATGCCTGTCGGATTGGTTGGCGGCGCAACCAAGACCCACCCAAGCGCAGGCGCGGCGCTTGAACTGATGCGGATTACCTCTGCGGCAGAGCTCGGCATGGTCATCGCCGCTGTTGGATTGGCGCAAAATATGGCCGCACTTCGCGCGCTGGCGACCGAAGGCATCCAAAAGGGGCATATGGCGCTGCATGCGCGCAACATAGCTATCGTCGCGGGAGCAACAGGGCCAGAGATCGAAACGGTTGCAAAGGCACTGGTCCACTCGGGCGACATAACGACCGATAACGCGCAAAGGTTGTTGCAAACCCAGCGCGCGGCAAAAAGTAAGCCCGAAACCTAAGAAGCGACGATCGCGAACGCGCGCTACATAATTGCCGCGCTAAACCGCAACGCACCTTCCCCCTGCCCTCTCGCTCTGCCATAATAAACGCAAACACGTCTACAAAATAAGAGCAGCGACACATGACCGACCTTTTGTCAGGCCAAGAAGCGACCGACTATGATGCCTCCTCGATTGAGGTCCTTGAGGGCTTAGAACCCGTGCGCAAACGACCGGGCATNNCGGCGGCACCGACGAGCGCGCGTTGCATCACCTTGTAGCCGAAGTTCTCGACAACTCGATGGACGAAGCCGTCGCAGGTCATGCCAGCCGCATTGAAGTCGAATTGCTCTCTGACTATTCCATCATGATCCGCGACAACGGCCGCGGCATCCCGATCGATCCGCACCCGAAATTCCCCGACAAATCCGCGCTTGAAGTCATCCTCTGCACGCTCCATGCGGGCGGAAAATTCTCAGGCGATGCCTATGAGACTTCTGGCGGTTTGCACGGCGTGGGTGCTTCTGTGGTTAACGCGCTGTCCGATTCCATGGTGGTGCAAGTCGCGCGCAACAAAGAACTCTTCGAGCAACGTTTCTCGCGCGGCATTCCGCTTGGCCCCGTTGAAAAGGTCGGCGCGGCCCCGAACCGTCGGGGCACGACTGTGACCTTCCACGCGGACGAGCAGATCTTCGGCAAGCACCGCTTCAAACCTGCGCGCCTGTTCAAGTCCATCCGCTCCAAAGCCTACCTGTTCTCAGGTGTCGAAATTCGCTGGAAGTCCGAAATCGACGACGGCGAAACGCCAACGACTGCGACGTTCCACTTCCCCGGCGGCCTTGCAGACTACCTCACGGAAAGCCTTGGCAAAGCCTCGACCTACGCTGAAAATCCCTTTTCGGGCACTGTGGATTTTCGCGACAAATTCAACGCGCCCGGCAAAGTCGAATGGGCGATCAACTGGACGCCCTCGCGCGACGGGTTCATCCAGTCCTACTGTAACACCGTCCCGACGCCAGAGGGCGGCACCCATGAGGCTGGTTTTTGGGCTGCGATCCTCAAAGGCATCCGTGCGTACGGCGAGCTGTCTAACAACAAAAAGGCCGCGCAGATCACCCGCGATGACCTGATCACAGGCGGTTGCGCGCTGGTCTCCTGCTTCATCCGCGAACCTGAATTCGTAGGTCAAACAAAGGACCGCCTTGCCACCGTCGAGGCGCAAAAATTCGTCGAAGGCGCGGTGCGCGATCACTTTGACAACTGGCTCGCGGCCGATACCAAATCCGCGGGCGCGATCCTCGATTTCCTTGTGCTGCGCGCCGAAGAACGCCTGCGCCGCCGCCAGGAAAAGGAAACCGCGCGCAAATCAGCGACCAAGAAACTGCGCTTGCCCGGCAAGCTGGTGGATTGCTCCAACTCGAACCGCGAGGGCACGGAACTCTTCATCGTGGAGGGCGATTCTGCGGGGGGCAGCGCCAAGATGGGGCGCAATCGCAAAACCCAAGCGCTCTTACCGCTGAAGGGTAAAATCCTGAACGTGCTCGGTGCCGCCTCTGGCAAGATCGGCACGAACCAAGAGATCAACGACCTCACCCAAGCGCTCGGCGTGGGGCTGGGCACGAAATTCAACGTCGATGATCTGCGTTACGAGAAGGTCATCATCATGACCGACGCGGACGTCGACGGCGCGCATATCGCGGCGCTGTTGATGACCTTCTTCTTCACCCAAATGCGCCCGATGATCGACGCGGGGCACCTGTATCTGGCCTGCCCGCCGCTGTTTCGCCTCACGCAAGGGGCCAAGCGGGTCTATTGCCTCGATGAGGCGGAAAAGAACATGCATCTTGAAAAGGGTCTGGGCGGTCGCGGCAAGATCGACGTGTCCCGCTTTAAGGGTCTGGGCGAGATGGACGCGAAGGATTTGAAGGACACCACGATGAACCCCGAAACGCGCAAGTTGATTAGGGTGACGATTGACGAGGATGAACCGGGCGAAACAGGTGATCTGGTCGAGCGGTTGATGGGTAAGAAGCCTGAGAAACGGTTTGAGTATATTCAGGAGAACGCGCAGTTTGTTGAGGAGTTGGATGTTTGAGGGAAGGCTAATTTGGCTGACGCACCCTAGGCTTAGCACTAAGACTTTTCCAAGTATTTTGAATGTCTTTGTCTACATCAACCTCTTCTAGCGAGTGAATGCACTTCAATCCATACCCTAAAACCTTGCCATTTTCGTCAGCGCCAAAACGAGATTGTAGCTCAACGATGTATCTGGCTTCAGGAATGTTAAAGTTGTTTCCCGTCTTATTGACACATTGGTAAACCGCATGAGCGGCAAGGTCTGCGAACTTGAGAAGATCTTCCTCGTCCTTCGCTCGCTCCACAAATCCAAATGGATTAAAACATTCCAAAAACTGCGCTCTCGGGTTTAGTGGTTTTTCTTTGACGCTGCCGATAAATCTACGAAGGGTATCAAAATTATGATTTCTACCTTCAAAAATAACATCTGGATCCGATGAAAACAGCCCTTTCCCTTTCAGATATTGCCCAACGCATTCAAGAAGGTATTGTGTGCATTTGTTGTAAAACTTGTGCGAATCATGCTCAATTTGTTCTGAATACCCTTTCAAAGTGGACTTTTTAGATACCACGGCAAAAATTCTCATGTTCACAGTAGCAGCAGCACGACAAAAGAAAACAGTTTGCCTATGATTAAGGTCGGTTGCATGTTTCCAATTCTTTGGAATTTCATCCTGTACTTGTTTCAATAGCTTTCGTGCGACGATTTGAATTGCTGATGGCATAACCGCTGCAGCAAGGACAAAATAAGGACTTGCGCCCCTTTTTCCGTTTTCGCGAATTTTACCAATACCAGTCTCACCGCTTTCATCGATAAAAACTGTGCATTTCATTATTACGAACCTACTTTACAAAACGGAAACCTATCAAATTACTTAAGGTTGAATCTTCAGGAATACAATCTGAAGCTGGACCATGCCAAGCCTGTGGGCAGGCGCGCCACCGCATTGCAAACCACGCCGCCCCAAACGTAAGGTGCGTGATATCACGCACCCTACTTTAAAGGCCGTTCTTTATGACCCCCACAGACGCGCAAGCCTATCTTGATCAATTCTTTGCCCCTTGGGTGCGGGCCTTGGACTTTACCTTCACGGACATCGAGCAGGGCAAGGTCACGGCCACAATTCCAATCACGGACGATCTGCTCCGCGTCGGTGGCATCATGTCGGGCCAAGCGCTCGCTACGATGGCCGATACGCTCATGGCCTTTGCCTGCTTTTCTCACTTCGGCGAAGTACGCCCTGTGGCCACAACCAACCTCGACACGCAATTTCTGCGCCCCGGCGTGGGAACCCATGTCAGATGCGAAGCGGAAATTGTGCGCGCGGGAAAGGCGATGATTTTTACGCGCGCGGTGATGCTTGCAGAACCATCACAGAAAGAGATTGCGGTCGCCACTGCGACTTTCTTCGTGCCCTAGCAGATTTGCCAAACGCTAGGCGCGTGAGCCAATTGTTGGAAACTTCGCTTTCAGAGCCAGCGTTGTCCGCCCAAAACAAGTCAGCCTCTTCTTTTAACTGTTCGGCGCATTGTCGTGCCTGACGTTCCCGCAAGACCATATCTCGTTCAACGTCCATCTGAGCCAAGTATTTGGCTAGGTCGCACGACATTTCTGAATCCCGGTTCTCGCAATCAGATATTGTGGCCATTCCCGTTCCCCCGAACTCGTTAAACACCTACCCAAGCCTATTTGCACAACCAAGGTATGAATCAACGCTACCACAAAACACGCAAAACCGTTATGGGGAATTTCGCCGTGATCACCTCGCCCCCCGTGATCGCATTGAATATGATTACAAAAAGGGCGTTAGCTGCCTTGCCCTTGCAGGCTCTCAAGGTAGTTTGCCAATGCAACGAGAGGCTGAGGTGTCGGCGTGACAACGCCTTCGCCCGTTTCCAGAATCACGTCTTCACCAAGTAACTTCACTCCGAACTCCGGCATGGCACCGCTAAAATGCTCGCCTCGCGCATATCCGTCCATGGTGGAAATCACATAATTTCGCGGGAACGTGCCGCCGTTGTTTTCCGAAAGCACCGTCAGGTCGGAGGGCGGCATGAACAGATTTTCAGCAAATGGCCCATCACCCTGCCCCTTTTCGCCATGACAGGCCGCACAATTCTCAGCAAAAAGCCGTTTGCCGCTGACGGGCGCTTCTTTCACACATCCGGAAACTGCAGTGGCCACTAAGGCCATTCCCCAAATCAATCGCATGTCCAACCCCCTGTTTTTCTCATAAGCAACCTTGCACCTAGCGCGCGCTCGTGCCTTGATCTGACGCAAATACATCTTTGAGAGGATGCGCATTATGCCAACTTCGAGTTACGCTTTCGTGATGCTTTGCGCAGGCATCGGCATTCCTATCCTTGCAGCACTCAATGCTGCGCTTGGCAGCAGGATCGGCTCACCGGTTGCGGCGTCGGTTATGTTGTTCATGGTCGCTTTCACGTGCTCTTTGGCCGTGTTCTTCATTGGAGGCTTCAAACCCACATCAAGCATTGCAGAAGCGCCTAAACATCTCTTCCTCGCAGGGGTGTTGATTGCATTTTATGTTCTATCCATCACGTTCATCGCGCCCAAGTTCGGGCTTGGGAACGCGGTGTTCTTTATTTTGCTAGGACAATTGATCAGCGCGGCAGCAATTGACCATTTCGGCCTCTTTGGCGCACAGATAAGCCCGCTCTCAGCGGCAAGAGCGGGCGGAATCGCAATGATGGCCTTTGGTGTGTATCTAACTCAGTTGGCTTAGTTCAGAGACAGGTTAGAAATCGCGCCGCGCACCGCGCTATTTGTGTCGTCACTGTCTGCGGAAACCGCCAGCCCGACAACGGCACCTGCAGTACCGCCAAATGCGCGTTTGTAATCACTCGCAAGATTTACGCTCTCTGAGTGACTACCTGTACCAGCACTGCGCAAAATGACATTTTTGCCGCGCGACCCTAGATAGGGGCTGCTTAACTGTTTGCCCCGCCCATGTGAGCCGCCCCAAATGTAAACCAACACACGCGCGGCATCAGAGCTTAGCAATTTGCGAATGCCAGCACCTTTTAGCTTTTGCGCGTCGGCTTCGGGCAGAAACACCACGTAGAGAGAAAGGTTGCGATCATCACCGCCCTTTTTGCTCAAATCCGTGGCTGGAACAGATTGATCAACGCTCCAGCGCCAAGTAGCGCTTCGGCTTCCCCAAAGGCTTTCGGGAATTGCGCGATAGGCCATCGAAACAGACCCGTCCGATTGCACCCCAAGGCTTGCGCCTTTGAAGCTATATTTGTTTTTTGAAAAGAGCGAAAACTTTTGCTCTTTCCAAGCTTTATCGAATGAGATTTGTCCCGCAGTGACAGCGGAAGTGCTCAGCAGTGTGGCGGCAATCACCAAAGTAAGAATATTTTTCATACTTATTTCTGGCGCACCCTGAGATGACTTTCACTACACGTCTGCGTGAGAAGGACCGTTTGCTAGCGACGTCATCAAGTCCCATAGCGCGTCGGGCACTTGCACAGCCTCTAGCAACTGTTTGTTCTGCCCGGGCATACGCGTCCCCACATCTTCGATCGCGGCGGCGCCTAGCGCTTCGAGGCGCTCGTAAAACGCGGGGCTGGCTGCGGGGTCAATCAGCATAAAGAACTGTCCAAGTCCGTGTGGTGCGCCTTCAGGGGCCTTTAGTGGCTTAACATCACGGCTTGCCAAACCGCCCGTCATGCCAGCGGCCAATAGTTCGACCATCAAACCCAGTCCCCAACCTTTGTATCCGCTCTCCATCCCGCCCAAAGATGTTAACGAGCCTTTCAAGGCCGCCTCTGGATCGGTTGTCGGCTTACCATCTGCGTCCACAGCCCAGCCCTCTGGAATAGTTTCGCCGGCGGCTTTGGCCATCGTGATGCGCCCTAGTGCAACCGTAGTTGTTGATTGATCAAACGACATCGCAACGCCGCCTTTTCCATCAGGAACCGCAAAGGACATAGGGTTGGTTCCAATCACCCGGCTCTTACCGCCAGGAGGCGCAACAATGGGTGACGCATTGGTCATACCCATCGCAATCAGGCCCTGTTTTGCAGCTTTTTCAGTGAAATAGCCAAGCGCTGTGCAGGTATGCGCACGATGGATTGCAACGGAAACTGTGCCAGTTTCCTTTGCTGCATCAACCGCCGTTCCTAACGCGCGCTCGAACGCTGTTTGCGCAAAACCATTGCAGGCATCCACTTCGATGCGCGACGCCAAAGGCCGTGTTACCTGCGGTGTAGCGGTGCCATCAACGCGTCCCGTGACAAGCTGTTGGCAGTAACTTTCAACATAATAGAGACCACAAATGCGATTGCTGCGTGCTTCTGCCCAAGCCACAGCCTGAGCCATTTCTGCCGCGATCCAATCTTGCGCGCCATGCGCTTCAAGCGCGTCGCGCGTGACGCGTTCTATCTCATTGACTGTGATCTTTGGCATGCTGTTTTCTCCCGCTTATTAGGCCGGAACGTGATCAATCACCGTCGTTGCGTCAAGAGCGGAAACGCCCTTTAGCACTAGCTTGCGCGTACATCGACAAAGCTAATAAGCGCCTCATCCAATTCTTCGCTCACGCCCTCAAGTTCAATCTGGCTGCCGTCAGAAAATTCTAGAATCAAACCATCAGACGCAATCCTTTGATCGCTCAAGGTCGGCGGTGTGTCATCCTCATGTTGCACCACGATCACGTCTTCTGCTGCGTCGAAATCCGTCACCAAGGCACGTGACGTTAGCGTGCTAAGCGAGATAAACGTATCAGCGCCTTCGCCACCCGTCGCGACATCATCATTCTCCAGATTCAACTGATCCGCACCTTCACCGCCACTTAGTGTGTCAATCGCACCGTCGTCAGGGCCGCCAACCAAACCACCATAGAGAATATCTGCGCCGAGCCCGCCTTCGATTGAATCTGCGCCTTCGCCGCCCGCAATCGTGTCATCGCCTTCGCGCCCGTCAACGACATCATCGCCTAGACCGGCATTGATTGTGTCGCCCAGCTCCGAGCCTGAAATTGTGTCCGCTTCGGGATCAACAATGGCATCGTCGCTATCATCGTCGGTATCTTGGCCTGTGTCCTCGCTATCGCCGTCTTCCGCGTTTTCTTCGTCAGCGCCGCTGGACTCGTCGGACGCTTCGACATCGGCTTCTGAATCATCTTGCGTCGTTGTCGCTTCTGTTAGGGGATTGCTACCCTCCGCGGCTGCATCACCCGAAGCGTCACCGGTATCGTCGCTGACAGAATCGCCCTCTTCGTCAACCACTTCTTCCGCAGGTTCCATCATCACCACTCCAAACATGGTGAGACCGCTGAGCAAAACTAACAACATAGCCGACATGGCAGAATCCTCGCTAAAACACTTTTCTCGCAACGGATACGAGAAAATTTTGTCCAAAATAGGACCAAAATTTATGGGTTATAGCGACACCAGTGTGCCATCTTCCAAACGCAACTGACGATCCATACGCGCCGCCAATTCCAAATTATGCGTCGCTATGACTGCCGAAAGCCCGGTGTCACGCACCAATTCCATAAGGGCGGCAAACACTTGATCCGATGTCGCAGGATCAAGATTGCCAGTCGGTTCATCCGCAAGCAATAAGCGCGGGCTATTCGCAAGAGCGCGGCAAAACGCAACGCGTTGTTGCTCGCCCCCAGACAGGGCCGCAGGGCGATGATCTGCGCGATGGGAAACGCCGACGCGGGTAAGCAAATCTTTTGCGCGCTCCTGTGCGGCTGTCGCAGAGACGCCATTCGCCAGTTGAGGCAACACAATATTTTCAAGCGCGGTGAACTCGGGCAGCAAATGATGGAACTGATAGACAAATCCCACATCTTCACGCCGAATTGCTGTGCGTTTGCGATCGCTTAGCCCGGTTACGGTTTGCCCTGCGATCTTAACGCTCCCGCTATCAGGTGCATCCAGCAAGCCCGCAATATGCAGCAGCGTCGATTTACCAGCGCCAGACGGAGCAACCAGCGCAACTATTTCTCCTGGCTCAACGTGCAAGTCTATCTGGCGCAGCACTGTGACTTCGTTCTCTCGGCCTTTGTTATAGGCTTTTGCGATGCCGCTTAACTCTAGCGTTAGATCACTCATAGCGAAGTGCCTCGACAGGGTTCATTCTCGCCGCGCGGCGAGCTGGAAAAATAGTCACAACGAAAGACAGACCAAGCGAAAGGATCACCGCTGACATCACATCCTCAAACCGCAATTCGGCAGGCAAGTTATAGATACCGCGCACCGCTGGATCCCAAACGCCGCCGCCCGCGAAGTAGTTCACTGCCGAAAAGATCGGATCAATATAAAGCGCGAAAAGGCACCCCAAAATCACGCCAATCGCAGTGCCGATAATTCCTGTGAACGCACCGCAAATGAAGAAAACACGCAGAACAGAGCCTTCACTCAATCCCATAGTGCGCAAAATACCGATGTCGCGCCCTTTGTTCTTAACCAACATGATCAAGCCTGAAACGATGTTCATCGCGGCGATCAAAACGAGGATGGAGAGGATGATAAACATCACATTGTCCTCCACTTCCAAGGCACGCAGAAACCCTCCAGACGCATCTGTCCAAGCCCACAGTTGCGTGCGCTCGCCCCCTGCTCGCAACAGGTCCAATTGCATTGGTTCGATTTCCTCTGGCTCTTCAACCATCACCTCGATTTCATCCACCGCACCTTCACGATTGAAAAAGCTCTGCGCCTCGGCCAGAGGCATGTAGACGCGCGTTTTATCAATGTCGTACCGCCCGGCGGTGAAAACGTAAGTTACTTCATATGCTTTCACGCGTGGGCTGGTTCCAAAGGCAGTTTTCACCCCGTTGGGTGAGATAATCTTGATCCGATCGCCCGTTGCTACGCCAAGCTCTCGCGCAACGCCTGATCCAATAGCAACGCCGCTTTCGAAACGGTTGATATCACCATAGAAAGATTCAGGATTGGCTACTTTGGGAATGGTCAGCAGGTTTTCCTTGGTAATCCCATAGACCTCGACGCCAGTATTACGCCCCGCCTTGTTGGCCATGACCTGCCCGCGCACCAAAGGCGCGGCACGCGTGACGCCGTCAACAGCAACAAGCCGAGCCGCCATTTCATCATAGTCGTATATTTTGCGATCTAAACGGCCATACTCATCTGCTTGGGCCGTTTTGTAGACCGTCACATGCGCATTCGCGCCAAGGATTGTCCCGACAAAATCCGTGCGAAAGCCAGACCGCACGGCGAGCGTAGCAATCAATGCAAAAACCGCGAGCGTAATACCGATAAGACTAATCCACGTCATCACACTCACGCCGCCCTCGGCGCGTTTAGCGCGCAGATAGCGCCATGCAATCATCAACTCAAAGCGGGCAAAGGGCATTGGGGTTTTGGACACGGCTCGAAGCTCCCTTTTGGGATTGTTTTACGGCTCAGAGGTGCGACGAAATAAGACAAAAGGCAAGCGCAGCAGCCAAATCAGCGCAGAAAACAGCGCGAGACCGCCTAGAAATCCGATAAAGGCAAAGATCGCGCCCTCAAAGGTTACGGGCATCGCTGGCTTATAGTTCTCCCAAACGCGCCCAGCGAGTTCGCTATCGGTAAAGCGCGCCGCATATTTCGCGCGGCTGAAAGGACCAAGGCCCTGCATTTCCTCAAGGTCCGCAGAAAAACGTGCGTGTCGGTCTATCGTTGCAACCATCGTATCAGCGCGCGCGGCTCCCATCTCTCCCCCCTTGGCCAAATCGACCAAAGCGGCTTCACGGGTGAGATCAAGGCTCGCTGCATCTGCGTCAAAGTCGTCCATGAAGCGAGCAAGCTCATCCACAGCGCCGCCAAGGCGCTGCACATATTGTTGCGAATACTCGGGAAACTGCGACACGCCAGCAGCACCAGACAAACCCATCACCAGAGCAAGAGCGCGCGCAATCACGGCTTAGAGACCTTCGTAGATCGCCGCGATCTTGGCAACGGCCTGCTCTGGCGTCATTTCTTCGCTCTCGCCTGTGCGGCGCGATGTAACTTCCACAACACCGTTTTTGAGGCCACGTGGACCAACAGTAATGCGCCACGGCAGACCGATCAAATCCATCGTTGCGAACTTGCCACCTGCGCGCTCTTTACGATCATCATAAAGCGGCTCAAGGCCCAGCGCAGTGAGGCTCTGATAGAGCGCATCGCAGGCTGCGTCCGCTTCTTCGTCGCCCTGCTTAAGGTTTACGATCCCGCAATGGAACGGCGTCACGCCTTCTGGCCAAATGATACCATTGTCATCATGGGATGCTTCAATGATCGCGCCCAAAAGACGCGAAACACCAATACCGTGGCTACCCATATGAAGCGGCACGCGTTGACCATCTTCATTTTGCACCATCGCACCCATCTTTTCGGAATACTCGGTGCCAAAGTAGAAAATCTGTCCAACTTCGATTCCGCGCGCCACGCGGCGACGCTCTTCCGGCACGTCATTGAAGACGGCTTCGTCATGGGTTTCATCCGTGCGCGCGTAGCGGCTGGTGAATTCTTCAAGCACGGACTGGCAGGCCGCTTTGTCGTCGAAATCAACCTCGCGATCGCCAAAACTAAGATCCGTGATCTCGCTGTCATAAAAGACTTCGCTCTCGCCTGTATCAGCCAGAACCAGAAACTCGTGCGTAAAGTCCCCGCCAATTGGGCCAGAATCCGCGCGCATCGGGATCGCTTGAAGGCCCATGCGCTCGTAAGTGCGCAGGTAGCTGACGAGGTGGCGATTGTAAGCGTGCAGCGCGTCTTCTTTGGTCAGATCGAAGTTATAGCCGTCTTTCATCAAAAACTCGCGTCCGCGCATCACACCAAAGCGTGGGCGGACTTCATCGCGGAATTTCCACTGGATATGGTACAACGTCAGGGGCAATGATTTATAGCTGCCAACAAAGTTCGCAACGATATCTGTGATCATCTCTTCGTTCGTGGGACCGTAGAGCATTTCACGATCATGACGATCCGTGATGCGCAGCATCTCAGGACCATAAGCATCATATCGCCCAGACTTGCGCCACAAATCGGCTGACTGCAACGTCGGCATGAGCATTGGAATATGCCCAGCGCGCTGTTGTTCTTCATGCACAATATTTTCAATTTTGCGCAAAACCTTAAAGCCCATCGGGAGCCAGGAATAGATGCCCGCTGAGGATTGCTTGATCATCCCCGCGCGCAGCATCAATCGATGGCTGACAATCTGCGCATCGGCAGGGTTCTCTTTCAAGATCGGCAAAAAGTAACGGCTCAGGCGCATGGTACGTCCCTTAGATTTAGCATGTGTTATGTTCCTTTAGGCTTTGCCAGCTCATCCAGCAAGACATGCCCTTTCATCTTTCAAAATAAACTCTACTCGAATTTTTGGGCGATAGAGCTGTTCCCGCGCCGTCACGCGCCTCTTGAAACCTAACTCTGCATGGGCGATGTCTGACGGACAGATATCAGTAAAAGGCAGATCATGGCCCATCCTGTTAAAGACCAGCTTAGATATTGGGGAATCGCGACGGTGATCTTCATGATTGCCCTATGGTATCTGGGCGATGTTATTTTACCTTTTGTCCTTGGCGGCGCAATTGCCTACTTCCTTGATCCTGTTGCAGACAAATTAGAGGACTGGGGCTGTAGTCGTGCGCTCGCGACGACGCTGATAACGCTAGCAGCGGTGTTGATTTTTATCGTCATGGTTTTGCTTGTGGTTCCAACATTGATCAACCAAGCGATTTCACTGTTCGATATCGCACCGCAGCTCTTCACTGATTTGCAAAACTTCCTCGCAGAGCGTTTTCCACAAGCGCTCGACGAAGGGTCAACGCTGCGCCAATCGATTGTTGGTATTGGCGAGACGATTCAATCAAAGGGCGGAGAGCTGCTCAGCTCGGTTCTATCGTCCGCCTCGTCCATCATTAATATCGTTGTTCTGTTCCTTATCGTCCCTGTGGTGGCGTTTTATCTACTGTTGGATTGGGACAATATGACGGCGCGCGTAGACACGCTTTTGCCCCGTGATCATGCGCCCACGATTCGGATGCTTGCATCGCAAATTGACCAAACTCTCGCGGCGTTCATTCGGGGAATGGGTACCGTCTGCCTGATCCTTGGCACCTATTATGCAATCGCACTTATGCTCGTTGGCCTCCAGTTCGGCCTCGTCGTTGGCTTCATTGCCGGCCTAATCACGTTCATTCCCTACGTTGGCGCATTGATCGGCGGCGCGCTCGCAATCGGGCTGGGCCTGTTTCAGTTCTGGGGGGATTGGGTATCAATTGGCCTCGTGGCCGGCATTTTTGTCATCGGGCAAGTGATGGAGGGCAATGTCCTGACACCCAAGCTCGTCGGTTCTTCCGTCGGATTGCACCCTGTCTGGCTCTTGCTTGCTTTGTCAGTCTTCGGTTCACTATTCGGCTTTGTCGGTATGCTCGTTGCGGTTCCCGTCGCCGCTGCGCTAGGCGTTGTAGCGCGGTTTTTAGTTGGCCAATACATGGGCAGCCGCCTCTACTTCGGCCTAGAAAAACCCAATCAAAGCGAAGATTGATAATGTCACAACAACTAAGCTTTGATCTGCCAATGCGTACCGCGCTTGGCAGGGATGACTTCTTCGTCTCTCCCTCTAATGCCCTCGCGGTCAGTCTCATAGACACTCCAGAAAGCTGGACCAACAACAAACTCGTGCTGGTCGGCCCAGAGGGATCAGGCAAAACTCACATCGCCCACGTTTGGGCGGCTCAAAGCGGCGCGACAATCGTTCCCGCGCTTGAGCTGAATGAAGATATGGTGCCTTCGCTTTTGCGATCCCCTGTGACCGTAGAAGATGCGGACCAAATTGCTGGAAACCGCGATTTAGAAACCACCTTGTTCCATTTGCATAATCTGGCCCAAGCAGAAGGCCAGCCCCTATTGATAACCGCCCGCAAGCCGCCACAACGTTGGGCAATTTCGCTTCCGGATCTCGCAAGCCGTCTGCAAGCCCTTCAAATCGCTCAAATCGAAGCACCGGACGATACGCTCTTGACCGTTTTGCTGATGAAGCTCTTCGCAGATCGTCAGCTCAACCCTGCGCCAGATGTTATCCCTTTCCTGGCGAAACGCATCGAGCGTTCGTTCACCGCCGCTCAAAGCATCGTATCCGCGCTCGACAAGGCAAGTTTGGAGCAAGGCCGCCCGCTCACCCGTGCTTTTGCTTCTGCAACGCTGGACAAAGCCCTCGCAGGCCACACATAGTCATTTTCTTCGAACCAACCGGACGCCTGAACATGCAAGCCGATTTTCTCAAAGCAGATTGCCCTGATCCAATTGAACTTGCCGAAGTGGACTTCACTGGCCCCGCGCGATTTGTGAACCGTGAATTAAGCTGGCTCAATTTCAACTGGCGCGTTCTGGAGGAAGCCGAAAACCCGCGCGTGCCTTTGCTTGAGCGCCTTCGGTTTCTGTCGATTTCGGCGACCAACCTAGATGAGTTTTATACTGTGCGCGTCGCGGGTCTGCGTGAGCTGGCGCAAGCAGGAAACACAACCCCCGCCGCTGACGGCCTCTCTCCCGCTGAGCAATTGGTTCTGATTAACGAAGACGCACGCAATTTGCTGAAAACGCAGCAGCGCGTGTTCGAGGTGCTGCGCTCAGAAATGCTCGACGCTGGGATTGCGATCACTGCGCGCGACGATCTAAGCGAGGCGGACAAAAACTTCGTTGCGGATGTTTTTTTGAACAAGGTTTTTCCTGTCCTATCCCCTCTGGCAATTGATCCTGCGCATCCATTTCCGTTCATTCCGAACACGGGCTATGCGCTGGCTTTGCAACTTGAACGTCAATCCGACAAACGCGAACTTCAGGCACTCTTGCCGATCCCAGCCCAAATTGATCGCTTCATCGCGTTGCCTGCGCCTGAAGGTCAGTTGCGCTATCTCCCACTCGAGGACGCCTTGGTCGAGAACTTGGGACGGCTGTTTCCCGGTTATAAAATGAAGGGCCATTTTGGCTTTCACGTGCTACGCGACAGCGATTTAGAGGTCGAAGACGAAGCCGAAGATCTGGTGCGCGAATTTGAGGTCGCGCTTAAGCGCCGTAAGCGCGGTGAAGTGGTTCGCCTTACCTATTCTGGCGACGCCCCAAACAAGCTAAAAAACCTCGTTATGCGCGAACTTGATGTTTCGGACGCAGAAACCGTTGAGCTGCAAGGAATGATTGGGATGGCTGATCTTTCTGAACTTGTGACAGACGCGCGCCCTGATCTGCTTTGGCCCCCCTTCATGCCGCGTGTTCCTGAGCGTGTTCAGGACCACGAAGGCGATATGTTCGCGGCAATCCGCAAGAAAGACATGCTGCTCCACCACCCCTATGAAACCTTCGACATGGTGGTGCGTTTCTTGACGCAGGCCGCGCGTGATCCGGATGTGGTGGCGATCAAGCAGACGTTGTATCGCACGTCCAAACGCTCCCCCATTGTTTCTGCGCTGTGCGAAGCGGCGGAAGATGGCAAGTCCGTCACCGCCTTGGTCGAGCTGAAAGCGCGTTTTGACGAAGCCGCCAATATCCGCCAATCACGTCGATTGGAACGTTCTGGCGCGCATGTGGTCTACGGCTTTCTTGACTTGAAAACCCATGCCAAGATTTCCACTGTGGTGCGCCGAGAAGGGGATCAATTGGTGACATACACACACTATGGCACTGGCAACTATCATCCAATCACCGCGCGTATCTACACTGACCTGTCTTTCTTTACCTGTGATGCAAAACTAGGGCGCGACGCAACCAAGGTATTCAACTACCTCTCTGGTTACGCCCCGCCTGATGCTCTCGATAACCTCGCTATTTCTCCGCTAACGCTAAAACCACGTTTGCTCGAATTGATCGCAAAAGAAGCGGAGTTTGCGAAAGCAGGCAAGCCGGCCGTGATTTGGGCAAAGATGAACTCGCTCATTGATCCGGAAGTGATCGACGCACTCTATGCCGCGTCGCAAGCGGGTGTGAAAATCGATCTGGTCATTCGCGGGATTTGCGGATTGCGCCCGGGCATCAAGGGCCTGAGCGAGACAATTCGCGTCAAATCAATTGTCGGGCGGTTCTTGGAACATTCGCGTATTGTGTGCTTTGGCAACGGCCAAGGCCTTCCCCACAAACGGGCACGCGTCTTTATCAGCTCCGCCGATTGGATGGGGCGCAATCTGAATCGACGCGTCGAAACCCTGGTTGAGATCAACAACGCGACTGTAAAAGCCCAGATCGTCAGTCAGATCATGGCAGCAAATCTGGCTGATGTTGCACAAAGCTGGATCATGCATCCAGACGGATCGTTTTCGCGCGAAAGCGTTCCAGAAGGGCAATTTGCCTTCAACTGTCACAAGTTCTTTATGGAAAATCCGTCACTCTCTGGGCGCGGCAGTGCCGGCGCGGCGGATGTTCCTAAACTCACGCA
Organism: Planktotalea sp.; assembly: GCF_050633725.1. GTDB lineage: Bacteria > Pseudomonadota > Alphaproteobacteria > Rhodobacterales > Rhodobacteraceae > Planktotalea. Next base: position 194,101 of record NZ_JBOEHB010000009.1, read on the forward strand.
TACAATTGATGAAAGCCCCGACGCCAATTTGCCTAGTTGACCCCTGTGCACGAATGCGCAATTGCTTCGGATAACAGACAAATGCTCGGATGATCTTATGACCGCTGACGTTCCAACCGACTCCCTTCAGAACGAAACAGCGAACTATGGCCCCTTTGGCCGCCCTCTCTTTGATGATCCATCTGTTCGAAAACTCTCGCGTATCGGTGTTGTTGATATCGGATCAAACTCTGTCCGTATGGTCGTCTTTGACGGCGCTGCACGAAGCCCTGCCTATTTCTACAACGAAAAAGTCATGTGCGCCCTGGGGGCAGGCATCGCGGAAACAGGCCATCTGAACCCGCGTGGACGCGAGCGCGCTTTAGAGGCCGTTACACGCTTTGAAGCAATCGCACAAAGCCTTGGCATCTCGCCGCTGACCGCGGTCGCAACCGCAGCCGTTCGCGACGCTACGGACGGACCCGATTTTTGCGCCGATGTTTTGCGCGAAACAGGCCTAAAGGTGCATGTTATCGACGGGCCTGAAGAAGCGCGTTTGTCAGCGCAAGGCGTATTGCTGGGATGGCCCGGGTCTTACGGATTGGTTTGCGATATTGGTGGTGCCTCGATGGAACTGGCCGAAATTCGCGACGGGCGCGTGGGAAAGTGCGTCACATCTTCGCTTGGGCCACTGAAATTGCAAAGCATGAAGGGCGGCTCAAAGGCGCGCAAAGCCTATGCCAAAGAGGTCATCGGCGAACTTTGCGAGCAAATGGGCGAGCAAAAGGATCGTTTGTTCCTTGTTGGCGGATCATGGCGAGCAATCGCACGTATTGACATGCATCGTCGCGGATACCCGCTGCATGTTCTACACGAATACCGAATGACCGCTAAATCCGTACGCGACACGGTTAAATTCATCGCCGAGTCCGACATTGATAAGCTGCGCAGTGCTTGTGATATTTCATCGGCGCGAATGGCGCTTGTCCCTATTGCGTCGGAAGTTCTCAAGCTGCTCATCAGCCGCGTAAAACCGAAAGACATCGCAGTTTCGAGCTACGGCATTCGAGAGGGCATGCTTTATGAGCAAATGCCGCAGAAATTGCGTGATCGCGATCCATTGGTTGAAGCCGCACGCTTTTCCGAAGCTAAAGACGCTCGAATGCCCGGATTTGGCAAAACGCTCTACCACTTCATCATGCCGCTCTTTAAATCCGCGCCTTTCGCGACCAAGCGGCTCGTAAAAGCTGCCAGTCTTTTGCACGATGTGACATGGCGCGCGCACCCAGATTTTCGCGCGGAAGTGTGTTTCGACAATTCCACACGGGCCAATCTGGGCGGCCTTAGCCACTCGGAGCGTATCTTTCTCGGCCTTGCCTTAATGCACCGCTATCGCAACAAACGCGAAGGAACGCGTTTTGACGACATGTTTGATTTGATCTCTGAGCAAGAGCAAAAGCAGGCGGAAATCCTTGGCAAAGCGATGCGGTTTGGCGCGATGCTTTGGATGGAAAAGGACGCCCAATTAGGTGAAATGCGCTGGTTCCCGAAGAAGAAAGAACTAGAGCTGCGGCTTCACCCCTCGGCAAAGCCGCTGTTTTCAGAAGTGGCTGAAGCACGTCTTGCATCGCTCGCCTCATCGCTCGATGCAGAAGTGATTGTAAAGTTTACGAAACCTTCAATGGCGGCTGATCCTTCATAGATCGACTTCGCCCTCTGGAGTGCTTGCCTCCTCATCGGGCTTTCGGCGGATAATTATATCGCCGTTTGGCAGTATTTCAGGTGGTTCGTATTTCGAAAAGTCCTCAACCTGCCCCAACAAGTCGCCCAAGGCCGGCCCCATATTCTCGACGAAACCGCGCAAGGCAGGCTCGAATTGCTCTGACAGCCCTTCCATTTCGCGCAAAGCCGGTTCGATCTCTTTCATCAACCCCTCAAACAGAAGGCGCGCGCCCTCTTCCAACAAACTGAAACCTTGCTCGTTTGATGTATCTTCAGCCTGCGCAGGCATAGCCAGTGCGAAAGCCAAAGCAGATGTAAGTGCAATCTGTCTCATGCGTCCAATATAGAAGCGATTTGCAACATTTTTAGATCAAATTTCGATATCTAACGTCACAGGGAAGTGATCAGAGGCCGTTAGCAGCGCCTCGCGCAGCTCCAGATCCGTCCAGCATTCGGGATCATCGAACGGATGCCAAATACGCCAAGCTTTTGCCTTTGCTCGCAAATTACCGCTCACCATGATGTAATCCAACAGCGCTTGCAAAAAGCGGTTCTCCTGTTTTAGAAAAAACCGGGATGTCGTTGGCACGCTGCCGATTTTTCGCTCAAGTGCGCGTGCCGCGTTGGGATCGTAAAGACACAGATCGCCCAGCTCGCCCAAAATAATCTCGACGGACGAGCGCCCAAACAGATTTTCAAATTCATCTAAACCCGGACCATCATTCAAATCACCAAGCACAATCAGATCGTCGCCCGCCTCTAAGTGTTCTGCGATCCGTGCACGCAGCCAAACAGCCTGCGCCAGTTGCTTGCGCCTATTGGCGATAGAATAACGCATCACCTCATCGCGGTTCTTTGCGCCGTGGGGCGCTTTGCTTTTAAGATGTGCGCCAATCATTCGCAGTTTCGTACCAGCGCTCGTTTCAATGGCCAGCTCAAACGGAGGCTTGGAGAAAGTCACGCTATCGGCGCGATTGTCGATATCCAGATCAAGTTTGTAAACGCCATCAAACCGAGGAGCTTCTTCTTCTGCGTCGCCCTTAGGGTCATGCTGTGCACTCAACTTGCTCGGATCATAAAGCAAAGCAATTTCTTGCTGAGTTGTGTTGGAAAACCCCAAAATCGCTTTGCTCGTTCGCAATCCGTATTTTTTGGCAAAGCTTTCGAGCGCGCGCGCACCCGAGCGCGCGCCGTGATCATCTGGCGCTTCGACAACCATTACCGCATCGGCGTCGATTTTTTTGAAAACCTTGCCCAAGGCGTCTGCTTGCGCTGCGCGCGTGACGTCACGCCGCCCGGACCAGCGATCATCGACGAGCATGGTGCCTTCGTCGTCAAACAAGCGATCAAACCATTCAACGTTATAGCAAGCGATCCGCATTATGCCGCGCGATCTTTTTGAATGTCTTCCCACGCGCGATTGATATCAACCATACGTTTTTCGGCCATCAGAATAGCCTCTTGCGGAACCCCGCGCGCGATCATGCGATCGGGATGGGTTTCACGCACCATCGCGCGCCAGGATTTGCGGATCTCATCCAGCGCAGCGTCTGGGCTGACACCCAGAACCGAATATGGATCGGGCATAGCATCGGGCACAAACCGAGCGCGCAACGCTCGAAACTCGCTGTCTGGCAGGCCAAATATTTGCGCGACTTGCTGCAAAAACTCATTCTCGCTCGGATGATAAAACCCGTCTGCCATCGCTATGTGAAAAAGCCCTTCCAGAAGATCACATAGGGTAGAGGGTTCTTCGCCAAACATATCGGCGATGCGCGATGCATAATCTTCAAAACCAGCAACGTCTTGACGCGCCATGTTGAAGACCCGCGCGGCGTTATCCTCATCCGCGCTGGCAATATGGAACACTTCGCGAAATGCCGTGACTTCGTCGCGCGTGACGTGCCCGTCCGCTTTGGCCATCTTTGCACCGAGCGCAATGACCGCAATTGTGAAGGCAACCGAACGTTCGGGCGGGCTTCGCAAATGATCGAAAACCACAGAAAGGCTTTCACCACTTGCGAGCGCAGCCAACGCTTCGGATATGCGAGTCCATAAGTTCATTGGGACAGTTTACGCCCCCAAGCGCTTAATGCCCATCCAACATACAGCTTTAACGAAGTATTTTTTGCATCAAAACCAAATCCATCCAACGGTCGAACTTGTAACCAACCTCTGGGAGACGCGCAATTTCAGTGAATCCAACCTTTTTGTGAAAGGCGACCCCACTCGGATTTTCACCGCTAATGCCCGCCCAAATACTGTGCACTTGCGCTTGTTTCGCATGCGCCTCAAGCGCAGCCATGAGAGCTTGCCCTGCCCCGCGCCCGCGCGCGTCAGGAGATAGATTGATCGAATGCTCCTTTGTATGTGCATATCCGGGGCCGCCCCGAAACGGAAAATATGTCGCAAAACCCAGAAGCCGATCCGCTTCTTCGCACACAAAGAACGCGCCGGCGCGGGCTTTGATGTCACTTAAAATGCTTTGTTCGGTCTTTAGATCGCTCGTAAACGTGGTCGCCGTGTTTTCGATCAAAGGATTCCAGATATCGCAAATTGCCTTAGCATCCGCGCAGACAGCTGATCGCACTATCATGCCAGAACACGCATACCATGAGGTGTTTCAAATTCAGAAATCAGCTCGACTGAACGAGACGTTTCAAACCGAACATTTGCACCATGAATTTCTCCAAGGCTCAAACGCAGCGCGTCGGCATCAGGATGTCTAATCGTCAATGCGACGAGCTTTGCGCCAGTAGGCTCTAGCATCGCCGTAGGATGTAGCGGACCTGACCATTCGATAAGCGGCGGGAAAAGCCCATCAAATGGCAAGACCCCGCTTTGCGGCACAGCCATTTGCCAACGTAACTCTGCGCGCCGTAGCGCGACAGGCCCGCCTGCTTCGGGCCACGTCTGACAGCTGCTTGCCAAGTCTTGGGTTGAACAAATCCAATTGCTCAAGCGCGGCGCACCCGCGAAGTTGTCCAAGTCGAACCATCTAGGCCGCGCCGGTTGCTCTGCATTAGGATCAATAGAAATCGCTTCCAAATAGAGCCCATCCGCAAGCCCCATAAGATGATTATGCGTGCCAAAGATTTCGTGAGCGCCCCCATCCTGCATTGGCAAACCAAGCGCATCTTCTATATGCGCCCGCGCGGCATCGCGGTTTTCGCCGCTAACGGCAAGATGATCCAAAGAAAGTTTCGTCATGGCAAAGAGTGTTACCCAAAGCAAATGCCTGTGCAAGGCACAACAAATTCAACAAAAACGATATGAAACATGCGGATACTTGTTGCATTTGCATCGAAGTCACCCCATTTGACCCGTCAACCCTACGCGCTTCGCGCGATGAAACACATGACAAATAACCCGAAAGTGAGCCATGTTCCTACGCGCAATTGATCGTTTCTTCAGTCACGAAGCCTCTGGTGGCATCCTGCTAATGCTCTCAGCGCTCGCCGCGATGATCGTCGCAAATTCCGGCCTTTCTGGCGTTTATGAAAGTGTTCTTGGTAGCTATCTCGCAGTTACCTTGAATGGTTCAGGTTTGGAAAAACCTCTGATCCTTTGGATCAACGACGGGCTGATGGCGATCTTTTTCTTTTTGATCGGCCTGGAGCTAAAACGCGAACTCCTTGAAGGCAAACTTAAGAACCCCCGCGATGTGCTGCTGCCTGGCATGGCGGCCCTAGGCGGCATGGCTTTTCCTGCGATGATCTTTGTTGCATTCAACTGGAACAGCCCTGAAACCCTAAGTGGCTGGGCTATTCCGGCAGCGACTGACATTGCATTTGCGCTCGGCATTTTGGCTCTTGTTGGGAGCCGCGCCCCGGTATCGTTGAAGGTTTTCTTGCTCACATTGGCAATCCTCGATGATCTGGGCGCGATCATCATTATCGCACTGTTTTATACAGCGGAGTTGAAGATTGATTACCTCTATTTGGCGTTACTCCCACTTATTGGCCTTATTTGGCTGAACCTAAAAGGCGCGCACCGCGTTGCGCCTGCGGTCTTGCTTGGGACAATTATGTGGTTCTTTGTGCTTAAATCCGGGGTCCATGCGACATTGGCTGGCGTTGTCACCGCGTTTCTCATTCCTCTTACAGACAAATGGGGTAAATCACCGCTCCACGCGCTAGAGCACGCGTTGACGCCTTATGTGCTTTATCTGATCATCCCAATCTTTGCTTTTGCAAATGCAGGCGTCGTCCTCACAGGACTTAGCGTCTCTGATCTTATTGCTCCCCTGCCGTTGGGCATCGCTTTGGGCTTGATTCTCGGAAAGCAAATCGGTGTGCTGGGGCTTACGTTGATCACTGTTAAGCTGGGCTTTGCCAAGCTTCCACATGGCGCAAGCTGGCTGCACATCTACGGCATTGCGTGTTTGGCAGGCGTTGGCTTTACCATGTCGTTGTTCATTGGCGGGCTTAGTTTTGATGATCCCGCGATGATGAACCAAGTGCGCTTGGGCGTGCTATCAGGGTCGATTCTATCAGGCTTGATCGGCTACACAGCACTAATGATCGCGAGCGCGAAGAGCGCTGAAAGCAGCGAAACAGCATAATTTGAGGTAACGGTGCGCCGCCTGTGCGGCGCGCTTGATTGCTCACGCAGAATGCGTGAGCGGAATGGGGCGCTGCCCCCAGTCGATCTAAGATCGACTTCCCCCGGGATATTTTAAGAGAGAGGAAGGGCACGGCGTTAGAAGCCGTGCCCTGTCTTGTTAAGACTGACGTGTCTCGCGAATGATCTGCAAAATATCTTGTGCCGCTTTAGGGATGTTTGTTCCCGGGCCAAAGATTGCTTTTACACCCGCGCTGTAGAGGAAGTCGTAGTCTTGCTGCGGAATTACGCCGCCGCAAATTACGATAATGTCTTCCGCGCCTTTGTCTTTAAGTGCTTTTACGAGCTGAGGCGCGAGAGTCTTGTGACCCGCAGCCTGGCTGGAAATGCCGATCACATGGACGTCGTTATCAACCGCATCTTGTGCGGCTTCGTCTGGCGTTTGGAACAATGGGCCCACATCGACGTCAAAGCCGATGTCAGCAAAGGCCGTTGCGATAACTTTCGCACCTCGGTCGTGGCCATCTTGCCCCATTTTCACCACAAGCATGCGAGGGCGGCGGCCCTCTTCTTCGGCAAAGTCTTCTACCGACTGCTGGATCGCGGCGAAGCCTTCATCGCCTTCATATGCTGCGCCATATACGCCTGCGAGCGTTTTGACCTCAGCGCGGTGGCGCCCGAATGCGTCTTCCATGGCCATGCTGATTTCTCCTACGCTAGCACGCGCGCGCGATGCTTCTACCGCAGCTTCAAGCAGATTACCGCCCTCTTTCGCACGGCGAGTTAGTTCAGCCAGTGCCGCATCGCAGGCTGCACTGTCACGTGAGGCACGGATGCTTTCGAGACGTGCAATTTGCGACGTGCGCACAGCATCATTGTCGATATCGAGAATGTCGATCGCATCTTCTTTGTCCAGACGGTACTTGTTCACGCCAACAATCACTTCATCGCCCTTGTCGATGTTTGCTTGGCGTTTGGCTGCCGCTTCTTCAATGCGCAGCTTTGGCATGCCAGTTGCCACCGCTTTGGTCATGCCGCCCATCTCTTCGACTTCTTCGATGAGTTTCCACGCCTCTTCCGCAAGCTGATTTGTCAGGCTTTCCACATAGTACGAACCTGCAAGCGGATCGACGACATTGGTAATACCTGTTTCTTCTTGCAAAATCAGCTGTGTGTTACGGGCAATGCGCGAACTGAATTCGGTCGGCAAAGCAATCGCTTCATCCAATGCATTTGTATGCAAAGACTGTGTACCGCCAAGCGCTGCTGCCATCGCCTCGTAGGCGGTGCGCACAACGTTGTTGTAGGGGTCTTGCTCTTGCAAGCTGACACCAGAAGTCTGGCAGTGGGTGCGTAGCATTTTGGAGCGCGGGTTTTGCGCGCCGAGGTCTGTCATAATGCGATGCCAGAGTAAACGCGCCGCGCGCAATTTGGCGGCTTCCATGAAGAAGTTCATGCCAATCGCAAAGAAAAACGACAAACGGCCCGCGAACTTGTCCACATCCATGCCGCGTTCCATCGCGGTCTTCACATACTCACGACCATCCGCAAGCGTATAGGCAAGTTCTTGAACCAGGTTCGCGCCCGCCTCTTGCATGTGATAGCCGGAAATCGAAATCGAATTGAACTTTGGCATTTCGTTCGACGTATATTCAATAATGTCGGCAATGATGCGAATGGATGGCTCTGGCGGGTAAACATAGGTGTTACGCACCATGAATTCTTTCAAGATGTCGTTCTGAATTGTACCCGCAAGTACAGAGCGATCATGGCCCTGCTCTTCACCCGTAACGATAAAGTTCGCAAGAATTGGGATCACTGCGCCGTTCATCGTCATCGAGACCGACACTTTATCGAGTGGAATTTGATCGAAAAGGATTTTCATATCCTCAACGCTGTCAATCGCCACGCCGGCCTTTCCAACATCGCCCTCTACACGTGGGTGATCGCTGTCATAGCCCCGGTGCGTGGCCAGATCGAATGCAACGGAAACGCCTTGCTGTCCTGCCGCCAGAGCTTTGCGGTAAAACGCGTTGCTTTCTTCTGCTGTTGAAAATCCAGCGTACTGGCGGATCGTCCAAGGGCGACCAGCGTACATTGTGGCTTTCACCCCGCGCGTGAAAGGCTCTGCACCGGGAATACCGCCCATATGTGGCAGGTCTGCTGTATCTTCCGCTGTATAAAGCGGCTTCACATCGATGCCTTCAAGAGTGTTCCACGTTAGATCGTCTACAGGGCGTCCGCGAAGCTCTTTTTCAGCCAGGGCGCGCCAATCGGTGTCTTTGGTCATGTGTCTGTCCTTTGTTCTCGAAGTGCAGCGGTGTGGGATATCCCATCTGTGTCGACTTCGGGTCTTCCAATAAATGTGCTAATCCGTCTGCCCCTGATCGAAGCCAAAACAGATCGTCTGCATAGGTTTCTTGCAGGGCCGCGCTTTGTGCTTGGGTAAACGGTTCCCATCGATCCCGATGGGTTTGAGAGAGCAATTGCGCTTGTTCCAGTTCTTGTAATGGCAACTGCAGTAGATCTTGCAATGACGGGCGCTGGTTTCTCCAGATCGGCGCTTGCGGAATGGGCGCTATTTCGCCCAGAAGATACGCCAAAATCCTGTGAGGCCGCGCTGCATGTTGCTCGAAGGTGCTGACGAAAAGGGGCAGGTTCGGCGCAGCGGCAGCAATGTCCATGATGACGTCGCGCCAGGAGCGTCGGCTTTGCGCTAACGCGCTCAAACGTGACATCGAGGGCACTTGGGCCCCACGTGGGATGCAATGGCTGAACGCGGATGGCCAATAGCTGCTCAAACACCGAATAGTCAGGTGAATGGCCCCAACTGCGCCGCCAAAGGCCGCAACATAGCGCGCTATTCTCTCGCCCGCGGCAGGATATAGCTGCTGCGCGGTGAAGTTGCGGCGCATAATGCCAAGCATGTTTTCGTCCGAAACCACGATTTGCTTTAGACCGCGATGATGGGCGCGCGCCATTTGCAGGCCGAGACGTCCCTGCGCGCGTGCAAAATCGAGCGGCCCAATCCCCAGCTCTGGCGCGGGGATGATGCCGTGAAACATGCCTTTGCGAAGCCGAAGCGGCCCCCAAAAACCGACCCCCATCTCGCCCAGTTCTGCGTTGTGTTGCCGAAGGTACATCTGAAAGCTGGTCGTCGCAGTGCGATGCGCACCAATTTGCAGAATTACGTCCACGGTTTTCACCTTTCAGATCAATGTTCTCGACGCTCAAACCGCGTCGGCATGATCTATGGTGATCGATGAGAAGTGTGTTTATTCCCTTAAAGGCGCAATTTTGCGTTGGCTCCTTTGCAACAGGCATCGCAATCGATGAATTAGCCCCTATATTGGGCACCAGAGGAGACACTATGAAGCCGCTCTTATCATCTGTTTTTGCGATCTTTTTCGCGTTTTCGCCTGTGTTTGCACAAGACGCCAGTGAACCCGAAGACCTGTCCGCCTGGAACACGATTTCGTCGCCACAAAGCGATAATTTGAATGATTTTCTTTGGCTCTCACGTCCAGTGATCGTGTTTGCAGATAGCGAGAACGATCCGCGATTTACCCAGCAAATGGCGCTGCTCGAAGCAGGAGCCGACGAATTAGCAGAGCGTGACGTTGTCGTGTTGACCGATACTGATCCTGACGCTGAGGGCGATCTTAGAAGCACCCTGCGTCCGCGCGGCTTTATGATTGCCCTGCTCGGGAAGGACGGCGGCGTAAAACTGCGCAAAGCATCGCCTTGGGATGTGCGCGAGCTGTCACGCGTGATCGACAAAATGCCCATGCGGCAGCGCGAAATACGCGAGCGCAGGCAGCCGTAGCCGCCTGCGCTGTTTATGTTTTCGTCAAAGCCCATCGGGCTTATTCGAACTCCATGATCACGTCGTCAACGGCAAGGCTATCGCCAGCGGCCGCGTTGATTTTGGAAACCACGCCTTTGCGTTCAGCGCGCAGGATGTTTTCCATTTTCATCGCTTCCACTGTGCAGAGCGCTTGGCCTTCTTGCACTTCCTGACCCTCTTCCACATCGACCTTAACGATCAGACCCGGCATTGGGCACAGCAACAGCTTGGACGTATCCGGTGCGACCTTTTCTGGCATCAAGCGCGCAAGCTCAGCCTGACGCGGCGTGCGCACGTGAACCGGCATATCAGCCCCGCGCGAGCGAATGCGGAAACCGCCGGACACTTTGCCAACTTTCATCACTAGCGGCGCACCATCCACAGTCATGTTTGCCAGCTTGTCGCCAGGCGTCCAGTCACCGCTTACGCGCAAAGTCGAGCCATCGTCGAAGGTTACTGTCGATCCGTCCTGATCCGCAGCAATCGTTACATCAAAGCCCTGCCCTTGCAGAGCAACGTTCCATGCTTCGCCCACGTGACGCTCGTGATTGTCCAAACGACCAGAAACACGCGCACGGCGGATTTCTGCGACGCGATTCATCGCGGCAGCAGCTGCTGCAATGCGCTTCAACTCGCCTGTCTCAAGCTCAACACCTTCAAAACCTTCAGGATACTGTTCTTCGATAAAGGCCGTTGTCATTTCGCCCGCGATAAAGATCGGGTGATCCATCACAGCCGCGACGAAGGGAAGGTTGTGACCGATGCCTTCGACTTCAAAACTGTCCAGCGCAACGCGCATAGCCTCAATCGCGGCCTCGCGGGTCGGACCCCATGTGCAAAGTTTTGCGATCATCGGATCGTAGTACATGGAAATCTCGCCGCCTTCATAGACGCCAGTATCGTTACGCACAGCAATCTCGCCAGAAGGCGCATCGCCCTGCCACTTGCCGTTGGTCAGCATCGGGCCTGCCGCCTGCTCCATTGGCGGACGGTAGCGCGTCAAACGACCAATTGACGGAAGGAAGCCACGGTATGGATCTTCTGCGTACAAACGGTTTTCAATCGCCCAACCCGTCAACGTTATGTCGTCCTGCGTGATGCTCAGCGCTTCGCCATTGGCAACGCGGATCATCTGCTCAACAAGGTCAACGCCTGTGATCAGCTCGGTTACAGGGTGTTCCACCTGCAAACGTGTGTTCATCTCAAGGAAGTAGAAGTTCTTGTCGCCATCGACGATGAATTCCACAGTACCGGCAGAGGCATAATCAACCGCCTGCGCCAATGCGACGGCTTGCTCACCCATCGCTTTGCGGGTTGCTTCATCAAGGAAGGGGCTAGGCGCTTCTTCAACAACTTTTTGCTGACGACGCTGAATAGAGCATTCGCGCTCGCCAAGGTAAATGCCGTTGCCGTGGCTGTCGCAGAGAACCTGAATTTCGATGTGACG
>NZ_JBOEHB010000010.1:0-21946 GCF_050633725.1 Planktotalea sp.
GCCTCCCTGACAGAGGCGCTGGTCATGGACCCGCCGGGACAGGTTTCGGAAGCGCATTGGAACGAGGAGGCCAAGGCCATCCTCGGCGGTCTGATCATGTTCTGCGTCTGCCACGAGGACCGCAACCGCCGGACGCTTGCCACCGTCCGGGAATATCTCACCCTGCCCCCGGAAAAGCTGCGCGCGCTGCTGGAGCTGATGCAGGACAGCGATGCGGCGGGCGGACTGATCGCCCGCGCCGCCAACCGCTTCCTCGGCAAGGCGGATCGGGAAGCCGCCTCGGTCCTGTCGAACGCACAGCGCCACACGCATTTCCTGGACAGCCCGCGCATTGCGAAAGTCACATCGCGGTCGGATTTCCACTTCTCCGATCTGCGCCACCGGATCGCTTCGGTGTTTCTGGTGCTGCCACCGAACAGAATGGACGCCTACAGCCGCTGGCTGCGCCTTCTGGTGTCTCAGGCCCTTCAGGACATTGCACGGGACGCTGAGGCGTCCGTGAGGCCCCTGAGCGGCCCTGCAGACGCTCAGGGGGGCACACAGCGCCTCAAGACGCCCACGCTGTTCCTGCTGGACGAGTTTGCCGCCCTGGGCCGTCTGGAGGCCGTGGAGCGCGCCATGGGGCTGATGGCGGGCTATGGGCTGCAGCTCTGGCCGATCCTGCAGGATATGAGCCAGCTCAAGGACCTCTATGGCGAACGCGCGGGCACCTTCATTGCCAATGCCGGGGTGCAGCAGGTCTTCGGGGTGAATGATTTCGAGACGGCCAAGTGGCTGAGCCAGATGATCGGCCAGGAAACAGCCGGATTCCAGACCGACAGCTACAAGCCCGGTGACGGCCCCAGCTTCAGCAACAACATCACGGCCCGTGATCTGCTCACCCCCGATGAAATCATGCAGCTCCGCCTGGAAAACCAGCTCCTGCGCGTGCAGGGCCAAGCCACCGCCGTCGCGCAAAAGCTGCGCTACTACGCCGATCCCGAGTTCAAGGGGCTGTTCGTCCCGCAGGACCAGTAATCTCAAGGACGCCTCACGATGCCAGACCAGCCCGACCTCCCTGCCCTCTCCGACGATGATCTGCGCGAAACACTGATCTCATGGCCACAGCCGTCGCCAGCATGTCCGACAGGATCGACGATCTGACCGCCGTGGCGGACAAGCAGATCAAGGTTGCAACGGAAGCGCGGATCGCGGCCTTTGCCGCACGGGACCAGACCAATCCGAAAAAGTACGGGGATCTTCTTGGCCAGACCCTCGACAGCCATCTGGGCGCAACCGCAGACGCAATGACAGAAATTGTCAGACGCCTTGGCGTCCAGACGGACAAGACCATCGGGGCCTTGGCCAAATCGGAAGATGACAGGTCCACAGCCTATCGAGCGGTGTTCGAACGGGAACAGAAAGCGGATCGCCTCAAAAGCCGCCTGCCTTGGTTTGGTCTGGGTGCATTGATTGTGGTCCTGGTGCTGTCGGTAACGCTTCCTCGTTTCTTAGCCAGCAACGCTTCCACATGTGCTGTCCTCGAGGCGTCCTGGACCACGACAACCACGGGTGTCGATGCCTGCGTGTTCTATCGAAGGTGAGCAGCTAGAATCGTCAGTTGATCGGGATTCTGTGTGAAATTGCGTGGTGCTCCGTGCTCTCTAGATGTGTTCGTCCATACTACTTAGCTTGGAACTTGCATGCGAAATGCGGAGTGATTTTGTAGTGTTAAATATGTGTTATATAATGTGTTACGCTGTGGATAAGTGTTCATAGTCCTATGAATTCATTAGGCTTTTAGAAGTGGCCTGTGTGTAGAGTCACGATAAAGCGTGTGTAAAGACACGAAAGAACGTGTGTAAAGACACGAAAGCTCTGTGCGTGTGTGTGAAATCACGAAAGGGCTTGACCGTGTGTGTGAAATCACGAAACATAGGTCATGGTGTGTGAAATCACGAAAGACGGCGACCGCTCTCCCTTGCTGCCAGATCGGCAGGAACAAGGCGACTTTTTTGTATGCGATATCTTTGATGCCGCACCCAAGGGTGACATGGCTTCGATGGCGCATCCGATTTTCTCGCTTTCTACAAAACCAGATCACAGAGTGCGGCGATATGAAGATGGGACGGGGCGAAACTATCTCGAAGTGAAACCTTCGTCCGATGGTCTGGCAACGATCCACGATCGCGATGTGCTGATCTACTGCATCAGTCAAATTATGGCAGCTATCAACAAAGGTCAGAAGGTTTCAAAAATCGTGCGCCTGAAGGCGTTCGACCTTCTGAAAGCAACGAACCGGCCATCGGATGGGCGTGGATATAGCGGCCTTCGAAGCGCCCTCGCCCGGCTGCAAGGGACACAGATTGAGACGAACATTGTGACCGGCGATGTCGAGCAATTGGATATTTTTAGCATCATCGACCGCGCTCGTATCGTACGTGAAACCCGTGATGGTCGGATGCAGGAAATCGAAGTGCAACTCTCGGATTGGGTGTTCAACGCGATCCAAGCACACGAAGTGCTTACCCTCCACCGGAACTATTTCCGGCTGCGCAAGCCATTAGAGCGCCGCATCTATGAGATCGCCCGCAAGCACTGTGGCTCGAAGAAAGAGTGGAAAATCAGTCTTTCTGCTTTGCAAGACAAGTGCGGGTCGGCTTCGACCTCTCGCGAGTTTAAGCGGCTGGTCGGCAACATTGTCGCTCAAGATGAGGCGTACAATCACATGCCGGACTATTCAGTCCGGTTAGACGAAAACATGGTCGTATTTGTAAACCGTCACGCGGAAAAGCCGCAAGCTCTGGCGGCTCCATCCGGGGCGATCCGTTTGAGCCCTGACGTTTATCAGGAAGCCCGTAAGGTTGCGCCGGGATGGGATATCTACACGCTAGAGCAAGAATGGCGCGAATGGATGGCCGACGGTGGTCTCGATGCACCGGCCAACCCGGACAGGGCATTCTTAGGGTTCTGCCGGAAAATCTTTGAGAAACGCGGCAACCCTTAGCCGCTCCTACCCTTCTGTTCTTCAAGCAACAACTCCAGGCCCTGCCAAAGGGTAAGATCGCGCGTTGAACAAAAAGCCCGGAAATCATCCACCACGCGCTTCGGGCCAGGTATCGAAACTTTGTCCTGCGGCTCTTTGCGTTTGGGGCCAGGTTTAAGGCGCGTCGTTGGCTCCCTGTTGACGAAGCCAAGATCGGCACCGGCCCTGACGGCCTCGCTTAATGAGCTGCCATCGACCTTTGGCCGAGGCTTGGGTGCTGGTGTTGTCTTGGGCAGGTCGATCCCACCTGAGAAGCCGTATTTCCCGCTCATGTCACTTGCTCCTTGGTAAGGGTTGCAATGACGGTTTGTGCGTAGTCGCGGGCATTCTCGATGGCTCCGGTCACCTGCTTCATGGCCTTGTCGGATACAGACGCGGTTTTGCCCTGCATTTCTTGCGTCACGATGTCAGGCAGCTCTGACAAGAGCACACCGTCCCGGAAGATGCGGGTGTAAGGCGCGCGCTTGGCGATCCGAACGGGTAGCGTCGGGATGTTGTTGAGCTCCATTTCTTGCCGCACGTCGCGCTCATCCGTGGTCTGGAACGCGGCGTTGGTGCGAGTGAACAAGAGGGCGTAGTTGATTTGCGCGCGGATCATGTTTGCTGTGGTTTGTACCAAGCGAACCGCTTGCGCGGCTTGCCGGGCTTCCATAGGCGAGCCATCGAGCGGGATGATGCACAAATCTGTCCGCGATAGCGCGAAAGTGACGATCTGATCCTTCGACCCTTCAAGGTCGATAATGAGATAGTCAGCCTCATCGGATAGGCTGTCGATGAGCTCGACCGTCTCTTCGGCCTGCGGTCGCGCATGAACTGTGAAAGGAACGTCTCTACCTTCGGCTTCGCGCGTCTGGGCCCATGCAAGGATGTTGGCGTTTGGGTCCAGATCGAGAATTGCAACGCGACCGCCAGAAATAGCGATCTGTTCAGCCAAGAGCATGGCGGACGTAGTTTTCCCCGAGCCGCCTTTCGGGTTTGCGAAGGTGATTACATACATGGCGGTAGATTGCCTGCGTTTAGCTCTAACGTCAACTATGTCGTTAACATTAATTATAGAGTTAACTTTAATGACATAGTTAGAGTTAAATTCGAGGGTGCTTTGAGACGTTCGACCTCGTCACATCCAGGTCGTTCAACCCTACGGGTTTTCAGTAATGGAACCGCAGTTGCGCAATCTCTAGGCTTTGGCCATCGCCAGCTCCACTGACCCGGTAGACCATTCGATCTTCCTGAGAAATTCGCCGGGACCACCAGCCAGTCAAATCGCCCTTCAAAGGTTCCGGCTTGCCGGTTCCCTTGAAGGGGGTCCGCTTGCACTGCTTGATCAGATCGTTGATCCGGTTGCGTACCTTGTCGTTGGTGTTGACCCAGTATTGATAGTCTTCCCAGGCCTGATCGGAAAAAACCAGCTTCACTCGGTCAGCTCACGCTCTTCGCCAGTTCCAGCATCGAGTTGCGCGATCGACGCGCGCAAGCGGGATGCGTTTTTCGGTGTGGACAAGAGGTGCAACGTCTCGTTGACGGCGTTCCAAGTGTCCAAGGACACGACCACAACGGACTCGCCCTTCTTGCGCGTCACGACAACTTCCTGCTTGTCGTGGATCGCTCGATCCATGACGCCCTTCAGCTGAGCGCGTGCGTCTGAGTAGGTCATAACATCCATGTCGACTCTCCTTGTTGTCGCAACCTTATATGTACAACATTAAGTACAAGTAAAGAGATTGCGCCAAACAAAGGGTCACATTGACGCGAAGCTCACATCCCTATGCGAGCTTTTGGTCAGAAGCTTGCATGATAAAAACGGGTATGAGATTCTAGAAAGGGATTCCAAGAAAGGTGCCGATGAATGAGCCACGATTTCAAACCTAACGATGCCGTAGTCAGAAAAGGCGATCCTTCTGATACAATCCTGTTCATTGATAGTGTTCGTGGTGACTCTCTGATCTGCCAAAATCCAAGGGAGGAGAGGAAGAAAATCTATCTCGATGCGAGCCAAGTTGTGCGCAAAGACTACTCCAAAAATGGTTTAGCAGAATGATGAGTATCGACAAAGCGAACATGGTTTCCGCTCTTGTGGGGGCGTTTTTGGGAGTTGTTTTATCGATTGTAACCGCAGCGTTTATCTTGGGTGGCGAATGGAGAACTTGGCAGGACATCAAGGCGGTTCACGTTGGCGGACACCAACCAAATCCCGATCTATCGGCATTTGTAACAACATTAGATCTTGATGCCGCGTTAGAAGAAAGCAGACAGATATCGAAGTTGATACCGACGCTCACTTTGCAGTCAGATCGAACCCCAAAAACTCGTGGTGCAGCTCTTGGTGTTGCTGCTGGTGAGGGCTTTTGTGTGCTATCTCTAATTACTGGGCGCTATGATGCATACGCGGAGCGCGTCGGCGTCTACATCAACAATGGTCAGTGGGTATACGACTTTAATCATGGCGCAGCCCGCATAGGCGCGCATATTGACTGCTACGGTATCAAATAAATTAGTTTTCCAAGAAAGGTGCATTGAAATGAGTGAAAATAATGAATTTATCCCCTATGACCCAGAGATATTAGTCGAACGAGAGGTAATTCCAGGCACAACAAGCACGTGGAATATCGTCTTCCAAGGTGGGGCCGTGGTGGAAGTAAAGCACGCTGCGTTGCGCATGAAAGCTTTTAGGAAGCCAGGGGGCGTAGCTCGATACCCAGAGTTGGTTATTCGCTCAGGAGGCACTTGGTATCCTGTTGGTTTTAATCAAGATGGAGATACGGACTTTAAGGACAATATTCTCGGATTGGTCCGTGTCGATGATGACTAACAATTCCAACAAAGGTGCAGATTGATGCTTTCAAAAGGCCATGAAGATCGAACTTGCGAACACTGCGGCGTGACCAATTCAGTGAGCTATACTGACTATCCTGAGCGCGACAAAGGTGAGGTCGCTTGTGCAGGCTGTGGTGGCGTTTTGTTTAAGTGGAAAGGAACCCGTGACTATGGCGTCGCCATACTGAAAGACACTTCCAACGGAGGTGCGGATGAATGACGATCCCGAGCAAAGCCATTCGGTTCGAGAGATTCATTGAACGTCTACGCAGTGAACGCCGAGCCGATGATCGTTCTGATGCGCACTTTTTGATGACTGAGGTAATGAACGCGATTGAAGATGGATATGGGTTCGAGCCAAATGACTACAGCAACCGGATGCATGTTTTTACGTTGTCGGCGGACTTTGACTGGAAAAACATAGACGACGATCCTTGTTATTGGGACGACGCTTTAAGTGCTAAACACCGCACAGAAATTTTCAATAACGGTCGTATTGTAATCACTCAGATACATGAGCCCAAAGCTGTCTTACTAGACAAGGCGGGCTCTTACGCGCTGGCTGACATTAGGTAATGTGAAAGGGTGGAAAATCTATTTTAGAATTTTCCGCTCGGCTGGCTTCGGTGATCACCACCACATATTACCTTTTCATGCGAGCTTTCTGCTAAAAGCTTGCATGGGCACCCAAACGGAAAACCCAACAAAACATGGGGAAAGTACAGTATCTCGCAACATGCCGCTTCCGTCATGCAAGGTTTATGGGTAATATATAAATATAACCTTGCAAGGATTTGTCCGTGACAACTGCTTCCGAGACCACCTGGAACAAGGGCCGCGTCGTGGGCAAAAAGCCACCACTGACGCCCGACCAGGTATCACTGATCCGGATGATCCTGCGCCAGGAAAAAGCCCTGCGTGATCTGGCCCTGTTCAACACGGCCCTCGACACCAGTTTCCGGGGATCGGACCTGGTGCGGTTGCGGGTCGCGGATGTGGCCACACCTGCCGGGGTGCGCGAGGTTGTCGAAATCAGGCAGAAGAAGACCGAGGCACGCAATGCCCGCCCTGTCCAGGCGCGCTTGTCTTCTGGCACGCGCGACAGTGTGCGCGCCTATCTTGCCGCTTCAGAAAAGCCGCTGCACGGCTGGCTGTTCACGGGGCAGGGGGCAAGGTGGTCTCACACCCACCTCAGCGAAAGCCAGCTCTGGCGGCTGTTCAAGTGCTGGCTGGAAAAGGCGCGCCTCGATCCTGGCCTCTACGGCCTGCATTCGCTGCGCCGGACCTTCCCGACCCATATCTACCAGCAGACTGGCAACCTGCGCGCGGCCCAGCTGCTGCTCGGCCATGCCAGTATTGAGAGCACCAAGGAATACATCGGCACCGAACAGGCCGAAGCCTTGGAAATTGCGCGCAAGTATCATCTCTGAGCCCATGCAGACCTATCTTGAAAAACGTCAGCCTGCAAAGAAAATGGCCCGGTTCTACCGGATGGCAGTCATGCCGAACCTGTTCGGCGAATGGACGCTGTACCGCGAATGGGGCCGCATAGGGCAGGGCGGTCAGGTTCGGATGGATTGGTTCGAGGACGAGAACCAGGCCGTCGCAGCTCTGGTCACACTGGAAGCCTCCAAGCGTCAGCGAGGCTACTGGGTGGAGCCCCAGCAACTGGCGATGTTCAGGTGATAGCGTGACGGACTAGCACAAGCTTCTCGATCGGCTGAAAAGTATAGTAATTATACC
The DNA here is from genome assembly GCF_050633725.1 of Planktotalea sp. Classification (GTDB taxonomy): domain Bacteria; phylum Pseudomonadota; class Alphaproteobacteria; order Rhodobacterales; family Rhodobacteraceae; genus Planktotalea. Next base: position 7,583 of record NZ_JBOEHB010000010.1, read on the forward strand.
ATTTTCAACATATACTGCCTCTAATGAAGTTCGAGTATGACCCCGACAAAAGCGCCGCGAACCGTGAAAAGCACGGGATCGACTTTGATGAGGCCCAGGCTCTCTGGGATGATCCTTATCTGATCGAGGCCCCTGCCAACGTCACGGATGAGCCACGCTTTCTGGCGGTTGGCATGATCGGGGCCAGACACTGGACGGCTGTCTACACATACCGGAGCGACCGGGTACGGATCATCTCCGTGCGCCGCGCTCGAAAGAAGGAGATTGACCACTATGAAGGCGACTGAATTCGACGAACGGTTTGAGGCGGGCGAAGACATGTCCGCCCATGTCGATTGGACAAAGGCGCGCCGCCTCAATGTCGAGGCCAAGCGGGTGAACGTGGATTTCCCGACCTGGGTCGTCGCAGGCCTGGACAGACAGGCTCAGAAGCTCGGCATCACCCGTCAGGCACTGATCAAGATGTGGATCGCTGAACGCCTAGAGTGAGGCGCGCGCTGGCCCGATCGCGCCGGGCATTTCGCCAAATAAATCAATACGCCCTTGGATAAAGCATTGCCTGCTGACATGAATAAACCATGAGCCTGATCAAGTCGAAAAAACGCGTAGCCGATCATGGCGAAGTATTCACCCCGGAATGGATGGTGGATGCTATGCTTGATCTGGTGAAAGAAGAGTCGGAGCGGATCGACTCGCGGTTTCTTGAACCTGCCTGTGGCAGTGGCAATTTCCTTGTGAAGGTCCTCAAGCGGAAGCTTTGCGCAGTCGAATTGAAATTCGGGAAATCCGAATTTGAAAAGCGGCAATACGCACTTCTCGGCCTCATGTGCGCTTACGGCATCGAGATTCTGGAAGACAACATTATCGAATGCCGCGCCAACATGCTCGAAGTGCTGGCCGATTACCTGCGGATCGACGAAAGCGATGATCTGTATGGGGCCGCCTCCCATGTGCTGTCACTGAACCTGATCCAGGGTGATGCCCTGTCGATGAAGGGGTATGACGGCGCGCCAATCACCTTTTCCGAATGGGGGTATCTGGGCAAGGGCAAGTTCCAACGGCGGGATTTCCGGCTGGACGTACTGACGGGCTCGTCGGCCTTCAGCGCCGAAGGAACCTTGTTCTCTCACTTGGGCAAGCATGAGATTTTCACGCCCACGAAGACCTACCCGCCGATGACCATTCGTGATCTGGCCACACAGGGCGACAATCCGCAGGAGGCAGCATGAATATTGAAAAAGGCTTTACCCTACGCGGACGCAACCCAGATGTCCTGACCTGTATTGCAAACCTGTCGAATGATGAGGTGTTCACCCCGCCTGAATTTGCCAACCGGATGCTGGACAACGTGGCGGCGACTTGGGCCGCAGATCATGATGGCGCGGATATCTGGACAGACAGGGCTGTGAAATTTCTTGACCCCTGCACGAAGTCAGGGGTGTTCCTCCGCGAGATCACAAAGCGCCTGATCTTGGGGCTGGAAAGTCAAATCCCAAACCTTCAGGAGCGGGTGGATCACATCCTGACCCGACAGGTTTTTGGCATCGGAACCACCCAACTGACCAGTTTGATGGCGCGGCGAAGCGTCTATTGCTCGAAATTCGCCAATGGGGAGCACTCGGTGACGCGGCGCTTCAACAATGAGGTTGGGAATATCTGGTTTGAGCGGACAGAGCACACATGGAATGCGCAAGGAAAATGCAAATTCTGCGGAGCAAGTAAAGCGACGCTGGATAGGGGTGAAGACCGAGAAACCCACGCCTATGCGTTCATACACACAAACAACATCAAGACTCGGATCGCCGAGTTGTTTGGAGCCGACATGCAATTTGACGTAATTATTGGGAACCCCCCTTACCAAATGGATGATGGGGGGCATGGTACCAGCGCAGCGCCAATTTATCATCTGTTCGTCGAAAAAGCCATCCAAATGGACCCGCGATATGCTGTGTTCGTAACTCCCTCACGATGGATGTCCGCAGGAAAAGGACTGGATAAATTCCGTGAACGCATGCTCAGCGATAAGCGCATGCGTTCGATTGTTGATTTTCCAAAACTATATGAAGGGTTTCCTGGTGTAAAAATTCGGGGTGGGATTTCATATTTTCTTTGGGACAGAGAACATCGTGGAAAGTGTGAAATTCAAACTTTTTGGGATGGAGAGCCAACAGGTCCCGTCGTCTCCCGGGACATTGACGTTTTCGATATCCTCGTTCGCCGCAATGAAGCTGTCCCTATTGTCGAAAAAGTGCGTATAAAGCACGAGCCAACCCTTGATAAACGAGTTTCTAGTCGTAAACCATTTGGATTGCCCACGAACTTTAAGGGAAAACCTTCTCCGACCGGCTTGAAGGATCCAGTGAAGCTCTATGAAAATCAAAGGCTTGGCTATATTGAGCGTCAAGTAATAACGGTCAATCCAGATTGGATTGATAAGTGGAAAGTCCTGATAACGCGGGTTCAGGGCACGAGTGCTGCTATTGAAACAAAATTCTTAAGCAAACCAATCATTGCGGGCCCAGGCATGGCCAGTACAGAAACATATCTTGTAGCAGGGCACTTCGATACTGAAGAGGAAGCGAACCGCTATGCTCAATACCTTAGAACCCGTTTTGTCAGGTTTCTGGTTTCATTGAGAAAGCCTACCCAAGATGCTGCGCGAGGTGTCTATGCTTTCGTTCCTGACATCCCCTTGGACCGTGACTGGACCGATGCCGCACTTTACCAACGCTACGGCCTGACCTCAGAAGAAATCGCCTTTATCGAGGCTCAGGTTGCGCCACATGACAAGGAACTGTTTGATCCGACCGAGGATGAGATAGCCGCTGATGAATAACCCGACCATCGACGACATCCTCTCCCCAAAACCGGATGCGCGGCCCCGCATTTATGCTTATTCCATCGCGGATGAGGCCCATGAAGGCCTGCTGAAGGTTGGTCAGACCACACGGGATGTAAAACGGCGGGTAGCTGAACAGTTGCGCACGGCGGCAATCACCAATTTCCGAATTGAGCTAAACGAACCCGCTGAGCGCGAGGACGGCACTATCTTTACTGATCACGAGGTACGCGCCGCGCTGACCCGTAAAGGGATCGAGAACACAAGCCTGGAATGGATGCGCTGCACCCTGGCCGATGTCCATACTGTGCTGACAGAGCTGCGCACCGGCCTGCGGTTCAGTGGCACGCACCATCAAACCTTCCCCATGCGCCGGGAACAGGCAGAGGCCGTCAGGCAAACCCACGCCTACTATCATTCCCGCTGGGAAGAGGACATGCACGCCGTTCCACGCTTCTTGTGGAACGCCAAAATGCGCTTCGGCAAGACCTTCACCTCGTATCATCTCGCCAAGAAGATGGGGGCGAAGCGCGTCTTGGTGGTAACCTTCAAGCCAGCCGTCGAAGACGCTTGGCAAAGCGACCTGGAAAACCACGCGGATTTTGATGGCTGGCAGTATCTGTCAGTCAAAACCGGCGGGGACCCGACACAGATCGACCGGAACAAACCGGTCGTCTATTTCGGCTCGTTTCAGGATCTTCTGGGCCGCGATGCACGCGGCAATATCAAGGTCAAGAACGAATGGCTCCACACCGAAAACTGGGACTTAGTGGTCTTTGATGAATACCATTTCGGCGCATGGCGCGAGACAGCGAAAGAGTTGTTCGCAGGGGAAGAAGATGAGATCGCCCGCGAGGAAGCCAGGCTTGAGGACGCCAAAAAGCTGAAGGACCGGATCGCGGACCTGCAAGAGCCGCTGGAACCTGAAACCGAGTTTCTGCCGATCACGACAAAGGCCTATCTCTATCTGTCAGGGACGCCATTCAAGGCCCTGTCCACGGGCGAGTTCATCGAAGAGCAGATTTTCAACTGGACCTACACCGACGAGCAACGGGCAAAAGCTGCCTTTGCTGCCGCTCACCCAGACCAGTGGAACCCTTACGGTTCCCTGCCGCAGATGCGGCTGTTGACCTATCAGATGCCCGACGAGCTGCTGGCCATTGCCAGCGCCGGAGAGTTTGACGAGTTCGATCTGAACGAGTTCTTTGCCGCCACGGGGACCGGAAGCAAAGCGCAGTTCAAGCACAAGAGTGACGTTCAAAAATGGCTGGACATCATCCGAGGGCAGTATGCACCAAGCGCGGTAGATAGCCTGAAGACCGGAACGCGACCACCGTTCCCCTATTCTGACGTGAGGCTTTTGCCCTACCTGCAACACTCGTTCTGGTTTCTGCCAAACGTGGCCGCCTGTCATGCAATGGAAAACCTGCTGACCGAGCGGCAGAACACGTTCTGGCATGAGTACAAGGTCATCAGCGCCGCCGGCGCGAGCGCCGGGATAGGGCTTGAAGCGCTGCCTCCCGTGCGACGCGCGATCGGAAGTGGCTTTGATAGCAAGAGCATAACCCTGTCGTGCGGTAAGCTGACTACGGGTGTCACGGTCAAGCAGTGGTCCTCCATCCTCATGCTGCGCAACCTGAAATCTCCCGAGACATATTTTCAGGCGGCATTCCGGGTGCAGTCGCCCTGGTCCATCAAGAACCCCAACGGGGACAACCCGCATGAAGAAGAAATCCTGAAGCCCGTGTGCTTTGTGTTCGACTTCGCGCCAACGCGTGCCCTGCGGCAGTTGTCGGAATATGGGATCGGCCTGTCACCCAACGAAGCGAACCCTGAGAACGCAGTGAAAGAACTTGTGTCGTTTCTGCCGGTGCTCGCCTATGACGGCGCGAACATGTACCAGGTTGACGCGGGCGGTATCCTCGACATCGCAATGGCGGGGACATCTGCGACACTGCTGGCCCGGAAATGGGAAAGCGCCCTGCTGGTCAACGTGGATAACGAAACCCTTCGTAAGATCATGGATAACCCTGAAGCGATGGCCGCTGTTGAACGCATCGAAGGCTGGCGTGCCTTGGGCGACAACGTCATTGAGACCATTATCAACAAGAGCGAGAAGGTCAAAGACCTGAAGGCAAAGGCCAAAGAGCGCGACCTGACCCCAAAAGAAAAGAAAGAGCTCTCCGCTGAAGAGAAGGAATACAAGTCTGCTCGAAAGTTGGTCCAGGAAAAACTGATCAAGTTTGCCACTCGTATTCCTGCGTTCATGTACCTGACCGATTTCCGTGAAAACACCCTTCAGGATGTGATCACAAAGCTCGAACCCGATCTATTTCGGACGGTCACCGGCCTGACAGTCCAGGATTTTCATCTCCTGGTTCGGCTCAAAGTGTTCAACACAGAACAGATGAATCAGGCGGTTTTCGCCTTCCGCCGATACGAAGATGCCTCATTGAATTACACCGGGATTGATAGTCATGAAGGCCTGTCGAGCTACGGCTTGTACAACACTGTTGTTGCCCGAGAATAACAGCACTGGCGTCAGTTTCTTGGGCAGGCCGTCGCAAGATTTACTTTTCTAGGGGATAAAATGAGACGCTTCAAAATCGACGCCGAAACCCTACCCGACCTTCCGGGGATGATGCTTGTCACAGTCAAAGCCCTGAAAGACCTTGGCGGCTCAGCAACGATCCAAGAGCTGGATGAAAAGGTAATTGAGCTGGAAGGCGTCACCGAAGCTGAACAAGCTTTCACCATGCCGCGCGACGAGAACCGCACGCGGGTCAATTACTACTTAGCATGGGCCCGCACCTATCTGAAACGCGGCGATGCGCTGAACAACTCCAAACGCGGTGTTTGGGCATTGACTGAAACTGGGTCCGCTATCTCCGAGCTCAGCGCGACGCAGGCGATCTATGATCAGGTGACGCAGGAAGAGCGCGAACGCGCGCGCCTAAAGCGTTTAGCCGCCAAGAAAGCGGACGCCGACCGAGGTGAAGAAATCGAAGTCATGGCGGATGACGGCCCCATCGACGAAGAAGATTGGAAGTCAGCGCTCTTGGCCGTTCTTGGAAAGATGCCTCCGGATGGGTTCGAACGCCTGGCGCAGCGCCTCCTACGCGAGGCGGGCTTTACCAAGGTCGAGGTGCGCGGCAAGTCCGGCGACGGCGGGATCGACGGTGTCGGTGTGCTGAGGGTAAACCTTGTATCGTTCCAGGTTTATTTCCAGTGCAAGCGTTGGAAAGGAAGCGTCGGAGCAAAGGAAATCCGCGACTTTCGTGGGGCGCTCCAAGGGCGAGCTGACAAAGGGCTGTTCATCACCACTGGGCATTTCACCAGTCAGGCGTCGGATGAGGCCACGCGCGACGGCGCGATTGCAATTGACCTAATCGACGGTGACCGGCTGTGCGAACTCTTGAAGGAAAATCGGCTGGGCGTGGATACGGAGATGATCGAGCGCGTTCAGATGCAGCCAGATTGGTTTGAAGGTATCTAGGGGGCTAAAACCTGCCAAAACTTCCGAGGTTTTGCCGTAGGTTTTTGTCATACCTAAGCGATTGATCTGGCATCGGGCAGGGTAAGACGGCAAAAATGACCGTTTTAGTCAAACAAGGACGTTCAGTGCAAACGCCGCTGCAAAACAGCGGCGTTTGTTGTTTTCCAGCTTCAATATGCCTGGCCTATAAGCGCCCGCTTGGGGTGCTGCTGTCGAGAGTTACGATCTGAGCATCTGCATCACCCAAAGCATTTGCGAGCGCTCGCATTGTAGCAGCAGGTCGCTCTCTCTGTTCTGGGTCAGTCGTCTCTGAAAAAAACAATACCTCTTTCGAATTCTGATCGACGCATGAGACGCTGCTATCGCGAGTATTGAAGCCCCAACACAGAACGTCGCCACCACTCGCGTAGACCACTAGGCCCTTGGATAAGGGGAATGCCTCGGCACTGCCCCCCAGCGGTACAAAACTGTCATTGGAAGGGTCGGACTTGCGCAATACGATCTCGGTCGACGTTAACTTCTTTGCATCATAGGCGCCGATAGGAGACTTTTGGTTTATTGAAACCAAGTTGTAAAAGTCGACGATCTCCAATCCGGTGCTAATGTCTTGCCCCTTTTTCACTCTACGCATAAGCGCTTCTATACTTGAGTGAAACTTCGATGGTTTAACTCCCATGGCACCGTAAGCGACCCGCCAACTCGCGATCTCCGGCATACTTGTTATTGGATCAATGTTTTCGAGATGATCGCGAATCCTTTCAGCGCCAACCTTGAGCTGCTCAATGGCTGATTGCAAAGCAGCAGCATCATCTATCTTGGTCCTTACAGCTGCGACCTGAACGTCAGGGAAAGTGTCCAGCACATCGCTCCCGATGGATAGCGTCAATTTGTTCATTTGTTTTCCTCTCACATGTAAAAGTGTTGTTGGTCCCGGCCCGAAAGCCGAGACCACTTGCTCACGCGCGACCCAAAACGCGCTCTCGCTGTAGGGATGCCTGATAGCGTTTGTCGTGTTTCATCAAGAGTTTGTGGACCCGACGATGACGACGCTCAGGGATATTTGGGAACATGTGATGCACCAAATGGTAAGCGTCGTTCTTGGGGTGAATCAAAAGCCGATGCGCCCAACCATCATTGGTGTAGGTCGTGTCAAACTCCGTCTCCCCTGCCGCATAATCGTGTTCTTCCGACTCAGCAATCGAACGAATGACGGGCAGCACAGTTGTTGCAGGTAGCATCCAGAATCCGACCCACGCCAGCGTCGCCAAAGCAATAGCGTCAACGGCCGATGTGCTCCCGACCAACGCAATCAGCAGAGCCCCCGGCGCGATCATGAAAGAAATATGCCATGCTGCGAAGTAAGCCCACTGACGACCGGACTGGCTGCCAATTTCCCGGTAATAGGCGGCATTATACTCTGGAAGCCAAGCCACGACAGCCTTGACGATCTTCCAGCGCGTCGACAGGTCTAGATGCTCCAAACCCATATCAGCAAACCGTTGGCGGCAGGGGTCGAGGTGAGACCCGAATGAACCATGGTGAATGCGGTGCGATTTCCAATAGGCCTCGACCGTACTGAGTACCGGAACAGCCACCAAGATGTTGGCCAGCATGTTGTTGAGCCAGGGTTTGGAACGCATCCAAGCCAAGTGAGATGCATCATGGACCATGAGCTCGAGTCCGCGCATCTGCCGCGCGATACCGGTTGCTGCGAGGACATACACGAAAGCTACACCGGCGGCTGTTGCCGCTGGATTAGGCAGGGAAGCCCCCACAAGCCCCATGGCATATACTGCCGCAATTGCCACAAGCGGAATCGAAGCCAATGTAAGCCCCGCTTCGGTCATGCTGGCTACGGGGTTGCTCTCTTCTGCTTTTTTGAGTTCCGCGCGTACGGGCTCCGGAAGATGAGAAGTGTCGTAACCACGTTTGTATCGTCGCTCCGGCAGTTCCTTGTTCTTAATGCCATCAACAATGGCCTGGTTGTGTGTAACGGGGCCATCTGCGCATTTCTTTGCGCAGGCATGAACCTCCATGGTGTTTGAAGTAGCCATCTGGCGTCCTTTCTCAAACAAAGGGTGCCAGTGCCTTGAAAACCTAGTGGCACAAGGGTATCCTTGATGCCAAGCAAGGAAAGCTTAGCACTGAGTTGAGCTTTTTTCTTTGCGGCTAAGGCGGAGGGGGATCGCTGAAAGACAGTTGCACCTGCCTTCGGCAATTATGGTCCCCCTTCGCTCACACTATATTTTTAAACCTCCTGCATTCTTGTTGCGTTCTTCCCTTGTCGTTAGTGGCAAGTAGACTGCGGTATTGGCCTCAGTCCGTGCACAATCTGCTCAAGGGATAATCACAAGGTCTCACAGATGCATGATCGTTGGTAGTTTCTGAAAACAGATATACGAATCTGCTTTGAATTGATCATATCTGTTTTGGATGATAGGTGTCTGTTTTGGACATCAACTAACGAGTAAGAATTTGGCAGCTTCAAGAAATTTTGCGATTCTGGAAGGGTTCAGCGAGGCACGAGCAGCATTCCAAGTAGAGTACGAAAATGCAAATCAAGCAGTTCGCGCTTGTCGAGATCTGTTTGCGCGAGACACAGTCTATGCGCTCTTTGAACAGGACCGACCGGACCAGAGCTTTACGGAGAGAACTCAATCACGCCTGATGAGCTTTGTGTACAATGCTGGGCAAGAAGAGTACCAATCTATCGCAAGAAAGATTGATCAGTCACCAGAAGACGTCGAGTTGATCCGCCGTCATGTTGGGGCGTACGCATATTGGCGTTACAACATTCAGGGTCAGCTCGTTTCCGGAGAAGTTCAGGTTTCTGAGCATCAAGGTATGTTTATCTTCGAGCACTTTAATAGCCGCATTTCGCTATCTGGAGACGACATAGCCGCGAATGATCAATCGGATCACGAAGGTTACGTCTTTGCACTGAAAAACCGGCTCCACTTCCACGGAATGGGCATCAAGTATATCCGACCAATCATCGCTAACGTCGTAGAGTTTCCATTTGAACAATACATAGATGGCATCGTAATGACCGTGCAGCGTAATACATTAGCTCTTATGGCTGCCCGCTTTGTGATGATCCACGAAGATCATGTAGATTTCGAGATGACCGAGGAATCCAAGGGGTTCAAGAGCTTCGCACGTAAGATCAAGTCACGGATCGAGCGTGGAAACTCAGTCAAAGGAGTGTTGATCACCTCCGACGAATAGAAATCTTAACCTATATCTGAAATGTGCCGCCCCCTTGGGGGCGTCCGCGCGAAGCGCCGGGCCTGTCGGCGGGCGGCCTTCAGGTTGCCTGCCGACAGGTCACCCTGAAACCGCCTCCGCCCAGAGTCACGCCACCACGCAAAAAAGCCCCCGCCTAGTAACGGGGGCCTCGATCATTTCGGCGGCGCGGGCTGTTACTCGGCAGCCATCCGGTCGGCCTGCGCGGTGCGTTCCATGATGTAATCCACGGCCTTCTGCGCTTCGGACGCGGCGCGGAATATCGCGCGGCTGTCTTCTTTCATCGCCTCAAGCCACCCTTCAACATAGGCGGCGCTCTGGTCGAACTCAGGTTCCACCCCGATCTGTGCGCAGAGCATGCAGTTGCCAATCTCCGCTACCAGCTCCTCGAAGGCGTAGGCCTTGCGATCATTGAACCGACCCAAACGGTCAAGCCGCTTTGTCGCCCCTGTCCAGTGGGTCAGCTCATGGGCCAAGGTGCCGTAATATCCTGCGGCCCTGTGAAACGTGCCAATCGGCGGCATGTGGATGCGGTCTGTCTTGATGTTGTAATAGGCGCGCGGCTCCTCGGTGCTGTCGATCTGCGCGCCGGTCGCTGCAAAGAACGCCTCCAGCTCGGGGTCGGCCTCAGTGCCAAGATCACGGGGCGGATCGGGCAGGATGTAGAATTCAGCGGGCAAGCCCTCGATCTGGTCGGCGTTGAACACGCGGTAAGCCTTGGCATAGGGGATCTGGCGTTCCTCGCCGTGTTCGTCCTCGCGCTCGACGGTGCCATACTTCACCACGGTTGCGGATTTCTCTCCCTTGCGGACATGGCCCCCAAGCTGCTTGGCCTGACTGAACGTCATCCAGCGGGCTGAGCTATAATCCTTCGCCATCGCCGTGGCCCAAAGCATCAGGATGTTGATGCCACGATAGGCTTCACCGTTGAACCGTTCCGGCAAACTGACAGATACCCCGCCACCGGTCCACGGCTTGCGCCACGGCGGCGTTCCCGCCTCGATCTGCGCGACAATCTGATTTGTGACATGGGAATAAACGTCAAACTTCTCTGCGGTCATTTTGCGACCCTCCTTCAAGTGACGCGGGCCGGGTCTCTTCCCCTTTCCGCCAATGGGCGGGCCTTCCTGTTCTGTTGTTTGGAATGCCCATGCATTCCGAAGGGCAGAGCAGGTAAGGGCAAAGCCCGTTCTGCGTCCTGGCGGGGCCGTGACAACCGGGTGGAGGGCGTGAATTTGGGAGGGACCCGCGCGCCTCGCGCGTGGGAGGAACCGGAATTCTCGACCGGAACCGACGCCACAGGCGGCGCTTGCCGGTTTTCTCGGACCTGCCGGGATGGCAGGCGGATCAACAGGATGTGGAAACTGCCGGGGTTGGGGTGAGCGGGCGTCAGCCCGTCGATCCCCTGCCCTGTCTATCGCTCGAAGCGAGACCGGCGCATCGCCGGGATCACTGGATTTCAATCAAGACTATGGGGTTTGCTCTTGCAGCGTCCGAGTGCAACTGATCGGCAACCATGCAAACATATCTTTCGATCAGATCGGCGGAACGCTAATATCAGGGGCTAGAGCTGTGATCATCGGAAGCAGTTGATCTGCAAATTTATGCGTCACCAAGCGGCGCGCTACGCGCACGGCTTGGTGACAATCCCACCCCGTACCCCTTAAGGAGGAGCCTGCCATTGCCTGTTAAGCGTTGGCAGAGATCGTCCCGTTCGGACCAAAAACGGTTCATGCGCGATGCGAAGGCAAAGGGCCTTAACCGCATGGCGTGCCTTTCGGCTCACGAACCTGACACATCATTCCGGATACCGGCGATGCCTTATACGCCACGAATGGCATTTGGGTTGTGGACCGACAGCTTAGACCGGCGTTTTGAATTCCTCAATATCCTTGACATCAAAGCCATGATTCAACAGGGCTTCCGTCAAGAGAAACGGCAGCTGGCGAAGACCGGGAAACTGTTTGGAGTATTCGCTATGACCCCAGTCTCTCGACCAAGATATTAGGCTATCAAGAGTAAGTTTCATGATGCCTTTCGTCCCGTCAGTCAGAAACCACGCTGCATGGCGGTCTGTGATCATGGGACGGTTCCAAGACTTATTGGCAGGATCCGGAAATCCTGCATTCGTGAACTCGATGATCAAGACGAACCCTGCTTTGTTCTGATCATGGACCGAGATCCGCAATGCCGTTGGCGACTTCTGATCCCCTGTTCCACGGAATTTTTCACGCAGGATCAGTTTTCCCTCAACGCGGGCAAACTGTGACGGTTGGGATGGCTGATGCCGCGTCTGATAGAGCTTGAAGCTCGTCCTACGCAGCTTTTCCCCGTAGCGCTCTAAAATCGGTTTAAGCTGCTGTCTCGTCGCAAGGGCAATCCCTGACTTCCATTTGCTGACTTGCCCCTGCTGGGTCCGACAAAGCTGTGCAATTTGTAGCTGGGTCATGCCGTCATTGAGCGCGATCCGCACCAGTTCTTTTGTACTCGGAAAGCGATCGCTCTTTTTTGTCTTCGTCATAGCCAATCCATGGAAGTATGCCGAGGCTGTCGTTCAGCCTCGGCAGTGCTGTTAATGTTTATTGCTTTTTGCGGGCTGGCTCGGAGGGCGGCTCGGCTTTGCATTGGGGTTGAGTTGTTTGCCACGATTGCCCTGATTTTGAGCGTGTGTGGTATTTTGCCCGCGCGTGCCTTTGTTGGCATTCTTCATGTTGGCTTTGTGGTTTTGGTTCGTCATGTCGATCTCCTCTTTAATCTGCGACATGCAAACACTGCCATGAGGCACTGCTCGGCCAAATATTCACGGATGGAATAATCTGGAATATATCAGAATATCAAATATTCAGCCCTGTGATATCCAGTAAAGTAGTTGTTTTTGTTAAATACCATTTCCTATCGGCGTCATCCTGCAGATTACCGGATCAGACCCCTTGCCGCGCGGTAGCCCCCAGAACAACGACCCTATTCACAGGCGCACGGGCTGCACTTCCGGCCTCTCGTCAAACAGGATCACGCGCCCGTCGCCGCTGTCCGGACTGTTGACCAGCACAAACGGCACATCCGCCCCATCTTTCTCATAGATGCAGCGGTACTTCATCTGGCCATCGAGCGGGTCACGCACCTGATCGTAGCGATAGCTGTACTTGATCCCCTGGTCGATCCAGGCCTCGACGCCTGCGGGCGTCACCAGGGACATGGGCTGCCCATCCAACAGCAACGTTTTGCCCACGTTGAACACTTCATACATCTTTCGGTCTCCTCTCTTTGTCCTGTCAGATCGCGTCACAGACTGTGGCCTTCGCCACGATCCCTGTCCCGCGTATTTTCATTCTCTTTGTCATCACGCTCCTGCTCCCGGTCGTTATCCGGTTCCAGCCGTTCGCGCGGCTTGTTCAGCACATCCTTCAGACGCTCATTCACGGACGGCTTGCGATCCTCGTGCCCGATGTCCTCGGAACGGTACTGCCTTTGACGCCGGGCCGGGGTCCGCGACGGTCTCACGGCCTCCTCGCCAAGTTCATTTTCGCTGAATCCGTCCAACTTGTGAACCGCCGCCTGGCCATCGCGGCCCGCGTCTTTCTCCATGATCTCTTTCAGCCGCTCCCGCGCGTAATTGCGGCCTTCCGGCTTCGGGGCGTCGTCCTGGTCCCGTGACCGACCCACGACCTGCGACAAACGCTCCCGGAAATCCTCCGGGTTGCGTTCACCGCGTTCTTTCGAGGTCGCGGCCCTGAGTGCCGCCAGACCGGCAGAGACGCGGCCCTGCCCGGCCTCGCGCTCCGCGCCGTAGGTCTCCCGCGCGATATCCAGCCGCTCACGCATTTCGCGGAAAGCGGCGCGCGCCTGGCGGGCGGCATGGACCACGGCCCCGCGCTCAGTGACGGGGACGTATTCCCGGCCCTGACGTTCGGCCACAGCTTTCGCCCGTCGCTCCATGGAATTGGCCGCTGGCCCCAGCTTCAGCTCGGGGTCGCGGTCCAACTCCTCGGCCGTCAGCTTGTCGCCACGATCCAGCGCCGTCTCGCGCTGCTTCTCAAGCGACCGGTGATCGACACGCTCGACTTCTCCGACACGCTCCAGCGCGCGGTTCTGCAACTCGGCCCAGAGGCCGCGCATCTGCTCGATCTCGACGCCGCCGGTCTTCGCGGAATCGAGCACGCGGGTTTTGGCTGTGAAGCCCCCGGCTTCCAGCTTGCGGGTGGAGGTCAGGACGTGAGCATGATGGTTGCGCTGATCGCCTTCGCGGTGGGGCGCATGGATCGCCACATCGACGGCCACGCCGTAGCGGCTGACCAGCTCCTGGGCGAAGTCGCGGGTGATCTGCGACCGGGCCTCGGCGCTGATCTCGGACGGCAGCGCCAGCTCCCATTCGCGGGCGGTGACGGAGTTGCGGCGGGTCTCGCTGGCCTCGGCCTCGTTCCAGAGGCGGGACCGGTCCGAGGCCCAATCCGGGGCATCCTTCGGGGTCAGGATGAAGGTCTCCTCGATACCCTGCTTGCGGGTGTAATCATGGACGCGGCCTTCGCGCTGGCACTCGATGCGCTCTCCGACACGGTAGGCGGCAGCAGCCGTGGCAGAGCGCCCGGCGCTGCGTTTGATCGTCTTCACGGAGAGGTGGTAGCTGGCCATGCGCCCTCCCCTCGCCCGTGATGCACACGCCCGCACGCGGCGGACCTGATCCGTGCCGATACCCCGATATTGGCCACCGGATCAGTCGTCTTTTCTCCGTCAGATCGCGCCCCAAACCGGCGCGATCCGAGGGGAAAAGACAGCCCGCCCGAAG
>NZ_JBOEHB010000011.1:0-34021 GCF_050633725.1 Planktotalea sp.
TCGTTTCGATCATGTGCACCGGAATACGAATTGTGCGGGCTTGATCGGCAATCGAACGTGTGATCGCTTGACGGATCCACCACGTCGCATAGGTCGAAAATTTATAGCCGCGACGATACTCGAACTTGTCCACGGCCTTCATCAAACCGATGTTACCTTCTTGAATAAGATCAAGGAATTGCAGGCCACGGTTGGTGTATTTCTTGGCAATCGAAATAACCAAACGAAGGTTCGCTTCGACCATTTCTTTCTTGGCCTGACGCGCCTCTTTTTCACCCTTCTGAACCTGCTGCACGATGCGGCGGAATTCAGAAATATCGAGACCCACATATTGGCCAACTTGTGCCATGTCACCGCGGAGCTCTTCAACTTTGTCCGTTGAACGCTCGATGAACATCTGCCAGCCGCGACCGGGCTTCTCGCTCATTTCTTCCAGCCAGTTCGGATCAAGCTCACGACCACGGTAGGCTTCGACAAACTCGCGGCGGTTGATGCGCGCTTGGTCTGCAAGCTTGACGATAGAGCTATCAATGCTCATCACACGGCGGTTGATGCCATAAAGCTGGTCGATCAGGGCTTCGATACGGTTGTTGTGAAGGTGTAGTTCGTTCACCAACAACACGATCTCGGAACGCAGCTTCTGATAGGTTTCTTCTTCCTTGGCAGAAAAACTGTCATCCTCATTGAGCGTCGCAGAAATTCGGCTGTCCTGCATGGCTGACAATTTCTCATAGTCATCCGCGATGATGTCCAGCGCTTCCAGAACCTGCGGCTTTAGCGCAGCTTCCATCGCCGCAAGCGACATGTTCGCCTGTTCATCTTCATCGTCGTCATCATCATCTTGTGCAATCGGGTTGCCGTCGGCGTCTAGTTCTTGAGCGCCCTCAGCCTTGGGAGCCGCAGTGGAGTTGGCCGCTGTCGGCACAACCGGTGTCTGCTCGTCCTCGCCCATTTGATCGCCAAAGGTGGCTTCCAGATCAATAACATCGCGCAGCAGAACATCTTCTGAAAGAAGTTCGTCGCGCCAAATTGTAATCGCTTGGAAGGTCAAAGGGCTTTCGCAAAGCCCCGCAATCATCGTATTGCGGCCCGCCTCGATACGCTTGGCAATCGCAATCTCGCCCTCGCGGGAAAGCAGCTCAACCGAGCCCATTTCACGCAGGTACATGCGCACAGGGTCATCCGTGCGATCAAGCTTTTCAGTTGTGCCCGTTGAAAGGGTAACTTCTTTGTTCGTGCCAGCGGCAACCAGATCGGTGGTGCCTTTGTCCTCTTCGGCATCCTCGTCTTCTTCGGTGACTTGAATACCCATCTCGGAAAGCATCGACATCACATCTTCGATCTGATCAGAGCTGACCTGATCAGGCGGCAAAACCGCATTCAACTGATCGTAAGTGATGAAGCCACGTTCGCGCGCGTCCGCAATCATCTTCTTGACGGCGGCTTGGCTCATATCGAGCGTATGTGCGGCGTCCTGATCGTCAGACTTGCGGTCGTCATTGTCTTTGGCGGCCATGCAGATGCTCCTGTTTGGGGCCATTGCCCCGGATTGTGGCTTCGGCGGATTGCCGTCCATCAGCGATCAAAGTGATTCGTTGAAACGAATCATATCGTACTGAAGTGATTCGGCTACCCGTTTACCCTGATTTCTTTACATATTCCTCACCAGATTGCCAACTCATGGCTGCTTGGTGACGTTCAGTTTGTCCAATAATTCGTCAAACGCACTTTTTTCATCGCGATTGATTCGCGCACCATTTGGTGCGGTGTCATATTCCGCCTTGTCTTCGTGCTCACTGCGCATTGCTAGATTGCGTGCTTGCGCCGCCTGCCCCAATCGCCACGTTACACTTTCATCCGCAAGACCAACCAAATCTTCAGCAGCCTCTTGAACTTCTGCACTCAACCCCTGCTCTGCTTCCAGCTTTGCCAATTCTTCGGACACAGTCATCATTGCCATTTCCGTGTCACCCGGATTGCGAATGCAAGGCGTGATTGCCACATGGCCAGCGTTGAGCAGGTTTTCAAGGCTATCAGCCCCGCGCGCGGTCACAATGTTTTCGCGCAACACCTCTCGCCCGTCAGGAGCGTGGGCCAAGATCAAATCGCGAAGCGCGCTATGCTCTTGTGTGGACAGCATAAGTTCTTCCAACTGCCCCTCAAATTCGGTGACGACTTCAGGCGTGCAAATGAGCGTCGCCAAAATCACCGCTTCGCGCATTTGACGCTGGGTGTCTTCGCCTGCCCCCGCCAAAAGCGAAGCTTTGGTGCCGGGCATAGCGCTCACAGGTGTATCATTGCGCCAATCAGCTTTCCCGCCTTTGCGCCAAGGTTTTTTGCCAGCGCCAAATTTGGAACCTGACGCAGGCCCGGATCGGAACAGTTTCCAACGAAGGCCTTTGATTGCTTGCCCATAATGCGCGCGAATAGAGGGGTCGCGGATCAACATGATCTTTTCGCGCAGCACCTTATCCAAACCCGCTTTACGCTCTGGACTGTCGAAATTCTTGCCTTCGATTTCCTTATCCCACAAGAGCTGCACCATCGGCATCGCGGCATCAATAACCGCCTGCACCGCGCTTGGCCCGTCACTGCGGATCAGATCATCAGGGTCTTTTCCCTCTGGCATAAGCGCAAAGCGCAGGCTTTTTCCCGCTTCAAGCAGCGGCAAGGACAAATCAATCAAACGTTGCGCCGCGCGCAAGCCAGCCTTGTCACCATCCAGTGCAATGATCGGTTCATCCGAAATACGCCAAAGAAGGTGCAACTGGTTCTCAGTAATCGCCGTACCAAGTGGCGCGACAGACGCCCCAAAGCCGCCCTCTGCCAAGGCAATCACATCCATGTAGCCTTCCGCGACGATCAGCGGTGCGCCTTTGCCAGCCGCTTCTCGAGCGGGGCCGTGATTATAAAGGCTGCGCCCTTTGTCGAACAAAAGCGTTTCGGGCGAATTTAGGTATTTCGCGTTGTCATTCGGATCCATCGCACGGCCACCAAAAGCAGTGCAGCGCCCACGCGCATCGCGGATCGGGAACATGATGCGATTGCGAAAAGTGTCATAGGGCTTGCCACCCTTGCTCGACGGCTTTCCCAAACCTGCAGCCAAAATCTTCTCAGGCGATACGCCCTTCCCAACAAGATGATCCCAAAGCCCTTGCCAGGCATCTGGCGCAAAGCCGATCTCAAAACGCGCCAAAGCCTCAGCGCCAAGCCCCCGTTTTTCTAGATATCCACGCGCACTGGCAGCATTCCCCGTTTGCAATTGCAGCCTGAAGAATTGCGCCGCCTGCTCCATGACCTGCGCAAGTTCGGTGCGTTCGTCCGCTTTCTGCTGCGCTTTCGGGTCTTGCTTTGGAACCTCCAGCCCCGCTTCCCCTGCGAGGATTTCAATAGCCTCCATAAAGCCAACATTCTCGGTCTCACGCACAAACGTGATCGCATCCCCCTTGGCCTGACAGCCAAAGCAATAATAAAAGCCCTTTCGGTCATCTACATGAAAAGACGCCGATTTTTCATGATGAAAGGGGCAAGGTGCCCACATATCACCTTTGCCTTGGTTAGACTTGCGCGCATCCCACATGACTTTGCGGCCCACAACCTGTGACAGGCTTAGGCGCGTGCGAAGTTCATCAAGGAAACCGGGGGGCAGACTCATTGGCGCAGTATCCGCTGTGACGCAAGCAGAGTCCAGTTAGCCTTGGTAGGCTTTACACTGATCCACGGCAGGCGTTTCGACATCCCCTGCGAGCTGTTCATCCGTAAGCCCATAAACATAACTACTAATCGCAGGCACCAATTGCATTTTGAGCATGTCGCTATCGGCGTTTTCGCTCGCATAGGCCAATTGCGCTTCGCTTTCGCTCTTTCCACTCAGCCTGAGCTGAGCAATCTTATGGCTTGCCGCGCCAAATGCTTCGCAGATGCGGTCCTTTTTGGATTTTGCCGAAACAGGAAGTGCAACCGCTGTCGCTAAAACCGCGCAGACTAAGAAACGTGTTGGCGTGATCATCACAAAACTCCCGACGTTAGTTGGGGCACTCTTTATGCCATTTAGTGCCGAAAGTCACCCGCGCGCTACAAGCAAATCCATTGCGCGGCTGATCTCATGCACCATTGTGCCTGCCATTGATCTAAACGACATCAGGCGAAAGCTGTCATTGCCTGTGCGCGTCAAATGCAACGGCATGTGCCCAAGCTGACTACGCAAACAATGCCCACGCTTAAAGTGGGTTTGGCGCAGATCTACTGGCACCAAGCGTGCCAACACTTCTTCGCTGCGCGCGCCGGAGAGTTCTATTGCGCACCACGCATCGCTCTGATCGGTCATTGCGGCTTTGCCCTCAAGGGCGGGCATGTCGCCCTCGCCGATCACCAGAAACTGACCTTGGCTAAACCAAACAATTTCCGCGCCAGAGAGATGCACAGAGCGGCCAACCTTTGGCAGCGCTGCGCCAAGCGCTTTTTCGATCGCCTCTCCTTGGGCTTTGAAGGGCGCAACCGAAAACACGCGGCCCAGCGCGCTTTCAATTAGTTCAAGATTGCCTTTGGAATAGGGCAAAAGCCCTGCCGCTGGGGGTTTTGCTTGTAATTCAACCACGGGTCTTGCCCCCTTCTGGATCGTAAAACACTGGATCACAAACCTCGCAAAGCGTTTCGATCCCTCGCATATGATCGACCAACTTCACAGTCTCTCCCATACGCGCGCGCCCATTCTTAAGGAATGCCATGCCGAGAAAGCTTTGCAATGTTGGCGAAAACCCGACAGACGTCACATAGCCCTCGGAGTTTATGCGTGTGACTTCGCTTTCAGCTGCAAACAAATGCGCGCCAGCGGTTAGTTGTTTGACGGCCCCCATTGGTTTGAGGCCCACAAGCTGTTCACGTGTCTCTCCCAAAAGCCCCGGACGCGCGGCCATCGTTTGCCCAACGCAATCCTTTTTGGAAGAGATCATCCGCTCCATTCCAATGTCATAGGCAGTTACGCGGCCATGTATCTCGGCATGGGTGATAAAGCCCTTTTCGATACGCAGCACATTCAAGGCTTCCATACCATAAGGGCCACCGCCCAGCGCCTCTGCTTTTTCGCAAAGTACATCGAACAAAGAGGCACCGAAACGCGCAGGCACGGCAATTTCATATGCATGCTCGCCCGAAAACGAGATACGGAACAACCGCGCATCAATGCCGCCTACCGCAACTTCACCGCAGGCCATGAACGGAAAGCTCTCATTGTCGATAGGCTGATCCAGAAGGCTATTTAACATATCTCGGGAATTAGGCCCCGCAATTGCGAACTGTGCCCATTGCTCGGTTACTGAAATCAGAGAAACATCTAGTTCAGGGCGCAAACATTGATGCACAAATTCCAAATGCCGCATCACCTGCCCCGCGGCAGCGGTGGTTGTGGTCATAACAAAATGCGTCTCAGACAGCCGCGCTGTTGTACCGTCGTCCATCACATGCCCGTCTTCACGCAGCATAAGACCATAGCGGACGCGCCCAACCTTTAGTGTGCTAAAGGTGTTGGTGTAGACAAAGTCGAGAAACGCGGCCGCATCTGGCCCTTGAATGTCAATCTTGCCCAAAGTGCTGACATCACACACGCCAACGCTGCTTCGCACCATGTTGACTTCACGATCACAGGATTGACGCCAATTGGTTTCCCCTTCGCTTGGGAAAAAACTTGGGCGATACCACATACCAGCTTCGATCATCGGAGCCCCGCGCGCGCGCGTTGCGTGATGCGATGTTGTCAGGCGCTCTGGGGCAAATCCTTTTCCCTCTGCGCCTGCGCCCATCGCAGCAATTGGAACTGGGGTGTAGGGCGGGCGGAACGTCGTCGTTCCTGTCTCTGGAATGCCGCGCCCAGTTACGTCGGCCAAAATTGCCAATGCGTTGACGTTAGAGTTCTTACCTTGATCCGTCGCCATCCCTTGCGTCGTATACCGCTTCATATGTTCAACAGAGCGGAAGTTCTCTGTGGCCGCTTGCTTAACGTCCTTCACCGTCACATCGTTCTGAAAATCAAGCCATGCCCGTCCTGTGCCACCAACGGCCCAAAGTGGACTAATACGAAGCGGGGTATCTTCTGCTTCGGGCAACTCGGACGGCTGCGCTGTCTTACCTAGCGTTTTTATCACCTTGTGCGCGACCGTTTGCCCCTCGGCTATGGCTTGTTGCGTCGAGAATACGCCATTGCAAGCACCAGCGGCGGTCATCCCCGGCACCGCGTTCTCGCGCGGAACAAAACTTGCTATGTCGTCCTGCCATTCAGGTCGCCCGTTCATATGGCAACTCAGATGCACCGAAGGGTTCCATCCCCCAGAGACCGCCAAGCATTCCGTCGCAATCTTTTCGGTTCCGCTTTGGGTGCGCACGGTGATCGACTCTAGCCCCTTACGCCCGCTGCTTCCGCAGACCTGCGCGCCTGTGTAGATCGGGAAGTCCCCAGTCACTTGTGCATCCGGGCGCGTATCAATCAAGGCAGCGATATGCACACCCGCAGCTTTGAGATCATGTGCCGTGCGATGCGCATCATCGTTGTTCCCGAACACAACCACATTCCGCCCTGGCGCGACGCCCCAGCGGTTCAAGTAAGATCTTACAGCGCTTGCAGCCATGATCCCGGGTCGATCGTTGTTTTGAAACGCGATCATACGCTCTAATGCACCTGCGGCCAAAATGCTTTGCTTTGCGACAATGCGCCAAAAACAAGCGCGCGGCGCGTCAGCGTTAAGGGAGGTGATCCGCTCTAGCGCGCCAAAGGTTCCCTGATCATATGCTCCCGTCACCGTGGTACGCGTCATCACGCGTACGTTGTTCATGCTCTCAAGCTCTGCGGTCACGGCAGCGGCCCAATCCGCGCCAGCCTGCCCGCCAACTTTTTCAGTTTCGCTGAGCAAACGCCCGCCCGTGCGCGTGTCTTCGTCGGCAAGGATAACATCCAGCCCAGCGCGCGCCGCTTCTAGCGCTGCCATAAGCCCTGCGGGCCCCGCGCCTATTACCAAGACATCGCAAAACGCATACGCCTTTTCGTAGCTGTCACCGCTGGCTTTACCACTTAACCCGCCTAAACCTGCCGCTCGGCGGATCGCTGGTTCATAAACACGCTCCCAAAAGGCGCGCGGCCACATAAAGGTCTTGTAATAAAAGCCTGCACTGAAGAACGGAGCGGCCAAATCGTTGATGCCAAGCACATCAAATTCCAACGAAGGCCATGCGTTTTGTGAACGTACCTCTAACCCTTCATAGATCTCCTGCACTGTCGCGCGCACGTTTGGCTCAAGATCCGTGCCGCGCTTTACAGTGATCAGGGCATTTGGCTCTTCGCTTCCTGCGCTCAAAGCCCCGCGCGGTCGATGATACTTGAACGAACGCCCCATCAAGCGCACATCATTCGCCAAAAGCGCCGAAGCGACAGTATCTCCCGCGTATCCACGATAGGCGCGCCCATCAAACGAAAAGCTAATCGGGCGCGTGCGATCTACGAGACCTTTGTTTTCAACTCTCATGCGCTCGCCCCTTTCACGTCAGAAGCCAGGGCCGTTTCCAGAACCTCATGGGTCACTGTATTTCGCGTTACAACAATCCATGCCGCGCAGCCTGCCTCATGCTGCCACAAATCGCGTGTCACGCCGGCTGGGTTGTCGCGCAAATGAACATACGCATCCCACGCAGCATCACCCGCATCTGGCTCTGGACGATCCAGAGCCACGGCATCTCCGACATAATAAAACTCGCGGCGATCACGCTCCCCGCAGATAGGACATTTCAGACGCATAGCATCTCCCCTAGAGCAAGCCTGCTCTTCATCATTCTTAATTCACTGCCGCAGAAAGCGCTCATCATACTCAAG
This sequence comes from Planktotalea sp., assembly GCF_050633725.1. GTDB lineage: Bacteria > Pseudomonadota > Alphaproteobacteria > Rhodobacterales > Rhodobacteraceae > Planktotalea. The sequence continues at coordinate 7,856 of NZ_JBOEHB010000011.1, forward strand.
CCCCTAGTGTAGATTGTGCTGAGAGCCAGTGCCCTCTTCATCAATCAAGCCTACACCTGTGCGGAACCGATCTAATTGAAATCCTGTTGCATCGGGGTGGTATGTGTCGGTCGCCATCAGATGGGAGAATACCGATCCTGAGCCGGGCACCGCTTTAAAGCCGCCATAGCACCAACCGCAATTCAGATAGAGACCATCAACTGGGCTCTTATCAATAATCGGGCTTCCGTCTGGCGTCATGTCCATAATCCCGCCCCACGAACGCAGCACCTTTGCTTTGCCGATCATTGGCATCAAGGTCATGCCCGCTTCCATCACATGCTCTTTCATCGGGAGGTTCCCGCGCGCAGCGTAGGAGGCATAAAAGTCCAAATCACCGCCAAAGACCAAACCACCTTTGTCCGATTGGCTAATGTAGAAATGTCCCATCCCGAAACTGATGACATGATCAATGACAGGCTTTAGCCCTTCTGTGACAAAGGCTTGCAACACATGGCTCTCTATAGGCAAGCGCATGCCTGCCATTGCAGCAACTTGCCCCGAGCGCCCCGCGACGGTCACACCGATTTTCTTGGATTTGATTGCGCCGCGCGTTGTTTGAACGCCTGTGACTGCGCCATTCTCGATATCTATTCCAGTCACTTCGCAGTTCTGGATAATATCCACGCCGCGCATATCCGCGCCGCGTGCATAGCCCCAAGCAACCGCATCGTGACGCGCCGTACCGCCGCGCGGATGGTATAACCCTCCGTAAATGGGAAAGCGCGTATTATCAAAAGCAAGATAAGGCAGCATCTTTCGCACACCTTCAGTATCCAGCAGAACCGCGTCATCGCCTTGGTTCGCCATCGCATTGCCACGCCGCGCAAAAGCATCGCGCTGACCATCAGAGTGAAACAGATTGATCAAGCCACGCTGCGAATGCATGACATTATAGTTCAGGTCTTGCTCAAGCCCTTCCCAAAGCTTCATCGAGTGGCTGTAAAACTCGGAGTTCCCATTCAGGAAATAGTTCGCACGCACAATCGTGGTGTTTCGCCCAACGTTGCCACCGCCGATATAGCCTTTTTCAAGCACCGCAATATTTGTGAGGCCGTGGTTCTTCGCAAGGTAGTAAGCCGTCGAGAGGCCATGACCACCGCCACCAATGATAATTGCATCATACTCAGGCTTTGGAGCGGCATCGCGCCAATGCGCCCCCCACCCTTTGTTACCTGTCAGGCCTTCTTTCAAAACGCGAAGTCCAGAAAACCGCATCGTCCACTCCCCAGCTATATAGAAGTGAATTAAGCGGGTTTGCCTCCCACGCGCAACGTCTCTACGACATCGCGCGTCGTTTTTCTCTTATTATCAAAAAACTATGGGCAGGTGTGCTTACAATCCTTTCGCGCGGTAGCTTGCTGCTACTTTTTCAATCGCAACGATATAAGCCGCGGTTCTCAAATCAGATACGTCTTCGCGGTCGTGCCAAACGTTGCGCATGGCTTGATAGGAAATGCGCATCGTATCATCGAGACCAGAGCGCACCAATTCCAACTCGTCCGCACCGCGCAAATACCTTTCCTTAAACCCGGGCGAGAGCTTCCAATCATTTCCGCTATCCGCGCTCAAGCGTTCCAACTCATCAACGATCAACTGGTGCCGCCCTTCTTCTTGCCTGCGCTGCATGCGTCCAAAGCGGATATGGCTAAGGTTCTTCACCCATTCGAAGTAACTAACAGTAACCCCCCCAGCGTTGGCATACATATCGGGGATAATCACTGTCCCTTTTTCGCGCAGGATATCATCCGCGCCAGCCGTCACAGGCCCATTCGCGGCCTCGATAATCAAAGGGGCTTTGATCCGCTCTGCATTTGTGAGGTTAATGACCCCTTCTAAAGCAGCGGGGATCAAAATATCGCAATCCGCTTCCAGCACCGTTGCGCCATCTTCGTGGCAGCGCGCGTCCGGGTATCCACTCACCCCGCCATGCTTGGAAATCCAGTTGCGCACTGCATTTACATCCAAGCCGTTTTCATCAAATAGCGCGCCGTCGTATTCGATAATGCCGATAATTTTGCAGTCATCTTCTTCGCTCAGAAACTTAGCCGCATGATATCCCACGTTGCCAAGACCCTGTACGATCACACGTTTGCCATCGAGTGTTCCCGTCAAATTGGCCTTCGCGATATCTCGTTCATCTCGGAAAAACTCGCGCAGCGCATATTGGACACCGCGCCCCGTCGCCTCGACGCGCCCCGCAATACCGCCAGCGTTCTGCGGCTTACCTGTGACACAAGCCTTGGAATTGATATCCGTTGTATTCATGCGCGCATATTGATCAGCGATCCACGCCATCTCTCGCTCGCCAGTGCCCATATCAGGTGCGGGAACGTTTTGCGCCGGATCAATCAGATCACGTTTGATCAGCTCATAGGCAAAGCGGCGGGTAATCAACTCAAGCTCATGCTCTTCGTAATTTCGCGGATCAATCCGCAAACCGCCTTTCGAGCCGCCAAAGGGCGCTTCTACCAATGCGCATTTGTAGGTCATGAGTGCTGCCAGCGCTTCAACCTCGTCTTGGTTAACCCCCATGGCAAATCGAATACCGCCTTTGACCGGTTCCATGTGTTCAGAATGAACCGACCGGTATCCAGTGAACGTTTCAATCTTGCCACGCAAACGCACACCAAATCGCACAGTATAAGTGGCGTTGCAGACACGTATTTTCTCTTCCAACCCAGCCGGTAAATCAAGCAAGGCCACCGCCCGATTGAACATCATATCGACGCTCTCACGGAAACTCGGTTCTTTAATGGATGTCATGAATCTTCTCCCAATAGCGTGCCTCTATGACTGTGCACCGCTAATCCAAGCCTATGACGATATCGTTAATGCGCGCGAGTAATATTTCCGGCCTAGGCGAAATTCCGCACCAAATTGTCGCACTCTAACTTGGACGCTTTTTGACAGGCAAAACAGCCATTCATAACCAAGATAGAAACAATTGATACAACACACAGTTATTGTTGGGAAGTTAGCTCATTGAGGCATTATATCTCCCGTTTCCCGCCCCAATTTCGCCACAACACAGGAGCAAAGCAGAATGTGGATGTTTACGCCCTTGCTGTCATTTGTGTTTGGGCGAATTTAGAAAGGACCGATCAAGATGCGGGACATAATTCACCTTTGCGGCCTCAGGCCTGATAAGGAAAACCGAGGTGGGCGCTCACCCTACCTTGCGTTTAAAGACGATGAGGAAGGTACACTCACCATCTTCGCTGTATTTATGGTGCTGATGATCCTAACAATGGGTGGCATCGGCGTCGATCTGATGCGCTCTGAGCGTGATCGTACAATTTTGCAGCACACCCTTGATCGCGCGATTTTGGCGGCGGCTGATCTTGACCAAGAACAAGCACCCCTCAAAGTCGTGAACGACTACTTTGACGCTGCGGGTCTCGAAAGCTTCTTGTCTACCGTGTCAGTAGATCAAGGTATCAACTACAAGACAGTTGGCGCACAGGCCCAATCGAATACGACAACCGCCTTCATGAAACTTGCAGGCGTGGACACGCTTAGCGCCACAGCCGCAGGCGTCGCTGAAGAGCGTATTGCAAACGTCGAAATTTCGATGGTGCTAGATATCTCTGGCTCGATGGGCACAGGTAGCAAAATGTCTCAGCTCCGCTCGGCTGCGACGTCGTTTGTGAACACCGTCCTCAGCCCGTCAAACCAAGGTTTGGTGTCTGTTTCTTTGATCCCTTATTCACAACACGTGAATGTCGGCCCAAAGATCTTCAACGAACTCAACACCAACCACCGTCACGACTATTCTCACTGTGTTGAAATGTCGGACTCTGCTTACAACGACACAACGCTGAACCTGAGCACGACCTATGATCAGATGCAGCACTTTCAGTGGAATTACTCTGGCAGCAACTCGCTCTCGGACACGATCTGCCCGCGCTATTCTTATGAACGTATCACACCGTTCTCCCAGAACGCGTCGGAACTCAACTCGCAGATTGCGCAGCTACAGCCGCGCGCGGGTACCCAGATCTTCATGGGGATGAAATGGGCGGCAGCGATGCTTGACCCTGCATTCAACCCGGTTGTTGATGCTTTGGTGGATGACGGCGAAATTGACAACGACTTCGCAAACCGCCCTGCGGCTTTCGATGACGTCGAAACGCTGAAAACTGTTGTTCTGATGACAGACGGCAAAAACAGTTCGGCCTCGCGTATCTCGTCTTGGGCTTACGATTCCACCTCCGACTACTATCACTGGAGCCGTTATAACCTTTGGTACTATCTGTATCGTAACGTTCGCTCACACAGCCGTAGCCAGTACTACTGGTATAAATACGACGCGGCTCAGGGTGATGCATTGCTCGACAACATTTGCGACGCTTCCAAGGACGAAGGCATTGTGATCTGGTCCATTGGCTTCGAAGTCGATGATCACGGCGCGGATGTTATGGAAAGCTGTGCTTCTTCACCTAGCCACTTCTTCCGTGTGGAAGGTGTCGAGATTTCCGAAGCGTTTGACGCAATCGCACGTCAAATCAACCAATTGAGGCTCACACAATGATACAGTTTCTTAACAGAATTCTGCGTTTCAAAAATGCAGAGCGCGGGAACGTCACTGTCGAATTCGCTTTGGTCTTCCCTGTTTTCATCCTGATCCTGACGTCTAGCATCGAGATGGGCGTTATCACGATCCGCCAAACCTTGTTGGAACGTGGTCTCGACATAGCAATGCGCGAAGTGCGTATCGGGACAGGCGCGCAATACTCGCATGACGAAATTCGCGATATGATCTGCGATGGTGCGGTCATCTTTGATGATTGCCAAGCAAACCTTCGCCTTGAAATGATACCGAATGATCCCCGCGAATACACGAGTTTGCCCAATACAGTTGATTGCGCGGCTCAAGAAGCGGCGGAGAATGGTGGTTGGGATGTGATTAACCCAGTTCGCGATTTTGAAATGGGCTCATCAAACGAATTGGTCATCGTTCGCGCCTGCATGCTCTATGATCCGGTCTTTCCTACGTCGGAACTGGCTTTGCAGCGAACAACCGATCAAAACGGCAAAAGCGCGCTTGTTGCTGTGTCGGCATTCACCCAGGAACCGAGGTAAATAGTAATGAAACAGTTCATTCTTTCAAAACTGCGTCGTTTCGCCGGCGAAACAAAGGGCAGCGCGGCTGTTGAAGCCGCGATCATCTTCCCTGTTATTTTCTGGGCTTACGCTGCGACCTTTACGTACTATGAAGCCTATCGCGCTCAAACCGTTGCGGAAAAGGCAGCCTACACGATTAGCGACATGCTAAGCCGTGAAACCCTGCCGATAACGCCGTCCTATATGACCAATGCGCGCAATATTTATAAGGATCTTTCTGGGCTTAGCCCGGGGGAAACCGCTTTGCGCGTGACGTTGCTACGCTGGGACGGGCCCAATAATCGTTTCAAAGTGGATTGGTCCCAACGCCGCGGAGACATTCCACGTCTTCGCAATCGAGACGTGCGTGACTATGACGATCTGCTGCCTCCGCTCATTTCGAATGAACGTATCATTCTTGTGGAAACAGCCTCTGATTATGATCCCGCCTTTAGCGTTGGTCTCTCGCCAAGGGTCATTGAAACATTCGTGTTCACGCGCCCTCGCTTTGCGCCGCAGCTCGTGTGGGACAGCAACGGTTAAACCCGTCTGAATTTATCAAAATCGCGCCGCTCTGACACTCTCAGGGCGGCGCGTTTCATTAAGAAGCTGCGATTTGGCGCTCGGCCACCAGCGCAGACATCGCTTCTGCCAAACCTTTGGTTTGCGGCGCGCCTGTGACGCCCCCAACTCCGATTTTACGTGAAAACGACCAAAACAGGCCGGGTGCCCAACGGCGTGTGCCTTGGCTCTTTAGCGTAATTAGAAATCCGTTTGACGGCTTGAAAGCAAACGTCCCCCGCTCAACCTTTTCTATATCTGCGATTTTGGCTAATATCGGGCCGTCCTTTACCCTCAGCTCTTCTTGGCTCAGTTCCAGCAATTGCGATGTCGCGCTATGCATGCGCGCGCCAGCCCAGAGCGATGCAAGGCCGCCAAGGATCAAAAAGACTTGGGTTCCACTAAAGGGCAAAGCCAGCGCAAGATAGACCAACAAGCCCCCTAGCATGGCAAGCATTGCGACACCGACAAAGCGACGTGGCGGAGACGCAGCGAGCGTGGCGATTACAGGATCGGACATGGGATCGGACATGGGGCGACCTTTTCAAATTTAGAATTGGCCGCACCCATACCTGCAACGATGTAAAAATGCGAGAGCGCCTGCGCTATCGACGTACACTCACCTCACCGCCCTGCTCTTCTGGTTCATCGTCCACCATTTCAGCTGGAAAACCCGGCGCGGTTACGTCCAGACCTGTAGCCACCTCTAATCGTTTGATAATATTAGGGGAAAGTTCGCGCGGCCCGAACTTTTCGATCCCGTCATTGAAGATTTCTATCAACAACGGGTTCAACTGCAAAGGCACCTCGGCGCGATCGGCAACCGCCTGAAAGAGCCCGATATCCTTTGCCACCAGATCCATAGTAAAGGAAATATCGCGACTGCCATTCAAAATGACCTGACTTTCCGTTTCATGCACAAATGAGGTGCCAGATGAAATTCGAATAGCTTCATAAGCCGTCCCAAGGTCCATGCCCGCGCCTTTCGCGACGGTCAAAGCCTCTGCGCAGGACACAAGGTTAGCTGTTGCCAGATAGTTGGTGATCACTTTGAGAATGCTCGCCGAGCCAAGCTCACCTGTGTGCAACACCCGCCGCCCCATGATCGTCAGCAATGGCAAAATGCGATCAAAGGTCTCGCGCGCGCATCCTGCGAAAATTGATATGTTGCCCGTATCTGCACGATGGCAGCCGCCAGAGACTGGGCAATCTACCGCTGCGCCGCCAGCTGCGATGACCAAAGCCCCTAGCCGTTTGACTTCGGCTTCGTCCGTGGTGGACATTTCCATCCAGATCTTGCCGTCTCGCACTTCTGGCAACATCTGCTGCATCACTGCATCGGAGGCGGCAGGGCTTGGCAAACAGGTGATCACCGCATCACAATCGCGCATCATCTCAGCGGCGCTTCCCCCCGCAATGGCGCCAAGCGCGACGCTTTTTTCTACCAGATCCGCATTCAAATCATGAACGCGCAATTCAACACCATTGCGCAAAAGACTTCCCGAGAGCTTGCCTCCCACGTTACCAAGCCCAATAAAACCAACTTTCATTGCCATCTCCTTGAATTTACGATCAACTTTGAAAGCGCCTTTGCGACCCGTCGCGCCTGTTCGCGACCCTTCATCAAAAATGCTGATGTGACGAACGCTAAGATAATTACCAACGCAGGGCGTTTGATTGTCCGTTTAATAATACTGTAACAATTGTGACCTAACCTAGCGGTACTCGGACTGCTCAAGGCGACCCCGAGCAAATAGCGAAGCCCTGTACTGGCCTGATGTCAACAGACAGGTGTCAGTCGGGGCGGACGTTTTTGCGACTCTCTTTACTAGCAATCTCAAGCCCAAGGATTGCGATGCGCGCCGCTCTGGTTAAGCTGCTATCATGCGCTATTTACCAAATCACCCTCGCCAACAAAACGACGAAGACGCAGGCATCGATGTGAGCGACGGGTTTGAGCCCTTTGCGCAGCGCAATGATGTGTTCTCTCGCGCGTTCTGGGACGAGCGCGTGCGCACACAAAAGACCGACGCCTTTTTTGCCTCCTACCGCATGGAAGCCGCGCCGCGCAGAGGAGATGGCTTTACTCAGCGAGACTTTGCATTGCGCAATGCATCCTGGTTAATCTCGGATGTCATTTCGGATCGCAGCGCACCGGATGGCAAGCGCGAAGGGTTTCAGGCGCCCATCGCCAATGACACACCGGTTGCTCCCGATCAGATTTCTGTTGATGATCCCGAAAAGATGAGTGCTGAAATAAAACGTTTCGCCAAATTCTTTGGCGCGGATCTTTGCGCAATAACAACGCGAGATGATCGCTGGCTCTATTCCAGCCGCGTTGATACCCGCGATATGAGCGCTACACCCAACGATCTACCTGCTGGCATTACCCATGTCATCGTGCTTGGGCACCAAATGGAAGAAGACCTAGTTGCCACCTACCCCTCTGCCCTTGCAGGTGCCGCTACGGGGCGCGAATACAGCCACGAAGCTGCTATCGTGATGCAGCTTGCCGCCTATATCCGCAATCTCGGATATGAGGCTGTTGCGTCGATGAATGATACAGGGTTGGTCATCCCTTACGCGTTGAAAGCGGGCCTAGGCGAATACGCGCGCAATCAAATGGTGATAACACCAGAATATGGACCACGCTTGCGGTTTTCAAAGATATTCACCTCCCTGCCTCTCGCCGCCGACCCGCCAAAAAAACTTGGCGTCGCCGAGTTTTGCAACATTTGCACCAAATGCGCCGATGCCTGCCCCGTCAAAGCTCTGCCCTACGGCGCGCCTGCGCTTAGCGATCAGCCTTCAAGCATAAAAGGCGTGCGAAAATGGACGTCGGATGCCGAGAAATGTTTCGGGTTTTGGGCCAAGATGTCGTCTGATTGCGCGATCTGCATGCGGGTTTGTCCGTTCAATCGTGACTTTGGCAGGTGGCAGCACAAATTGTGGCTCAAGCTCGCGCTCTCACCGTTTCGAAAAATTGCGCTTTGGCTTGATAAAGGGCGTGGCGGGCGCGTAAAACCTGCGTCTTGGTGGACCCAAAACGATAAATAAGTACGCACGATCCTGATTGCCGTCGCAATACAGAACCTATTTCACTCAGAAACCTCAAACTGGGACAAAATTCCCGTTTCCGCCAACACTCCCACACATTCGTTCCAAGTTATCACCCCAAATCAACCCAAAGCAGGTTTGATTTCCTCACCTGCGCCCTCTAACTCGCAGGGAAGACGAACACACGCGCACGCGTAAAGGAGGTCTTGTTATGTTTGAAACGATCTTGGACATCACCGGCTGGGACATCACACCAAAGGCAGCATCTGTTGCGCTGGCTTTGATGATCGGTCTCGCTTTTGGACTCTTCGCCGAGCGCTCAAAATTCTGCTTGCGTAGCGCGTTAATTGGCGAAAAGCGCCGTGCATCCGCAGGGGTTTGGTTGATCGCACTCGCAACTGCCATTGTCGGCACGCAGCTCGCGGTCTTTGCTGAATTGATCACATTTGAAGAGCACCGCTTCCTCAACGCTAACCTACCAATCCTCGCGATCCTCGCAGGCGGCGTTATGTTCGGCGCTGGAATGGTTCTCACGCGCGGCTGTGCTTCGCGTCTTACCGTTTTGGCAGGCACAGGCAATCTACGAGCTCTGTTTGTCATTGTTGTCTTCGCGATCGTCGCGCACGCCACAATGAAAGGGGTTTTGACGCCGCTTCGCACGATGCTCGGCGCCGTTACGGTTGACCTTGGCGATATGACAGGCTTTGCCAGCCTTCCGGGCGGAGCCGTTTTTTGGAGCATGGCGCTTGCGATCGCAGCGATCGCGGTTGCCTTTCGCTCAGGCGCGCGCGTTCAATCATTGGTGTTCGCAGCCGCGCTTGGCCTGTTGGTTCCAGTCGGCTGGGTCGGAACAGGCTTCCTTCTTTTTGATGAGTTTGATCCCATCGCGCTCGAAAGCCTTTCGTTCACTGCACCTATGGCTGAAAGCCTGTTCTGGTCTATCGCATCCACGTCAATCCCTGCTGGGTTCGGCTCAGGTCTAATTGGCGGAATTGTTGCTGGCGCGCTCATTGCGTCGTTAGTTTTCGGAACGTTCAAATGGCAGAGCTTTGACTCTCCAGCGCAAACAGGGCGTTACATGGCTGGGGCGGCTCTTATGGGCGTTGGCGGAGTATTAGCGGGCGGGTGCTCTGTTGGTGCAGGCCTCGCTGGGGTTCCCACACTTAGCTTTGCAGCCTTGATTGCATTGTTTGCGATTGCGGCAGGCGCTCTTGTCACAAATGCTTGGCTTACCCGTGCGTCTTCTTTCGCAACCGACGCACAGCAAGCCACACCAACAATACTACCGGCAGAGTAACTGCCGCCGTCAGTATCCCCTTGCTGGTGCCTGTGAGCCCAATAAGGGGGTACAGCGCATAGCTTACCAGCGAAACCGCGTAATAACTTATCGCGACCACGGAAAGCCCCTCAACAGTCTCTTGCAAGCGATATTGCATGTCTGCGCGGTGATCCATGCTCTCCAGCAGCTTTTGGTTCTGCGCAGAGCGATCCACATCAACCCGAGTTCGCAGCAATTGCGCCGCGCGAATAGCGCGCTCAGCCATGCTTTGCAGGCGCTCCTTAGTGGAATGAACCGTCCGCATCGCGGGATGAAAGCGGCGCATCATGAACTCTGCCAATGTTTGGCGCCCTCCGAACGGCACTTCGCGCAGCGCAGTGATCCGTTGTCCAACGATTGCTTCATACGCCCCCGTCGCGCCGAACCGAAAGGAAGAAGACGCCTGAAGCGCCTCCAATTCTGTTGAAATGCGCAGCAAACTATCTAGCTGCGCCTCTGCTTGCCCGTCAGCCGTTTGCATTTCAGTCATCAACTGCGTCAATTCGTTATCCAGCTCGCCCATACGAGGGCTAAGCTCACGCACATGCGCAAAGCCAAGCATCGACATCGCTTTGTAGGTTTCGATCTCGAACAGGCGTTGAACGATGCGCCCGATACGCCCCTGCCCGACACCTTGGGCGACAAAAACAGCAAAGCGCGTGTGCCCCGCTTCATCAATATGGAAATCGCCTGCAACTGTGGCTGCGGTATCTAGAACCGAGCTCACCGCAAGGCTTTCCAGCACGAACCAATCATTGAGCTTATCGCGAACGACGCTATCGTCATGCTGTGCTTCGATCCTCAAGGTCGCGGAGGTAATCCGCTGCCCGGGGGCATCACCCAGCCAATCCTCGGGAAACACATCAAAGTCGCTTGCATCAAAGGGGCGCTCGCCAAGCCCGTCCAAAAGCAAGGTGAAGGTAACGAATTCCGTATGACGCTCCCACTTAATCCTATGGCGACCAATCTTGCCGAAATAATGCGTCGCGCCCGGTTGCGGATGTGGCGCGCCATATCGATCTAGCAATTGTATCAAATGGTTAAGGTCCGCCTCAGCGGCATCTGGCCCCGCCTGATCTTGGTGCTTCAACGCAAGAAACACCGCACGAGATCCAGATTGGATCGTTGGAAAGGGCCGCGCATGAAGCTCGTTGCTAAGCTGATAGCGCAAAGGATGGTCTGTAATTGGTGGCATCGGTCGATCATCCTAACGATTTTCGTGAAACTCAACCAAAGCGGATCGGAAATCAAGGATAAAATCAATTATTTCAACATGTTATCGGAATGCAATTGTATACCAAGCGCGATACCCGCCTATCCTTCCACACTCAGGATCGTTCCTTGAGCTGCGGCGCATAGTTTTTCCTCATCATCTTTTATCACAAAGACATCGCACCGACATACCGCTTGGCGTTTGCCCGAAGAAACCACTTCCGCGCGCGCGATCAGCCGCTCACCGAGCGCGGGGCGCGTGTAGTTGATCTTCATCTCCTGCGTGAGAACATTTCCCAAAACAGAGCCTCCCGCATAGGTCATCGCGTTGTCGGCAAGATAAGCAAGCACCCCGCCATGAGCAAAACCATGCTGTTGCTTTAGCTTATCTTCCAAGCGCAGGGTCAATTCCGCTTTGCCTTGCTCAAACGCCGTAAGCTCCGCCCCCAACAGAACGCTAAAAGGCTGCGCGTTCAAAATCTCTTTGCCGAATTTTAAGTAGTCCATCACCTGCCCCTTTTTCCGATGATGCAATCATCCAAGGCGCTGTGACATTGTCAAAGATGACCTGACGTAGAACGCAAAAAGCCCCGCCAGATGGGCGGGGCTTTCTTTATTCGCATATCGCGATGTTTAGTCGATCAGCGGAAGCAGCTTGTTCAAGCTGTCCTTCGCATCGCCGTAGTACATGCGCGTGTTGTCTTTGTAGAACAGCGGGTTTTCGATGCCGGAGTAACCCGTACCTTGACCACGCTTGGAGACGAACACTTGCTTGGCTTTCCAGCACTCCAGAACAGGCATGCCTGCGATTGGAGAGTTTGGATCATCCTGCGCCGCTGGGTTCACGATGTCGTTGGAGCCGATCACGATCGCGACGTCCGTCTCAGGGAAGTCCTCGTTGATCTCGTCCATTTCCATCACGATGTCATAAGGCACTTTTGCCTCAGCCAGCAGAACGTTCATGTGACCTGGAAGGCGACCCGCAACAGGGTGGATCGCAAAGCGTACGTTCTTGCCTTTGGCACGCAGCTTGATCACCATCTCGGCAACAGCCGCCTGCGCCTGCGCAACCGCCATACCGTAACCCGGAATGATGATGACGCTATCCGCTTCATTCAGCGCTGTTGCAACGCCGTCTGTGTCGATTGCAACTTGCTCACCTTCAACGGCCATTTGCTCGCCCGCTGGGCCACCAAATCCACCAAGGATAACAGAGATGAACGAACGGTTCATCGCTTTACACATGATGTAGCTGAGGATCGCACCGGAAGAGCCAACAAGCGCACCAACAACGATGAGCAGGTCGTTCCCGAGGGAGAAACCAATCGCCGCAGCTGCCCAGCCAGAGTAGCTGTTGAGCATGGAAACAACGACAGGCATATCCGCGCCGCCGATGCCCATGATCAGGTGATACCCGATGAAGAGCGCCGCCAATGTCATGATGAACAGCGGGAAGAAACCGCCTGTGTTCATGTACCAGACCAAGCAGATCGCGGACAGGATTGCTGCGCCAGCGTTCAGCATGTGACCGCCCGGAAGCTTTGTCGCCGCGCTGTCTACTTTGCCAGCAAGCTTGCCGTAGGCAATGACAGAGCCTGTGAATGTTACCGCACCGATGAAGATGCCAAGGAACAATTCAACGCGCAAAATAGCGATCTCGACGCCATCTTTCTTAGCCAAAAGCGCTGCAAAGCCTTCAAGAGACTTCTTCGCCGCATCATCCATCGCCATAACGCGACCAAGTTCGATATGCGCGATCAAGCCAACGAAAACCGCAGCAAGACCAACGAGCGAGTGCATCGCAGCAACCAGTTCTGGCATCTGCGTCATTTGCACTTTGGTCGCCAATTGGTACCCGATTGCGCCGCCGCCGATGATCATCAGGATCGACAGGAGCCAATAGCCAGAGCCCGGCCCAACAAGTGTTGCAGCAACCGCCAGCGCCATGCCGACGATGCCATACCATACCGCGCGTTTCGCGCTTTCTTGTCCTGACAAACCGCCCAAAGACAGGATGAAGAGGACTGCTGCGACTACGTAAGCCGCTGTAGTAAATCCAAATTCCATTGATTTAGCCCCCTTAAGACTTCTGGAACATGGCGAGCATGCGCCGTGTTACGAGAAAGCCGCCGAAAATATTGATGCCTGTCATAAAGACCGACAAAGCCGCGAGCAGGATCACCAGGAAGGAGCCAGAACCGATTTGCATCAGCGCGCCCAGAATGATGATCGAAGAAATCGCGTTTGTGACCGCCATGAGTGGTGTGTGCAAGCTGTGCGCCACGCCCCAGATAACTTGGAAGCCAACGAAGACCGCCAGAACGAACACGATGAAGTGCTGCATGAAGCTTGCTGGAGCCACAAGGCCAACACCGAGGAGCAAAGCCGCGCCAACCGCAAGCAAAGTCACCTGCTGTTTGGTTTGTGCTTTGAACGCGGCCACTTCTTCAGCGCGCTTTTCTTCAGGGGTCAGTTCTTTGACCTCTGCCTTTGGCTGCGCCGCAATCGCCTGAACCTTTGGGGGTGGCGGTGGGAAGGTGATTTCGTTCTCGAACGTCACTGTCGCGCCGCGGATCACATCGTCTTCCATGTCGTGATTGATCTGGCCGTCTTTTTCAGGGGTCAGGTCAGTCATCATGTGACGGATGTTTGTCGCGTAAAGCGTCGAGGCCTGCGTCGCCATGCGAGATGGGAAATCGGTGTAACCGATGATGGTCACGCCGTTGTCAGTGACGATCTTCTCGTCTTTGACAGTCATCTTGCAGTTACCGCCCTTTTCAGCGGCAAGGTCAACGATCACAGAGCCGGGCTTCATGCTCTCGACCATATCTTTGGTCCAAAGCTCTGGCGCTTCGCGGTTCGGGATCAGGGCCGTTGTGATAACGATATCCATGTCCGGTGCGATTTCGCGGAACTTGGCAAGCTGCGCCGCTGCAAATTCAGGGCTGGAAACAGCGGCATAACCACCTGTAGCCGCGCCGTCCTGCTGCTCTTCTTCAAAATCAAGGAAGACGAACTCAGCGCCCATGGATTCAACTTGCTCGGCCACTTCTGGACGTACGTCGAAGGCATATGTGATCGCGCCAAGGCTTGTGGAAGTACCAATCGCGGCAAGACCCGCAACACCAGCACCCACAACCAGAACCTTCGCTGGGGGAACTTTACCCGCAGCCGTGATCTGACCTGTGAAGAAACGTGGGAAGTTGTTACCCGCTTCAATCACAGCGCGGTAACCCGCGATGTTTGCCATAGAGGACAGTGCGTCCATCTTCTGAGCGCGGGAAATACGTGGCACCATTTCCATGGCAATCACGTTTGCGCCCTTTTTCTTGGCCGCTTCCATGCCCGCCTCGTTGGCGGCAGGATTGAAGAAAGAGATCAACGTCTGATCAGCGCGCAGGCGCTTTAGCTCGGCGTCTTCTGGCTGGCGTACTTTTGCGACGATGTCAGCAGCTTTCCAAAGCGCAGCGGCGGTTTTGACAACCTCAACGCCCGCTTCTTGGTAAAGCGCATCCGAGAAACCGGCATTCACGCCAGCACCCGTTTCAATCACGCAGTCGTATCCGAGTTTCTGGAGCTGTTTCGCGCTGTCAGGCGTCATGCCTACGCGGTTCTCCCCCTCGAACACTTCCTTAGGTGTTCCAATTTTCAATGGTCTGTCCCCTTATTAGTCATATTTAGATGGCGCAGGAGCGCGGACTTGACGTAGTCCCTAATGCCCTAGCGTGTTTCAGACAAGCAGATGTGGCTATCTGGCGTGAGTATGTCGCGATTTACAGTTGAAAAACCTCAAACCCACCGACGAACGTCTTGGCAGTAGCGCGCAAAACTGGCCCTGAACTTTCTTCTCAGTGCATTTTCTTCACCTAGAATAAAGCGCTTCTCGATGATCCACACGAAAATTGGGACCAACGGCAGTGCTAACACCGCATCCCAACGCAGAATCAATCCCATGAGAACCAGCGCATCACCGACATAGATCGGATTGCGCGTGCGTTTGAATATACCTGATACCACCAGTTGATCCGCTTCTTGTCGCGGAATGACAGTCGTGCGCATACGGCGCATTTCATAGACGGCCAAGAGCATGAGTATAATGCCGCCGCCGACCAAAAGACCGCCGACGAAATCTGCCCAAGCACCGCCAAAGCTGAGACCATAGCTCAGCGCCGCACTTTGCCAATAGGCAAGCAGCGCAAACCCGAGCAGCCAAACCGGTGGGATATCAATCCACTTAAGCATCTGGTTTATGCGCTCCGCGTTCGGTCCAGCCGATCAAGCCCGTTTGCAAAACCAACACGTTCTCGCGCCCCATAAGGCGTGCGGCAAACGTCGCTTGCGCTGACAAAGACCCGGTATTGCACAATAAAACGACCATGCCGCTCTCAGGCAGCTCGTCCAAACGCGCAGGAACCTCGCGCCATTCGATATTGATGGCTCCCGGAATGCTTCCTGCTTCGAATTGCTCTGCACTGCGCGTATCAACGAAAGTGACCGAGCCAAAAACATCTTCGGTCAGTTGCTCAGGCAAAATGATGCCCGCTTCGTAGGTGGCGAAATCCATGTAGCCGATGACCTCGTCAGAAAGGTCATCCGCAGCTAGTGGCGATGCCAGTGCACCAATGAGTAGCGCTGTTTTGAAAACCTGCTTCATTCGAATTCCATTTCCTCATAGACGCGGCCGGCGTTCTTGGTCGCAAGTTCTTCGAAGGTATCAAGGTTCAGGTAAGGCGATTGATCGACGTAATAGGCCTCGGCCAGATCGCCGCCGTCTTCAATATGCGCACCGATCTTTTCGCGCAGATAAACAAGGTAGTCGCGGGTATAACGCGTGACTTGCGCCAGATTGGTCGGATGACCGTGGCCCGGAATGATATAGGTCGGGTTCATTGGCGCAAACGCAGTTTCCCACGTCTCGACCCAGCAACTTGTGCAGGTATCGGCAAAGATCGGGGGCATGCGTTCATGAAACGCGATGTCACCAGCGATCATCATAGACCATTGGGGGATCCAAACCTGTGTATCACCGGGGCCATGCGCAGGGCCGAGGTGTAGAATTTCAAAGGTCACATCGCCCATTTCGACGACTTCTTTGTCCGAAAAGGTGCGCGTTGGCATCACCGCGCGCGTGCCTTCGGCCTTGTCACGGTTATAGCGCTTCATGCCCTCAAGGATGTTGAAGCCGCGCTCTTCAACCTCATGGGCGGCGTCTTCGTGCATCAAAATCTCGACGCCTTGGTCTTCCCAATAGGAATTGCCAAGCATCGCATGGCCTTGACCGTTTTCACTAACAACCAGTTTAACAGGTTGATCAGTTACTGCTTTGATCTCTTGATGGAGCGCTTCGGCAAGGCGTGCAGACGCGCCGCCATTGACGACCAGCACACCATCACCCGTCACAACAAAGCTCAGATTGTTGTTATGACCCGAATTTTCATAAGTAGGAGGTGCCGTTGCCCCGATGGCCGAAAACACATGCGGAATTACCTCAACGGGCTTCGAATACAGCTCTGATTGTGGGTATTGATCTGCGATATCCTCGCTCGCAAATGCAGGGGCTGCTGCCAAAACGGCAACTGAAAAGAATCTATACATGGGGGCCTCCAACCTTTGCGGCAAACATTCACAGAACGGAATGGGTATGTAAAGCATCGCGAAAGTGACGGAACGACGCGCCCTTGCTCTTGCGCGGGTGAAGGATAAACTGACGGGATTGCTGCGCTACGTCAGCGCAACATCCGATCAACCGCGAGGACCCCGCCCGATGCTAAGCCGAGACGCAATAAATGCGTATTGCAAATCCTTGCCCCACAGCACGCATGTCGTTCAATGGGGCAATTCGGACGTTTGGAAAGTCGGCGGCAAACTCTTTGCCGTATGTGGATGGTCAAACGGGGAAAGCGCAGTGACATTTAAGGTTACTGACCTTGGCTTCGAGGTTCTAAGCGAAATGCCCGGCATTCGCCCCGCGCCGTATCTCGCATCGCGGGGCATGAAGTGGGTGCAAGTCTATGACGACCCAGGGCTACCAGATGCGGAACTAAAGGCGCATATCGAAGCCAGTTACGAGATGATCAAAGCGAAGCTGACGAAGAAACTGCGCAGCGAATTGGGCTTTGATTGAACGCCCGCGGACCGCAACTTAGGACTTTAGGCCCGCACCGAGCAATTTCGCCAGTTGCTTGGTACGTGCTTTGTAGATTTCGTAACTTGGCGCGGGGGTTTTCAACCCATAGTAGGACGACATGATCGTTTGACCCGTAATATCGGGATCATCGCAATCAATCCGCCCGAGTTCAGCCTCTCGCTTTAGCCAATCCGTAAGCGAAAGGCGGATGCCTGTGGCGATATCGTCAACCGCCTCATGTGCCAAGCCGCTCTTGGCTTCCATTAATTCGTCGCCGTGTTCTGCATCCAAAAGCAAAGCCATTACCCCGTCCGGATCAAACGCGTCGAACACGTCGTTCAGCACTGCTTCAGGCGATCCTGAGCGCGTCAAAACCTCATCAATATGCGTAGCAACATTGGTAAAATAACTAATGCTGAGGTAGATAAAGACATCTTCTTTACTTTGGAAATGCAGATATAGCGCGGGACGCGACATACCAGCTTTGAGCGCGATCAAACGCATCGATGTTTTACGAAACCCATGTTCGGCAAACACCTGAAACGCCGCTTCTGCGATCGCCTTTTGTTTTTCGGTTTCAATACCTTCGCTGCTCATTTTGGCGTTCTGACAAAAAATGTTCATTTTGTCAATTGACAGACTGACATTTCGCCCTACTTTTGTCAGAGAGCCACGAGGAGAGCGCAAATGACGAGTGCAATTACCGTAAATGGGACGGTCCGCGAAGTTGATCTACCCGAGGATATCCCCCTCCTCTGGGTCTTGCGGGATGAGTTGAACCTAACAGGAACCAAGTTTGGCTGCGGCGTCGCGGCCTGTGGGGCTTGCACGGTTCATATTGACGGCGTTGCTGTGCGCTCTTGTCAAACAACGCTTGCGGAAGTGGACGGCGAGGTCACGACAATCGAAGGTCTGGGCACGCCGGAAACCCTGCATGCCCTGCAAAAAGCTTGGATCGATCATCAAGTCGCTCAATGTGGCTACTGCCAATCTGGGCAAATCATGCAAGCCGCTGGTCTTCTTGCCGAGAACCCGAGCCCAAGTGATCAAGACATCGATGATGCTATGCAAGGCAATCTTTGCCGATGTGGCACCTACCCACGTATACGGGCCGCGATCCACGCGGCCGCCAAAACAACGCAGGGAGAATAAGACATGGCATCCCTCAAAAAGATTGCACGCCGCACGTTTCTGATTGGTTCCGCGGCTATTGTTGGCGGCGTTGCCTTTGGTGCGTATAAATTCACCCGCCCCTTGGTGAATCCATTGGAAGCGGGCCCGAATGAAGCCGCTTTGAACCCGTTCATCTTCATTGACCAAGACGGCGTTACAATCATTACCCCTCGCGCGGAAATGGGCCAAGGCGTGCACACAACGCTCGCAGCGCTTGCCGCCGATGAACTCGATATCCCATGGGAAGACGTGCGCGTTCTGCACGGCCCCCCCGCCGCCGCTTATTACAACAGCGCAATGATGGGCGCGGCGCTACCCTTTGCCGAATACTCCAAAAGCGCATTTCTGCATTCGGTCTCAAACGCGCTCGATGAAACCAACAAACTGCTCGGCATCCAAATGACCGGTGGCTCTACATCCATGAAAGACGGCTATGAACGTTTGCGCTATGCGGGTGCCTCTGCGCGCGAAACGCTCAAGCTGGCGGCGGCCAAAGCTTTGCAAGTTTCAGCAAACAGTCTCACCACCAAGAACGGACGAATTTTCGCGCCAGACGGAAACTCTGTCAGCTATTCAGACATGGCGACGCTTGCCGCAGAAATCGATCCTCCGCAGGTAGAATTGCGCCCCAAGTCTGAGTGGAAATACATCGGCAAAACCATGCCGCGCGTTGATATGCTTGGGAAATCCACAGGCACCTCGACTTTCGGCATAGATACACGCCTTGAGGGCATGAAATTCGCCACCGTGCGCATGAACCCGCGCTTGGGGGCTGCGATGAAATCGATGGACACAAGCGCTGCCGAGAACATGGCAGGCGTTGAAAAGATCATCGAATTGGACGGCGGTTATGCCGTGGTTGCCTCTAATACATGGTTGGCGTTTCAAGCTGCAGATGCGGTTGTGGCCGATTGGGGCGAAGCCCCCTATCCCGCAGAACAAGACGCCATTTGGAGCGCCATCGAGCAAAGTTTTGACGGCAAAGCCAATTCGAACATGCGCGACGATGGCAATACAGATGGCGTGATTGAAGGCGCAACAGAAATCAGCGCCGAATATCGCATGCCCTTCCTTGCCCACGCGACTATGGAGCCGATGAACGCAACGGCACTTTATACGGGCGAAACTTTGGAAGTCTGGTGCGGAAACCAAGCGCCAACCATTCTTCGCAGCAGATGCGCCGAGGCCGTTGGCTTGACTGACGAACAGGTCACGCTCAACACCGCTCTCATGGGCGGTGGGTTTGGCCGTCGAACTGAAATCGACTTTAGTGTTTTGGCCTCGAAAATTGCCAAACACATGAAGGGTGTCCCAGTGCAAGTCGCTTGGACGCGTGAAGAAGACATGTCACATGATTTCTTCCGCCCCGCCGCAATCGGCCGCTACAAAGGTGCGGTTAAAGATGGCAAGGCTATGATGCTAGACGGCAAAATTGCCGGTCCATCCGTTTCTGCAAGCGCCTTGCCGCGGTTGATGGGGCTTGCGCCGGCAGGCCCTGATAAGGTTCAGGTCGAAGGCGCGTTCGATCAACCTTACAAAATTCCGAACTATCGTATTTCTGGCTATGTCACCGATATGCAAGTCCCGCTCGGGTTTTGGCGATCTGTTGGCAATTCGGTCAACGCTTTTATGCACGACAGCTTTTTAGACGAGTTGGCCCATGCGGCGAGCGCCGATCCGCTTCAATTCAGGCTTGATATGATGCGCGACGAACATGCACCTTCTGCTGCAGTTCTTGAGGCCGTCGGTGAAATGTCTGGCTGGAACGGTGAAAAGCAAGCGGGCATCGGGCGCGGCGTTGCCTTTGCCCATAGCTTCGGAACGCCTGTCGCGCAGGTGATCGAAGTCATCGACGAAGACGGTTCAATTCGCATCAATCGTGCGTGGATCGCAGCAGACCTTGGCACAGTTCTTGATCCTGGAAATTTGAATGCGCAGCTATATGGCGGGATGATCTACGGGCTTTCCGCTGCCTGCTTTGGTGAAATCACTTTTTCTGATGGCAAGGTCGAACAGGGCAATTTCCCGGACTACGACGCGCTGCGCATCCACAACGCCCCCATCACCGAGGTTCAAATCCTGCAAAGTGGCGGCTTTTTGGGCGGCGCAGGCGAGCCGGGCACGCCACCTTCAATGTCTGCTCTGACCAATGCAATCTTTGATCTTACGGGCAAGCGCGCACGCACGCTGCCCCTGATGCATGAGTTTGATTTACTTACCTAAAACACGATCATTCCGCGACAACGCTGCGTTAGCAAAGCGTTGTCGCGGGGTGCCAAAACACGCAGTGCCCAAGGTCTGCCACATTTCGCGTCGCGCTTTCTAAAAATCGTCTCAATTCGAGCGCAAACGCGCCCTGAACCGATTGTATCTATTTCGGAAACAGCACGGAAACACAGTGTTTCCTTTGGCTTTTCTATAATGGAACAACGGCATGCCTAACGGATATCTGGTAACACTCGGCGACAACTCGCTTGATGTGAATGACACGATAGATGCGACGCAGATTTTCTTCACCATTGCCAGCACGATTGGCGCAGGCGGCTGGCAATGGACGGGTGTTTGGGATGGCAACGGGTCCACCTATTTCAACATCCCTGACAGCGGAACCTTTTATGAAGGTACGGACGGAAACGTCTATTTCGTTCCAGATACATGGTACACGACAAGCGGAAGCGCCTTTGTCACCTCTGGTCCGTCTTATACTTCGTCTGGCGCGGTCGATGGAACAAGCGGCGCAGATACAATTGATGCCAGCTATACTGACAGCGATGGCGATCAAGTCGACGCGGGCGACGGAAGCGGCGCACTGGGTCACGAAGACACGATCAGCGCAGGCGATGGCAATGACAGTGTCGATGCTGGCGCGGAAAACGATCTTGTTTATGGCGGCGGCGGTTCTGACACGCTCGAAGGCGGTGCGGGCAATGACACGCTCTATGGCGACACAGATGTGATCGCGCCGGGCGGCATCGCAGGGAATGACAGTATTTCAGGCGGAGCTGGCAGCGACGAAATCTATGGTGAAGACGGCGCAGATACCCTTTTAGGAAATGGAGGCAACGACACGCTTTTCGGAGGCGACGGTGCGGACTCCATTGCTGGCGGCAGCGGCGCTGACCAGATTTTGGGAGGGGAAGGCAACGACTCGATCTCAGGGGGCAACGGCAACGATACGATCATTGGAGGCGAAGGCGCAGACAGCATTGATGGCAACGACGGCGATGACTTCATTGGTGTCGCACCAGTTTCAGATAGCACCACTTTGGATTGGAACAGCGTCGGGGCAAACGGCACATTCGCAATGGCTGGCGCGAGCGAAACACTGAACGTCACGGTTTCGACGACAACGAACGGCGCGGGACAAACAGCCAATACCAACTCTTACGGATCACCCTCGGCCGATGCTCTTTGGGTCTCTGGCATCACCCAAGCCATCACCACGACAATGACCTTCGACAGCCCTGTCGAAAACGCCAACTTTGAGATTTATGACCTCGATCAGAACGCCGGCTCTTGGGATGATCTGATCACAATCATCGCGCTTGATAGCGAGGGCAACCAGGTCACGGTGAACTTCTCTGATCTGGACGGCCTCCATTCAGTCGATGGGGACACATTAAACGCCGATGGCATGGCCAGTGGCGGCGTTGAAACCACCGGCGCGGACGATTCCGTCACCGTTTCGATCCCGGGCCCGTTTGTTCAACTCTCCTTCACCTTTGATAACGGAGAAAGCGCCACAAACAGCGGATTATTCGGCGTCGGCAATATGACCTTGGACTTCACCACCAATCTGGATGAAGAGCCGGGCGATGACACGATCAACGGCGATGACGGGAATGATACGATCTACGCAGGCAGCGGAAATGATAGCATTTCCGGCGGCGCTGGCGCGGATGAAATGTATGGCCAAGATGGCGATGATGTTTTCAATGTCGGCGAAGGCGATAGCGCTTATGGCGGAGACGGGGATGACTATTTCACGCTTGTCGATCTTGGGGAAACCGTCGGCGCAGGCAACAATATCTTCATTCAAGGCGACGAAACCGGTGAAACTGCGGGCGATACGCTAAATCTTGGCGGACTTGGCAGCGCCAGTGACATTGTTTTCTCAAACAGCGATGACGCGCTTGGCGGGTTGAGCGGAACTTTGGTTCTTGACGATGGCACCGTTCTAACCTTCGAAAACATAGAGCGTATCATTTGCTTTACCCTCGGCACCCTAATCGACACGCCTTTTGGCCCGCGCGCAATTGAGACTCTAAAAGCAGGTGATTTGGTCAACACGCGCGATGCGGGCGCACAGCAAATTCGCTGGATGGGTGCGCGCACCCTGCCCTGCACCGCCAAAACGGCACCGATCCATTTCGATCTCGGCGCGCTCGAAGGGCAAACGCATCCTTTGACGGTTTCTCCGCAACATAAAATGCTGATCACCCACTTCGCGAGCGAGCTCTTGTTTGGGGAGAGCCAAGTGTTCTGCTCAGCAAAACATATGCTTGGCGGCGCGATCACCCAGTCGAGCCAAAAGATGGTAACCTATGTGCACCTAATGCTCGACAGCCACCAAGTTATTACGGCCAACGGAGTTGAAACCGAAAGTTTTCACGCAGGGCCAGAAGGTCTCAAAGCTTTGTCGCAGGCCTCAAAAGAGGATCTATTTCGCGCATTCCCCGCGCTCAAAGAGGATCCCTATGCCCACGGGCGCACCGCACATCCGTGCCTCAAAAGCAATGAAACCCGCTTGCTGATGGATGAAATCGCACATGCTGATGCATGGCGTGCAACGCAATTGGCCGCTTAAGCGCTTTTCAGCACGTGGCCGAGGCGACGCTGGGCAAAGCTCTGTGCTGCAGCGCCAAAGGCCTCAAATAATGGGCGTGAAACAGGATCGTCCGTCGCATTCCATTCAGGGTGCCATTGCACTGAAGCTGTAAACCCGGGCGCATCTTTCACATAGATCGCCTCTGGCGTGCCATCTTCGGCAGTGCCATCAATAACTATCCGCTCGCCCGCGCGCTTGATGCCTTGCCCATGAAGGGTGTTTGTCATCACTTCCGTTGCGCCGAATATCTGATTGAACAACCCGCCTTCGCTCACAGTTACTTTGTGACGAATTTCGAACTTCTCTTCGAGCGTGCCATCAGGGGGCATGCGGTGATTCATCCGCCCCGGCAGATCACGAATTTCCGGATAAAGCGTGCCGCCCATAGCAACATTCACTTCTTGAAAACCTCGGCAAATCCCGAGAAACGGTTGGCCTTGCTCGACACAAGCCCGCACAAGAGGAAGCGTGATTGCATCGCGCGCGGGATCGAATTCGCCATGCGCATCCGTGGCCTCTTCTCCGTACTGCTCCGGGTGAACGTTTGGCCGCCCTCCCGTCAGCAAAAACCCATCACACTGCACCATAAGCTCCTCGACACTCACGTAGCGAGGATCGGCAGGAATGAGCAAAGGCATACAGCCCGAAACATGGGCAACAGCAGACGCATTCATGTCCCCGCCCGCGTGGACGGGATACTGATCGTTCAACAAATGGGTATTGGAAATTATTCCGACGACGGGACGCGACATGAATGCTCCGAGAATAGCTGAATTGCCTTCATGTTATAAAACAGATCGCAGCGCGTGCAATGCGTTCGTGATTTTCGCAAATCTTTTCGATGGCGAATGTGCTGCTGTGCTAGAAAAACAGACTTACCCCAACCGCATCCTCTCTCTCAAAATATCCCGGGGTGAGCGCAAAGCGCGAGGGGCAGCGCCCCTCCTTAAGCAACGCTGGCTTTTAATTCCAATCGGCGCGCATGCAGAACAGGTTCAGTATATCCCGATGGCTGCTCGCGTCCCTCAAAGACCAGATCGCAGGCGGCCTTATAGGCAATTGTGTCAAACCCCGGTGACATTTTCCGATAGAGGTTGTCCCCTTCGTTTTGCTGATCCACGACTTCGGCCATTTTCTCAAGCGCAGCGCGCACCTGCATTTCGCTCACCACCCCATGATGAAGCCAATTGGCAAGCGCTTGGGATGAAATTCGGCAGGTTGCGCGATCTTCCATCAGGCCCACATCATTTATGTCAGGCACCTTGGAGCATCCGACGCCTTGATCAATCCAGCGCACCACGTAGCCCAGAATGCCCTGCGCATTATTCTCGATCTCGCGCTGGATCTGCGCAGGGGTCCATTGCTCATACTTCGCCAGTGGGATTTCGAGCAAAGCCTGCACATTGGCCCGTCGCCCGCCTGCTTTCAGCTTTTCTTGCACTGCGACCACATCAATCATGTGATAGTGCAAAGCGTGCAGCGTTGCCGCCGTCGGGCTTGGCACCCATGCACAGCTTGCACCCGCTTTTGGGTGGGCAATCTTTTGCTCGAGCATATCGGCCATAAGATCGGGCATCGCCCACATGCCTTTGCCAATTTGCGCGCGCCCCTGAAAGCCGCACTCAAGCCCGATATCAACATTCAGATTTTCGTAGGCGCCAATCCAACCCTTGCGCTTGATAAAGTCTTTGCGGCTAAACGGCCCTGCTTCCATCGAGGTATGAATCTCATCGCCTGTGCGATCCAGAAACCCTGTATTGATAAACGCGACCCGCGACTTCGCTGCGCGAATGCATTCTTTCAGATTGGCAGAGGTGCGGCGCTCTTCGTCCATAATCCCGATTTTCACGGTATTGCGCGGCAGACCCAGAATGTCTTCGACTTTTGCGAAAATCTCATTGGCAAAGGCAACTTCTGCCGAGCCATGCATCTTGGGCTTTACGATATAAACAGAGCCATGCACCGAATTTCCGCTCTCGCGTTTCAAATCGTGCATTGCGATCATCACTGTACAAAGCGCATCAAGCAAACCTTCCGCGATCTCGCGCCCCTCACGGTCAAGCACTGCGGGGTTTGTCATCAAATGCCCGACATTACGCACCCAAAGCAGCGCGCGTCCTTTAAGGGTTATCTCGGAACCATTCGCCCCCGTATAGATGCGATCCGCGTTCAAGCGGCGGGTCATCTGCGCGCCGCCTTTCTCGAATGTCTCTTCCAGATCGCCCTTCATCAGACCAAGCCAATTTGAATAGGCTACGACCTTATCTTCAGCATCAACGCAGGCGACGCTATCTTCGCAATCCATAATGGCCGTTAACGCGCTTTCAAGCACAACGTCCGCAAGGCCCGCCTGATCGCGACTGCCAATGGGGTGCGTGCGATCAAATAGCAATTCAACATGCAGACCGTTGTTGCGCAGAAGTACTGCATCTGGCGCTTTGGGATGGCCACGATAGCCGATAAATTTCTCGGGCTGCGCAAGAGGTTGATCATCAATCAAAAGCGCTCCGTCGCGGACATGATAACGGCGCACATCCGCGTGCGACGTGCCGATGATGGGAAAGAACTCATCCAGCAAAACCCGCGCGCGCGCAACAACCCGCGCGCCGCGCCCTTTATCATAAGGCCCCTTCGGCGCAGCGCTGCCCATTGCGTCTGTGCCGTAAAACCCATCATACAGGCTGCCCCACCGCGCATTCGCCGCATTCAAAGCAAAGCGCGCGTTGGTGATCGGCACAACAAGCT
>NZ_JBOEHB010000011.1:34057-36467 GCF_050633725.1 Planktotalea sp.
GTCTTGGGAATAGCCGCCTTTTTTATTGTCGCGATGCCATGCATCCAGCTTGCTTTGAATATCCTCACGGACCGCTAAAAGTGCGCGATTTTTCGGGCCCAAATCGTGAGCAAGCTGCGAAAGCCCTGCCCAAAAGGCATCTGAGCTGACACCAGTTCCTTCCAAAGCGCTGTGTTCGATGAAATCCACCAGAACCTGATCAACTTGAAGCCCGTGCTTTTCAATCCGCTGAACCATGTCTTCCTCCGCTCACATATCCCTATGCAAAGACCTACGGCACATGGCACCGCGCAACAACAAATTGCGTGTTTGAAAGACCCTTCGGAAAATCCAAAGACTACGATCGTTGTGCTTAGAGTGCTTGCAGCAGCTTCGCTTCATACGCGCGCAGGCAGGGAAAGGCCGCAGATTTATCGACCTGTTCTTCAAAAAGCTCTGGGAACAAAGTGCTTATTTCTTCTATCGCTTCATCACTAAGCGCTGGCTGACTTGAGCTGCCTAAAAACAGTGTTTCCGCCGGAGCACCGTTGGCAAAGACGATATCATGCTGTGCTGTTAATATATGGTAGTAGGTAATTTCATCGACCATGCGCCGGGTGATGGTTGTGCCATTCACCAGTGACTTGGCTGCGACCAATGCCGCTTCAGAGCCAAAGTAAAGTTGAACGATCGGGTTGCCGATCTGAACCCGATGGTTCGGCGACAAAAGAAGTTCTTCAGAATTGCCAACTGCTTCGGGCGCAAAGCAAACGGGCGCAAGTTTACCATGCCCCCGCACGGTGCTTTTTCCGACCCAAAGTACGTCTTGCAGGCCATTCTCCAAAGTGACGACGCTGTCACCTGCTCTGATATCTTCAATCGCAAACGATCCAAAACTTGTTTGGATTTTCGTGCCCTCCGCAAAACAAGCAACATAATCGTCATACGCGTTCGGTTGAGTGTGCGACGTGCGTTCGGTGTTGAATGTATAGCTGCTGCCTGCCACCAGCGGGACTGTTGAGGCAATTCCATCAACCGCCCCTTGCTGGTATCCGTCCCCACCAAAGTGAAACGACGTCACCTTGTGACCAGTGCCGGTATTGATCAGATCATAGGCCGTATTGATCGAGGTGCCTGCCGCATAAGGCGTGCCATCCAAAGTAACAGCCGCATCCAACACCTGCGAGCCGTCAACTTCATCAAAGATGATATCATCGTCGGAGACTTCGATCCGAGTGCCCGTTGCGCCCGGCACCAATTGAAGCGTGAAAGGAGCCGTTCCAGCTGCGGCAGCGCCTGCCTCGTCCGGCAAGCCACCGACAAAGTCCGATGGAGAGTAAACATATAAAAAAGGCATACCGCGCCTCCACCAGAAAACTAAACGAGAACAACTTTACTAAATAAAGCGTTTACAGAATAAATGTGTTCGAAATGGGTCACAATCCCGTAAATCCTCAACAATCGTGTGAAATCGCTTCGATCATTTCCAATTTGTCGACGGCTTAGCCTTAAGCGTGTGCATTGCCTTAAATGCTCGGCGCAAAGCAGTAGCCGCGTGCGGGGCATCCGCGCCTTACAAAATTTCGCGCGCGCAATGTGCGCTTGCCCCTGCTGCGCATCTCGCTACCTTGCACGATAACAAATAGGAGCTTTCCATGCGCGACGCCGCCCCTCAGACTATCTACCTCAAAGACTACACAGCATTCGGCTATATCGTTCAGGATGTGCATCTAACGTTCAAACTTGCACCGACATCAACGCGGGTCATTTCCCGCATCCGTTTTGCTCCGAACCCAGATGCCACCGACAAGACCTTCTTTTTGCATGGTGAGCAGCTTGATTTGAAATGGGCCAAGATCAACGGCAAAGCGATCACCCCAGATATCTCCGAGACCGGCCTGACAGCCGCAGTGCCCGAAGGTGCATTCACCTTCGAAGCCGAGGTTGAAATCAGCCCTGAAACCAATACCGCGCTTGAAGGGCTTTATATGTCCAGCGGCATGTATTGCACGCAATGTGAGGCCGAGGGGTTTCGCAAGATCACCTATTACCCAGACCGCCCCGATGTGATGAGTATCTTCACCGTGCGCGTTGAGGGCCCGCATCCTGTGCTACTCTCAAACGGCAACCCTGGGGCTTCTGGCGAGCATTTCGCAGAATGGCACGATCCTTGGCCCAAACCCGCCTATCTCTTTGCGCTGGTTGCAGGCGAGTTGATCGCCCATCCTGATCGCTTCACAACCATGTCTGGCAAAGATGTGGAGCTGAATATCTACGTGCGCAAAGGCGATGAGGACAAATGCGCCTTTGGTATGGAAGCGCTGAAAAAATCGATGAAATGGGACGAGGATGTCTATGGTCGCGAATACGATCTGGACATCTTTAACATCGTTGCGGTCGATGATTTCAACATGGGCGCGATGGAAAACAA
>NZ_JBOEHB010000011.1:36494-116109 GCF_050633725.1 Planktotalea sp.
GCATCACCTGCCGCGACTGGTTCCAGCTTTGCCTCAAAGAAGGGCTGACCGTCTATCGCGACAGTCAGTTCACGTCCGATATGCGCTCTGCCTCGGTCAAACGTATCTCGGATGTGATCGATCTGCGTGGACGTCAGTTTGCCGAAGACAACGGCCCCCTCGCCCATCCCGTGCGCCCTGACAGCTTTGTTGAGATCAACAATTTCTACACGGCTACCGTTTATGAAAAAGGCGCAGAAGTCATTGGCATGCTGAAAACTCTCGTCGGAGAGACCGATTACGCCAAGGCCCTTGATCTCTACTTCACCCGCCATGACGGCGATGCGGCGACAATCGAAGATTGGCTTGCCGTCTTCGAAGAGGTCACAGGCCGCAATCTCAAACGTTTCAAGCGCTGGTATACTTCGGCAGGCACTCCGCGCCTGAGTGTGAAAGAGAAATACAAAAACGGGCGTTATAAACTGACATTCCGCCAAGAAACGCCCCCAACGCCGGGTCAGCCGCAAAAGAAACCGCGCGTTATTCCGATTGCGGTTGGATTGCTTGACGAGAGCGGGAATGAAGTCCTGCCGACGCAGATTTTGGAGATGGACAAGCGCCAGCAAAGCTTCAAATGGGAAGGGCTACAAAGCAAGCCAACCCCGTCCATCCTGCGCGGCTTTTCTGCGCCTGTGATCCTGGAACGTGACACAACAGATGCCGAACGCGCGTTCTTGCTCGCGCATGACACCGATCCGTTCAATCGCTGGGAAGCGGGCCGCGATCTAGCGAAATCCACCCTGCTCGATATGATCGAAAACGACGCCTCGCCTAATGCAGATTATCTGGACGGTATGCTCGCAGTGCTGCGCGATGACACGCTTGACCCAGACACGCGTTCGCTCATGCTGGATTTACCGAGCCAATCTGATCTGACCCAAACCCTTGCGGACAAAGGCGTCACGCCAGACCCGCAAAAAATCTATGACGCGGTGCAAACTTTGCTGCTCGCAATGGCGCAGCATATGCAAGACACCCTGCCGCGCATTTACGCCGATAACCAAGTCGCAGGCCCCTACTCGCCAGATGCTGGCCCTGTTGGCAAACGCGCACTCGCCAGCAGTGCGCTCTCGCTTGGCTCGCGCCTCGATGGGGGCAAGGCG
The DNA here is from genome assembly GCF_050633725.1 of Planktotalea sp. Taxonomy (GTDB): domain Bacteria; phylum Pseudomonadota; class Alphaproteobacteria; order Rhodobacterales; family Rhodobacteraceae; genus Planktotalea. Next base: position 37,637 of record NZ_JBOEHB010000011.1, read on the forward strand.
GCGCAAGAGCAATACGACAACAGCGATAACATGACTCTTCAGCTATCGGCCCTGGCAATCTTGCTGCGTCAGAATGTTGGCGAAGATGCGCTCGCCAAGTTCTATCAGCAATGGAAAGGTGACCGTTTGGTCATGGACAAATGGTTCGGCCTTCAAGTCAGTTGCGCCGCGCCGCAGGATGCTGCGAGCGTCGCGGAAAAACTCACCCAGCATCCTGACTTTGATCACAAAAACCCCAACCGCTTCCGCGCCACACTTGGCGCATTGGCCATGCATCACGCGGGGTTCCATCACATTTCGGGCAAAGGTTACACGTTGCTTGCAGATTGGTTGATCAAACTTGATCCGCTCAACCCGCAAACCACCGCGCGCATGTGCTCAGCGTTCCAGACGTGGAAACGCTATGATGAAACGCGCCAAGGCATGATAAAGGGCGAAGTCGAGCGCATCTTGGCGCAGCCGAACCTCAGCCGCGACACAACAGAAATGCTCACGCGGATTCTCGCCGCATGAGCCGCCCAAAGAAGCGTCCTGTCTGTTTGATCACTGGTGCAAGCGCGGGCATCGGCGCCGCATGCGCTACGCTCGCTGCACCAGACTATGATCTTGCGCTCAATTACCGCTCTGATGATGCGGGCGCGGAAGCGGTGAAAATCGCCTGCGAAGCACAAGGCGCGCGGGTGATCTTGTGCAAGGGCGACGTTGCAGACCCTGCGCAAATCGAGGCGATTTTTGCAAAGGTTGACGCGCATTTCACGACACTAGATGCGCTGATCAATAACGCAGGCATCGTCGGTCAAACAGCGCGCGTCACTGATCTTACCTATGAGCGGATGCGCCATATGTTTGATGTGAACGTAATCGGTGCGATCCTTGTTGCGAAAGAGGCTGTCCTGCGCATGGAAAAGCAAGGCAGCGGCGGGATCGTCAACATATCCAGCGCCGCTGCGCGGCTTGGCTCGGCCAATACATATGTCGATTACGCCGCCACCAAGGCCGCAATTGATACATTTACCAAAGGGCTCTCTGACGAGGTTAGCGCCAGCGGTATTCGCGTGAATGCTGTGCGCCCGGGGCTGATTGAAACCGAAATACATGCCAAAGGCGGCGAACCGGATCGCGCGGCGCGCCTTGCAACAGGCGTGCCGATGCAGCGCACGGGCAGCGCTGAAGAAGTCGCGCGCGGCATTCTTTGGCTCTTGTCCGATGCGGCCTCTTACGTAACAGGCACCACGCTGGATGTCACAGGTGGACGATAGCGCTTATAGGTTCTCTCGATCCTCCCGCACCCCGCGCGCGCTTATCATTGTTGCGCTTTGGTGGGTTGTGATTGCTCTGCTTGGATTGGTCTTGAACGCCGCTCCGATTATTATCGCGGTTCTGGCGCTTGCCAGTCTACCCGCGCTTTATGACATCGGCGCAGGCGCAACATCCGAGCTTAACATCACCGACAAAGACATCTCTTGGCGCTCGGGGCGGCGCAGCGGAACGCTCGCGCGTGGCCAGCTTAAATCAGTGCGCCTTGATACCCGCCTTGATCTATCGCTTCGTATGACGCTGATCACCCATCAAGGCGGCAAGATCCGCCTGCCTTATGAATGTGTTCCAAAGGCAAACGAAATCGAAGCTGCGCTGAAGACTGCAGGCATAACGTTTGAGCGCCATCACTTTACACTCTTGTCCTAATTGATTGGTCGCGCCTTGGGCCGAACAGAGCTGAGTTCTCGACAATAGCTTTGCTTGCGAGTCCAGCCCGCTATGTCCTTGCGTTTCGATCCAATTCGCATTGGACCCCAATCTGCCGCGACACCGCGCCAACGCTTGTCCTTGCTGGCCATGACTTTGTCGCGCGGCATGACGACGGTTAGAATACGAATGGCGCAGCTCAAATTGGATGGTCCATGCTTCAAGCCCTCGCGCGAAGGAGATGCGCATTTATAGCCGCGCGCCGTCGCTGGCAAAATCTGTAAAAGTCCATACCAACGCCCACCGCCGCCAACGGCATCCTGACGATAGGTGCTTTCATGTTTTGCTAAAGCCGACATAAACCCCACCCAAAAGGCGGCGCGGGTTTTTTCATCCGCATTCGGATAGGCGGGGCACCAGTCGGCGATATCACGCGGCACGGTCTGCAAGATCGGCTTTCCATGGTCCAGTAGCGCCGACATTGCGGCTCTCGTCCATATGCGTCCAGCAGGGCGGTGATCCCAGCGCGCAACTGGAACGATATCACCATCCCTGCGCTTTGGCCGCGTTACGCTTTCGGGCGCGAGCGCGCTGGCCGCTTCAAAATCTGTGGAAATATCGCCATCAACAGCAATAGCCACAGGTTTGCCTAAATCTTCGCTGGCAGCCAGAACAGGCGAAACCAGTAAAGAAAAAGCCGCTAAAACTGTTAAAAACATAGGGTTCATCCGTGCATGATGCCTGCATCGGTTCTCTGGACACAAGCGAAATACTGTCCTTTTTTGCACTGAAGTTCCGCGGAAACAGTCTGTTCTTGCCTGTTGCGCGCCACGTTTGCGCCCGAATGCGCCGCCATAAGCATCCTCAACGCATCTTCGAGTTGAGTGAAAGCAAATACATATGTCCTTTTTGAAGTCCCTAAAAGCCCGCATTCCCGGCACGCGGATTACGCGTCGCACTTTGGCAAAGGGTCTTGAAACCAGTCACTCCTTAGAAAAGGCTCCGCGCCGTGCCGCTTCAGATCATCCTGACTTGGACAAGTTGCTCGTCATTCCCGTCTCGGATGAGCCACGCGAAGAGCAATTGCGCAGCTACTATTTTAATCAAGGCCAGTTCCTAGCCCGCCAAGAGCGCTGGGAAGATCTTGCGCAACTCGTCACGTCAGAAGACACCCAGCGCAACGCCTCTGGTGGTGGCATGCCAGTCGCCGAACTTTTGTGCCAAGGCGCGCGCTCTGATGTCGTGGCTTTGGCCGAGCATTTGCTCATTGATGGCAACCCGGAAGAAAGCCGACCGCTTACCGAAGCAATCTCTGCTTTGGAGAGCATTTTAGGCGAACACCGCGACAACCACATTATTGCGACAATCGTCGCGATGGCACATTTGGACATTGCTTGGGCTTGGCGCGGAACAGCAGCGCCACGCGATACACCAGCGCGCAATCTGGAAGCCTTCGATCTGCACTGCACCAGAGCGTGTCAGGTGCTTGATCCTTTTTGCGGCATCGAACTAAATAGCCCCCTTATCACTTCGGCCCGCTGCGCGTTGCTTGTTGGATCGCCAGACGCGACCGATCGCGTCGCGGATGACTACGAAGATCTGATTGACCTTGCGCCGTCCCAGCAACGCCACATTCGCGCGCTTGGTCATCATATGCTACCGCAATGGTTCGGCAGCTATGGCGCTTTAGAGCTGGAAGCGCGGCGCACCGCAGCGCGCACACAAGACATTTGGGGTGCAGGCGCTTATACATGGGCCTTTTTCGATGCGCTGCTTGTTGACCCTGCCTGCGCCTCGGTTCTGGATGTTCCTTTTTTCTTGGAAGGTCTTCGCGACATTCTTGAGCGTTCTGAAGATCAGCACAATGCAAACCTCTTCGCCTCTTTTGCCGCCGTTTCGATCCCAACCGCATCAAAGCAATGCAGCGATGATCTGGCAGCCTGCGCCGCGCTTGAACAAATTCAACAGGCCGCGCATTGGATCATGTCCGATCATTTGCATGAACTGCACCCACTAATTTGGGGCCATGCAATGGAAGGCTTTGACAATCAGGCCCGCATCGCATCAGTTGACGCGTTGTTTAAACAGGGTCGCGAAAAGGCCAACCAAGTCTTCATGCGCCTCTTCGGAGATCAAATGCGCAAAGGCAATTCGCTCATCTTCACTCCGCAAGGGCTTTATGTTCAGCAAGCGTAAGCAGGTTCAACAAACCATAAAAACAACTGGGAACTCGGCTTTATGAACACATTTATTCCAATTGCAGTCGTACTCTGCATCGTCGCCTTATTTGCGCTAAAGTCCTACGCCGAGAGCTGTTTGCCTTGGAAGCATCCCTTGAACCTGCTGTTAAACGGCAATCCCAAAGAGATGCGAAACCACAATGATCCGGGGGCGCGTTACAGGAATGGCACGTCAGATGGCTCGTTCGACAGTGGCGATGGCTCTTGTTAACGGCTGCGCTGTCAAAATCCCCTAGCTTTCAATAGCGCAATTCGCGCCCAGCAAAGCGCTCTGGCGCACTGCGCCCTCTTGCCCCCTCCTCGCCGCTGTCCTAGAACGCACAAAAGCCCTGATTTCTTGGACACCGACACATGCTTGATCTGACTTACGACTCCCCGAAAGTGAAAACCATCGCTGGTGCGAAACACGATTGGGAATTGGTGATCGGCATGGAGGTCCATGCGCAGGTGCAGTCCAAGGCCAAATTGTTCTCTGGGGCCTCTACGAAATTCGGTGCCGAACCAAACTCCAACGTGGCTTTTGTTGACGCGGCCATGCCCGGAATGCTCCCTGTGATCAACGAGTTCTGTGTTGAGCAAGCCGTGCGCACGGGCCTTGGCCTCAACGCTGAAATCAATCTGTTCTCGGCTTTTGACCGCAAGAACTATTTCTACCCTGACTTGCCGCAAGGCTATCAGATCAGCCAGCTCTATCACCCTATCGTGGGCGAGGGTGAAATCATCGTCGATATGGAACCGGGCATTGCGCGCCGCGTTCGCATTGAACGTATCCACCTAGAGCAAGACGCGGGCAAATCCATCCACGATATGGACCCGAACATGTCTTTCGTTGATCTCAACCGCACGGGCGTCGCCCTGATGGAGATCGTCTCGCGCCCCGACATTCGCGGCCCCGAAGAAGCGGCGGCCTTTGTCGTCAAATTGCGCCAAATCTTGCGTTATCTCGGTACATGCGACGGTAACATGCAAAGCGGCTCGATGCGCGCAGATGTAAACGTGTCGATCTGCTTGCCCGGAGCTTACGAAAAGTTCATCGAAACCGGCGATTTCGGCCACCTCGGCACGCGCTGCGAGATCAAGAACATGAACTCCATGCGCTTTATCCAGCAAGCAATCGAAGTCGAAGCCAAGCGTCAAATCGCCATCGTTGAAGCGGGCGGCAAAGTCGATCAAGAGACGCGTCTCTATGATCCAGACAAGGGCGAAACCCGCTCTATGCGCTCCAAAGAAGAGGCGCATGATTATCGCTATTTCCCCGATCCTGATCTGCTTCCTCTGGAGATAGAACAGGCATGGGTTGACGACATTGCCAAGACATTGCCCGAACTGCCAGATGAGAAAAAATCGCGCTTTGTCAACGACTTCAAACTGTCCGAATATGATGCCTCGGTTCTGACCGCAGATGTAGAATCTGCTGGTTATTTCGAAGCTGTTGCAAAAGGCCGTGATGGCAAACTCGCTGCGAACTGGGTGATTAACGAACTCTTTGGTCGCTTAAAAGCCGACGAGAAAGACATCACCACATCACCGATTTCACCTGATCAACTCGGCGGCATCATTGATCTGATCAAAGCCGACACGATCTCTGGCAAGATCGCCAAAGACCTGTTCGAGATTGTTTACACCGAGGGCGGCGATCCAGCAGAAATCGTCGAAGCGCGCGGGATGAAGCAGGTGACGGATACGGGCGCAATCGAAGCCGCTTTGGACCAGATCATCGCTGACAACCCTGCTCAGGTAGAAAAGGCCAAAGAAAACCCGAAACTCGCGGGTTGGTTCGTTGGTCAGGTGATGAAAGCGATGGGCGGCAAAGCCAACCCCAAAGCCGTGAACGAGCTGATTGCGAAGAAACTCAATTCGTAAGCCCGAATTTTCCTCAAAAAGCCCCTAACGTTATGTCGGGGGCTTTTTTGTTCTTACTTCGTTGCGAACACCTTCTAGAAAATGAAGTCGTTGTCAGAATAGGCAAGTCCAACGCCAACCTCTGCAAACGCTACTCCATCAAGAACGAGCAGGTTCGATCCTACGAATATTTCAGCGAACCCAGAAATCCCACTTTGCAAATGATTGGCAAGCAAGTCCGCAAAATCGGTGATCTCTGTGACCGCGCTTAGATCGATGTCCTCGGCGTCATCCCCATCAAAATCCGTGATGACATCAGAGCCCCAGCTATTAGCAAAAACAAACGTGTCAGCATGCAAGCCACCCGTTAACAGATCATTGCCTTTGCCACCTTCAAGAATGTCGTCGCCACCTTTACCGACAAGAGTATCAGAGCCCTTGCCACCAAAAATCTGATCCGATCCCTTGCCCCCATTGAGCAAATCATCAGATGCGCCGCCGTCTAAATGGTCGCTACCATCTTCCCCGAAAAGAGTGTCTTCGCCCTCTCGTCCGGAGAGAGTGTCCGCGCCGTTCCCACCATAAGCTTCATCATGGGTGATCGATCCCGTGAAACTGTCATCGCCGCCCTTCATCTCAAAGAGATTGCCCTGAGAATAGGTTGAGATGCTTGATAGATCGAATACATTTGCAGCGCTCGTTCCAACGACCGATGCGCCATCGGCATCAAAGCTTTCAATTTTTGTACCTGTGCCAAGAAGCAAGCCTTCTAGCGCAAACAGCCCGTCATAGTGAACAGTATCGATGCCCTTGCCACCATCAAAAACATCGACATTACCGTCGATGTTTCCCGTATAAAAATGGTCTGCGCCTTTACCACCAAAGAACAGGTCAAATCCACCGCCACCGTAAAGCGTGTCGTCGCCGCCATTCCCGGTGAGCGTATCGCTTCCTTTGCCGCCATAAACGACTTCGCCCTGCCCAGATCCTAGAAACAAATCGTCGCCGCCACGCAGATCAAATTGATTAGCCCCGCTGTAACTCAGCAACCCGGAGACGTCGAAAACATTTGCCAGCTTAGTGCCTTTGGCGCTCGCGTCATTTATGTGCAGCTGCTCGATACTTGTCGCATCACCAAGCATCAAACCTTCGAGGTTTTCACCTCCATATATGACCTGATCGTGGCCGCCTCCGCCATCAAATAGATCGGCGCTACCGTCTATAAGGCCTGTGTAGAAAACGTCGTCGCCGCCTCCGCCAAACAAATGGTCGACCCCTGCCCCGCCGAAGAGATTATCCACGCCGCCGTTGCCGTTAATCGTGTCAGACCCTTTGCCGCCGTAAATGACCTCTGCTTGCTCTGATCCGGTAAAGCTGTCATCGCCGCTTCGCAAATTGAAAGTATTGCCGTTTGTGTAGCTCGACAGGCCCGACACGTCGAACACATTTGCGGCATTCGTTCCCTCGACTGTCTGCCCATCCGCATCAAGCCTTTCAACCTCGGTCATTGAATCTAGGATAAGCCCGTCGAGCCTTTGCCCACCGTACAAAACGGTATCAATGCCTTGTCCGCCGTCAAAGAGATCCGTGCTACCGTCTGCAAAACCCGTACCAAGAACATCATCATCAATTCCGCCGGATAGTGAATCAACGCCCTTCCCCCCATAGAGGGTATCCATGCCGCCGTTGCCGCTAAGTGTATCACTTCCTTTGCCGCCATAAACGATCTCGCCTTGTCCGGAGCCAATAAACGTATCGTCTCCGACTTTCAGCTCGAAGATACTCGAGTCGACATAGTTGGAGAGCCCTGACACATCGAAGGTATTCGACGCGCTCGTCCCTTTTACCTCGTGATCCTGCGTGTCGAAATTGTGGATGCCTGTCGCAGCTGTAAGTATCAGACCATCAAGCGCCATTCCGCCATAGATCACGGTGTTCGTTCCGTGACCTCCGTAGAACAGATCAATGCTCCCGTCGACGAAACCGGTATGAAAAACATCCGACCCGTTGCCTCCGTTCAAAGAATCTACGCCTGCTCCACCGATCAGCGTGTCAGCACCACCCCCACCATGCAGCGTATCGGAACCGGTTCCGCCATAGACCACTTCGCTCAAATTAGAACCTAGAAAGAAGTCATCGCCTCCGGCCATATCGAAGGTATTCCCATCAACATAGCTCGTGACGCCCAAGACGTTGAAAGTGTTTTGAGTATCTGTGCCAAGAACGTCTTGATCTTGCGCATCAAATGTCCACGTGGACAGGTTTAATGCAAGCCCCGATACTGGAAGGCCATCATAAAGAAATGTCGGCATTTTTTATGTCCTTGAAGAATTTGTTTGGTTTTATAACTCCCTCAAGGTGCTGAAGAACCCCTGCCCTGTCAACTCAACTCTGGCGCGATTTTATTCAGCGCACCTACCACATGGATTGATAGAGCCCTACAATTTCTTCAGCGCTCGGAATTCTCGGGTTGTTTTGTGGCGATCCTGACGCGAGCGCTTGCTCTGCCATCAGGGTCAACTTTGCCTCATCCATCACATGCCCAAGCATGCTCGGAGTTGGCACGCTCAAGTCATCGTTTAAACGTCTCAATTCCTCGACCAATCGCCCGCAAGCCACGGCGTCAGCAGTGGCCTCATCAGCAAACCCCATCACCCGCGCACACGTTGCATATCGCTGTTGCGCATGATCCACCGAAAAGGCCGTCACAGTCGGTAAAAGCATTGCATTCGAAAGCCCATGCGCCACATGATAATGCGCGCCGATGGGCCGGCTCATCCCATGCACCAAAGCAACTGAAGCGTTAGAAAACGCCATGCCAGCTTGGCTCGCCGCGAGCATAAGGGCTTCTCTCGCCTGCGCGTTTTCGGGGTCTTCACACGCCGCGCGCACATTGTTCACAATCGCTGGCATCGCAGACAATGCAAAACTATCCGTATAGGCAAAGGCTTTGCGCGACACATAGGCTTCCATCGCATGTGTCAGGCTATCAACCGCAGTATCGGCAGTAATTCTGGCAGGTTTGGTTACAGTAAATGTCCAATCAATCAAGGCCGCGCTCGCCACACATGCAAGACCCGATAGATTGTACTTTTCTGGGCTTTTCGTATCGGTAATGACACACCACCGCGTCAGCTCTGAACCGGTTCCACCTGTCGTGGGAATAGCAATCACGGGCGGGCCACATCTATCAATCTGCTTTGGTGCTTTGTATTCGCGCACGTGACCTGCGTTCACGCTCATAAAGCTGATCGCCTTAGCCGTATCCATTGGCGAGCCGCCTCCAAGCCCGATAATGCAATCATAATCGCCCGCGCGATACGCTTCTAATCCGGCCTCCAGACAAGTATCTGTCGGATCTTCGACCACACCGTCAAATATCCCCCACTGAAGTGCGGCGCGATCCAGCACGTCCGTAACCGTCGCAACATGCCCAAGCCCGACAAGCACCTTGTCCGTTACCACCAAAGGTCGCGACACCCCGAGCTGCTCCAAGACCTCAGCGATCTCACGCGCGACGCCGCCGCCGATACGAATGATACGCGGGCTTTGCACCCGTCCGATTGTGCTCTCTTGCATGAAACGTCCCCTCACCTTCGCCAAGCGTTGCGTGAACCCTATGCGGGCAAAGGCGAGATTGTCCACGCATCGCCTTGTCCTTTTGACATCCGCGACTTAGCGTAATTTCACCCCTCGCCAAGAAAGAGCCCTATGCCCAACAACGCGCCGCACCGCTCATCCCTGCAAACCGTCCAACCCCAATGGATTGACCATAATGGCCACCTCAACATGGCTTATTATAACGTGCTGTTTGATCGAGGCGCAGATGAGTTGTTCGCCGAATTCGGCTTTGACCCCGACTATATTGCGCGCACAGGACATTCGACGTTCTCCGCCGAATTCCACGTCTGCTATCTGCGTGAACTTCATGAAGGCGATCAAGTCTACGTCACATCGCAACTCCTTGATTTCGACGAAAAACGCTTTCACTTCTTCCAGGAACTCTATCACGAGGACGGCTGGCTCTCTGCCACAGGCGAAGGTCTTGGCCTTCATATCGACATGAGTGGCCCGCGCGTCGCGCCAATGTCCGCTGAGACCTACGCAACCCTGAAAAAGCTGCACGCCCAGCACAGCAAACTCCCCTACCCAGAGCGCGCAGGCCGCAAGATCGGCATCACCCGCAAGTAACCCCGCTAATGGTTCTGCATAACAAATGCTACATAACACCCAATCAAAATCTGGTTCACACTCTCCTTATCAACAAACCCAAAGGCCAAGCCACCATAGGCCAGCGCGATGCCGCCATAGATCACGCGATGACACCACAAGGTTTGCACCGATTTCGTTACAATACTCATAAGACGCTTCAACATATTCACATTCCTTTTCGTGTTGAGCGTCGGGCCCGACAAAGTTAACGTTCAGAACAATTGGAATATGTCAGTGCGCGCGCGCATTTTCGTTGCGCTAAAGATGTGCCGCCCAAGGTGCGCGTTGTTGTTTGGAGTTGTGGAAAGTTGTTGGACCTCATCGCGCTTGGCGCATTGATCAAGGCCAAACGCGGCCAAGCCAAAATCACCCAAGAGACCCTCGCGCTCGACGTCTTTGGCGATTCCACCCGCAAGGGCGACATCAGCCGCATTGAAAACGCAAAAACCACCCCGCAAGAGGCCACGCTGCAAAAACTCTGCGTTGCGCTCAATATCTCTGACGCGGAAATGCTGCCCATCCGCACAGGCGGGGCGAGTGCGAAACAACTCGATCAAATCCCCACGCTCTCGCGCGATCAACTCGAACTCCTCGCCGCGCGCTTTGAAATCGAAAAGGCCCATGACAAAGGCGACGATGAACTCCGCCACCTTCTGAACGACAAGGCCGAAGAATACCGCAACCTGCGCCATCAAATCGCAGCGCTCGATGATGCCCACAGCGAAATCGCCGAGATCAAAGCTGCAGCGGAACAAGCCGCCAGCGATCTCGATTTCGAAAAAGTCGAAACGCTGCTAGAGGTTGCCGATGTCGCCGACACCGCCATTTCTGCGCAAACAAAAATGACCCGCGCCACCAACATGCTGATGCTGGGCCGCATAGAAAAAGCCTATGACATCCTCAGCGCCGTCGCCGACAGCTTTCGCAGTGTCGATCCAAAACTGCCCGCGCAGTTTCGTCTTGAGTTGGAAGATCAGCTTTATCAACACGGGCTGCGCTACGGCAGTGACGGCATGGCCTATTCAGAGCGCATGATCCGCGATGCCCTATCGCAACTGGACGAAACAACGCAGCCAGTGCTTTGGGCGAGCGCACAAAATTCTCTCGCAATCGCACTTAAAGACCAAGGCACTCGCACCAGCGGCGCAGAGGGCGCAGCGCTCTTGGCACAATCCGTCACCGCTTATCAAAGCGCCCTGCGCATCCACACAGAGGCAGAGCATCCCGTGCAATGGGCCGCGACCCAGAACAACCTCGCCAACGCCCTATTTGAGCAAGGCACTCGCACCAGCGGCGCAGAGGGCGCAGCGCTCTTGGCACAATCCGTCACCGCTTATCAAAGCGCCCTGCGCATCCACACAGAGGCAGAGCATCCCGTGGACTGGGCCATGACCCAGAACAACCTCGCCAATGCCTTGTCTGAGCAAGGCACTCGCACCAGCGGCGCTGAGGGCGCAGCGCTGCTGGCAGAATCCGTCACCGCTTACCAAAGCGCCCTGCGTATCTACACAGAGGCTGAGCATCCCGTGCAATGGGCCATGATCCAAGAGAATATGGCAATCGTTGAACTAGAAATCGCCCAGTACGATACCACCACAGACCCACGCGCGCACCTCGTCGCGGCGCGCGCCCATATCGAACGCGCCCTTACGGTATTTGATCCTACCCATATGCCCTATGACCACGACACCGCCACAGAACTTCGCGAGCACATCCGCGCCGCCCTCAAAGTGCCAGGCGACAGCTAACCGCCCTTCCCCCTCTCCCCGCGCCTTGTTATAGACGCCCCAACCAAGAAAGAGGCGCTCATGACCCCCTACGAATACAAAGTCATCCCCGCCCCGATGCGCGGGCAAAAGGGCAAAGGCGTCAAAGGCGCGGACGGCAGGTTTGCACATGCGCTGGAAACCGCAATGAACGAAATGGCCGCGATCGGTTGGGAATACCAGCGCGCCGAAACGCTGCCCTCAGAGGAACGTGCTGGCCTTACCTCCAAAACCACCGTCTTTCGCAACGTGCTGGTCTTCCGCCGCGCGATCGAAACGCAAAACGAGCGCGAGGACATCAAACGCCTCGAAGCGCCCGCCGATGAACCGACTTCAGCACCGCCTGAAGAGAACGCACCGGAAGATCACACTGAGCCGCAAAGCCAAGCACACGAGAACATCGAAGACGACACCGAAGAGCAGCCCCAAACCACTCACCCCGCTTAATCTCTTCATTTTCCCAGATAAACTCTGGGGGAGTCCGCCGCGCGGACGGGGGCAGCGCCCCCTAATCCAAAAATCAAGCGCCCGTCAGGGCACATCCAGATCAAGCGCAAGCGCGTGAATTTGCCCAATCAACTCAGGCCCCAGCGCGCTATGTACCATTCGGTGCCGTTTGATCCGGCTCTGCCCTTCAAACGCAGCGGCCCGAATGCGCACGTTAAAATGACTCTCTCCACCCTCTTGATACCCGCCATGTCCGCGATGGCTTTCACTATCATCCACCACCTCCAATTCGCTCGGCGACAAGCCAACCTCTAGCTTTGAGCGAATTTCTTCTGTCTTCGACATTTTTCCCAATCTCCCCTTCTAACCGCCGCTAAATCCACTATTGTTATGCGCCTGAGTCGACGAGGTGAGCAATGATAAAGAAAGACGATCCCTTTGGATTTGATATGTCCGTTTCTTCTGCAAAGAAGAAAAACCCGCGCGGTCGTCGCGGCATGTCAGGGGAATCAGAGACGTCTCAACGTGTCTGCGAAAAAGAGGGTTGCGAGCTACCGGGCAAGTTCCGCGCGCCGCGCGCTCCGGATGTTCTGGATGATTATGTCTGGTTCTGCAAAGATCACGTGCGCGAATATAACCTCAAGTGGAACTTCTTCAACGGCACCACAGAGGCCGAAATGAACGCCCAGCAGAGCAAAGACAAAGTTTGGGAACGCGAAACAAAGCCGGTAAAAGACCCCGAAGCCGCCGCTTGGGCGCGCCTTGGCATTGAAGACCCGCATCAGGTTCTTGGCGGCAACGCCACGCGCAATCCCGGAAAAGGCGGCGGCGCAGGCAAACGCCTGCCCCCAACAGAAAAGCGCGCGCTTGATCTGCTAGAGGCCAAAGATTTCTGGACCAAGGTTGAAATTCGCAAGTCCTACAAAGCGCTTATCAAAGTTCTGCACCCTGACATGAACGGCGGCGATCGCTCGCAAGAGGAGCAATTGCAAGAAGTCGTTTGGGCTTGGGATCAAATCAAAGACAGCCGCAACTTTAAGTAAGCCATGCGTGAAACCGATCTCTATCCCCCTGTGAAATCCTTTTTGGAAGCACAGGGGTATGAGGTCAAAGGCGAAGTCGGCAAACTCGATGTGATGGCTATGCGCGGCGATGAGCCGCCAGTTATTGTCGAGCTCAAAACGGGGTTTTCGCTTTCGCTCTTTCATCAAGGCGTCGAACGCCTATCAATTTGCGATACGGTCTATATCTGCGTTCCCCGCCCCAAAGGCAAAGCAGGGCTAAAGTCGCTCAAGAACAACATGACGCTTTGCCGTCGCCTCGGGCTTGGCCTGCTCACAGTGCGTGCGTCTGACAATTTCGTTGAAGCCCACGTTGATCCAACGCCCTACACACCGCGCAAATCCAAAAAGAAAACGGACCGTCACCTGCGCGAGTTTCAACGCCTTGTGGGCGATCCAAATACTGGCGGCTCGACGCGCCAAGGGCTGGTCACAGCCTATCGCCAAGACGCCCTAAAATGCCTTGGATTTCTTGAAGGCCACGGCCCAACAAAAGCCTCTGAAATTGCCAAGAGAACGGGCGTTCCAAGCGCGCGGAACCTGATGGCAAACAATCACTACGGCTGGTTCGAGCGCGTCGAAAAAGGCATTTACTGGCTCAGCCCAAAGGGCCAAGACGCACTTGGCGAATATGAAACAGAGTTAGACGCCATTCGCGATCTCTACCCAAGCCCTGACTAACGGGCCAAAATCTTCGCAGAAGATTTTTAACCTCGCTGATTTTCGCAGAAAATCAGCCCGCTTTGAACACCAGCGAAACGCCATTCAGACAATGACGTTTGCCCGTCGGCGCAGGCCCGTCATTGAAGATATGCCCAAGGTGCGATCCACAACGGCGGCAATGACATTCCGTGCGCAGCGCCAGCAGCTTGCGATCAGCCTTGGTGCCAATCGCATTGGGAAGCGATTGATAAAAACTCGGCCACCCCGTGCCGCTGTCATATTTCGCTTTTGAGGAATAAAGCGGCAAGTCGCAGCCACGGCAATGATAGGTGCCCGCAGCGTAGTTCTTATCTAGTGGCGAAGACCCCGCTCGTTCGGTCCCCTCTTTGCGCATCACTTTATACTGCACTGACGACAGCATCGCACGCCACTCGGCGTCGCTGCGCATCACCTCGAACGCGCCCGAAGCTGCTGTGCTGGAACGCGCGCCAAACGCGCCCAATACAGACATTGCACTCAGCCCCGTCACTGCGCCTGCTGATAAGAAAAAACGTCGGTTCATTGTTTGGCTCCTTTCACAGCAAAATGGGGCTAACGCGCGCAGTCTGCAAATGACGCTTGCGCACAAGCTCGTGACAGCTTTGTCACATTCAGCGCGATGCCTGCGGATAGGCGCGCAATACGCCCCGCGCAATCTTTTGCCCTGCGAGCGAGGCATCGGCATTCGCTTCTTCAAGCGTGACAAAAATTTCCCGTCCAGCGATCAGATGCTCAATGTTTGAACGCGCGACTTCAATTCGCTGAACTTCCAAAGGCTTTAGCGCGCCAAGATTGATGTTTTCAGCATCTCCCGTTACCCAAAGATCATAGCGCATGCCGAGCGGCGGCTCTTGCGGAGCCCACCTCACCAAAGCCACCTGCCCAACCGGATCAATCGCCACAGTGAATTCAAACTGACTCTCTGCGCTTTCCAACCGCGCTTGCAAAATCTCGCTCGGCGCAGGGTCCAAAAGCGCGGAATTATACACCACATAAGCCAGCAAGGACGCAGCGATGCCTCCCAGCGCAAACTCCCAAATCCGAATCCGGCGTCGCCACGGCATCCAATTCTCGCCCCAGATTTCTCGGCGAAAATTGCTAAGCGCATCCAACTCAGGCTCTGGCGCATGTACCCCAATCGCATCAAAATGCAGCCGGCATCTGTCAACCTCGCGCTGCAACTCGACGTCCTGAGCAAGCGCGCGCTCAAAAGCATGAGATTCTTCTTCGTTCAGAAAGCCCGCAACATAATCGCTGGCCTGCTCGAAAAAGTCCAAATCCTGATTTACATCCGTCAACAGCCAGCCCTTTCGCCCACTTTCAAAAGCTTGCACAACCAGCACAATCTTGCAAAGTCCCAACGTCGCATCGCGAATGCAGGTTTTTCGCAATCGCTCCCCTTGTCCTTGTGTGCGGAATGATGCACGACAGAAACTATGTACGCGGACGCGATTTAGGCGCAAGACAAGGACGACACCATGGCCGAAGAAATGCTCGACATTGATACGAAACCGACAGAAGACATTTCTGTACGCGAGGTTTTTGGCCTTGATACGGATATGGTTGTCAAAGGTTTCGCCGATCGTACGGCCCGTGTTCCTGACCTTGATAGCACGTATAAGTTCGATCCAGACACAACAATGGCGATTCTTGCCGGCTTTTCACACAACCGCCGCGTAATGATCCAAGGCTATCACGGCACAGGTAAATCGACTCACATCGAACAAGTCGCCTCACGCCTGAACTGGCCTGCAGTGCGCGTGAACCTCGATAGCCACATTTCTCGCATCGATCTGATCGGTAAAGACGCTATTAAGTTGAAAGACGGCAAACAAGTCACCGACTTCCAAGAAGGCATCCTGCCTTGGGCGCTCCGCAACCCGACGGCTATTGTCTTTGATGAATACGATGCGGGCCGCGCCGACGTTATGTTCGTGATCCAACGTGTTTTGGAAACCGACGGCAAGCTCACGCTGCTTGACCAGAACCAAGTCATTAACCCGCACCCCTATTTCCGCATTTTCGCGACAGCAAACACTGTTGGCCTCGGAGATACGACAGGTCTTTATCACGGCACGCAGCAGATTAACCAAGGTCAGATGGACCGTTGGTCCCTCGTCGCAACGCTGAACTACCTCAGCGTTGATGCGGAGAGCCAGATCGTTCTGTCCAAGAACCCGCACTACAATAATGAGAGCGGACGCAGGACTGTAAAACAGATGGTCAAGGTCGCGGATCTGACACGCACGGCTTTCATGAACGGCGATCTCTCCACCGTGATGTCGCCGCGCACGGTAATCGCATGGGCGCAAAATGCGGAAATCTTCCGCAACGTTGGCTATGCCTTCCGTCTATCCTTCCTCAACAAATGCGACGAACTCGAACGCCAGACTGTGGCCGAGTTCTATCAGCGTTGCTTTGACGAAGAACTGCCAGAAAGCGCAGCAAGCGTTTCGCTTGGCTAGAGCGATTTTTCGCAGAAAAATCATGTCGTTGGCAGGGAAAACTTTAGACCAAAGAAGATCGTAGGTATGGCGCAGAATAACGACAATCCGGCAGATCCGTTCAAAAAGGCTTTGGCAGAAGCCACCAAAGTCATGGCCAACGATCCCGACTTGTCCGTCACTTACACGGTCGATCCCTCTGGCGTATCAGGCGATACCATGCGCCTGCCGCAAGTCTCTCGCCGCATGACCCGCGAAGAGGTGTTGATCGCGCGCGGCACAGCGGATGCGCTCGCGATGCATCGCAAGTTTCACGACGACAGCACCCACTCGCGCTATGTCCCACAAGGCGAAACTGCACGCGAGCTTTATGAGGCAATGGAAACCGCCCGCTGCGAAGCAATGGGGGCACGCGATATGCCAGGCACGGCAGGCAATATCGATGCCAAAATTGGCAATGAAGCGTTGCGCAAAGGCTTCAACCAAATTCGCGAAGCAGCTGACGCCCCGCTCGCGACCGCTGCGGGGTATTTGATCCGTCACCTCGCAACTGGACGCGAATTGCCGGAGGGTGCGCAAAATGTGATGAACCTTTGGAGAGGATTCATCGAAGATCAGGCAGGCGGCACACTTGAAAGCGTCGACGACTTGCTCGACGATCAAGCCGCCTTTGCCAAGCTGTCGCGCCAGATCATTCAAGATCTCGGCTACGGCGATCAACTGGGCGACGATCCAGATGAAATCGACGACGAGGCGCAAGACGACGCAGAAGAGAGCGGCGAAGAAGAACAGGATCAAGAGAACTCCGGTCAGGATGACGAGTCCGAAGAAGCCGATGACGCCTCTGCCGAGCAATCTCAAGAAGAGCAGCAAGATGCCTCGCAGGCGCAAGTTTCAATGGATGAAGCTGCGGATCAAGAGATGGGCGAAGAAACCGAAATGCCCGAAGGCGAGGCACCGCTTGAACCGCCACAACCGCAGCCGATTTCCGATGCAGACCCGAATTATCAAGTGTATTCAACCGAGTTTGACGAGGAAGTGCGCGCGGAAGAATTGGCGGAACCCATCGAACTCGAACGCTTACGCGCCTATCTTGACCAACAGCTTGAGCCGCTCAAAGGTGCCGTATCGCGCCTCGCAAATAAACTACAACGCCGCCTTCAGGCACAGCAAAACCGATCGTGGGAATTTGATCTAGAGGAAGGCACCCTGGATGCAGGGCGGCTTGCGCGTGTCGTGGCAAACCCAACAACTCCGCTCAGCTTTAAGATCGAAAAAGATACCGAATTTCGCGACACCATCGTGACCTTGCTACTGGACAACTCCGGTTCTATGCGCGGGCGACCGATTTCTATCGCAGCAATCTGCGCCGACGTTCTTGCGCGCACCCTTGAGCGCTGCAACGTAAAGGTCGAAATCCTCGGATTTACCACACGCGCTTGGAAAGGCGGCCAATCTCGCGAAGCATGGCTCAATGCGGGGCGCGATCAGCAGCCCGGCCGCCTCAACGATCTTCGTCACATCATCTACAAAAGCGCGGATAGCCCATGGCGGCGCGCGCGGCCAAATCTTGGCTTGATGATGAAGGAAGGCCTGTTGAAAGAAAACATCGACGGCGAAGCGCTGGAATGGGCGCACCGTCGTATGGCAGGGCGCCCCGAAGCGCGTAAAATTCTCATGGTAATCTCCGACGGCGCGCCCGTGGATGATAGCACACTTTCGGTCAATCCCGCGAATTACCTAGAAAAACATCTGCGAGATGTTATTGAAATGGTTGAGAAAAAACGCGCCGTTGAGTTGCTTGCCATCGGTATTGGCCATGATGTGACACGCTATTACGAGCGTGCAGTAACAATCACGGATGTTGAGCAACTTGCCGGCGCAATGACCGAGCAACTGGCTGCTCTCTTTGATACCGACCCACGTGCACGCGCGCGGGTTATGGGAATGCGCAAAACCGGCTGACGGGGCAAAATCTTCTGCGAAGATTTTGCTTTCAAAAATCCTTCGCAGAAGGATTTTCCGCTCAATAAGGGAAGATAAGTTCAATGTTTCAGAGCTTCGATACAACAAGCGATCCGTCTCAAGGGCCAGCGCGTCTTGCCGCCTTGCGCGCTCAGCTTTCTAGCGCAAAACTTGATGGCTTTATCATTCCGCGCGCCGATGCGCATCAAGGCGAGTATGTTGCCGCTCATGACGAGCGCTTACAATGGCTTACCGGCTTCACAGGTTCCGCGGGATTTTGCTGTGCTCTTCAAAATGATGCTGGCGTCTTTATTGATGGGCGGTATCGCACACAGGTTAAATCGCAGGTCGATCTTGAACAGTTCACCCCTGTGCCTTGGCCTGAAACCTCGCTCGTAGACTGGCTGAAAACCCAATGCTCAAACGGTGCGGAAATTGGATTTGATCCGTGGCTGATGACAAAGGGTCAACTCGAAGCTCATGAAAATGCCCTAAACGGCACAGATATTACCCTGCGCGCCTGTGCTAATCTCGTAGACATAATTTGGGATGATCAACCAGCTCCCCCGCTCACCTCTGCGTTCGCTTATTCGATCGAATATTCGGGCAAGTCTTCCCCCGACAAGCGTCGCGATTGCGCCGCTGATCTTGTCGAAAAGAATGAGAATGCGGCTGTCATCACCCTCCCAGACAGCCTGTGCTGGCTGTTAAATATCAGAGGCAGCGACGTTTCAAAAACACCGCTGGTGCATGGATTTGCAATCCTGAATGATGATGCGCGCGTGCAACTCTTTATTGCGCCCTCCAAAGTAGAAGCGCTCGGCCCTGATCCATCTATTGATATCATGCCCCCTGAGGACTTTTTGCCCACGCTTTCTAAGCTCACCGGTAAAGTGCGCTGTGACAAGACCTCGGTCCCTGTTGCGGTTATTGACGCGCTAAACGCGAGCGATGCGGAGATTAGCTACGGCGTTGATCCATGCGCTCTGCCCAAGGCGCGTAAGAACCCTGTCGAGATTGCAGGCACCCGCGCTGCACATATCACTGACGCAACGGCTGTGTGCGAACTTCTTTGCTGGCTTGATCAGCAACCTGCAAACACCACAAGCGAGATTGACGTCGTCACCCAGCTCGAACAACGACGCCGCGCGACTAACGCGTTGCAGGACATCAGTTTTGACACCATTTCTGGTGCCGGTCCCAATGGGGCGATCATGCACTATCGCGTCACGCATGAAACCTCGCGAACCTTGCAAGACGGCGATCTGCTCGTGCTCGATAGCGGCGGTCAATACCTGAATGGCACCACCGACATCACGCGCACCATTGCCATTGGCGAAGTGGGACATGAAGAACGCACTGCGTTCACGCGCGTTCTGCAAGGGATGATAGCGATCTCTCGCATGCGTTGGCCCAAAGGGCTTGCTGGGCGTGATATTGAAGCGGTCGGGCGTGTTCCACTTTGGCTTGCGGGACAAGACTTCGATCATGGGATCGGTCATGGCGTTGGACATTTCCTAGGCGTGCATGAAGGGCCGCAACGGCTTAGCCGCGTGAGCAATGTGCCACTCGAAACGGGAATGATCCTCTCGAATGAACCTGGATATTATCGTGAAGGTGCCTTTGGCATTCGCATTGAAAACTTGCTCGTCGTTCAACCTGCAAAGGCGCTCGAGGGCAGCGACGCCCACCGCCAGATGCTTGACTTTGAGACCCTCACCTACGTTCCGATTGATCGCCGCTTGATCCTGAGCGACATGCTAAACCAGCAAGAGCTTGATTGGATGAATAGCTATCACGCGGCCTGCCTGAGCAAACTATCGGGCTTGCTTAGCGAAGACGCTCAGAACTGGCTCGAGAACGCCACGCAGCCGCTTTAGCTGTGTTCTTCCGCGGCAGTCGCAGCCAGCGCGCGATTGTAGGCTTTCAGTGCATCCACGTGATACAAAGCACCCCAAAGTTCAGGCGCTTGCCCCTCACCTGACAGCGTGACGACAGGAATGAACTGCACCGACGATTTATCAAAAATCGGCATCGCAGCTTCAAGCGTTGCGTTGCCGTCTACATAGACGCCATCGCTCACCATCTCCCAGCACTTTTCTTCTTCAATCCCGTCTTCGCGTTTACGCATGACCCCTGCGACGCGGAACATCGCAAGCAAATAGGCTTGAGGACCGGCTGCCAAATGAATGTTGCGCCTCTCCAATTGAGTCAGAAAAAACGAGCGATCCACAAGTCGCGATGCGAGCGCTGTGGAAAGCGAAACCGATACCATCACGGCAAGTCCGGTTTGCCAATCGCCTGTTAATTCAAACACAATCAACGTGGTCGAAATCGGTGCCCCAAGGACCGCAGCCGCCACGGCCCCCATCCCCGCCAAAGCATAAAGCGTATGAGATCCGCTTACCTCTGGGAAAATGCTGGTCGCGATGAGACCAAAAGCCAGTCCAGTTAACGCACCAATCATCAGAGATGGCGAAAAGATGCCGCCGCCCATGCGTCCCCCCATGGTGATCGCAACAGCCGCTGCCTTTAAAATCGCAAAGATGACAGCCTCGTGCAGCAAAAGCTTGCCTGTCAAAGCTGCTGATGTCGTTTCGTAACCGACCCCAATGATATGGGGAAACTGTATTGCAAGTAGCCCCAGCAATGCGCCCGCGAAAGCTGGTCTGATCCAATAGGGCAGCCCCATTTTGCTCTGGATACGCGATTCCATATCATCGGCCCAAAACACGCAGCGCATCAAAGTGACCGCGACCAAACCGCAGATCGCGCCGAGGATCAAATACGCAGGTAATTCTGCATAAAACTCTAGGGCCGATGTTCCAGGCAGCGCAAATTCTGCTGTGTCCCCAAACGTCAAACGGTTGATCACCGTCCCTGCCGCACTGGCGATGACGATAGGCGCAAAGGCATGCACCGCGAAATGGCGCAGAATAACCTCAAGCGCGAACAGCGCACCTGCGATTGGCGCATTAAAACTGGCAGAAACCGCTGCGGCAACTGCGCAGCCGAGCAGATCACGGCCTGTGATCCCATCCGCGCGAATGAGGTTGCTCACCCAGCTCGACATCATTGCCGCAATATGAACAACAGGCCCCTCGCGCCCTGTAGAACCGCCTGTTCCGAGTGTAATCATCGAAGAAAGCGCGGAGGCGATGCCTGCCTTTTTCTCCACCCGACCGTTGTTCAAGGCGGCTCCTTCGATCACATCGGAAACGGATCGAACGCGGCCGTCGGGGGTAAAATGATGCAGAATAATACCAACACAAAGGCCACCAGCCATTGGTATCAACAGGATCCAATACCATGCCAACGACTCTGCGAAACTGTGCAGCTTGTTGACGTCCTCAACGCCATAAAGCATTGTTTGTAAAGTAGAAATACCTGCCCGAAACGCAACAGCGGCGCAGCCAGCTGCAATGCCGATCATCAAGGCGATGAACCAAAACTGGATTTGCGATGGTCCCTTTCGACCAAGCGCTTTCCAACCTCGCGCGAAGCTTGCTTTGATGTCTTGCCTTTGCGCGTTGAGCGCGGCGAGAGCAGCGCGCAACATTCCTAGCCCACCAGCAAGGAGCGCGCCGCGCCACGTGCTTCATCGCTGATCGTATCGCCAGAAATCATCCGTGCGATCTCGTCGATGCGCTCATCCTCGTCAAGCGGCACAACCGTGGACAACGTCGCATCATTCTCGACACGTTTTTCTACGCGCCAATGATGTCCGCCTAGCGCTGCGACTTGGGGCGAGTGAGTAACAACCAAGACCTGCCCGCCATCTGCAAGGCTTGCCAAACGACGCCCGACTGCATCTGCCGTCGCCCCGCCGACGCCGCGATCAATTTCATCGAAAATCATCGTGATGCCTTGGCTCTCGTCCGACAAGCAAACCTTCAAAGCAAGCAAGAAACGGCTAAGCTCGCCCCCCGATGCGATTTTGTTAAGCGGACCGCTAGGAGCGCCCGGATTGGTGGCGACAGTAAAGGCAACCGCGTCGCGCCCTGCCCCGCTTGCGGCAGTTTCGCTCACTTCGGTCGTAAACACGGCGCGGTCCATTTTGAGCGGTGCCAGTTCACGCGTGACCGCAGCATCTAGCCGCATCGCCGCCGCGCCGCGCGCTTCGCTCAAGTCCTGTGCAGCACTCTCATATGACGCCTCAGCCGCGCGAACCGCTGCGCGCGCCTCGCCCAATTGCGCATCTCCCGCATCCAAAGCTTCAAGGCGTTGACGCAGCTCTATTGCAAAACTTCCAAGTTCGTCTGGCGTCACATTGTGTTTCCGCGCGAGCGCACGGATCGCGAACAGGCGTTCCTCACAGGCTTCGAGGTCAGCGGGGTTAAACTCAAGGTTATCAAGGCATTGCTCAACACCCGCGCTTGCGTCTCCCAGCTCTTCCATTGCGCGTGACAGCGCAGCAAGTGGCGCGTCGAGTTGCCCGTCAGCCTTATCAGCGACGCCATCTAGCCAACGCACAGCTTCGCTCATCACCCCTTCAGCGCCCTCAAAACCCAGCATCGAAAAGGCACGCGCAACGTCATCACGGATCTTCTCCGCCCCTTGCATCTTGCGGCGTTTGACATCGAGAACCGCCTCTTCGCCCGGCATCGGGTCCAGCGCGTCTAGCTCGGCAACTGCATGGCGCAGAAAATCTTCTTCTTCGCGCACAGCCGCAATCGCCGCTTCTAATTCGCCAAGGGTCTTGCGAGACGCGGATAGGCTTTTCCAAGCGTTTAGAACAGCATTGTGCAGTGTCGGCTTGTCCAGAAACGCATCTAGAACCGCCATGTGACCCTTGGGATCTAGCAATCCGCGATCATCATGTTGGCCGTGCAATTCAATCAAAGTTTCGGACAGAGCCCGCAGCACCTCGCCCGAGCAACGCCGATCATTAACCCATGCGGTTTTGCGTCCGTCACTGCGATTAACCCGCCGTAAAATCAACTCATCCCCTGTGGGCAAACCAGCCTCATCCAAGATCGCATGGGCGGCATGCCCTTCTGGAAGATCAAAGATCGCGGTGACTTCGCCTTGCTTGGCACCGCTGCGCACCAATTCTGCGCGCCCGCGCCAGCCTAGAACAAAGCCGAGTGAATCCAATAGGATAGATTTTCCCGCGCCGGTTTCACCTGTCAGCACATTTAGGCCCGGCTGAAAGCCAAGCTCTAAATGATCAATGATAAGAATATCGCGAATATCCAGCGTGCGCAGCATTTAGCTCACTCCAAACGGGCCTGCGCCGCATTCATATCCGATTACAGCCACTTGCCTTGCAACATCTGACGATACACTTGACGCAGCCAGTTATCACCAGAGGCTTTCAACTCCAAACCACGACCAGTCAACAGCTTGAAGCTGTCCTCATACCAGTCCGTGCCTTTGTAGTTATGACCAAGGATCGCGCCAGCAGTCTGCGCTTCTGCGTTCAGGCCAAGCGATAGATAGGCTTCCACCAAACGGTGCAGCGCCTCTGGCGTGTGCGTCGTTGTTTGGAAGTCTTCGACCACTGCTCTGAAACGGTTGATCGCCGCAGTGTAATGATCGCGCTTGAGATAATACCGCCCGATTTCCATCTCTTTCCCTGCGAGATGATCAAAGGCCAGATCGAACTTCAAAATGGCAGAGCGCGCGTATTCACTATCAGGATAGCGTTCGATCACAGTACGCAGCCCTTGCAATGCTTGGAAGGTCAGACCCTGATCGCGGCCAACATCCTCAATCTGGTCATAATAGCTAAGTGCCAAAAGATACTGCGCATATGCCGCGTCATCATCGGTTGGGTAGACATCTATGAAACGTTGGGCTGAGCCGCGTGAATTTTCGTAGTCCTTATCCTTGTGATAAGAAAACGCCTGCATGATCAACGCGCGTTTCGCCCAATCGGAATAAGGATAAAGGCGCTCGACCTCACCAAAATAGAAGGCTGCGTCGTCTTCGCGCTTGCGCTCTAGCTCAAACTCGCCGCGTTCAAAAATTTGTTCCGCCGTGTATGTTTCAAGCGGGACATCCGGTTGGCCGCCAAGAAACCGCGACACAGAGCCGCCGCCTCCGCTGCAAGCAGACAAAGTCATCGAGACCAGCATCGCAGCTGTCAAAGTGTGACGCGCAGTTTTGCGTTTCATTCCAGCACCTTTGATAGAACCTGTCAGAGTTTTATCCCTGTTTTCACTTCGGTCCTAGCACATAATATCGCCATGCAAAATGGGTTTGCCCCAAAATCTTGGGCCAATTGCTAGGTTCACGTCTGTTTGATCTTAATGGCCCGCAGGAATTTCGCTGCGGGTCACGCCTGCACCGGGCAAATAGGCGTTAATTGTTGGATCACAGTCTACCATTTCATAGGCAGATGGGTCCGCAAAGAGTTCACGCAGCAATGCATTCGTCATTGAGTGACCTGCACGCATTCCCGTGTAGCGCCCCAAAATCGGTGCGCCTGCAAGCGATAAATCGCCGAGTGCATCTAACATCTTGTGGCGCACAGCTTCATCCGCGTGACGCAAGCCGCCAGGGCTCAAGATACGAGCCCCATCAACAACAACCGCATTCTCCAGAGTTCCGCCTTTGGCCAGCCCCTGCGCATGCATCGCTTCAACATCGCTATTGCGGCAAAAAGTGCGGCTGTCGCAAAGTTCGCGCACGAAGGTTCCGTTCGCCATGTTCAACGATTTGCTTTGCGTCCCAATGGCCGCATCTTCAAACTCAATGGCGAAATCAATCGACAGGTTTTGCGCTGGTTCAAGCCGTGCCCACCCTGACTCTGTGTTCACTTCGACCGTTTTCAACACACGAAGCGCCCAACCGCTTTCGCTTTGCTCTTGAACGCCTTTCGCAAGCAATCCGCGCACAAATTCAGCCGAACTTCCGTCCATAATTGGCACTTCGGGGCCATCAATCTCGATCAAAGCGTTGGTGATACCGCATCCTGCGAGAGCTGCCATGATGTGCTCGATCGTGGAAACGGAAATTCCATCCGCGTTTTCAATCTTTGTGCAAAGTGGCGTAGGATTCACCGCGTCCCATCGTGCAGGAACAAGTGCATCTCCGCCAACACTGTCCGTACGCAGAAACCAGATGCCGTGATTTACTGTGGCCGCGTTCACAGTCATCACAACTGGGGTACCAGAGTGAAGCCCGACACCGGAAAAGGTCACAGCAGATTTTAGCGTTGTTTGCACAATAGTCCCCAGAGTCGCTTTAACACACACGTATCCCAATACGCCAGTTAACGATCTGGTAACGAGTTGGCAGATTCTCCTCAACTCAATCTTTGTAACGGTCTGAAACATGCAGTTTCAGCCTATCAGCAAGAATCTGCCTACCTCACCACGTGGAGGGCATAACACTTTGTCTCAAAACGAAAAAAGGGCGCTCTAAAGCGCCCTCTTCCTAACAGTATCAAGCAGAATTAGTTTGCTTGACGACGCAAGAATGCTGGAATTTCGATGCGTTCTTGCTCTGGATCACTCTCTGCAACAGGGCGCGGAGCAGGTGCCGCATGGCTTGTTTGCACCGAAGGTTGCGCACGCGGAGCTTGTGCAGGCGCGCCCTCTTGGCCGTGGCCTGTCATACGGTTGATCAGTGAATTGATCCCGAAACGGGGACGTTCAACATCATCCGCAGGTGCTTGTGCGGCAGGCTGTTCCTGAGCCGGCGTGCGCTGAACAGCGGCTTGCAAACGCGCCATTGCTTCTGGAGACGGCGTTCCAAGGCTCGGAGCTTTTGGCGCAACATAGGCGGCTTGCTCTGGCTCTTGCATCGCTTGTGGCTCGAATGCTGGCGGCTGATACGCTGGCGGTGGCAGATCATCTGCGGCCTCGGCACGTGCCGCGCGCTGCTGACCACGATCAGCGATAAAGCTTGGCAATTCAGGCTGGAAGCTCGCAGCTTCTTCCTCTTCAAAAAGGTCTTCGGCTTGTTCTGCCGCTGCCGCGCGTTGTGCATCCATGTCCTCAAACAAGGATGGCTCAGGAGCGGCCTGTGCTTCAACTGGTACAGGGCGTTGCTGCTGAGCAGGCGCAGGTGCGGCTGCGACAGGGGCCTCTTCAACTTGCTTCAAAGGCTGTGCCAAAGAACGACGTGGAACCGGAACTTCTTTTGCAACATCTACCGCGTCGATACCAGTCGCAACAACAGACACGCGCATTCCGCCGTCCAGAACGTTATCCAGCGTAGAACCGACAATGATATTCGCATCTGGATCGACTTCTTCGCGAATGCGGTTCGCAGCTTCGTCGAGTTCGAACAATGTAAGATCGTGGCCGCCTGTGATGTTGATAAGAACACCTTTTGCGCCGCGCAGTGAAATCTCGTCCAGAAGTGGGTTTGCGATGGCTTTTTCTGCCGCTTGAATCGCGCGATCCTCGCCAGCCGCTTCGCCAGTTCCCATCATCGCCTTGCCCATTTCGTCCATTACGGCGCGAACATCAGCAAAGTCGAGATTGATCAAGCCGGGGCGAACCATCAGGTCGGTAACACCCTTAACACCTTGATACAAAACATCATCTGCGAGCGAGAACGCTTCGGTGAACGTGGTTTTTTCATTCGCGAGACGGAACAGGTTCTGGTTTGGAATAATGATCAGCGTGTCCACAACCTTCTGAAGGGCTTCGACACCCTCTTCCGCTTGCTTCATGCGCTTGCCGCCCTCAAACTGGAACGGCTTAGTGACAACACCAACAGTCAGAACACCAAGCTCACGCGCGGCTTGCGCGATAATTGGAGCCGCGCCAGTGCCTGTACCGCCGCCCATACCAGCCGTGATAAAGCACATATGCGCACCAGCGAGATGATCAACGATCTGCTCAATGCTTTCTTCGGCAGCGGCAGCGCCAACAGTTGCACGCGCACCTGCGCCAAGACCTTCGGTGACTTTCACACCCAGCTGAACGCGGCTTTGTGACATGGATTGCTGCAGAGCCTGAGCATCTGTATTCGCAACGACAAAGTCGACACCATCAAGCTCTTTCTCGATCATGTTGTTGACAGCGTTACCGCCTGCGCCACCTACACCGAAAACGGTAATGCGTGGTCGCAAATCTTCTTGTCCGGGCACCGTGAGGTTCAATGTCATGCTCTGTCCGCCTGTGTCTGCCGACCCATTTTCGGGTCATTTTTGTTGCCTGATTGGTACCAGTCTAACCAACCGATTCGCGGACGTCACGCAAAAAAGCAAAAAAACCCACAAAATATGCAGGTTTTTCAGCGGATATTCGCCAAATGTCGGGGCAAATGGGCAGATGTAGCGGTTACCAGTTGTCGCGGAACCATTTTAGCGCACGTTTGAACGAACGGCCTTGAAAGTTTTCAAGTATTTCGAAATCCCACCATTCATCCTGTGGATGCGCAGCAAACAGGCATAGGCCAACGGCGCTTGAAAAGCCCGGACCTGTTGTCGCGCCGGGCAAGCCATTTACGCGCAAGGGGCGACCAAGGCGAACTTGTTGGCCCAGAATTTTACTCGCGAGCCCGTCAAGGCCAGGAATTTGACTGCCGCCACCTGTCAATACGATTTGCTGGCTTGGCAAGTGATCAAAACCCGCCGCATCAAGACGCGCCCGCACATCTTCGAGAATTTCTTCAACGCGAGGCCGCATGATGCCAATCAATTCTGCGCGGCTCACTTGACGTCGATCGTGATCCCAATCACCTGTGTCTCCGCCCATATCGATCATGTCGCGATCATCCATACCCGTCGCAACGACGCCGCCATTCACGGTCTTGATCCGCTCGGCTGTGGTCATGGGGACTTGCAAACCCATTGAAATATCAGAGGTCACGTGATCACCGCCCATACGCACCGCATCGGCGAAGATCATGTGCTTCTTCATGAAAATCGAAACGCTCGTCGCGCCGCCACCCAGATCAATGCAGGCCGCGCCAAGCTCTTGCTCGTCCTCAACTAAGGCCGAAATGCCAGAAACATAGGCGGATGAGGCCACCCCTGCGAGTTCTAGATCACAGCGGCGCACACAATGCGCGAGGTTCTGGATTGCTGCTGCATCGACCGTCAACAAGTGCATGTCAGTGGTCAGTTGATTGCCGATCTGACCGCGCGGATCATTCAAACCAGAGCGATGATCGAGCGCAAAATTCACAGGCTGCGCATGAAGCACTTCGCGCTGAGGACCAAAATCTGGCACATCGCAAGATGACAGCACACGCGCAACGTCCTGCTCAGACACTGTGCTGCCTTCAATTTCAATAGCGCCATCTAACCCGTAGGAGCGAGGCTCGGCACCTGAAAAACACGCGATCACATGATCCACACGGATCTGCGCCATCTTTTGAGCCGACTGAAGTGCCGTGCGAATTGCCCGCTCTGTTTCTGACATTGCGCTGATTTCGCCAAACCGCACACCGCGCGAACGCGTCGTTGCCGCGCCAATGACGCGAAAACCGGTCTGCCCCGCCATCGAGCCAACGCCATCCGTCTCTGCCAATTTGTCCGAGCCATCAAAGCGCAGAATGAGGGCTACAATCTTTGAACTGCCGACATCCAGAATGGCAACAACACCGCGCTGCATCGCAGCTTTCCGCATATTGCGCATTGCGCGTTGTGAGCTGTAGAGATCAGTCATGTTTTAGGGCTTCCACTGCTGTCGTCTTAATGCGCCATAGTTCTTTAACGGCGTTCTCGTTCATTCGAATTGTCGGGCGATGGGCAAGGCGCATATCAACACGCACCAAGTCGCGTTCCAGCACGTCTTGCACTTGATCAAGCGCGATAACGCGCTCTAGCGCCTGCGCTGCGCCCTCTTCGGGCAGCATTATGCGCTGATCACGATCAAGCACGACGTCCCAGCGGCGCGCACCCATGCGCACCAAACCTTTTAGGCGCGCTCCAAGCGGTGCTGCGACTTTCATCAACGCTTGCGCCTCTTTCACCGCAAGATCCGCCCCGTCGCCCGCCAGAATTGGGAGGTTCGGAAAATCAGAGCGCTGGCTGGCAAGTCCAAGGTAAACCCCATCCGCATCAATCCGGAAAAGCCCGTCATGCGAGCGCCAAAGCGCCGCTGTTATGCGCTCATCAACCGATATTTGCAGAACGCCGCCAGGCTGAAGATGCACATCAACCTGTCTCACGGGGTTCAAACCAGCGACAGTTTTTTGGATTTGTGAGAGCTCCAGATCAAAGGAACTTACTGGAAACTTGATCGGAACGATCTCGTGAATGGCGGCTGCGACCTCTTCACTTGCGCCTTGCACATCCATCAGCTTGACCATGAACTCGGGTCGCTCTTCAATGCTTGCGCGCATATCGCTAACGACATCATTTAGCTGCGTGCGCCGCCCTTCGTCGGACAAATAGACCAACCCCAACGAAAAGGTCAGCGCGAAAGGAACTCCGACACGCAGAGAAAATCGAAACATAGGTGTCAGCATCAAACGCTGAAAACGATAAGACCAACGCGACGGCGCTGGATCACGTTTCGCGCGATTAAGGACTCGTGGCCCCTGACCGTTTGATGCTGATGCACTCATCTGTTGCATGTGGCATCCTCAACCATCCAAGCGCAAAACTCGGAGAAACCAATGCCGATGCTTTGGGCTTGCTCAGGTGACAAAGACGTCGATGTCATGCCCGGCTGCGTATTGGTTTCCAGCAGAATAAGCCCGTCCAACCCTCTGGCTTCGTCCCAACGGAAATCTGTACGAGATACGCCGCGGCAGCCCAATGCGTTATGGGCGCGCAGAGCATATTCCATGCAGGCGTCCCAAATCTCTTTCGGCAAATCAGCAGGTACAACGTGACGCGATCCGCCTTCTTTATACTTGGCATCGTAATCGTACCAACCGTCGGTCAGAATATCCGTCACCGTCAACGAGCGATCACCCATAACCGTTGTTGTTAACTCGCGGCCCGGCGCGAAGGCTTCAACCATCACAAATTCTGGCATTGTATCTTCTAGCTGCGGCGGGCCGTTCGCAGCCTCATCCACCAGATAGACCCCAACGGAAGAGCCTTCCGAATTCGGCTTCACCACATAAGGCGCATCCATCACATGGCGCGCTCGCACCTCTGCGGCGGGGGCAATGATACTCTCGACAATTGGCAAGCCAGCTTGACGGAACACCTCCTTGGAGCGCTGCTTGTCCATCGCCAAGGCAGAGGCCAAAACACCGGAATGGGTGTAAGGGATTTGCAACCACTCAAGCAAACCCTGAACGCATCCATCTTCACCAAAACGGCCATGCAACGCGTTAAAGACAACGTCAGGCGCGATCTCGACCAGACGGGCCGCCAAATCAGCGCCCGCATCAATCTCTACAACTTCAAAACCATGTTCCCGAAGTGCTGCGACGCATTCACGCCCTGACGCAAGCGAGACTTCGCGCTCAGCCGAAGGTCCGCCCATCAATACAGCTACCAAACGGGGTTGCCTGCTCGACATTCCCAACTCGTGCCTCAAATACTATTAAGAGCTGCTCGCTCTTTGCCACCGTGTGGGGCCCGTTATCGGGCTCCCTTATTCTTGCGGGACCGGTTCGCCGATCCTCAACACTTCCCAGTGTAACTCTATTGATTGTGTTTGGAAAACCTTTTTTCGCACCATCTCGCCTAAACCCTCAAGATCTGCGGCAGTTGCGCCACCCGTGTTGATCAGAAAGTTCGGATGTTTGGTGCTCATTTGCGCCCCGCCAAGGGTTGCTCCGCGCATGCCGGCCTCGTCAATGACCTTCCACGCCTTCAACTCATGCGTGTCATCCGCCTGCCCTGTTGAAGAAAATCCCGCAGGATTTCGAAAGGTAGAGCCAGCCGTGCGCTCCTTGGTGGGTTGGGTTTCATCCCGCTTCCTAAGCTGCTCTTCCATCTTCGCATGAAGCGCCTCTGGATCGCCGCGCTCGGCGCGCAAGACAACCTCTGTCAACACCCAGCCCTCGGGCAAGTTGCTTTGACGATAGGCAAATTCCAGCTCATCCGCGCTTATTTGCACGGCTTCCCCCGCACGCGTGAGTGCCGTAGCGGAAACGAAATGATCCGCAACGTACGAACCATAACACCCTGCATTCATCCGCACCGCGCCGCCCATCGCGCCGGGGATCGTGCGCAAAAACGTGAGGTCCAGCCCGCCGTCCGCCGCTTTGCGCGCCACATGCGCATCCAAGGCCGCCACCCCGCAGCGCACCAGATCGCCGTCAATCTCAATATAGTTAAACCCGCGCCCCATGCGGATCACAGCGCCCTTGATGCCGCCGTCCCGTACGATCAAGTTCGACCCGACACCCATCGGGAACACAAGGGTGTCTAAAGGCAAGACCTTAAGAAAAGCTTGAAGATCATCGCGATCAGCAGGTTGAAAAAACACCTGCGCAGGCCCACCCACGCGCAACCAAGTGAGATCGGCCAGAGGGCGATCCATCGTAATCTTACCGCGAATATGGGAAAAGTCGGTCATAGGGCTGCTCTGTTTGTTGTTTTTCCCTACTCTAAAGAGGAGACGCCCCAATGAAAAGCACCCCCACGCCCCAACCGCAGCGCGCAAGCGAAGCGCCTACCGCGTGGGGTGGTTTGGACGCTGACCGACTAGTCGGCCATTGCTCTAGAAACCAAGCCAGCGCAACACGGCTTCCATAACTGTTTGGAACTGAGGCGAGGCAACGATCTTCTTGCCAACCCATACAATTTCTTTCGCACCAGAAATCGTCCCACCAACTGCGGCCACGCCGCCTGTAGCGAGCAACCCAAAACGCAAAATGCGACCCGACAAACGATAGCTGGCCACATGCTTTTCTTCTGGATCAGCAACGACGCTTGTCGCTAACTCGGCGTCACGATCCATCAGCCTTGGCAACGCGCCCTCTGAAGCTTCAGCAAGCTCACCAGCAACCGCCAAGACATCACTTCGAACAATCTCCAAAGCGTCGTTGCCAGTTACTGCATTTCGCCGCTTCAAGATTTCCTGTGTCTGGGCGTCATTTCCAAGAATATCTGCGCCAGTCTCACGAATAAGCGTCAGGTACTCTTTGATCTTTTCATCTTTCTCAGAATCCGGCACGACTTCATTTTGAATCAACGTGCCAATTTGTCGGGATGACGAAGCACAGGCATCAAAAAGTTCAACAGCAAGGCTTTCGCTATC
Organism: Planktotalea sp.; assembly: GCF_050633725.1. GTDB lineage: Bacteria > Pseudomonadota > Alphaproteobacteria > Rhodobacterales > Rhodobacteraceae > Planktotalea. The sequence continues at coordinate 70,080 of NZ_JBOEHB010000011.1, forward strand.
CGCCAATGCATCGCGAACAGTTTCTAGCGCTTTTTCCAAAGGCTGGTGCTGATTATCAAGTTCGCCTGAGAATTGATTCAACGCCTTTTGCATTTTCCGGCGTGCGTAGCGCGCCACATCATCAGGAAGATCGGTTTCACCAATTAGGCGCGCTTTTCCAGTGTCTGGAGAAACAATAATTTGCTCCCCGTTTTGCGTCAGTGAACGTCCAGAACTACGCTGCTTCTTCGCAATCAACTCCGCAATATGCGCGGGGCCTTTTGCCCAATCCTCATCAGGAATAACCGCAATCTCAGTCAGCAATGCATCGGGGAGCAGATCGCCTTTGATTGAACGCTCCCACCAGCGCAGCCAGAAATCCCAGATACCCCCATCTTCACTTGGATTTGCACGAACACGCTTCATTTTTTCGTCGAACCACAAAGGGGCCTCTCCTGGCCAAAGCGCTGTGGTCATAACATCTTCACCAGCCTCAAATCTGCCAGCATCGCTTTGGATTTCTTTCCATAGGGCGGCCGCTGCAGCGTCGTCGACGGCGGCGTCGGCGACTCTACTGACTGCATAAGCAGCGGCGTCTGCGAAATCTGGGGCGTAGGTGGCGCCCTCTGCGGCTTCGGTAGCATGAACGGCGGATAAGCCGATATACGAGATGGCGGCTTCGTCGGTCGCATAAGTTGTTGGCGTTCTGTCCTTGGTATAGGCAGTGGTGGCTATGATGTCAGGGGCTGGACTTGTGCAAGCAACTCCTGAGATCAAATTACAGCGCAACAAAGGCAATACTGACGAACCAAGTCTACGTGCCTCAGGTCCAGAAAACCAGTCCCATGCCAATGGAAACACTCGCATAGCGGCGCGGTGGGCGATGCTCACCGAGACCTTGCGCGCGGCATCATCGTCCATACCTTGCGACTTTGGCCATTCGGTCAACCACTCTTTGAGCGTTTCTTCGTGTTTGATATCTTTTGCTGCGATCATCTTTTGCAACTTGGGGGATAGTGACCTGCGTCACAAGGAAATTAACGCATCATTAACTCACGCGGACCTTAACCAATTGTTAACAAACAACAAATGTTTCGCGCGCGAAACAATCAGCCGAAAAAACCCTTCACCCAGCGCGTCAGATAGATCACTGGCCAGCGCAGCACGGACATGGCCGCGATCAGCACTATAAGTGCGATCCAAAACCCGTTCTGCCACCAAACCCAACCGAGTAGCGGCACGCCAATGCCGATCAACACATATGCGTTGCGCCAATGCGCATCCTTTGACGGGAACATGGCGATCACATTGGCGATCACGAGCCAAAGCAGTGCAAGGACCAAAGACAGGCTCATTCGGGAAGCTCGGGACGCTCGCCCTTCACCACCCGCCACAAATAGCGCAGCGGATTGCGGAACATCGACAGGAAGGCAAACATGCCCAAGACAAACCAAATCCAGCCGTGTTGAAAGCCAATAAAGCCCAGCAATAGCGGGGCCAAAAGCAACATGATCCCCGCAGGCCAATACTGACGGCGGATCGGCAGCATGGCCACAACCGCTGCGCAAAGCACGTAGATCGCACCGAACGTAAGTGAAAGACTCATCGCGCGCCCTCTAATCCTTCGCAGAAGGATTTTCTAAGGCAGGATATTCGCAGAATATCCTGCACCGTTATGCCAACCGTGCAGGCAAGGCATTAGCCCAGGCTGAAATCGTACCCGCGCCGAGACAGACAACCATGTCGCCTGATTGTGCCTGCTCCTTAACCAGTTGCAGCAAATCATCCTCTGTCGAAATCGCGCGCGCATGGCGATGGCCATGACGGATCAAACCTGCCACCAGATCATCCCGCGATGCGCCCTCGATAGGGTCTTCACCCGCAGCATAAATATCCGTGATCGCCACGACATCCGCTTCGTTAAAGCAGGCACAAAAGTCCTCAAAATGATGATGCAACCGCGTATAGCGATGCGGCTGGTGCACAGCGATCACCCGCCCCTCGCACGCCTGACGCGCCGCTTTTAATACCGCAGCAATTTCTGTCGGGTGATGCCCGTAATCATCAATAATCGTTACACCATCAACTTCACCCACTTTGGTAAAGCGTCGGTTCACCCCGCCAAATGCGGCAAGAGCTGTACGAATTTCATCGCCCGACATGCCAAGGTGGCGCGACACCGCAATCGCGCTGAGCGCGTTCGAAACATTGTGATCCCCTGGCATCGGCAACGCGCAATCTTCAATGATCTGATCTTCGCTTTGCAGATGCACATCAAAATGCGCAATGCCCGCTTTGTAATGAAGGTTCACAGCACGCACATCGGCTTGGGCGTTAAATCCATATGTAATGACGCGGCGGTCCGTCAGCTTGCCCACAAGGGTTTGCACATCTGAATCGTCCGTGCAGCACACGGCGACACCGTAGAAGGGAATGTTGGAGACAAAATCGAGGAACCCCTTGTGCAGGTTCTCTTCTGTGCCCCAATGCTCCATGTGCTCAGGATCGATGTTCGTCACAATCGCAATGGTCGCAGGCAAACGGTTAAAGGTGCCGTCGCTCTCATCGGCTTCCACAACCATCCACTCGCCCTGCCCCATCCGCGCGTTAGAGCCATACGCATGGATGATGCCGCCATTCACAACCGTTGGATCGAACTTGCCTGCATCCAGCAAAGTCGCAACCATCGTTGTCGTTGTGGTTTTGCCATGCGTTCCCGCGACGGCAATATTAAGCTTGAGGCGCATAAGTTCAGCGAGCATCTCGGCGCGGCGCACCACGGGCAAGCCGCGACGGCGCGCCTCATCAAGCTCGGGATTTCCCGGTTTGATCGCAGAAGAAATCACGACAACTTCGGCGCTCTCAAGGTTCTCAGCCCTTTGGCCAACAAAAACATGCCCGCCCAGTTTTTCCAAACGATCCGTAATCGGCGAGGCTTTCAAGTCAGAGCCTTGCACAACATATCCGTGGTTCAACAAAACCTCCGCAATGCCAGACATGCCGATGCCACCGATCCCAACAAAATGGATTGGACCGACATCGCCAGGTAGCTTCGTTGGAGGGCTCATGGTTTGCGCTGCATTCATTGCCGTGTCTTTCAGTTCGTCTTGACCGCGAGGCTTTCAACCAACGCGACCAGTTGTTGTGTTGCATCTGGTTTGCCACAGCCTAGCGCGGCACTTGCCATCATGTTTGCGCCCTGCTCATTGCCAAGCACCAGCATCAATTGCTCGCTCAAAGCTTCGGGGTTAAAGCTCGCCTCTGGCATTAAAATTGCGCCGCCCGCTTCGACCAATCCACGCGCGTTGGCGCTTTGATGATCACCTGTTGCGGCAGCGTAAGGTACAAGGATCGACGGACGTCCGATGATAGAGATATCGGCGACCGAAGATGCGCCTGCGCGGCTAATTACCAATTGCGCTTCGCTCATTCGGTTCGGCACATCGTGAAAGAAGGGCTGAACATCCGCACTAATGCCGTGTTCGGCATAATATTGTGCAACGCGTTGGCCGTCTTCATCGCGCGCCTGATGGCTAACGCGCAAGTTACGCAGGATTTCCATCGGAAGCGCGGCAATTGCAGGGGGAACCACATCAGACAAAATACGCGCGCCTTGCGAGCCGCCCATCACCAAAAGCGACATCGGATAATCGCCGGGCGGAATGTACCCGGCTCCCGCACGTTCCAGAACAGCGCCGCGCACAGGATTGCCTGTGTGCATGTGATCGGTATTTTCTGGCAGTTCTGTTGGCCAAGTCCCGCACGCGATGCCGTCAACACGCTTGGCAAAAATCTGGTTAACGCGGCCAAGAACGCCGTTTTGTTCATGGATCATCCGCGGGCGGCGCAATATCGTCGCCGCCGCAAGCGCAGGGATAGACGGGTAACCGCCAAAACCGACAACGACATCGGGCTTGTCGCTTAGCATTTTGAAAACAGAACTGATCACACCGCCTGCAATGCGCGGTATGACAGCAAGTTTCGCCAAAAGCCCGCCGCGCGCAAACGTTGCGCTAGCGATTTGTTCAATCTCGACAGTGTGAGGAAAGCCGCTCGTATAGCGCGCACCCCGTGCGTCAGTGCTAAGCTTAACCCGCCACCCCTTGCGCAGCATTGCTTCGGCCAAAGCCTGAGCGGGAAACATATGCCCGCCAGTTCCACCTGCCGCAATTACCAACAGCGGCGCTTTATCACTCATCTTGAACGTCCTCGAAGCAGATCACCAATTTGGCCCTGTGGCCGCGTGCGCGTAAAGGCCAAAAGCATGCCGACTGCAATACCACCCGCGATCAAAGATGAGCCACCGTAACTTACAAACGGCAACGTCATACCCTTGGCAGGCAGCAAACGCACCGCAACGCCCATGTTGATCATCGCTTGCACTGCGAACATGCAGGCTAGACCCGTCCCAGCAAGACGAATGAAAGGATCGCGCTCGCGCATCAGGCGTAGCAAGGAACGCACAATAATACTTGCGTAAACAGCAATTATGCACAGCACGAGGAACAAGCCATATTCCTCTGCGGCAACAGCGATGATGAAATCTGTGTGCGCATCAGGGAGCGACCATTTCACTTCGCCCTCGCCAACCCCAACGCCAAAGAAACCACCCTCTCGAATTGCATTGCTGGCATACCCAAGCTGCGTGGTCGGATCGACGTCTGTAGAAAGGAACCCGTCAATACGGCGCGCGAAGTGCTCGGAGTTGTTATAAGCAACCATACCGCCGGCAACGACGAGCGCCGCCATTGCGACCAAAAGAACCATTGGCGCGCCCGCAACAAAATACATCACTCCCCAGCCAAACAGAACGAGAGAAGCTTGTCCAAAGTCAGGCTGCATCGCGAGAATAAGCACGATCGTCACCGTTAACATGAAAGACCAAAGCCGACCGGGTGGTCCGCCAATCTCTTGTGATGCGGCCATCATCCATGCGGCCACGACGATAAAGCCGGGCTTGAGAAACTCGGACGGCTGGATTGACGCAAAGCCCAAAGAATACCAACGCGTCGCGCCCTTGCCGAAATCCGTTCCGAAAAATGGCAGCAAAACGAGCGCTACAAAAGCGACAAGAAACCCAAGCACGGCAAGACGACGCACAACAATGGGGCTCATCATCGACGTGATAAACATAGCCGTGAGAGCAAGCCCACCAAAGAAGGCTTGCCGCTGAACGTAATGAAAGGGCTCGAAACCGTTCTTAGCGGCAAGCGGTGGGGACGCCGCAAGGCCAAGCAAAATACCGATCCCGAAAAGGATCAGAATGCAGGACATTGACCACTTATCAACTGTACGCCACCATTTCGGCAGCACCGGCTCGCCGTCCCGCACAGGGACGCTGCCATAAACCATTTCCGTCATAGATCACCGCTGATCGTTGCCTCGAACATGTCCTGTTATTCAGGATCTAGGCGAAACATAGCGAATCAGTGATTCGATTTCCAGCATTCTTTCTAAGCCAAGCGGAATGCCGCAGAGCGGCATGCTTATCTGGCATGGGCAAGCCCATGCGATTTGCCTCCGGCGGGGATATTTGTGAGAGAGAGGAAACAAGATTCGAATTAAGGCCTGTGCGATATGGAATTTGACACGGTTATCATTGGCGCTGGCGCTGCCGGTATGATGTGCGCGGCGCATTCAGGTGGACGCACGCTCGTGATTGATCACGCCAAAGCCGCAGGAGAGAAAATTCGCATCTCAGGCGGCGGACGTTGTAATTTCACAAATATGGGCGCAACTTCGGCAAATTTTCTGTCCCAAAATCCGCATTTTTGCAAGTCCGCTCTGAAGCGATACACCCAATGGGACTTTCTTGACTTGGTTTCCAAGTATGGCATTGGGTGGCATGAGAAGACATTAGGGCAACTTTTTTGCGATGATCGCGCCAAGCAGATTGTTGCGATGCTACTTCAAGAAATGAACGAGGCAGGCGCGCAGCTTTGGCTAAAGACCTCAGTGCAGCAAGTTTCGCATGATGGGCAACGCTTTTTGATCGGCGTTGAGCGCGACGGGATGCGCATTGCTCTTCGCGCGCGCAATCTTGTGTTGGCCAGCGGCGGCAAGTCGATCCCCAAAATGGGCGCGAGCGGCTTTGCCTATGATGTGGCTGAACAATTTGGGCTTGGCTTGGTAGAAACGCGGCCCGCCCTCGTTCCATTGACGTTTGCAGATCAACGCTATGCGCCGATCTCCGGGGTTGCGGTGCCTGCACGGGCATCGGCCAATGGCACCGCTTTTGACGAAGCCGTTCTTTTCACCCATCGCGGATTGTCCGGACCTGCAATCTTGCAAGCCTCCTCCTATTGGAAAGAGGGCGATGTGGTCACGCTCAACATTGATCCAGAAAACGGTCTATTCGACCAGATGCGCACGGCACGCGTGGAGCAAGGCAAGCGCGATGTGAGCACCATTTTGACCCAGCATCTGCCGACGCGCCTCGTGCAACATTTGGTTGATGAAATGGGCATCACTGGGCGCATCGGCGATCAATCTGACAAGGCGCTTGAGGCACTCTGCACGCAGCTCAAAAACTGGGAGCAGCGCCCAACTGGAAGCGAAGGGTATCGCACCGCAGAGGTTACGCTTGGCGGCATTGATACAGATGGGATTTCATCCAAAACAATGGAGGCTAAAACCCAAACTGGTCTTTATGTGATAGGTGAAGCAATGGACGTAACCGGTTGGTTAGGCGGATATAATTTTCAGTGGGCTTGGTCCAGCGGATGGGCCGCTGGAACCGCCATTTCCGCAGCGCTTAACGTCTGACGCCAACCGAAGCCCCCGCCGCAACTGGTCGCTCAAGCTTGGCATGCGCCTCTGCAATGCGCAGCAGATTTGCGTCGATCTCTGGGCTTGGATTTGACGGCTTTCGCGTCTCTAGGCTGACATGAATGAGCATATGCTCACTGGTGGCAATCAAGCGCGCGCCTTCATACATTTCATGCCAAAGATGCATCTTCTTGCCCTGCCCCAAAATCACCTGCGTCTTGATTTCAATGCGCGCGCCCGCATGCACCTCGTCGATGTGACGGATATGGGTTTCAGCCGTAAAATAGCTTCCGCCCGTAGCGATATACGCTGCATCACAACCGATCATCTCCATGAAACGGTCAGTGCCATCGCCAAATGCCTGAAGGTAGCGCGCTTCGTTCATATGGCCGTTGTAGTCGGTCCAATCCAGCGGCACGGTGCGGCTGCCTGTTACGATTGGCTGAGAGACATCCACATCTGCGGCGCGCGCATCCATGCCATTGAGCGCCGCGAGCACGCGATCATGGGCTTTGGCCGTCGCGCCTGCCCCCCAATCGCTACCGCGTAATGCGCGAATGGTCCCAACTAGGTTTTTGTCGCGAATGCGCTCAAGATCGCGCGGCGTAAGATCGCCCGATTGTGTGTCACACTGATCTCCGACCATTTCGACAAAATCATCTGTCAGATCAGGCACATCCATCAATTTGGTCCAAGGCCATTTCAGGCAAGGCCCAAACATTGCGAGCATCGCGCGCATACCGCCTTCGCCGCCAGCAAGGTGGAAGGTTTGCATCGTGCCCATCTGCGCCCAACGAAGCCCTGGGCCATAGGCAATGGCAGCGTCTAGTTCTTCGGCGGTTGCCACTTCATCCTTCAACAGCCAAAGCGCCTCGCGCCAGAGCGCTTCCTGCAAGCGGTCGGACAAGAAACCTTCGATTTCGACGCGGCAATGCAGAGGGTGCATACCGATGGAGCTGTAGAGGTCTTTCGCTTGCTCGATAAAGGCAGCGTTGGTTTTCTCGCCTGCAACCAGTTCAACGAGAGGCAGCAAATAAACAGGATTGAACGGATGCGCGACGATAAGACGTTCTGGGTGGGCCAGCTCGCTTTGCAGATCTGTTGGCATGATACCAGATGTCGAAGAGGCGATGATGCCCGTGGTATTCGCAGCTTCGATTTCTGCATAGACGGCATGTTTCACTTCGAGCCGCTCAGGCACGGCTTCAACGATCAAGGCGCAGTCGGTGACCGCCTCGGCAATCGTCTTGCAATGGGTCAAGCCGCCCTCAGGCGGCATCGCAACGTCCGTCAATCCCGGCAGCGCACGGCGCGCGTTTTCGAGAACTGCCTTGGTCTTGCGTTCAGCTTGCGGGTCCAGATCAAAGATCCGCACATCCCATCCGTTGAGCAAGAAACGTGCAGCCCAACCACCGCCAATCACACCGCCGCCGACGATCGCCACCTGTTTATTCATACCTTAATTCCATTTCTTAAGAATATGCTTTAGCACATTGCTTTAATTTAGTTTTATGATGATGGTGCGCGCTTAGTTAAGCCAAGCTTGTCGCGAACGTCTTGCGGTCCGATCACGCGCGCGCCCATGTTCTCAATAATCGTCACAGCCCGATCAACAAGTTGCTCATTTGTCGCCAGAACACCCTTGTCGAGCCAGAGGTTATCTTCAAGCCCAACGCGGACATTGCCCCCCGCAAGTACGGATGCAGCTGCCAGAGCCATCTGGTTTCGCCCCAATCCAAAGGCGCTAAACGTCCAATCGTCAGGCACATTGTTAACCATCGCCATCAGCGTGTTAAGATCATCAGGCGCACCCCAAGGCACGCCCATGCAAAGCTGCACAAGAGCCGGGCTCTCAAGAACGCCGTCCGCGACAAGCTGTTTGGCATACCAGAGGTGACCCGTATCAAAGGCTTCAATCTCGGGCTTTACACCGAGCTTGGTCATCATCCCGCCCATCGCAGTGAGCATGCCCGGGGTGTTGGTCATAACGTAGTCGGCTTCGGCGAAATTCATCGTACCGCAATCAAGCGTGCAGATTTCTGGCAAGCATTCCGCGATATGCGCCACGCGCTCTGTTGCGCCGACCATATCGGTTCCAGCAGCTGTCGGAAACGGGCTTTCAGAGCTTCCGAACACGATATCGCCGCCCATGCCTGCGGTGAGGTTCAAAACGACATCCACCTCGGCGTCGCGGATGCGATCCGTCACTTCGCGATAATAGCTCAGGTCTCTCGATGGCGCACCGCTTTCAGGATCGCGCACATGGCAATGCGCAACCGCAGCGCCCGCTTTAGCAGCAGCAATCGCACTATCGGCGATCTCTTTGGGAGAGCGCGGCACATGGGGGCTACGGTCTTGGGTTCCCCCAGAGCCAGTGACTGCACATGTGATGAAAACTTCGCGGTTCATTGTAAGGGGCATAAGAACAGACTCGCTTTGGAATTTTGGACACGTTGCCGTGGAAATAACAGAAACGTAAGCGCAAAAGCGACCAATTCAGGCCTATCTAGACCGTTCTTATGCGCGGCTTTCCAGCTCGAGCAAGGCACGTTTGCGCCAGAGACCACCTGCGTAGCCAGTTAGACTGCCATCAGCGCCGATGACGCGATGGCATGGGATCAATATGGCGATCTGATTGGCCCCGTTAGCGCGCGCGACAGCGCGAGTCGCACTTGGGTTTCCAAGGGTTTCCGAAAGCTCACCATAGCTTGTGGTCTTACCGAAAGGGAGGTTTTGCAATGCGCGCCAAACGTCTTGGGTAAATGGGGTGCCATACAATTGCATCGGGATATCAAACTGCGTGAGCGATCCGTCGAAATAAGCGCTGAGTTGTTCATCCAAAGCGCGTGTGATCTTGCTCTGCCCCGGCGCGATGCTGCCGCTTGCCGCGCTTAGTTTGCGCATCTCAGAGGGCAATTCTTTGCGATCCGCAAACTCAAGCAGGTGCAAATGCGTCGCATCGCACACCGCGACCATCGTCCCGATTGGTGTTTCGACCGGGTGTGCAAACAGTTTTGCACTGCCCTTTTGCGGCCCTAGCCATTGCGAAAGGGTCTCGCCGAAAGCTTGAGCACTTGCAAAGGTAGGTTCCACCTTGGGAAGCGGTTCAGCACCAAGATCAAAGCCCAACTGCATCGAATCAATACACCATCGGGTGCTGCCGGTGGACGTTGTTCAAGGCGGTGAGCGTTTCTTGTGACAGGGTCACATCCAAGGAACCGAGCGCATGTTTTAGCTGCGCCGTACGGGTCGCGCCAAAGATTGCAGAGGCCATGAACGGACGTGTTCTGCACCATGCCAGCGCCATATGAACGGGATCAAGATCGAAGTCTCGCGCAACTTGCATATAGGCCTCAACCGCAGGGAAAACGCGATCTGTTACGCGCCCACCCAAGTCGTCCTTTAGTGCGCGGCGGGAGCCTTCTGGCACGGCACCATTTTGGTACTTTCCAGTCAGGAGCCCCGTAGCCAATGGCGAAAAGGCCAGCAGGCCAACATCTTCATTCACGCTTAGCTCGGCCAAATCGGTGTCATAGAGACGGCACAACAGCGAATATTCGTTTTGGATCGAGGCCACGCGCGGGCCGTGACCTGCTTCCGACAATCGTAGCCATTCAGACGTGCCCCACGCGCTTTCGTTGCTCAGCCCGAAGGCGCGAATTTTTCCCGCGTCCACCGCTGCCTGTAACGCTTCAAGGCACTCGATCATGTGATCAAGGGTTTCAGCGCGGTTTTGCGTTGAGGGGTCATACTCCCAGTTTTTGCGGAACATGTAGGAGCCACGATTGGGCCAATGGAACTGATATAGATCCATGTAATCCGTTTGCAAGCGCCGCAAATTGCCGTCGATCACCTCAGGAATGCTTTTCGCGGAGATTCCCGCGCCATCACGGATATGATCCCAACCGTCGCCAGAATGTTTGCTGGCGATGATCACCTTGTCGCGCGGCCCGCCTTTGGCAAGCCATGTTCCAATGATCCGCTCGCTATCGCCCTGTGTTTCGGCGCTAATCGGGTTGACTGGATACATTTCCGCAGAATCCAGAAAATTCACCCCCGCCTCAAGCGCCATGTCAATTTGCTCATGCGCTTCGGCTTCAGGCGTTTGGGTGCCAAAGGTCATGGTGCCGAGGCAAAGCTCTGGCACTGTAATACCTGTCCGTCCGAGCGGGTTCATTTTCATGGCGGTGCGTCCGATAAAAAAGTGGGGATAGGATCAGAAGATACCTTCGAAGGATTCTTCCAGCTGCGAGTCGCAGGCTGCGAGGTAGAGGGTCGTCAGGGTCATCATGAAAAAGATCTTCAAACGGGTCATCGAGGTCTCCTTGGAATGAGGTTGTCTGTTACCACCTAGGTATGCGGCAAGGGCACGAGTCAAACAAGCGATTCTGGGCTCGCCTGCTTCGACTATTTGCGTCGCACTTTAGGGATTCGGCTTTGTGTTAGTTTATAGCTTGCTTCGGGATGCGGTGGATGCCCATGGGTTTCCTGCCAGAACCGAATGCCGCCCAGCTTGAAAAACGTTGGGGTCGCAAGAAGCAATCCGACGACAAATCCACCCGCATGCGCCCAATAGGCCACGCCGCCCAGATCGGGATCGCTCGCAACGCCGTTTCCGACCTGCAACAGGAACCAAAGCCCCAACATGAGCCACGCCGGAACCGGGAAAACACGGAAAAAGATAATTAGGATTAACAGAATATCGACCTTTGCCTTTGGGAAAAGCAACAAATACCCCCCCATCACTCCAGCGATTGCGCCAGAGGCCCCGATTGTCGGGATGAGAGACGCAGGTTCAACAATCCATTGGGCCAGCGCCGCAAATACGCCGCTGACAAGGTAGAACACCAAGAAGCCAACATGGCCCATTTCATCTTCTAGATTATCGCCGAATATCCATAAAAACAGCATGTTGCCGCCGATGTGCATCACGCCTCCGTGCAAAAATTGGGAAGTCACCAAAGAATAAAGCCGCTCCCCATCGCTAATGAACGCGGGGATCATGCCCCACTCAGTAAAGAACACATTCAATGCGCGGCTTTCCCCTAGCGGGATATTGAAGGACGCAAAGATGATCACATTGATCGCTATCAGAGCGTAGGTGACATAGGGCGTGCGCCCCGACGGGTTGTGGTCGCGAATAGGAAACATTCGGGCAGGCTGTCGTTTGCCCGCCCAAAGGTCAAGAGCGCTTAGGCCTTTGGCGCGCTTTGCGCGAGAAGCGCTGCGTTTCCGCCAGCCGCCGTTGTATCGACGCACAGGTGCGTTTCGTCTAGCACGTAGCCTTGGTTTGGCTGGCCTGTGATCAAAGGCAGGATCGCGCCGCTCCGCGCAGCCAGCGCCAGATCAAGCGCGCGCGCCTGCCCACTCTCGCCCCAGAACAGTGCCCCCGCAATCCCCTCTATAGCCGAGAGCGCACTGCCCGATATGCTGCCAGTGGCTTGCACTGCAACGCCGCCCAATGCGCGCACGGCGTCAAACTGCGCCTGAGCAGCCTTCTCCCCCGGACCGGCACAGATGAAGGCCGCGCGCGAAGTGCGGGTGATTTGATTAAGCTCCCCCGTTGGCCCCGGCAGGATTTCCTTTTCCGGATGCACTGTTGAAACAGCATCTGTCACTGCGGCCTGTAGTTGCTCTGCGCTCATTTCTGCATCGAAATTTTCACTCGCACCCTCAGCAGTCCGCTTTTGAAACCGAGAGATATAAAGCGCGCCACCCGCTTTTGGACCAGTGCCAGAAAGCCCCCCGCCGCCAAAGGGTTGAGAGCCGACAATCGCGCCTATTTGGTTGCGGTTCACATAGATATTGCCCGCCTGAATGCGCTCGGACACATGCTGCACGCGATCATCTATGCGTGTTTGCAAACCAAAGGTCAGCCCATATCCCGTGGCATTGATATCGTCGATCACCTGATCCAAATCGCGGCCCTCAAAGCGCGCAATATGCAAGACTGGTCCAAAGACTTCATGGGTGAGATCGCCAATTCCAGAAACCTCGATCAAAGCTGGCGCTACGAAAAACCCCTGTTTGCGATTGGCCAATTTAAACAGCACGCGCCCCTGCGCGCGCGCGCCGTCAACGTAGCTTGCAATTGCGCCTTGCGCTTGCGCGTCAATCAACGGTCCAACATCGCTCGACAACTCCCAAGGTGCGCCCTGCTTTAGTTCTTTCATTGCACCGATCAACATCTGTTGCAGGTCATCTGCAATGTCTGCTTGAACATAAAGACACCGCAGCGCCGAGCAGCGTTGGCCTGCGGATTGAAACGCGCTTTCGATGATTGCAGTGACAGCCTGCTCCAACAACGCCGTACTATCCACAATCATCGCATTCAGCCCGCCTGTTTCCGCAAGGAACGGCGCGCCCGGCGCAAGGTGCGCTGCCATGCTGCGACGGATCACCTGCGCGGTTTGCGTCGAGCCTGTGAAGGCGACACCATGAACCCGTGGATCGGATGTTAAGGCCCCGCCAACATCTCCTGCGCCAAGCAGCAATTGAAGTGCTGACTTTGGCACCCCCGCTTGGTGCAGCAGGCCAACCGCGAAATAGGCGATACTGGGGGTTTGCGGCGCCGGCTTTGCCAAAACCGCATTCCCCGCCGCAAGGGCTGCACTGATTTGCCCGGAGAAAATGGCCAGAGGAAAATTCCAGGGTGAAATGCAGGTGAACGTGCCGACAGGGGCGGCATTACTTGCTTGAAGCGCGTAAAAGCGCAAAAAATCGACTGCTTCGCGAAGTTCGCCCACGCAATCCAGCATGGTTTTCCCTGCCTCGCGCGCCAACAGCGCGAAAATCTCTCCGTAGTTTGCCTCGTACAGATCTGCCGCGCGCAAAAGCACATCCCGCCGCTCCTGCGCAGGCGCATTCCAGATCTTGGCCCCCTCGAGCGCTGCTTCTATCTGCTCAGCGCTTGCGAGCGTTATTTCCGAGACGATTTCATCGGACGTATTTGGATTGAGTTTTTTCTGCGTCTCTCCTCCACTTGATTGCGCGCTAATCACCGATTGCGCACTCCAAACATGCGCTGCAAACGGCGCGCGCGCCTGCTCTATTCGCTCTAAGTCTTGCCTATGGCTAAGATCGAAGCCGATAGAGTTCACACGCTCCGGCGCGAATAACTCTGGTCCCGTCGCAACCCAGCTTGCTGCGTCTTGCGCCGCTTGAAACGGGTCGCTCGCGATAATCTGAGGCGAAACATCTTCGTCGACGATCTGGTTCACAAAGGAGCTATTCGCCCCGTTTTCAAGCAATCGGCGCACGAGATAGGCCAGCAGGTCACGATGCGCGCCAACAGGAGCATAGATGCGGCAACGCGTTTTCTGCCCAGCCATAACGATCGAGTGCATTGCCTCGCCCATTCCGTGCAACCGCTGGAATTCAAAAACAGATTTGTCATCCGCCATATGCAAAATCGCGCTGACCGTATGGGCATTATGGGTCGCAAACTGCGGATAGATGCGATCTGTCATGCCAAGCAACATCCGCGCGCAGGCTATGTAGGATACATCGGTTACAGCCTTGGAGGTAAAAACAGGAAAACTCTCCAAACCTTCAATTTGAGCGCGTTTTATTTCGCTGTCCCAATAAGCACCTTTCACCAATCGCACCATAATCTTGCGGTCCAAACGGCTTGCCAAAGCATGAAGCGCCTCAATCACATGGCGCGCACGCGGCGCATAGGCTTGCACAACAACGCCAAACCCCTCCCAGCCCGCAAGCGCGTCATCCCCGAGCACCGCTTCGATCACATCAAGTGAGAGCGTCAAGCGATCCGCCTCTTCGGCATCGATGTTGAGCCCCATCCCTGCCGATTTCGCCAGTATCGCAAGAGAGCGCAGCCTTGGAACAAGCTCGCGCATTACCCGCGTGCGCTGCGCCACTTCATAACGGGGATGCAAAGCTGATAGCTTGACTGAAATTCCGGGGTTTTCGCGAATATCATCCGACGTGCAGGCCGTCGCGATTGCCGAAATCGCGCGGCTATACGAGAGATGAAAGCGGCGTGCGTCCCTGTCTGTTTTCGCCGCCTCGCCCAGCATGTCATAGGAATAGGTGAAGCCCTTTTCCTCCATCTTTGCGCCGCGGCTCATTGCGTTTTGTATGGTTTCACCAAGAACAAACTGACGTCCCATCTCTTTCATCGCTTGCGCAACTGCCGTGCGAATGACCGGCTCACCCAAACGCTTGATAACGCCGCGAAGCGTTCCAACAGGGCCTTGTCCATCGTCATCAAGCACGCGCCCCGTCAACATAAGCGCCCAAGTTGACGCATTCACCAGCGAGGACGAGGACTGCCCCAAGTGCCGCCCCCAATCGGACGGTGCGATTTTGTCTTCGATCAGTGCATCTATTGTGTCCGCATCAGGGACGCGCAAGAGTGCTTCAGCCAAGCACATCAAGGCGATACCTTCGTCTGTGGACAGGCCATATTCGGCTAAAAAGGCTTCCATCAGGCCAGGATTTTCACTAGCTCGAATTTGCGTGATCAGCTCAGCTGCTTGCGAAGAAATTGAAATTCGCTCGGCACGGCTCAAATCAGCATGCTCGATAAGTGACGCCAGACACGCAGATTGATCTTGATACATATGCGCGTCAATTGATGGGTAATGCAGGGCGTTCAAGGTCATGCGGGCATCCTTATTCACAGGTGTTTCGCCCTGATTACCTTGCTTTAATCAGTGCTTTTTCTCTACATTGAGGGAATGACAGTCAAAAATACTGAAATATGGGGCCACAACGATGCAAGTGAACTTTTCCGACCTCGACGACTTTGATCGTAAGATTCTAACCGTCATCGCGGGCGACGGGCGCATCAGCGTAACAGACCTCGCCGCGCGAATTGGCTTGTCGAAATCGCCGACACAGGCGCGTTTGAAGCGACTAGAGCAAAGCGAGATCATTAAGGGCTATCGCGCGATGCTCGACCCGATCCAATTGGGGCGCGAGCTGGTTGCCTTTGTCGAAGTGCGCCTGTCCGACACCCGCGAAAGCGCGTTGGCTGCCTTTAACAAAGCGGTTCGAGATATCCCAGAAATCGAACAGGCCCATCTTATTGCTGGCAATTTTGACTACTTATTGAAAGTGCGCACCAGCGATATGAGTGGATACCGAAGGGTCTTGGCCGACAAGATTTCAAGCCTTCCCTATATCGCGCACACCTCCACCAATGTTGCGATGCAAGCGATCAAAGAAGAGAGCACAGGCATGTTCTAGGCGCTTCACAACTCTGCGAGCGCCCACGCGCAGGCTTGACAGAAGCGCGAGATGGGCCACCATTGAGGCATGAAAAACATCGCCCTTTCCTTTTTCCTAAGCTGCGCGTCCTCAATTGGATATGCGCAGTGTCCCGCCTCGCCCGATCATTCCGAACGTCTGTCCGCTTTGATCGAGGCCGTGCAATCGGCACCTGATCAAGTCTCTGCGCAGCTCATTTCGAACGATATGTGGGACCTTTGGGACAATGCGCCAAATGAAACCGCGCAGCGCATGCTTGATGATGGTTTGGCGCGCCGCGCTGGATATGATCTGGATGGTGCAATGAAGGCGTTTGAGCAGTTGATCGAATACTGCCCGGATTACGCGGAGGGCTACAATCAGCGCGCCTTTGTGCGCTTTATTCGCAAAGAGTACGAACCCGCCTTAGCAGATTTAGAACGCACCATCGAACTCTCACCCAACCACATCGCCGCAATCGCCGGCAAAGCGTTAACCTTGATTGGCCTTCAGCGAAACGAGGAAGCTCAGGTCGTACTGCGCGAAGCTTTGGCGCTAAATCCTTGGCTGAAAGAGCGGCAATTTCTAACCGAGCAAGCCCCGACCCCAAAAACAGATCTATAGCTGCACTTTCAGGCCTTTACACCCCGCGCGATCTGCCTATTTTGCGCAGCACTGGCCCGCGTGATGGAATGGTAGACATAGGAGACTTAAAATCTCTAGGCTTAACGGCCGTGCCGGTTCGAGTCCGGCCGCGGGTACCAGTGTTTTCTCTCAAATTCAGCGCTTAATCGCGTGTTCCTGCAAAGCGCTCTTGCCATTCGGCGCGCTCATCATCTGTGATCTTGCGGAATGTCACCTCAGGCACGGTGAAGGCATGACCAACTGGCAAAGCAGTTAGCGCGGCGTTCACGTCATCTGGCCATGTGTCATCCTCGCTCTGCATCGCGCTCATGAGCGCAGCGCTTGCGTCTGGGATGAAGGGCGACGAAAGAACCGCATAGAGACGGATCAGATTGAGCGCCATGCGGATTTGCGCCGCCGCCTGTTCTGGGTCAGTCTTGAACGTGGTCCAAGGGGCTGCCGCCTGAAGATATTCATTGCCAGCCGCCCAGATCGCGCGCAGCTCAGATGCGGATTTACGCACTTCCATCGCGTCCATATGGGTCTCATAGGCGCGGATGCGGGTGGTGAGCTCAGCGATCAACGCCTCTTCCGCCGCGCCCCATGCGCCGCCCGTCGGAACAGTTTCGCCGAATTTGGAGCGGCAGAACTTGGTCACGCGGCTCACGAAGTTACCGAGAACGTCAGCGAGGTCTTTATTCACGGAGGCTTGGAAATTCTCCCACGTGAATTCAGAATCGCTGCTTTCAGGCGCATGGCTCAAGAGCCACCAGCGCCAGTAATCGCTCGGCAGGATCGAGAGCGCTTGATCCATGAACACCCCGCGCCCGCGCGAAGTAGAGAACTGACCGCCATCGTAATTGAGGTAGTTAAAGCCCTTGATGTAATCGACAAGCTTCCACGGCTCGCCCGATCCAAGGATCGTGACAGGGAAGCTAAGCGTATGGAAAGGCACGTTATCTTTACCCATGAACTGCGTATAACGTACATCATCCGCGCCTTTGTCCGTGCGCCACCAGCGCTGCCAATCAGCATCCGAAAGCCCGTTCGCATCGGTCCATTCATTGGCGCAGGCGATATATTCGATCGGCGCATCGAACCAAACGTAAAAGACTTTGCCTTCCATTCCGGGCCAATCGGCCTCGCCATTTTTCACAGGCACGCCCCAGCTCAGATCGCGCGTAATGCCGCGATCTTGCAACCCGTCGCCATCGTTCAGCCATTTCTTAGCAATGGACGTGGTCAGGATCGGCCAATCTTTCTTGGTATCGATCCAGTCATTGAGCTGATCTTTCATCTGGCTCTGGCGCAGATAGAGATGCTTGGTTTCGCGCATTTCCAGATCGGTCGAGCCCGAAATGGTAGAATGCGCATCAATCAGATCCACGGGATCAAGCTGTTTGGTGCAGTTGTCACACTGATCGCCGCGCGCGCTTTCAAAGCCGCAGTTCGGGCAAGTGCCCTCGATATAGCGATCCGGCAGGAAGCGGCCATCAGCCACGGAATAGACCTGCTTTTCAGTGACTTCCTCAAGCAAGCCCTGCTCCGCCAGTCGCCCCGCAAAATGCTGCGTGAGCTTGCGGTTCTGCTCAGAGCTTGAGCGCCCGAAGTGATCGAAGGACAGACGGAACCCCTTGGCGATCTCGTCCTGAACCGCCCACATTTCTGCGCAGTACTCATCCACAGGTTTGCCCGCTTTGGCTGCGGCCAATTCCGCGGGCGTTCCATGCTCATCCGTTGCACATAGAAACAACACCTCATTGCCGCGCGCACGTTGGAACCGCGCAAAAAGATCCGCTGGCAATTGACTGCCTACAAGATTTCCAAGGTGCTTGATCCCGTTGATATAAGGAATCGCTGAGGTAACTAAATGCCGAGCCATGTGCGTCTCTCCGTGATGTGACCTGACCCTTACCGCTCCTTGCAAGGCAGTTCAAACACGCAGTTCATAGCAGCGCTTTCTTTGTGCTGCTATTGGGCCAAGGCCGCCATGACTTTGTTCTTTAAATCGTGGTAGATGTCATAGTCGCGAGAGCCCTGCCAACTTGCGACAAAAGCTATGCCATCGGGCGCGACAAGGAATAGAGCGCCAACATTTTGTTTGCGCGGACCCGCGTTGGTCCATTTCCCAAAATGACTGTAGTATCGGCCATTTTCGCGCGTTGTAATGCCACTGCCAAATCCGTAAGATCCACGGATCGGCATGCCGCCTTTGGCGAATTGTCTCGCGTTGACTTTCTCAAGTTCAAACCAATGCGATGCAAAGCGCGCGTAGTCATCGCTCGACATAGACCAGCCACCATAGCCCCCTCGCATATCTGCGACGGCGTCCTTGATCCCGATTGGCGCCAGCACTTCCTCTTTGCATGTGTCGCCATAAGATTTTCCTGTTAGCGCCGCGGCAACAGAGCCAAGAACCGCATAATTCGCGTTGGAATACAGAAAATCACCGCGTTTCCCAAAGTTTTCGGGCACGCTTAGTGCTGCGCGTGTCATCGCGCCCTGCGGTGGCAGGTTGGATTTGCGAAGCGCCGTTTTGCGTTGATGAACAATCCTTGGCAATCCACTCTTATGGCGCGCAAATTCTGCAAGCGTGAGCGACTTCATTTCCTTCGCAGGTGTGATGTTCTCTTGTGATAATACGGCTGCGAGCTCGCCGATCGTGCTGGACCAGTCAAATTCGTGCGCGCTCAGAACTTCATTGAGACAAATGGCCGTGATCGCTTTCGACAAAGAAGCGAGCGGATAGGCGCGGTCCGGTTCACGGCCGACGCCCGCACTTTTCAGAATGTCGCCGCCTTTGGACAGCGACATGGCGCTTTTCTCGACACCGTTGCGCTTCATCCAGTCGCGCCAGATCCCTTCGATCTCAGCGAGCTTACGTTCTGGCGTTTGACCTTGGCTTTGGGTATCGGCGCGTTGGGACGCAGAATTCGCATCAACACCGCTTGAGACAGACGTTGGTGATTGGCGCGGATTTGCCGCCATCAAAACCGTTAACCCAAGAACGCTCGCCCCGCATAGCAAGACCACTGCCCCAAAGACACGCTTTACATTCATTCCATCGACCACTTCATGACACTTACTCTAGACTGTATTGCCGCGCTTTTGGACGAATATGTGGCGATTTTTCGAACTATTCCTTGCTTTTGCTCTCTTGTTTTTTGCGCGTCTTGCTCACAAGGCGGCCGATCACAAACGAAGTGCGTGGTGCATAAACATAGCGTGTGCGATCCTTGACCGTGTCGCGCACCCGCATACGGCTAAGGCCGAAAACGACCAGCACGATATGACCACAGGCGATCATAAAGAACAGTGCAGAAGGTCCGTACCAGGTAATCAAATTAGAGGACAGCAAGGGCGAAGCGATCGCGCCAAGCGCAAAGAAAAACATGAGCGCCGCTGACAACTCGACGCGCTCATCGTCAGACGCAAAATCGTGCGCATGCGCTGCCGCGACCGAATAGATCGGAAACGTGGTTAAGCCAAAGAACACTGCGCCCGCCATGATCATCACCGTACCACCTTCCCCGACAAAAGTGGTCGCAACGCAGCTTACGACCGCCGCGACAGAGAGCCAGATCAGCACCCAGCGACGATCAAACTTATCCGCAAGCCAGCCCACTGGATACTGCGCGAGCGCACCGCCAAAAACAAACGCGGCCAGAAAATAGGCGATTTGGTCAGTGCGAAGCCCGACTTCCTGACCATAAATCGGTCCAACCATCCTAAAAGACGCGCTCGATAGCGCCGCCACGATCACCCCCGCCGCAGCCAAGGGCGAGCGCGACAAAGCCAGCATCGGGCGCAATCGCGGCGCTGAAGGCGTTTGAGGTTGGCTTACCTTGGTCAGCGTCAACGGCAGTAGCGCGGCGCAGCACAAGAGCGCGAGTAAGTTATAAGAAACGTAGGACGCGGGTTCCAACACCCCGATCATCAGTTGTGCAACAAAAGATGCGCCCATGTCGGCGACGCGATACACTCCCATCGTGCGCCCGCGCGTGGCGTTGTTCACTTTTGCCTGCAGCCAAGCCTCGATCACCGTATAACACCCGGCAACGCAAAGCCCCGAAGCAATCCGCATCAACGCCCACGCATAAGGGTCAATCACCAACATATGCGCGAGCAGCCCAATCGCCCCCGATGCGGTAAAGGCTGCAAAGGCGCGGCTATGACCCACCGAGCCCATCAAACGCGGGGCCCACCAGCATCCAATGAAAAAGCCGACAAAATGCGCAGATCCGAGCAAACCGATCTCTGCCGTACTAAATCCCAATGCAATGCCCGAAAGCGCATCCAAAGGGCCCACCCCACCAGAAGATAGCTGCAGCAATGCTACAGATAGAAACAAAGCCGCAAAAGAAATGAGCATCCGCATAATAGGGCTACGCTATGTAATCGCACAAAGAAAACTAGCGCAAAATCGACACCATATAGGCCCCTTTGCGCCATGGCGCTAAAACCATGTTCTTTGGTCTAGAAATATCTCAGAGAGCGCGAGAGACAGCGTCTCTCGCATTGATCGGATTGCGCAAGCAATTCGACAATCAGTTTCGAATAACTTTCGCAAATGTGGAGAAGATCGCCTCGTTCGAGCAAATCACTTCGCCGTCACCCAAAATATCACCCTCAGGGTTCAAAGGCTCGATAAACCCGCCTGCTTCGCGGATAATGACAATTCCCGCCGCGAGATCCCAAGCGTTCAGGCGGCGCTCCCAATATCCCTCATAACGACCCGCAGCTACGTACGCCATATCAAGCGCGGCAGAGCCAAAACGGCGAATGCCCGCAACTGAAGGCGCAATCTTTGCAATGTCCTTAATCGTTTCCGGCAAATCCGCGCGGCCACCAAATGGAATGCCTGTCGCGAAAATGCTCTCAATCATCGAGTGACGCGAAGAAACGCGCAGACGTTGATCGTTCATCCATGCCCCTTCGCCCTTTTCCGCAACGAACATCTCGTCTTTTGCAGGATCATAAATCACCCCAGAAACGATCTGGCCCTTATGCTCCAACGCGATTGAAATCGCCCAATGTGGCAATCCGTGCAAAAAGTTTGTTGTGCCATCCAAGGGATCGACAATCCAGCGGCGCGTCGGGTCTGCGCCCTCTTCTTCGCCCCCCTCTTCCGCGAGCCAGCCGTACGTTGGGCGCGCTTCCATCAATTCGTCTTTGATGATCTTTTCAGCCGTGAGATCCGCTTTGCTTACGAAGTCGCCAGCGCCTTTGCGCGAGACTTGCAAGTTTTCAACTTCGCGAAAGTCTTTCGCGAGGCTACGGCCGGCCTTGCGGGCCGCTTTGATCATCACGTTTAGATTTGCGCTGCCTTGCATAGCGATCCGGTCCTTGGAATGTGAGGTGTTCAGGCGCGCGTATAGGCAGCGATGCAGCGTTTGCCAAGCGCTTAAGCGTTTTGCAGCTTTGCCGACTCTTCTTTAGCGAGGCGAATAAGGTCGATCATATAGGGCTTACTCACCTCATCGCTTCGCGTTGCCGCAAATAGCTGACGCGTAAGACCCGTCTCTGTCAGCGGTCTTGTTACGTAGTCCGAAGAATATTTCACCTCGCGAACGACCCAGTCCGGCAGAACAGAAACACCGCGATTTGAGGCCACGAGAAGCAAGATGACAGCAGTCAATTCTACCTGTCGAATAGAGGCGGGTTCTACTTTGGCGGGGCTTAGCAATTGGCTGAATATATCAAGCCGAGAGCGTTCCACCGGATATGTGATCAAGGTTTGATTGCGAAAATCAGCCGCTTCGATGAAGGCTTTTTGCGCCAGTGGATTTTGAGCGGAGGCAACAAAAACAGGCGCATAATCAAACAGATGCGAAAACTCGACACCGGCGAGGTTCTCGGGATCAGAGCTGACGACGACATCAACCTCTTCTTTTTGCAGCGCAGGCAAAGCGTCAAATGCAAGGCCAGGGCGAATATCCACATCTACATCCGGCCATAGTTTACGGAAGGCTTCCAGCACGGGAAAAAGCCACTCAAAACATGCATGGCATTCTATCGCGATGTGCAGCCGTCCGGATTTGCCGCTGCGTAGCCCAGAAAACTCATCTTGCAGCGCTTCGATTTCGGGTAGAATTTTCTCAGCCAATCTGAGCAAGCGAAATCCTGCCGCAGACAGTTTCATCGGTTTGGAGCGTCGCACAAATAATTCAACGCCCGCTTGATCCTCCAGACCTTTGATTTGGTGACTCAGGGCGCTTTGGGTGATGTGCAATTGATCTGCGGCTTTCGCCAATCCGCCATTCTCATGAATCGCTTTGATCGTGCGAAGATGGCGAAATTCGATATGCATCCTGAGCGCACCTCATAATCGTTTTGAAAGTTATGAAGTTGTCTCACATTGCTCTCTGTGCAACAAGAGCGAAATTCATAAAGAAAGAACAGATCATGAGCGCGCCGAAGGTTTCATTCGAATTTTTCCCACCACAAAACCTACAGGCGTCCTTCCGGCTTTGGGACACGGTTCAAACGCTCGCACCTCTTGATCCTACTTTTGTTTCCGTCACTTACGGCGCTGGTGGCACGACGCGCGACCTAACCCGCGAGGCGGTAGCGACGTTACACAAGTCCAGTGGCCTTAATGTTGCGGCCCATTTGACCTGTGTAAACGCAACCAAAGAAGAAACGCTTGAAATCGCACGCGGCTTTGCAAAAGCGGGTGTAAAAGAGATTGTCGCATTGCGCGGGGATGCGCCAAAGGGTGAAAGCCGCTTCACACCTTGCGCTGGGGGATTTGAAAACTCCGTCGAATTGGTCAAAGCACTGGCAGAAACGGGTGATTTCAAGATTCGCGTTGGTGCCTATCCCGACAAGCACCCCGAAGCAGCGAGCACGCAGGCCGATGTCGATTGGCTCAAGGCAAAAATCGATGCAGGGGCCGATGAAGCGATTACACAGTTTTTCTTCGAAGCCGAAACCTTCCTTCGTTTCCGTGACAAATGCGTTAAAGCAGGCATCACTGTGCCTATTTTGCCCGGCATCCTTCCGATTGAAAACTGGAAGGGAACACGCAATTTCGCCCAGCGCTGCGGCACCCCCGTCCCCGCTTGGTTGGAGGACGCATTTAGTAAAGCTGAGCGCGATGGTCGTAGCGATCTTCTTGCAACTGCGATCTGCGCCGAACTGTGCTCGGAGTTGATGGCAGAGGGCGCAGACGCGCTGCACTTTTACACGTTAAACCGCCCAGAGTTGACGCGCGACGTTTGTCATGCCCTCGGTGTCACCCCAAAAGTGGATTTACAAAACGTCGCGTAACAGCGATTGCAGCGCCTGTGCGCTCCTTTTAACGTCGCGTTAAGAGGAGGTAACTTATGTTTTATGCACAAGGCCCGGAAGATTTGTTGTCCGTGGCGCAGGCGCTAGATCTGTCAGGGCATGATTTCATGCAAGGTATTTTGGATGGGCATCACCCTGCCCCTCCAATCGGCAAAACGCTGAATTATAAATTGCACGCAGTCGGAGATGGAACGATCACCTTTCGCGGAGCGCCGCTTTTTGATCATTGCAACCCGATGGGGACGGTTCATGGTGGCTGGTATGGAACCCTATTAGACAGTGCGATGGCCTGTGCTGTGATGACCAAAGTCCCCAAGGGCAGCATCTATACAACCTTGGAATACAAGATAAACATCCTTCGTTCGATCCCCCTTGGTATGGAGGTCGATACCTTTGGCATCACCGATCACTCGGGCCGCTCAACAGGGGTCGCGCATGGCGAAATAAGAGGTGTTGAAGACGGCAAGCTTTATGCAACAGGCTCGACAACCTGCATCATAATGCAGATGCCAAAACAAAAAACCTAGGCACGCCGCATGCCGAAAAGGCGTTGTTTCAACCGATTGGTAAGGCCTTTGCTGCGCTTTGGCGGCTGGCGTTGTTCGCGCGAAAAGACGGAGTGATGCAGGCGCTCGCAGGTGCCGCTCACGATTGTGCGACGTTTGCGCAAAAGGAAGAGTTTGCCAAAACTGCGCCATGTGCCAACAGAGGCGGCACGCGGGTTTTGCTCAAAGCGCGAACGCCAATTATCAGGCAAGACAAGCCCACAGCTTTCCATCCGCTCAAGCATCCAAACCAGCGGAATATTTGCGAGCGGACGCGCGGCTTCAAATCCGCCAAGCTGTCCACCGACATCGCCATGCGTTCCGGGAAACCAGACTTGTTCGATGCGACCCTGCCAATCGTCGGGACAGGTCCACAGAACGGGTTCATAGGTATTTCGCGTTTCGTCGCGCGCGAGAGCGTGAAATCCGTGTTTGATCGAGCGCCCTAGGTCGTGGTTATGAAAATCGTGATTAGGCGCGCTCCAGCGCCAAAGAACGGGCAAGCCGACGCCCAGCGCTTTCACTGTGTCCCAAACGCCGACCATTTCAATCGGCGCAGCGTCGTGGCAGCACTCATTTGCGAATTCCGCCAATTCATTATTCTGATCGCCGCATTCATAAATCCGATAGATTGTTCTTATTTTTTGTTCTTCTGCATGTTCAGGCTTTAGCAAACCCACCTGATCAATCACGCCTGCAAGCGAGCGAGCAACAAAGGCCCCACGTGAGTAGCCAAGCAGAAAAATGCGGTCGCCAGTGCGGTAACGCGATGCCAAAAACCCATAGGCACGGCGAATTTGACGATTGATCCCGCGCCCCATCATCACGTCAGGTGCAGATCGCAACCCACGCCATTGTACTCCTGCTTCATAGTAAAGCGACAAATCTGGCGAGGCTTCGCAGAGCAGCTTGTACGCCCGCCCCGCATTTGTTTCATATCCTTCGTCCAAAGAGGACATTGTGCCATCAAGGACCACGACATGAGTTTGCGCCTCACGTGCTTGACTGCGTGGGGTTTGACGGCGACGCCGCAGCGCGCCCGTCAGCCAGAGGGATATGCGTTTGCTAAGCCCCACTCGCCCCCTCTTTCAGCATTTGCCAAACCCGGTGTGGCGTGTAGGGCATGTCAGAGCGCTTAACGCCGCGCGGGGCAAGCGCATCTTGCATCGCGTTGGCAACAGCGGCCATAGACCCAACGGTCCCTGCTTCGCCGCATCCTTTCATGCCCATGATATTTGCCGTGGATGGCACCGCCTCAGTTGTGAATTTTATCATAGGAAGATCATCTGCGCGCGGCATTGCATAGTCCATAAAACTTGCCGTGAGCAACTGGCCATCCTCGTCATGCACGACTTGCTCCATCAGCGCTTGACCTAGGCCCTGCGCAACGCCGCCGTGGACTTGGCCCTCGGCCAGCATCGGGTTGATAAGATTTCCGAAGTCATCAACGACGGTATAGCGATCAACGCGCGCGACACCTGTTTCTGGGTCAATCTCAACCTCTGCAACATGGCCGCCATTCGGGAAAGAACGCGCTGGCAATTTTGCGGTCGCCTCATGCGTAAGAAGATCTTCGCGCCCTTCGCTGCGCGCAAGCGCCGCCGCTTCGAGCATTGTGTAGCTTTCATTCGAGCCTTCACTGCGAAATGCTTCGTCATCAAACATGACTTCTGCCTCCTCAACGCCCATCTTGGCCGCTAAGAATGGCGTAAATGAGGCAACAATAACCTCTACAGTCGCCAATGTTGCGTTATTCTGAACAGTGACAGAGCGCGACCCGCCTGTGCCGCCGCCCTTGGCTATGCGATCGCTGTCACCTTGCACGACGTCGATTATATCAGCCGGAATACCCGTTTGATCCGACAGGAACTTGGCATAGACCGTTTCGTGACCTTGCCCGTTGCTTTGCGTGCCGACATAGATGCTCACTGTGCCGTCCTCATTAAACTCAACCTTCGCGTTTTCCGAAGGATCGCCCAAAATGCTTTCGATATAGTAACAAAGACCCATGCCGCGCAGCATACCCTTAGCTTCGGAGGCGTTGCGCCGCGCCTCAAAGCCCGCGCGGTCTGCAAATGTTTCTAGACGCGAAAGAACACGCGGAAAGTCCCCCACATCATAGATTTCATTGGCCGAGGATTTGTAGGGGAAGGCTTCGGGCGCAATAAAGTTGCGTCGCCGTAGCTCCCAAGGGTCGACGCCAATTTCGCGAGCCGCGTAATCCATTGCGCGCTCGATCAAGTAAATCGCTTCGGGGCGGCCCGCACCACGATAGGCATCAACCTGAGTCGTGTTGGTATAAATGCCCTCGACTCGCAGATAAGTCTCCTGAATGTCATAAACGCTTGGAAAGACACGGCTGAACAGCATCGTCTGAATGGCTTGGCCGAACTGCGAGTTATACGCACCAAGGTTAAAGCGTGAATGCACTTTGTACCCAACGAGCTTGTTGCTGTCGTCAAATCCCATCTCGACCGAGCAGGTCAAATCCCGCCCCCCATGATCAGAGAGCATCGCCTCGGTCCGCTCTGACATCCAGCGCACAGCTCGCTTTAGCTTGCGCGCGGCAACAGCGCAGACGATGTATTCAGGATAGGTCATCGACTTCATCCCGAATCCGCCGCCCACATCAGGATTGGTAACGCGCACCTGCTCGGGGTCGAGGTGCATCATATCAGCAAGATGCCCTTTTGCCCCCCAAACCCCTTGCCCGTTAAAGGCCAGATGAACGCGGTCATCTTCCCATTCAGCAAAGCAGCCACGTGGCTCCATCGAATTAACGATGATGCGATTATCACCGATTTCAAAGTTGAACCGCTTTGTCGCCTTTGCCATTGCTGCATCTGCGACGCCTTCGTCACCCATTTCCCAATCAAGCGCGATATTGTCTGGCGCGTCCTCATGGATCGCAGGGCCGCCAGCACATAAATCCATGTGTGTGTCCAAATCTTCATAGTCAAAGTCGATCAGTTCGGCAGCATCGCGCGCCTGAGACAGTGTTTCAGCAAACACCATAGCAACCGCTTCGCCCACAAAACGTACCCTGTCTGTCGCAAGAACAGGGCGCACAGGATTTGCCCCCATTGATCCATCGCGATTTTTCATAGTCGTGGCGGCCATGGCAATATCGACGCCCTCGGCCAGTAAATCCTGTGCAGTAAGAACCAAATGCACACCTTCTGCCGCGCGTGCTTCGCTCACATCCAAAGTTGTAATATCCGCATGTGCGACAGACGAGCGAAGAACAAAACCATGCAGCGCATTCTGGGGTGCAATATCGTCTACATAACGGCCTTCACCTGTCAGAAACCTTACATCCTCGGTGCGTTTCACCGATTGGCTCTTGCCGAATTTATCCATGTTACGCTCCATGCGATTTGCGTTGATCCGAAAGTTAACCCTAAGCGTAACCGCAACAATGTCCAGATTGCCTTTTCCTTTGCCCACGCTTTGTTTATCAGAAGCCCAACACCACATTCGACGCACAGATACGAAGCAAGGACGCCCGAGCCATGGCTATGGAAAAGAATTTCGACGCAAGCACCGCTGAGACCCGCCTTTATGAGGCATGGGAAAAGGCAGGTTGCTTTAAAGCTGGCGCTAACGCCAAGCCTGAGGCCTCTTCTTTCTGCATCATGATCCCGCCCCCCAATGTGACGGGCGTTTTGCACATGGGTCATGCGTTTAACAACACGCTTCAGGATATCCTGATCCGTTGGAAGCGCATGCAGGGCTTCGACACGCTCTGGCAGCCGGGCACCGATCACGCTGGCATCGCAACGCAGATGGTGGTTGAGCGCAAACTGGCCGAAACCCAGCAGCCTTCGCGCGTTGAGCTGGGACGTGAGAAGTTCCTTGAAAAGGTCTGGGATTGGAAAGCAGAAAGCGGCGGCACCATCGTCAACCAGCTCAAGCGCCTTGGCGCGACGTGTGATTGGGATCGCGAAGCCTTCACCATGTCTGGCGCACCCGGCGCCCCTGCTGACGTGGCTGGCGGCAACTTCCATGACGCTGTAATTAAGGTCTTTGTTGAGATGTACAACAAGGGTCTCATCTACCGCGGCAAGCGTCTAGTGAACTGGGACCCCCATTTTGAAACGGCGATTTCCGATCTGGAAGTCGAGAATATCGAAGTTGCGGGTCACATGTGGCACTTCAAATACCCGCTCGCGGGTGGCGCGACCTATACCTACGTTGAGAAAGACGAAGACGGCAACGTCACGCTGGAGGAAGAGCGCGACTACATCTCTATCGCCACAACGCGCCCCGAAACGATGCTCGGCGATGGCGCTGTTGCGGTGCACCCAAGCGATGAGCGTTACGCTCCTATCGTTGGCAAGCTCTGTGAAATTCCGGTTGGCCCGAAAGAGCACCGCCGCCTGATCCCGATCATCACGGATGACTATCCTGATCAAGGACTTCGGCTCTGGCGCGGTTAAGATCACGGGCGCGCATGATTTCAATGACTACCAAGTTGCCAAGCGCGGCGGCATTCCGATGTATAATCTCATGGACACCAAGGCCGCGATGCGCAGCGACGGTAAGCCCTACGCTGAAGAAGCGGCCATTGCCCAAGCGATTGCCAATGGCGAGCAAGAGTTCGACGAGGCGATGATCGCTGCGATGAACCTTGTGCCTGATGAGTACCGC
The DNA here is from genome assembly GCF_050633725.1 of Planktotalea sp. Lineage (GTDB taxonomy): Bacteria > Pseudomonadota > Alphaproteobacteria > Rhodobacterales > Rhodobacteraceae > Planktotalea. The sequence continues at coordinate 99,152 of NZ_JBOEHB010000011.1, forward strand.
GGCATGGATCGTTTCGAGGCACGCAAGAAGGTTGTTGCGGATATCTCTGCCGAGGGCCTCGCCGTGATGCATGACGTCACCACCAAGGTGAAGGATGAGGACGGCAACGAGAGCGAGGTCGTCGAGACGGTTCCATATGTCGAGAACAAACCGATCATGCAGCCCTTCGGCGATCGCTCCAAAGTGGTGATCGAGCCGATGCTGACCGATCAATGGTTCGTTGAGACCTCGAAGATTGTAGAGCCTGCATTGGAAGCTGTGCGTTCTGGCAAGACCCGCATCATGCCCGAGAGCGACAAGAAGGTGTATTTCCACTGGCTGGAAAACATCGAGCCTTGGTGCATTTCCCGTCAGCTTTGGTGGGGGCATCAGGTGCCGGTTTGGTTCGACAGCGAAGACAACCAATATTGCGCATCAACTGAAGCTGAAGCGCAGGCAATGGCGGGCGACGGCGTTGAACTGCGCCGCGACCCAGACGTGCTCGATACATGGTTCTCCTCTGGCCTCTGGCCCATCGGCACGCTTGGATGGCCCGAGCAGACGGATGAACTCGCGAAATACTTCCCAACCTCGACCCTTGTGACGGGCCAAGACATCCTGTTCTTCTGGGTCGCGCGCATGATGATGATGCAGCTTGCTGTCGTCGACGAAATCCCGTTCGATACGGTTTACCTGCATGGCCTTGTGCGCGATGCCAAGGGCAAGAAGATGTCCAAATCCACGGGTAACGTGGTGGACCCGCTCGAAATCATCGACGAATTCGGCGCGGACGCTTTGCGTTTCACCAATGCCTCCATGGCGTCCTTGGGCGGTGTGCTGAAGCTCGACACACAGCGCATCGCGGGCTATCGCAATTTCGGCACCAAGCTCTGGAACGCTTGCCGCTTTGCGGAGATGTATGACGTCTACACCGAGGGTGCATCTGAGCGCCCTGAAAACCCGCAAGCCACTGTGAACAAATGGATCGTCGGCGAGACAGCCAAAGCACGCGAAGCGGTAGATGAAGCGCTTGAAGCATACCGTTTCAACGACGCAGCCTCTGCGCTCTACTCCTTCGTTTGGGGCACAGTCTGCGATTGGTACGTCGAATTCGCCAAGCCGCTCTTGCAAAGCGATGATGACGCGGCGGCCAAGCTGGAAACCCAAAGCACCATGCGCTGGGTCTTGGATCAATGTATGATCCTGCTGCACCCGATCATGCCGTTTGTGACCGAGGAACTTTGGGGCACATTGTCCGAGCGCCAGAAGATGCTGATCCACGCGGATTGGCCAACCTATACAGCGGCTGACCTTGTGGACAGCGCGGCGGACGCTGAAATGAACTGGGCGATCAATGCGATTGAAGCGGTGCGTTCAACGCGCGCACAAATGCATGTGCCTGCGGGATTGAAAGTGCCTGTTGTTGCCTCCGAGATGTCAGAGGCGGCGCGCACAGCATGGGACAACAACGAGACTTTGATCAAGCGCCTTGGCCGTATCGACAGCCTCACGGATGTGGACGACTTCCCGAAGGGCTGCGCAACTGTTCCGCTTGAGGGTGCAACGCTTGGCTTGCCATTGGCTGACATCATCGACGTGGATGAAGAAAAAGCGCGTTTGGAAAAGACACTCACCAAGCTGGCCAAAGAGCTTGGCGGTTTGCGCGGGCGTTTGAAGAACCCAAAATTTGCGGCGTCTGCCCCACCCGAGGTGGTTGAGGAAACTCAAGCGAACCTTGCACTTCGTGAAGAAGAAGAAGCCAAGCTGAAAGACGCTTTGGCGCGTTTGGCGGAGCTTGGATGATGAATGAAGCGATGCGTGATCTGGTAGAACGCCAGATCGCCAAAGCGCGCGAAGACGGTCAAATGGACGGTTTGGCAGGGGAAGGAAAGCCCCTGCCAGATCGCGACCCAACGCTTGATCCTGCTATGGAGAGCAGCTTCAAGATTATGGCCGAGGCTGGCGTCCTGCCTGAAGAGATAGCGTTGAAAAAACAACTCGCGGCAAAGCGAGCGGCTTACACTTCTGAAAGCGACGATACCAAGCGCAAAGCATTGATGCGCGAGCTCGCTGACCTTGAAATGCGGTATAACATCAGCATGGATGCACGCCGCAAGTTTTTGAGGTGATCAAAACGTCCTTCGGCGAAGAAATTTGAAAAACATCGCAGAGGTTTTTTGGCCGTTCAGAATTTTCGCAGAAAATTCTGAACCCTATTTAAAAACAGGCACCCTTTTTTGAACATTCGCCATTACCGCTTCCATTTGATCTGGCTGTCCCATCAATGAGGCCTGTGCGCGAGACTCCTCTAACAGGACAGCCTCCGCATCATTCTTCAGCGCAAAATTGATCAGCGCCTTTCCAGCGCGCAAAGCGGACGGGCTTTTGCTCGCCATCACCCGTGCGAGTTCCATGGCGCGCTCAAGTGGGGCATCATTCACCTCTGTCGCTAGGCCGTAGCCAAGCGCGTCCGAGCCAGTAAATTCTTCGCCTGTGTGCGTTAGTCGTCGCAGCACATCAGAGCGCATCAAAGAAGGCCAGAGCACCATGCCTCCCATGTCAGGCACAAGGCCCCATTTCATTTCCAAAATCGACATACGTGTATCTGGCGCTGCAATTCGGATATCCGCGCCCGAAGCGATTTGCATCCCTGCCCCAAAGCAAACGCCCTGCAGCGCTGCAATCACAGGCATCTCTAGCTGGTTCCACACCATGCTAACATGTTGGTAATCATTTGACGGACCATGAGTGCGCGGCATCATCAATTCCATCGGATCACCGCCAGCAAGCGCGGCAAAGCTGGCAACGTCCAAGCCGGCGCAGAATGCATCCCCCTGCCCTGACAGAACAACAACGCGCACATCTTTTCGACCGCGCAGTGCTTCGCCTGCTTCGATGATACCCGCGACCATATCGGGGTCGACTGCGTTCATCTTGTCTGGGCGTGAAAGCTCTACGTGGGCAATGTGTTCTTTGATCGTTGTCGTGACGCGCGGCATCAGCTGGCTCCTATTCTCATTTCACAAAACCTCTCTCATGCAGATGGCAAAGAAAAGGGAAACGTTAGGGCACTGATGGGATCTGCCGCTTAGGGAACAAGCCGTTCGACCGCTCGCATCATGCCGAGTGATTTATCATAGACAAGCGTCAAAATGCGCCGCCCACTGGTTTTTGTAGCAATTTGCGGCAATGCGCGAACTGAACCCGCCGCAACCGCACTTGCGATAAAGCCTCTTCTCGTCAATTTCATCTTCCACCCTCCACAGTTGAGAATGATTCTCAAATAGGCACCCCAAGGCTTCATTTCAACCTTGCCCGACTTTTGCGGAACCTCTAACCATTCCACTATGACATACCCTCGTTATACCGCCCTCGCCCAAACCTTGCCTGCATCCGTGCCCTTTGTCGGCCCCGAAGCTCAGGAACGTTCCCGCGGCGCTGCGTTTGAGGCGCGGCTTGGCGCGAATGAAAACGGCTTTGGTCCCTCCCCAAAGGTGCTTGAAGCGATCAAAAGCCATGCGCATGAAGCATGGATGTATGGCGAGCCGGAAAGTCACGATCTTCGGGCGGCCTTAGCCACGCACCACGGCATCAAGATGGACAACATTGTTGTTGGTGAAGGCGTTGATTGCTTACTTGGGTATCTCGTGCGGCTGATCGTTGGCCAAAACGATGCGGTTGTGACGTCTGATGGCGCTTACCCAACATTTAATTACCATGTCGCTGGATACGGCGGCTCATTGCATAAAGTCCCCTACAAAGACGACTTTGAAGATACTGATGCGCTGCTCGACAAAGCGCGCGAGGTCGGGGCCAATCTGGTCTATATCGCCAATCCAGACAATCCAATGGGCACGTTGCACGACGCGAAAACCATTGAAAACATGGCTGCAAACCTGCCCGAAGGCTGCCTTTTGGTGCTTGATGAAGCCTATATCGATCTTGCTCCCAGCACTGCGATCCCTACTTTGCCGATAGAGCACCCTGGCGTTATTCGAATGCGGACGTTCTCGAAAGGGTACGGGCTTGCTGGCATGCGTGTTGGCTATGCGATAGGGGCATCCGAATTGATCCGTTCATTCGAGAAAATCCGCAACCATTTTGGTATGAACCGGTTAGCACAGATCGCGGCGCTTGCCGCTTTGGCGGATCAGGACGGCTTGCAGACCATTCAATCGCAAGTGACCGCTTCGAAAAAACGGATTGCGGAAATTGCGCGCGACAACGGCCTTACGAGCCTGCCCTCAGCCACCAACTTTGTCGCGATAGATTGCGGACAAGACGGGGACTTTGCCCGCGCTGTTTTGGCGGAACTGATTGCGATGGGGGTATTCGTACGCATGCCATTTGTTGCGCCGCAAGACAGGTGTATTCGCGTGAGTTGTGGACCGGAAAAGGAAATGGCGATCTTTGCAAAAGCGCTTCCAAATGCGCTGAAAGCTGCGCGCGCCGTCTAACGCGCGAAAAATTTACCTGACTTTTATCTTCATTGCGTTAGCCTGCTGTTATCCAAGCAAAAGGATCAGCATGTGACTAACAATCGCGGAAGAGTTGAAAACTATACCAATACTTGCCTCGTTATGGGGCTGATCAATCTGATGTGGATCATGATCGCGCTCTGGGCATGGAAAGGCTTTTTCGCCGCACTGATGCTCGGAGCTGCGATTTATTATTCGATAAATTGGCTCGATATGCGCCTTGCACGTACGCGTTAACGAAACTTAGACGCCCGACACGCATTTCGCGGCGGCGTCCAACGCGCCTGCACCATAGGGCAGCTTCAACGCATCAAAGCCAGCTTGAATGCTCGCCAAAGTGCCGAGCACCATATGCGTATTCACATGCCCCATATGCCCGATGCGGATAAACCCGTCTCCCAAGGGATCATTTGGCTCTGACATGCCAAGTCCAATCCCCAAGGTCACGCCCGCCTTATGTTCGCTCCAACGGCGCAAATCCGTGCCATGCGGCGCACCGAGGCGCAGCGCAGTTACAGCATGAGAGCGATGCGCAGGCTCCGCGACGTTCATTGTTAAAGGACCGCCCTGCCCCCAAGCCTCGCAAGCCGCCCAGACTGCGCTTGCAAGCGTTTCGTGACGTGCCCAAACCGCTTCGATCCCTTCATCTTGGATAATGTCTAACGCAGCGCGCAAGCCATAGAGCATATGGGTCGGCGCAGTGCCGCCAAAGTACTGAAAGAAGACTTCAGGGGCCGCGCGCGGCACCCAATCCCAATACAGGCTCACGCGCTCCATATTGGCGCGCACGCGAACCGCGCGGTCATTGAAGAACACAAAGCCAAGGCCCGGTGTCACCATCAGCCCCTTTTGCGATGCTGTTACCATCACATCGACGCCCCAAGCATCCATTTCGAAACGATCGCAGCCTAGGGATGCGATGCAATCCACCATCAAGAGCGCAGGGTGTCCGGCAGCGTCCAAAGCGGCGCGCACGTCGGCGATGTTGTTCTTTATTGATGTGGAAGTATCTACATGCACCGCCAGAACTGCTTTTATTTTCTGATCCTTGTCGGCGCGAAGGCGTGCTTCAATCGCGCTTGCATCCATCGGAGTTTTTAGCCCGAACTCCATCACCTCAACCTCAGCGCCAAGGCCCGTCGCCATTTCCCCCCATCCATGGCAAAAACGCCCTGTTGATGGGACAAGAACCAGATCCCCCTCGGTGATCACATTGCTGAGCGCCGCTTCCCAGGCCGCATGCCCATTGCCCATGTATATGGCCACATTGTGCTTGGTACGTGCCACGCTGCGCAAATCAACGATCAGACCTGCGGTCATATCAACAAGCTCGCCCTCATAGATATTAGGCGATGCGCGATGCATCGCGCGCAAAACTTCATCTGGCACGACAGATGGGCCTGGAATTGCAAGGTAAGAGCGACCGTTTGCGAGAGACATGAGCGACATTCCTATGGGTGTTTTGCCGACACTAGCCCCGCGCAGGGCGCCGTCAACCACTGCCGCAGACTTGCGCCGCAACGTCCATAGGTTTACATGCCACCCGCAGCCCCAATTGGCAGGACCGCCTAATGTTTAAGAACCTCGCAAAGAAAATCAGTGATGCGGAGCGCAAGTGGCGTTACTCCTTTGGCAATGACATCACCGATCCGGTCGAGCGCCGTAAATCTGTTTGGCATTTCAATTTGTTCGATCATTCGTTCCTGCGCATTTTTTGGACAAATTTCTATCCTGTATCCGACGGAGTTTGGCGCTCGAACCAACCGACGCATAAACGGTTCATGAAATACCGCGACATGGGGATCAAATCCGTGATCAATCTGCGCGGTACGGACCCGCGCGCGCACTATTTGTTCGAAGAAGAGAGCTGCCGTTTGCTTGGCCTCAAGTTGCACAATTCAAAACTCCACGCACGCAACGCCGTGCCAAGGGAGAGAATTGTAGCGGTGATTGATCTCATGCGCACAGTGCAACGCCCTTTCATGTTCCACTGTAAATCAGGTGCCGACCGCGCGGGATTTAGCGCTGCGATGTATCAAATGATCTTTGATGGCGTGCCTGTGCAAAAAGCACGCGAACAACTCTCGATAAAGTTCATTCACCTGAAATGGTCCAAAACAGGTGTTCAAGACTATATCCTAGATGTCTTTGAAGCCCGTCAAGCCAAGGGCAGCATAGATTTTGAAACGTGGATTCGCACAGAATACGACAACGACAAAATCCAAGAGGGCTTTGACAGCAAAACCCCAGCGGCGCAGATTGCCTGATATGGCATCAACCGATCATTCTTCGCGCACCCTGCTTGGCTGGCTTTGGCGCCGCTACCTCAGTCGCCATCTTTGGATGCTCTTGCTCGCCACGTTCTTCATGGCCCTCGAGGGCTCGATGCTTGGCCTGCTGTCCTGGATGATGAAGCCGATGTTCGATCTCGTCTTCCTCGCAGGCGATGAATCTGCGCTTTGGTGGGTTGGCTTGGTTATCCTCGGCATTTTTCTGGTGCGCGCAGGCGCTTCGGTCATTCAAAAGGTCATTCTGACCCGCATTTCCCAACAATCTGAAGCAGATATCCGAAGTGATCTGCTTTCGCATCTGATGCGCCTTGATGTGAGCTTCCATCAATTGAATGCGCCTGGCACTTTGCTGCAACGTGTTGTTGGCGACGTGAGCGCGGTCTCCCGTGTCTGGAACGCGATTATCACCGGCGCAGGCCGTGACCTTGTGGCGGTGTTTGTTCTATTTGGTGTCGCCATGAGCATTGATTGGCGCTGGACAATCGTGGCGCTGCTTGGCGTGCCCATCTTGGTCATGCCCTCCCTCGTCGCGCAGCGTTTTGTGCGCCGGCATTCGCGCACAGCCCATCAAGTCGCCGCGCAGCAATCTGGTCGCCTTGATGAAGTGTTTCACGGAATTGTTCCCGTTAAGCTGAACCGTCTTGAGGACTATCAAGAGCGTCACTATGGAAAACTCAACAAAGAGAAAGTCGAAATCGAGGTCAAAACCTCACTCGGCAAAGCCACGATCCCCGGCCTCATTGATGCGATGTCAGGTGTCGGCTTTCTGGGGGTATTGATTTACGGCGGCGGCGAAATCATTTCCGGTGAAAAGACGGTCGGCGAATTTATGGCCTTTTTCACTGCGCTCGGTTTTGTTTTTGAACCTATGCGCCGCCTTGGCACGATTACAGGAATCTGGGAGGCAGCAGCCGCCGGGATCGAGCGCGTGATGGAATTGCTGGCACTGCAACCTGTTCACAAGACCCCAGCAAACCCTGTCCCGGCTCCGACGCACACCCCCGACATAAGCTTGCAAGATGTCAATCTGAGCTACGGCGACACGCCCGTCTTGCAAGGTATGACGTTCACAGCCAAGGCTGGCAAAACAACAGCGCTCGTTGGCCCATCAGGGGCAGGCAAATCAACGATATTTAACGTGTTAACCCGCCTCACTGACCCACAAAGCGGTCAGGCTTTGATCGGCGGCATTCCCGTTACGGACATGGCACTCACCGATCTGCGCGATCTCTTCTCTGTTGTTTCGCAAGACGCGCTGCTTTTTGATGAAACCCTAAGAGAGAACATTCTGCTCGGGCGCGAAGACGTTAGCCAAGAGCAGCTGCAAACCGCTTTGGACGCTGCGCATGTTTCAGACTTTCTTGAGCAATTGCCAAACGGTCTTGATTCAGCTGTAGGCCCGCGCGGTTCCGCCTTATCAGGAGGGCAACGCCAACGTGTCGCGATTGCCCGCGCACTTCTGCGCGACACCCCTATCCTGTTGCTTGATGAGGCAACCTCTGCCCTTGATGCGCGATCCGAGGCTATGGTCCAAGACGCGCTTGAGCGCTTGTCACAGGGGCGAACGACCCTTGTGATCGCTCATCGCCTCTCAACAATTCGAAACGCGGATCAGATTCTGGTGATGGAGGAAGGCAAGGTCATCGAAACAGGCACCCATGATAGCCTCCTGGCACAGAATAACGCCTACGCTGCGCTCCACCGTTTGCAAGCAAAAGCATAATATCGCGAATATCGCGGATTGAGACAATCCAGTCCTTAAGGCCTGCGATACGCTGCGGCGAGCGTCTCCACTGGCACACCGAAGAAATATCGCGCTAAGGTCCACAAATTGCGCCCGCCGCGAACGAGCCACCCTTGATTAATGTATTTCTCGGCGCTGGTCAGCGCGACTGCATCCAGTCCAATCAATTGCCCCCAGAGCGCGCGTGCAATTGCAACGTCTTCCATCAACGGTTGATCCAAGTAACCACCGACCTCATCGTATAAGGCACGTGAAATCAACAATCCCTGATCACCATAAGGCAATTGAAACAAACGCGAGCGCAGGTTTGCCCACCTCTCAACATATCTCGCGCCCAAACCTTTGGCATCGAACGCCAACCTGAAATACCCCGCTGCATTTCCTATCAAATGCTGCTTTACCGCCTCGCTCCACCGCGCTTGCAGCTGCGTATCCGCATGTAATATCAGCAGCCATTCCCCCTTTGCCGCCACGCAGCCGCGCATCAATTGCCCCCCGCGCGAGGCCGGACCGCTCACCCATGTCGCGCCAATTTCATCTGCAATTACCTGTGTTGCATCACAAGAGCCGCCATCGCTCACGATGACCTCGCGAATAAGTCCGGCTTCGACGCCTTCCATCAATGCCGCGGCGCAGCCAACCAAAGCTGCCTCACTGTTCAAAACGGGTATCACCACAGAAATCGGCGCGCGCATCGCTCTGCCCCTTCTCACTTTGCCTCGCTCAGCCTATATCAGCCTCATGCCCTAAAGGGAGAGCAAAATGACAGACCTTCAAACACGACGCTTGCTTCGGATATCTGGTTCAGATGCACGCGACTTCCTGCAAGGTCTCATCACCAATGATGTGGCGAAGCTGGACAATGGCTTGGTCTATGCCGCCATGCTTACCCCGCAAGGGAAATACCTTGCCGACTTTTTTTTGGTTCCTGATGGCGATGCGATCTTGCTCGACACCGATGGCGATCAAACTGACTCCTTGGCAAAACGGCTCACGATGTACAAATTGCGCGCCGATGTAACGATAGAAGAAGACGCGCGCACCGTCACACGCGGCATTGGTGCCACGCCAGAAGGCGCCTTCACCGACCCGCGCGCACAGGCGCTTGGCTGGCGCGCTTATGACGGCACGCCAGGGGATGACACCAATTGGACTGCGCTCAACGTAGACCACGCAATCCCGAGCGCGGGGATTGAGCTTGGCGCGGACAGCTTCATTCTTGAAATGGGCTTCGAGCGCCTGCATGGCGTCGATTTCAAAAAGGGCTGCTATGTCGGTCAAGAAGTCACGGCCCGTATGAAACACAAAACAGACCTGCGAAAAGGCCTCGCACAAATTCAAATTTCTGGCAGCGCTCCAATCGGAACTGAGATTTCAGACGAACGCGGCAAGCCCGCAGGCACACTTTACAGCCAAGCAAACGGCCATGCCCTAGCCTACCTGCGCTTTGATCGCGCGAAAGGCACGCTAAACGCAAAAGACGCGCAGATCACCTACGCGCCTTAAATTCTTTGGTCCCAAAATATCTCGGGGGAGGCTTGGCAACGCCAAGTCGGGGGCAGCGCCCCATACAACCGCGTTAGCGGCATGTAGAGCGCGCGCGAAGCGCGCTCACTTTGCTCACGCGCGTTCGGAGTAGTCCATCGTATCAGTATTCACAACGATGCTCTCGTCTTGGCCAACAAACGGCGGAACCATAATCTTCACACCATTCTCCAAAATCGCAGGCTTAAAGCTGTTCGCAGCTGTTTGACCTTTTACAACTGGCTCCGTCTCGGCAATCTTGCAAATTACTTTCTGAGGGATTTTAGCATTCAGCGCTTCTTCCTCGTGCATTTCCACAACAATGGTCATGCCATCTTGCAAGAACGGGCGACGATCCCCCAAAAGCTCGGCAGGTAGCTCGATTTGCTCATAGGTTTCTGTATCCATGAACACCAACATTCCATCACTCTCATAAAGGAACTGTTGGTCTTTTTGCTCCAGGCGAACTTTCTCGACCTTATCGGCGCTGCGAAAGCGTTCATTAAGCTTGGATCCGTTCCGCAGGTTGCGCAGCTCGACCTGTGCAAAGGCGCCGCCCTTGCCGGGTTTCACATGGTCTACCTTCACCGCGGCCCATAATCCATCGTTGTGTTCCAGAACATTTCCGGGGCGAATTTCGTTTCCGTTTATCTTGGGCATATGTGTCAAAACCATGTCAAAAGGTTGATGAAATCTTGAAGCACCCTATATCTTGAGGGCAACCACCGCGCAAGATCACTATATGTCGTGCTGCGTTTGCAGCGTGATATGCAATGAGCGCATGCCTGCTATGCAAATACGGGCTATCCGAATCGGTCTACATGGGTCATAAGCCCCCTCACGCCGGAAAGACAAGAGCAAGAATAAGGGTCGAATATGAGAGATTTCGTTGATGGCACTGCCTACAACTCTGAGCAGGGCAATCGCGCACGCAAGCTTTTTGCTGCCGTAGTCCTTGCAGCGCTCGATGATGCGATCGCCGACGATAAGAAATATGGAAACGGTCCAGAGCAAATCGCTCGCTGGGCACGTTCACGTGATGGTCGTGAAGTTCTATCCTGTGCAGGGATTGATCCAAACGAACGTGTGGTCGCTGGCCTCATGGATTTCGTTTCCAAAGGTGTTCGTACATCCGTTGCGCTGTCTCGTGAAGAATCAGAGCGCCGCAATGCCGCTCAACAGGCTGAAGCTGCTTAAAACATCAGCTTAGCCAAACTAAGAAAACAACTTAAACGCCCCCGATCTGCTCTCGGGGGCGTTTTTTATTGCGCCTATGTCTTACATAAACAAAAGCCAGCTGCGAATAACCATCGCTTCCAAACCGACCAAAACAAGCGCCAATATTCGCATCGACCATCCAGGGAAGCGACGGATCAACACCCCAGCGCAAATCAGAACCATGAGGCCTTCCAGCGGGGCAACCCACGCCGCATGGTGCAAATTATCCCAATAGCTCACGGGGCTTTCAAACACCCAATTGCTCGCAGGCCAAAAATGCGGCCTGCCATCATCGTGATGAAGCGGGAAATCCAAAGCAATATGCACAAGGCCCGCCCCTGCGAACGCCACGCCTGCTTGCGCTTTCCACCAAAGCGCAAAGGCCAGAACGAGCCCCCAAAGTAAGAACGAATTATCAATCGCGAAGACCGTTTGCCATGTAGATGAATAGTAGAGTTGCCCGAACACGACCTCTGGCGGAATTCTCAAGACCGCCAACGAAACGCCTGCCATTACATAGAGGGAAATATCGGGCATCAAGGCCCCTGCGGCCGCCGCGACCGAAACCCGCGCGTTGTCTTTACGCGAAAACAACGCCAATCCCAAAATCAAATGCGCTGGAGTGTTCATCGCTCTTTCCTCGCCGCCACCTGCTTTATATGTGTGGTCCAAGCAGAGAGGGCTGTCCATGACCAAGGCGATAATGATTCAAGGAGCGGGCTCAAACGTGGGCAAATCCATGCTTGTTGCAGGCATCGCACGCGCTTTTTCAAATCGTGGACTTCGCGTCGCCCCTTTCAAGCCCCAGAATATGTCCAACAATGCCGCCGTTACCGAAGATGGCGGCGAAATCGGCCGCGCTCAGGCGTTGCAAGCGCTCGCGTCGCGCCGCGCTGCCCATACGGACATGAACCCCGTTCTTCTCAAGCCAGAGACCGACACAGGCGCGCAGGTCATTGTGCAAGGCAAACGCTGGGACACATTGCGCGCGCGCGACTACGCCAAGGCCAAGCCAAAGCTGATGAGCGCGGTTCTGAAGAGCTTTTCCCGGCTCGCAAAAACGGCGGATCTCATCGTTGTAGAAGGCGCAGGCAGCCCAGCCGAGATCAATTTGCGCCGCGGCGACATCGCGAATATGGGCTTTGCCGAAGCTGCTGGTGTTCCTGTCGTTTTGACTGGCGACATCGATAGAGGCGGCGTCATCGCTCAGTTGGTTGGAACTCAAACAATCCTGCCCAAGTGCGATGCGGATCGCATCAAGGCTTTTTGTATTAATAAGTTCCGCGGCGATGTGAGCCTGTTTGATGAGGGCCTCACCGCGATTACCCAGCACACCGGTTGGCCTTCGCTCGGTGTTGTTCCTTGGTTTGAAGATGCGTGGCGCCTGCCAGCAGAGGACGTGATGGATATCGCTTCGTCCAAGGGGGGAAGTTACAAAATAGCTGTGCCGCGCCTTGCCCGAATTGCAAATTTTGACGACCTCGATCCCTTGTCAGCAGAGCCAGATGTCAGCGTCGAGATCATAGAGGCTGGCCGCCCCCTGCCCGGCGACGCCGATCTCGTGTTGATCCCCGGTTCAAAGGCAACAATCGCGGACCTTGCCTTTTTCCGCACCCAAGGCTGGGATACGGACCTGCAAGCCCATGTCCGGCGCGGCGGGCGCGTTTTGGGGATTTGCGGTGGCTATCAGATGCTTGGCCGCGAAATCAGCGACCCGCTTGGGATCGAGGGCAAAGCATGCACAGTTGAAGGCTTGGGCCTGCTTGATATTCGCACCGAGATGGGGCCGCAAAAACGCCTGACACTCTCGCGAGCGCGGTATTTGCCAACGAACGACCCTGTTGAGGGTTACGAAATTCACATTGGCCAAACGAGCGGTCCTGACTGCGACAATGCTTGGCTTTCAATTGACGGACGCCGTGAAGGCGCTGCGAATAGCACTGGCCAGATCATGGGGTGTTACTTGCATGGTCTGTTTAGTGCCGATGCGTTTCGTTCAAGTTTCCTTGGCAAAAACGCCTCAAGCTCCGTCAACTATTCCGCCGATCTGGACGCGGTTCTGGACAAGTTGGCAGAGCATATGGAGCAGCATCTCGACTTGGATTTGCTGCTCTCCCTTGCAGATCCCGTAGCAGGCTAGTCCAATTCGTTCGCAGCTAGGGCGCGATAAATCTCGCGGCGTACCAGCTTGCGAACATTGCGGGTGATCCGTTCACCCAATGGGCCTTGAAGTTCTTGGCGCACGATCTCAGCAACCATATCGCGCAGCGCGTCTTCATCAAGAACCGAAGCAGTTTCGTCGGCATCAAGCAATGTTTCGGATACGTTGGCTTCTAGATCAGCCTGTGCGGAATTCACCGCCTCTGAATGAGCGCGTTGGAATGCAATCGACGCATCGTCAAACGCCGCGCTTTGAGAGGGCTCTTCCGGATCAGGAATTGCGCTATCGTTCGCTTTTGCTCTTGGAGCTTCGGTATCAACCCAAGGCAATGCAGCACCAAATCGGGCAGCATTGCCGCCGTCTTCGGCACCATCAGGTTCGAAATCTGTTTCGGATTTTCCAATGAGCGTTTCAAGCGCTGCGATCTTGTCCTCAATCGTAAGAGGCTCATCCGATTGCTCGTCTTGCTCATCCGCCTGTTCAACGGCGTTGTTTTCATCAGAGGCGTGTTCATCGGCCGTTTCAACATCGGGTGTCTCAACCTCTGCTGCGTCGTCCTGTGCCTCTTCAACGAGCGCCAATTCCTCTTCAGAAGGCTGGTCCTGACGGTCTTCGCGCGGCTCATCTATTTCTTCAGCGTGATCATCAGAGCGATCCAAGGCTTCCTCAGACGGCTCGCGCTCACTCTCGCCCGCGTCGCCCTCGGCGTCGAGCTGCGCCTGCTCATCTTGATCGCCGCTTTCATCGCGTTGCGACTCAGGTGACAGAATCAGCGCCTCTTGCACGACAGTGTCCTCGGGGGCTTTCGCTTCCTCTGGCTCGCTCTCATCGAGCTGTTCAGGCGCAGGCTCTTCAACACGCAGAGCTTCTGTCAAAACCAAAGCAGGCACGGCTTTGGAGGCTGTCTGCTGCACGTCCTCGACGACATTTTCACCTGTATTTTCAACAGGTTGCGGAGGAACTTCAGAATGGAAGGCGACATCATCCTTTTCACGCGAAGGCGCGCGCGCTTCGTCAGACACAAGTCGACGAATTGAAGACAATACATCCTCGATTTCAATATTGGTTACTGGATCTGCCATAATCTACACCACTCTACCCTCGCGGCAAGATACCCGTCGAAACGGATTCTCACAACAGATAGAACAAATTAGCAGTAGATTTGCATGTCGCTATGGCAAATTTATGCTGCCAGCCAGTTTCAGCTACTGCTTGCCCAATGAGCGAAGCACACGATTAAGCTTTTCGCCTTGAATGCTGCGGGCCGGCGCGTCCTTTACGAGATTGTAATACTCTGTTGGATCAAACTGCTGAACAGGCAGGTTCAAATGCTTAGCCGTAAGCAAGCCCATCGCCGCAAGTGCAGAATAGGCAGCAATGAATTCATCCGTTTGAACATCAATCAAAGCTGATCGTGCATCCAGTAATTCCTGCTCCGCATTTAGCACATCGAGCGTCGTGCGCGAACCAACATTTGCTTCTTCGCGCACACCACGAAAGGCAACTTGGGCCGCCCTGATTTGTCTCTCGCTGGCTTCACGGGACGCAGCGGACACACGCATCTGCGCAAACGCATTTCCGACGTTTTGTTCAATCAGGTGACGGGTGACGTGCAAGCCGGATCGCGTCGCATCACGCCGCGCCATTGCTTGACGGTGCAGGGCTGACAACCGGCCACCCTGATAAATCGGGACATTTGCCTGAAGCGATATAGACCCGCCATTTGTGCTGGTGTTCGCTGTGGGCGTTTCTGTTCGATATAGCCTCGTGTTCAAACTTACACTGCCGTTCATCGCGGCATCAGCGCGCATGACATTCAGATCCGCAGCTGACACATCGTGCTGTATGGCAAGCATGTCGGGATGATTGCGCACGGCAATTGACTTGGCCTTTTCAACCGAGCTTGCCGTTTTAGGCAAGCCTCTTGGCGACTTTAAGTTGCCGGGTTTGCGCCCGATAGCTGCGCGGTATTCTTCTTGCGCCGAAATCAGGCCGCCCTCAGCCGATGCCAAAAACGAGCGCGCAGAGGCAAGCCGCGCCTCTGCGAGCGCCACATCTGTTCGCGTCACTTCACCGACTTCAAAGCGATCCCGCGCAGCGCGCAGTTCTTGGCTGATCAATCGCACATTGCTTTGGCGCAGCGCCACAGTTTCAATTGCACGGCGCACGTTTACGTAAGCCTCAATGGCGCGCAAAAGAACAGATTGCTCGACCGCAAGCAGGCTTGCCCGGGTTGAAAGCACAGTCTCTTTGGCAACTTCGATAGCGATCTTCGATTGACCGCCGTCAAACAGAAGCAAGTCCATCGAAATTCCGATTGTCGCGGTGGTGCTATTATTCTCTGACAAACCACCCGTCACACGGTTGGTGTTGCGCGCAAAATTCCGCGAGATCGAACCTGTGTAGCTAATAATCGGGCGCAGCGCAGACATCGCGATGGCAACATCTTCATCCGCCGCCCGTAGAAGCGCGCGGTTCTGCTCGAGCAGACCGGAATGGTTAAAAGCACTTATCAGCGCATCAGACAGCGTCTCAGCCTGACTCGCAGTTGCGCTAAAAAGCGTCAGGCCAATGGCTGCGATCAGCCCTTTAGATCGCGTTTTCAAACCGCTTTTCATACTCAATCCCCACAAAAGTGCGCCCTATAGTGAGCGTTACTTAGTTTTTCCTTTAACGCGCGACAAAGCAGCTTCCGTCGCGTGAAATCAATTAAAGCGCAAATTCACGCGCTTTTTCAAAACCCGGCATCACAGGAGCACTCGCATTAAACGCAAGGCGCCAATTTATCCGACCATCAATTTTGTGACCGACGCGCATTTCACCCAATGCGCCGCTCATAAAGAGCGCAGCAATGCGCCCCCCTTCTTTGAGTTGCGCCAATATCTCTGTGGGGATCGTTTCAACGCCGCCTTCGATCGCAATCACGTCATAAGGACCATGCTCGGCAACTCCGGCCGCCAGATCGCCAGCCTGTACAATCACATTATCTGCCCCGGCATCGCTTAGCGCAGCTTGTGTTTCTTCCGATAGTGCATCGTCCGATTCGAGCGCGACGACGACTTCGGCGATTTGAGCCATCAGAGCCGCCGAATACCCAAGGCCAGAGCCGATATCGAGAACCAACTCGTCATTTTGCAAATTGAGTGCATCGAGCATTTTTCCCATGGTGCGCGGCTCAAACAGGACTCTGCTGTTGGCCAAGGGAATATTGCCATCAACATAAGCCGCTTCACGGCGATCGCGCGGCACGAAGTTTTCACGCGGCACGCTAAGCATGGCATCTATGACAGGGAATTTGGTAACATCAGAGGGGCGGACCTGCGTATCCACCATCATAACGCGTCGGGCATTGAAATCAGACATGGGCTAAACTCGCTCGTTCAGAATCCTTTCCCCAGTCTTGCCATATAGCGCGCGCCCCCACAACGCCCCCAGCATCCAAGATTTACTAAGATTTCTCGTCTTAAGACCCTTGCAGCAGTTTCGCAGATCAGCTATCTGCCCTGCATCACTGGCTGGCGAGTTGGTAGAGTGGTTATGCAGCGGATTGCAAATCCGTGTAC
>NZ_JBOEHB010000011.1:116212-159528 GCF_050633725.1 Planktotalea sp.
CTGTTGCGGCGCGTTAAGTTTTAGACAACGGTGGACTAAGTTTTAGACAAAAATTTTGATCGTTTGCTTCGCGCCGTGGCATGCCCTGTTGATGAGCGCTGATCTGAACTGCTTTAACAAAACAATCTTGAGTTCTAAGCGATACGGCGCGCCTCGATCTCTTCTGGTAATACCAAATGATGTGATGCTACCAGCAGTTCGGTAGCAACCCGTTTAGTTTGAACTGAATAGTTAACGTCAAAGCCAAATCTTGGTTGGGGGTGATAAAGCGAATTGATCTCTGGAACGTTATCGTAGGTGACCACCCACGGCCGTTGGAGGTTTTGAATCTCGACCGACAAGGCTGCGTGATCTCCTGGAACGTAAAAGCTCGTATACAAGCTCGAACCCTTATTGAAATATGGTGGATCGATACACAGGAGCGCTTTTTGTGAAAGTGTTTTGTCGGCAAAAGGGATGAACTCTAGTGCGTCCATACGTGTAAGTTTTATGCGGCTTTTGTACTTGGCCACTCGCTGTATTCGTTTTTTCAAGTCTGATCGGTTAAACCTGCAATCCATTTTGTAGTTTCCCGCTTGTTGCAACCCTCCAATCACGCCAGCGCCTTTGATTATGCCTGAGCGGTTTGTTCTATTTAGGAAGAACGCGGAAAAGCCCAACTTGACTGGATCAGAAATTCTCTGCTCTAAGAAAATCTCACGCTGACGTCGCCACTCAACAACGCTAAGTTCAGCAGTTTCGACAAGCTGAATAATCTGATCAGTCTCATTTAACACCGAGTGCCAAAAGCTCCATATTGCAGGATCAACATCGTTAATATGAATTTCAGAAACATGCCCTCCGTATAATAGACTAAGCGCCAAGCCACACCCGCCTGCAAAGGGTTCTGCATAGGCTCCACGTTGAAGATCATTCTCCCTCAAAATTCCAGCCATCAAAGCCAACATGCTGGACTTTCCACCAGGGTACCTCAAAGGAGAATTCGATCTAGGCATCTTGCTTCAACTCCGAAATGCATGCCTCAACCAAAGGCGAAAGAACTTTCATATCATTGATAACTTGTCTGTAGTCAAAGAACGCGGAAACAGCGTCGTGCTTTGTAGTGTTACCGTATCCAGCAATGCGAGCCAGAGCTTCCACCACAGCATTCGCATCTTGTCCATACCCCAATCCCAGAGCAGCGAGCTTACCTGTCTTTCCTCTAGTGAAGAAGTCTTTGAATGGCTTGTCACTGCCCATTGTCGCAGCGAGCGTTTCAACGAACGACCAAACGCCAACAGCGATTAAAGGGGTGTGGGTTTCACAATTGATCGAGCAAATCGATTTATAAAGGCTCATCAACTTGTCATGATTCAAATCTTCAAATCCGTCGGAAATGCTGCTTTCTTCAATAACGTATTTTTTGCTTTTTGATTTACTACTTGCCCCCCCACCAGACGTTTCCGAAACACCATTTCCTGCATCTCTATCGCCAACATCAGTCGTTTGAGCATTGGGACTATCGCTCGGATGATCGCTCTCCTCAGGTTCGAGCCCTTCAGGATCGATGCGATTTACCGAAACACCAGACAACTTGTTTAGGTCTCGGGCGAACCTGTCAATTTTCGCCTTCGAGGCTTGGGAGCCAAGGGCCTTATCCTTTGCTTCTCTTAAAACAGCAGCAAGAATAGTTTCAAACTCTTTGATTGGACGATTGCGTTGGAGTTCTTCGATACCGTTTGACAGGTCCAGCCCCAACGTTTCCGAAACCAGTACGTTTCCGACTAGTCGTGCCATATGGGAAAAATTCCCCCGTCGATCGGCCTCTTCCATCAATCCTCGTCGTTCCGCAAAATCAAAAAGCTGCTGCGCTATGATATTCCGTCGCGAGCCGCTGAAACGGGTTTTCTGCTCTGCGTTCCAAGGTTTTCGCCCCTTTCCGCCTTGAACTCCATCGTGAATACGTCTCATCCAGTGCCGACGCCGTTCTGGGTCGATCATCACAACAACATCGACTTCGGCAGATATCTCGCGCCCATCCGCCATTTTGGTTATTGCGTCGCGTAGTTTTACAGGCGCGAGATCCGGATCATTTAGCAACTTCAAGGCACATACTCGCCGGTTCCCTTCGGCGACAACGAACGCAGTTTGTTCGTCGACTTCATCGATCTTCAAGCTTTCGTCCGCCGGATAAACAATCAACCGTTCTGCAGGACTTGGTCCGTTAAGGACTATATCTCGAGCTAGTTCCTCAACGTATTCTGACTTGCAAAGCCGCTCAATAGCTTCTCTTTCATCATCTACTTCTTCATGACGAGGGTTGTCGGTAGCAAGAAAAAGACGATCAACATTCACAACTGTCTTAATTTCATTTTGGCTCACAATTGATTCTCCCAATTAATTCTGAATGAATTAGGTCATGATTACATGGAGAATAACAGCTTATTGTCCATCAATTTGCTTTGACCACGCCAATAAAAATCGTTTTTCTAACGTCTGTCTTGGCTCAACCCGCCCCAGCAAATCAGGGCAGAAGTCATCAGCTCCAAGCCGCCAGAGATGTCGTAGCGGCGCGTTGTTGATGACGTCCGCCTGCACAGGATAAACCTCAATCGCGCGCGCATCGCGGCCCCAAACTGCGTTCTTGATCGCCTGCAGCTGGTCCCATGTGATCGAGCCGTCGTGGGTGACAGCGAGGTGGCCGAGCGTGTCGTCCACCATCACTTGAAACCCTATGATCTCCATTTCAACTGGATCCGGATAGTCCTGCCTCATGTCCCCTCCCAGACGAAATTGCTGATCAACAGCTCAGCGCGCTCTTTGGATCGATCGTTCTTTGCAGCGATCGTGTAAGTGGTTGAAACCTCGGACATGTGGAACGCAGCAAAGGTCTCGCGGATCTCGGGCACATCGTTAATGGACATCACGAAGCGGCCTTTGATCCCTTTGAGCTGCTCGGCCAGGCGCTCAAAATCAGCGCGCTCAAACAAGGCTTTGCCGTAGTCATTCTCACAGCCCCAATAAGGCGGATCGAGATAGAACAGCGTGTGTTTGCGATCCATGCGTGCAATAAAATTGGAATAGTCTACGCACATGATTGTGACGCCGGATAGGCGTTCGTGCAGGGCTTCGAGATCAGATTCCAGCGTCGTCAGATTGAAGCGTGCGGGCCGATCGGTTGCGACGCCGAAGTTTTGCCCCGATGGCTTACCGCCAAAGGCAGTTCGCTGAAGGTAAAGAAACCGCGCGGCCCGCTGCAGATCCGTAAGCGTTTCGGGATCGACCTTAGTCAAGCGGATGAAATTTGCCTGCGTCGTGATTTGGAACCTAAGCATGTCCAGAAACGCCACATAGTGTTCCTGCAGAACGCGAAACAGATTGTAGACATCGCGACCTGCGTCATTGATGTACTCTGATTTGGGCTGCTTTGTACGGCGAAGGAAGATACCTCCCATGCCAACAAATGGCTCTGCATAGGTCGTGTGGTTATCGGCATCAATGATGGCGCAGATACGCTTGGCCAGGTTGCGTTTGCCGCCCAAGTAAGGGGCGACAGGGTTGGTCTTAGAGATAACTGTCTTTGACATTTGGTCTCGAATCGTTCGTTACTGCCGTCTCCCGTGATCATGGGTGCGGACGGCCTTCATCTCAGATCAGGTCGGCGGGGTTGTCTCAATAACACCCCCGTGGTGAGAGGCGTTACCGCGCCTCTTGCCTCCGCTTTTAGGAGACTTCGCCGATTGCCCATTGGGCATATCGACAGTTGATCATTCGAGGGTTGTCAGATCGCCGCCAGTGCAGTTTGCACGACAGCTGGGTCACCTGTCGCAAAGGCGGTCATGATCGAGGTGCGCGCTGCATCTGAGGTAGCTTCAAGCGCCTCAAGTTCCACTTCGTTTTGAGCGGCTGCGATGCCTGCTTCGAGGCGCCGGCGCAGACCCGCTGAGATCGAAGGGATCATGCCTGTAAGGGCCGCTGCTGCAAGTGTACTTGCCGCCAAATTGGCGACAGTTTCACCCGTGATCGACGCTTCAATGCCAAGCTGGAAAGCATCAACTTCCGCGAGCGTGCCTGCGATCACTGCCTCGGCTTCGGTGAACTTGATCGGCCAGCCTTGCTGCTCAGTGCTGGGATATTTACGCACCAATAATGCGCCCATGCGCTCAATGTCCGCAACGATGTTGGCACCCACTTCAAGGCGCTGCGCCTCAAAAGTAATGGTGTCGATTTCGCCAGCATTTGGCGCTGGCGCGTTCCATTCTGGCACCCCGTTCACGATCTTCGTGGCGGTGAAACCAGCCTCTGCAGCAGCGCGAATGAGGAACTTTGATTGAGGTGTCGTCACAGTACATACTCCCGTACCAGCAGGTCGGCGCTGTCAATTTCCATGAGATTTTCGGGCGCGCCGAAGTTCATGAAACAGCGCTGTTCAAAGGTGATGTTGGCTTGATCAGCAGGCTTAACCATGTGACCAGATGCGCCTTGCGAGCCGTTGATGTAAGCCGCGTTGGTGTCGCTGCGATCAACGCCAAAACTGATCACATTGGTAAGAACCGTGCCGTCTGGTAATAAGATCGCCGCCTTACCGCGCGGCTCGTTATCCACGCCGTTGCTCTCCAGCTTCATGTTGCAGACCCAAGTGAAATAAATCTGCGTTTCCTCGTCGGGAAAGGCGCTCACATAATCGAAGGAATGGGTCACCGTCGCATCGGCAATCGTTGTGCCGCCCGGATAGGTGATCGCGACATTTGCATCGTCGAACACACGCGTCTCTTTCATCCGTTTGAATCCGGCCTGCTCAAGCCCGCTCGGCGTGTCCAACTCTTCGAGAATGGCCTCAAAACCATCCGCAACCCTTTTGAGGTCGGCTTGTGTTTGACTGTGGATCATAGTGCTTTCTCCATTCCAGCGGTCGGCATTCCTGTGGCCTTGCGCAATCTCAGTTCCTGTTTGGCAAAACGCAGCGTCTGTCGCGCGGCATGAGCGAAGGCTTTGTCCGCTTCGGGATCAAATCGAAGGCTCTTTTGATGGCGACCGTCGAACTGGGGCAGAGCATTGAGCCGGATCGGCTGGGGCGCTTGAACGATGATATCGTGCGCCTCGATGTAGCCCCCTGCCTCTACATCCCATTGCTTGAACAGCACGTTGCGCGAACCCGCACTGAAATTGATGGTCCAATAGGTGACCGGACGTTTCGGAATGTCACCCGCAACCGATGGCAAATGAGCGCCGATTTGAATGAAGCGATTGCCGCCATGCGCGAGCGCAGTGCGGTTATCAAGATCAGTGGTGCTGTAAGAGCCGTGATGTCCGTTGATCCAATTGGTTTTGACGGGCTGGTCGGGATCCATCATCGCATCAATGAACCATTGAGAATTGTGGATGTGCCGCCCTGGTTTGTTCGGGCTGGGATCAATTGTGTTTTGCAGGCTTTGATGCGTAACAGTCAGCATGAAATGATCGGCTTGTTTGGAGAGATGGATGTCCCGCCACCATTCGAAAGTCTCGTAGCTAAGGTCACCGCCCTTGCTCATCATCTCGTCGCCCATGACAACGATAACAATGTTGCCCCATTCGATGTGGTAGCGCGTCGCGGGGAAGTGACGCAAAAACTCAGCCATGCTCTCGCCCTCAACGGGATCGCTAGCAAGAAGACGCATGACCCAGTCATGATTGCCGGGGCCTGCGAACAAGTCGCCGGGAAGCCTATCCAGGCGGATGCGCTGGCCTCCGATCGACATGATCGGCTTGCTGTATGACGCTTCTTGCGCAACCGTCGGTGCGCCTTGATGCGCCACGTCGCCTGCAAAGATCGTCGCTGCTGCCTCGGGATGGTTATCGATGATACTGGCTTCAAGCAGCTTACCGAGGCGCACCTGTTCGAGCGCTTTTTCAGGATCATCAGCATTGGTGTTTTCTTGCCAGTCTGACGTCGCGATCAGTTTCATTGTTTCTGGATGCAAGAGCCGCTGGCGGTCTAGGTAATGCGGCAGCGGCGCGACTTCGACGACGAGCGCATCGAGCTTTGCGAAGAACACATCCATGCGCATCGTCAACTCGGCCGTGCTGCCTGTTGATGGATCCAATTTGGGAATGCCATCCTCAATAACGCCAATCGCCACGAGGTTGCCATCTGCGGTGACAAGCCCCATTTCTCGGATGACGAACCCGCCCACATTGGCCACAAGATGCGCCTCGAACCAGGCAACACCTTGCTCAGCGATAGCACCCGACGCATTGATCGCTTGGCGATGTACTTCACTTACAAGCTCAGTTTCGCCGCCCGTCGGCGCGCTCACGCCGTCTCCAAAGACCATATGCGTAATGGGAGACACTTCTACGCCCGCCGCGGCACTGGCATTCCATGCGCGTCCGAAGGTGGTCACGATCGAGTAGCTTGATTGCGTCATACCGGCAATCCTTTCATGTGATAGATGCCGTTCAAGCGCGTGATTGCGCCGGTGCCGAGCGTCGCCGCAATGGTTTGCTCAGCGGTGCCGAGAGCTTTGAGATGAATACGCCCAGAGAGGCGGGTAATCGCGCCAACATGGCCTTGCAGAGCGGTGCGAATAACAAACTCGATGTCCTCGCTCTGGCTGAACCGCTTCATCGCCTCGATGATGCGCGCCGCGGCGCGGCGGTGGTAAAGATCGCCGATCGGCACGCCGTCTAGCATCGGCTTGTCAAAGACGACTTTCAGCCTGTGTGTGTTCGGCGCAGCCATTGGCGTTTCTTCGAACCATTGCACCCAATCTACCTCAACCCCGACAAGGCTAAGCCCCAAGCGGATTCCGGCGATATAGCCCTTCATGCGCTTGAGATCGTATCGCCGCGCCAGAAGCGCGCGAATGTACTCTTCTTTCAGACCAGGCGAGATAAACTCTTCCATAGAATATTCTGCAATGAGCGCAGGCAGTGCCTCAACAGGGCAAGTCGCCGGATCACGAACATCTGGACCCGGCAGACGCTTGCTCGCTAGCATTCGATTGACGGCCTGTAAAAACGCTCGGCCACGTATGTCCTTGGCCTGCGCAGGCGTCGCGCGCTCAAGCTGTCGATCCGACCAGATGCGCGACATCAGACCACCTCACTCGTTACGTCAGAAATCGTGCCGCTACGCCATTTGGTACGGGAGACCAGCTCGAAGGTGAGACCAGGCACATCCGCCTCGATCACGCCGCTAACGTCTTTCGCAACTCGGATCAGCTCAGAGGGCGCGATATAGCCGCCAAGGCTTTGCCCCCAAACGTCAAGCACACCCTGCACTGCCGCGACAGCCAAGTCCTTGGCGGCAGGATCTGAAACAGTGAGATCCAAAGGAAAGGAAAAAACATGGGCTTCAGGTGCGAAGGCTTGAATGTAGTCACCCTGATGGATGCTCGTTTCATCAAAGACACTGAGAAGCGAAGCCAGCTCTTCGGCGTTGGCTGCCCCCGTATCCATTAAGGGATAAATGCTCACGTATCCCGGCTGTGGCCGGATGATCTCAACAGCAATGCAGCGGGCATTCCAGCCTAAAACGTCAGACAAATAGCGCTCTTTAGACAGCCCGTCGCCAATACGCTCGAAGGCCAATGCGACGCGCGCGCGGTATCGACCAAGCTCTTCGATTTCGCTCCCGTTTCCGGTCTCCGTCAGATTGGTGACAGCAGCGACGCCCAGAACTGGATCCACGATCGAGGTCAAGCTGCCAATTGGAAACCCATTGGCAAAACTGCCAACGTCGCTCGCCACGGCTGCGACATCGATTTGGGTTTGGCCAGCCTCGATGAAAGCATCCGAGAGCGTTAAGAATTGAACCTGACCAGCGTCATCGCTAACGCGCGCGCCAGAAGGAATGCGGATCCGAGTCAGCGCCGGCGCGTCTGTTTCAAATTGCAAATTGGTGGTCGCTGCTCTTGGCTGCAAACGGTCCGTGTTGCGACCCGTGCCGTGCGCCTCAAGAAATCTCTCTTGCGCCCAAGCAACAAAGCAGTTTTCAAAGCCCTGCTGATCTTCCGCGGCGCGGATTGAAAACATATAGGCAGCGGTTTCAAGCAGGTACATTTCCGCGTTGCTTGGAGAGAGCGTGCGACCAGTTTCAGTCTCAAAGAAGCCCTTGAGCATGTCCAGGATCGTTCCCGCATCCGCAGTTACAAAGTCCGGTGCACCTGCTGCATTGAGTTCGTTGATCGGGTGATCAGTAAAGGCCGCATCAGAAGACATAGACGACCTCCGTGGTAATAAATTCTTCCAATACCTGTTCTTTTGGAGACCAGGTCACGCGGATCTTCACAGAGGTAAATTCAGCCTCGACGTTCACAGCCGAAACTTTGATCCTTGGCACGTCGCGCTCGAGCGTCTCGCGCACCTCCGCGGCCACAAACATATGGCGTACATTAAGCGGGCGGTCGCGGAACTGATCGAGATCACAGCCTTTTTCCGGATTGAGCGGCACCGAGCGTTTTGGGGTCAGAATGCATTGACGGATATCTTGGTCGAGATCATCAAGCTCGGCGGCGATTTCACCTAGAACCGCAACCCCAGATGGAGCGCGTTTCATTTGCCAATGCACAAAGGGGATTTCGGTTCTCGCCAGCATGCTGGCAAATAACCAATGCCAAAGCGGTCACACTATCTGAACTCAGTTTAGAGAGGGGCGCATGGCCCTCTATCGCCTGCACCGTCTTAAATTGATCTTGCTACGTCAAGTGCCTTAATCAGTGAATTATTAAGCGTGACACTGTTCGAGAGCGTTGGCTGCTTTGCCGGCTTCAAATGCCGCTTCTAAGGCCTTCTTGATCTGCCAAACCGACATGTCGTGAAAATCCAAATCGTCCGAATTGCGCGTTTCAAGTGTTTCCAGATCAAGAGTTTCTGCTGCGATTTCTTCCAAAACTTGGGGTGCTGGGTCGGTCATTGTTCTCTCCTTTGTTACCGACAGCATTGCTTCCCAAACGCAGTGAAGCGAGCGCTTTCGCCGGGGAAAAGTCGGAGAGAAGAACCACTAATCGGCAACCTGGGACACCCCGTTTATTGACGTGTTCTTCAGCTCGGTTGTGCCTTCAACGCTCACGTTCCCCGAGACTATTAAGTTGCCTGTAACGTTCACGTCAGCACCCGAAACCTCAAACACCGTGCCTTCCGCATTGGTGTATCTAAACGATCCAACACCCCACTCGAGCGTGGACCCATCGGCAGCCTCTTCATAGAACAACTCATCGCCATCCGCTGGCGCTGGGTTCGCGTCGTTATAGATCGCAAACAATGCTTCTCCGCTTTCGCCTTTGCGATCGAGATAACAACGAACCATCTCGCCTTTTTTGAACCGCCGATAAGAGCGCTTCCCAAGCGTCGATTCCTGAGCCACGTCCAGCCAAGGCGAGATCATTCCATCCGCATCATCGAATTGAACCTGCACCTGGGAGCCGCGCCCTGCGATTACGATGCCCCGCTTCATCTGCCCCATGTCATAGCGCCTTTATGTTGATGGTAGTTATATAGCCTGAGGCGTTGAATCGATGCCGCGCCGCAGTCACCAACCAGCGGCCCGCGTATTTGCCGTATGTCGCGCCCAGTTGCACAACTTGACCTGCCAACAAAAGAGGGTCTCCAACGACAGTGATCCTGCCTGTACCAAGACGATCATTCGCGCTCGCGAGGCGCGCTTTGCACATCCGCTCAGCATGTCCTTGCGATTCCGCTCGATCGTCAATTTTCAAAGTATCGCCAGACGGCACGCGATCATCCACTTCTTCAGCCTGCAGCAGCTTGTTTAGTTTGGGATGCAGATATTTGGCTTCGGCTTTGGCATAAAGTTTGTGCGTGGATTTGCGCAATGAATAACGCATCGCGCGATCTCCTGCGATCAGCTCAAAGTGTCGAACGGCCGACAGGCTTTCAATCGACTCGCGCGTGGTAAATACGAGCTGGTTTCCCTTGACCGAAAAGTAGCAGCCCCAATCCTCAGCCAAACGTGTCCAGAAGCTCAAATCGCTCTGTTTGTCTTGGGTGATCCTCTCGAAACTGAGATCAGGGATTTCGCCGAGAACGTCTAAACCGTGCCGATCAGCCCCTTTTTGGATAATCGCAGCCAACTTCATTTTGTCAAAAGCTTCAGTTCGCTGGGTGCGCAGCTCTTTTGACGTGAATGCGGCTTGAGCATGAAACGTCGCGACATCGCCGCTACCATCTCCTTGAGCTTCCGTTTCGCCCACGGTGTAAAGACCGCACGGCACTCTTGCGCCGATCAGCCCCGCATAGCCCATCGTTCCCTCAATCTCTGTGCCTTCGTCAATGCCCCAACTCGAGCGCCAAAGGCCGTTCCCATCTGCCAGCTTGAAGCTGACTTCGTCCACTTCTCCATGATGAACATCACGATAGGAAAACTCTTTAAGCGAGCCACCAAGCATGAGACCGGACGCAGCGCCTGCAATGGATAGATCAACAAATGGAATTTGCGGGCCAAACATCGGTGAACCTCCCTATCGCTTCCAGGGTGGCAATTGAGAAGCCACTACAGCTTCCACCGGAAGAACAGGCACCCTGATCGACACGCCTTTATCAAAAACAAGTGGCGCTGGACTTTGTGGATCCGAAAGCAGGTCAGGATTGGCCATCATGATCGGTTTAATAAGTGTGGCATCGCCGTAGTAGTCAAAGGCAATCAGATCCCAACGATCCCCGCTCGTGGTGATATGCTCAAAGAATTCTTTTGACATAATCATCCTCTCTTCAGGAAGGGGCTTGAGATCGCGCGACCTATGCCAGCAGCGACGCCGAGCAAGCCGCCAAATCCGATCGAGCTTTCCAGCAGCTCCACCTCAAGGTCGATCCTGACAACGCGGCCAGCGGCGGTGGTTTTCTTGCGCTTGATCCGCATGCGCTCGATCTGAAACACCCCCAGCTCGAAGCCCAACAGATCAAAGAACAAGCGCATAGGAACGCGCGCCTGAAAAGCCAGATCAATCTTGCGTAATTCCGCTTCGGGATCGCAGAACACCTCGTCGAAATGAAATTCCAACTGCTTGGTGCCAGCGTCATTTCCGAGATCTTGCAAAATCGGTTTCCCGCGCAGCACATCATGGCGCACAAAGCGCGCCGACTTTTCCTCGCTGTCACTTGTCGGACCAGTGAGATGATCAGTGCCAATAACAGAGGTTCCAAACAGTCCCAGCATTAGCCATGCTCCCTTCTGCGCGAACCATGTGCTTCGTCTTCAATGCGTGCAGCGAGACGCTCTTCCAAGTCGGCCAACGCGTCCTTCAGATCAGGCATAACGCTTTGATCGACGTTACCTTGAATCGTTAAAGTAATCGGCGCAGAGACGCTTGTGTTGCTGCGCGAATTTTGCGTGAGATACTTGGACCCAACGGGGGCACCACTGCTCTGTTCATTTCCGAGCTCGCTTGCAGCAGTTGGCATAGCTGCACTCGCCGCCATACTGGATGCGACTGCCGCCCCTTTGAGCCAAGACGGCGCTCGGCTAGAGTTTGCAGCGCCTCGCGAGATCTTCTCAGACATCGAAGCCATATTGCGCAGGGCTTTGTTGTGCGCGATGAAACCACCGCGCGACTTATACTCCAGCTCCGGCCCTTCCTCACCCGTCAACAACCACCCTGGTCCGAAACTTCCACCGCGCGCCTTTTCTGTGATCCTTGGGATCATGGGAGTTGTCCCATGATAAACAGGTTTCTTCGGTGTTGTATTTGCCTTTGCTGCAGCTGCTGCGCCAGCGGGACTGCCGATCTTGGACAATGTCAGTGAAATTTTGGACGCAAGGTCGATGGGGTTAATAAAGTCCCAGTTCCAATCTGGCAGGATGTCTGACCATTCGAATTTGAGCCATTCAAAATGACCCCAATCAATCGGTTTGATCAACAATGACCAGAGCAGCCCACCTGCCAAGGCCAACCAGCCAATACCGGGGATCAAACGCGCGGTCCATAAAATGGGCTTGATCAACGTGGCCAATCTGAACAACTTTCCACCATTGGCCAGCGTAAACCATGGCACTTTTGCGATTAACGCTTTGCTCCATTTGAGCGGCATGATCAACGCAGACAAAAGAAGCTTCGCGCCCCCTGTCGCGAGCTTCAATAGCTTTGACGGCCACAAACGCGGCACGAGCTTGGCACCCCATTTGAGCGGCGTGATGAGCGCCTTTACACCCAAGATCGAAGCCCCGAGGGCATACTTCCTGAATGTTGCGAGGGTCAGAAACGGAATAAGAGCTGCGCCCCAAGCCAAAGGCGTAAACAGATTGGCAAGATCAAATTTCGTCCCGCCTGTGAACCAACTGGCTAGGCGCGCAAAGAAATCCTGAATTTTTGCGAGTGCCTCGCCTGTCCATCGCCCAGCTGCGCGACCCCATTCGGCCCATTGCTCGGCGCTGGCGTCCAAGGGCGCGAGCAAACGGGCAATCCAAGCCCAGAGCTGTTTGACGACGCGGATCACACCTTCAGCCATCGGACGCGCAGGGCCAAGCGATTTCATGAAGGCTTCGCCAAAGCCTTTGAAGAAAGATTTGAGGCCAGACC
The DNA here is from genome assembly GCF_050633725.1 of Planktotalea sp. Classification (GTDB taxonomy): domain Bacteria; phylum Pseudomonadota; class Alphaproteobacteria; order Rhodobacterales; family Rhodobacteraceae; genus Planktotalea. The sequence continues at coordinate 128,710 of NZ_JBOEHB010000011.1, forward strand.
AGTTGTTGTAGATCCACACGCCAGCCATCGCGAGGCCGACAACCAATGCGCCGATACCTGTAGAGATCAGGGCGACGCGCAGCGCAATGAACGCCCCTTTGATCCAATTCAAAGGATTGGCGAGAGCCAGCAGTGCTTTACCGAACCCAAGCACCCCACTAATCGCGCTGCCGAACCCGATGCCGCCGAGCGCCTTCATTGCCAAGGCCGCGCCACCCGCGAATTGGAAGAGCGCAGCAACAGCGCCAAGGATCACGCCTCGGAATGGGATCGCCATAACCGCAAGTGCCAGATTGCGCCAACCGCCCAAAGCGTCAGCTGCGCTTTGCAGCACCGGAAAGAAGGTCTGCCAAAGCTCAACAGAAGCCGCACCAAAGCCCCAGATCGCTTCCAGACCGATAAGGATATTGTCAGCAATGGCCTTCGCCCAAACTTCGAGTTCACCAGACGCTTCCATTGCATTGAGCATATCCAAAACGCCTCGAAGGCGATCCTTCATCCAATCAAATACACCAAAGCCCATGACGGTACGCTGGAACCGTGTCCACCAATCGATCAGATTTGAAATAATTCCGTCCCATGTCTTTGACATTTTGTCGGCGGCACCGGCGTTTCGCTCTGCCATTCCATCAATCAGGAGTTGGATTTCGGCGCGGCCAAGTTTGCCTGCTGTGGCCATCTTTTGAATTTGAAGCGCTGTTTTGCCAAGCTTTTCGCCTAGGATATCATATACGGGGACACCGCGCTCCATAAGCATCATTATTTCTTCGCCCTGAAGTTTCCCCTTCGTCCAGGACTTGCCAAGAGCAAGTACGAGGCCATTAAGTTGCTCAGCCCCTTTACCGCTTGCGGCCATCGTATCCACAAGCGCCATCATGGACCCATTTGTCGGATCCATGCCAAAGGTTCGCATTTGTTGATAAGCTTCGACAACCTGGTTCAATTCTAGAGGTGTCCGAGTGGCAAAGTCCTCAATCCAACGCATGGCAGCTTCGGCTTTTGCAGAAGAACCTTCAATGCTTTCAAGCTGAACACCAAAATTCTCGAACTGACGTGCTGGGCCCAGAAAACTGCTCGCGGCAAGAGTTACCGTTCCCGAATAGGCTGCGAACATGCCGCCCGCCAAAAGCGCGGCGCGTCCCATACCCATCACCCCCCCGCGCATGAGACCCGTCGCGGTGCGCATCTGGGTCACTTGGCGGCGAATCAGATCATTGCTGCGACGGATTCCGCGTTGCAGGGCATCTTGCGCGCGGCCTAAACCTTGGACCGCGCGCTTATAAAGATCAGTCGCTTTGCTTGCCGTTCGCGAAGTCCGCGTTGCAATGCGGTTGGCAAGTTCAACGGCTTTACCCATGCGCCGCTGCATAGCGATAAAGCGACGAGCGGGCTTGGTCGCCCGATCGATCAATTCAAGCACCATTTCTGCTTTGCGGCGGCTCATGACTTGTTCTTCCCAGCTTCTTTTTCCGCGGCTTCTTTCACCAGGCGGTCATATTCAGCGCGCTCGTCTCGCCAAAAGCAAAACTCTTCTTCTGACATCGCGTCGAGATAGGCAGGAGGCCAACCACACTCAACGAGATGAACATGATCAAGAGTGGTGCTTAGTGCAGGACGTTTCCCTCATTGCCCTCTTCGTCATCATCGCCCATAACTTCGCCCGTCAGGTGCAAAACGTCATCGGTCGGGATAAGCGACTTGAACTCTTCGAGCGTCATTTTTTCGCCGTCGAACTTGCAGATCAGCGGCAGATAGTTGTCCATAACCGCATGCGGGTTTTTCTTGGATAGGCGCTGCGCCTTCATCCAAACGTGGTGCGGCTTAAATTTCGGCCAGCTCGCAGTGATACCAGTGTCCGGTAGTTTTGTTTCGTTAATGCCAGCATTGGCAGCTTTGTGCTTTTTCAGCTTTTCAATGAGCGCGCTGTCTCCGCTCGCATTGTCTTGTACTGTTTGGGTCGTGTCATCTTTCGACATTCGAAGTCTCCGGGGCTAAGGACAAAATGGCAGGCCCCAATCTATGCCCCATCGAGAGTGGCCTGCCGGGTACTGGCCACATCGCAGACGTAGCCAATTCGTAAATTCGAGTGACCTAGTCAGGCCAGACGTTTTCGCCGAGCACCTTGTAGATGTTGGCAAAGAGATCGATCTCAACGATAGGCGTGCCAGAATTGATGTCCCGCTGCATAAGCCGCGTTACGCTAAAATCAGCGTTGTGCTTACCCGCATCTGCCTTTTTCGCTCCTGGAAAGGCCGACTTGTGGAACAGCGCTGTTACATGCGTCACCAGCGTCGTCGAGTTTGTCTCGTCCAGTCCCATCGCATCGAAAATATCGAGCTTTGAATGTACCTGGAACCGCGCGGCTTTACGCGGGTTTGATGTGATGCTCAAAAACTCTGGTTCCGCAAACGACATGATCAAAGAGCCTTCGAGAGCGCTCAGACCGCGGCGCGGTAACTTCATCACGCCGATTGAGCCAAGCGTATCGTGTTCAATCGTCTGGGTCTCGATCTCAGGAATATTGAACTCTTCGCAGTGACCTACGAGAGACTTGTCATCCAGATAAACTGGAGCGTCCGTGATTTGTCCGTATTGCAACATGTTCTTTCTCCTTACGCCGCCAATCCGAGGGCGTTGCTGATCAAGTCGAGATCAATGTTTCGATCGACCGTGAGCGTTTCCATCACCCCGACCGGCGCGTAGTCCGTGCGCCAGAAGAACTGTTGATCTGCAACAGATGCTGCCGTGGTCTTGGTGCGATCAAAGCGGAACTGACCGTCATAGATTACCGGATCGTCGCCAGACATGAGGGCCTTGAAACGATCGTTGACGCGCTCCTCAATGAACTCAATCCGCGCGAGATTGCCGTTGCGGTCCTTGTGCTGATCCAGATAGTGGATCACCTCTTCGTCGAGCATGTCCTCGATGAATTGAACGTGCAGCAAATTGCGCAGATCGGTATCGGTTGGATAAGCAGAGGAGCGGTTGCCGGAGGTGTGCGGGCCTTTGCCATAGCGCTCTTCCACAGTGACGATGCCCGCGGCGCGCAGCTGCTGAACTTCGCTTGACGGATCGCCTGGAATATAAGTGACAGGAACTTCGGTATCTTCAAGCACCAGCGCATGGTTGGACGGCGAATGGTGATAGCCGTTTTCCATGATGGTGCTGAGCCAACGACCTGCAAAGGCGCTGGAATATGGCGACAGGCGCTCTTCGCCAGATGCGGTATCCATCATCGCAATGTGAGGCCACATGGCGACAAGACGGCGATCCGCGAACTGGAAGTCAAACGCGCCATCAGGCCCGCGGGCTTCAATAACCTGAGCCGCCGTCACGCCAGATGGCGCATCAATCAGCGCCCGCCCGCGCGTGCGATTGGCAATCGTTTGCAGCGCGGCGCGCACACCCGTCATACCCGTGAAGCCGGGAGCCAAAAGGATCTTCGCAAAACGCCCGATGCGTTGATAGCTGGAATAGGCCAGTTGCAGCCCTGAAGCTTGTCCGCTCGCAGAAAACGAACCAACGATGTCCGTGTTTGCGACCGGGTTGCCGACATTATGCACATCAGGGTCATAGACATTGACCACATCGATCTCGCCGATCCCGTTGGTTTGGGCTTGTGCAAAGGCGTCTTCAAGCGCCGCGGGAATTGTGAAACCCTCAACATGCCCACCGAAGGCTGCGACCGCATCTTCCAAGCGCGTAAAGGTGTGCGTCTTGTTCACGTACTCAGCGCGTTTTTCTGGCGTCTCGTGAACATCGCCAATAGGCGCAGTGCCAACGAGCAACGCCGTTGCAGCCTTGCGCTCTGTAACGACTGCGCTGCCCGGTCCAGTTTCAATGATTTCGGGTCCGAAAAACTTGGCCATCTTACTTGCCTCCAGTTGGTGCTTTGGACTTTTCTTCGACAGGCTTCAGCTTGCCGCTATCAATCATCGACGCGATCAGCGGATTGCCTTCGGGAAGGTCCGGTGTTTGTTTGCCGGGAACAAAGTTGATGTCTTTGAACTTGGACTTTTCAACCCCGTCCTTGTCTTTGGCTTTTCCAACCGCGAGTGAGACGGTTTGCGCGGGGCCGTGATAGGTAAAGCGGGCCATGATCAGGCTCCTTCTGTTTTGCTAAAGTCGGTCATAAAGGGCGCTGGTCTCTGCCTTGGCAGGCCAACTGCGGGGATTGGGGTGCAGGCCACCTCGATCAAGAAACGCCAAAGCGAGCCGGTTTGATCGACAAGGCCGTCGCGCGTCACATAGAGATTTGCGCCCTGCACTGACTGATCCTGCAAGGCCAATCTGATCTGGTCGATCTCAAAGGGCGCGCGGATCGGCTTGCCCACCGAGCGCAGATAAAGATGGATCGCAAACTCTGGCGCGCGCATCTGGCCGCTGCCACGGGCTTCAGGAGCGGCATAGCGGGATCCCGTGTATTGAACCAAGGCGACCTTTTCAGCGTCGCCTAAGTCAAACTCATCAGGATCCTCGGGAAAGGCTTGGATCAAATATTTGGAGCTGAGACCGCCCTGCTTGAGAAAGCCAACAATAGCCTCCTCAATCTTCTCGATTGGCGATTTGCGGATAAGTGCAGACGCTTCTGACATCAATAGCCCCCCAAGATCGCGTCGGCTTGAGGTGCAGGGCCGGAAATCTTGGCGACATCACTGCTGCCATTTGGCAGGTCGATGTCAGACTGATCCGCACCGCCCTGCCGATCGCGTGGCAGATCAAGCTTGCCTTGCTGAATCGCTTCAAGGCGCTTTAAAGCATCCTTGTAGCGGGTCTCGACTGTCTCAGAGACCTGGCCTTTGCCGCTCTCTTTGTCGCGCAGCCGATAGCGTGTGATGTCCCCGCCTAGCCCCTTAAGCAGGTTCGGCATGTCAGCCACGTCCTGATCATTTACCCAAGGGTGTCGCGCAAGCACGTAGCCAGCGATCAGCTCATCGGTGAAGGCAATTTCCGCTTCAATGGCAGCCTGGTCGATCTGGCTACCTTCAAGCGAATTGAAGTCGCCAGTTCCTGCAATCTGGCGCGCCTCGGTCTCCCCAAACTGGGCAATGAAACTATCAACTGTCAGGAAGCGGCCCATCGGTGATCTTACTCCGAGCCAGTGGCTTGAGCTGCCGTCACGTCTTCAACGCCGACTGCGAAGTCGAGCTGATCATTGAGACCTTTGAGAGCGCCCGCGCGGATCTCGCCGTCTTGCTTGAAGGCAGTTGCCTTGAGTTTGGCCACAGCGTCTTTCAACTGCGCCTGTTGTGCGTTATCGAGAGGACTTGGCTCAACTGGTTCATCAGCAACATTGCCTTCTGTGACCGCGCCCTCTGGCAATTCCGCCAGTTCGTCCTCGGTCAGCTCAATCGGGTCGTTTGGTAGGTAGACCTTGCCGCCCTTCTTGATACGCTGTTGTGCAATATGGGTCATCTCGACCTCCCTTGTTAGTGAGCAGATTTACGACGTGCTCAGGTCAATTTAGAGGGGTGCGTAACGCCTACCTTTTAGGTTCCCACTGGGTGCTGACGGACTTGCGGCCCGGACCAGGCCCCTCTCTCAAAATTCCGTTGGGCAGTTTTGAAGGCTTGCCCAGGCTCAATGGTCGTGTGGCTTAGGGGTGTGTTCTTTCTCACCATCGTGACGCATTACGGAGCGTGAACTAAACGGGCGACTGAAAGAGGAACCCGGCGTCCATGCCAGACAGGACCGGAGCCCATTCCTCTTTCATCTTGTAGACCCAGCTGTCAGTGTCTTCGTCCTGGAAGGGCTTCATAACCATCGGATAGCCCTTCAGGCGGTAGGTGTAGCCAAAACTCGGCACCTGATAATTGGACCCTTTGGAGCGATATGTCAGGGACGCATCATTGCCCCAGACGTCCTTGGCATCATCTTCCTCGCCAGCATTGTCTTCCAGATAGACCGCTTTGCCGACAACGACCTCTTCCACGTCAAGGTACTTGGCCAACATCGCTGTCGTGATCGATTCAGAGGACGTATATTTGAACTGAGCTTTGATCTTCGGATGATTGCTCAACGCGTTGAACACGTCAGGGCCGATGGTGAACAGATTGGGATAGCGGCCAATGCGACGGCGAACTTGCTCTTTGGCTTCCTGAACATCCTTGTGTGGATCACTCTCTGGGTCAGACCATTTGTCTGCACCAAGAAGCGCAACTTTGTTGTTCGCGTTGTAGTTTGCAGGATCTCGCACAAGGCTGGCCGTTTCCATCTCTCGTCCTAGTGCAATCACATCGAGCACCAAATTCACGCTGCCGCTGGCCAGATCGATGCCTGGCACCTGCGAGGCTTCTTCCATGTTCTCGAAGGGCACGGTTGCAGCCAGCGCGTCTTGATGGAGAGCGACGGGATTGGAGGCATAGCCGTACTGGATACGCTGATACTCCGCACCGGGCGCACGCCGCGTGTTCATCTTGCGAAAGCTGTCTTTACCAAACTTCAGGATGCGCGCACCCCGCGTCGGGATGGTCGCGATCGGCATGATGAGATGGCCGATGTACTCGGCGTTGCGATAGCCTTGCGCATGTGTCGACAGGATCGGGTCGAGAACACGGGCTTGGGCAGTACTCATATTACGTGGTGCCATGTCGGCTCTCCTTACTTGATCAGAACTTTGACGATGTCGCCGGGATTGGCCGCGGCTGTCAGAGCGAGACCAGCGTCCGCGCCAGCCGCTTTGGTGATCGGCAGGCCGTCAGCATTGGACTGGACACGCGCGCCTTGGGCAATTGCAGCGCCTGCCACCATGTCGACAACGGCGATAACATCGACCGCGACAGCCCGACCGGCTTTTTCGCTGTTTCGGGTAACACCCAAGACAGCCTCGCCATCGCCGGCTTGCACACTGGCTGGTGTGACGAAGCGAATTGCTTCGACATCTGCCTGCGCCACCATTGAGATAGTGAGTACGGAAATCGTGCTTTGCAGCGGACCCATCGGTTAGCCCTCCTGTACGGCTTGGACGGCAACCAAATAATCAGTGCCGGGGTTTTGATTTTGGAAAGCGACAGCCTTTGCGTGAAGCTGAAGATCGTCGCTATCGACGGACATGCCGTCAGGGGCAGCGAAGGCGGGCGCATTGCCTGATGCATCGTCGCCAAGGTCGGTTTTGCCAGTTGGCACGACCTCTGGCTGCGCTGACAGGATGTCTTTCAGGAGCTGCCCTGCACCGACTTTCTTGTCCGTGCCATCGTCTGAGAAGGCGATTTCAGCGTCGCCATCGACGGCAAGCTGATCCAGTAGCGCAACAACGCTGTCCTTGTTCACGGGCAGCAGCTTGTTGTCGCTGATCAGCCCTTCAGCAAAGCTCACGTTTTCACTGTGATGCAATGCAAGCTCACGCTTCGCCAGATCGGCCTCACGCGCTTTCAATTGGGTGTCGTCACCAGCCATTGGCGGATCCTCTTTGCTTGGTTGGGAAAAGCCGGGACTGTTAGCAGGCTCATCAGCCGCATCATCCACCCAGCGAATAAGATAATTTGGAACGGCTTCGTCAGCCTCTTCCTTTGAAAACTTGTCGATGATGAATTCGCGCAATGATCGAAACAGGGATGCCACGTCTTCCATCGCAGGTTCTGCAAAGCTGACTTCGATCTCAATCAGCTCGTCGCCTTCAGCTTCTGCAAATTGCACGGGAGCCAGGCCGCTTACTGCAGGCGCAGCGCCTCCCAGAAATCCAAGATGACGAGGGTAATAACTGCCTTGCGACGGATTGTTAGAAGCATCCGGTGCAAAGAACTTCATCGAGACTTTGCGGTAGCGACCATCCTCAACTGCAGAAACAAACTCCGGCGCGAGGTTTTCAAGCTCGGCAACCAGTGTTCCCGCCTCGTTGACTTCAAACCCTTTGACCCAGCCAAAGGCGGGATCATCATGCTTGGGATGTCCAACAACAACGGGCGCAGGTGATGTTTCTGCATTGTAAGTCGATGCCATTGCGGAAACATCCGCTTCGGTAAACGCGTATTCCTGACCGTTCATCGCTTTGAACGTGCCCGGTCGAAACACCTCCACTTTGCGTGTCGTCGCTACATTTTTTTGCCCCTTGGACATAAGCTGGATGCTCCATCGCGAATTTGATGGAGCCAACCTATGCGGCGCACATAGGTAAAAATATCTGAACTGAGTTTAGGGAGAGCGCGTCGCTATTGAGTTTCGAGGCTGGACCAAGAATGGCGCGACGCGCGCAAATTGCAAGATGTTTTGCAGTCGTCGATTGATGCGGGCAGAGATTTTGCGTCTGAGAGCGTTTCTAACGGGGTCTTAACGGGGGTTGTTCGGTTTTTTGGGGTAAGTGTGCGTAAGAGGACTTCAGCCTAAACTGTGGCGCGTTTTCAAGCTCAGCCAATTTTGGCGCGTTCAGTAAGTTGAGGATAATGGATTTGACACTGATTTGCCCAATCTCTGTCCCAGCGATCACAATCCTTCGCAACAATTCGACGAGCGTCAGGTAGTGAACAGCTCTGCCCCACAATTTCAACGAACCGCGCCTTGCTGTATTCGCCACGTCGATTGCAGCGATCACATTGCATCACGATTCTATCAAGAGGGAAGTCTCCTGCACGCATCAATTCAGATCCAGATAGTTCATCACTTCCTCCTCAATAACGCCCATATCGTCATCCGCAAATCCTAGATAGGGTCGCGCCTTGATCGTCACTTTCCGACCACGGCCTGCTTTGCCACCAAACTGGTGGATGCCAGCATATGCGTTGACATCATCGTTTGTGCCGATCTTCAGGGCGTTGCCACCAACCTGATAGCTGATCGATCCTGCCAGATGACCGCGCATGCGCAAAATGGTCAAAGGCGAATTGCCATAGCGCTTTAGGCGCGCTGCGATCGTTCGGGATGACAATGGGGCCCATCGCTTTCCATCTGGGCCGCGCTCATCTTTGAAGCGCTTATTGATGCGAGGGAGCATTTCCTCGCCGATTGTTTTCAAGAGCCGTGTTTTGTCGTCAAGTCGCGTTACACCCGCGCGCAACTCTTGCCTGAGTGCTCGATCGTTGAAGCTGAAGACCATTCTGACGCCGCTCATTGAAATTCGTCCTTTCTCTTGCTATGTTGAGAGCGATCAAGGGAACCCGTTGCGGGGTCTGGAGCTTCCTTGATCACGGGAGGGTCGTGCGCAACAACGCCTCCCTATTCTCCCCTGCGATAGATAAGTGCGCCGCGACGGTTGTTTTCCAAATATCCGATGCTCGGTTTGTTCGCTTTGCCCTTCCTTGGATCAAAGGCAGTCACGCCGGACCACCCCTTTATCGACCACTCGAAAAGGCTAAAGACTGCAAGTTCAGGATCCCAGCGCAGATACCTTCTAACAAGACGACGCGTTCCGTCGCGTGTTTCTCCCCAATCGACCCAGATTTCGTCAGGATCAAAGATGGCCTCCGCCAAACGCTCCATCTGGATAGCTCGGCCACGTTTCAACGCTTTCCATTGACCATCAGCGTTCTGGAACAATGCCTCCGAGACCACCACCGCTTGGCCCGCCTGATCCCTGTACAGTACGCCATGACCTAATTTCGCGCCAAAACGGGAAAGGAAACGTTCCACATAAAACTCTGTGTTTTTACCAGTCGGCAATTCGGGTGAAACAAAGCCGCGACCGAGATCAACCAATGGAGGAACAGTCGGAAAAGGCAGCTCAGGCTCGGCCAATGACAATGGATTTTGCAACTCGCGTGGAACAATGCCACGCTCCCAGGTATCCCCAGGCTGATAGCCCCACCCAAAGCCGATCCCTTCAGGAACGCTCACCATCTCGCCCGTTGTCGGATCCTTGACCTTGCGCATTTTGAGCTTTGGAGCCTCGTCAGGTTCCTCTTTGCCCAGGCGACGCATCCCCGCAGCGCTGAGCGTAATCACGCCGCAAGAGCATCTCCAGTCATTGGGCGGGAAGATGCGACCCCAGATAGGATCGTCATGACGAAACACCATGCCATCCCAAGCCATATGTTCTTCCCGCGGCTGCTTAGGCTCGCGGGTGACCGCATGGGTATATTGCCAGAAAGGTCGCAAGCGCACCATGTCGGGATCTCGCATTTGCTTGAGGCGACCTGCCATATGCGCTGTGCGCAGATTGGTTTCATAGATAACGCGCGTGCGCCAATTACGCCCGCCGTTATATTGCCAGCCGCTCTTCAGAATGATTTCATCAAAACTCTTGCGGAAACCTTCGAGACCGCGACCGCCGTTCATTGCGTTATCCAGAGCGCTTCGCAGATCCTCAACCAGAGCCACCGAATCCGCGCCGGCAACAACAAAAGCGCGATCATGCGCCTGGTGCAATGTCTCGGTCCAAACCTTTGTGGGTAAGCTGACCTTGCTACGCAGAAAATCTTGCGCCTCTTTAAACGTGACAGTCCCGACCGTTGGCTCTGCGAGCGCCGGATCGTCCAGCTCATCGATGACATCGCCGCGCCCTTTCAACTCCGCCAGCACGATCGCATCACCAAGCGACTCCTGATATGGGTTTTCGTCCACCAAACGTGTCTGCCAATCCAGCAAAGCTTGGAGAACTTCGCCAACATCGTCGGACAAACTGGTCGCTGTCTTTAATTCTCGGATCCACGCTTCATGAGTTAGCCGCACGACTTCTTCTAGCGAAGTTGTCAAATCCTCGATCGAGAACGCCCCCTCGTCCGAAAAGGCTATTTCAGAAGAGTTTTTTTTTGAGCAGGCGTTACTGGGGCGATTGCTCGAACAGGACCATCAAAGACGCGCTCCATATAGGCGTCAACGTCTTCTGGTTCATAGCCGATCGCGCGTGCGTCGCTCAAAGCGGTCATATCTTTGCTTCGGCGCTCGGCGCGTTTTTGCGCGAGCGTCTCTTGCTCCATTTCATTAGAAGGACGGGGACGCCAGACCGTAGGTGGCTTGGCACTCGGATAGTTGAAAACCGTGAGCCATCGAATGACCTGCCCATTCAAGGTGCCAGACAGAAGGTCAGCATCACTGTCCACAAGCATGTCCAAAATGCTGGCATGGGTCTCGGACGCAGCGCGGGCCCCATTTTGACCCATCTCCGTTGTAAGGGTTTCTCCAAGTGTCGCCTTAGACATTTCCGAATTCCAGAAACGCCCCCAAGCCTCATAGTCAACGGTGCCTGTTCGCTTTGCTTCAAAGGTCTCAAGTTCGGTGCCAATGGGAACAGTGATACCGGACGCATGGTTCATTCCCCGCAGCACGGTCATCAGCTCGCGCTGTTGTGCCGGCAGAGAGCCAAGCGGGTATTTTCCAACCGGAATGGGCGATGCAAAGCGCTCAAGAAACTTCATCCAAAAGGCCACGCCATTGCGTTTGAACAGCGCAGGCCAAAAAAGCCGGGTGCCAAGTCCGAGGCCGTAGGGATTGTTTCCCTTCATACCAAAGCGATGCACCATGAACTTACGATCTGGCAAGACCTCGCCATTGGCAGGAGACGTCATGGTCAAAAGCCGTGGCTTGAACTCCATATCGAACACAAAGCGCCGCTGGTCGAGCGTGACCACCTCATCGACCCGCATATGCCGACCGTCCCGCACATAGACCAATTCCGAAATTGAAAAGCCCTTAAGCGTAGCATCGAGCAAGTCGAGACAGATCTGATCGAACGGGATCGCGCTGAGCAGATCGCGAATGAAATCAGCCGCCTCGATGTCGGCTTTGTCTTCACCGCCTGGCAAGACTTCCCATTCTCGTCCCACTAGCTGGTGCTTGCGCTTTTGAAGAACAGAATAAGCATGGGTGTCACGCTCGATCTCATCATAAAGCTTCAAACCCTTGCCACCGCCACGCTCCAGCAATGTGTCATCGAGAAAAGACAGCACATCCGTATAGTTTGGAATTGTGATGTCATTCTTGGCCGTCGCAAACCGTGCATCCGAAGGCAAAGAAGCGGCTTTGGCACTCTTCATCTTGATCTTGGGCTTTCCCATTTAATATCCCTTCGTTGCATTTGCGCCGGAAGAAACGGAAATTCCACCACCCGTGAACAAACCCGCTGCATGCTCAATGGCACCGTTCCAAAGCATCTCGAGACAATCTGGCCCGTCGTCATGTGCAGCGTTCGGCCATTGATGAAGCTGATCAAGCATTGTCGATTGGCTATTATGAAGGCGGATCAAACCTGATTTCATAGGTGGCTGAAGGCGCTCGATGCGCAGCGCTTTGTCCGTGATTGGCGTCACAGGATGGCAGGGCATTGCAAGGCCCTCTCTTGCTGCACGCTTCATAACTTCAGTGCGTAAGAATTCCTGGAATTGAACCGATTCAATAAACCAAAGCTGGCATCCGTATTTGCGCTGCATGTCCAAAGCGTCGGCGATGATAATGTCCGGCAAGCGCTTGCGGATCGACGCCTCCACCACGTCAAAGGTTTCTTCACCGGGTACAACGCCGCCAATAAGAATAGCGCTGGGATCGCGCCCTGAATTCTTCTTGCCAAGCGAGGGGTCGATCGCGCCGAAGTAAATCATCGCGGGGCGCGTCACGACCCAATAGGTGATGTCTCGGAAAGCATTATCCCCATTCACTGGGTTATTTTGAAACTCAGATTCAAAACTGTCGTGATCGCCAGCCCGTTCTTGCATTAGAAAGATGAGAGAGTGCATTTCGGGCCAGTTGATAACCGCACCCTTGCTCATTTCAGCTTGTTGCGCATACCAAAACGCTTGCGCCTCTTCCTCGTCATTGAGGTAAAGCTCTTCCCACTGATCCCAAAGGTCCATGCGGTCGGGCCACTTGAGAATGGCTTGATAACGAGAGACCTGCCAGCTCGGCTTCTTAGAAAAGCGCACAATCACTGCGTCAAACAAAAGCACTGTGCCCGCGTAAAGCACATCCATCGTGCCATCCGTGGGACCAAGCTTCAGAACTGCTTTGGAAATCCACTTTTCCAGCTTGTCGCGTTGACGCGGGCTTTCCACGTTCTCATCGTTTTCCACATCATCAAGGATCACCAGATCGGGACGGTATGGGCCGTGCCGGCGACCACGGATTTTCTTGCCGGTGCCGAAGCCCTCAACTTTGATATTGTTGGCTGTAACAATGACGCCTTCACGCCATGTACGACCCTGCCCGACGATTTCTGGAAAGTCATAGGCAAGGCGCGGATTGAATTCGAGCTCGGCTTTGATCGCTTCGATCATGATCGCAGCTTGCTCGAAAGCATCCATAATAAGACAGATGAAATGCTTTTGCTCGGTCACAATGCACCAGAGCGGAAAGGCTTGACTGATGTGGGTCGATTTGGCGGAGCCTCGCGGGGCAATTACCAAGCGTTTCTGACCATCCTCCGTTGCCACGATCTCTGGTAATGTGCTGAAGAGATCCTCATGCAGCTTTGAGGGTGCCTTTGTGAAATAGTGAGGAAAATAGTTATCACAGAAAAAGCGATACCCGGTCTCTGGATCCTTAACTTTCAGGCGGCGCTCAGCTTTTTCCTGGTCGCCAACCTTAAAGGCCTCAACTTCTAGCTCGATTTTTTTGCGGAAGCCCTCTGCAATATCGGCAATTGAATCGAGAAACTCACGGGCCTTCATGATGCATATGCCTTTGCAATTTCCAAGCCAAACGGCTCCAGAATTTCAAGGAACGCCTCCTGATGCTTAGGAAAATCGCCCTGGACGAACTCAGCGAGCTTTTGAAGCACCTCTGTCGCGATCCCCAGTTTGGAAAGGTTCGGTGCTGCGCGACCAGCGGAGTTGATCATCTTATTGAAGCTATCAGCCAGTGACGCCATCATTTTGGCTTTGTCAGCGGGTTGCATATCCGTGGCTTGTTGGATCTGCTCCATCGTCACCTGAAACATGACAGTGAAACCCTCAACGGCATCGGACACCAACTTGTCAAAACCTTCGCCTTCCATAGTCGCCGCAGAGCGCGCGATGTCCCAATCATCGCCATAGCCACGAGCGTCCGCCTTCCAGCGCGAAACAGTGCCTTGAGCGACGTCTAGATTTACAGCGATTGCCGGGATTGTCAGACGAGAATGGACATAGAGCGCGCGCGCCTTTGTCCTTGTTTGTTTAGAATAGGCCATATTTTGGCTGCTCGCTCAGGTCTTGAAGGTGTCTTTGATCAAAGCGATAGCGATGGCCATGACACCACCTGTAACGGCTCCAGTTACAGCGCCTTTGGTTTCAACATTGCGCATTCTCGCATCCATGCTTTTCAAGCTGACCGTTTGATCGTTTTGGGTCTTTTGGATACTTTTTAGCGTTGCAGAAATCTCGCCTAGCTCGCGTGCAATCTGTTCACTCATGTTCTTAGCTCGTCACATGTTTGACGGCCCACATGACCGCTTCTTCGGTTTTGGTACGAGCAATGGAAAGCTCTCGGCTCCCACCACTTTCGGCAATCAAATCAAGCAACTCTTGCCCTTTGGTTTTGAGCGCCGCCATTCGGGCTTTTTCCTCATCGCTCAAAACGCGATATTGGTGTCGCTTTGGGGAATTCCCCACTCGGCCATCATCTGTGCTGTTAATGTGATTGACACCATCACCGCCAATCAACACATCCCGCTTTCCGACATGATTAGGCTTTGAAACAACGCCTTCTTGCTCGGCACGTTCCATCAACATGGCAGCTTTGTTGTATCCAATGCTCATCTGTCGCTGCAAAAAGGATGTAGAGGCCTTTTGCTCGGTTGTAAGAATTTCAACCGCCTTTTGGTAAAGCGTTTCATTGTCTTGTTCGCTCAATCTAACATCCTCCTGCGCGCAGCTCTTCGCGCATCACCGCGTAGTCGCCAATAAAATCGGGAAGAACGCTGCTCGCGGGCAACGCCTCAAGTTCATTTGCCGCATGCGCTTGCACATCAGGGGCATATGTTGGGATCCTTGGGCAACCTTCAGAAATTGCCACCCCGCAGCCGCTTAACAATACTGCGCCGATCAGTAAAAACACGCGAACCCGCATCTCTCATTCTCCGTTGTCTGGCCGCTGCTTTTTGAGCAGCCTGTTGTTTTTCCTTAAGTCGTCCGCTCTGGCGCACAGTGAACAGCAGTGCTGTGATCGATGCCGCCGAGATCAGCCAAGGCCAGAGCTTGCGGCCTAGCCACGCCATCAGCGCAGACCATTCTCGTGGTCATCCCAACGCGCCTCTTCAATCGCATCCGCGTCTATCCGCAGCGCGTACAGGATGCCAATCAGAGCAATCGGTGCGATCCATTTGAGATAAGGCAATGCAGCGCTGATTTGCTCAGCAAGGCCAATCGCTTCTAAGGCAGTGGCATCACCGCTTAGACCAACCGTTGCGGCGGCGGAGGCAATGGCTCCCATGATTTTCTGTCGCTGGCTCTTGGTGCGGCGCAGTGTGCGGCTCTCGATCATCTGGGCATCGGTGCGTGGCATCGCACCCATCGATGAAGCCACGCCGCGAACAATGGCTTCAGCAAGTGCGCGCTTTTCTTGGGAGCTGTCGGTTGCTTTCAAACCCTCTTCCGAGGATCCAAAAAATGGCTCAATCAAAGCCGCTGGCGCGCGACCAGACATCAAAGAAGCGCCGCCGCGATCGCTGGCCGAGCGGGTTTTCACACCGCGATCTTTTAACCCAAGCGCTGCAACCATTTCTTGATTGACGGCGATTGCCAGCGCCATCGACGCGGGTGTCCCCGATGTAAGTGTTTCGGTGCCAGTAGCGTTGCGGCTGGCTGAAGAGTTGAAGTGCAGCTCGACGGTTGCGTTTGCGCCCCAGCGGTCTGTTTCTTCGTAAACACGGCGAATTTCGCGGGTATAGCCCAGACCGGGCAAACGGAAAAACGTTTTGATTTCCAGCTCGGGATAGTCTTGCGCCTCTTCCTCAATCATCTTTGCCAGGTCGGAATTCCAAACGAACTCGGTTTCGCCCGTGTCTTTGCGCACTGCGCCCTGTTTTACGGAATTGTGACCGACGACGATAGCGAGGCGTTTCATGGGGATGCTCCTGCAAATTGCAGGACTAGCGTGAACTAGTTCACATGAACTCATTAGGTGAACTAGTTTAGGCAGTTAATCAAAGAGCGGTAGTTGCCTTGGATCGACCTTGCTTGCGATCTTGGGCGCACCAGCATTTCGCCTAACTTTGAAGACATATGACTGCGTTATTCCCAATCTCAGCGCGATTTCCTGAGTGGTCAAGCCTTTTTCAACAAGAGCTTCGACTGCATCAAATGTTTCATGAAATGTTTTGCGGTTGGAAGGTATATTTAGAGCATCACCGCCAAATTGCGCCATAAGCCTGTTGGCAATCTGAATATCAATATGATTGAGCGGAGTTTTCCTGTTGATTTTCTGAGGGACGTATAGCTTGATTCCTGGCAGCTTATCGCAAAGCTCCTGAGCTACGTCGTCACCGCAAATCTCGGCAACATCAGCCATATCCCCTTTCCACACCGTCATTTGCGGCGAGAC
Source organism: Planktotalea sp. (assembly GCF_050633725.1). GTDB lineage: Bacteria > Pseudomonadota > Alphaproteobacteria > Rhodobacterales > Rhodobacteraceae > Planktotalea. The sequence goes on from NZ_JBOEHB010000011.1 coordinate 145,090, forward strand.
CATTTCAAAGGGCGGCAGGTTTCGCGTTTGTCGATTAAAGTAACGACAACACCATCCTTGATGCGATACTCTGTGCCGTTAACTTTCAACTTCGACGCACCGCTTTTTAACGCTTCATGCGTCTCTCTGAATATCTGTGCGCGCACCGCTTCGACGTCGACAAAGCCAAAACGCTCGATCCAACGAAGCACTGCATGATCAGTGACGGGGAGATTGCCGGGACGCCTCTTGCTCACGCTACGCTCTCCGCAAATTTCGATGTTTCGTTGCCCCAGATGTCATTATCGCCCCAAGGCTCACGCGCGAACAGTTCAGCTTTGAACGCACGCGGCAATAGGCGATCAATCATTTCGCGCATCTGCACTGGCTTTCGAGAATGCTCCTGGCGCAGGGCTTCGATCTTGTCGGGGATATCGGCGATTTCTATCGGCGCTTCGATCACATTGCGTTCCGATTTAGATTTGAGCTCAGGCCTTCCCAATTTGCCAACCAAATAGGGTTCGCAAGCTGATCGAAGCGTGTAGCCAGTTCCAAAGCAAAGCTTCCAGTTTACGGTTCGCTTCGTCCAATCACCGCCGGTGATGTACTCAAAACCCCACGCATCCATCACTTTCATTGCCTGTTTCAGGTGGGGCCATGTCGACCACATAAATAACAGGCAGTCTGGGCCAGCCAGATCGCGTACAGGAAGCGCCTTGATCGCATCAAAGTGCATCGTGCTGTAATGCGCCTCTGGTGACTTCTCATGGCCCTTTTCGGAGCGCATGGCATAGGCCCAAGGCGGATCCGCAAGAATCGCCCCGTATTTCATCGGCGTGAGAGTATCGAAGGGCCAATCAGTCATGGCGCTTCGCTTCATCAGGTAAGGCGGCGACGAAGTCCGAATAAACACCAAGCCGCATCATCAACGTGCGAATTGCAGAACGTGCTGCGAATTTTTCGTCCCGCGACCAACCATGAACGCTATCGAGGTGAAAATAGGACTCAACACCTGCCTTGATAGCCTTTTCACGCGTGATTTCAGCATTGTCTTCAGCCATTTGCCCGCTCCTTCATTTTCTTTAATGCTTCGATCACTTGAGATGCTTGATGGTATTCCAACCACTCGGGATCATCGCATCCGGTCATCTTCTTCACGAAATTGCGCAGCGACTGGGGATCTGGATCCCGCCAGATGCCTGCGCGTTTCAACTCACCCCAAAGACCGAAGACCTTGCGCACGTATGGCTTTGACGACGCAGGTCGCTTGCTGAATTTACTCTTCGGCTTGAACCCGAGCCGCTTCAGTTCCGCGAGAACCTTTTTGCGCTGCGGCCCACCCAAATCCTTTGACGAAGATTTTCCCGTCACGCGAGTTAGCACTGCGCGATAGGTTTCATCATCAAGACGAAGCTCTTTCTTGGCGATGTGGATTTGAGCAAGGACAGGATCACGAGGCATTGGTGCACCGCTGGCATGTGTCGATGTTGTCTGGCGTGATATTGAAATGCTTGCCACACAGATTGCAGACCTGTTGATCCTTCATTGTTGCAATAACATCTGTGACCATTTCCAACGGAGTCTCGGTACGCCCAGTTGCTACAGGAAGTGGAGCGGGCGACGCGGGCTGCACATCTGGCTTGCCATGATACTTCTTTTTGAAGCTGGCCCATTTGCCGCGCAGTGCAGTCCAGCTCTTGCTAAAGTCAGCCGCGACATCGCGCAGCGATTCACCGTTAGCAAGCCGAGAGAAGGCTTGGTCAAATTCGGCTTCAGTCCAAGGCAGCATATCATCTGAAGCATCTGCAACGTCGGTCTTTTCTGGAGGTAGTTTCAACGCGCTTGGCGCTCGCTTTTTTGGCGCGGCTTTAGCAGCTTCCTTGGGCGACTGTTTTGCGGATGATGTCTCGATCTCCACAGTAGCGGCAACTTGGTCGTCAGGTTTCTGCTCATCCATAAGCATGAACGCAAACTTATGAGCCATGTCTTTCTCAGGGAATGTCCCTAGCAATTCAGGGACAAGTTTTACCACTTCGAAGCCACCTGTCTCCAAGGCTCTAACAGTTACAGTCATCGTCACTTCCTCTCTTGGGCTGCTCATCAGATCAAGACCACCACGCCTTGATGACCGCCGCGCCTAGAGCTACGCAGCGGTTTCGCAGGCTAGGCGTTCACTTTGTCCTTAAGCGTCTTGGACTGCTTGAAAGCCGCGCTGACGCTGGCCCCGATCTGAACGGTCTCGCCTGTTCGCGGGTTGCGCCCGGTGCGCGCCGCATTCTGACGAGGCTTGAAGGTGCCGAAGTGATTAATCGCGACCTCATTTCCGCTTGCCAGCTGCGCGCCGATCTCAGTGAACAGCGATCCGACCACGTCCTTTGTATTCTCCTTGGAAAGACCGTTTTTCGCGGCAATTGCGTCGATCAATTGTGTAGTTGTGGTTTTAGTACCCATTGGTTTTCTCCTTGAATGGGTTGTCGTTATACGCAGGGCTGCGCGGTTTCTTGCGCGATGCGCAAAATTGCTTCCCGAGCTTGATCTGATGAGCTGCGGAAACTGTTGAGCAGTGTCGCCTCTTGAGCCGATCGAACTTCAGGTTCGGGTAAAGCGTCATCGATCCCTTTCAAAAAATATGCGGGATCCACTTCTAGAGCGCGGGCGATGTCAAAGAGCCGAGAGCAGCTAACGCGATTTGCGCCGGTCTCATATTTTTGCAACTGCTGAAACTTTACACCGATGCGATCAGCAACTTGTGTCTGTGTCAGCTTTTTAATCAATCGATAGTGGCGAATACGTTGACCGACACTTTGATCTTCGGGACGGGGCATGTCCTTCTCCTTTTCAGTGGTTAGCGCCTTATGCGGCGAGATTGGTTTTTGATGTTGGAATGCGGCAAGCACCCAGCTGTGCAAGCCGTTCAGCTTCGCAAACCCATGCGTGCCAGCCCGCGCGCCACTTCTCAGTAATTGGCAGACCGCGAAGCAACTCGACGGCCCGATCATGATCGTGGCTCCAATCGTCTCTGCGGCAGTTGAAGAAAACGAGCATTTCAGCGTCTAAGGCGATCCGGTCGTAATGCGCGACTTCCTCCAGATCGACGTGCGCTGGATCTATTTGCCATGCGCGCTGGATCTGACGATCAAGGACGGCTTTGGCTGAGGACACACAGCTTTCGACGCATGCACCAGCCACAGGGCGGCTTTGACTGGCGATAAACTCTACCGCTGGCGAAATGAGATCGCCGATAAAGGCTTCGTGCGCATCGTGCAGAAGACCCCAGGCTTGCTCTTCTTTGTGCGGGCAAAGGCTCGCCACCAAAACCGAATGCGATGCGACAGACCAAGGTTCGCTCGTGCGGCCAGCGTAGCGATTGATTTTGGCCAGAGAGTTTCCCATCGACATCTCTGTCATCGCAGATGCGGGTAGAGTTTCAAGCTCGATCAGACCATCTACTGTAATGAGTTTTGTAACTGTCATGATTTTGACTTCCGTTGCTGTGTTGAACCTGTGCAAACCTCGGCATGCGCTTTGAGACCCTTTTGTCCGCGCACGGGCTTTGCACATTTTGGGCACAGTGTTTTTGTCCCGTTGCTGGCGATTTTTGTCGTTCGTGCGCCCATGATCACACCTTCGCCAAATCGAGTGGGACAAGCGTTTCAGTCGTCGGATCCTTGCTCGGATCGACGCGATAGAAATTCAGATACGTAGTAGATGTGTCGCGGATGATCGCCTCGTCCAACGCGTCCATCGCCTTGTTCCAAAGTGGGTCATCAAAACGGTGTTCTTTCAGCCCCATGATGCCAGAAGTATCCAAGCGGCCTTTGCTGTTTACCTTGAATACTTTGGTGATGATCGCATGGATGGGCTCGGAACCGCCCTTGGCCATTTCTTGTTCAAGAAACTCATCAATCAGCGCTTTCACCGATTCAAGCTCTTCGCCAAATCTCACGGTCTTGCTAACAGTCAGCTTCATCATCTGAGTGCCGCAAACTGTCCGCAGCGTTAGATTTCCCTCTTTACCGCCTACAGTGACACCGTGATCTTCCAGCATCATTTTGCGATACGCCTGCATTTCGCTCAACGCAGCTTTTTTGAGTTGAAACAGCCTCTCGCTTTGTTCTTCCGCAAGATAAAAGAAGTCGTGAACCAAAGCGTGGGCCAATTGCTTACGCGGTTCCAAATCGCTTAGATCGACATAACTTCCGTCGGGACGGCGAATAAGATTGTCGGGAATTTGCTGCTCCGGTGTCATGATGCTTCCTTTCGAATGGGATTGTCTTCGCAGCGCTGGCAAGCGCGCCATAGCTTGAGTTTTGTGGGGTGCGAGAGCGACATCGGCGCGGCTGCATGTTCCTGGCATTCCGCAAATCCGATAGCGCGAGCGAAGTGCGGGCACGCCACCTTGTTTTGATAGAGGCGCATTACTTTCGCCGCGTGCTTCGCGCTCGCTTTGTTAAGATCGGCCGGATACGTTCCATTGATCAGCATCGAAACACTGGGTCGCGGCATTCCGATCTCGCGCGCAATATCCGCTACGGTTTTGCCAGCCACATTCTCTGCGCGCAGAACTTCGATCCATTCTAACGAGGACATTGAACATCCTCCCCAGTGTTGAAATCGTGGAGGGCGCCCGCCTCTTGTCGCCAAGCGGGCGCAATCGGGCCTGTGTCTCTCATCAAGGCAAATCGTTTAAAACCATTGCTGCCAATTGCGGTACCAGGTTCACGCTTCTTCAGTTCGCACACATAGCCAGCAAGACTGAGTTGCTTCACATATCGCGTAGCGTTGCTTCTTGATTGTTCGGGTGCATTGCCAACAGCCGCGTCAGAAATCAGATCCCCGATTGTGAACTTCCGTCGCACTCTCATTGAACGCCATGCACGGGTGCGAAACGTTTCTTTGTACTTGGGAATCGTGCCGTGCCGGCTCTTAGGACCACTTGTGAGCCTTGTGCCCCGAGCTTGAGCAACGCAACCTTTTTCAGTGATTTGGTAGACCCCCAATTGCGGCCTTGCTGCGTACTCTTCTCGCATCAACCAACGCGCAGCACTGTAGACTTGTCGGCGATCAGCACTCAGAGCCAGTTGAAGTTCGGCTGACGTTTTGGGGGTGCCTTCAGCTAGGGCGTTGAGTATGCCCATCGCGACCTCACCTGGTGATTTTGGCTTGTCGGTCATCAGAAGCCTCCAGGCACCAAAATAGCCCTGCCAGTATTTCGATCGTTCATGATCGGCTGGCTCGCCATATCTGCGCAGGCGACGCCATCAGGTCCGTATTGGATACGACGCCCAAACCGCTCGATCGCGCGGATTGCGTCAAGAACCTCGCGCGCATGGCCCTTCGAGGCGCGCGCGACAAACTCAGACAAATCAGGCGCAACCGGAACTTCACATCGGCCCGCGATCAACCCGCGAACGTCATCCACACCAAGTGCGCGAAAATCCACTTTGTTGGGCGCGCGGCTTTCGATCTGGGGATAACGGCGCAAGTCATCACGCAGCTTGCCCATACCAACCAAGATCGTTGGCAAGAATTGCAGATCAGAGATCCCGCGAATGGCCTCCATGATTTCACCGCGCCGAGAAATCAAATCGCACTCATCAATGACAAGGCCAAACACCTTGTCCTCAAGCATGGCTTGCTCCGCGCGGAACTGCAGCTCCTGCATGACACGCGCAAAACGATCGCGTTTGCCCCTGATAGACTCTGGTGAAACAGACAGTTCAGCAAGCAGGTCTTTGATAAACCAGTTGTAATCCCAGCCACACTGGGCACGCAGATAAACACTTCCTGTCTGCACAACCCAGCGGCTCAACGTTGTGGTTTTGCCTAGGCCTGGGTCGCCATCGACGACCACAAGGCAGGCCTCTTCCGCGCCGCGCTCCTCAACCGATTTTAACGCGCCAATAAAGCGGCGGTAATTTTCGGTCTCGACGAACATGTCCTTCATTGATATTCTCTCCTCAGGTCTTTGTTTTCGTTGTCATCAACGGATCAGGCGACGGCACGGAGGAGGGTTCGAAGCGCCTCCGTGTCTATCCCACTCATCCGGAAAAGTTCTCTTGCGGTTGACCGCGACATGCAGTCCTTCAAAACGCCGATTTGATCTGCGGTAAGCTGCTCTGGGTTCTCCAGTGCCCACGCTGCCAAATCCTCATCGGACAGGAATTGCGCCACTCTTGGCTGCGCCGCGGGCTGAATTGGCACAGCGTCACGCTCAGGCGCATCTTGCGGAAACAGATCGACAATCGGCTCATGACGCGACTCAAGAAAGCGAACGCCATCGCGCTCCGCCTCAATCGAGCGACGTTTGTTATCAGCTCGCTTAAGCCGCCCAGTTGCGCGTTTTTCTACGGCCTCCTGCTCATACGAGCGTGGCACATAGCGCTCTGCGTTGGCCATGAAACCGGCAACGCAGATCAACGGACCTGGCTGGCCGCTTTCAACGTCAAACTCGCGCACCCAAACTTTGTCAGCCTGCTGATAATCATAACCAACCATGACCTTCTCGCCGTGATAGCGTTCAAGCGCAGGATCAAAGTATGAATTGGTGCGCCACTTGACCTCGCCGCGCGCGCAAGTCCGCATCTCGTAAGGACGAAACAGGTCATCGACTTCATCTTCGGATACATCGACCGGCTCAAAGCCAGACGCCACATGCGCGGCCCAGGCCTCATTCGGTGACATGTGGCGCATACGCCCTGTTTCTTCGTCACGAAACTTCGGCAACCCGCGATGGGGCTGCGCGTTGTATTCAGCCACGCGATCTTCGCAGAGCTTCACGAATTCATCCCAAGTGGGTAAAGCCTTGGACTGCCCAAACTGTTTAATCTCAGAGCGAGTGATCTTGTGAACAAGCTTGCCCGCTTCCTTGTCCATGTCCTTGCCGATGTAGGTCGGAAGGCGCTTGGCCAAAACGTCCCAGATCGTTGCGTTCGGACGCTCGATCCGGCCCTTTGCTTGGCTGCCATAGGCGAGCGCATGCATCTTTGTGATGCTCAAGCGCCCCATCATGCCGCCCACGTCGGCGTCAAACGTCTTGTTTTTGTAGCCTGGACCGCGATCGACATAGAAAATCGCTGGTATCCCGTGGGCAACACAGGAATTGCGCAGCGCCTCGGTCACAGCGATCACATTCTCAGATCGAGACAGCGCGATGCCGACTACTTTGCGCGTTACTACGTCCAGAATAGTGGTGATTTCGGGCCTAATCGGGTGGTGTGACACCGGATCAGCAACCTCAGCATCAAAAGTCTTTCCATCCGCAGTGTAGATCGTGGTGGGCCACATATCTTCTGTGGTCCGCGTTACATATGGCAGGCGAGAGCGCAGCGTTAAAAGACCTTCGCGCCCAACGTTCTTTTCGATGTTATTCATACGTTCACGCAGAACATAGCGCACTTGATGAAGCGTAAGATCCGACGTTGGATTTTCCTTGAGAAATTCCCCCAACGCATCCGAGGCCGAAGGCTTTGACGGGATAGCATAAAACTTCAGAAAAGCGGCAAAATTCTCGGGCAGTGAGCCTGCTGTCTTTGGCGGTATCGGCGACAACGCTGCCGTCCCACGATCGCCGCGCGCCTTGAACCAGTTGTAAAGGGTTGCGCGCCCAACCTTACCACTTTTGCGTCGATCACAAGCCAACTCAAGGCACTCCGGCGAGACATCAAACCCGTCGCGGCTGCGCAAGAGGCAAGGCTGCGCCAACGCTGCGGCCTCAAAGGTATCAAGCGCCTCTCCACGTTCTCGCTTAGCTTCAATTGCGCGCAGCGCCCCATAGGCGTCCTGCGCTGCCAAAAACTGGCGTATGCCCCATGCGCGCGTTTGTTGGAGAGCGATCGCATAGCCTTCAATTGAGGTCAGAACCTGCGCGCGCGCCTCCATGACACTGCGCGCGCGTTGAGAGAGCGCTGAGGTCTGCAAGGCGACCAGCTTTCTTGCCTCATCAGCTTTTGCAACGTCATGTTGGGCCGTCAAAGCGCGCTCTTCACTGGAGCCTTTAAACTTCGCACCAAAATCGCTTGGAAACAGCGAGAAATGATACTCCCAGCCCCCGCCGCCGACCCGCCCCATGCGCTTGCGGCGCAGATCAGGGCCAGCGCGGTCTAATCCATTTTCCACAATATACTTGCCAACATTGCGTTTGTTATGCGGCACGCCCAAATATCCCCACTCTCTCGCGAGGTCAGCCACTTCCGAGGCCAGCAGGAATTCTTTGGGCGCGCCGCTCATCAGATACGCCCCGTGCGCTTGAGGGACGCGATCACGCGGTCCGCATGTTCGGAAACGATCAAATCGAGCGTCTCGTCCGCAACGCTGGCAAGGCCTTGGCTCAGCGCCTTCACCTTTTTTTCGACAGGTGTCAGAACAAGGCCGTTGCTCAGGGCCGCAACTGCCCCTGCCACATTGGTCACATCGCTGTTCTCATCAAAGATTAGGTCAAGCACTTTGCTTTGTTGCACCGGAGACAACTCCGAAAGCGCCTTCAGCTCGGTCTGCTTCTTCGCCAGATCAGTGCCGTAGAGCCGTGGACGTGTTTCGTTATACAGGCCTTTCCAGATATTGACCGCGAGGCGAATGGCGCGCTGCGAAAGCCCTATTTGCTCGGCAATATGCTGTGCAAACCCAAAAATTTCTGGTGTGTTCGGATCAGATGGCAAACTTTGCCGTCTGATTTTATCAGATCTCCTGTCGCCACCATTTGCGGCCTCAGGATACTGACGCTCATAGCTTTGCTTCAGCTCATAAAGATGCTGGCAACGATCCAGCGCGATCAGCTCCGCGCGGGCAAGGTTTTCCATAACCTCGACAAGGCGCGCCTCATCATCGCTCAGATCGGTGACACGCGCCTCAATTTCAGTCGCGCCAGTCATTTCAACCGCGCGATAGCGGTGCAGACCGGACACCAGCAAATAGCCGCCCGTCACAGGGCGCAGCGAGATCGGGTGAAACAGCCCCTGCGCAGCAATGCTGCCCGCCAGCGCCTGTGCTTTCAGCGGATCATAAGACCTTGCGCGCTCTGCGGGCAGGATGATCTCGATAAGGGGAATTTGGGTGACGTTAGACATCAAATGGCGTTCCTGTAAACTGAGTTGAGAGAGAAGCAGGCGGCACTATCTGCCAGAGAACCTGTGCACAGCGGGGTAGCCGCCCCGCTGTGCGACTCCCGAACGTCTTGGGAGTATGCAAAACGTTAAGGAGTATTCTTATGAAACTTTCCGAAGTCTGGATGGCATATTGTGAAACGCGCTTTCCAAATGAAGCGTCGCTGCCACCGCCCGAACCACTCGCCCCTTGGGATGCGATAGAACTATTTTTTGATCTGCACCCCATGTTCACAGCGCAGTATGACATCATCAATTCCGTGCCCTTTGACACCTCATTTGACGAAGAAGCGGACGGCGCTTTGTGCCAATTGGCCATGGTTGATAGTTTCGACGGTTGGGATGCGATGTCCGCCGGAGCATGGCGAGTCATGAGTGAGCGTCTGCTTTGGTCGCAGACTGTTCTGGCTGTGAATGCCGCGCGAGAAACAGAAGTCATTGCACACCTACCGATCGGTCTTGATCGCCAGAGCAAAGCGCGAGCCTTGATGTTAATGTATCTTTTAGGCGGCGGACGCTCCATTGACTCGCGAATGCTTCGCGAACGGCCTGATGGCAGGTTTCCAGGGTTTCCGGCTGATCGTCCAATTCGAAAACAGTAGCGGGAATTCCCATCATAACGCGGCCTCCATCTGATAACACGCCCCATGACAGCCCCAGCACATCGCAACAGGCGGTGCGGGCTGGGGCTGTTCTCCTGCGTCGACAGCCGAGCAGCGCTGGCGGCGCAGGGTCCCCTCCGTGAGTGATGGAACGGGGATGATAAGACGGGGCATGAGCATCATGAAAATTCACTTTCAGACATCTCAACGACGATTTCTCGAAGCTTTTGCAAGCGTCTGAACGCTCTGTGAATTTGCTCCAACCTATCGGAAGACGGAAACGAAGTTGGGTGATTGATAAGGTGGGTGTAGTAAGAGTCGTTGCTGCCAATCTCCAAAGACACCTCCCGCATCGAAACGATTTTCCCACTTTTCGTACGGGTCTTATTCCGCTCCGCTTCAAGCTCTTTTACCAGCCTCGCCTTCTTGACCTTAAGCGCATCCAAGCTGCTCATATATACTCTCTCGGTATCTTTTCGACTTATATATCGCATATTCACGAACTTTTAGGCGTTGTCAATGCAATTTATAAGTCGTACTAATACGAGGTAGCAGAGGGCATGCGGACGATATGGCTGATTGGAGAGAGCAGTTGGAGAAGGCACTGAACTCGCAGGGTTCAGATTTCAAAATAACCGAGTTTTCCAGCTCGCTGGGCTTTTCTCGTGACTTTGTCTCGCGGATGTTGAAATCAAATAGCAATCCAGCCATTGGGAACCTGCAAAAGGTCTGCGACGGACTAAATATCTCTATTGTCTATCTTTTCACGGGGAAAGAAACATCAGAGTTACACGACGACGTTGCTCGTAGAATGACCGAAATGTCAAAGACAGAACTCCTTAAACTTAGGAACCATATAACAGACGACACAATCATTCGGTTCGAGAAGGATGGCGCATCTGATCCAGTTTCTTAGAGACCATCTGAACTTCGGACCTGCTCATTTTTGCAAGGAGATACAAGATTTCAGAGAAAATATTCAATTCCATCATAAACGCTACCTATAAATCGCATACATACCTTTTTACATGAAAAATGATCGCTCACAACAACTACTGGATGAAATTAGCGGATATCTGAATTCGATATCATCCCACGGATTTACCTTGGGTGTTAATTTTCTTGCGGGCACTCCTACACACATAGTTTCTACTTGGAATGAGGATTGGCTAAATGAGTATCAAAACGGTGATTTCGTGCTGTACGATCCCGTTGTGATTTGGGGTATGAGTAACGAGGGGATCCGGTCATGGAACCAACTGTCAAAGCTGTTTCCCTCGCCCGAAGTGAATGTAATTTCCACGGCCCGCGAGCGAGGGATGCCAAATGGAAGTGTCATTTCCCTAACCGTTAATCGAAAACGCACCATACTAGGAATTTCTCACGAAGAGTCAGAACTCGATCTCAAAACCCAAGATTATGTTGTCAGCCAAATGGCTAAGGTGGCATTTTGGATTGATGATCCAAGAGAAATAAAACTGTCCTACAAGTCGCTTCAGTATCTTAACGGTCTAGCGGAAGGATTGAATGAACGGGAGATAGCGACTAGCGCTGGCGTAACGCCAGGGGCAATTCGCCAATTGCGAAACCGTGTATTGAAGAAGCTAGATGCCAAAACGCCTGCCGAAGCAGTCCTAATTGCTTATAAATCGCGTTTGGTAGACTAATCAGTCGCTGAATGTTCGTAACGCAACAGGTTATCAATCCTCCAAAGCTTGGAGGAACTGATGAACTCGATAATCGTGAATAGTGCTAACCTTGGATGTTACGGCTCTCTCTATCATGAACATCTAAAGCATCGCCACCAAAGGTTCGTGACCGAAAAAAAGTGGGACATCCCACACAATGCAAACGTTGAGCAAGATCAATATGATCGTCATGATTCAGTATATGTGTTGGTTGAACTAAACGGGGATCTCGTTGGTTATGCAAGAATGTTACGAACTGACAAACTCGTGGTTTACGGATATCACACCTTTTCCTATATGGTTCGAGATGCCAGCCTCGGATTACTACCAGGGATCGAACGCGATCTTCTAGATGGCTCACCTGCCCCCTCAGATCCAACAATTTGGGAAATGACAAGATTTCACGCGCTTGATCGATCAGTGATGAAAGAAATATTTAGGGCGGCAGCGTACCACATCAAGAACAATGGCGGCACGTCTACAATCAGCTACACTCGAAAGTCATACAAAACCATTCTGAACAGAATTGGATTTCCCACTCAAATAATAGGTCCCGTTTACACTCATGCCGAGGATGGGATGGAGTATTGCGTTCTCCGTTCGTCCTTAATTCAATGAAACCTTTGTTCCCACTATGTCCTGACGAAATTACTCCAAATTTCATCAACGATCGTCTCGGGCAGTGATTTTAAAGAAATAAAGATCTTCGGTGAAGTCGTCTGGCTGGACACGAGATCGAGCAAACAGGTTGATTTTCAGCGCCCCACCTTGATCCGCGACGCGATTACGCCCAATTTACTCTAATCCCTTAATTTAAATAAGCTATTCCGAGGTAGGGCGCACTTAACTCAAGGTGGGGTGATTTTGCCCCACCTTGATGGGTTAGGTTTTAGACAATGCCCCACCTGAGTTTCTGATATCGGCGAAATACGGCTCCAAAGTCCCTTATTCCTAACGCTTTGGCACACAACCACGCAAAACACTCCCTAGCGCACCACCACATCATTTTTACACCATTCCACATCAAAAAGTGGGGCAAAATGCGTTGGTTTTTCTCATTCCGTCCATTTTCCCAATCAAATCAATCGAGCCTTTTTTAGCGCTTTAACAAAGCCTTACGTCATATTTCGACCAATTCAGCTTTGTCTAAAACCTAGTCCCCCCCCACAGATCGTCGCATTTTTCCTGAGCCCATGCGTTTTGTAGTAGCTCGCCTTCTCGTGCTTCATCTTCTTTTTGATGGTGCGCATTTCCTCCGCAACAATCCGGTAGCTCACTGGCCGACCCTTGGCGTCGGTCACAACGGTGCCGTCCATTCGTGCGAGCCCGTCGAGGTGGGCTTTCAGGCGGTCGGTAAGCGGGATCCACAACGGCTTGTCGGTTTTGCCCTGCGTGAAATCGAAACCTTCATCGGAAAAGTGCCCCCACTTCATCTTCACGACATCGCCGATGCGCTGGCCTGTTCCAACGCAAAGCTCGTAGACCAGCCGCGCTCGATTTGAAGCCAGTGCTTCGAACTCGTCACGAACATCATCTGGCCAAGGTTCCCAACCGTCGCTCTGCTGCTTGAAGAGCGGGATGCCCTTTGCCGGATTGCCGTGCTCTTTCTTGATAAAGCCAATCAATCGCGCGTGATTCATCAAGACGACCATGACTTGCACGAGATAGTTGGCTTGCCGCCAATGATCCGCATTGGCGCGGTGAAGCTCATATATGTGATGGGTTTCGATCCTGGCCGGGTCCTTCTCGGCCCAGATCTCGCGAATGTGGCTGATGTACCGCCGATAATCGGATCTCGTCCGGGGCTTCAGCTTCTTGTAGGCGTCGCTCTCGTAGTAGCTAAGAATCAACGCCTCAAAATTGCGCTTCACCGGCGCAGGCGCTGGTTTTCCCTTCAGCAGGCGATTGTAGTGATCCCAAAATTCCGGCGTGCCCGCTTCCTCGTGCATCATGACCGAGATACCGCGTGAACGCCGGATGAATCGGAGGTAACCCCTGTCATTATAGACGTATTTTGGCAGGCTCTTTCGGGTCATTCGCCCATTCTCAAGTCACTATTGAGAAAGTCGTCGGCTGCCTCTGGCGCGACCATGTTGGCATCGACGATGACGCTGCCATCGGGCTTGATCTCGAATTTCGCGCGTTGCCAACCTGCCTCCCGCGCCTCGCGGATGAAGGCCGAGGCTGCCTGTTTCGCCTTTGTCTGTACACTTGCTTTGGTCATCGTATTGGCACCTCTCTCACCTTGTTAACAACGCGCATTATCACCCTGATCCATAATGATTTTCCCAAATGCACTAGGTGCAGAACGTCTGTCCTTCGCTGCGCGAATGGCGCGGATCACTTCTGAGTTTTGGGAGTTTCCATTGCGATCGGACTCCGCCTTGATCCACTCCTTGAGCTCTTGCGGAAGTCGAAGCTGCATTGGTTTACGACTATTCATGAAACGCCTCCAGGTTGAAAACACACCCCATTAGTGGCACTTAGCCACTATTGCGTCAATCGAATTTTATGGCACAGTGCCACTATGTCAGAACAAAGTGCTCAAAATCAGGACAAGTTCATCGTGCGATTGCCGGATGGCCTTCGTGACCGGATACGGCTGGCAGCCGAGAACAACCACCGTAGCATGAACGCTGAGGTCGTTGCCCTCCTTGAAGAAAACTACCCCACACCAGTCCCGGAAAACATCAGCGACCCCGCAGCCCGAATGCTATTCTGGCTCGCCAAACGAATCCGACGGAGAAGCCCGAAACCGGGCTCACCCAGAGATAAGCAAGCCGCCCTATACGAGCGTATTGCGGGCGATATTTCAGAACGCATGAAGGATATCGGGGCATAGCATTAGTAGGCCACCCACTCATACCCGTGATTGCCTTCGTGGTCCTCCCATTCAACGCCGACCCCGCGCCGCCAATTTGATGACGAACAGCGCCGCGACGGCAGAACCCATTGCGGGGCAGCCGCTGGCGTGGTGCGTTGCCAGCCGAATTCGCCCTGCGTGCCGTAGGTCCCGAGGCGCATGTTGTAACTCTCAGAGCAATCATCGTCGCGGCCACGTTCGCGATG
>NZ_JBOEHB010000012.1:0-73390 GCF_050633725.1 Planktotalea sp.
ATTCCATCGTGCAAATGCCGCGCGGCTTTCCCGTCGCAACAATGGCGATCGGCGGCGCTGGCGCGGCCAACGCTGGTTTGATGGCGGCGGGCATTCTCGCGACCAACGATCCCGCGCTGGCCGAGCGCCTCGATGCATGGCGCAACGCGCTGTCCGCTTCTATTCCAGAGGAACCCACCGATGTCTGATCCTCTCGCGCAAGGCGCAATCATTGGAATTCTTGGCGGCGGTCAGCTTGGCCGCATGCTCTCGGTAGCGGCAGCGCGCCTTGGCTTTCGCACCCATATTTTTGAGCCGGGCGCGAACCCGCCTGCGGGCCATGTCGCGGACACTATAACCACCGCCTCTTACGAAGATGAGGCCGCTCTGCGCGCCTTTGGTGAAGCTGTTGACGTGATCACTTATGAGTTCGAAAACGTGCCGACCTCTGCACTTGATCTGCTCGGCTCCCTCGCTCCGATCCGCCCGGGTCGCGAAGCGCTGCGCATCTCGCAAGACCGTATAACAGAGAAAGATTTCCTCTCTGGTCTCGGTCTCACCGTCGCGCCCTATGCAGCGGTTGACGACCTCGCATCGATGCAAGCCGCCGTCGCCCAAATCGGCGCGCCGTCGATCCTCAAAACCCGCCGTTTCGGCTATGATGGCAAGGGGCAAGCGCGCCTGAAAACAGCCGATGACGCAGCGCAAGCGTGGGCCGACATGGCCGATGCTCCTTCTGTCCTCGAAGGCTTCATTGATTTCAGCGCCGAAATCTCTGTGATCGCCGCGCGCAGCACAACGGGCGAAGTCGCTTGTTATGATCCGGGTGAAAACGTCCACGATGGCGGTATTTTACGCAAGACAACGGTGCCTGCGAACGTCAAATCCAGCCTGCGCATGGATGGTGTTATCCTCGCAGGGCGCATCCTGAACGCACTTGATTACGTTGGTGTCATGGGCGTTGAATTGTTCGTTACGCCAAATGGCCTCGTGGTAAACGAAATCGCCCCGCGCGTGCACAATTCGGGCCACTGGACGCAGAACGGCTGCACCGTGGACCAGTTCGAACAGCACATCCGCGCGATTGCAGGTTGGCCGCTTGGCAATGGTCAGCGTCATAGCGATGTGGTGATGGAAAACCTGATTGGCGACGACATGGACCGCGTTCCAACGCTTGCTGCGCAGGCCGAAACTGCACTGCATCTCTATGGCAAAAGCGACGTGAAAGCGGGGCGCAAAATGGGCCACGTGAACCGCGTTACAGGCGCGCCCGCAAGCTAGGCATTACCCCCGCTTGACGACAAAATCGCAGGGTCAATGCCCAGCGCGCCAAGCGATGCAGACCATTTTTCAGCGTCGGGTTGATCGAAAACCACTTCGGGTCCAGCCTCTACGATCAGCCAACCATTGGCAGCGATCTCAGCCTCAAGCTGGCCGGGCCCCCAACCCGCATAGCCAAGCGCCACAAGCGACTTTTCAGGGCCTTTG
The DNA here is from genome assembly GCF_050633725.1 of Planktotalea sp. Lineage (GTDB taxonomy): Bacteria > Pseudomonadota > Alphaproteobacteria > Rhodobacterales > Rhodobacteraceae > Planktotalea. Next base: position 1,468 of record NZ_JBOEHB010000012.1, read on the forward strand.
CCTGCGCCAATGTCTTCAAGAATGTCTATTGTCGCCGTCATCGCGAACGCATCACCTGCGTCCAACGTAGACAGATCAGAACGATATTCAGGAGTATGCAGCACAAAACCGCGCCCATGCTCTACAGGACCGCCAAAATAAACCGGCCAATCATTGCCAGAGGTGCCTTTTGGGATGGAGAGCTGATCCATAAGATCAGTCAATTTCACATCTTCGACTCGCTTGTTCACAATCAGCCCCATCGCCCCGTCGCCTGAATGCGCACATAGGAAAACGACGCTGCCTCTAAATCGCGGATCCAGCATATCTGGCATTGCGATCAAACACTTGCCGACGAGTTCCGTAGACGGCTCACTGATATTCATACGGTCCTTTAACCCAAATTACTGCACAAAGGATGCGACCGAGAGCAGCGTTTCGCAAGCCAAAGTTGAGACGTCGGCAACAATCCTCGCAAATTAGTGACTTGGAATTGCCGCTCAACTCCTGCACCCAGACAATATGAAACTGAATACGACCCATTTATTTGCCGCCGCAGCGCTTTGCTTTCCCACGATCAGCACTGCACAGAACTTTGATGACGTTGTGCAAGCCTCGCTGTTAACGGGCTGGCGCCAAAGCGATGGCAGCCACATGGCGGCGATCAAAATCGATCTAGAGCCAGGATGGCACACATATTGGCGCGCGCCTGGTGATGCAGGCATTCCGCCGACGTTTAACATGCAAGGCTCGCAAAATTTCAAAGCCGCACAAGTGGTCTGGCCGCGCCCGCAGGTCTACCAACAAAACGGATTGCGCTCGATCGTCTACCACGACCACGTGGTTCTGCCTTTGCAGGTCATGCCCAAATCCAAGGGCAGCGATATTTCCCTTTCCGCGACAATTGATATCGGTGTTTGCAATGAAATCTGTATTCCGCAAACCTTAACAATTCGTGCAATCTTGCCAGCAAACAGCAAAAAGCGCGATCCTAGCATCGCCGCCGCCTTGGCAGATCGCCCCTTTTCTGGCGCAGAGGCTGGCGCGCGCAATGTGACTTGCTCGGTTTCGCCCTCCGCTGATGGCATCACGCTTAAGACCTCGCTCACCCTGCCCAAAGTCGGGCAAAACGAGGCAATGGTCATTGAAACTGCCAACCCTCTGCTTTGGGTGGCCGAGCCACAGATGACACGCAGCGGCAAAAAAATCACCGCGACCACCGAAATTCAGCACGTAGAAGGCGCGCCTTTCATGCTCAATCGCTCGCGATTGCGCATCACCCTACTAGGCGAATCCCGCGCCGTTGAAGTCGCCGGCTGTAAAGGCAGTTAGGCCCGCCTGCGCACCGCAAGCACTGCCAGCAAAGACGCAACATACCCGAGAAAGACCAACACGATCATGCCTGCGGCAAAAACGATAAAGCTCGCGGCCATGAAAGGCAGTGTTTCAAGGCGTGGCAATATCTGCGCAACTTGCGGCAAAAGCCCCTCATAAACAGCGGCATAGCCCATTGTTACGGCAAGCCAAAGCACCGTCAAAGCCGCAAGCCCGCCAAAAAACAGACGCGGCGCGCGCGCGCGAAACGCCAATGCGCGTTTAAACGAATCCACCCGTCTTCGCACATCATACTGCATCGCAATCAGCGACGGCACGACCAACAAAACCAGCACCATTCCAAAGCCCAATCCGTAGACCAAAGTGATTACCGTTGGTTTTAGAAATTGCGCTTGGCTTGAGCGTTCAAACAGCAACGGCATCAGCCCCAAAACCGTCGTCAGCGTGGTTAACATTACCGGCCGCAAACGGTTCGCAACGCCGTCAATGATCGACGGCATCAGCCCGCGATCTTCGGCGTATTCGTCAATTGTTGTCACCAATACGATGGAATCGTTGATGATAATTCCTGTCATGCCAAGCAATCCAACCACAGAGAACATCGACAAAGGCACGTCCCAAACCGCATGACCATAAATCGTGCCGATCAATCCAAACGGGATAACAGCCATGACAACCACAGGCCGCGTCCAGCTTGAGAACACCCACGAAAGCACCAGGTAGATCCCCGTCAGAGACAGCACCAAACCTGTCATCGCATCCGAAAGGAACGCATCTTCATCCTCTGATTGACCAGACAAACGCCAATCGACCTGCAAATCTGAGGCGATGCGCGGCAAAATTTGCTGCTCTAACGCATCTTCAATTTCGCTTGCGCGGGCGGGATCATCCTCGGAAATGTCGCCCGTCACCGAAATTAAACGAACACCGTTTTCGCGCCGCACAGTGGAAAAACCAGTGCGCTGTTTCACGCTCACAATGTCTGCCAAGGGCACATAGCTGCCCGATTTGCTGCGCAGCAAGGTGCTATCAAGAAAATCGGCGCGCAGCTCATCGCTAGGTAGCTCCACACGAATTGTCGCGCTGCGCGGCCCCTCGGGATAGCTCGCCGCCTCAATCCCGTTCAAACGATGGCGCAGCACCCGCCCCAATTGATCAATCGTAAAGCCTAAAGCCTGCCCCTGCGCCGTTAGCTCCAAAATCAGCTCTTCCTTGTCATAGGCAAGGTTATCCTCAACCGCCGATACCTCTGGAAAACGCGCCACCTCGGACTGAAGCGCCTCGCTTGCTGCCTTCAGCGTATCGGAGCTCGCCCCAAAGAACTGCACATCCAGCGCAGAACCACCCGGACCTGAGCGCCAAGAGCGAAACGCGAGATTTTCAGTCAACGGATGACGGCGCACGATGTCTTGCAGGTCCGCAACAAAGGAAAAACTTGAGTAAGGACGCAAATCCGCATCGATCAACTCGATCGAAATGCCGCCCAGCAAATCATTGTCTTTGGTATCAGATCCCGCCAAACCACGGCCCGCAGAGCCGCCAAGCGTTGCCATCACGTAATCAAGCGGATTGCGCCCATGCTCTTCTTCGTATTGCTTGGCCAACTCATTCGTGGCGCGCTGCATCTCGCGCATCATTGCGGCCGTATCTTCACGGCTCGCGCCTTCAACCATGGTGAAGTTACCCGTCACCGACGAGCGCTCGGGCGCATTAAAGAACCGCCATTGCACATCGCCGCTAATGACCAGAACCACTTGGCTGGCGAGCACGACGATTACGCCCGCAAACACCGCATAACGCGCCCAGATTACGCCCGCGATCAGTGGACGGAACAGCTTGTCGCGCACCCACTCAAAGCCAACGTTTACAGCGCGGCTGGGTAGATCATACCAATGCACCTTTGCGCTATGCGCCAAAGCGTGGCTCATGTGGTTGGGCAAAATCAAAAAACACTCTGCGAGCGATGCAATCAGAACGGCAATCACAGTGAAAGGGATATCGCCGATCAAGCTGCCAAACCTCCCGCCAATCGCGACCAGTCCGAAAAAGGCGATGACCGTGGTTAACGTTGCTGAAAACACAGGCATAGCCATGCGCCGCGCCGCATTCTCTGCTGCAACAACAGGCGGCTCTTTCAAATCGCGCGCGCGATAGTCGGCATGTTCGCCAACAACAATCGCGTCATCAACAACAATGCCCAACGTGATGATCAGCGCAAAGAGCGAAATCATATTGATCGTCAATCCGCCAATATACATGATCGCAATGGCCGCAAACAAAGCCACCGGAATGCCAGCCGCGACCCAAAACGCAGTGCGCGCATTCAGGAACAAAAACAGCAGCAAAACCACAAGGCCAAGCCCCGTCAACGCGTTGTCCAGCAACAGCTCCAAACGGCCGCTAATTGCCTCGGCGCGGGTGCGGATCAGCTCAATCGTTACCCCGTTTGGCAAGGTCTCTTGCATCTTAGCCGCGACATCCTCGACCTGATGCTGGATATCAATCGCATCCCCTTGGCTAGAGCGATCAACACGGATCGACATCGCAGGACTATCACCCACAAAAAAGCCAAGCTCACGATCGACGCCGCCCTTGGACAATGTCGCAACATCGCCAACGCGTAGCTTTGAGCCATCATCATTCGAGCGCAACACAATCTGCGCGATCTGCTCTGGCGTGCGCTTTTCAACACCCGTACGCACACGCGCGGTGCCGCCAGACACATCACCCGCAGGATCTGCATCTACCTCTGCCGCAATCGCCTCAGCAATTTCTGACATTGCCAAATCATACGCGATCAAATTGCGTGAAGGCACTTCAACAAGCGTTTGCCCTGCCGCGACCCCGCGCACAGTTGTGCGGGTCACACCGCTCGCAAACAGCCGAATGATCATTTCGTCTGCAAACAGCGCCAATTGCTCAACGCCCACAGGGCCAGCGATCACCACATCGGTTACGCGATCACGCCATTGACCGCGCCGCACTACAGGTTCTTCCGCCTCGTCAGGCAACCCCGTCACCAGATCGACAGCCGATTGCACATCATCCGCCGCGCGTGCCATGTCCCAGCTTGGTTCAAATTCCAAGGCGACGCTGGCACTGCCCTCGCGGCTTGTCGCGCTTGAGCTATCAACACCCTCTACGGCCAGCAAAGCAGGCTCCAGAACCTGCACAATCGCAGCATCTACATCTTCCGCGCCAGCGCCATCCCATGTGACCGAAACAGAAACCGTATCGACAACAACATCAGGGAAGAACTGCGCCCGCATTTTCGGAATGGTCACAGCACCAGCAACCAACATCACAACCAACAGCAAATTCGCCAGCGTGCGATGACGTACAAAGTAACTCAGCACACCGCCTGCACCACGGGAAATATCACGCACCATCGTTTATCCCCCCATACGCCCTTCGATCCGCTGCACCATTTTCGCAGGAACCTTGTCCTTATCAAGCTGGCTCAGAATACGGGCCTTAGCTTCGTCAGGAATGCGCTTGTTCGCTTCCACAAACGCTCGAATTTTGGCTTTGCGCTCTGCGCTTAGCTCTAGCATCTCGGGCTCTTCAATCTCGCTCGCGCCCTCTGCGGTCAGGGGTTTCACCTTGATCCCTTCACCCAAAAGCGGCGTGCGCGCGCTTACAACATTGCGCCCTCTAAGATCGCGGCCCCGCACCAGAACATCATCGCCCTGACGGCGCACAAGACGCACTGGCATCGCCTCAAGGCGATCGCCTTCGCCGATGAGCAAAACATTCCCGTCCGCGCCCAATGCCGTTGCTGGCAGGCGCACAACACCGCGCAGCTCTGGCTCGGTCACTTCAACACGCACGAAATCGCCGGGTTTGAACCCCGGCGCAGCATCAAGCGTGGCAAAAACCAAACGCCCCGATTGTCCTTCGCCCACCGCCGCGCTATCGCGGCTAAGCGTGCCTGTCGCCACCAAATCCGCGCCAAACACATCCAACACCACCGACACAGGCGCAGCGTTCAGTGCACCTTGCTCATTCAAAAGTCGCGCATATTGCGCCGTGGACAAGCGGAAAGACACATCCAGCGCGCTCGGATCAATCAAGGTCGCAAGATGCTCGTTCGCTGTCACCAATCCACCGCGTGCAGCCGTTACATCTGACAAGGCCCCTGCAAACTCCGCCGTGATTTGCGTATCGCCCAACTTGCGCTCGGCATCCGACTTGGCCAACTCCGCGCGCGCCAACCTTGTGCGCGCCTGCTCGACCCGCGCCTCGGCTTGCGCCAAAGCCTGCCGACGCGTCAAAACCGCTTGCCGCGCGGAAGACGCTGCAAGTTCCGCTGTCTCCACAGTGGCCGCTGTGCCAACACCGCGCTGAGCCAAATCTGTCTGACGTTCAAACGCTTTCACCCGCAACGCAGCCTGCTCTTGCGCCGCGCTCACTTCATCCTGCGCCAATCCGACGGCGCGAATTGCTTCGCGCTCTTCCAAATGCGCATCGCTCAAGTCGCTCACAGCGCGATCCAGCGCGCTTTGCGCCTCAGCAGGATCAATCAAGGCAAGGACTTCGCCCGCCTCAACACTGCCACCTTCAACAAAGCTATCCGACAACTCTAACAAAGTGCCTGCCGCGCCTGCGCGCAGCTCAAGCGTTCGCGCGCTTTCGATTTGCCCGAAGGCTGTCAAAATCGGCGCTACCGTTTGCATCTGCGCTGGAATGACCGTCACCGAAAAGACCCGCTCGCGGGATCGGTTTGGACGTGACTCTTCGCTCAACCGTGACTGCACAGCACCAAATACGAGCGAGCCTGCATAAACAAGCAATGCGCCCGTCATAGCGAGAAGGAACAAACCGGACAGGCTTTGGCGAAGAAATCTCATAGCTTAGCAATCCTAACGAAACATACACTCTAGGTGTGTGACCTGAAATATAAGGCTAAATCCAGTCACATTTTAGGTGATACGTGCGCGCAGGTTATTTCCGTCGCAAATGTTCATCCAAACGCGGCATTATTTCCACAAAGTTGCAGGGCTTGTGCCGATAATCCAGCTGAAAGCTTAATATTTCATCCCATGCATCCTTGCATGCGCCAGGACTGCCCGGCAGCGCAAAGAGATAGGTGCCAAGCGCAACGCCGCCCGTCGCGCGACTTTGAACTGCGGACGTGCCAATCTTGGCCATGCTCACATGGGTGAACACTGTGCCGAAGGCTTCAATTTCTTTCTCATAAACATCGCGGTGCGCTTCTACAGTGACATCGCGCCCTGTCAGGCCCGTACCACCCGTAGAAATCACCACGTCAATCGCTTCATCATTGCACCAAGCGCGCAATTGCTCAGCAATTTCTGTGCGCTCGTCACGAATGATCTTTCGATCCGCCAAAAGATGCCCCGCATCCGTCAAGCGCTGCGCCAGAACATCGCCAGAGCGGTCCTCAGCCAATTCCCGCGTGTCTGATACCGTCAGTACAGCAATCCGAACCGCCACAAACTCTTTGCTTTCATCAATTCGGCTCATCACTGCGTTCCCTTTTCAAACCAGACCAATTTTAGAGCAAGCCCCACAAAAACCATCGCGCTCAATCTCGACAAGATCCGCGCCCCGCGCCCACCTTGCCCAACGCGTTGCGAAAACACACCCGATAGCACGCCTACCGCTGCGTTGATCACAAAACCACCTAGCCCAATAACTGCGCCAAACAAGGCAAATTGCGCCAAAACGCTCCCGCGCGCGGGATCGACGAATTGCGGCACAAAGGCCAAGACAAACAAAATGATCTTGGGGTTGCTCATATTTACGATGAAGCCCTGCCAAAAGGCTTGCCATGCGCTTAATTCGGGCGTGCCTCGTCGCGAAACCTTGGGTGAATGCGCAGACCAACTGCTCCACGCAAGCCAAAGCAGGTAAGCCACACCAATCCAGCGAATAGTTTCAAGCGCAAAGGGAAGCGCAGCAATCGCAGTGCTTAACCCAAGGCCCGCCAAAACAACATGCACCATTCCGCCTAGCGTAATCCCGGCACTTGCCGCGATGGCATGTAACTTGCCAGACCGCAAACCTTGCCCCAAGCAGAACATCATATCCGCGCCGGGCGTCAGGTTCAGCAGCAACGCAGCAGGAATGAACGCCAGCAAAACAAGAGGATCAACCACGCAACCGCGCCTTCAAACTTAACAAATCCGCCCAAGCCTCACGCTTTTTCTCAGGAGAGCGTAACAACGCCTCGGGATGCAGCATCGGCAGCGCAGGCAGCCCCATTGCCTCTGACCATTCCCCTCGCAACCGAGACATGCCGCGCTTCTTTAGCGTCGCTTGGCAAGCAAGGTTGCCCATCAGCACCAAAACCTCGGGTTTGGCCAAAGCCACATGCCGCTCCAAAAATGGCACCATCATCGCAAGATCACGTGGCTGAACATCCTGATTGCGCGGCAAACGCCACGGCAGAACGGTTGTCAGATAAACGCCCTGCTCGCGGCCTAGATCAATCGCGCCAAACATCTTGTCCAGCAGCACTCCCGCATCCCCGACAAACGGTCGCCCCTCACGATCTTCATCGCGCGTCGGCGCGTCTCCAATCACCATCACACGAGACCCAAGCGCACCATCAGCAAACACCAGATTTCGTGCGCCGCGCTTTAGCTCGCAGGCGTCAAATTCAGCCAATGCCGACTTGAGCGCGCCAATGTCACCCGCACCGCTTGCCGCCGCGCGCGCCAGTTCAACACCGTCCACCTCGGCAGGCTTCTGGGCAATCCCGGGCACAATAGCTGGTGCAACAGGCGCGACAGCCGCCGCAACCTTTTTCGGCGCAGGCTTTACCTCAAAACGGTTCACAGGCTGCTCGGAAATGGCTTCATCCACCCCGAATTCTACCTGCCATTCCAGCAACGCTTTTGCCGTATGATAATCTAATGCCGATTCCATACGCCCAATCTACGCCTAGAGGCCAAGATAGGAAACGCCCCATCTTGCCCGCACCCAACACCGCGCCTATAACACCGCGAACAATAAGGGGCCGCGCCGCGTGACATTCACCCAATCACACCTGCTCGGGATCGAGCATTTGCACCCTAGCGAGATCACAACCCTTCTCGATCTCGCAGATCAATACGTCGATCAAGGTCGCACAGCACATAAACACTCCGACGCACTCGCAGGGCTGACGCAGGTCAATATGTTCTTCGAGAACTCGACCCGCACACAGGCCAGCTTTGAACTCGCAGGCAAACGCCTTGGCGCAGACGTTATGAATATGGCGATGCAGGCCAGCTCGATCAAAAAGGGCGAAACCCTGATTGATACGGCGATGACCTTGAACGCGATGCACCCAGACCTCTTGGTCGTGCGCCATCCCCATTCAGGCGCAGTCGATCTGCTGGCGCAAAAAGTGAACTGCGCAGTTCTCAACGCGGGCGATGGTCGCCACGAACACCCGACCCAAGCCCTTCTCGATGCGCTCACCATCCGCCGTGCCAAGGGCCGCTTGCACCGCCTCTCCATCGCCATTTGCGGCGACATCGCCCACTCGCGCGTGGCACGTTCCAACATCATGTTGCTTGGTAAAATGGAAAACCGCATCCGCCTGATCGGCCCGCCAACCTTGATGCCGTCCCAAATCAGCGAATTTGGCTGCGAAGTCTTTGAGGACATGCGCGAAGGCCTTAAGGACGTAGACGTCGTGATGATGTTACGATTGCAAAAAGAACGCATGGACGGCGGTTTCATCCCGTCCGAGCGCGAGTACTACCACCGCTATGGCCTCGACGCCGAGAAACTCAGCTACGCCAAAGACGACGCCATCGTCATGCACCCCGGCCCGATGAATCGCGGCGTGGAAATCGACGGCGACATCGCCGATGACATCAATCGCTCTGTGATCCAGGAACAGGTCGAAATGGGCGTCGCGGTGCGCATGGCCGCAATGGACCTTCTGGCGCGCAACAGACGCGCCAAACAGCCAGAAGGAGTGATGGTGTGAACACACCAATGCAGATCACTCCAACCGAGCATGGCGTTGTCCGGCTCTTTTCGATTGATTTGCCTCTCGCAGATGCACGTAAATTCGACATAGATGCGCTCGGCGCGGCCCTTGGCGGCGTTGCTCTGGATGCAGAGCAAGTCGACCTCATCAACCTCGACGATCTCGAAGACATGGGCCTCGACGGCTACTTGATCCACGGCATCGGCGTTACCCGATCCGAAGTCGTGCAACTGCGCCCGCAAATCCGCGCGCTCAAAGGCCATGTGGCGCTGATCCGCTCTGCAGCTTTCGGCGGTATGGCCGCCACGCTGACCCCGCAAAAGCCGATCCGCTGGATTGCAACCTTTGGCGAAGTGCCGCTCGATCTAACCGCCAAACCCCTACGCAGCGACAGCGCCAAAGGAACCCTTTCCAGCGCGCCCGTACCTGCGCGCAACACAAACGGCTTAGCAACTTGGATGTACGCCACCTTCATCCTGATCGCCGTTATCATTTTCACCATCTTCGCCCGCTAACCGAGGTCCATCATGCAAGAGCCAAAAGACCCCAGAATGTCCGGCAAAGTCGCGATGTATGTGCTCATCCTACTTGCTGTATTTGTCACGCTATTCATCTGGATCGCCTGACATGAACGAACCAACAGACCTCGGACGCCTCACGCGGATCGCCCTTAGGGACATCTGGAAAACAGAGGCGCAAGATTTCACCCCTTGGCTGGCTGGCACCGATAACCTTTCGCTTTTGGGTGACACCCTTGGCATTGACCTTGAACTCGAAGCCGTTGAGCAAAATGTCGGCCCCTTTCGCGCTGACATTCTGTGCAAGGACACAACCACCAACAAATGGGTTTTGATCGAAAACCAACTTGAGCGCACGGACCACACACATCTTGGCCAGCTTATTACTTACGCTGCTGGCTTAGATGCAGTCACCATCGTCTGGATCGCGGCGAAGGTGACAGAAGAACATCGTGCTGCCGTGGATTGGCTCAACGAAATTACAGATGTAGAGGTCAGGTTCTTTGTGCTCGAAGTCGAACTCTGGCGCATCGGTGACAGCCAAGCCGCACCCAAGTTCAACGTTGTGAGCCAACCCAACGATTGGACCCGCAGCACCGCCGCAGCAAAACGCATTGTTGAAGACGGCGAACTTTCCCCAACGCGCAAGATGCAAAAGTCTTATTGGAACGCTGTTCAGACGGTCGTTGCCACGCATAACGGCGTCCTTAGACCTTTGTCGCCGCAAGCTGGTTCATGGATGGGCCACGGCATCGGCAAAACAGGTACGGCCCTGAATATGTCGATGAACACAAGGGATCAATGGGTCCGCACAGAGGTCTATTTCTCAGGCAAATGGGCGAAAAGCGATTTTCTCGAACTTTATGCCCAACGCGATGAAATCGAGGCAAAACTCGGCGAAACGCTCGATTGGCAAGAACTACCAGACAAAAAAGACGCACGGATTTGCATCGCTCGCTCGGCCGACGTGAACAACACCAATGACTGGCCAGCCCAACATGCTTGGCTGGTCCAAAAGGCCACCCGCATGCACGAAGTTTTCAAACCCTACATCATGCGACTTGAACGCCAATATACTCGCGGTGACAGCGCATGACCTCTGCCCCAACAGGTTGGGACGGATTGCTCGATGAGGGTGAAAGCATCCTCTGGCAAGGTCGCCCTGTTGCAGGCCTGTCCTTTCACAACACCGACGTGATGAGCGCTGGCATGGGTGTCTTTTTCATGGGATTTTCGATCTTCTGGATGGGCATGGCCGCGAATATCACAGGCGGGTTCAATGGATTTGGCGGTGTCTTCCCTAAACTCTTCCCGCTCTTTGGCATCCCCTTTTTCCTAATCGGGTTTTACAACGCGATCGGTCACGCATTTTGGCAAGCGTATTTGCGCTCCAAAACCCACTACACACTTACCTCGAAACGCGCCTTCATTGCGACGGATCACCCGACCCAAGGCAAACTTTTGCGGGACTACGCCATAGATGCGAACACCGATATCATTCTAAAAGTCGGTCCACCCGATAGCGTTTTCTTTGCTGGCAAACGCATCGGTTTTTCCCGTATCGAAGACGGACGCGCGCTGCACAAAATGATGCGCCAAATTCAGAAAGAAACCACATGAACATTCGGTTCACAAACGCCCGCTTGATTAACCCTGAAACGGGAACCGACGAGATCGGTGAGTTAACGGTTTCTTCAGGCGTTATCACGTCAAATTCTACGCAAGATGTTGAAACTAAAGAGAATCAGTTTCGCGGCGAAACCTCTGGCGAAGAAACGGTCATAGACTGCCTCGGCAAATGCCTCGCCCCTGGAATCATCGACATCGGCGTCAAAGTGTGTGAGCCGGGCGAGCGTCACAAAGAAAGCTATCGCAGCGCGGGCCTCGCAGCGGCCGCAGGCGGCGTGACCACAATGGTCACACGTCCTGACACATCTCCCGCTATTGATAACCCCGAAGTCCTCGAGTTCGTGCGCCGCCGCGCCAATGAGGCGGCCCCCGTTAACGTTTTGGTAATGGCCGCGCTGACCAAGGGCCGCGAGGGGCGCGAGATGACCGAGATCGGCTTTTTGCAAGACGCAGGCGCGGTGGCTTTCACCGATTGCGATCACGTCGCGAGTGACACAAAGGTTTACTCCCGCGCGCTCACCTATGCCCGCTCCCTCGGCGCGCTGGTCATTGCCCACGTTCAAGAACCAACGCTGAGCAAGGGCGCCGCTGTCACCTCTGGCAAATTCGCCTCTCTGCGTGGCCTGCCCGCCGTATCCCCAATGGCCGAACGCATGGGCCTTGATCGCGACATCGCGCTGATTGAAATGACAGGCGTGCGCTATCACGTCGATCAAATCACCACCGCCCGCGCCCTGCCCGCGCTGGCCCGTGCCAAAGACAATGGCCTTGATATAACCGCGGGCGTGTCGATCCATCACCTGACGCTCAATGAACTCGACGTCGCCGATTACCGAACCTTCTTTAAGGTCAAGCCGCCCCTGCGTAGCGAAGACGACCGCATCGCCGTGATCGAAGCATTGGCGAGCGGCACAATCGATCTCATTTCGTCGATGCACACACCGCAAGACGAAGAAAGCAAACGCCTCCCCTTTGAAGAAGCCGCCTCTGGTGCGGTCGCGATGGAGACGCTATTGCCCGCTGCGATGCGCCTTATCCACAATGACTACATGGACCTGCCCACCCTCTGGCGCGCTCTGAGCCTCGCCCCGGCCAAACGTCTTGGCCTAGATGCAGGTCGCCTCAGTGTCGGTGCCCCTGCCGACCTTGTCCTTTTCGATCCCGACGCACCTTTCATCATGGATCGCTTCAAACTTAAGAGTAAATCGAAGAACACTCCGTTTGACGGCGCTCGGATGCAGGGTAAAGTGCTAGCAACCTATGTGGCGGGTCGCCCCGTTTTTGAAAGAGAATAAATGCCGATCATCGAAACAGGCGCCTTCGCGCTGCTGCTCTGGGCCGTGTTTGGCTACCTATTTGGCTCTATCCCGTTTGGCGTTTTGGTCTCTAATGCGATGGGCCTTGGCAATTTGCGCGACATTGGCTCTGGCAACACAGGCGCGACCAATGTGCTGCGAACAGGCTCTAAACCCGCGGCGATTGCGACGCTGGTTCTTGATGGCGTAAAGGGCGCAATCGCGGCCCTTTGCGCGCGCGCAATGGCAGGCGAAGACGCCGCGCAGCTTGCAGGACTCATGGCGCTCATTGGTCACTGCCTTCCTGTCTGGCTCAAGTTCAAAGGCGGCAAAGGCGTCGCGACGTTCTTGGGCTTGCTTCTCGCCCTTAGCTTCCCTGTCGGAGCCGCCTGCTGCGCAACATGGCTCGTCGTTGCTGCCCTCAAACGCATCTCTTCACTTGCTGCGCTAGTCGCAGCAGGCACATCGACCTTTTGGATGACGCTGCTTGGATATCCCGAAGGCTTCTTAATGGGCGTCGCTCTCACGATCCTTGTGTTCTGGCGCCACAAAGAAAACATTTCGCGACTGCGTGCTGGAACCGAACCCAAAATCGGAAAATAACCCATGATCCTACCTTTGCAAAAGCATCTCGCCCCATGAGCGCGTATGATCCTGGAAAAGACGGCGCAAAAATGTCCTTCGCCAAGGACATGAGCTACGTTGACTACCTCTCGCTCGATCCGATCCTTGGATCGCAGAACATGCAATCAACCGCACATGATGAAATGCTTTTCATCATTCAGCATCAAACGTCAGAACTATGGATGCGCTTGGCTCTGCATGAACTTGCAACCGCACGTGAGAAACTGGTGCAAGGCGACTTTCCGTCCGTCTTTAAAATGCTCACGCGCGTATCGCGTATCTTCGAGCAGTTAAACAGTGCGTGGGATGTTTTGCGCACGATGACGCCCAGCGAATATACGGCCTTTCGCGACGACCTTGGTGCCTCGTCAGGCTTTCAATCCCATCAGTATCGACTCATCGAGTTCATCTTGGGCAATCGCAATCAGGCGATGATGAAGGTTCATGAACATCGCACTGACCTGCACCAGATGTTGACCCAAGAGCTACAGACCAAATCACTGTACCACGTCGCCTTGGACGCACTCGCTGCGCATCTCAATATCGCGTTCGCGCCCGATAGCTACAAGATGGATCAACCGCACGCTGCAAATGATGCAATCATGCAAGCTTGGACCTTGGTTTACCAAGACCCTGCGCAGCATTGGACCTTTTATGAACTGGCCGAAAAGCTTGTTGATCTGGAAGATTACTTTCGCCGTTGGCGCTTTAATCACGTCACAACGGTCGAGCGCATTATTGGCTTCAAGCGCGGAACAGGCGGCACTGCGGGCGTCAAATACCTGCGCAAAATGCTAGAGGTCGAGCTATTTCCAGAGCTTTGGAACATGCGCGGGCAACTCTAAACTTTGCTGCCCGCGCCTAGAAATTTGTGTGCGAGCTAGTAGGAATACTCGTCGTAAATCCGGCTTAAATCGCCGCCCCAGTCGCCTTTGTACTTCTCTAGCAATTCATCCGCAGGAACCTGACCGCTCTCGATGCTTTCGTGCAGCGCGTTAAGGAAATGGGTTTCATCAGGCACCAAGCCACCCGCACCGGGGCGCGCGCGTGCTTTTAGGCCAGCTTGCGAAATCGCCACAACTTCGCGGGCAAGGTCGTGCATCTTGATGTCGCCAACCACCGCCTGCAACCCATCAACCGACGCTCCAACGCGTAAGGCTTCACGCGTTTCAGCGTCCCAGTCCTTCACCAAGTCCCACGCAGCATCCAAGGCGGTCTGATCATACGTCAAACCCACCCAAAACGCAGGCAGCGCGCAAAGACGACGCCAAGGCCCGCCATCCGCGCCGCGCATTTCGATAAACTTCTTCAAACGCGCTTCAGGGAAGGCCGTCGTCAGATGATCTGCCCAATCGCTCATGCTTGGCGTTTCACCGGGCAATGCAGGCAGTTTCCCATCAAGAAAATCACGAAACGACATGCCCAAAGCATTGATATACTTGCCATCGCGATAGACAAAATACATCGGCACATCGAGCGCATATTGAACCCAGGCCTCAAAGCCAAAGCCCTCGTCGAATACAAACGGCAACATGCCAGTGCGCGCGTCATCAAGGTTGCGCCAGATCAGGCTGCGCCAGCTTTTGTGATTGTTAACTTTGCCCTCAAAGAACGGCGAATTGGCGAATAGCGCGGTTGCAACGGGCTGCAAAGCCAGCGCCACACGCATTTTTTGGACCATGTCCGCTTCAGAGCCAAAATCGAGATTTACCTGAACCGTGCAAGTCCGACGCATCATGGCGGTGCCCATGGTGCCCACGTCTTCCATGTAGTTGTTCATCAACTTGTAACGCCCTTTGGGCATCAATGGCATCTCTTCATGGGTCCATTCAGGCGCAGCGCCAAGCCCGATAAATCCAACCCCGATCTCGTCAGAAATCTCACGCACTTCGCGCAGGTGCTGGTTCACTTCATCACACGTTTCATGGATGGTTTCCAAAGGAGCCCCGGAAAGCTCTAACGCGCCGCCCGGTTCTAGCGAAACATTCGCGCCGTCCTTTTCGAGACCAATCAAGTGCCCCCCTTCACGCACTTCACTCCAATTGTGACGATCGCGCAAACCTTCAAGCACAGCCACGATGGAGCGTTCACCTTCAAAGGGCAGCGGCGCATGGGTGTCGGTCAGATAGCCGAACTTTTCATGTTCAGTGCCAATGCGCCAATCTTCCTTTGGGCGGCACCCTTCCGCGAGGTGTTCAGCCAGTTGTTCATGCCGTTCAATTGGACCACCACCAGTTTGAGGAATAGACATGGCGCGCGCCTTTCGTATTGATTTCTTACCCTCAGCCTTGGGGTGAATTGTAAGAGGTGTCAATGCGCGGAGGCTCTGCGAATGCGCACAAAGACGTCACCGCTCTTGTCTAGGTTAAGTCAGCCCAAAAAATTTCGCTAAAATTCGAGGTTCAATGCGGAGCAATGTTAACGGAATCTGCGCTCTGCTCTGGCATCACAGCCCTGCACTATACAGATCAATTACGGCAGCAGGGCGGCTCATGCCAAAGGTACGAAAATCATCAACTTTCCGAAGACAGATTAAAAATATGATCTGGGGCCCACATATTTTGGCCTTTTTACCTGCAATTTGCCTTGGCGCATATTGGCTTGTTGGTGAGGGTGGCCTGATTGCCTGTGCCTTAGGGCTTCCTTTGCTGTGGGCGATGACGATCGGGTTTGACGACGCAAAGGTCGCGAGCGACGCAGGCATTGACGCCCAGCCCCCTTCAGAAAACTTTGGTGAAATCGACCTTACGTCGCTTCTTAGCCATGCAAAACCAACGGATCGAATAGCCCTCTTCGCAATTGCGATTGACGATGCGCCAGAGCATCTCAAACACCTGAATGGCACGGATCTGCAACAGGTTCAAAATGCACTGCAACATCGTTATTCCACCATTCTGCGCGAGCACGACATTGTTCAGCGCAGCGGCCCGTTAAGCTGGCAAGTCGCGAACAAGCCAACAAGCAACCTAGATTTGGAAGCTTGCGTTCAACAAGCCAGTCGCCTGCAATCCGCTGTGGATGAGCCGTTTTTTATCGGGAACGATCCCCTCTATCTAAGCAGTTGTATCGGCTTCACCTTAGCGCAAACATCCAGCGCAAACCCGCAGGCCCTCTCGCGACAGGCACAGAGCGCTTTGCAGGAGGCGACATTAAATGGCCCCGACGCGATCCGGGCATTTGCCAAATCGCAATCCGTTAGCCTACCGGCAAAGAATCATTCATCGCTGTCTGACCTATGCGGAACACTTGATACGAATCTTGTCGCCTTCTTCCAACCGCAGGTATCCACAGACACCGGCCAAGTTTGTGGTTTCGAAGCGTTGGCGCGCTGGAAAACCGACGCAGATCAGTGGCTCGCACCCGGTATTTTCCTGCCGATTCTGGAAAAAGCAGGCCAGATGGAGCGGTTGAGCGACGTCATGCTGTCCCAAAGCCTTTTGGCGCTCAGAGAATGGGATAGCGCGGGATTGGAAATCGAAACAGTCGGTGTAAATTATTCAGAATCCGATCTCGCAAACCCGCGCATCTATGAGAAAATCGCTTGGGACTTGGACCGACATGACATTGCCCCGCACCGGCTTTGTATCGAAATACTCGAAAGCGTCGTCGCGGACAATTCAAATGACATGATCGTGCGCAACGTTGCGCGGCTCGCTGAGCTTGGGTGTCGGATTGATCTTGACGATTTTGGCACAGGTCACGCGTCGATCTCGACGCTTCGCAAACTCCCTGTCGGGCGCTTGAAAATTGACCGCTCTTTCGTTGCCAAAGCAGACCTCGACAGCGAGCAACAAAAGATGGTTGCGACGATTTTAATGATGGCAGACCGCCTTGGGCTCAGCTGTCTGGCTGAGGGCGTTGAAACCTTGGGGGAACACACGATACTTGCCCAGCTTGGGTGTCGCTATGTGCAAGGCTTCGGCATTGCAAAACCAATGCCGATCGAGCAAACAATTCCGTGGATCCGCGATTATCAAGGACGGCGCACGTCCGTGCCAAAAATAGGCCGCAAAACGGGTTAACAGGCGCTAACCCGCTGCGGAACGCCGCAACACTCCCAATAAACAGCGAATCTACTTGACCTTTTCGCATACACATCGTTGAACGCAGCCCTAATGCGTTAAACACGAGGCGGCCCTGTTTCATGGACGATCAAAACAAAAACCTCATCCTCGCGACGGCTCTGAGTTTCATTGTTATTCTGGTATGGTTCGTTTTGTTCCCGCCGCCCGAGCCAACGCCAACCGATCCTAACGCTGTGGTCAGCGCTGAAGGCCAAGCCGTTTTGCCGACAGCCTCAACAGATCAAGGCGTCGCGACTGCTGGATCAAATGCTGGCGCAGCCGACGTTGAGCCCGCTACAGAAGCAGAGCGCGTTTCCATCGAAACAGAACGCCTGAAGGGCTCTATTTCCTTGCTTGGTGGCCGCATTGATCAGCTTGCCCTCAAAGACTACCGCGAAAGCCTCGAAGAGGGATCGCCAATCGTTGATTTGTTGTCCCCAACAGGCAGCAACTCGCCCTACTACGCGCTTTACGGCTGGGCGCCCGGCGCGGGTCTTTCGTTCGAGCAAGTTCCTGGACCAAATACCATTTGGAACGCCCCAGCAGGCTCTGCTTTAACAATCGATACCCCCGTCACCCTAAGCTGGGATAATGGCGCTGGCCTGCGTTTCTCGCGCGAGATTTCAGTCGACAAGGACTTTATGTTCTCCGTTACGCAAAGCGTTGAAAATACGGGCGATGGCACAGTCAGCCTCGCGCCCTACGGTATTCTCGCGCGGCATGGCGAGCCGAAAGATCTAAAGAACTTCTTCATCTTGCATGAAGGCGTTGTTGCTATGTCCGACGGTGAACTGACCGAAACCGATTATTCAGACATGCCCGATTTCGACATCAACCCGAATGAAGGCGCACGCGCGGATGTCACCCAAGTCGCAAACGAAGGCTGGGTCGGTTTCACCGATCACTTCTGGATGACCACACTTATCCCGGCTCCGGGCCCGTTCAAGTCAACAGCCAAATACGATGAGCGGCGCGACATTTACCAAACCGAAGCTGTCCTTCCGACCCAAAAACTCGCACCGGGCGCAAGCACAGCCGTCACGACCCAGCTGTTTGCAGGTGCCAAGGAGTGGGACACCATCCGCGCTTATGAAAAAGCGGGTGTTGAAGGCTTTATTGATAGCATCGATTGGGGCTGGTTCTTTTTCCTGACCAAGCCAATCTTCGCGGTTCTTCACTACCTAAACGCTTTTATCGGCAATATGGGTTGGGCAATCATTGGTCTGACGTTCTTGATCAAACTCGTTCTCTTCCCGCTGGCGTATAAGTCGAACGTGTCTATGGCGAAGATGAAAGCGCTTCAGCCGCAGATGGAAAAGATCAAAGAAAATGCTGGCGATGATAAGCAAAAACTCCAGCAAGATATGATGGCGATGTATAAGAAGGAAAAGGTAAACCCTGCGTCGGGCTGCCTGCCAATCCTTGTGCAGATCCCGATCTTTTTCTCGCTCTATAAGGTGATTTTCGTCACGCTCGAATTGCGTCACGCGCCTTGGCTAGGTTGGATTACAGACCTTTCCGCGCCCGATCCTTCGTCGATCCTAAACCTCTTTGGCTTGCTGAGCTTCTCGCCGCCCGAGGCAGGATCGATCTTTGCAATCTTCTCGCTGGGCATCTTGCCAATCATCCTTGGTATCTCCATGTGGATGCAGCAAAAGCTGAACCCCGCGCCCACCGATCCAACGCAGGCAATGATCTTTGCATGGATGCCTTGGGTGTTTATGTTCATGCTCGGCTCTTTCGCATCTGGCCTTGTGGTCTACTGGATCGCAAACAACACGATCACCTTTACGCAGCAGTATTTGATTATGCGCAGCCAAGGGGTAAAGCCGGACGTGTTTGGCAACATCAAAGCCAGCTTCAAGCGCAAACCAAAGGAAGAGTGATGGGCACCGTCACCTCCCTTTGGCGCCACCCGATCAAATCGCACGGGCGCGAAGCAATATCTTCCACAACATTAATCGCCGGGCAGACCATGCCTGGCGATCGTGTTTGGGCCGTTGCGCATGAAGCCTCAAAAGCGGACAATTCCACATGGTCTGCTTGCGCGAACTTCAATCGCATTAGCAAAGTGCCCGCGCTAATGGCGATGAACGCGCAATTGAATGAAGCGTCCGGCGTTGTCACTTTGACCCATCCGCAACTGGGTGCGCTCAGCTTTGATCCTGACGGTGATATCGCGCCGTTTCTCGCGTGGGTAAAGCCGCTGATGCCAAGCAATCGCGCGCAATCCACGCGCATCGTGAAAGTGCCCAATCGCGGCATGACAGACAGTGACTTTCCGTCAGTGACGCTTTGCAATGTGGCGTCGCACAAGGCGGTTGAGCGACAGCTCGGCATGGATATTTCACCCGATCGCTGGCGCGGAAACATTTGGATTGATGGGTTTTCCGAATGGGAAGAATTCGACTGGATGGGAAAAGACATTCGCATTGGCGCAGCTATCTTGCGCCCGGTTGAGCGAACAGATCGCTGCCCAGCAACGCATTCAAATCCCGAAACGGGCCTCAAGGATGTTGACGTGCTTTCCGCCTTGGATGCATTTGGACACCAAGACTTTTCCGTGCGCGCCGAAGTGATTCAAGGCGGCACAATCGAAATCGACAGTAAGGTAGAATTGATATGAGCCAGCTTCCTTTCCCTGTCGCTGACGAACCGGACGAATTTTCTTTGGAAAAGGGTCGTCTGCTCTTTGCGGGCGAGACCGATTTTGTCAAAGGTGTTGTTGCCATGTCTGGATTGCCTGATCCAGACCGCATGGAGGTTTGCTTTGCGGGGCGCTCGAACGTGGGTAAGTCCTCACTTATCAACGCGCTGACTGGTCGCAAAGGTCTTGCACGCGCATCAAACACGCCAGGGCGCACGCAGGAAATTAACTTTTTTACTGCAGGCGATGAACATTATCTGGTCGACTTGCCCGGCTATGGATACGCCAACGCCCCCCTTGCTGTGGTTGAAAAATGGCAGCGATTGCTCAAGCAATATCTCTCAGGTCGCCAAACCCTGCGCCGTGCGTTTGTACTCATTGATGCGCGCCACGGTGTGAAGAAAGTCGATCATGAAATCATGAGCCTTCTTGATTCCAGCGCGGTAACTTTTCAGTGCATCCTAACCAAAGCCGATAAGGTGAAAGCAGCCGAACGCGAAAAGGTTCTGAACCAAGTGCGCGGTGAGTTGGCCAAACACCCTGCGGCCTTTCCCGAGATGATTGTTACATCGTCAGAAAAGGGCGATGGCATTCCAACTTTGCGCGCAATTATTGCGACGCTTGTTTAGTCTTCCAAAACGCTAGATCACTTCATCGGCGCGGTCATCACTTTCTCCGTAACGCTTAAGCGTTGCGGGGCGCGTGCCTTCGTAAACCCGCTCGATATTGCCTGCGATCTTTGCATTTTCACGTTCGAACAGACAGTCACCGTTTAAATCCGAAGCCACGATAAACGGCCCCATGCGGTTGCATTTCAGCACCCACATGGCTTGCGCAATGCCCAGCTCTTCGTTCCAATGGACCGCCTCAACGCTTTCGACGCCGCGCCCCAAAAGCGCGCCTGTACCGTAACCAACAGTTGACAGATACACCGCGCCATTGGGCACGAAGTAATCTTTGTAGTCTTTCGAGGTCATGCCGCCCTTGCCTACGATCAGTTTGGCCCCTGTTTTGGCCATCCATTCGGGCAACCATTTGGCAAAGCGGAACGAGGCCGTAGCCGTGACCGCGCCCATATCAAAGCTGCCGTCTGCGTTGATCCGCGCGGCGGGGGAGCAGTGAAAATTCGCGGCTGATTGGCTGGGCAATTCCATCGGAATGTTTGCCTGATCCTCCAGCGCGCGCATATAGACCCCTTCGCGCGCGGTATACATCAGGCCAGAGAGGTAAACGATGTCCCCCAATCGCAGCTCTGCGATGGCCTCATCCGTTGGTGTTGTGGAGAGATCAATTTCACGCAAATTGCTCATTCCGCAGCCTCCAGTGCAGGTTCCCAATCGACGGTTTCACGGCGCTGATAAGGTGTGAACCAATCGGGATCAGTGCGGTATTCCACGCGCCCATCGGGGAACAGGCGCGCAACCGCGCGGCGCGAGGACAGGCAAAAGGCGTGCACAGACATCGGCATGCCGCCCGTGTGGCAATAGCCGACCTCGATATTGCAATCGATTACCATGTTCTTGCCGACAAACCCCATTGCGCCCATGCCGATCGAGTTGCCCAGCTCTTTGAATTCGGCCTCCATTTCAGCAATTTTCGGGTCAGAGTTTTGGCTGCCAACAACGCGCAGCGTCGAAGCGCGTTTGCCAAGGCTCATGCAGATGTCCTTGGAGCCGCCAAGCCCGATACCGATGATCGCAGGCTGACAAGCAAGACCACGTTTGCCAAAGGCCATGAGGCTATCAAGGTAAAACCGTTTGATCCCTTGGATGCCGTCAGACGGGAAAAGCATGCGGTAGTCAGAGCCGAACAAGCCGCCTTTGTGCACGGTGATTAGGTCAATCCAGTCGCCGCTTGGTTCGAACCCGTATTCAATCTCAGGCGCGCCGATGCCGACGTTATTGTTGTGATCGGTTCGCCAAAGAGGATGCACGCGGTTGGGGCGAAGTGGCACCCCATTTGTCGCATTCGCCGTTGCGCGGCGCAGCGCGGATTCAAGCGCGACCATCCCGCCCTCAACACACGCGCCGTTGCCCATTTTCACGAACCAACGCGGCACGCCCGTGTCGCCACACATGGCGCGGCGGTCTTCTTTTGCGGCTTCGTAATTCTCAAGCATGGCTTTCAGAACGAAAGACGACAGATCGCCGTCTTCGGTTTTGGCGGCCTGTTGTAGCCCATCGAGATAGTCCTGTGGGATCTCGATTGCGGCTTTGTCCATAAGGGCTTCGGCGGTGGATTGGATAAGGTTTATCGGGATCATTGCGCGGCCACCAATGTTTCTGGTGAACCTTCGGGCAAGATGGTTTCGCCCGGGCGCACGACGGTGAATTGAACGGGTTCGCGGGTCAGCTCTACTTTGCCGCCCGTTAAGCGCGCCACGGTGAAATCGCTGTCTTCCATCGCGCCCGGCTCTGGGAAATCTTCGCGGAAATGCGCCCCGCGCGAGTTCTCGCGGGTGAGTGCAGCTTTGGCAATCACCTCGGAAATATCGCAGAGCGAGCGCATGTTGAGCCAGTCATGCCACGTAAGATTGAAGGCGAGATTGCTAGCGTCAACGCCCACATCCATTAGCGCATCGGACACCCCTGCGATGCCCGTTAGCCCGCGTTTCATGCCCGCTTCGGTGCGCATCACGCCGACGTCGTCCCACATCAGGTCTTGCAATTGTTTGCGCAAGGGCAGCACCAAATCCGGCTTTTGGGACAGAGGATGGATTGCACGTTCGAGTTCCGCCGCAAGCACAGTTTCATCGGGGTCACGAAGGGTCGGCATTTGGCGAATGTCCATGCCCATCGTATCGCCAGCGATACCGCCATAAACGGTGGAATTGGCCACACCATTGCCGCCCAAACGGTTCGAGCCATGCGCGCCGCCTGCGTCTTCGCCAGCAACATAAAGCCCCTCCATCGCGGTGCGCGTATCCACGTCGACGATCACGCCGCCCATGAAATAATGCGCGGTTGGCACGACTTCGACTTGGCCAGCGGCCAGATCAAACCCGCTGTCCGCGCAGCGGTTCACCATGCCTTTGAACTTTTTGCGAACATTCTCGGGACCCAGATGGGACATAGAGATGAACACGCCTTCTTGCTTTGGATCGTTGTTTTTGCGCATCTCCGCATAGATGCCACGGCTGACCACATCGCGCGTGGCGCGCTCGCCTTTGGCGTCGTAGTCATACATGAAGCGTTGGCCATTGTGGTTAATGAGCTGGCCGCCTGCACCGCGCAGTCCTTCCTCTAGCACGGTGCCTGTCATGCGGGTGTGATCGCCAGCCAGCAGGCCCGTTGGATGGAATTGCACCATTTCCATATCGCGCAATTTGAGCCCCGCGCGCAGGGCCATCGCCAAACCGTCCATCGTTTTATCGCCGCTCGGCGTGTGGTATTTGTACATTGACGGGCCACCGCCCGTTGCCATCAAAACCGTCTTGGCGCGCACTAGGCGAAATGTTCCGGTGCGCATGTCGATCATCAAAACGCCAGCCAAAGCAGAGCCATCTTTAGTCGGGATCAGCCCAACAGCGCGATGCTCTTGCAGTTTTTCAACGCCGCTGGCGAGCACCTTTTCCATCAAGCGGTTGATGATTTCGATGCCTGTTAGATCACCTTTGTGGACTGTGCGATCTGCGGTTTGGCCAGCGAAGGCCTTTTGATGCAGTGAGCCATCGGTGTTGCGATCAAAGAAGCAGCCCACTTCGTTTTCAAGCTCGCGCACCCGAACAACCGCCTGTTCACATAACCGCCAAGCCATGTCCTGATTGGGAAGCCACTTGCCACCGTTGATCGTATCCATGAAATGGCGCTCGACCGTATCACCGCCGCCAAGCGCGACGTTGTAACCGCCTTGCACCATACGCGTGCAGCCGCATTTACCAATCAAACCTTTGACAGCGATGGTTATTTTGGTGCCCTCGGGTGCCTTTTGCTGCGCATGAAGCGCCGCGAAGAGGCCCGCGCCGCCCGTGCCGATGATCAGGATGTCGGTGTCGTGGCGTTCTATGTCTGATAGCCGCATATCAAATGGCCTTCATGAAAAACAAAGCTGCGATGAGGAAGGAGATCGCTGTCGCGCCGGCGGCAAGGGACTTTTGCGAAGCGCTCCACGGCAGGAATTCCATCGCCATAAGGCGCAAGCCGCCGAACATGTGCACTGCTAATCCAAAGACGAGCGCGACTTCTGCCAGTTTTACCACGCCGTTTTCCGTCAGATGCAAAAAACCGTCGAGCCGTTCTGGGTTGGTCATCGCCATCGCCAGCACCCAAAAATGTAGCGGTAGGAAAAGTGCCAAACCGACGCCCGAGATACGGTGCAGGATGTAGGCCAGCCATAGCGGGTGCGCGCGCGATGTGATGCCTTTTGCCGCCCTCATGCGCCTAATCCTGTTGCAAACGTCACCGCCCAAACCGCGCGTGCGCCTAGGGCAAAAAGGGCGATGCCGATTGCCCACATAAGCGTTTCCAGCGCAGGCCCTTTTATGCCGCCCCATTCGTGAAAGACCGTGCGCAGACCGATAGCGCCATGAATTGAGACTGCGAGAACGAAGGTTCCGTAGAACAGGAACCACAGAGCGGACCCTTGCGTTCTGCCTAGAATTTCTGCGGTGCTTAGACCGTTCTGGATCGCGTAGATCATGACCGCCAAATGTCCCAGCACCAGCGGAGCCATCAAAAGCGCGGTGATCCGTTGCAGCATATAGAGGCGCAAGTTGAGCATCAGCCGCTCCGTTTGAAGAAGGATTTTGCAGTTTCGCGTTTCAGACCCGAAATGGCAGACATCGGGTCAAGATCATTGGGGCAATAGGCGGTGCAGGAGCCCATGGAGTGGCAATTGTGGCATCCACCTTTGCCTGACACCGCGTCTAAGATCGCGGTGCGCCCTTCATCTTTTGCATCATTGAGCAGTGTCCACGCCCGTTGCAAAGCAGCGGGGCCAAGGTAGTCGGGATTGCCCGCAACGGTATCGCAAGCGGCATAGCAGACAGAGCAATTGATGCACTCGATGCCTGCATTTGCTTCTACGCGATGCGCGCTTTGTTCATCTATCGCAGAGATGGGATCGTCACGTGTGAGCGCGCCGTGATGCACGCCTTCGGCAGCGATCCATTTGTCAAAGAATGGGTCCATATCGACGACCAAGTCCTTGATCAGCGGCAAGTTTCGCAACGGACCTATGGTCACGGCATTACCGTTCAACACCTTTGACATATGTGTTCGGCAGGTCCATCGCGGCACGCCATTCACCATCATCGCGCAGCTTCCGCACATGCCGACGCGGCAGGCGAAGCGATAGCTCAGGGTCGGATCGGCGTTCTGCTGCACCCAAGAGACGACATCGAGCACGGTCTGGTTTTCAAAGGCAGGAACATCAAAGGTCGCATCGCCCTGCTGACCGCGATCTATCGTTACCTTTAAGACGTCTGAGGTCATGCCGATTGAGTATCCATTGGTTTTCTCGCTTCGGCAGTCTACAGCGCTTAGCTGGGCTTTAGTAAGCCTACATTTCCTTTAAGTTTCTGAAAGCAACGCTTACTTAAGCTTAACGCCCAATCCTTTTGCGCGCGTTTTGGTATAGGCGACGGTTTGCTTCGACAAACTGGCGAACCAAGGGCGCGAGCAAACGGCGTTCGCGGCCCTTTAGATAGGAATATCCGCTAAGCGCTCCGATGCTTGCACCCATTGCGTCCACGATAAGATCGCTCATCGTGTCGTCTAGGCCGCTTTTCTGCATGTTCAGCCCAAAGCCACGATCCATGCCATATTCAAAGATTTCCCATAAGCTGCCGACGGTCATCGCCAAGCAGAACGACAAAAAGCATATGGCCACGTGCGGCGCTGCAAATCTATCGCCTTCGAAAATCGTGAGAATAAACAAGAAACCAAACAGACCGAATGCGACCGCTGAGGAGCCGTGCAGCGCGATATCCCACCACCATAAGCGATCATAAAACCCAAAGGCTTCGCCAAGAAACACAGATGCAAACACGAACAAGGTCGTTGCGATCAGAAACGGTAAAGGCAAAGTGATTGCATACCGCTTTGCCAAGAGGGCCGGAGCTACCGCGAGCGCGAAAGTAGCAAATGAGACGAACGAAAGGTCCCATCTCCCCAATCCAAGAGCAATGAGCGCTGTTAAGAGCAATGCGCCCCAAAGCACCAACATGACGCGGCTATGTCCCTTCGTGAGATGCATTTTGGTTGGACGCTCCCTTCTTTCTTGCAGGTTTCTTCATATATATACCCTATGACAGCCCAAAACGAACCAAAGAGCCTTCGTTTTGCGAGTTACAATATTCGCAAAGCCAAAGGACTTGATCAGCGCCGCGATCCGCATCGCGTTCTTGACGTAATCAATTGCTTGGAAGCCGACGTAGTGGCGTTGCAGGAAGCGGACATGCGCCTTGGTGCACGCCCCTCTGCATTGCCGCGGCGGTTGATTGAGCATGAGACCGATTTTGAAGTGCTTAACGTTGCCACGAATGATGTGAGCCTTGGCTGGCATGGCAATGCCGTGTTGATGCGCAAAGGTTTGCATGCAAAAAACATCGCGCGCATTGCCCTGCCGGGCTTGGAGCCGCGCGGTGCGGTGCGGTTTGATCTGGATATGCCAAGGCCTGTGACAGTGATCGCCACCCATCTTGGCCTTGCGCGGCGACACAGGCTGCGTCAGCTGGAAACGTTGGTCTCTGAGCTGTCTGGCTCTCGTGATGCGATGATCATGGGTGATTTTAACGAGTGGTCCACCAAGCGTGGATTTGAGCCGTTGGAGGAGGATTTTGATTTGCTCAGTCCCGGTCATTCCTTCCACGCCGCCCGCCCGATTGCCGCGCTCGATAAGATAGCGCATCGGGGCGGGATTAAGGTTGCCGACGCTGGTGTCGATGAAAGTAAACGCGCCCGCCGCGCCTCGGATCATTTGCCAATTTGGGCGGATGTGCGGGTGGCGTGAAGAATAGATCGCGATTTATTTCGTTAGATGAGCGGATCGTAAGACCACTGTAGCAGCGCCTGTCTTTGACGGGGTCGGCAGAAGATATCGGCTGGCTGGCAATTTGCTCTGACTTGCCCAGCATGGCGCGCAAAACCGCGCCAGCGTTTGATCTGCACCGCGTCTACCATCGGCAACCGACGGCCAAGAAAATAGCGGCAATACCATTGGAACCACCCTCTGGGATCAGGTTCCAAAATCCATCCCTTTTGCTGCCAAACAGATAGTGGCTGCCGACTTTTTATCGCAAAATAATTTACTGACGGGTCTGCGCGCGTACTCAGTTTTGCGTTTTGAAACCAGCTCTCGGGGAATTCACCCGTGCAATCATTGCAATATTTCCCTTCGAAAACACCCATTTCGAGCATCTCTTGTGGTGAAAAATATGGGGCAAAAACATCCGATTTCACATCACCAAGCGGCGCTGAAATTTTGTAAATGTAATCGCGTTGCATTTTGTCGTTTACGACAACGGTTGCACCAATTTCCACGACAATCCCCCCAATGAATTTGGCACCTCACATAACAGAAAAGGCCACCCCTTTGGAGCGGCCTTCTTTAGCTTTTTGACAATTAGCGCTTAGTTCAGCGCTTTGTCCGTGATCGCATGTGTCCATGCGCCTTCAGGCGCTTTGGTGATCACAGGGTCGGAGCCACCTGAGAGCAAGGATTGAACCGTGCGCTCGTAATCGGCTTCGACCAATGCACCATTGGAGCCTGCGGTCAGCTTGGCAATCTCGCCCATCATGCGTTTCTGGTGCTCTTCTGTTTGAGCGCCTGATGCATCGTTGTCGAGCACGATTTCAGCCGCCTCATCCGGGTTCGCTTCCGCGTATTTCCAACCCTTCATGGATGCGCGCACGAAGCGCACCAGCTTGTCTTCCATGCCCTCTTCCGCGAGCTTGTCTTCCAGCACATAGAGGCCGTCCTCAAGCGTAGCGACACCTTGGTCTTCGTATTTGAACACCATCAGATCGTCAGGCGAAAGGCCCGCGTCAATCACCTGCCAGTACTCATTGTAGGTCATTGTGGACACGCAAGCCGCTTGCTTTTGCAGCAGTGGATCGACGTTGAAACCTTGCTTGAGAACCGTGACGCCGCCGTCAGAGCCGTCCGTGGCAAGGCCCAGTTTGCTCATCCAGCTGAGGAAGGGGAATTCGTTGCCGAAGAACCAAACGCCCAGCGTTTTGCCTGCGAAATCATCCGTAGAGGAAATGCCCGCGTCCTTGCGGCAGGTCAGCATCATGCCAGAGGATTTGAACGGCTGGGCGATGTTGACCATCGGCAGGCCCTTCTCGCGCGCCGCGAGGGCCGCTGGCATCCAGTCAACGGAGACATCCGCGCCGCCACCCGCAAGAACCTGCGTTGGAGCGATGTCAGGGCCACCGGGCTTGATCGTCACGTTGAGGTCTTCGTCGCTGTAAAAGCCCTTGTCGAGCGCGACGTAGTAGCCCGCGAATTGCGCTTGCGTGACCCACTTGAGTTGTAGTGTCAAATCGTCAGCGGCCTGCGCCATCGTTGACATCGCGCCGAGGGCAGCAGCGCCGACCCATTTTGAAAGTACTTTCATTTTTTCTCTCCTAGTTGGTTGTTTTATAATCGTTTTGCTCAACCTCGTTGTGACGGATGCCAGAACGTCCATTTGCGTTCCAGCAGTGCCATTCCGCCGTAGAATACTGATCCGGTGATCGCTGCGACCACGATTTCTGCCCAGACCAGATCAAGCGCCAATTGGCCGACGCTTGTGGAAATACGAAAGCCCATGCCACGGATGGGCGAGCCGAAGAACTCGGCCACGATGGCCCCGATCAGCGCCAATGTGGTCGCGATTTTCAACCCGTTGAAGATGAACGGAAGCGCCATAGGCAGGCGCAGTTTAAAGAGGGTTTTCCAATAGCCTGCTGCATAGGTGCGCATCAGATCGCGTTGCATCGCATCACTGGACGCGAGGCCTTGCACGGTGTTCACGAGGATCGGGAAGAAGATCATCACGACCACCACGGCAGCTTTGGATTGCCAGTCGAAGCCGAACCACATCACCAGAATGGGGGCCATCCCGATGATGGGGAGCGCCGCGGCGAAGTTGCCAACCGGCAAGAGGCCCCGTTTGAGGAAATCGAAGCGATCAACGGCAAGCGCTGTCGCGAAGGCCGCGAGGCAGCCGATGATATATCCGCTCATCATGCCCTTGAGCACGGTTTGAACCCAGTCCTGCCACAGTATGTCGAGGGAGGCGGCGAAGCGTGCTGCGATGACAGAGGGCGCGGGCAAAAGCACTTGTTGGATTTGGAATCCGCGAACGACGCATTCCCAAATGATTAGAAGCGTTACGCCGAAGATGATCGGAACCAAAAGAGATGTTGCGCGCGACTTGGGCAGCGCGGACAGGCGCACGTTTGCGTACCAGCCAAGCGCCCAGAAAACTGCCCCTGCAAATAGCCAAGTCATTGCGCCATCCCCATACGTTTAAGGGTGATGCGCTGGATCAGCCCAATAATTGCCACGAGCGAAGCGGCAAGAGCAGCGGCCACCAGAAGTGCGCTCCAGATTTGGATGGTTTGTCCGTAATAGCTACCCGCCAAGAGACGCGCGCCAAGGCCAGCAACTGCTCCTGTAGGAAGTTCACCCACGATTGCGCCGACGATTGCCGCTGCCATGGCAATTTTGAGCGACGTAAAGAGGTAGGGCATAGAGGACGGCAGACGCAAACGCCAGAAGGTTTGCGCGCCGCTCGCATTCCATGTGCGCATCTGATCGAGCTGCATATGATCAGGCGAGCGCAGCCCTTTGACCATGCCGACGACCACCGGGAAGAACGACAAATACATTGAAATAATCGCCTTGGGCAGCAGGCCTTGAATGCCAATCGCGTTCAGAACCACGATAATCATCGGGGCAACGGCGAGGATCGGAATGGTCTGCGAAGTGATGATCCACGGCATCACGCTCATGTCCATTGTGCGGTTGAAGACGATGCCGACGGCCAATGCGATACCAAGGACCGCGCCAAGTGCGAACCCCAGAAGCGTCGCGCTAAGGGTGATCCACGAATGGTAAATCAGCGAGCGTTTGGAGGTGATCTTCTTTTCTACAGTGGTCTTCCAAATCTCGCGCGTAACCTGATGCGGCGCAGGCAGCTTGGGCTTCTTTTGCGACCATGTGTCGGCGATCAATTCGCCCGTGGAAAGCTGCACCTCGGCGCGCTGTGCCTTGTCATAGGCCCATGGCGCGTTGAGCCAAACGGCAGCCCCATACCAAAGCGCAATGATCGCGGCGACAACGGTGAGAATGGGCAATAGGTTTTTCATAGCTGCCAGCCCATTCGCACAACGCCAAATTGCCACTCCACTGATCTAGTCATCGCTATGCCCCGCCCTTAGGCCTTCGCGCACGCGGTGGGCGATTTCGATGAATTCGGGGCTGTCGCGAATATCGAGCGGACGCTCGCGCGGCAATGTGCTTTCTATCACATCGGCAATGCGGCCCGGGCGCGGGGACATGACGACAATTTTGGTGGATAGGTAGACTGCTTCAGGAATGGAGTGCGTGACAAAAGCGATGGTCTTTTGCGTGCGATCCCAGAGGTGGAGCAATTGCTCGTTCAGATGGTCGCGCACGATTTCATCCAGCGCGCCAAAGGGTTCATCCATTAGCAAAATGTCCGCATCGAACGCCAGCGCTCGCGCGATGGAGGCGCGCTGCTGCATGCCACCAGAGAGCTGCCATGGGAATTTCTTCTCAAATCCGTCGAGTTCAACCAGTTCCAGAACCCGCTTCACACGTTCTGCTTGATCGGACTTGTCATAGCCCATGATCTCCAGCGGCAGGCGAATGTTGCCGCCAATCGTGCGCCATGGATAAAGCCCTGCGGCCTGAAACACATAGCCATAAGCACGCGCGCGGCGGGCCTCTTCGGGGCTGACACCATTGACGGTTATCTCGCCAGAGGTCGGCTGTTCCAAGTCGGCCATGACCCGCAAAAACGTGGTTTTGCCGCAACCCGACGGGCCGATAAAGCTGACGAAATCGCCCTTGTGAATGTCCAATGACACATCCTTGAGCGCATGCACTGGCCCGTCGTTGGTCTGGAATGTCAGGCTAAGGTCCTTAGCGCTGATGATAGTGTCTTTGCTCAATGTCTGCGCCTTGCTTTAGATGCCTGCGGGAATGTTCATCGGATCGCGTTTGATCATCTTCGGTGCGTTCAGCTCTTTCCATTTGGAGAGCGCAACATTGGGCGCCGCAAAGGCTGGACGCGGGATGAAACGCCCACGGCCCGGCTGGGGTTGGCTGTTTTGACCCCATGCCCAGATGACCTCGCCGCGGTTCAGCGTGTAGCGCGCCTGAGCGGTAACGTCGAAGCCTTCGAACACGTTATAATCAAGGATCGAATGGTGGTTCGCGGGGCTGATCGTTTTGCTGATTTTCGGATCCCAAACCACGATATCCGCGTCCGCGCCTTCAACAATCGCGCCTTTCTTGGGGTAGATGTTGAGGATTTTGGCCGCGTTTGTGGACGTCGCTGCCACGAACTCGTTCGGCGTGAGACGGCCTGTTTCCACGCCCTCGGTCCAGAGCACCGCGAGGCGTTCTTCTAGCCCATTCGAGCCATTCGGAATGATGCGGAAATCATCGCGGCCAGCGCGTTTTTGCTCGGTCGTGAAGGCCGCGTGGTCGGTGGCAACCACTTGCA
Organism: Planktotalea sp.; assembly: GCF_050633725.1. Classification (GTDB taxonomy): domain Bacteria; phylum Pseudomonadota; class Alphaproteobacteria; order Rhodobacterales; family Rhodobacteraceae; genus Planktotalea. The sequence continues at coordinate 33,193 of NZ_JBOEHB010000012.1, forward strand.
GGGAGCCCGCTTGCAGACCCGCCCAAAGGCTGTCCTGATGTTCCTTATTGCGGAAGGGAGGCGACATGACGCGGCGCGCGGCGTGGTCCCAATCTTGGTGGAAATACTCGGTTTCATCGAGCGTCAGGAATTGGATCAATGGCTCACCATAAACGCGCATGCCTTTTTGGCGCGCGCGGCGGATGGCTTCATGCGCTTGCTCGCAAGAAACATGAACGATGTAGAGCGGCGTGCCTGCGCAATCGGCAATGGTGATCGCGCGGTTGGCGGCTTCGCCCTCGAACTCAGGCGGGCGGGAATAGGCGTGGCCCTCTGGGCCTGTCATGCCCTCGTCAAAGTACTTTTGTTGCATCTCAGCGACGAGATCGCCGTTCTCCGCATGCACCATTGGCAAAGCGCCCAGCTCGCGGCAACGCTTGAAAGAGGCGAACATTTCATCGTCCTCAATCATCAAGGCACCTTTGTAGGCCATGAAATGTTTGAAGCTGTTGACGCCCATATCGACGGCGTCTTTCATGCCGTTGAAAACACCCTCATCCCAACCCGTGATTGCCATGTGATAGCCAACGTCAGAGCAGATTTGCGGCGCGGATTTGCGGTGCCATTCATTGATCGCGTTCTTCAGATCGCCGTCCTCGCCGGGCAGGCAGAAATCAACGATCATCGTGGTGCCGCCTGTTGCGGCGGCCCATGTGCCTGTCTCGAATGTTTCAGCAGCGGTGGTGCCCATGAACGGCATCTCGAGATGGGTGTGGGGATCAATGCCGCCGGGGATCACATAGGCGCCCTCCGCGTCGATATATTCGTCGCCCTTCAGGTCCTCGCCGATCTGCTTGATCACTTCGCCCTCGATCAGAACGTCAGCTTTCCACGTGCGATCTGCTGTGCAGACCATGCCGCCTTTGATTACTTTGGTGCCCATCATTCTATCCCTTAGCTAGTTAGTGTGCATTGGCCCGTCAGCCGATGCAAATCGGCAGACCTGCGGCCCCAGAGTTTCCGTTAAGAAGTTGAAAAACTTGCCCTTCATAGAGATAGAAAAAGCAGCCATCCTTCACCAAAACATCGGACGCGGGGATATCTGCTGGCAAGTTCTGTTCAACCAACGCTGGCAAAGGCCCGCTCCAGCGGTGATATTCATGGGCCGCAACACTTGACCCAAAAAGAGCCAGCATGCAGGCGAGTCCAAGCTTTTTCATGTCAAAATCTCCGCTGTTTCCAGAACGGCGTGCATCAAAACATCAGTTCCCGCTGTCGCCCATTCTTTGGAAATTTCTTCTGCTTCATTGTGCGATAACCCATCAACACAAGGGCACATGACCATCGCCGTCGGCGTACATTGGTTGATCCAGCACGCATCGTGCCCCGCGCCAGAAATCAGGTTCATGTGGGAATAACCGAGACGCTCCGCTGCCGAACGCACGGCTGTGACACAGGTTTCGTTAAAGGCGACCGGATCGAAGCCGCCGACCTTTTCAAATTCGACTGACAACCCCAACTCATCGCAAATCGCTTGGGCTTCAACGCGCAGGCGCGCTTCCATGTCCTCAATGACCGACAGCTCGGGCGAGCGGAAATCGACCGTGAAGACCACCCTGCCGGGGATCACGTTGCGCGAGTTCGGGTAAACGTCGATATGGCCAGCCGCGCCGACGGCGTGGGGTTTGTGCGACCATGCGATCTCGTCCACCTTTTGCAGAACCTTCGCCATGCCAAGCCCAGCGTTCTTGCGCATGGGCATGGGGGTCGATCCTGTGTGGCTGTCTTTACCCGTGATCGTCACCTGCGTCCACGACAGGCCCTGCCCGTGCGTAACAACGCCGATGTCTTTGCCTTCGGCCTCGAGAATCGGCCCTTGTTCGATGTGCAGCTCAAAAAACGCGTGCATCTTGTCTTTGCGCGCGCCGACAGGCTCTTCGCCTTTCCAGCCAATGCGCTCCAGCTCGGAACCGAAACTTTTGCCCTCAGCATCTTCGCGCGCGTAGGCCCAGTCTTCGGTGTGAACACCTGCAAAAACGCCAGAGGCGAGCATGGCAGGCGCATAGCGCGTGCCTTCTTCATTGGTCCAGTTGGTCACAACGATGGGATGCTTCGTCTTGATCCCCAAATCATTCATCGTGCGCAGGATTTCAAGGCCGCCAAGCACGCCTAGAACACCGTCATATTTGCCGCCCGTCGGCTGGGTATCTAGGTGCGAGCCAACATAAACCGGCAAGGCGCTTGGATCACTGCCCGCTTTTTCAGCGAACATATTGCCCATACTATCGAGACCCATGGTGCAACCTGCATCCTCGCACCACTTTTGAAAGAGCGCGCGCCCTTCGGCGTCTTCGTCCGTCAGCGTTTGGCGATTGTTGCCACCCGCAACACCGGGGCCGATCTTGGCCATTTCCATGAGGCTATCCCACAGCCGATCCCCATTGATCTTTAGATTCTCGCCCGGTGCGGCCATGGCGTTTCCCCCGTCTTGCTAATCGTTTGGCTGGTCGGTCACTTTTTTACCATTTGGTAAAGACACGATTGCAATGTGGGCTAACTCTGTCAAGGATTGACTTGTGGAGATTTGCAACGCATTTGAGCGCTGCTTTGAGAACGCCTAAATACTAAGCATGAGGCAAATGGATTTGAAAACTGTGACGGACAGCACAAAGGCAGCCAAGAAAGCTCCGAGCCGAATTCAGCAGCGCAATCGCAAGCTTATTCTGGATGCGGCATTGGAAGTGTTCTCTAGCCACGGGTATCGCGGATCAACGCTGGATCAAATTGCTTCGGGCGCCGGTTTGAGCAAGCCAAACATCCTTTATTACTTTGGCGGCAAAGAAGATATTCATGTCACGTTGCTCAGCCAATTGATGGAGACTTGGCTTGATCCGCTAAAAGAGATGGACCCGAACGGCGATCCGATAGAAGAGCTAATCGGGTACGTGCATCGCAAACTGGACATGGCAATCGAATTACCGCGCGAAAGCCGGCTGTTTGCGAACGAAATCCTGCAAGGCGCGCCGCGCATGGAGCCGCATCTGGTGGCGGATCTAAATCCATTGTTTGACGATCGCACGAGCGTTATCGCCAACTGGATGGAGCAGGGAAAAATCGCAAAATCCGACCCTGCGCATCTGATCTTTTCTATTTGGGCCACAACGCAGCATTACGCTGATTTTGCTGCACAAATTCAGGTTTTAATGCCCGACAAAGAACGCCGCGAACTCGGTGCGCGCGACTTTCTTACCCAGCTCTACACGAAACTTCTAACGCCTTGAATTTATCGCGCATTACGCGCGCGATCGATCAGTTCCAGAACAGAAGGTCCAAGTCCGCGCACGATATCACGGACGCCTTCGCGGTTAGGATGAATACCATCAGCTTGCATACGCGCGCGCACCGCATCGCGATCAACTGTGCCGTCAGCCTCGAGCAATCCCGCGAAAAAGTCCTGCGCATATAGCGTGCTATGTTGCGCGCTTAGTTCGGGATACATTTTGTCGAATTCGGCTTTATATTCTGGCCCGTAATTTGACGTGCCAACCAAGCCAACAAGCAACACAGGGACTGCACGCGCATTCGCCGCTTGGATAATTCTCTCAAGGTTTGCGCGGCTGATCGCGGGGTCAATGCCACGCAATAAATCATTGCCACCTAGCGCAAGGATCATGGCATCGACATCCTCTGTTAGCGTCCACTCGATCCGCGCAGCGCCCCCTGCTGTAGTATCCCCAGACACACCCGCGTTGATCAAACGAAGCTCACTGCTTTGCACGCCGTTGTCATACAGCCATTGCGCCAGTTGAGGTACAAAACCATCATCGCTGCGAAGGCCGTAACCCTGCGTCAGACTATCGCCAAAGGCGACAACGGTAAGCGGGTTAGCCCGAGCAGGCAGCGCAAGTGTGCCAAGCAGTATAAAAATCAGCGCAATTGAAACGAACGCCTTGTTGGCACCTTTCAAAATCCCATATTTCAAAAACAACACTCCCAAATCAGGCGACCGCCAATGCTTTCTCTCTCCCTTAAAGATGCGCAGCTTTCTCTGGATGGCAATGCCGGCAGGGTAGATATTCTGCATGGCATCACGCTTGATGTCGAAAAAGGCAGCTCACTTGCGCTTGTTGGACCTTCAGGTTCGGGTAAATCTTCCTTGCTGATGTTGATGGGCGGATTAGAGCGCGCGAGCGCAGGGCATGTCACCGCATTGGGACAAGATCTCACCCATATGGACGAAGACGAACTAGCGCGATTTCGTCGACGCGCGATGGGCGTGGTGTTTCAGTCTTTTCACCTCATTCCGACGATGACTGCGTTAGAAAATGTTGCGACCCCGCTGGAGCTTGCGGGGGACAAGGACGCCTTTTCCAAAGCTGCAGCGGAGCTGGAAACCGTCGGCCTGAGTCATCGCGCGGATCACTATCCCAGCCAGATGTCAGGGGGCGAGCAACAGCGCGTCGCCCTCGCCCGCGTGATGGTTGTTCGACCTGATGTTTTGTTGGCCGATGAACCTACGGGCAATCTGGATGAAGCCAATGGCAATGCTGTCATGGACCTTTTGTTTGAACTGCAAGCGCGCGACGGGGCGACATTGGTTTTAGTGACCCACTCCAATGCGCTTGCTGAGCGATGTGAGCGAATCGTGCGTTTACGGGACGGTCGAATCGAAGGCACCGGGCAATGAGCCTCGCATTAGCGTTCACATTTGCACGGCGCGAATTGCGCGGCGGGATCAAGGGCTTTCGCATTTTTCTGGCGTGCCTTGCTTTAGGCGTTGCAGCGATTGCGGCTGTTGGAACTGTAAGAACCTCAATCGAAGCTGGGCTGGCGCGCGAAGGTGCCGCGCTCTTGGGCGGCGACGCTGAATTAGAACTGACATATCGTTTTGCAAATGAGGGGGAGCGCGCGTGGATGCAGGCAAACGCGCTGAAGATCTCCGAGATTGCGGACTTTCGATCAATGGCTGTGGTCGGGGATCAACGCGCATTGACTCAAGTAAAAGCAGTCGATGAGTTTTATCCGTTGATCGGCGAGGTTGGGCTAAATCCCGAAATGCCGATCAGCGACGCACTTGCAGGGCAAGGCGATTTGCCGGGAGCGGTGATGGAGCGGGTTCTCATTGATCGGCTTGGCCTGTCGATCGGGGATAGTTTCAAGTTGGGCACACAGGAGTTTAGACTGACCGCCGCCTTAACCCATGAGCCTGATAGTGCAGGCGGTGGATTTGGCCTTGGGCCACGCGTCATCGTTCTAAAAAGCGCGCTAAGTGCGTCAGGGTTGCTCGATGCAGGGACGTTGTTTTCGAGCAAATACCGTTTGAAGCTGGCGGAGGGCACGAACCTCGACCTTCTGAGTAAGAATGCCGAAGAAAGCCTAGCTAAAAGTGGAATGCGCTGGCGAGATGCGCGCAATGGCGCGCCGGGCGTTGCGCGCTTTGTCGAGCGTCTTGGTGCGTTTCTGGTGCTGGTCGGGCTATCTGGTTTAGCAATCGGTGGCGTCGGCGTGTCCGCTGCTGTGAACAGTTATCTAAAGGGAAAAACCTCTGTTATTGCTACGCTGCGCACGCTGGGTGCGGAGCGCCGAGTGATTTTCCAGACCTACTTTATTCAGATCGGTCTGCTGAGCCTGCTCGGTATCATTATTGGTCTTTTATTAGGCGCGCTTGCGCCTCTCGTTTTGGCCCCTTTGATAACCGAGCGACTGCCAATCCCCACTGCATTCGCAATCTACCCGAAGCCGCTTTTTGAAGCGGCACTTTATGGTGTCTTAACCGCGCTCATCTTCACAACCTGGCCCCTGTCCCGCACAGAAAACATTCGCGCGGCCACATTGTTCCGGGATGCAGCTCAAGGCGGCGCGCGATTGCCTGCGTTGCGCTTTGTTCTGGCAACAGGTTTCTTGATTGCCCTCTTGCTTGGCTTTGCCAGTTGGTTTTCTGGCGCTCTGTTCCTCACGTTATGGACAGCGGCAGGCATATTGGGAGCGCTGCTTTTACTGGTTCTTGCCGCGCATCTGATCCGTTTCATCGCAAGGCGCGCCGCTCCTTTGAGCCGCGGCCGCCCGTCTCTGCGATGGGCATTACGCGCGATTTCCGGCCCACGTAAAGAAGCGGTCTCTGTCGTGCTTTCGCTCGGGCTTGGCCTGTCCATTCTTGCGGCTGTCGGCCAGATCGACGGCAACCTTCGCGGCGCAATCGCACGTGATCTGCCAAGCGTCGCTCCGTCCTACTTTTTCGTGGATATCCAAAAGGATCAGATGGAGGGCTATCTGGCGCGGCTAGAGAACGATCCAGCAGTGAGCCGAATTGACAGCGCGCCCATGTTGCGGGGGATTATCACTCAGATCAATGGGCAACCTGCGCGTGACGTAGCAGGGGATCATTGGGTTCTTGAAGGGGATCGCGGCCTCACCTACTCAACCGAAGTCCCTGACAACACGCGCGTTTTAAGCGGTGAATGGTGGGATCGCGACTACGCTGGTGCGCCATTGGTGAGCTTTGCGGCGGAAGAAGCCGAAGAAATGAACCTAAAGTTGGGTGATCAGATAACCGTGAACATCCTTGGGCGCGATATCACCGCGACTATTGCAAGCCTTCGAGAAGTAGATTTCTCAACGGCTGGCATCGGGTTTATCATGTCCATGAACCCAAGCGCGCTTTCAGGGGCGCCGCACAGTTTTATCTCAACCGTTTATGCCACGCCTGAAAGTGAAGCGCAGATTCTGCGCGATCTTGGCACCGAGTTTCCAAACATTACTGCAATTCGCGTCGGTGATGCGATTGCGCGGGTGTCCAGCGTGCTGGAAGGATTGGCCGCCGCGATCAGTTATGGGGCTGCTGCCACCTTGCTCACAGGGCTCTTGGTGTTAATCGGTGCGTCTGCGTCGGGCGAGCAAGCCCGCACCTTTGAAGCAGCCATCCTAAAAACACTTGGCGCGACGCGTCGGCGTATTTTGTTTAGTTTTGCTTTGCGCGCAGCAATCTTGGGGGCCGGTTCAGGGTTGGTTGCGCTTGGCGCAGGCATACTTGGCGGATGGGCCGTGAGCACCTTTGTGATGGAAACCAGCTATCAAGTGATTTGGAGCAATGCCGCCGCGATCATTTTTGGTGGCACTGCCGCGACGCTTGTGTCTGGATTAGCCTTTGCATGGCGCCCTTTGAGAGCGCGGCCAGCACACATCCTAAGATCGCAGGAATAACAGGCTAAGCGACTTCCATCGCGGAAGAGCAAGATGGTTTGGTGCACTTCGCATCCGTCAATAGATCAAGCAAAGGCGTGTTATCACACACAAGATCAGCAAGCGTAATGCCGTCTAAATGCGAATAGAAACTCTCGGCTGCGGCTGTCAGCGCGCCGCGCAAACGACAGGATTCAACCAAGGGGCAGGTATCGTCCGTGTCTGCAAAACATTCAGCAAGTGGAACAGGGCCTTCTATCGCCCGGAACACATCGCCGATTGCAATGTCTTGCTGAGCGCGGCCAAGTGTAAGCCCACCATTTCGACCGCGCTGAGTATGCAAATATTTGAGCTGGGCAAGCTGGTGAATGACCTGCGCAAGATGGTTTTCCGAAGCATTGCAACATTTCGCAATGTCCGCTTTGGTCACCAAATGCCCAGAATTTGCGGCGCAATACATGAGCACACGCATTGCGATATTGGTTCTTTTGGTAACGCGCATTACATCCTCTTCCCGTCAAGCAGCGCTCGGTATACGTGTTGAAGTACCAGCAAACGAAGGGGAACGTCATTGATATGGATCAAGCAAGCAATGTGACGCCTCGGTTCTTTGGGTACGGAAGCTTGGTCAATACGGCAACGCACGACTATCCAGAGGTACGCCGCACGCGTGTAAAAGGATGGGCGCGTTTGTGGCGACATACCGCCTTGCGCGAGTTTGCGTTTCTAACGGCGGTGCCGGACCCGATGTGCGAAATTCAGGGGTTGAGCGCAGAAGTCCCGCTCGGTGATTGGACTGCCTTGGATAATCGAGAGGCTGGCTACGATAGGATCGCGCTAAGCGAGCATGAAGGAACGGCGATCTATTCCATTCCTCACAAGGCCTCAGTCGCCGCGACGCACCCTATCCTGCTCAGTTATCTTGATGTCGTCGTCCAAGGCTATCTGAACGAGTTTGGAGAAGCAGGTGCCGCGCTATTCTTTGCCACAACGCATGGCTGGGACGCGCCTATTCTGGATGACAGACGCGCGCCGCATTATCCGCGTCACCAGGTTTTATCTGCTCGCGAAACGCAGTTTGTTGATCAAGCTATTGATGCGCTTGAGTGCAAGATTATCCTCGCTTAACGCCTGAAAGAGCTACGCTGCATGAGGCGAGCCTGCCGCGCGAAAGGGTCAGGTTTGGCGATTGCGGTTGCATCCCCTTCGACCTTCCGCATGACCCGCAAAGCGAGGATTGCTGAAAGCGTGCCAAAGATAACGCCGCCAACGGCCTGCCCGATCAGAACACCAGGTGCGCCGAACCAAGCGGCCCCAAGGATCACAAGAGGGATCGTGCCAAGCGTGTGGCGTCCCCAATTGAGCCAAGTGGAATAATAGGGATGGCCAAGGTTGTTGAAGCTCGCATTAGCAACAAACAACAGGCCATTGAAAAAGAACACCAGCGCGAGAGGGCCGCAAAAAAGATAGACCAATTCGCGTGTGATGCCCGTGGCTGTGAAAACATCCGCAATAGGTGAGCGCGCCAAGAAAAGCAGAATGGTCATGCAAACCACAAATATGCCGACAAAGACCACGCCAGCAGTAAACCCGCCTCGCACGCGATCATGCTGCCCTGCCCCGAAGTTTTGTCCAATGATCGGACCAACTGCGCCAGAGAGCGCGAAGATAACGCCGAACGCTAAAGGTGTGAGACGCCCCACAATCGCCATGCCCGCAACTGCAGCTTCGCCGAAGTCAGCCATGGTTCGGGTCACATAAGCTTGGCCAATGGGTGTGGCCAGTTGTGTCAATATCGCTGGAAACGCGATGGCCAAAACAGGGCGTAGATCAATCATCAGATCGCGCAGTTCTGGACGCACGAAACCGCCGTAATGCCTTAAGATAGGCCGGAGCGATACAGCGGCCATTGTGAGACGCGCCGCGACAGACGCAAGGGCTGCGCCTGTGAGTTCCATGTCGAGACCGAAGATCAAGATCGGATCGAGCACCGCATTGACTCCGCCGCCATAAATCGTTGCCATCATCGCGCGTTTTGCATCGCCATGGGCGCGCAAAATTGCACCTCCCACCATACCAATCATCAAGAATGGCAGCGTAGGAACAATGATTTGAAGGTAGAGAACCGCAAGCGCATGGGTCTCCCCGCTCGCGCCAAGCAGGGAGACCAAAAAGCCCAAATTGAACCAAACAAAGGCAGCAAATACCGCACCGAATAACACGCCATAAATCAACGCGTGGGTGGCTTTGCGCTTGGCTTCAGCTTCATCTCCTGCACCCAACGCGCGCGCCACTAAAGCGCCTGCTGAGATCGACATGCCAATGCCGAAAGAGGAGGTAAAAAACAGGATTGCGCCCGCATAGCCGACCGCCGCTGCAAGTTCGGACTTGCCCAGCATAGAGATGAAAATCATATCTACAAAGTCGACAAAGAAGATCGCCATGAGACCCACCGAAGCGGTGAGCGACATCACCGAGACGTGCTTGAAGAGCGAACCTGTTAGGAATTTGGCTTGTGCATCGGACATGTGACCCTCCTTTGGGCAGGAGGGTCTATACCGCCCCATCTACAGTGCGCACCAAATCTTCTTGCAAGAAGATTTGCAATTTCTTTTGCAAAGAAATTGTCGCGTTAAGGGTCAACCCTTTGCTTTGATCACTTGTAGCAGCGGCATAAGCGAAGCCATATCCGGCCCACGTTCGCGCCCTGTGACAGCTTTGCGAAGCGGCATGAAAAGACCTTTGCCTTTGCGGCCAGTCTCGGCTTTCACTGCTGATGTCCATTCGCCCCACGTCGCGTCGGTGTAAGGGCCGTCTGGCAACATTGTCATCGCCTCTGCAATGAAGTCTTCATCGCCCGCGTCGATCAAAGGCTCTGCACCGTTCTGCGCAAGATCGGCCCATTCGGACAGATCGTTCAGCACGGTGATATTCTCGCGCGCCACATCCCAGAAGCGCGCGGCCTGATCCTTTGGCACGCCCAGCGCGTCGATACGATCGGCGACGGCCTCAAGCGGGAGAGTGTGGTTATAACGCGCAGTCAGCGGATAGAGGTCATCCACATCGAATTTCGTCGGAGCAGAGCCGAACTGCGAGATATCGAAACCTTCGATCAGCTCCTCGACGTTGCTGCGCAACTCAACAGGCTGGGACGATCCCAGACGTGCAAGCAACGAAAGCAGCGCCATCGGCTGAACACCCGCTTCGCGCAGATCGCGCAAGGCAAGTGTGCCGAGACGTTTGGAGAGGCCTTCACCCTGCGGACCCGTCAAAAGAGAGTGGTGCGCGAAGTCAGGAACATTCCCGCCAATCGCTTTGATCATCTGGATTTGCGTCGCCGTGTTGGTCACGTGGTCCGAACCACGCACAACGTTTGTGACGCCCATATCGGTGTCATCCACAATGGAGGCGAGCGTATAAAGCACCTGACCATCGCCGCGAATGAGCACGGGATCAGACACGGATGCCGCGTCAATAGAGATGTCGCCAAGGATGCCGTCATTCCACTCGATACGTTCCTGATCCAGTTTGTAGCGCCAAACGCCAGAGCCACGCTCAGCGCGCAGCGCTTCTTTTTCGGCATCAGAGAGCGTCAGTGCAGATCGGTCATAAACGGGCGGTTTGCCCATGTTCAGCTGTTTCTTGCGTTTCAGGTCCAGCTCGGTCGGCGTTTCAAACGCCTCATAAAAGCGGCCCATTTCACGCAGTTTGTCAGCGGTTTCCGAATAGCGATCAAGACGCGTGGACTGGCGTTCCACCTTGTCCCACGTCAAACCCAGCCATTCGAGATCCTCTTGAACCGCATCCACATATTTCTCTTCCGAGCGCACAGGATCGGTGTCGTCGATACGCAGAATAAACGTACCGCCCGCCTTGCGCGCGATCATATAGTTGAACAGCGCGGTGCGCAGGTTACCAACGTGGATATAGCCAGTCGGGGACGGGGCGAAACGGGTGGTTGTCATGGATGCATCTCCTGTTGGCGCTGCTTTCTCACAGGATGCCCCCGATGTCCAGATTCGGCGCTATTCAGGATGCACGGGCCAATAGCCGTTCAAGTCTTTAAGACCCACGGTGATCAATTCCTCCAGCACCGCCAGATCAATATCCGCCAGCTTGTTCACATAAAGACAGGCCTTGCCCAGCTTGTGCTTGCCCAAACGGTCCATGATCGCGCCGTAATCCTGATAGCCGGGCATGATATAGATCGACTGACTGGCCTTGCGCGGGGAAAAGCCAGTGGCGAGGGAGCTGCCGCTATGCCCGCTGTCATAGGTGTAATCATAGCGCCCAAATCCAATAATAGTCGGGCCCCACATTTTGGGTTTATAGCCTGTGACACAGGTAAAGAGATCGAGCAAAACCAGCGCATCGGCTTTGCGGACCTTGTGTTCGATGGTCTCGATGAAATCGCGCGGATCCACCTCTGTGGCTTGTGTTTTGTTTTGACTCATCCCGACCTCTTCACGAAATTGCGAACATAACTAACGTCGATATTCCAAAAAACTGCGCTACAATTGCTTTCAAATCAACAGAGGAGAATGAATTTATGGACAAGAAATTGATAATGAACCGACGCACCGCGTTGCTTGGGGCCGCATCTCTGCCTCTTGCGGCAAGCCTTTCCCAGCCCGTTTTGGCCGCCGCAGATATGATGGGTGCGGGCGTGCCGCTCTTCAATCGGGTCAAACTTGGGAGCTTCGAAGTCACGACGCTATTGGCGGGCAATCGCACGGTCGAGAACCCACAAAACATCTTTGGCATGAACGTCAGCGCCGAGGAATTCGCGGAAGCCTCTGCAATGGCGCGCCTGCCGATCGACAAGGCGCAGTTCTTCTTTACGCCGACCTTGGTCAACACGGGTAGCGAGCTTGTTCTCTTTGATACAGGATTGAACGCAAAAGGCATCACCGCCGCGCTTGCCGCTGCGGGCTACACGCCAGATCAGGTCGATGTGGTTGTCATCACCCATAGCCACGGCGATCACATTGGCGGTTTGAGCGATGAGGGCACGCCGACCTTCGCCAATGCGCGCTATGTCACGGGCCGCGTTGAGTACGACACGATGGTGGGTGCCGAGAACAAAGGCTTTGACGGCAAAGTGAAACCGCTGGCCGAGAAGATGAGCTTCCTTGAGGGTGGCGGCGGCGTTGCCTCTGGTATCACGGCAGAAGAAGCCTTTGGGCATACGCCCGGCCATATGGCCTATCGCCTTGAAAGCGACGGGAAGCAATTGATCATCGCGGCAGATTTCGCCAACCACTACGTTTGGTCCCTGGCCTATCCTGAGTGGGAAGTGAAGTTCGACCGCGACAAGCAAGCCGCCGCAGCCACCCGCCGCAAAATGCTGGATATGATGGCGGCGGATCAAATCCCGTTCATCGGCTATCACATGCCCTTCCCTGGTATCGGCTATGTGGAGACACGCGGCGAGGGCTATCACTACACGCCGCACAGCTATCAGCTGTTGGTGTAAACGTCTTGACCTAAAGTGATCCAACGTCATGCGCGCCAAACCGGTAAGAGCCGTCTAATCTGGCGCGCATGACATACAAACCCTACATTCTGCGTACTTATGAAAAGATGCTTGGCTGGCCGTTCGGGCGGCAGCTCTTTTCAATCTACGCATCCCGCAAAGCCCCCTATTTCCGCACGATCCGCCCTTTGGTGCAAAAGCTGGAGCCTGGTCATTGCGAGGTTTTCCTGAAGAAACGCAAGTCGGTGCAGAACCACATCGGCACGGTGCATGTGATCGCCGTGGCCAATGGGCTCGAAATGGCGATGGGCTTTCTGGCTGAAGCCACAATCCCCAAACACCTGCGCTGGATTCCCAAGGGGATGGAGCTGTCCTACCCCGCCAAGGGCGACACGGATTTGGTTTGCGAAGCGATCAGCGATCCCGCCGATTGGAAAGTGGGCGACGTAGATATCGCGGTGGTCGCTCGGCGCAAAGATGGCGTGGCGGTTGTTGAAGGGGTCATCAAGCTCTGGATTAGTGAAAAGCCAAAGTAGGGCGTTTAGACCTGCTTTGTGTTGCGCGATTTTTGAATAGAGCAGAGAAAAGTGCGACAGCCACCGCGCGAGCGTAAAGGCAGCAAGTCGCGCTTGGTGCCCCTCTGGGCTTTATCACTTATCACAAATTGGCCTTTGGGGATTGTGCATATCGGGATCAAAGGGCAGTTTGTCGCAGATTGATCTAAAAGACCGAGAGCGAGGCACGATGACCAACACGCTTTTTGACGCCCTATTTGCCCCGCATCAAGGGAAGTCGACGCCGTTTCTTCACCTACTAGATGGGAGCACCCTGACCCATGATGCCTTTCTGCGCCAAGCTGCGCAGATCGGCGGCGCGCTTGATCTTTTGGGATTGGTAGCTGGCGACAGACTGGCCTTACAGGTCGAAAAGTCCGCCGAAGCATTGGCTGTTTATGCGGCATGCGTGCAAAAGGGTGTGATATTCTTACCGTTGAATACCGCCTATACCGCGAACGAGTTGGCGTATTTCATCGAGGACAGTGGCGCGAAAATCGTGGTCTGCGATCCCGCAAAAGAAGCCGCGATTTCCGAGATTACCGCAAAGACAGGCGCAAAGCTGCTAACGTTGGATGGGGCTGGCAACGGGACGTTGATTGACGCGGCAACGTCTCAGCCCGAGCAAACGCAAACTGTTGCGCGCGGGCCTGATGATTTGGCCGCGTTTCTTTATACGTCCGGCACCACAGGTCGATCTAAGGGTGCGATGCTGACGCAGGATAATCTGCTCTCGAACTCGGAAGTGCTAAAAGATTATTGGGGCTTCACCAAAGACGATGTGTTGCTGCATGCTTTGCCTATATTCCACACGCATGGGCTATTTGTGGCGACAAATATCGCGCTGCTGTGTGGCGGTTCAGCGATTTTCATGGCCGCGTTCAATCCCGATACGATTTTGGAGCAGATGCCCCGCGCAACGTCGATGATGGGGGTTCCTACATTCTACACGCGTTTGCTTGATCACGACGGGTTCACCCGCGACGCGGCGGCCCATATGCGGCTGTTCATTTCTGGCTCTGCTCCGATGTTGGCGGAAACCCATGAACAATTCGAAGCGCGCACGGGGCAGCGTATCCTTGAGCGCTACGGGATGACCGAAACCAACATGAACACCTCCAACCCCTATGAGGGCATGCGCAAGGCTGGCACGGTCGGCTTTCCCCTGCCGGGTGTTGAGTTGAAGATTTGTGATCCTGAGAGCGGAACCGAATTGGCGCAGGGCGAGATTGGCGTGATCGAAGTGCGCGGGCGCAATGTGTTCAAAGGCTACTGGCAGATGCCGGAAAAGACCCGCGAAGAACTGCGTGACGATGGTTTCTTTATCACGGGTGATTTGGGGCTGGTTGACGAAGATGGCTACGTGCAGATTGTGGGTCGCGGCAAAGATCTGATCATTTCGGGCGGTTACAACATCTATCCAAAAGAGATCGAGTTGATCATCGACGATCAACCCGGCGTGAAAGAAAGTGCTGTGATTGGCGTGCCGCATCCTGATTTCGGTGAAAGCCCTGTTGCGGTCGTGGTTCCAGAAGGCGCGGGCCCTGACACCACCCAGCTCATGCAAGCCTGCAAGGATGAGTTGGCCCGTTTCAAACACCCCCGCGAGATTATTATTTTGGACGCACTGCCCCGCAACACGATGGGTAAAGTGCAAAAGAACGCCCTAAGAGGCGACTATGCGTCGCTCTTCACTCCAACAGAAAGCTAAACCGATGAGCGACACGACAGAATACACACCGCCTAAAGTCTGGACATGGGATCAGGAAAGTGGCGGCAAGTTTGCAAGCATTAACCGCCCGATTGCTGGGCCAACGCATGACAAAGAATTGCCACGCGGCGAGCATCCTTTGCAGCTTCATTCGCTGGGTACGCCCAACGGAGTGAAGGTTACCATCATGTTAGAGGAACTGCTGGCAGCGGGGCATACGGGCGCGGAGTATGACGCATGGATCATCAACATTGGCGAAGGGGATCAGTTTTCCTCTGGCTTTGTTGAGGTGAACCCGAATTCCAAGATTCCCGCGCTGATGGATTATTCTGGCGACACCCCTGTGCGCCTCTTCGAAAGCGCATCGATTATGATGTATTTGGCCGAAAAATTCGGTGCCTTCATCCCAGAGCATGCGCGTGCAGAGTGCTTTAACTGGCTGTTTTGGCAAATGGGCAGCGCGCCCTATCTCGGGGGTGGCTTTGGTCATTTCTACGCCTACGCGCCTTTCAAAATGGAATACCCAATCAATCGTTTCGCGATGGAAGTGAAGCGGCAGATGGACGTGCTGGATCGTCATCTCGCCGAGAACGAATATTTTGCAGGCGGTGAATATTCGATCGCTGATATGGCCATTTGGCCGTGGTACGGGCGGCTTGCCTTGGGCGGTGCTTATGAGGCGGGTGAGTTTTTGGACGTAAAGAGCTATAAGCACCTTCAGCGCTGGACTGCACAGATTGGCGAGCGCGAGGCGGTGAAACGTGGTAAGATCGTGAATACCTCTTGGGGGCCAGAGAACGAACAACTGCCAAACCGTCATTCAGCGGCGGACATTGATGCGGTGCTTGCAAAGTAAGGTACTAGGAAGGGCGAAATGATGCGTAAATCTAGAGTTTTTTCGTTGGTATCGGCGCTGATCCTTGCGCCGATTGTCGCCTTTTCTGATCAAGGCAATCATGATCATCCGATTGGCGATGCAATCAAAGATGTGCCGATCTTTGATGCACATATCCATTACAAAGAACCTGCATGGGACGAATATCCTGTCGAGGCGATTGTCGGTTTGATGGATCGCACCGGCGTTGCAATGGGGTTGGTTTCATCAACGCCAGATGAGGGCACTATTCGCCTGTGGGAGTTTGCGCCGAACCGCATTGTGCCAGAACTGCGGCCCTATCATGGGAGTGCAGGGTCATCGAATTGGACCGAGTTTCCTGAAATGGCCGATTATCTTGAAGGTCGGTTAGAGAAATATCCGCATCAGGGAATTGGCGAATTTCACATACGCAATCGCGCCATGTGGGATGAGGCACTGTTCCGCAAGCTGATCAAAATGGCCAAGGCGCAGGACTTGTACTTGCATGTTCATTCCGGTGCAGAGCCGATCCGTTGGCTTTATGATCTTGATCCAGAGGTCAAAGTTATCTGGGCCCATGCGGGCCTCGGTGAACCTGCGCGCGAAGTCTATCGGTTAATGGCTGAGTTTCCTGATCTGCTCGCGGATACGTCCCTGCGTGAACACGCGATTGCCGGCTTTGATCGCAAACTTGATCCTGAATGGGCAAAGATCATCTTTGAGTTTCAAGATCGTTTGATGGTGGGCAGTGATACGTGGGTGAACAGTCAATGGGACAGTTACGAGTCCATCATCGCATCTAATCGCCGCTGGCTGTCTTTGCTCCCGCGCGACGTGGCCGAGAAGATTGCGTACCGCAATGCTGAACGGGTGTTTGGACGAGACGTATCAAACGAGTTGATTGGAAAGAGATGATGCTTCGCCTTGTTGGGTTTTTCTTGGCGATCTCATGTGGCAGCGCCGCTTTTGGCTTTCAGAAATTCGAAGACTACCGAATTCTTGGAAGCGAAATCGCCTCGATAAAAGCGATTGATCCCGAATTTGAAGAAGACCCTGAGGTGCTTGAGATTGAACTGGTTGAGGGTGGCGTCACGCTTCAGCTCGAGACCGATGGCTTTTTGGATGAATGCCTACAGTCGCTCGAATATCTGGTGGGCGATCCAAATCAATATGCGCAGATTGTAGTGCAGGTGAATACGCCGACAATGAACGGATCGCTGATCGTGCAATGCACGGCGGTTGGGTTGCGCTAGTCAAAGCTCTCGCGTTCAAAACCAATCAATGATCATTTCGTAGGCATAAACGCCAAGATATGCGAGCGCGATGTTGTAGAAAATATTGCCAAACGTCAGTGGAATAATGGTGCGCCAATAAGTGTATCCCATCATGCTAAGCGAGGCGACGATGAAGTCATTGGAAAAGGGCGAGACCATTCCGTAAGCCACCAATGTCGGCGAAATCAGCCTTGGATGACGAGACAAGTAGCTGGACAAATGCTCGACCGTTGCGCGCATTCTTGGCGACAGAGTGTCCTTTAATCTACTCCCGATCAGGAACATCGTGCTATCACCAAGCATCACGCCAATGGCGGTACAGGCCCCCAATGCAATTGGGTTAAGCCCTCCCGCAGCGAGGCTCATCAGAATGAGATGATAAGGAACCCCTGTAAATGTGGTAAAGCCCCCGAGAACGCCCAAGAAGAACATCAACAGATAGGCGTTATTGCTGCCTAATCTGTCTATCAGCGAATCTACTGGAAAACTCGCTAGAGAGAGCGAAATTGCGAGGTAAACAGCAACAAAAAGGCTCGCTTTGAGGATCAATGAGCGCCGTCTGGACTGGCTTTTTCTTATGCTTGTCATTTGCGTTCGAAATCCCGAACCACACGAAGGCGGTCAACTTCGAACACTTCGTCAATGAACATTCCTTTGCTCATTATGTGCTGACCCAGAACAAGCCCACTAATCGCATCAACCCCATGCAGCGTTGCCTGAGAAGGTACAACAAGGACCGTTTTCTTTCCTCGAGCATTCTGGATGGTGATTGACGTGCCTTCGACAGAGATCACCTCTCCCGCCAAATGGTGTTGCGCGTTGCGCGCCTGCACGAACAAAAGGAACAACGACAAGAGCGCAAACGCGAGCGCAGTCAGCAGCGCTGCGATTAGGATTTTTCCGAGATGAAAAGGCTTAATCGGGGGTTTCATATTAAGAGGTGCTTTTCTTTAGCAACGACCAAACAAGCGAGCAGAGTTGCCCCTTTTGCGATTTGGTTACTCGCAAAGGCAGCCAAAATCATTGCGCTAAATCAAGAACCGAAACTCGGCGCTTAGCTTTCGTCGCGCCACCTGTTCGCAATCGGATAACGTCGATCAAGCCAGAATGAGCGCCGTGATAGGCGGGTGCCGGGCGCAGATTGGAAGCGTTTGTATTCGGAAATATAAAGCAGATGCTCGATCTTTTTGACCACATCACGCTCATACCCTGCCGCAACACAATCCGCGACTGAGGCATCATCGTCCACCAGCATTTCCAAAATCCCATCAAGGATAGGATAATCGGGCAGGCTATCGCTGTCTTTTTGATCAGGGCGCAGCTCCGCAGACGGTGGCTTGTCGATGATTGAAGGTGGGATGACTTCACCCTTTGGTCCTGACATCCAGTCAAAATGGTTTTCGTTGCGCCAACGGCAGACTTCGAACACGCGGACCTTATACATGTCTTTGATCGGGTTATATCCGCCCGCCATATCGCCGTAGATCGTTGCATATCCGACGGCGACCTCGGATTTGTTGCCCGTGGTCAGCAGCATTGATCCAAACTTGTTGCTCATCGCCATAAGCAACAGGCCACGCAGACGAGACTGGATATTTTCTTCCGTGATGTCGCTCTCATATCCTTCGAACAAAGGTGCAAGCGTGTTGGTGATCGCATCGCGCCCCTCTTTGATCGGGACGAAGTTATAAGTCGCGCCAATACGTTCTGCGCAGTCTTTGGCATCCTCAAGCGAGCCTTGGGAGGTGTATTCCGACGGCAGCATCACGCAGCGCACATTCTCGCCGCCCAGCGCATCCACCGCGATGGTTGCGACCAGCGCGCTATCAATGCCGCCTGACATGCCAAGCAGGACTTTCTTAAAGCCTGTTTTGCCCATGTAATCGCGCAGAGCTTCAACGCAAACGCGGTAATCCTGCTCGAACTGGCCTGGGATCACGGCCTTGGCGCCCTCTTCGACGCGCCAGTCTTCATCCGTGCGCATAAGGTCAATGTGCGCGATCTCTTCATCAAAGACCGGTAATTGCACCGCCAAAGCGCCGCCCGGGTTCAAGGCGAAAGAGCCGCCGTCAAAGACCTGATCATCCTGACCCCCTACCATGTTCAAATAGATCAAGGGGAGACCCGTTTCGACAACGCGGCTGACCATTTGGTTCATGCGAACATCAAACTTACCGCGGTAGTAGGGCGAGCCGTTCGGGACAAGAAAGAACTCTGCCCCTGTTTCTTCCAGAGTTTCGGTCACATCTTCGTGCCAGGCATCTTCGCAAATCGGGCTACCGATACGGGTGTTGCTTACTGAGTAAGGACCGCCCAAGGGACCACTGTCAAAGATGCGTACTTCGTCGAACACATCTTCGTTTGGCAAGTGATGCTTAAGCGAAGTGCTAACGATTTTTCCGCCGCGGCAGATGAAATAAGCGTTATAAAGCTTGCCCTCTTCAACGCTTGGGCCACCGATTGCCAAAGCAGGACCGTCTTTGCATTCATTGGCAAGTGTTTCGATCGCCGCGAGGCACGCGGCTTGCACTGCGGGCTTCATCACCAAATCTTGCGCATTATACCCAAGGATGAACATCTCTGGCAGAGCCACGAGATCCGCACCAGCGTCGCGGCCTGCTTCCCAAGCAGCGCGCGCCTTGGCAGCGTTTCCAGCTATGTCACCCACGCTCGGGTTTAATTGGCCAAGAGTGATCCGAAAGCGATCAGATGGGGTGGCAACAGTCATAACATGCGCTCCGGCAATTCAAGTTTGCAAAGATGTATCACAGCCAAGAGCGAGGGAAAGAGGCACCGCGCACGAGCGCGCGAAAATCAATTGGCTTTGCACGGGGGGTGAACTAGGCTCGCACCAGAATTTTGACCTCTCGCAACGGAGCTTGCCCATGCGCCTCGCCCCTCTCGCCTTTGCTACCAGCCTTGTTTTGATGTCACTCCCTGTTGGCCTTAGCGCGCAAACGACGGGCGTTCAGACCAAGCAATATGATGATGGCGGGGTGTATGAAGGCACGTTCAAAGATGGCATGCAGCACGGCACGGGAACTTTGAAGCTACCGAACGGGTATGAATACTCTGGCGATTGGGTTGCAGGTGAAATTTTGGGGCAAGGACGCGCGCAATTCCCTGATGGCGCGGTTTATGAAGGGGCGTTTGCCAAGGGCAAGCCCGAGGGCATCGGCAAGATCACCTATTCTGACGGAAGCACCTATGAAGGCAGCCTGCAAGACGGCGTGCCGCAAGGCACTGGCATTTCGATAAGCGCAGACAACAATCGTTATGAGGGCGGGTTTCGAGGTGGCAAGCAGCACGGTAAAGGCGTTCTAAGCCGAGCGGATGGCTACACATACAAAGGCGATTGGGTAAATGGCGTCAAAGAGGGCGCCGCAACAATCGCTTATCCTGACGGCTCTGAATATCATGGGCAGGTCCAAGACGGCAAACGCGAGGGCATTGGTGTTTTCACTCTGAGCGATGGAATGATTTTGGACGGCCCTTGGCGCGGTGGTCAGCTGAGTGGGCTTGGTAAAGTTATCCAGCCTAACGGCGATCTTTACGAGGGCGATTTGGTCGCGGGGCGCCGCGAAGGCCAAGGCAAAGTCACTTACCAAAATGGCGATACCTATGTCGGTGATTTCCTGAATGATCTGCGCGACGGCAACGGAACATTCACCGCAACAGATGGATACACATATTCGGGTGAGTGGCGCAAAGGGCTAATCGACGGGATTGGGCGCGTGAATTACCCCGATGGCTCAGTCTATGAAGGCCAGATGAAAGACGGTCTCGCACAAGGAAAAGGCAAAATTACTTACCCCAACGGATCGGGCTACGAAGGACAGTGGGTCGCTAACGTTATCGAAGGAACAGGTCGTGCGGTTTATGCGAACGGCACAATCTATGAAGGCGAATTCAAGGACGCCAAACACAACGGCCAAGGCGTTATGACACGGCCGAACGGATACCGATATGAAGGCGCTTGGCTCGACAATCAGATCACGGGCAATGGCACGGCAAGCTTTCCAGACGGATCAATCTACGAGGGCCAGTTCAAAGACGGTCAACGTAGCGGACGCGGCACATTTCGCATGGCAGACGGGTTTTCCTATGAAGGCGCATGGGCCAACGGAGCAATGACCGGCCAAGGCGTTGCAACCTATGCAAGCGGTGATGTGTATACGGGCGCATTCGCTGGCGGCAAACGCGAAGGTCAGGGTGAAATGCGCTATACGGATGGCAAAGTTGTTTCTGGCCTGTGGGTCAATGGCCAGCTTTCCGAACCCGCGGCCGGGTCAAACGAATAAGGCCTGTTAAGCGCGCTTTCGCAGGCATCAGCAAAACAATTTTTGGCTTTGGCATCTCGTGCAAAGCACTGCCAAACACTGGAGCCGCCAAAAAGGGGTTTTCCTTAACGGGAATCGCGTTATAACCAACTTCATGAAAACGATTGGCCATATCCAGATTGATGCACAGCGCGCCCGCGCTGCGTCTCTGCTTGGCCTCGCGCTCCTACTTACCAGCCTCTGAGCGTGCCGGTCGGCGCGAGCGCTCAGGGGATGCAAGATCGCGCCACTTCACCTTGAAATTCCGGATATAGGCCCGCTTAAGCAGGTCAAATGCAAATGAGACAGACCATGACAAATACAGATAAAGACCGCGTCGTCATTTTTGACACCACATTGCGCGACGGCGAACAAAGCCCCGGCGCGACGATGACACATGATGAAAAGCTGGAGATCGCTGGCCTTTTGGATGACATGGGCGTTGATATCATCGAAGCGGGTTTCCCCATCGCGTCAGAGGGTGATTTCCGCGCTGTGAGCGAGATTGCACGAAACTCGCGTAATTCGGTGATCTGCGGCCTCGCCCGCGCAAACTTTGCCGACATTGATCGCTGCTGGGAGGCGGTGAAACATGCAAGCAAACCGCGCATTCACACGTTTATCGGCACATCCCCTTTGCACCGCGCGATCCCGAACCTGACAATGGACGAAATGGCCGAGCGCATTCACGATACGGTTTCTCATGCGCGCAACCTTTGTGACAACATCCAATGGTCGCCAATGGACGCCACGCGCACGGAAGAGGATTACCTCTGCCGCACCGTTGAAATCGCGATCAAAGCGGGTGCAACGACGATCAATATTCCCGACACTGTTGGCTATACCGCCCCACGCGAAAGCGCAGATTTGATCCGTATGTTGATCGAAAAGGTGCCAGGCGCGGATAACATCATCTTTGCAACGCACTGCCATAACGATCTGGGCATGGCGACTGCGAACTCTTTGGCGGCCGTCGAGGGCGGCGCGCGTCAGATTGAATGCACCATCAACGGTTTAGGCGAGCGCGCGGGTAACACTGCGCTCGAAGAGGTCGTCATGGCGCTGAAAGTGCGCGGCGATATCATGCCCTACACGACTGGCATCGACACCACGAAGATCATGAACATCTCGCGCCGCGTGGCAGCTGTGTCCGGCTTTGCGGTGCAGTTCAACAAGGCTATCGTCGGCAAGAACGCCTTTGCCCATGAGAGCGGCATCCACCAAGATGGTATGCTGAAAAACGCCGAGACCTTCGAGATCATGCGCCCTGAGGACGTGGGTTTGACAGAGACGAATATCGTCATGGGCAAACACTCAGGTCGCGCGGCGTTGCGTTCCAAGCTGGAAAACTTGGGTTTTGAGTTGGGCGACAACCAGCTGAAAGACGTGTTTGTTCGCTTCAAAGAGCTGGCGGATCGCAAGAAGGAAGTCTTTGACGACGATTTGATCGCCCTGATGCGTTCGGCGACCGATCCAGAAAGCGATCGCTTGAAAGTGAAATCCTTGCGCGTTGTTTGCGGCACGGAAGGTCCACAAGAAGCGGCCTTGACCATGATCGTCGACGGCAAAGAAGTTTCCACGACAGCAACCGGTGACGGCCCTGTTGATGCAACATTCAACGCTGTAAAAGAACTGTTCGATCACAACGCGCGCCTGCAACTTTATCAGGTGCACGCGGTGACAGAAGGCACCGACGCGCAAGCCACTGTTTCTGTGCGCATGGAAGAGGACGGCAAGATCGTCACAGGTCAATCCGCGGACACGGACACTGTGGTTGCGTCGGCCAAAGCTTATGTCAGCGCGCTGAACCGCCTGCTGGTGCGCCGCGAGACAACTGACGTTGGCTACGATACCAAAGGCGTGAGCTACAAAGACGTTTCGTAAGCCAAGAGCTTAGACAACAGCGACGGTCAGATGCGTCTGACCGTCGCTTCAAAAATTTTTCAACAGATAAAAACAGACATTCCTGAACATTGCCGCGAACGACCAGTGTGAGCCCTTCTTGCCATTGCTGCGCCATACCTGAATATCTGTTGTCAAGAAATTCACTTATGGGATCGACCAAATGATATTGCTTAAACCAAACATTGATAACATTCCCGCTTACGTCTCAGCTTTGCAAAGAGGTTGGTCGCCAGACAATTTGCGGTCCGAAGCCGCCCAAGAGCAAATAGCCAGCATTTCAAAGGATGCAAAATCATTTGTTTTGAATCTCGATGATCCGACTGCAAGGGCAGGACCAGTTACATTGCCAGACGGCTCGAAAGTACCTCGCTTGCCAAGTATTCGTCGTTGGTTATGGGATGATGGGTTTTGTGGCCACATAAGTTTACGATGGAAACCGGGCACGGAAGAGTTGCCTCCAACTTGTGCAGGCCACATCGGGTACGCTGTCGTGCCTTGGCGACACGGAGAGGGGCTAGCGTCTGCTGCGCTTGTTGGAATTCTTCCAGAGGCGAAGGCAATCGGCTTGAGATACGTAAAAATTACAACCAGCCCTGATAACCCTGCATCAGTACGGGTCATTGAAAAAGCAGGGGGTACTTTGACAAGAACTTATATTGCAGACAACGCTCTTGGTGGGCACGAGACATTAGAGTTCAAAATTGCATTGGCTGATTGAGCCAATTTTGGAAGCTGACGTTCAACTCCCACAAGGGAACGGAAGTAAAGTCCGCTCTTTTGACCTTCATCCGCCGAAAATGCAACGAGATGAACAAATGGCCGGTCAACCATGACGCGAAGAAGGTCTGGAATGAACCCATGTTTCCAAAAGCTTTAGCCGGTACGAATGTCCGCAGACCGGACCCACAAATTTGGAACTACTCTTTGTTTCTCACAAAAATGGCTCCAAAGCTCAGCATACCGACAATTGAGATTAGCGCACTGGCTTCGCGCAGGTCGCTGAAGTTTGAAATTACGCCGTAGGCGATTGTACCCAGAGCCGTGGAGCCAAGGCCGACCATAACCCAAAGCCCCATGATCCGCCCGTGAAAGCCATCAGGAATAGACAATTGTATCTTTGATTGATTTGCCACGCCGACGATTGAAGCTGCGCAGCCTAATGTTGCGCCGCATGCCAATCCCAAGAGCCAATTTTCGGTTTGTGACATAAGTAAAAGCGCGGCAAAGCCAGCAACGCCAAGATACTCGGCGATGTGTTTAGGAAGTTCTCGCTGAAGCGCCATGAACGCAGCAGCACACACTGCCCCCAATCCGGCGGCTGAAAGCAACAGGCCAGCGCCATCTGCTTCCCGATCAAAGGCGGTTGCAGCGAATAATGGGAATAGGTCGACGGCTGCGCGAGCTCCGAACCCAAACACGCCCGTCAGCAGAAACGCTGTTGTCACCGGAGGGCTATCACGGATGACAGATAAACCATCGCGGAGTTGTCTGAGAAAACCACCGCTTGAAGCCGCGCGTTTTGCGACGTCGTTTCTGAGCGACCATATGACGAGAGCCAGCACGAGATTACCAATCGCCCCTAAGAGAAGAACGGGAGAGATACCCACCATCACAATGAGCAACCCCGCCAGAGCGGGGCCAATCATGCGGGTTAAGTTAAACACCAGAGAATCGAGAGCGATGGCTCTTGGCATTAGTGTTTTGGGAACCAATGCTGGCACCAAGGCCATCCGCAACGGTTGATAAGCCGAAACAGTAATGCCGATCAAACATTCGAAAATGATTAATGTGCCAACGGTTACAAGGTTGGCGAGTGCAAGAGCGAAAAGCAGTGTGGTCAGAGCTGCCAGAATAAGCTGAACTTTTACCATCGTTGGGATAATCCGAGCCCGATCAGCAACTGCACCAAAGAGCGGTCCAACAATGAGCGTTGGAACAAGCTGCGAAGCAAGCACAACGCTTGACCAAAAAGTTGACTCGGATAGCTCCCACGCGAGCCAAAGCACGGCGACCCGTTGCATCCAAATGCACGTCAGCGCGACGCTATTTCCAGCACAGTAACGAAGATATAAAGCAAAACCGGTTTTGACCATCAGAGCACTCCAATTTGACGGTGAGTGCCCAGGCGAACGGCTAAAAAACTACGCTTCCCGATGGTTACCCATCTCATTCTCGCCAGTTACGTAGCCATTTCAGCATATCACACCGTCCTTTCAGGCACAATCGACAAGCGTCGCTCGGTTTTGATTGCCGACATAAGCAAAGCCGCAGCGAAACGACGCAATGTCCGCGATCTCGCTCATGGCACTTCACTTGAGGAACATCGTTCAAAAGGTTCGCAATGTTCGACGCGTTGGCAATTTGCAGAAAATTCATTGCGCCACATCCTTCGAGCCGTCTTGATTAAATTTGGGGCGGTTTCGCGCCGAATGCTGGCCCCTCCCCCCTTTTCCCTCAGAAAAAACAGCCTATAAGGGCAACTGGTTCATGAGACTCACTATATGGACCAATATCTATTCTCAGCGGGACCGCAGCACATGGCATTTTGGGACAAACTTTCAGGCCTCTTTACGTCTGATATGGCGATCGACCTTGGCACGGCGAACACGCTTGTTTACGTCAAAGGCAAAGGTGTTGTTCTGTCCGAACCTTCTGTGGTTGCTTATCACATCAAGGACGGCGTGAAGAAAGTTCTCGCTGTTGGCGAAGATGCGAAGCTGATGCTTGGCCGTACGCCCGGCTCTATCGAGGCGATCCGCCCGATGCGCGAAGGCGTGATTGCGGACTTTGATACTGCGGAAGAAATGATCAAGCACTTCATTCGCAAGGTTCACAAACGCTCGACCTTTTCCAAGCCGAAGATCATCGTCTGTGTGCCACACGGAGCAACACCCGTTGAAAAACGCGCTATTCGTCAGTCGGTTCTGTCCGCTGGCGCGCGCCGCGCCGGTTTGATTGCAGAACCTATTGCCGCGGCGATTGGTGCTGGCATGCCGATCACTGACCCGACAGGCAACATGGTCGTCGACATCGGTGGTGGTACTACTGAGGTTGCGGTTCTCTCGCTTGGTGACATCGTTTATGCGCGTTCAGTTCGCGTCGGCGGCGACCGCATGGACGAAGCGATCATCAGCTATCTGCGCCGCCAGCAAAACTTGCTGGTCGGTGAATCCACTGCCGAGCGTATCAAAACATCCATCGGTACAGCGCGTATGCCCGACGACGGTCGCGGCGCGTCTATGCAAATTCGCGGTCGCGATTTGCTGAATGGTGTGCCGAAAGAAACCGAAATTTCTCAAGCACAGATTGCCGAAGCACTTGCCGAACCTGTTCAGCAGATTTGCGAAGCCGTGATGACCGCGCTTGAAGCAACGCCCCCTGATTTGGCCGCAGACATCGTGGATCGCGGCGTGATGCTAACGGGCGGCGGCGCGTTGCTGGGCGATCTTGATCTGGCACTGCGTGAGCAAACGGGCCTTGCGGTGTCTATCGCCGATGAAAGCCTGAACTGCGTTGCGCTTGGCACAGGCAAAGCGCTGGAATACGAAAAACAACTGCGCCACGCGATTGATTACGACAGCTAAATTCGGCATCGTAAAGCGCACGGACATCTAAGCCCGCTAAGCGGAGAACGCCTTGGCCCAAGACCGCGCCCAAAGCGAAGATTTCACCACCCCCCTCAAGCGTTTGCTTTTGGGCATACTGCTGCTTTTCTTGATCGGTATTTTTCTAATTTGGCGCATTGATAGCCCCCGTGTCGAACGCTTTCGACTGGCTGTCATTGATCGCGTTGTTCCCAGTTTTGATTGGGCGATGGTGCCCGTAACCGCGACGATCAACCTCGTGCGCGATTTCCAAAGCTATCAACGTATCTACGCGCAAAACCAAGAATTGCGCCGCGAGCTACAGCAAATGAAAAGCTGGAAAGAAGCTGCGCTTCAGCTAGAGCAAGAAAACGCGCGTTTGCTAGATTTAAATTCCGTGCGCCTTGATCCGCGATTAACCCATGTAACGGGTGTCGTAATGGCCGATAGCGGTTCGCCCTATCGTCAATCCGTCCTTTTGAATGTCGGTCGACGCGATGGCGTTCTGGATGGATGGGCGACAATGGATGGTCTTGGCCTTGTTGGGCGCATTTCTGGTGTGGGTGAAAATGCCTCTCGCGTTATTTTGCTGACAGATACAACAAGCCGCATCCCAGCGACGATCCAGCCCTCGGGACAGAATGCGTTGGTGGTTGGCGACAACACCCGCTCGCCGCCTATTGATTTCTTGGAAAACACCGATCTTGTACGCCCCGGTGATAGGGTCGTTACGTCTGGCGATGGCGGCGTTTTTCCAGCGGGACTTGTCATTGGTCAAGTTGCAAAAGATCCGGGCGGACGCTTGCGTGTGCGACTATCGGCTGACTACGAGCGTTTGGAATTCTTGCGCGTGCTTCGCAACTACGGCGCGGAGCGCATTGAAGATACGGGCCGATTGATCCGACCCGAAGTTTTGCCGTCCAATCCAGAACCCGCCACCGAAGATGATGAGGAAGCGCAGACAAGCGAGGCAAGCGATGGCTGAGCAACGCCCGACACGCGTCTGGGTGATGCGAAGCCTCTATGTTGCACTTTGCTTGTGTATCATCTTTATGCATCTGCTCCCGCTTGCGCCCGCGACAACGCGGTGGGCGCCGCCAGATCTCATTATGGCGCTGACCTTTGCTTGGGCCATGCGTCGCCCTGAATATGTTCCTGCGATCTATGTTGCGGGTATCGTGCTGCTCGCTGATTTTCTGTTTCAACGTCCCCCCGGCCTTTTGGCCGCGCTCATGGTCGTAGGATCAGAGACCTTGCGCGCCCGCGCCCATGCCAATCGCGATATGCCTTATCTCGTTGAGTGGGCAAGCGTGGCTGGCGTGATGATCGGCGTCGCTGTTGCCTTGCGACTTTTGCTCGCGATTTTCTTTATTCCCGCGCCTTCGCTTGGTTTGGTCTTGATTCAACTGACAATGACCATAGCCTTATACCCACTGGTTGTTCTGGTTTCGCATTTTCTATTCAGTGTGCGCAGACCTGCACCGGGTGAGGTTGATGCATTGGGTCACAGGCTATGAGACGTTCGGCAACAGAAACAACTGAAAGCGCGACCAAAATTACGCGGCGCGGCTTGATCGTTGCTGCTGTGCAAGTCGGGTTTGTTGGCGTGCTCGGCGCGCGCATGCGCTATATGCAAGTGGATCAAGCGGACGAATTTCGCCTGCTTGCTGATGAAAACCGGATCAACATCAGATTGATCCCCCCTGCTCGCGGCCAGCTTTTCGATCGCAACGGCAAAGTGATCGCTGAGAACGAACCCAGCTATCGAATCACGATGGTGCGCGAAGATGCAGGGGACGTGAATACAGTCATTGGCCGCCTGTCTACCTTGGTTGAACTGGATGATGACGAATTGAACCGCGCGCTAAACGAAATGAAACGCAGCGCGCCGTTTCTACCCGTAACAATTGCCGACCGCATTTCTTGGGAAGAACTCTCTCGCGTTGCTGCTAACGCGCCTGCCCTTCCCGGCGTTACACCCGAAGTTGGTCTGTCGCGCCGCTATCCTTTGGGGCCAGATTTTGCCCATGTCGCGGGATATGTTGGACCGGTCAGCCAACGCGATCTGGATCGCATCGAAGACCCCGATCAATTGCTACGCATACCGCGTTTCCAAATCGGAAAAGTTGGCGTTGAGGCGAAATACGAAGATTTGCTGCGCGGCAACGCCGGTGCAAAACGGGTTGAGGTAAACTCTGTAGGCCGCGTGATGCGCGAGCTGGATCGCCGCGAAGGCCAGTCGGGCGCGAATGTGCAGCTCACGATTGATCATAAATTGCAAAATTACGTTCAAGCGCGGCTCGGTGAAGAAAGCGCATCAGTAGTTGTGATGGATTTGAAGCGCGGCGACTTGCTCGCGATTGCATCCTCGCCAGCGTATGATCCTAACAAATTCGTACGCGGAATTTCGGTCGCAGATTACGCCTTTCTGCGTGACAATGATCAGCGACCGCTTGCCTCTAAAACGGTCCAAGATGCCTACCCCCCCGGCTCTACTTTCAAAATGGTTACGGCTCTTGCGGCACTTGAAGAAGGGCTTATCACTGCCGAAGATACGGTTCACTGTAACGGACATCTGGAAGTTGGCGGGCGTAAATTCCACTGCTGGAAACGCTCGGGCCACGGACATATGAACCTAGAGCTATCGCTGCGCGAAAGCTGTGATGTGTATTATTATGATCTCGCTTTGAAGGTCGGGATCGAGAAAATCTCCGCCATGGCTCGCAAGTTGGGGCTTGGTGAAAAGCATGATGTTCCTATGTCCGCCGTCGCGTCGGGCCTGACCCCGACCAAAGATTGGAAGCTACGTGTACGCGGCAAGGAATGGGTGATCGGCGACACGGTGAACGCATCAATCGGGCAAGGTTTCGTTTTGTCCTCTCCATTGCAATTGGCTGTCATGATGGCGCGGATCGCAACGGGACGCAGTATTTCGCCCAGGTTGGTGAATACCGTTGACGGGATCGCGCAGCCAAGCGGCGTAGGCGAAAAGCTTGACCTGAACGAGAATAACTTACGCAAAATACGTAAAGCCATGTACGCGGTTTCCAACAATCGGCGCGGTACGGCATATGGCAGCCGCATCATCGAAGATGCTTTCCGCATGGCAGGCAAAACAGGCACGTCCCAAGTGCGTAACATTTCAGCGGCAGAGCGCGCTCGCGGCGTGACGCGCAATGCCGATTTGCCATGGAACCGGCGCGATCATGCGTTGTTTGTCAATTTTGCGCCTTTTGACAATCCAGAAATCGCTGTCTCTGTGGTCGTCGAGCACGGTGGTGGTGGCTCGACTGCTGCCGCTCCGATTGCACGGGATGTAACCTTGCAAGCGTTGTATGGCGAAGACCCTCCACTTGCTGCATATCCTGCCAAGGATCGCGGGCGCATTCGTGCTTTGCAAAAGAAATTGCGCGAAATTCGACCCTTCGATGTCAATGACGATCAAGGGCGCGCATGAGTTATCTTGAATATACAGTTAAGTCAGTCCCGACGGGGTTTGGGAAATTCTGGCACTTGAATTGGGCTTTGATTGTTCTGCTGGCGACGGTCGCAGGGATCGGGTTCTTGATGCTCTATTCCGTCGCAGGGGGATCATTTTCCCCGTGGGCAGAGCCGCAGATCAAACGCTTTTTAATGGGCTTCACCTTGATGCTGATCGTTGCAATGGTGCCAATCTGGTTCTGGCGCAATATCGCTGGTGTCGCCTATGGTGTTTCGATCCTCTTGCTTCTTTATGTGGAGTTTTTCGGCGCAGTAGGCATGGGTGCGCAACGCTGGATCAACTTGGGCTTTATGCGGCTTCAACCCTCTGAGCTGATGAAAATTGCGCTCGTGATGTTGTTGGCCGCGTATTACGATTGGCTCCCGCTTCCGCGCACCTCCAAGCCGTTGTGGGTTGCGATACCGGTCTTCATAATCTTGCTGCCTACCATGTTGGTTTTGCGTCAGCCTGATCTTGGCACTTCGCTTTTGCTGGTGACGGGGGGCGGACTGATTATGTTTATGGCGGGTGTGCATTGGGCCTATTTCACCGCTGTGATTGCCAGCGGTATCGGTCTCATTGCCGCTGTCTTTCAGAGCCGAGGTGCGGAATGGCAATTGCTCAAGGACTATCAATTCCGCAGAATCGACACCTTTCTCAATCCCGCAAGCGATCCTCTTGGCGCAGGGTATCACATCACCCAAAGCAAAATCGCGCTTGGTTCAGGTGGCTGGACGGGGCGTGGCTTTATGCAGGGAACACAGTCGCGGTTGAACTTTTTACCCGAGAAACACACTGATTTTATCTTTACGACGCTTGCTGAAGAATTCGGCTTTATTGGCGCGTTTTCGTTGCTGCTGTTGTATCTGTTGATCATCTTGTTTTGCGTTGTGTCGGCGATAAACAACAAAAACCGCTTTGCATCTTTGCTTACGCTTGGCATTGCGAGCACCTTTTTCCTTTTCTTCGCGGTGAATATGTCGATGGTTATGGGTCTTGCGCCCGTCGTTGGCGTTCCTCTGCCCTTGGTTAGCTATGGAGGCTCAGCCATGCTTATACTTCTTCTGGGGTTTGGCCTTGTTCAAAGCGCCCATGTGCATAGGCCCCGATGATGCCTGTGCAAGTATTGTTTGCCGCAAAGGCAGAGCGTTGGATTGAGTATGAAGAACCACTGACACGGGCGTTGGCTGAAGCTGGTGTCGAGGCAAAATTGGCCTGTGAAATTGCACCCGATGAGGTCGACTATATCGTTTATGCGCCCAACTCCGATGTGCAGGATTTTTCGGCTTTTCCAAAGCTGAAAGCAGTTTTGAACCTATGGGCTGGCGTCGAAACCGTTGCCCCAAACCCAACCCTGAAAGTGCCTTTGGCGCGGATGGTTGATCATGGGTTAACTCAAGGCATGCGCGAGTGGGTCACGGGTCATGTGCTGCGTCACCATCTTGGAATGGATGCCCATATCGTCAATCCTGATCGTCTTTGGCCCCTTGGTGCGCCGCCTTTGGCGGAGCAACGTCGTGTCACCATTCTGGGCCTTGGGGCGCTTGGTGCCGTATGTGGGCAAACCTTGGCAAGTCTTGGCTTTCAAGTGTCGGGCTGGAGCCGAAACCTGAAAGCCATCGACGGCATTAAGTGCTACAGCGGAGAAGATGGGCTAAAAGCCGCGCTGAGCGAGGCAGATATTGTCGTTCTATTGCTGCCTGATACGCCCGCAACCGAGAATGTCTTGAACGCCGAACGTCTGGCTCTGCTCGCCAAAGGCGCGGTGATCATCAACCCAGGCCGCGGCCCCTTGATAGACGACGAGGCACTTTTGGCAGCCTTGGACAGTGGACACGTCGGTCATGCAACGCTGGATGTATTTCGCGTTGAACCTTTGCCCGACGATCATCCCTTTTGGACCCATCCGAACATTACGGTCACACCGCACATTGCCTCAGAAACCCGCTCTTGGACGGCAAGCCAATGCGTCGCCGAAAACGTCCGTCGCGGCGAAGCTGGAGAGCCATTCTTGCATTTGGTTGACCGTATCGCGGGGTATTAACGCAGTTTAGGCGGCTTATCTGGATCGGACCCTGGGGCTGGACGCACAAGCTGCTCGCGCATTTCCACTTGCGGCAGCTCAAAGCGCAAACCGACCTTGGCCATCGCAGCGGCCATTGGATCGCTGATTGCAAAAAAGCCTACATCTATACTTCCCGCCTCAAGCCCAGAAAAGGTAAGCGCCTCACTAGCGGCCTTTGCAAGCGCGCTTTCGGCACCTTCGACCGTGCCGACGAACCCTAGCAAATGCCCGGTTCCGCCACCTTTATAACGCAAGGCAACAAGATACGCGTTGCTGGCGAGACCTGCGGCTGTTGCAAGTTTTGCATCAAGTGCTGTGAGCAATTCTTCGGGCAGACCTTTGGGGGCGTAAAGCTCTTCCGCGCTTGCTTCGACTTCATCAGGGCTATGAGCCAGCGTTTCGCACAACCAACTAACAGCCTCTGGCGGGATCAACATTTGAGACGGCGCGACTTCAAGATTGACGCCAAGCCCGATCCCTTGCCCAGCAAGCATCTGCGCAATGACGCGGCCCGAAAGAGCAGCGTAGGGCGCAGGCTTGCCAACAAATCCTGAAAGCCTCTCGATGCGATCAAAAACCAGAACAAAACTGGCGTCGCCAAGATCAAAAATTTCAGGACTGATTTGCTCACCAACCGCTTCTTTCGTCAGCAGCAAAAACATTTCACTGTCAGACAAGCGTTCATAGAATTTCAGGCGGGCAGAATCATCGTTTGGCGCAGCTTCCATGGCGCTATGGGCCAGATCAAGCGGGGTTTGTTCACTCATTTCAGCACCTCTTGGACCCGAGCTCGCAGAACAGGCAACAACTCTGCTTCAAACCACGGATTTTTCTTGAGCCATGCGGTATTGCGCCAAGACGGGTGCGGCAAGGGAAAAACCGCAGGTGCATGGGATTTCCAATCGCGCACCGTGTCTGTGACCTTGCGCGCTCCGCCCAAGTGCCACTTCATCGCATAACCACCGATCACCAAGGTTAACGGCGCTGGTTGCAAGATTTGCATCAATCGCGTGCGCCAAGTTTTGGCGCAGATTGCAGGTGGCGGCAGATCGCTGCCCTTGGCGTTGTAGCCCGGAAAACAAAAGGCCATCGGTGCAATCGCAACCTTTCTTTTATCGTAGAACACGGTGCTGTTTATCCCCAACCAGTCGCGCAAACGATCGCCCGATGGATCCGTAAAAGGGCGCGCGCTTTCATGCACGCGTGCGCCCGGCGCTTGCCCTGCAATCAGGATTGGAGTGCGAGGAAGCTTGGGATCAAGCCAAACGACAGGGCGCGGCTGGTGCTGGGTTGCCGTCTTTGCAAACCTTTCTTCGCAAATCCGACAAACGGAAATGTCCCTCACCAGTTTTTCAGCATCGTCATCCATGAAGACACCGTGCCGTGCCAACTCCTTGTGAACAAGCCCTTGTTGCTCTTGTGCGAATCTCAACGTAGTTTGACCGAAGCCGACCTAAAACACATTGAGGGCACTATGTATCGCGTTTGGAATTTCCTAACCAACTACTCGCTTTTACTCATTTTTGGCGCGCTCATCGCGCTTGTTTGGGCCAATACCAATCCTGAAAGTTACCACCATTTTGTAGAGTTTGTGATCTGGGATCACGCGCCGATTGGGCATTTGCACGATGGGCATCGCACGCTGACGCTCCATTATTTAGTCAACGATCTTCTCATGGCGTTGTTCTTTGCAATTGCGGCGAAAGAGGTGTGGGAAGCGATCATCCTTAAAAACGGGTCTCTGCGCGGGAAAAAGGCGGCGACGCCTTTGTTCGCGACGGCAGGCGGTATGTTTGGCCCAATCGCCGTATATCTTGGCCTTGCCGCCTTGCTTGGCAGCGATACCTACAGCGCAGTTGCTAACGGATGGGCCATCCCGACCGCGACGGATATTGCGTTTTCTTATCTTGTTGGTCGCCTTGTGTTTGGCGCAGGCCACCCAGCGGTGCGTTTCTTGCTGCTACTCGCGATCGCGGATGACGCCGCAGGTTTGATCATTTTGGCGATCTTCTACCCCTCTGGCGAACTGGCCCCCGAATGGCTGCTTGTCTCTCTCGGCGCGGCTATCGCTGTCTATGTTTTGTTCAATTGGCTCCCACGCCATTTGGATCGAGGGAAAGAAGCGCGTCCGAATTCAACCTGGGTGCGCAACAAGCTGAGCTTTGTCCCTTACCTTTTGGCAGGCTGTGTGAGCTGGTATGGCTTTATGCGCTCGGGCATTCACCCCGCGCTTGGACTGCTTTTCATCGTTCCGACGATCCCGCATGCTGATCGTGCATTTGGTATCTTTAGCGAAGCGGAGCAATATCTAACCGATTTGCTCAACACGATTGAACACTGGCTCAAGCACCCTGTCGAAATCGTATTGTTTCTGTTTGGCTTGATGAACGCAGGCGTCGAATTCTCAGCGATTGGTGATGCGACATGGCTGGTTCTTGCTGGCTTGTTGATCGGTAAGCCAATTGGTATCTTGCTCTTTGGTTGGCTCGCGGCGCGCCCTCTGGGTTTGGGCTTGCCGCAAGGCATGCGGATCATCGATTTGGTCGTTATTGGCTTTGTCGCCGCGATTGGATTTACCGTTTCGCTTTTTGTTGCTTCGGTCGCATTTGAAGCTGGCCCTGTGCAAGACGCCGCAAAGATGGGTGCGCTCCTTAGCTTTGCCGCAGCGATAGTTTCGATCATTGCAGGCAAATTGACACGGGTTCAAAAACAAGAACTCTGAAGCAGGTTCTCGCTAAAAACTGGCCTCTTCCGACTTGGAAGGGGCCTTTTTCATGCTTAACTCAAGTCTATTCGCATCTGACTGCGCCCAAGCATTGAAACAATCACCTGAGATGTGACATACTGTAGACAAAATTGGCACATAAAGAATGCTTAAGAAACCTCGCGTATGAGGGCGGCAGAGCAGGCCGGGTAGGTAAATGTTAGAGTTTGAGAATGTCAGCAAGTCCTTTTGGACCGGAACACAGCGCAAGGTTATTCTTGATCGCGTGTCGTTTCGCGTCGAGCTAGGGCGCTCTATCGGCATTCTTGCGCCAAACGGCACGGGCAAGACGACTCTCGTAAACATGATGGCGGGTCTTGAAAAACCCGATGAAGGCGAAATTCGCAAGTCATGTAAAATTTCCTTTCCTCTTGGCTTTATGGGCGGCGTGATAACCAAGCACACGGCGATGGAAAATTCTCGCTATATCGCGCGGCTATATGGGCTTGATCCCGACTACGTCGAAGCATTTTGCCGTTGGCTTTGTGGGCTCGGTGAATATTTTGACCAACCGCTTGGCACATATAGTTCGGGCATGCGGGCGCGATTTACCTTTGCGCTACTTTTGGCGCTGGATTTTGACATGTACCTGATTGATGAAGGCATGCCGAACAGTACGGACGTTGAATTCAACCGTAAGGCGGGCGAAATATTGCGCGAGCGTCTGCGCACGACAACGATTATCATCGTCTCTCACCAAGCAGAGACACTTGAAAAATTTGCAGCATCGGCTGCTGTTCTTGTGAACGGCAAGCTTGAAATGTTTGACACCTTGGAAGAAGCGAAACAGCTCTATGACTACGAAACCCAAGGCTAAGAAGTTCCGCATAAAGCGAACTGGCTCTCTCGCGGATGGAAATTCTGCGCCTCCCGCAAATCCAGCGGGAACGGCTGAACCCGCGCGCCCAACGCGCCCTGCTGCACAACAACAGGCGCAAAACCCGAACGCGCAACAGCCAAGGCAACCTGCACCCCAGCCGCAGGGCCAAGCTATGGGTCGGATTAATCCGGTTAAGAAAGCTGCGCCAAAAGGCGCAACGCAAGCGCAAGCAGCGGCGCAAGTTCAGCAAGGCGCACAGGCGCGCGCTGGATTGGTTTCGTCAGCAGCAGAGGCCGCGGCCGATCAAGATATTGATGCCATCAAGCGTGAAGGTCTAACGGGTCGACAGCTTCGCATGGCGCGACGCGCAGCCCAGAAATACGGGCTTGCGCCGACGTCTGATTACGATGCTGTGCGCCAATTGCGAACACGTGGAATTGATCCGTTTCAACGCACCAATATGTTGGAATTGGTTGTTCCCGGCGAAGGCACGAGCGGCAAAGGTGGTAGTTCTGCAACTCAACCATTGATGCCTCAGGATCCAACGCTTGAGCCGATCAACCTGCCGCAAACCATGCCCGCTGGCGGCAATATGCCTGCTCACCCACCGGAAATCAGTCCAGCAGAGCGCCGCGCTCAAGAGATCACGCAAATTCAGCGCGACATCGCCAAACGTCGTCGCCGCAAACTGGCGCTTCTGTTTACACGGCTTGCATTCTTCGTATTTCTGCCCACGATCCTCGTCGGGTATTATTACTACGCGATCGCAACCCCGATGTACGCAACCAAATCGGAATTTCTGATCTTGAAGGCAGAATCCACAGGCGGTGCGATGGGTGGCCTTTTGTCAGGGACACAATTTGCGACCAACCAGGACGCGATTGCGGTTCAGTCCTACCTTACCTCGAAAGACGCGATGCTGCGATTGGATGCGGATGTAGGCTTTAACGCCCACTTTACCAACCCAGAGATCGACGCAATTCAGCGCTTGGAAGAAAACCCTTCCAACGAAGACGCCTACAAAATCTATAAAAAGATGATCGAGATCGGATACGATCCGACGGAAGGCGTGATCAAAATGGAAGTCATCGCCGCAGACCCGATCGTCAGTGCAGAGTTTTCCGAAGCTTTGATCAGCTATGCAGAAGAGCGCGTTGACAACCTATCGCTGCGTAAACGTGAAAACCAGGTGTCAGACGCAAAACGCGCCTATGAAGAAGCCTATCAAGATCGCCGCGATGCACAGGATGCTCTGGTGAGACTTCAACAGGAAGGCAACATTCTTGACCCAGAAGGCAAGATTGCCAGCTTGCGCAGCCAGATCAATACTTATGAGCTACAGCTGCAAGAAAAAACCCTGCAGTTGCAGGCGCTTTTGGACAATCCACGTCCAAACCGAGCAAAGGTAGAAGGCGCGCAGGGTGATGTGCGACGCCTCGAAGACCTATTGGTCGATCTCAACCAACAAATGACCGAAGCCTCAACAGGCGAGGATTCGTTGGCGACCCTGTCCGCAAATATCCAAAGCGCACAGCTCGATATCGCAGGTCGTGATATGGCGCTCCAGTCATCGCTTGAGCAGCTCAACTCGACCCGTCGCGAGGCTGCCGCGCAAGCGCGCTATCTCACAACAAGTGTTGAGCCCGTACCAAGCCAAGACCCCACCTATCCGCGCAAGTTCGAGAACACGATTTTAGCGTTCCTCGTTTTTGCTGGCATTTATCTCATGATCTCGCTTACCGCGTCGATCCTTCGTGAACAGGTCTCTTCCTAATATGAAAACTCTGAACATCGGCGGTTTGTCCGTCGGCAATGCGTCCCCTTTGACGATCATCGCGGGGCCTTGCCAGTTGGAAAGCGCAGAGCATGCGCAAATGATCGCTGGAAAAATGAAAGAGGCCTGCGACGCGGTTGGTGCCCAGTATATTTTCAAGGCGTCTTTTGACAAAGCAAACCGCACGTCGATCAAGGGTGTACGTGGCCCTGGAATGGACGAGGGCCTAAAAATGCTGGAAAGCGTCAAGTCAAAGATTGGCGTGCCTGTATTAACGGACATTCATTGGCCTGAACAATGCCAAGCGGTCGCCGATGTCGTGGATCTATTGCAAATTCCAGCCCTTCTGTGTCGTCAGACCGACCTCATTCTGGCTGCGGCTGAAACGGGTGCTGCGATCAATGTCAAAAAGGGGCAATTCCTTGCTCCTTGGGACATGGCGAATATTACCGCCAAAATTGAATCGACGGGCAACACCAATATTTTGCTGACAGAGCGCGGCACGTCGTTTGGCTACAATACGCTCGTAACAGATATGCGCGCGCTGCCTCAAATGGGGCAGACAGGATATCCCGTTGTCATGGACGCGACGCATTCGGTGCAACAACCTGCAGGGCTTGGTGGTTCAACAGGCGGTCAGCGAGAGTTTGCCCCGCTTATGGCACGCGCCGCAGCGGCAATCGGGGTTGCCGCGATCTTTATTGAAACGCACGAAGACCCTGACAAATCTCCAAGCGATGGACCGAACATGATCTATTTGGACAAAATGCCAGAGCTTTTGCGCATTTTGATGCAGCTCGATGAAGTCGCCAAATCCCATCCGCTAGAACTTTGAGCTGATCGACATGACAAAACCTGCCCCAACCGTTTCCCAAAATACTTGGGAGTTTTTGCGTGATGCTATGATCACACCGACTGGTTTTCGCGAATATGATGCCCGTTGGAAATATCCAGATGACATCAATCTTCCCGGCATTACGGCACTTGGCCTCGGCCTTGGCACGCAAATGCAGCGGCGCGGGATAGAGCCTGTGATCGCAGTTGGTAACGACTATCGCGAATACTCTCTTTCGGTCAAAAACGCGTTGATGTTGGGTTTGATGCAAGCTGGGATTCACGTCAAAGACATTGGTCCTGCCCTGTCTCCGATGGCGTATTTCGCTCAATTTCATCTGAACGCCCCTGCGGTTGCGATGATAACCGCAAGCCATAACCCCAATGGTTGGACTGGTGTTAAAATGGGCTTTGAACGCCCGCTCACCCATGGCCCCGACGAGATGGCGGAATTGCGTGACATCGTTCTGAACGGCGAGGGCAAGCCAGCCGCGGGTGGCGGCTATGAATTCGTACATGGCGTTCGCGACGCTTATCTTGATGACCTTGTTGGCGACTTCAAAATGACGCGAAAGCTGAAAGTCGTTTGCGCAACAGGCAATGGAACGGCGTCTGCTTTTGGACCTGAACTATTCAAGCGGCTAGGCGTCGAGATCGTGCCAAGCCATAACGAGCTTGATTACAATTTCCCCAATTACAACCCGAACCCAGAAGCAATGGAGATGCTGCACGATATGTCAGCCTCTGTGAAAACATCAGGTGCAGACTTCGCTCTTGGGTTTGACGGCGATGGCGATCGTTGCGGCGTTGTGGACGATGAGGGTGAAGAAA
Organism: Planktotalea sp.; assembly: GCF_050633725.1. Taxonomy (GTDB): domain Bacteria; phylum Pseudomonadota; class Alphaproteobacteria; order Rhodobacterales; family Rhodobacteraceae; genus Planktotalea. Next base: position 72,599 of record NZ_JBOEHB010000012.1, read on the forward strand.
TTTTCGCGGATAAGGTCGGCGTCATCATGGCGCGTGATCTGAGCAAAATTCACCCGAACGCCACTTTTGTAGCTGATGTGAAGTCCACCGGACTGTTCGCCTCTGATCCCGAGCTGATCAAGAACGGCGTCACTGCGGACTATTGGAAAACTGGCCACAGCCACATGAAACGGCGCGTGAAAGAGCTTGGGGCATTGGCAGGCTTTGAAAAATCCGGGCATTACTTTTTGGCGCAACCGATTGGTCGTGGATATGACTGCGGCATGCGTGTGGCGGTCGAGATCTGCAAGCTGATGGATCGAAACCCTGACATGTCGATGTCTGATCTGCGCAAAGCGCTGCCTGTGACCTATGCGACCCCGACGATGTCGCCCTATTGCGCAGACGAAGAGAAATACGATGTGCTTGAGCGGATCGTCGAGAAGCTTGTGGCAAAACACAGAGCAGGTGAAACGCTGGCGGGGCGAAAAATTGATCGGATCGTAACAGTAAATGGCGCACGCATTATTTTGGACAACGGATCGTGGGGTTTGGTGCGCGCGAGTTCGAACACACCAAACTTGGTCGTTGTCTGCGAAAGTTCGGAAAGTGATGCCGAAATGCGCGCCATATTTAGCGATTTAGACGCTGTCATTCAAACGGAGCCATTGGTCGGAGAATACGACCAAACAGTCTGAGCCAATTTGGCACGGGTGACAAAGAACGAGCGCCTGCTATAAGGCGCGCGAACACACATTTGATGCAGGAATAATGCGATGACAACTCAGGTTTTTGGCCACAAATCCCCCGACA
>NZ_JBOEHB010000012.1:73469-282133 GCF_050633725.1 Planktotalea sp.
TGATTGTTGACACCAACAACCCAGCTGAATTGCCAGCCTCGATCAACGATGCAGACGTGCAAGGGATCATCGATCACCACGCACTTATCGGCGGTATCATGACCAAAGGTCCGATCGACATCACGATCCGCCCGCTGGCTTGCACGGCAACGATCATGCATGATCTGATGGGCGCTGACGCCGCGAAAATGCCAGACGCCATGAAAGGCGCTGCACTGACATGCATCTTGTCCGACACATTGGAATTCCGCAGCCCGACAACCACAGCGCACGACAAAGCAGTGGCAGAGAAACTAGCGGGCGATCTTGGCATCGACATCCCTGCATATGCAGCTGAGATGTTTGCTGCGAAATCTGACGTTTCCAGCTTTTCCGACGCTGAGTTGCTTCGCATGGACTCTAAAGAGTACGCGGTCGACGGCACAAAGTTCCGCGTTTCTGTTCTAGAAACCACATCGCCAGCAACGGTTCTGGATCGCAAAGCGAGCCTGATGGAGACAATGACATCAGTTGCGTCCGAGGATGGCGTGGATCAGGTTCTTTTGTTCGTCGTGGACATTCTGAACGAGCAAAGCACTTTGCTGGTCCCTAACGATCTGGTGAAAAACGTCGCTGCAAAATCGTTCGGCGTTACGGCTGAAGCGGATACCGTTGTTTTGGAAGGCGTTGTTAGCCGCAAAAAGCAAATCATCCCTAACCTTAAAGTCTGATCATATTGTGCGCGCCCTTCGGGGCGCGCGCTCTTCTTTTTTAGTTTGCCTCCGGCGGAGATATTTTAAGAGAGAGGAAGGGTGCCGTTTTGGCCACAGCTGGTGTACTCAGGGCGAAAGAACTTGTTTTGAGGCCTGCCAATGACCCGTATCATCTCGTCCCTTTCTGAGATTTCCCACCAATATGACGCGCTTTTCGTAGACCTTTGGGGCTGCGTACATGACGGCGTCAAGGCATTGCCCGAAGCTGTCGCCGCTTTGCAGGCCTATCGCAAAACAGGTGGTAAGGTCGTTCTCGTCACCAACTCGCCCCGCCCACGCGCCGGAGTGGTTAAGCAACTGGCACATTTTGGGGTACCTGAAGATGCATGGGACAGCATTGCCACGTCTGGCGATTCTGCGCGCTCTGCAATGTATCGCGGCGCGGTCGGTGAAAAGGTCTTTTTCATTGGCGAAGATCACGATCAGAATTTCTTTCAGCCTTTAGACATTTTGGAAAACCCTGCCGAAATTCAGCAAGTGCCGTTGGAAGATGCAGATGGCATCGTCTGCGCTGGTCCCTTTGATCCTCTGGCCGATCCTGACGTGATGCGTCCCCAATTTCTTTTTGCCAAACAAAAGGGTCTAAAGCTACTTTGCGCTAACCCTGACATTGTTGTTGATCGCGGCGAGTCGCGCGAGTGGTGCGCTGGTGCTTTGGCCGCGCTATATACCGAGATGGGCGGGGAGAGCCTTTACTTTGGCAAGCCGCACCCACCGATTTACGATTTGGCGCGACGCCGATTGTCCGCACTTGGCAAACCAGTTTCTGAAGATCGCATTTTGGCAATTGGCGATGGGATTCATACCGATATTGCAGGTGCAATGGGCGAAGATATTGATTCTCTCTTCATCACTGGTGGCCTTGCCCGCGCTGAGACAAAAACCGTGAAAGACCCCGACCCTGCTGCACTGGACGCATATTTGATTAAGGAAACTGGTGCACCCACCTTTGCGATTGGCTATCTGCGGTAGTTTTCCACTTGCCAAATGCTGCGCTTGCAAAGTAATAAAGTTATCAAGACGCCTCTTGCGGCGATCATTTATTACCTGACGAACTCAGACAGAGGACATCCCCATGGACGACTTGCCCCGCGGTACGATCTACATCGAAGACATGGAAGTTGGCATTACACGTCACCTGACCAAGGTCATTACCGACAAAGACATCGAGATGTTTGCCGACGTCACAACAGATCGCAATCCTGTCCATCTTGATGACGAATACGCGAAAGGCACCATGTTTCGTGGACGCATTGCACATGGCATGTTGACCGCTGGTTTGGTGTCTGCGGTGATTGGCGAGCAACTCCCCGGTCATGGAACGGTTTACATGGGTCAGAGCCTTAAGTTTCTTGCCCCGGTACGCCCCGGCGATGAAGTCTACACTGAGTTGGAAGTCATCGAATTTGATCGCGAAAAGCGCCGTGTAAAAATGGACTGCCGCTGCATGGTAGATGGCAAAAAAGTGCTCTCAGGTGAAGCGACTGTCCTCGCACCGACGCGCACACCAAAATGACGCGCGAGGATGCTTGCAACGGCTGAAAAGGCCAGCTAGGCCAGCATCATGCGTATTATTCGAGACTACACCTATGTAACCCCTGAAGATCGCGGCGCGAGCGCTGCGATCGGTAACTTTGACGGGGTTCACATCGGCCACCAAGCTGTGATCGATATCGCCCGCACTGCTGGAGAAGCGATCGGTGCCCCGTGCGGTGTGATGACGTTTGATCCCCATCCTCGCGAGTATTTTGCCCCGAATGCCGATCCATTTCGGTTGATGAGTTCGGCGGCAAAAGCGACGCGTTTGGATAAAATTGGTGTCGAGCGGCTCTATCAACTCAACTTTAACACCGCTCTTGCAGAGCTGAGCCCCGAAGAATTTGCAACGCGTGTCATTCACCAGGGTTTAGGGTTGCGCCATGTTGTTGTTGGCGCCGATTTTTGCTTTGGCCGGGGACGCGCTGGAAAAGCCTCTGACTTAGAGGCATTCGGCAAAGAACTGGGCTTTGGCGTTACGATTGCCAAGCTGGTTGAAGGCTCACAAGGCCAAGTGTCATCGACCCGCATTCGAGCCGCATTGAGTGAAGGCAAGCCGCGCGACGCTGCTGCAATGCTCGGCCATTGGCACCGCATTGAAGGCGTTGTTATAGGCGGTGAACAACGTGGCCGTGTTCTAGGCTATCCAACTGCAAATATGTCGATTGACGGCCTCCACCCGCCGAAACTTGGCGTTTATGCCGTGTTGGTTGAGGTTCAAGATGGCCCGCATAAAGGCCAATATAACGGGGTTGCTTCGCTCGGTGTGCGTCCGATGTTTGGCGAGAATAGTGCGAACCTTGAAACCTTTATCTTTGATTTTTCTGGCGATCTTTATGACGCGACGCTTTCCGTTGCGCTGATCGAATATCTGCGTCCTGAAGAAAAGTTCGATGGGCTTGATGCGTTGATCACGCAGATGGATGCAGACAGCGCGAAAGCGCGTGCAATATTGGCAGCTCTATGAGCGACGACCCGATAGAGCGCGCAGGCCTATCCAAGCGCTTTTGGGAGCGCAAAAAGATGGCGGATATGTCCCAAAAAGAATGGGAAGCGCTATGCGATGGTTGCGGTAAATGCTGCCTAAACAAGCTTGAGGACGAAGACAGCGGCGTTGTTGTCTTGACCAATATTGCCTGCCGTTTGTTGGATGATACCTCTTGCCACTGCGCACAGTATGAAATTCGACATCAATTCGTGCCGGAATGTATCGTACTGAAGCCTAGCAATATCCCCGATCACCTCTATTGGATGCCACAGACCTGCGCTTATCGGTTGGTCTATGAGGGCCGGGCGTTAGAAGAGTGGCACCCCTTGATTTCTGGCAGCATGGAGAGTGTTCACAAAGCTGGCGTTTCGATGCAGGGTAGGACCATTCCTGAATTCGAAGTCGATGAAGACGATTGGGAAGAGCATATCATCGAGGAGCCAACCTAATGTTTTTCGCCTCTGACAACGCAGGCCCTGTTCACCCTGAAGTTCTTGAGGCAATTGCCCGCGCAAATGATGGCTATGCAATGCCCTATGGCGCGGATGCCGCGAGCCAGCGCGTTCAAGCAAAAATTCGCGAGATATTTGAAGCCCCCGATGCGATGGTGCATTTAGTGGCCACTGGAACGGCGGCTAATTCGATCGCTCTGGCTTGTCTAAGCCAACCTTATGAGACCGTATTCTGCTCTGCTGTCGCCCATATCCTCGAGGATGAATGCAGCGCGCCAGAATTTTATTCTGGCGGCGGCAAGCTTACGATCGTGCCATGTGATGTGGACAAGATGAACCCTCACGACCTGCGAAGCGTAATCGCCAAGGAAGGCACACGCGGTGTTCATGGCCCGCAGCGCGGCGCAGTTTCAATAACACAAGTCGCTGAGAAAGGCTCTGTTCATTCGCTTGATGAGTTGCAGGATTTGGTCGACGTGGCAAAGGAATTTGACCTGCCTGTGCACCTTGATGGCGCGCGTTTTGGCAATGCTTTGGTCGCCCTAGGCTGTACGCCAGCACAGATGTCTTGGAAGCTGGGCATAGATGCCGTTAGCTTTGGAGGCACCAAGAACGGTTTGATGGGCGTTGAAGCAGTGATCTTCTTTGATCCCGCAAAGTCATGGGAGTTCGAGTTGCGCCGCAAACGGGGCGCGCATCTATTCTCCAAGAGCCGCTTTTTGGCTGCGCAGATGGAAGCGTACCTGAGTGACGATCTTTGGTTGACCAGTGCATCGAAGGCAAACGCCAATATGGCACGCCTTGCCAATGGGTTACGCGCAATTGAGGGCGCGGAATTCCTTTGCGAGCCCGAGGCCAACCTTGTCTTCGCCAAACTGCCCCGTGCTGCGCACAAACGCCTGCAAACGGGCGGCGCTGTCTATTATTTGATGGACGAGCTAGAAGGCGGTGATGACAATGATCTACTGCTCAGCCGATTGGTATGTGACTGGTCGGTTTCAGATGCGCAGATAGATCAATTCATAGCGCTGGCGACTGGCTAACCAATTGCAATATCTCTCGTCCGACTGCGTTTGGACGTGTCAACGGAACCATATGCCCGCCTTGCGGAATGCACACGCGCGTTGAATTTGGGATACGCCGCGCAAGACCATCACACACGCTGTCCATGACTGGTCCGCCCAATCCGCCGTCGATAATGAGCGTTGGTGCCGAAATTTTGGAAAACGCGTTTGCCCCAACCAAATTATGCAAGTCTTGTTGAACAGCTGGTTGGCCCGCGCTGATCATATGGATGCGATCCGTGATTGCTTTACGGCTTTGCTCGCTCAGGCTATCCCACGGGCGGCCATCACCATAGGACGCCGTAAAGACACGCGCTGCTGTCTCGCGATCTCCGCGCTCCATCGCTTCGTGAAAACCTGTCATTTCCCTTGTGATGATATCCTCAGCCATTGGATTATCGGCCTTTGCAACGGCCATCATTACAGGTTCGATCAGCGTTAGCGTTCGCACCATTTCTGGGCGCTCAGCGGCAAGGCGAAGTGAGATAACGCCGCCAAAGCTATGCCCGATCAGATCAACCGGCTCTGTCATCAACTCCAGCGCCATATCCCTGACTTTATCTTGCAGATCGCAATCGTTTTGCCAATCTGCTGCCCGCCCATGTCCCGGTTGATCGAAACTGGTCACTGTGAGCGCGCCGCCAACGGCTGCGCCCAGCTTGGTATAGACGCCGCCATGCGCGAGCGAGCAGTGAAGCAGCAGAGCCTTACGCGGACCAAACCCATACGTGCTAAGCTGGGTTGGAACCCCCGCAAGAACTCTTTTCACCATGGCTTATAATTCGCCAGACAGAACAGCGTCCAAGTCTTCTAGGCGGTCTTGTCCCCAGAATTGCTGGCCTTGGTCTGTGACATAGAACGGTGTCCCAAAGGCACCTGCATTCACTGCTTCATCGAGGTTGCTTGCATAGGTTTCTGCCGATTCCATCATACCGCTATCAGCGAGAGCCGCATCAAAGCCCGCTTCAACGAGGCAGCCACGAATGACATCATCATCGGCGATTTCCTTGTCATCGACCCAGACTGAGCGGCAGAACGCCTGCACGAGTTTGCCAAGATCACCGCCCCCTGCGCGCTGCGCTGCGATAATCGCATAGCCAGACGGCGCAGCATTTGTGGGCCAATGCGCGGGCTTCATATTCAGGTGCATTCCTGCCTTTTTGGCCTGACGCGGCAGTTCTTGCGCACGGTATGTCATTCGGTTCGGATGGCGGTCCTTTGGCAACGTGCCGCCTGTGCGCATAAACAGTTGGCCAATATCCAAAGGCTTATAGTTGATCGTGCATCCATGTTTGGCAGCGATTTCTTCAAGCCGACCTCCAGCAAGGTAGACATAAGGGGACAAAGTCGAAAAATAGTAGTCAATATGTGGCATCTGGTCTCTCCAAAGAACTGACAAGCTTTGCCGCACGGTAGAGCCATGCTAAGCGGTGTCAACCTCGCGATTCTCTGCGCGCGAATTGGCTGCCAAGGACCCTGCTCATGCCCAATCTCACTGATCCCAAGCTTATTTCCGGTAATGCAAACAAGCCTCTGGCGGAAGCCATTGCGCGCCGCATGTCGATGCACCGCGGCATGAACGTCGGCCTAGTGGACGCGCGGGTAGAGCGTTTTAACGACGGCGAAATTTTCGTAGAAATGTTCGACAATGTTCGCGGCGAAGATGTGTTCATCATCCAGCCGACGTCCAACCCTGCGAACGATAATCTGATGGAACTGCTGATCATGGCAGATGCCCTGCGTCGCTCGTCAGCGCAGCGTATTACAGCGGTTATCCCTTACTTCGGCTACGCCCGTCAGGATCGTCGTACAAAGGCGCGCACTCCGATCACAGCCAAACTCGTTGCGAATATGTTGGTTGAAGCTGGTATTGAACGTATTTTGACGATGGATCTTCACGCCGCGCAAATTCAGGGTTTCTTCGATATTCCAGTTGATAACCTCTATGCCTCTCCGATCTTTGCATTGGACATTTTGTCTAACTTCAAAGACCAGCTGTCGGATGTCATGGTCGTGTCCCCGGATGTAGGCGGCGTTGCGCGAGCGCGCGAACTTGCAAAGCGGATCAATGCTCCCCTTTCCATCGTTGACAAGCGTCGTGAGAAACCCGGTGAAGTCGCTGAGATGACAATCATCGGAAACGTTGAAGGCAAGACCTGTATCATCGTAGACGACATTTGCGACACGGCTGGGACCTTGTGCAAAGCCGCCGAGGTTCTACTAGAGAACGGCGCAAAGGAAGTTCACTCCTATATCACACACGGCGTCCTAAGCGGCCCTGCTGTCGAGCGCGTGACAAACTCTGTGATGAAATCGTTGGTCATCACCGACACGATCGAAGCAACAGATCCGGTGAAAAACGCGCCAAACATTCGTATCGTTCCAACCGCGCCAATGTTTGCTCAAGCGACATTGAATATCTGGAACGGCACCTCTGTTTCGTCACTTTTCGAAACGGAAACTCTGGGGCCGATCTACGAAGGTCTCTATTCGGTGTAAATGGACTGCAAAACTGTTTGGAAAAGGTCGCTCGCTGAGCGGCCTTTTTTATTGAAGAAACACTGTTACTTCGTCGCCGTTTGTCCATTTCGGGTACTTGCTCATGATCTGTGTAAATCGATCAGAGGCCAAGAACCTGTCCAACCAGCTGCGAACGGCAATAGGCGCATCACTATCAAAGCGGCCTCTGTCGATATGGGCAAACTGGCGAATGAAAGGCAGGATCGCGAGATCAGCAAGGGTAGGCCGCGTTCCAAAAAGGAAGTCGCGCCCTTCAAGTTGCTGACCAAGTTTATCTAAAAAGACCTGCGCGTTCCTTCGTTCCACTTCTGGATCGGACCCGACGCGCGAGAAATATTTGGTGCGATCCAGCGCCTTTTTGAAGCTCGTGTCGTTCTCTTCGATCAAGGCGTCACCTTCGCTTGACATATTCAACAGGTTTTCTGGATCATTCTGGGCAAGCGCCCAATGCATCACTTCAAGCGATTCTTCGATTATTGCGCCATCATCAACCACCACGGGCACAGTTCCCTTTGGGGAGGCTTCAAGAAATTCAGGTGCCTTGTCCCTTAGCAAAATCTCACGGTGTTCGGGCCGCAAGCCAGAAGAGGCAATCGCTAAGCGAGCGCGCATGGCATAGGGGCATCGACGAAAGGAGTAGAGGATCGGGCGCGTCATATCACTGGCAACTTAGTACAGCTCCCACCCTTCGTCATCAATCAAAGCACCCATCGCGATCCAAGAAAGACGTACCCGCGCGACGCGTGTATCGTCCCAAGTGCGGAAGATCAGATCGAAACCTGTCGTCGAGACATTCTTAGCCTGCGCATCTGCACGCACGTTGGTATCTTTGTCCAAATCGAGCAACGACATAGAGACCTGAACAGAAGGTGTGTCTGCAAATGGTTCTGAAAAGACGATCGTCTTCTTGCGTTGACGCGTGCCACTTCCAGACCACATCTTTCCATCGTTCTCGTAGTCCGAGAACATGACGTGTTCGCCTTGATCAATACCAAAAAGATGACTGCGGATACGTTTCATAAGGGCTTTGCGTTCTTACTAGTTAACTTACGTTCTTCCTAAAGTTGAATATTGGCATCATTTTGACATGCCAGTATCAAGTTTGAAACGAAAAAGCCCTCCCGATGACCGGAAGGGCTTTTCTAATCATATACGCGTCAATTTAGTTAACGCTAATTCCCAGTGCATCGCCGATAGCAACGGTGTCAGCCAAAACCTTGGCTGCGTCGTCTGCCGCTTCGCTCTTGGCTTCTTGAGCCTTTGCAAAGACGTCAGTTGCTGCGTCGATCATGCCTTTCAGCGTTGACTGATCCATGTCCGCCTTTGGGATCGCGCGCTCGGCCAGAACGGAAATACCGCCTTCACCGATCTCTGCGAAACCGCCAGTGACCACATATTCAGCATCGCCCTCTGGTCCGGCCACTTTCAATACGCCGGGGCGCAATGTTGTGATCGTTGGTGCATGGTCAGCCATAGCTGTCATGTCACCGTCAGAGCCTGGGATTTGCACTTCTGTAGCCTGCATAGATGCGAGGCTGCGCTCTGGGGAAACCAGATCGAATTGCAATGTATCCGCCATGTTCGTCTCCTTTGTAGGTGGTGCAGGCCATGGCCAGCACCAACCAAATCAGGGATTAAGCTGCTTCTGCGGCCATCTTCTCGGCTTTTGCGATCACTTCGTCGATGCCGCCAACCATGTAGAAGGCACCCTCTGGAAGGTGATCGTACTCGCCTGCGACAACCGCTTTGAAGGACGCGATTGTGTCTTCGAGTGGAACCTGAACACCGTCAGAACCTGTGAAGACTTTCGCAACGTCGAACGGCTGGGACAAGAAGCGCTCTAGCTTACGTGCACGTGCAACAGCCAGTTTGTCTTCTTCTGACAATTCGTCCATGCCCAAAATCGCGATGATGTCCTGAAGCGACTTGTAGCGCTGAAGAACCTGCTGAACGTCTGTCGCAACTTTGTAGTGCTCGTCACCAATGACAAGTGGGTCAAGAAGGCGCGATGTGGAACCGAGTGGATCAACCGCAGGGTAGATACCTTTCTCAGAGATCGAACGATCGAGAACCGTTGTCGCGTCGAGGTGCGCAAAGGATGTCGCTGGAGCCGGGTCAGTAAGGTCGTCCGCTGGAACGTAAACCGCTTGAACCGATGTAATGGAACCGTTCTTCGTGGAAGAAATACGCTCCTGCATCGCGCCCATGTCGGTCGCAAGTGTTGGCTGGTAGCCAACCGCGGAAGGAATACGGCCAAGAAGGGCGGAAACCTCGGAACCAGCTTGTGTAAAGCGGAAGATGTTATCAACGAAGAACAGAACGTCTGTACCTGTGTCGTCGCGGAACTGCTCGGCCAGTGTCAAACCAGTCAAAGCAACACGCATACGCGCACCGGGAGGCTCGTTCATCTGACCGTATACGAGAGCAATTTTGGAGTCTGGGAGGTTATCAGGAACGATAACACCAGATTCGATCATCTCGTGGTAAAGGTCGTTACCTTCACGTGTACGCTCGCCAACACCCGCGAAAACGGAAACACCGGAGTGAACCTTCGCAATGTTGTTGATGAGTTCCATGATGAGAACTGTTTTACCAACACCCGCACCACCGAAGAGACCAATTTTACCACCCTTCGTGTAAGGCGCGAGAAGGTCGATAACCTTAATGCCTGTCACGAGGATTTCTGTCGCTGTGGACTGCTGCTCAAACGTTGGCGCATCGCCGTGAATTGGGCGGCGTGCTTCTGCTGCAACTGGGCCCTGCTCGTCAACAGGATCGCCTGTAACGTTCATGATGCGGCCAAGTGTTGCGTTACCAACTGGAACAGAAATCTGGTTGCCCGTGTTGGTCACTTCCTGACCACGAACAAGACCTTCAGTACCGTCCATCGCAATTGTGCGAACAGTGTTCTCGCCGAGGTGCTGAGCAACCTCAAGAACAAGTGTTTTGTCTTGGTTTGTTGTTTCCAGAGCGTTCAAGATCTCTGGAAGGTTGTCTTCGAACTGCACGTCAACGACGGCGCCGATGACCTGAGTAATTTTTCCGACTGCGTTAGCCATGTCGTAAACTCCGATTTTTTAGAGCGCTTCCGCGCCCGAAATGATTTCAATCAGCTCGTTGGTGATGACGGCCTGACGTGAACGGTTGAACTGGATCGTCAGCTTGTCGATCATGTCACCCGCGTTGCGTGTCGCATTGTCCATCGCGGACATCCGCGAACCTTGCTCGGACGCAGCATTTTCCAGCAGAGCTGAGAAAACCGCTGTCGCCACGCCGCGTGGTAGCAAGTCAGCCAAGATGGCTTCTTCACTTGGCTCGTAGTCATAAAGCGTTGCCGCCTCTGCGCCCTCTTCTGCCTCAAACGCTGCAGGGATAATCTGCTGTGCTTGCGGCTCTTGGGTGACCACGTTCACGAACTTCGCATAGAAGAGCGTCGCAACATCGAACTCAGCGGCATCAAAGCGCGCCAGAACATCGCCAGCGATGTCTTGAGCGTTTGAGTAACCGATGTTTTTGACCTCAGAGAGATCAAAGTGACCGATGTAGTACTGACCAAAGTCACGCTTGAGACTATCGCGGCCTTTTTTGCCGACTGTCAGAATTTTGACAGTCTTACCAGCAGCGAGAAGTCCGTCAGCATGCGCACGCGCTTTCTTTGCGATATTGGTGTTGAAACCACCGCAAAGACCACGCTCAGAGGTCATGATAACCAACAGGTGGGTATCGTCGTTGCCCGTACCGCTAAGCAGTTTGGGCGCAGAGTCAGAACCACCAACCGAAGCCGCCAGACCCGCCATCACAGCGTTGAAACGCTCTGTGTAGGGACGTGACTGCTCGGCAGCTTCCTGCGCGCGGCGAAGTTTCGCCGCGGCAACCATTTGCATGGCTTTCGTGATCTTGCGTGTGTTTTTCACACTCTCGATCCGATTTTTGAGATCTTTAAGATTTGCCATCTGTCAGATCCCCTTACGCGAAATCAGAAGCGAATTCGGTAAGTGCTGCGCTAAGTTTGTCTGCAATCTCACCTTTGATCTTCTGATCGTTGTTGGTGATCTCGTCCAGCAGGTCGCTGTGCTTGGAGCGCATGTGCGCCAGCATGCCAGCCTCGAAGCGGCCAACGTCAGAAACGTCAACTTTGTCGAGGAAACCGTTTGTACCCGCGTAAATCACGCAGACGATTTCAGCATTTGTCAGCGGTGAATACTGTGGCTGCTTCATCAGCTCGGTCAAACGCGCACCACGGTTCAAGAGCTGCTGAGTTGCGGCGTCAAGGTCGGAACCGAACTGAGCAAACGCAGCCATCTCACGGTACTGAGCGAGGGACAGTTTCACTGGGCCCGCAACAGAAGACATCGCTTTTGTTTGAGCGGATGAGCCAACACGAGAAACAGAGAGACCTGTGTTCACAGCTGGGCGGATACCTTGGAAGAACAATTCTGTTTCCAAGAAGATCTGACCGTCTGTAATCGAAATCACGTTTGTCGGAATAAACGCAGAAACGTCGCCGCCCTGAGTTTCGATGACTGGCAGAGCCGTCAAAGAACCGCTGCCGTTCTCTTCGTTCAGCTTCGCAGAACGCTCAAGCAGACGGGAGTGAAGATAGAAAACGTCACCTGGATACGCTTCACGGCCTGGTGGGCGGCGAAGAAGCAGGGACATCTGACGATATGCAACCGCTTGCTTAGAAAGGTCATCATAGATGATCAGAGCGTGACGGCCGTTGTCGCGGAAGTGCTCCGCCATGGATGTCGCAGCATATGGTGCGAGGAACTGCAAAGGTGCAGGCTCGGACGCGGTTGCGGCAACAACAATGGAGTATTCCATCGCGCCGGACTCTTCGAGCTTCTTAACCAGCTGCGCCACTGTGGAACGCTTTTGGCCAATCGCAACGTAAACGCAGTACAATTTCTTGTTCTCGTCGTCGCCAGCAGCTTCGTTGTAGGATTTCTGGTTCAGGATCGCGTCCAGAGCAACGGCAGTTTTACCGGTCTGACGGTCACCAATGATCAGCTCTCGCTGGCCACGACCAATTGGGATCATCGCGTCAACGGACTTCAGGCCTGTCGCCATTGGTTCGTGAACGGATTTACGTGGGATAATGCCAGGTGCTTTAACTTCAGCAACAACGCGCTTGGAAGACTTGATCGGGCCTTTGCCGTCAAGTGGGTTGCCAAGACCGTCAACAACGCGGCCAAGCAGCTCGTCACCAACCGGAACGTCAACAATAGAGTTGGTGCGCTTAACAGTGTCACCCTCTTTAATGTCGCGGTCGGAGCCGAAGATAACAACACCAACGTTGTCCGCTTCGAGGTTCAAGGCCATGCCCTGAATACCACCGGGGAATTCAACCATTTCACCGGCCTGAACATTGTCCAGACCGTGTACGCGGGCGATACCGTCACCGACGGACAGAACCCGGCCAACTTCAGCAACTTCGGCGTCTTTGCCAAAGTTCTTGATCTGGTCCTTTAGGATCGCAGAAATTTCTGCAGCTTGGATACCCATTTATCCGACCTCTTTCATTGCATTCTGGAGGGAATTCAGCTTGGAGCGGATCGACGTGTCGATCATCTTCGAGCCAACTTTTACAACAAGACCGCCGATGAGATCCTCATCAACGGTCGCATTTATCTTAACGTCTTTGCCTACATTGGCCTTTAGCGTTTTGGCCAGTTTGTCGGCTTGCGCTTTGGTCAGTGCAGTTGCGGATGTAACGTCCGCGGTCACTTCACCTTTGTCCTCTGCGATCAAAGCGCGCAGTTGGGACACAAGTTGCGGCAACACGAACAAACGACGCTTTGTCGCCATAAGGCTCAGCGTGTTGGCCATGACAGGCTGCAACTTCATTTTCTTGGAGACTGCTGCAATCGCCGCACCTTGAACATCGCGCGTATAAACTGGCGAAGAAATAAGATCGCGTAATTCAGCGCTCTCATCAAGTGCAGCAGACAGATCGTCTACATTGGTTTCGAGTTTAGCGAGCGCTTTGCCATCTTTGGCAAGGTCGAAAACTGCTGAGGCATAGCGCGCAGCGATACCTGAGGAAATCGAAGCTGGTTCGGACACGTCCACCCTTCCGATATTCTGGCCCTGTTCCCGTCCCCGAGGGGGAGTAGGTCGAGAGCGATTGAGCTCCGACATATGCCGGTGCGTGAAATTCTGGGCCGATGTAGCAGAGGGTTTGCTTCATCGCAACATATCTTGATACAATTGCGTGATCGTCCATCGCCCTTATTTTTAAGGGTATACCATTGCATGCGACGAGATGCGCACTAAATCGGGTTACAGAATCCGTCACTTTTCGTGAATTCTTCCGATTCCTTAATGACGCGACGTGAGTTTAAGCTCCGTCGCCCTTAAGCCCGACAGCCGATTCAGGCACTGGTTTTGGGGCGAGAACTTCAAGCGGACTAGGCACACGAAGCCGATGCCCTGGCCCTGTCGGAGCCTGCACTCTTTTAGACGCCTCAAGAAGCAAAACGCCTGATGGAAAAATTGCAGGGATCCGCCCGCCTACCCGCTCCCAAAACGCACCGGTTTTCATCCAAGCCCGCTTCGAGCTGGGTGGTTGATAGAGCGCGGCCGAGTGTCTTTCTGGCAAAAACCCGTGTCGCTTTAACTGAGCTTCAAGCTGCGTGAGCGTATAGGGGCGTCCAAAGCCAAATGGCGTCTTATCACTGCGTGACCAAAGACCCGCACGGTTCGGCACAATGAAAAGCGCCCGCCCTCCTGGCCCCAAGGTCCGCCAGCATTCATCCAAAACGGCGGTTGGATTTTCAGATGTCTCAAGCCCATGCATTACGATCAGGCGATCCACGCGGCCCGTTTCGATCGGCCACAGCATCTCTTCACAAAGCACCGAAACATTCGGCAAACCTGCCGGCCACGGAATAACGCCTTGCGGGCCCGGCATAAGAGCAACAACACGGCGCGCATCGTTGAGGTAGGGTCGCAGCAATGGCGCAGCGAAGCCAAAGCCTGCGACGGTCTGCCCCTGTGCTTCTGGCCACATCTTGAGCACACGATTACGAACGGCGCGCTGCGCCGCTCGGCCCAAAGCAGAGCGGTAATAGAAATTTCGCAGGTCCTGCACGTCAAGATGCATTGCAGCGCCCTTCGGGATCAGCCAATCTATCCCCGACCATATCAACACGGAGCCGAATTGCCATGCCTTATGAGATAGAGACCATCCCATGCTTGCAAGACAACTACGCCTTTTTGATTGGCAATCTGGAAACGCGTGAAGCTGCCATCGTCGATGTGCCCGATGCTGGTCCTATCAACGACGCTTTGACTGCGCGTGGTTGGACTCTTACGACTGTTCTCCTCACCCACCACCATTGGGATCATGTGGACGGACTAGATGACCTCGCGAACCGCGAAAATCTGAAAGTAATCGGTGCTGAAGCCGATGCGCATCGCCTGCCACCGCTATCCAAAGCACTGAAGGACGGAGATACGATCGACATTCTTGGAACGCCGACGCGCATCTTTGACGTATCTGGTCACACACTTGGTCATATTGCATTTCATATGCCCGACCTCGATGCTGTTTTCACAGCCGACAGCCTGATGGCCCTTGGCTGTGGCCGTTTGTTCGAGGGCACCCCCGCGCAAATGCACGAAAGTCTCGGCAAATTCGAAACCTTTCCCGAAGACACGATTGTCTACTCTGGCCACGAATACGCGAGTACGAATGCAAAATTTGCGCTGACTATTGAACCTGACAATGCGGCGCTTATTTCTAGAAGCAACGCAATTCAAACAGCGCGAGGGGATGATCGCCCAACCGTGCCCACATCTCTCAAACTCGAACGCGCGACAAATCCGTTTTTGCGCGCTCACGTCCCACAGATCGCCGATCATCTTGGAATGAACGGTGTAACTCCGGTGGAAATATTCACCGAAATTCGTAAACGCCGCGACAATTTTTGATGTCGCGTGAACTTTAACATCTTTGGTTCCAATTGTGAGTTCTGTGACTGCATTCACATCAATTTTGAACGAAAGATGCGAAAAAACACTTGAAGCTGGGCGGATATCGACCAAACTTTAAGACAATAGGCCTAGGTTGCGCAGCATCCCTCGCGCAGGGCCCAAGAAAAGGAGCACACGCGTGCCATCATTTTCGACAACACTTGAACAGGCTATTCATTCCGCTTTGGCACTGGCTAACGCGCGCCGCCACGAATTTGCAACGCTTGAGCACTTGTTGCTCGCGCTTGTGGATGAACCCGACGCAGAGCGTGTGATGAAGGCATGTTCGGTTGATACAGAAGAACTGCGCCAGACCTTGGTGGGTTTCATTGATGACGACCTCAGCAATTTGATCACTGACATCGAAGGCTCAGAAGCGGTACCAACAGCCGCATTCCAACGCGTTATTCAACGCGCAGCGATTCATGTGCAAAGTTCAGGTCGCTCCGAAGTGACCGGCGCCAATGTGCTGGTTGCTATGTTTGCAGAGCGTGAAAGCAACGCCGCTTACTTTCTACAAGAGCAAGACATCACACGGTACGACGCGGTGAACTTCATCGCCCATGGCGTGGCGAAAGACCCCGCGTTTGGCGAACCACGCTCGGTGTCTGGCGCGCCAGAAATGGACGAAGAAGCCACTACCGCGATGGAAGGTGAAGAAAAGAAGGAAAGCGCGCTGGCCAAATACTGCGTTGATCTGAACTCTAAAGCAGCCAAGGGCGATGTTGATCCGCTAATCGGCCGTGACAGCGAAGTTGAACGCTGCATTCAGGTTTTGTGCCGCCGCCGCAAGAACAATCCGCTTTTGGTGGGCGATCCGGGCGTAGGCAAAACAGCCATCGCAGAGGGGCTTGCGCGCCGCATTGTGCAAGGTGAAACACCCGAAATCCTATCGAACACGACTATCTTTTCACTCGATATGGGCGCGCTACTTGCAGGCACGCGGTATCGCGGTGATTTCGAAGAGCGTCTAAAGGCGGTAGTTACAGAGATCGAAGAACATCCCGATAGCGTGTTGTTCATCGATGAAATTCATACCGTGATCGGCGCAGGTGCGACATCTGGCGGCGCAATGGACGCGTCCAACTTGCTGAAACCTGCGTTGCAGGGCGGCAAGCTGCGTACGATGGGATCGACGACGTATAAAGAGTTTCGCCAGCACTTTGAGAAGGACCGCGCCCTGTCGCGTAGGTTCCAAAAGATTGATGTGGCTGAACCTTCTGTTGAAGACAGCGTCAAGATCCTCAAGGGTCTCAAGCCCTATTTCGAGGAACATCACGCAGTTAAATACACTTCCGATGCGATCAAGACCGCCGTCGAGTTAGCGGCGCGCTATATTAATGACCGCAAGCTGCCGGACAAAGCCATCGACGTCATCGACGAAGCAGGCGCAGCCCAGCACTTGATTGTGGAAAGCAAACGCCGCAAAACAATTGGCGCGAAAGAGATTGAAGCAGTAGTCGCCAAGATTGCGCGCATCCCGCCAAAGAACGTCTCCAAGGGCGATGCAGAGGTCTTGCGCGATCTTGAAGCAAGTCTGAAACGTGTCGTCTTTGGTCAAGATGCGGCTATCGACGCACTTAGTTCTGCGATCAAACTCGCACGCGCTGGTCTGCGCGAGCCGGAAAAGCCCATTGGCAACTACCTGTTCGCAGGTCCAACTGGCGTGGGTAAAACCGAAGTTGCGAAGCAACTCGCAGATACCCTTGGCGTAGAAATGCTGCGCTTTGATATGTCCGAGTACATGGAAAAGCATGCTGTCAGCCGTTTGATTGGTGCTCCTCCCGGATATGTTGGGTTTGATCAGGGTGGCTTGTTAACGGATGGTGTCGATCAACATCCGCACTGCGTCCTGCTTCTTGATGAAATCGAGAAGGCACATCCTGATGTGTTCAATATTCTGCTTCAAGTGATGGATCACGGCAAGCTGACGGATCACAATGGACGGGCTGTCGATTTCCGCAACGTCGTGTTGATCATGACATCCAATGCAGGTGCCTCCGAACAAGCGAAGGAAGCAATGGGCTTTGGACGTTCCGCCCGTGAAGGCGAAGACATTGCCGCGATTGAGCGCACGTTTACGCCAGAGTTCCGCAATCGTTTGGACGCTGTGATTGGTTTTGGCGCGTTGCCGAAGAAGGTCATCATGCAAGTGGTTGAAAAATTCGTGCTACAGCTCGAAGCGCAATTGATGGACCGCAATGTGACATTCGAATTGACCAAAGCAGCGACCGAATGGATTGCCGACAAAGGCTATGACAGCAAAATGGGTGCGCGCCCTCTTGGCCGCGTGATTCAGGAACACATCAAAAAGCCGCTCGCGGAAGAGCTGCTCTTTGGCAAGCTCGCCAAAGGCGGCGTTGTGAAGGTCGACGTGAAGGACGGCAAGATTGTTCTAAAGACAGAAGGGCCGGAAAAGCCCCGTTTGTCTGGAAAAAAGCCACCTCTGCTGACTGCTGATTGATGCGTGCACTTTTTGCACTTTTGATTTGCGCCGCGACCTCCAGCGCGGCGCAAGACATCCGTTTCCAACAGCCCCTAGATTGCGTACTAGGGAAAACCTGCTTCATTGAAGACTATGTTGATACAGATCCCGATGAACGTCAGGCTCAGGATTTCACGTGTGGTTTCAATACGCGCGACGGACACAAGGGTACCGACTTTGCCCTGCTAGATTTTTCTGACATTACAAAAGGCGTTAGTGTTTTTGCCGCCGCAGATGGTCAGGTGTTGCGCACCCGCGATAAAATGCCCGATGATCGTTTACAGCGCGGCGTTACGTCCAATAACGCATGTGGAAATGCGGTTATTATTGCCCATGGCGATGGATACACTAGCACCTATTGTCATCTAAAGCTTGGCTCTGTTCGGGTAGTGCCAGGGGAGGCGATTAAGGCGGGCCAGGTTCTTGGTCTTGTGGGTCTCTCTGGCCAAACCAGCCACCCTCATCTTCACTTTCAGGTTTCCAAGAACAATATGCGGATCGACCCATTTCGACCGTTTCAATCGAATTCTTGCGAAACCGCACAACCTGAGGAAACGCTTTGGGTTGAGACGCCTGAATACCACGCGTCTATCTTGCGCTTCGCCGGCTTTTCCAACTCTGTTCCCGAGTACAAAGACATGAGATCAGCAAAAGCGTTGCTGAAAACCTCTGCTGGAGATCAGCCACTTGTTCTGTACATAGAAGCTGGGCTCACTCAACACGGTGACGTTCTGGAGTTTTACGCTGACGGACCCAACGGCGAGATTTTTAGTCATAGCATATTGATGAAATCGCCCCGCAAAAGCGAACGGCGTGCTTTTGGGAAAAGAGCCCCTGCAAAAGGCTGGGCCTCGGGCGAATATACTGGTCGTGTGACTTTGACCCGAAAGGGAGAAATCATCGCAAACCGATTTGCCCATGTCACTGTCGTGAACTAGAAAATGTTACTTTTCGGTGAACTTTAGCTCAATTCGACGGTTCTGCGCGCGGGCTGCATCGCTGTCTTCTAGGTTCACGGGTTGGTATTGACCAAATCCATTCGCAGCGAGCCGGTCAGGTGGAATACCTAGAAAGTTCACCATATATTTCACAACAGATAGCGCACGAGCTTGGCTCAATTCCCAGTTATCAGCAAATTCGCCAAACCCAGAAAGCGGAACATTGTCCGTGTGACCATCAACGCGGATTACCCAATCAATACCTTCTGGGATATCGTCGGCAATTGAGCGCAATATGCCAGCAACCTTTGAAACTTCACCGCGCCCCTCATTTGACAAACTTGCCTTGCCCGGCGGAAACAACACTTCCGAAGAAAAAACGAAGCGGTCTCCTTCGATGCGCACGCCCTCTTGCGCGCCCAGTACATCTCGCAATCGACCAAAAAACTCGGAGCGAAAACGCTCAAGATCCTTGGTTTCGGCCTGCAACGCCTTTGCTTCGGCTTCCAAACGCTTGCGCTCAGCCTCTTCCAACTCACGCCTTTTGCGCTCTTCAGCGGCGACCCTGGCGAGGGCAGAATTTAGCTCTGAACCTAGGTTTTGAAGTTGCACTTGGTCCGCAGCATCCTGCGCTTTGGCCTCGTCCAAAATGGCCTGCAAGCTGGATAGTTGCGATCTAAGCGCCGCAACTTGCTGGTTCAACGCCTCGGTCTTTCGTTGTTGCTCTAGCGTTTGCTGCTGGGCTTCGCTCAGACTATCGCTTTGCGCCGCAAGTTCCTCGCGCGCCGCCGCCAATAGGATCGCTTGCTCGGTCGCATCATCAAGGCGCACCTCCGCATCCCTTTCAGCCGCCAGTTTTGCCGCCAAAGCCGCTGCCAATTGGCGCTGAACTTCTTCACGCTCAAGTTCTGCGGCTTGACGTGCAGCCAGCGCTGCAGCAAGGGTCTGCTCGATCTCGCTGTCATCCAGAGCTACGTTTAGATCCGCTTGGGCCTTTGCCAACGCGTCCCGCGTTCGCGCCAATTCAGCGGTCAAAGCAATAACCGTTTGGGCTGATTTCTCTTGCTTTTCCGTCATCGCCGCAAGTTTGGCATCAGCTGACTGTTGCGCCACGATCAAGGCTGCGTATCGCGACGTCGCCGCAACGCCCGCGGTCTCTAGCTCGGTCTCCAGCCGCGTTTGACTGGCCCGCGCCGCTTCCAAATTTGACTTCAGTTCAGCGACTTGTTCCTGCGCGGCTGCAAGATCGGCTTCGACGATTGCCTTGCTGGCGCTGACATCCTGCCCTTCCGCTTGCGCCGCTTCGAGGCTGCTGCGCGCCAAGGCCAACTGCGCAAGAACTTCAGCCAATTCTTCTTCAACGGCCAGTTTTGCCGCGTCTGTATCTTGCCCTTCCGCCAGCGCAGCATTCAGATCAGAGCGCGCCAAAGCCAATTGCGCCAGAACTTCCGACAATTCTTTTTCGACTGCCACCTTTGCTAGGTCAGTATCTTGTCCTGCGGTAACTGCCGCCGCCAATTGAGCGGTTAAATCTTCACTCGCTGATCGCGCCGCCGCTAGAAGCGTCAACGTATTCTCTGCCTCTTTGCGCTGCTCTTCTAATGCAAGGGTCATTGCCGTTAACTCTGCATCCGCTGTTTCAAGCCGCGCGCGAAGGGCTTTCGCGGCTTCGGCCTCTAAAAGTCGGGCTTGTTCTTCAGCGCTCAGCGCTTGTTGAAGCTCTGCCAATTCGCTTGCGCGCGCATCTAGCACTGCGTCCTTTTCTTCTCCCTCTTGACGAAGACTTGCGATCAAGGCTTCCATTGCGTCGCGCTGCGCTGCCGCTAAACGGGCGGCTTCAACTTGATCGTCGATTTCGGTGCGTGCGCTTGCGAGCGCGAGATCCAGCGCTTCTTTTTCACTGAGAAGGTCCGCCTGCGCGGTTTCCAAAGCGGCTATGTTGCCCAAAGCATCATCACGCTGCGCAATCAGCGACGCAACTTGCGTTTCAAAGCTGGTGATCTGCGCCGCAGCTTGGCGCAGGGCGGCGTCCTGCTCCGAGCGCTCTTGTTGCAACGCCAAAATAAGGGCGGATTGCGCTTCTGCGCGCGTTGTTGCGTCATCTAAGGTTGCATTTAATGCGCCAAGATCGTTTTCCAATTCAGCGGTTCGATCACGTTCAAGGCCTAGAGCCTCGGCCAAAGCGACGATTTCTTGGCCCAGATCATCAAGCTTGCTTTCTTGTCCCGTGATCGTTTCCCGAAGAACAAACTGCATGACCATAAACATGGTTAAAACGAACATCAAAACCAGTAAGAGGCCCGTCATCGCATCGACAAAGCCGGGCCAGATAGACCCTTGAAAGCGTTGTCCTGTGCGCCGCGAAAGTGCCATTAGGCACCGTCACGTTTGCGCGTCGCTTGTGCTTTTGCAGCGCCTGCGGGAGCTTTGCGAGGTTGTGTAAGCATGCGGCCGAGCGCGCCAATATCTGCGCGTAGCTCGACCATAGTCTCTGCGCGACCCGCTGACATTTCTTCTAGAATTTTCAGTAATTGAACGTCGATAGAACGCAATCGCATACGGCTTTCTGCATCCATACCGTCGCCGCCTAGCGAGCTGCCATCAAGCTTTGCGATCAGAGCTTCCTGCCCTTGCGCGACGCGCAGCAAGGCGTCGGTCGCAGTGCCCGTAGCTTCCATACGTTCCGTCATGCTGGAAATCGCGTCGGTGAGCGAAGAAAGTTTGTCATCCACCATCGAGCGGCTCACATCGCTTTGTGTGAACATCAGTTGCAGCGCTTCCATCTGCTCCGCCATGTGATCGACAACAGCGCCCATTGCCGCGTTTTCAACACCGCCCTCTCCGTCGCCGCTTGAATACCCAAGACGTGTGATAGAGGACAGCCATTCTTCCAATTCGCGGTAGAAGCGGTTTTGTCCGTGGCCTGCAAAAAGTTCCAACAAGCCAACAACGAGCGATCCGGCAAGGCCAAGTAGCGATGACCCAAACGCAACGCCCATGCCACCCATTTGCGCCTCAAGCCCTGATTGCAAACGCTTGAACACATCGGCCCCTGTTTCGCCTTCAGCGGCGCTCAGGTTGCGGATCGTGTCGACGATTGCAGGAACCGAGGTCGCCAAACCGTAAAAAGTTCCGAGGAGACCAAGAAAGATCAGAAGGTTCACAATGTAACGCGTTATTTCGCGCGCTTCATCAATGCGTGTCGCGACGGAATCCAGAATTGAGCGCGTCGAACTACTAGAGATCTGCATGCGCGATCCGCGTGAGCGTAGCAAAGTAGCCAAAGGTGCCAGCAAACTAGGAACGGATAGCTCTTCCACACCTTGTTTTTCGGATGCAAACCCTTCAATCCAGCGAACCATTTTGATGAGCTGGAAGACCTGCCAGAAACAGGCAAAAACACCAATCGCGAAGACGCCTAAGATAAAGCCGTTAAGCCAAGGGTTCGCCAAGAAAATTGGCAAAACACGCGGCATGGCAACGAAGACCCCAAGGCCAACGAAACCACTGACGATCAGCATTAGCGTAATTTGCCGCCAAGGCTGTGAGAACTGCGCGCTTACCTCACGTTCTGGCTTGTCCAAGGGGACTGCTCCTGACACGTTTCTTATTTGGAAACAGAATACGCAGAATACTGCGACAAGCCAAGAGTTATGAACAAAGCGCCTCAACGCGGCGTGATAGCCAGTTCAAATCGGCATCCTCAATCCCGAGTTCGACCAGATGTTGGGCGGTATTGTGAAGGTAGTCGGTGTTTGGACCGCGATCACCAACAGCGGTGGCGATCGCCTGAGCCTGCTCTTCCAGTTCGAGGTGACAGTACTGCACGTGTTTCGGATCAATCACATAAGTGACTGCTTCGACAACCTCGCCAGAGGCCAAATGCACAGGCAAAAGACGTTCGAGATAGGCCGAGGATATCAATTCACGTTCTCGCAGGTATTCCAACGTTTCGGTCTCGGTCCCAGCTTTGACGCGCAGTGCAACGCCTTCACAGCTCGCGCCCTTCACCTCATCAAGCGCGAGAACCAATCCTGGGTGTTCAGAAGTGCCCCGATGATGGATGGAACGCATACAAAAGCTGCGCGCGTAGTCATGCATCAAGCCGATTTGCTTGTCTTCGACTTCAAACCCCGGATTCCACAAAAGTGATCCGTATCCAAACACCCACATCGTCATCTTACTGGTCCTTTTTGAATAGCTGCCTTAGATACCAGCCAAGCCTTGAGGAAAAGACATGATACGACTGTTAGTAGTGATTATTGCCGCAGCCACGCTTTATGCAGGCTATTGGTTTGTTGGCTCCAACGGGGCCAATTCTGGCTTTGAGCGCTGGTTTGACGATCGCCGCGCAGAAGGTTGGGTCGCTGAGGTTGACGATATTAACACACGCGGTTTCCCCAGCCGCTTTGATACGACGCTCACCAATCTGTCGTTGGCCGACCCGGAAACAGGCGTCGCTTACAGCGCACCATTTTTACAGATTTTCGCGTTAAGCTATAAGCCCGAACATATCATAGCAGTTTGGCCTAACGAACAGAGCTTTAGCAGCCCGTATGGCAAAGCTGCCGTTAGTAGCACCGATATGCGCGCCTCTTTGATCGTCAAGAAGAACACCGCGCTTGCGCTACAAAAGGCAAATTTCACAACGGACGAATTGGCCGTTAAAATGGACAATGGAGACGCATTTGGAGCAGGTAAAGCTCTTGTTGCTGTTGAACTTACCCCGACTCCCGCTGCAGCGAACAACTACCACTTCGGCGTTGATCTCAAAGATCTCACTTTGCCTCAACCCAAAGGGCTACGGCTTGAAGTTGGCCTGCTGCCCGAAAAGTTAGATTACGCCCGCGCGGATGTTACCGCACAGTTTAATGCCCCTTGGGATTTGAACGCACTACAAACCGCGCGTCCGCAGCCAACAAAGATCGCCGTCAAACTGATCGAAGCGAAATGGGGGCAGCTAGAGCTACGGCTCGCAGGTGAGTTTGATGTTGATACCCAAGGCCGCGCAAACGGGAAGATCACTGTGAAAGCGCAGAATTGGCGCGATATCCTCGCAGTCAGCGCCGCATCTGGCGCGATTCCATCGCAGCTCGTACGCCCGATTGAGCAAGGTCTATCACTGCTATCAGGGCTCTCAGGCAATCGAAACACGCTCGATCTGCCGCTTGATCTGAAAGACGGCCAAATGAAGCTGGGGCCGATCCCATTAGGACCAGCCCCGCTGTTTCGCCTGCGTTAAGCGTAATGCTCTAACGTTGCGCGCACGGCTTGTGCCGCTTCTGCGCCCTTCTTGACGAAGTGGTCGGTATAAAAACCGATATGTTCTGGCGTCGGCTGGAAGTGATGCGGCGTGAGCGAGACCGAGAAGGTCGGCACGCCTGTGGTCATCTGCGCCTCCATCAAACCGTTCACGACAGCGGCAGCGACAAAATCGTGACGGTAGATACCCCCATCCACGACCAGCGCAGCGCATACAATTGCATCATATTCGCCAGTCGCGCCTAATTTTTTGGCAAGCAGTGGCATTTCAAATCCGCCCGGCACATCAAAGGCGTTGATCTGAACAGTCGCATCAACGCTGTCCATATCCGCCTCAAACCCGACAAGCGCCTGATCCACGATATCGGCATGCCAGCGCGCTTTTATAAACGCTATTTTCAGTTGTTTCGTCATTTTGGAACCTTTGTTTTAGACGTTACAAAAGCCCCAGAGCATCGCATTGGCCCGCCCACCCCAAAGGGCAAACGCACCGCTCTCTTTCATCCGGACTTTCACCGTCGGCCTTGGAATTCCACCAAAGTCTGCTGACCCCTCACGTTTTGCAAAGGCGCTCGCGGGCTATCACCGCCGGTAGGGACTTTCACCCTGCCCTGAGAACACCGCCTTCGTTGCACGCCGCGTCGCCCCTTGCAAGAGCGCGCGCGCAGCGTCACTCTGGCCTTAGTGCAATTTGGAGACATGCGATGAGCGATCTGCAAGCCCGTTTGGCGACCCGTATCGAAAGCAAACGTGATGATCTGATCCAGCTCACGCAGGATTTGATCCGCATCCCGACGCTCAACCCTCCCGGTGAAAACTATCGCGAGATTTGCACATTCCTCGGCGAACGCATGGCGCGCAGTGGCTTTGAGATGGAAATGGTGCGCGCAGAAGGTAGCCCCGGTGACAGCACCAAATACCCCCGTTGGAACGTTGTGTGCAGGCGCGAAGGCGCGCACGCAGGTGAATGTGTGCATTTCAATTCGCACATTGATGTGGTCGAGGTCGGCGCAGGCTGGACGTTTGATCCCTTTGGCGGCGAACTAAAAGACGGCAAAATCTACGGGCGCGGCGCTTGCGATATGAAAGGCGGGCTTGCAGCCTCCATCATCGCCGCGGAAGCCTTTATCGAAGAATGCCCTGACTACGCAGGCGCGATCGAGATCAGCGGCACCGCGGACGAAGAAAGCGGCGGCTATGGTGGTGTCGCCTATCTTGCGGAAAAGGGATTTTTTGATCCGAAAAGGGTGCAACATGTGATCATCCCCGAACCTCTCGGCGTTGATCAAATCTGCCTCGGACATCGTGGTGGCTGGTGGGCCGAGATCGAAACTTTTGGCGAAATCGCCCATGGCTGTATGCCCTTCCTTGGCGATTGCGCTGTGCGCCACATGGGCGCGGTTCTCGATAAGTTTGAAGATACGCTTTACCCTGCAATGGCAGCGCGCCACACCGAGATGCCTGTCATTCCAGAGGGTGCTCGCCAATCCACGATGAATATCAACTCGATCCATGGCGGGCAGAACGAACAGGCTGAAGACAGCACAGCCCTACCCTCGCACTGCGTCCCTGACAGCTGCCGCATCGTGATTGATCGTCGCTATTTGGCTGAAGAAAACCATGAAGGCGTCAAAGGTGAGGTCAAAGACCTGCTCGAAGAGCTACGCGTCACTCGTCCGAATTTCGAATATGCCATGCGCGAGTTAAATCACGTCGCGCCTTCGATGACCGATAAAGAAGCGCCTGTCGTGCAAACCGTCGCTGACGCGATTGAGGCGGTGATGGGCAAAAAGGTGCGCTATGTGGCCTCGCCCGGCACATATGATCAGAAACACATCGATCGCATCGGCAAGCTCAAGAACTGCATCGCTTACGGGCCGGGCATTTTGGAATTGGCGCATAAACCCGACGAATATGTCGGCGTCGATGACATGATCGACAGCGCCAAGGTGATGGCGCATAGCCTTGCTCAACTATTGGCGGGTGAGTCCGCCGTGGCCTGAACAAGCCCTTCGATGATCCCTGTCAGTGCCGCGCCGTGGTGTGGTTTGGCGTTTGGGAAGGCTCCCGTGACGGCGTCCTGAACGACTTGCATCAGGCTCGAACCGCCAACGAAAACCAAATGGGTGACGTCATCGTTTTTCAAACCTGCCTGCGCGGTGCATGTGCTGGCCATGTCTGCGATCTTCTTTGCCGAGTCTTGCAAGGTATGGGCCAAGGCCAAAGCATAGAGCGGCGCTTGGAACCCTTTTTCCAATGCATCAAGGCGGATATCGACACTCGCCAGCGGTTTGCTGTTGAGCGCGATCTTCGCGGCCTCAACGGCAAAGGCGAGATCATGACCGCGCTCATCCTCAAGCACACGGCTCAAGCGCTTTAACTTGTCAGGTTCCATCGCATATTGCAGCAAATCTTTAGCCGCGCGGCGCGTGTCTGGCGCATAAAGAAACGGAATTTTCTGCCATGTGGCAAGATCGGCAAAGATGCCGTTTGGCGCAAGATGCGTATCCTTGCCAAAGGCATGTTTGATCTGCGTGCCGCGCCCCATGAGCGGCATGACATGTTCAAAGCTGAGAAGACGGTCAAAGTCGGTGCCGCCAAGTCGCAGACCTTCACTTCGCACGATCTCAATCGCGCCATCAGCTTGCGAGCGAAACAGGGTAAAGTCAGAGGTACCACCGCCAATGTCGATCACAAGGCCCAGATCCCCCGCTTGCAACACGCTGGCATGCGCGCGCGCAGCGGCTTCGGGTTCGTTCATGAATGCGACGCTCTCAAAGCCGGCGATTTGGTAGCACTCGGTCAGGTCCGCTAGAGCCTGCGCATCGCGCTTGGGATCGTCGTGAAAGTGCACGGGGCGGCCCGACAGCGCGCGCGTGAAGCTTTGCCCCGTTTGCTTTTCAGCGCGGGCTTTCATTTCAGACAAGAAGCGCGCGACAATCTCGATGTAGCTCATGCGCTTGCCTAGGAACACATTGCTTTCTCGAATGAGCGGCGTGCCAAGCAGCGATTTCAGCGCGCGCATGTAGCGCCCCCATGCGCCTTCAAACAAGGCTTCTTCCGCGAAAGATCCGTACATCACTGACTTCTCTTCGAAGTCGAAGAACAACGCGGTCGGCAGCGTGGTTTTGCCCGGCTCCAACTCCAACACCTGCGGCGCGCCATTCACGTAGGTCCCAACCGCAGAATTCGACGTCCCGAAATCGACCGCAAGCGTCCCCATGTCCACACCCTATCCCTAGAAAGAGGCGCGGTTTAACCAAGGACGCGGGCTACATCAAGGATCAAACCGCGATATTGTCGATCAAGCGGACCCCCCCCAGCCAAGCCGCCGCGAAGAGCCGTGCTGGTCGTTTAACGTCGGTAACCAGCGATAGATCGTCCACAGCGCGCATTTCGAAGTAATCAACCTCGGTAAAACCCGCCGTTTTCAAAGCTGCCAGAGCCTCTGCGTGGGCAGCTTCGTAATCGCCGCCCGCGCGCATGGTTGCGGCCAGCTTTTCCATCTCTTCAATCAGACGCGGTGCCCAAACGCGTGTGCGATCCGAAAGCAAAAGGTTGCGCGAGGACATGGCAAGCCCGTCTTCTTCGCGAATGGTTGGGCAGCCGACAACGGTCACACCCAGATCGAGATCAAGCGAGAGACGCGTCACGATCTGTAGCTGTTGAAAGTCCTTTTCACCGAAAAAGGCGCGATCTGCGCTGGTCTGTGTGAAGAGCTTAGTGACTACCGTTGCGACCCCGTCGAAGTGCCCAGCGCGGTGCGCGCCGCAAAGCACATCGGTCAAACCACTAAGCGAGATATTTGTGCAAAAACCATTCGGATACATTTGCTCGCCATCGGGAACATAGACCACATCCACGCCAAGGGGCGCGAGTTTTGCTGCATCTTCAACCTCGGTCCTTGGGTAGTTCTTCAGATCATCGGGGTTGTTGAACTGTTTGGGATTCACGAAGATCGTGACGATAATGCGCGCGCATTCTTCCTTGGCGCGATGGACGAGGCTGAGATGCCCGTCGTGCAGCGCGCCCATCGTCGGCACAACGCCAATGACCTCACCTGCCATTTTCCACGCGCGTGTGATCTCGCGCAGCTCGCTGAGCGTGCGGACAATACGCAGCGCGCTCATTTGCTTTTTGCCTTAGGCGCAGATGAACTGAACACATGCTCTGGCCCCGGGAAGCGACGTGCGCGCACATCGCTCGCATAGGCCGCAATCGCAGCAGCGCCATCATCGCCAAGGGTTGCATAGCGTTTCACGAACTTAGCTTTGAAGGCCGTGAAAAGACCCAGCATATCGTCTACGACCAGAATTTGCCCATCACAGCCCGCCGAGGCCCCGATACCGATTGTGGGAATTGGCACGGCCTTGGTGATCTCATCGGCGAGCGCTTCTGGCACTTTCTCCAGAACGACTGAAAACGCACCTGCATCGCTGACCGCTTTTGCATCGGCGATGACCGCATCGGCGGCGTCATCGCGGCCCTGTACCTTATAGCCACCAAGCGTGTTAATCGACTGCGGCGTCAGGCCGATATGCGCCATTACAGGGATGCCCCGCGCCACAAGAAAGGCGATGGTGTCTGCCATATGCACGCCGCCCTCAAGCTTAACCGCGCCAGCCCCCGTTTCCCGCATCAGGCGCGCTGCATTTTCAAATGCAATTTCTTTGGAGGTCTCATAGCTACCGAAGGGCATGTCGATCACCATCATCGCGCTTTGAAGGCCGCGCGCAACGGCTTGACCGTGCAGGATCATCATCTCCATCGTTACGCCAAGCGTCGAAGGGAGCCCATGCAACACCATGCCAACGCTGTCCCCGACCAACACGAAATCACAGTGTTCATCCATCATTTGCGCCATCGGCGTCGTATAGGCTGTCAGGCTCACCAAAGGCGTGTCGCCCTTGCGAGCGCGAATATCTTCCGGCATCGGTGCCTTTTGTTTAGCTGTCGCGCTCATGGTGTTCTCCCCTTTTACTGCGGTGCAGCATATAACAATCGCAATGCGATAAGGCCAAGGCAAAACTCCGCTGACCTTAGGATCGCGATGCGACGAAAGGGACAATCTGCCCTAGCCAGCACTAGGGGAAGGGGCTACGCTCTTTCCTAAGCAACCAATGGGAGACTACCAATGATCAACCTTCGCACCCTTTTGCTTGGCGCTTCTGCTGCTGCGCTGCTCGCAGGCGCGGCCTCTGCTAAGTCCGACATCACAGTCGCATTACAGCTTGAGCCACCGCATTTGGACCCGACTTCTGCTGCGGCTGGCGCGATTGACAGCGTTCTTTACTCCAACGTCTTCGAAGGGCTCACCCGCTTTATGGCGGATGGCTCTGTCGTGCCGGGCCTCGCCGAGAGCTGGGAAATTTCCGCTGACGGTCTCAGCTATACGTTCAAGCTGCGCTCTGGTGTGACCTTCCATGATGGCAGTGCAATGGACGCTGAGGATGTGAAATTCTCGCTCGATCGCGCGCGTGCAGAGGATAGCACTAACGCGCAAAAGGCGCTTTATGCGGGCATCACAGATGTGTCCGTCGTTGATCCGATGACGGTCAAACTGACCCTTGGCGAAGCGAATGGTTCTATGTTGTTCAACCTCGCATGGGGCGATGCGGTGATTGTCGCGCCTGAGAGCATCGAGAACATCAAACAAATGCCGATCGGCACGGGCGCGTTCAAATTCGCGAACTGGGTGCAGGGCGACAAGATCGAACTGACGCGCAACGACGCCTATTGGGGCGATGCCCCTGCGCTCGAGGCAGCGACGTTCAAGTTTATCTCTGATCCAACGGCGGCCTTCGCAGCCGTTATGGCGCAGGACGTGGATGTCTTTGCGGGCTTCCCTGCCCCTGAGAACCTTCCGCAGTTCGAGGCTGATCCGCGTTTCCAAGTGCTTGTTGGCAGCTCAGAGGGCGAAACGATCCTGTCTACCAACAACAAAATGCCACCATTTGATAACGTGAAGGTACGCCAAGCTGTGGCCCACGCGATTGACCGCCAAGCGATCATTGATGGCGCTATGTTCGGCTATGGCACGCCAATCGGTACGCATTTTGCACCGCACAATCCCGACTATGTGGACCTGACAGCAGGCTCCGCGCATGACCCTGAAAAGGCTAAGGCACTGCTTGCCGAAGCAGGCATGCCTGATGGGTTTGAAACCACGCTGCACCTGCCGCCGCCCTCCTATGCACGTCGCGGCGGTGAAATCATCGCGGCGCAACTGGCCGCAGTGGGCATCAAGGCAGAGATCATCAACGTGGAATGGGCGCAGTGGCTTGAAACTGTGTTCCGTGGCAAAGACTTTGGCCTGACCATCGTCAGCCACACAGAGCCCTTCGACATTGGTATCTACGCGCGTCCTGATTACTACTTCCAGTATGACAACCCAGAGTTCCAAGCTTTGATGACCAAGCTGAACGCGACTGCGGACCCTGCGATGCGTTCAGACATGATCGCCACAGCGCAGACAACGATTTCGCAGGATTATGTGAACGGGTACTTGTTCCAGCTGGCCTTCCCAACCGTGGCGGATGCCAAGGTGCAAGGCCTTTGGGAGAACGCACCGACCCAAGCGACGGATTTGACGGGCGTTAGCTGGGCGAACTAAGCTCTGACCAAAGACTTAGAAACGCGCGCTCTAGTTCAGGGCGCGCGTTTTTGTTTGTCTTTCCTTATGCTCCTACGGCGTCGCGATATTGAACCAGAAATCGAAAGTGTCGTGCATTTCTAGCCAGCTCTGCATGACCTGTTGATCGCCTTCAATCGTCATCCCTTGCTTTGCCGCATCCTCCAAAGACAGTGCGCCCGAGGCAAGTTGTTCAAGCATGTCTTGCGACAGCGAAACCGTTGCATCCACTGCTCCAAAATCCGCGTCTTTCTGAGTGCGCGCGAACTCTGTTTGACGGCACACCCCGACGCGCGCCTTCTTTCCTTCAACCACAAACAGGATTGCAAAGTCTACGCCGCGCGCTTTGTCAGGATTTAGGCGCACCGCGAAAGCGTCGAACCAATCTTGCAAACTCAACGTCGCTGCGAGGTCCGCGTTGCGTCCACCAGCGGCAGGTAGACGCGTGACGCCTTTCTCAAGCTCCTGCGCGCCAGCGAGGTAAATATTGCGCATGATGCCGCTTTCGGCGCGATACCCTTGGTTGCGATGCACTTCTGCAAGCAGATCTCGCGCCGCATCATTGGCCTCAGGTGAAAACACCACATGGCTCAGGAGCGTTGCGGCCCATTGCAAATCATCCGCGCCAATTGCCTCGCGAGCAAGCGTCATTACAGCGTCGCGCCCACCCAATGCAGCGGTATATTTTTCTCCCAAACTCTCAGGCGGCAAAGGCTCGAGACTGACTGGTCGGCCATCAAAAAAACCGTAGTATTTCTGATACGTCGCACGGGCATTGAAACTGAGAGAGCCATAATATCCCCGCGTATGAAAAGCACTCTGCGAGAAGTCAGGCTCGCTTAAACGTGCCATTATTTCATCGGGGCCAAACCCATGATTGGCCAAGCGCAGCGTCTGGTCGTGCAGGTATTTGTAGATGTCGCGCTGCTCGTGCAGGTAGGTGGAGATGTCATCCGCGCCCCAAACAGGCCAGTTGTGACAATTGATCAAGACCTCGGCGGTTGCGCCAAAACGGATCAACGCACTGTCGATCACTTGCGCCCACAATAGCGGATCACGTACCTCTGCGCCGCGCGGCGTTAGCACATTGTGCATCGTTTGCGTGCAAACCTCGGCCATGCACATCACGCGGTGATCTGGCAGGAAGAAGGTAAACTCTGCAGGGGCCTCTGTACCCGAGGCCATCAGGAATTCAAAATTCACCCCGTCTATCACGCGGGTTTCGCCAGTCTTGCAAACCTCATGTGTCGGCAACACAAACCCCCGCGAACCGCGCGCAACGGTTTTGCCGATACCGCCGTCGACCATGCCCTCTGGGCCAATGGGCAACGCAATTCCAAACTGATCGACAGCGCGGCGCGATGTGTGATTTCCTCCCATCACACCCTCGGCAGCTGCGAAATCCATGAAGCCTTCGGGTACATAAATCGGTGGCCCGTTTTCAAGATCATTCCCCGTTACCCCGCGCAGACCGCCAAAATGATCTGGGTGGGTGTGAGTGACCAAAATCGCGCTTACTGGCCGCGCGCCGAGCGTGTCATTCACCAATGCCAGCGCCGCAGCAGCGCTTTCTCGGCTGATCAACGGATCGACAAGAATCCAGCCCGTTTCACCACGAATAATCGTCATGTTGGCGAAATCACAACCGCGCGCCTGCCAAACGCCGTCGCACACCTCAAAAAGCCCGTGAATTGCGTTAAGTTGCGCGTGACGCCAAAGCGATGGGTTCACTGTCTCAGGGCAATCTTCTTGCAAAAAGTCGAACCAAGCGGGGTCCCACGCCTTCAACCCATCTGCCCGCGAAACACCACCCTCCGGCAGGCTGGCGATCCAACCACGTCGCGCATCCTCAAACGCTTTTTGATCCGCAAGCGGAAGGCGTTCAGTGACCTTTTGGTTGTGCTCAATCGTGGTTGAATAAACCTTTGGTTCCGAGTTGCTCATTGGACGGACCTTCCTGCGATTCCAATTGCTTCATGATCCACTCTAGAAAGGTGATTTCAATCACGCCATAGCGCAGCGTCACTTTCACTTGCCCTCTGGACCCTTTCGCGCCGCTCCCCTAGCCTATCCAAATGCTGCGCTACGCCCTCAAACGCTTGCTGTCCCTCGTGATAAGCCTAATCATCGCCAGCTTCGTCATTTTTCTGGTGATCGAGGTGGCGCCCGGTGATCCCGCGAGCTTTATGCTTGGGCTAAATGCACAGGAAGACACGCTGAATGCGCTGCGCGAGGAACTCGGGCTGAACCAGAGCAAGCTGGAACGCTATCTGACGTGGACCTTTGGTATGTTGCAGGGCGATTTTGGCACCTCTTATACCTACCGAACACCTGTTGCGCAGATGGTGGCGGATCGGCTCTGGGTGTCCTTGCCCTTGGCGCTTTTTGCGCTCGCGATTTCAACCCTTATTGCCTTTCCTGCGGGCATTTACGCGGCCTCGCGGCGTGGTGCGCCGGGGGATGTCGCGGTCATGGGGGCAACGCAACTGGGCGTCGCAATCCCGAATTTCTGGTTCGCAATGATGTTAGTCTTGGTCTTCGCGATCAACCTGCGCTGGTTCTCTGCAGGTGGCTTTCCTGGATGGGAAGACGGGCTTTTCGCAGGCCTTAAAGCGCTTACGTTACCAGCCATCGCACTGGCGCTACCCCAAGCGGCTATCCTAGCGCGCGTCATGCGTTCCTCGCTCTTGGATATTCTAAATGAGGATTTCATCCGCACTGCCCGCGCAAAAGGTCTGTCACGTCGCCAAGCGCTCTGGCGTCACGCGCTGCGCAATGCGCTGATTCCAGTATTAACCATCATTGGTCTGCAATTTTCGTTCCTGCTCGCAGGGTCGATCATTATTGAACAAGTTTTCTACCTGCCCGGACTTGGCCGCCTCGTGTTCCAATCCATTTCCCAGCGCGATTTGATCGTGGTTGAAAGCGTCGTGATGCTGCTGGTCTTTGCGGTCATCATGGTGAACTTCTTCGTCGACCTTGCCTACGCATGGGTCGATCCACGCCTGAGGTCTCGCACATGAAGTCGCGCAATCTCATCCTTGGCGCCTGCCTTTCTGCGCTCTTTGTTGCTGCGGCTCTGGTCAGTTTCATCTGGACGCCTTTTGACGTGGCCCAGATGAATATCCCTGCAAAGCTGCAAACCCCGAATGGCACCCATTGGCTGGGAACGGATCATTTTGGGCGTGACATTTTCTCGATGATCATGGTCGGCGCGCGCACTTCTATTGCCGTCGCTTTGGTCGCTGTGGGCATTGGCATGGGGATTGGCATTCCTCTTGGGCTTGCCGCAGCCGCACGTCAGGGGAGCCTGTTGGATGAAATCATCATGCGCGGCAATGATCTGGTTTTCGCCTTCCCGTCACTGGTGATTGCCATCCTCATCACTGCTGTTTTCGGCCCCGGCGCGATCAATGCGATCATAGCGATTGGCATCTTTAACATCCCTGTTTTCGCCCGCCTCACGCGCGGTGCAGCGCTTCCGCTTTGGCAGCGGGAATTTATCATGGCAGCGCGCGTAGCGGGCAAAGGCGTCTCGCGTATTTCGCTGGAACATATTCTGCCTAACGTTGCGAACCTGTTGATCGTACAAGGCACCATCCAGTTCTCGCTTGGAATTCTTGCCGAAGCGGGTCTGTCCTATGTAGGTCTTGGTGCACAACCGCCCTTGCCAAGCTGGGGGCGCATGCTTGCGGATGCGCAAACGATGGTCAGCTTTGCACCTCACCTCGCGCTGATCCCAGGCGGAGCAATCATACTCACTGTGCTTGGCCTCAATCTCATGGGCGATGGCCTGCGTGATCTGCTTGACCCCCGTATCAGGGTAGAACGCACATGAGTCTGTTAGCGATCCAAAACCTGAATCTTTGCATTCATGGCGCTGACATTCTTCACGATGTCAGCCTCAACGTGGACCAAAACGAGATTGTCGCCATCACAGGCGAAAGCGGATCAGGAAAATCGCTTACGGCGTTTTCTGTTATGCAATTGCTGCCGCGCGGAACCATTACAACAGGGTCGATCAAGCTAGATGGTTCAGAGCTTTTGAATGCACCCGATGATGCAATGTGCAAGCTTCGCGGCAACGAAATTGGCATGGTCTTTCAAGAACCGATGACCGCGTTGAATCCGCTCAAAACTATCGGCGATCAGGTGATGGAAACCGTTCTACTTCACACCAGCTCGAGCCGCACTGAAGCGCGTTTACTCGCAGAACAAACACTAACACGCGTTGGTTTGCCCCCTGACACCTACGGCCTTTCCCGTTTTCCGCATGAGCTCTCTGGTGGACAACGACAGCGCGTTGTTATCGCGATGGCCATTGCACTGCGGCCCCGCTTGCTTATCGCAGATGAACCGACGACTGCCCTTGATGTTACCACACAGGCGCAAATTCTAGAGCTGCTCAAGAGCCTTGTTCAAGATGATGGAATGGGTCTTTTGATGATCACGCATGATCTGGCGGTTGTATCGGATATCGCTGATCGCATTGTCGTCATGCAGCATGGCAAAGTGGTTGAAACTGGCGCAACGCGTGCGCTGTTTTCGAATATGCAACACCCCTATACGCAGTCCTTGTTTGCCGCGTCTTCCCATAAAGTGGACCTGCCCAAGGCACCGCCGCGTGATGATGCCTTGCTTGTCGTCAAAGATGCCTCCCGCGACTACCCCAAAACGCGCACAAAGCTGTTCGGCCCGCGCGCCTATACGCGCGCAGTACGCGAGATTAGTTTCACGCTCCACAAAGGCGAGCGCATTGGTTTAGTCGGGGAAAGCGGATGTGGAAAATCGACCCTAACGCGGGCTATTCTCGGGCTAGAACCGTTGCAAGGCGGTTCGATCACCGCCTTTGGGCGCCCCGTCGGGCCAGATATGCCAGCGGCACTACGTTCCGGTTTGCAAGTGGTTTTCCAAGATCCCTACGGTAGCTTCAATCCCCGACACAAAGTGTCGCGCATTGTCACTGAACCCTTCCACTTGCTGCCTCATCCACCACACGGCGTTGAACGGCAAAACCGCATTGACGAAACGTTGCTTGCTGTCGGTCTTCACCCTTCGGATGCCGATAAATACATCCACGCATTTTCGGGTGGGCAACGCCAACGCATCGCGATTGCACGTGCATTGATCATCCACCCTGAGTTGATCATCTTTGATGAAGCCGTCAGTGCTTTGGATGTGTCGATCCGCGCGCAAATCCTTGATCTGATCTCAGAGCTGACCCAAAGCCACGATCTAAGTTATCTGTTCATTAGCCACGATCTAAGCGTTGTGCGCACCATCACCGATCGCGTGCTGGTGATGAAAGACGGCGAGATTGTCGAAGATGGCGAGACCGAGCAGGTTTTCACCAACCCAAAGCACGCCTACACTGCAAGCCTGATCAAAGCTGCGCCAACCCTTCCTGATGTGAAAGCTCACGCCGATGCCCTTGCCTAGTTTACCCTTCAACACAGCGCATTGCTTTATCGATGGCGCGTGGCGCGCGCCTGTCGCGGGTTCAACGCTCTCGCTCTTCAATCCCTCTGATGGCACGGAGCTTGCCCCGATCGCACGCGGTCAAAGTGCGGACATAGATGCCGCTGTCAGTGCAGCCCAAGCCGCACGGGATGGTGAATGGGGCAAAGCCAGCGCGCTTGAGCGCGGGCGCATTTTGACAAAGATTGGCCAGTTGGTTCTTGAGCACGTTGATTTGCTCGCTGAACTTGAAGCACTCGATGTTGGAAAACCCCTGAGCCAAGCGCGCGCAGATGCAATCGCTTTGGCGCGCTATATGGAGTTTTATGGCGGCGCTGCGGATAAAGTTCACGGTGAAACCATTCCGTATTTAGATGGCTACACGGTCTATACATTGCGCGAACCGCATGGCGTGACGGGGCACATTGTGCCGTGGAATTATCCCATGCAAATTATCGGGCGCTCTGTCGGCGCAGCGCTTGCAATGGGCAATGCAGCGGTATTGAAGCCCGCTGAAGAGGCCTGCCTGACTGCTCTTATGTTCGCAGAAATCGCGAACATGGCTGGCTTGCCAAGTGGCGCGCTTAATGTCGTACCCGGCCTAGGCGCAGAAGCAGGCGCCGCGCTTTCCGCGCATTCAAACGTTCAACACATTTCCTTTACCGGCTCTGTCGCAACAGGGGCTTTGGTGCAGCAGGCCGCTGGCACAAACACCGTCCCCGTTACATTAGAGCTGGGCGGAAAATCCCCTCAGTTGGTATTTGAAGACGCCGATTTGGACGACGCGCTTCCTTTCTTGGTGAACGCAGGCATTCAGAACGCTGGGCAAACTTGTTCTGCCTCCTCACGTATCCTTGTTCAGCGTTCTCGATACGAAGACGTCGTTGCAGCAATGTCCGAGCGATACAAAACGCTTCAAGTCGGCCCAGCAGCAGAGGATTTAGATCTAGGTCCGCTTATTTCGAAGCGACAAAAAGAGATCGTCACGAAATTTTTGGATCAAGGCAAAGACCTGCAAGTCGCAGCGATTGGGACAATCATCGAGAGTGCCCCGATTGATGGCTCTTATGTTGCCCCACATCTTTTGCTGTGCCCTGATCCAAGCCACCCTCTCGCGCAGCAGGAAATCTTTGGTCCCGTCCAAGTGATCATCCCGTTTGATAACGAGGCCGACGCCATCGCAATCGCCAATGGCACTGACTACGGCCTTGTTGCAAGCGTCTGGACCCAGAATGGCGCTCGTCAGATGCGTCTCGCAAAAGCGTTAAAGTCCGGTCAGGTCTTTATCAACAATTACGGTGCTGGTGGCGGCGTAGAGCTTCCATTTGGCGGAGTTGGAAAGTCGGGCCATGGCCGCGAAAAAGGCTTTGAAGCACTTTATGGTTTCTCGTCACTCAAGACAGTAGCTGCAAAACATGGCTAGGGTCGCGGTTCTCATACTACTTTGTTTCTGCGCGATGTTCGCGGCGGCTGCCTTTGGCGCTCTGCACAATCAGATCAGCTTCACCGTTGGCGCAAGCTATTTTTACGACGTGAAGTTTGCTCAATTCAGAATTGATCCCGTGATCCAAAATCGCATAGGGGCGAGCGTTGTTGGCGTACTCGCAAGTTGGTGGATGGGCCCGCTTATGGGGCTTCCAGCCTTTACGCTTGGCGCATTTACCCAAAAGGGACGACGGCGTTTTTTCTACGCGGGTCTCAAAGCAATTTGGGTTGCAATAGCTATCACAGCGATTACCAGCTTTGTTGGTCTCGCCTTTGCTCATATTGCCGATGTTAACGCGCTGGTTGGCTATCTACCAATGATCGACGCCTTTGCCGATCCGATAGGGTTTGTGCGCGCAGCGATCATGCATGAGGCCAGTTATTTTGGCGGTGCACTCGGCGCCCTCGGCGCGCTTTACGTTATGTGGCGCGCTCGCGAAACCCGTCCCCAGACAGGAGAAGACAATGCGACTTCAATCTAAAACCGCAATTGTAACAGGCGCAGGATCGGGCTTTGGCGCGGGCATCTCTCGCAAATTTGCAGCGGAGGGCGCGCGGGTGCTCGTCGCAGACATAAATGCCGACGCCGCCCGAGAAATTGCAGATGAAATAAGCGGTGTCGCCTGCGCTGTTGATGTTAGTGATAGCGCCAGTGTTCAAGCGATGGCGAATCAAGCGATTTCTGAATTTGGCCACGTCGACATTGTCGTCAACAACGCGGGCGTAACTCATTTGCCAGCGCCCCTCGACACAATTTCGGAAGAAGATTTTGACCGCGTATTCGCTGTAAATTGCAAATCTGTTTACCTTATCGCAAACGCCCTCACCGCGCACATGAAGGCCAGGTCTTCTGGAACGATCTTAAATGTCGCCTCTACCGCTGGTGTCAGTCCGCGTCCAAACCTAAGTTGGTATAACGCGTCCAAAGGCTGGATGATCACTGCGACCAAAGCCATGGCCGTTGAGCTTGCCCCGTTTGGCATTCGCGTTAACGCACTCAATCCAGTC
Organism: Planktotalea sp.; assembly: GCF_050633725.1. Classification (GTDB taxonomy): domain Bacteria; phylum Pseudomonadota; class Alphaproteobacteria; order Rhodobacterales; family Rhodobacteraceae; genus Planktotalea. Next base: position 112,025 of record NZ_JBOEHB010000012.1, read on the forward strand.
GCAGGTGAAACTCCTTTGCTTGCCTCCTTCATGGGGGAAGACACGCCAGATCGCCGCGCGCAATTCCTTTCGACCATCCCAATTGGTCGCTTTTCGACGCCCGAAGACATGGGCAATGCTGCCTGTTATCTTTGCTCCGATGAAGCCAGCATGATCACAGGTGTTTGCATGGAGGTTGACGGCGGTCGCTGTATCTAGCGGCAACCCCATCCGTCCCAAATCCCCTTTTGAGGCTTTCAAACAATGCAACCAGGCTCCCTAAATCTTATCACTGATGTACAAGGTCTCACCGTTGGCCATGCCCAAGACGTTGCGCTCAAGTCGGGCACGACTGTGCTTACCTGTGATACGCCGCTGACGTCTTCGGTGCATGTTATGGGTGGCGCACCCGGCAGTCGCGAGACCGATTTGCTGGCCCCTGACAAATCTGCGCCGGGTGTGGATGCCTTTGTGCTCTCTGGCGGATCTGCCTTTGGCCTTGATGCAGCCAGCGGTGTGATGCAGGGCTTGCGTGATAAGGGGCGAGGGTTTCCTGTTCATACTGCACGCGTCCCAATCGTGCCTGCGGCAATCATTTTCGATCTGATCAACGGCGGCGACAAAGATTGGTGCCAAAGCCCTTATCCAGCGCTCGGTCAAACCGCGCTGGCTTGCGCTGAACGCAATTTCGCGCTTGGCTCGCACGGCGCGGGTACAGGCGCAATGAGCGCAATGCTTAAGGGTGGCGTCGGCTCTGCTTCGCTCGTTTTAGACAGCGGCGTCACTGTTGGCGCGCTGATGATCGCCAATCCCATCGGTTCAGTAACAACTCCCGGCGAGGCGCATTTTTGGGCTGCTCCCTATGAGATCGACGGTGAGTTTGGCGGCCTCGGCCCTGATCCACGCAGCGGCCTTGGACGCGATCTGAAGTCCGACAAAATCACCGCTATGATGCGCCAAGCGAACACCACCATCGGAATTGTCGCCACAGATGCCAAACTATCTAAAGCGCAATGCAATCGCATCGCGATCGCAGCCCATGATGGCATCGCGCGCGCCTGTATGCCAGCTCATACGCCAATGGATGGTGATCTGATCTTCTCAACAACTACTGGCACAAAAGCCCTCGCCGCACCTGATCTGGAACTTGCGATGATAGGCCATGCCGCCGCCCTTTGTGTGAGCCGGGCGATTGCGCGTGCTGTCTATGAGGCAACGCCATCTAAAAGAGATTTACTGCCCACGTGGCGCGAAAAGAATGGACGCTTGTAAATGCCCTTTCTGAAACTCCCAGATATCGACCTGCACTATGAGATCGAAGGGGATGGCCCACCGATTGTCCTCGCCGCAGGTATGCTCAGCGATAGCGCAAGTTGGAGTTCTTTGCTCGACCCTTTGGCAGAGCATTTTACCGTGATCCGCCCCGACAATCGCACGACAGGTCGAACAACACCAACAAACGCCGACACGTCACCGCCGAAATGCGCAAAGGACATACTCGCGCTTCTAGACCATCTCGATTTGCCAAGCGCGCAAATCATCGGGCATTCCATGGGGGGATACATATCCGCTGAACTAGCCGCGCTCGCGCCAGAGCGCACCGCATCGCTCACGCTGCTTTGCAGTGCACCGATGAACTTGCCGCGCTCTTGGCACTTGTTTCAAACGTTTTGCGATATCCGCGCGAGCGGCCCTGAGGGGCTTTGGCTGCGCAGCCTCTTTCCTTGGCTGTTTCACCACAGCTTTTTCGACATTCCAGCTCAGGTCGATGGCGCAGTGGCCGCCAGCCTTGCCTACCCGTATGCCCAGAGCGCTGAAGCGATGCAGCACCAACTCAACTCCATTATTGGCTACGATCCTTCCCCGCTTACAGCGCAGATACAAACCCCGACCCTTGGGTTGCTCGCGCAGAACGATCTCATCGTACCCCACCGCGATGCGCTGGATTTGCTCACACAAATCCCGCAGGCTCAGGTTCACACGATAGAGCACTCGGGACACTCGATCCATTGGGATGCGCCGGGCGCAGTTCTGTCACATCTCATCCCGTTTCTAAAGGAACATGCAGATGACACATGACCGTTTTGGCAACGACATCACACCCTGCACCCCTGCCACAGAGCAAGCGCTCGATGATTTCGTGCATGGCTTTCTCGCCTATCAGCCCAAAGCCGCGAACATTCTTGCCGCTGCCGAAGCCGCCCCCGATCACGCGCTCACTAATGCCTACGCGGGTATGCTCTGGATGTTCCTTGAGGCCCCTGCCGCTGCCGAGAATGCCGCACCCTATATTGCGCGCGCGAAGACCGCGAAAACCGCCAATGCGCGCGAAAAATCCATAGTTCAAATTGTTTCCACGTGGGTCTCTGGCGATGTGCCAGAAACCATGCGCCTCAGCGAAGCGCACGCGGATAAATTCCCCAGCGATCTCGCGAATATCAAGCTCTCGCAATACCTCTATTTCAACGTCGGTGATGCGCCCTCAATGCTGCGCGTTGGGCTGAAAGCCGAACTCGTTGATGCGCCATATCTTCATGGCATGATCGCCTTTGGCTACGAGCAGTGCCACCAGCTAAAGCAAGCCGAGGCCAGCGCCCGCCTCGCAATCGAGATTGAACCCAATGATGCTTGGGCGCATCACGCGATTGCCCATGTGATGCTCACGCAGGGGCGCATCGTTGAGGGCGCAAAGTTCATGGAAGACATGGCCCCACGTTGGGAAGGCCTTAACAGTTTCATGTATAGCCACAACTGGTGGCACCTTGCGCTGTTTTACATTTCCATGGGCCAGCATGACGCGGTGCGCGCCGCCTATGACACCCATGTTTGGGGGCTGGAGAAAAGCTTTGCGCAGGATCAAATCGGAGCTGCCTCTCTGCTCGCGCGAATGGAACTTGCAGGCATCGGCGTTGAAGATCGTTGGCAGGACGTCGCAGATCACATTGCCCAGCGCGGCGCAGACACCACACTGCCATTTCTCACGATGCAATACCTCTATGCGCTGGGGCGCTCAGGCGATCCCATGGCCGATACCTTGATCAGTGCGATCAAACAAAAGGCCAGCGCACCGGGCTTTGAGCAAGAGGTCTGGCAACAGGTCGCGCTACCTGCTTGCGAGGGTCTGCTCGCCTATACGCGCGGAGATTTCGAAACCGCGGTGCGTGAACTTGGCCTTGCCTTGCCACGCATGGCCGAAATTGGCGGCAGCCACGCCCAGCGAGATTTGTTCGAACAGGTTCATCTGGATGCGCTGATGAAGACGGATCGCCTCGCGCAAGCCCAACAAGTTTTGGAAATGCGCCGCACCTTCGATCCTGACGGTATCCCGCTCAATCGCATGCTGGCGGAAGTTTACCAAAAAACGGGCCTAAAAGACCTCGCCGAAGCTGCCCTATCTCGCGCGCCGCACTAAGCTTCTTCTCTCCAAAAATATCCTCGCCGAAGGCTTCGGTTTTCTCTGAAAATCGAATTAAACCTCTTCGACCTGCATCACACCATCAAGGCTCTTGAGGGCACCTTTGATCTGCGGGTTCACAGGGAATTCGCGACCCAGATCGACCTCGACCTCACCGGGCAGGCTGCTGTCCATCAAGCAAAGCATAACAGGTCCACGCGCGCCCTGCTTCACGGTTTCCTGCGCGCGGGTGAGTACCGATGAGATATTCGGCAAAGCCCCCGCATCTTCGACGAAAATCTTCAACGCCGTTTGCCCCGCATCCGCGACAGCCACGTCAATCGGAGCCACAGAACGACCAAGCAACTTGAGTTGATCGCTTTCCATGGTGGCTTCGACTGTGACGACAACCTTCGCGCCCGTCTCCAAATACTCGCGGCACTTATCCAGCGTGTCAGAGAAGAGCGTTACCTCGTAGGCGCCGCTCGTGTCACTCAGCTGCGCAAAGGCAAAACGATTGCCGCGCGCGGATTTGCGTTCTTGGCGCCCCGCAACAACCCCTGCGAGTTTGGCTACCAACGCGCCGCCTTCAGCTTTCGCAGTCACTTCGTCCAGCGTCATCACGCCCTTGCGTTTCAGCGGTGCCATATAGTCATCAAGCGGATGACCAGACATATAGAAACCAACAGCGCGGAATTCTTCATTAAGGCGTTCCGCAGGCATCCAGTCCTGCACAGGGCTGAGGCGTGGTTCAGGCAGATCGTCGCCAGCTTCGCCAAACAAAGACACCTGATTAGAATTCTTCTGATCAAAGATCGCACTGGAATAACTGACCAACCCATCAAGGCTGTCAAAAACGCGGCGGCGATTTGGATCAAGCTGATCAAAGGCCCCTGAACGCGCAAGCATTTCCAGCGGACGCTTGCCCACTCGCTTGAGATCAACGCGGCGCGCAAGATCAAAGAGGGTCGCGAAAGGTTTACCCGCACGCCCCTCGACAACCAGTTTCATCGCCTCAACGCCGACGTTTTTCAAAGCGCCCATCGCATAGACAAGCGCGCCATCGACGACCTTGAAGGTCGCATCAGAGCGGTTCACGCAGGGCGGCACCCACGGCAGGTCGAGACCCTTTTTGACCTCTTCAAAGTAGACTGCCAGCTTGTCCGTGAGATGGATATCGCAGTTCATCACACCGGCCATAAACTCGACCGGATGGTTCGCTTTGAGCCATGCGGTTTGATAGCTGACCACCGCATAGGCGGCGGCGTGGGATTTGTTGAAACCGTAGTTGGCGAATTTTTCCAGAAGGTCGAAAACTTCCGAGGCTTTCTTGGCCGGCACGCCATTTTCCTTGGCACCCTTTTCGAACTTGGGGCGCTCCTTCGCCATTTCTTCGGCGATCTTTTTACCCATAGCGCGGCGCAACAAGTCAGCGCCACCTAGCGAGTAACCCGCCATAACCTGCGCAATCTGCATAACCTGTTCTTGGTAAACGATAATACCTTGGGTTTCTTCGAGGATATAGTCGATGAGGGGATGCACCGACTCGCGTTCTTTGAGACCGTTTTTAACTTCGCAATAGGTCGGAATATTCTCCATCGGACCGGGGCGATAAAGCGCCACGAGGGCAACGATATCTTCGATACAGGTGGGCTTCATCCGCTTGAGGGCATCCATCATGCCCGAGCTTTCCACCTGAAACACCGCGACGGTTTTCGCGCTGGCGTAGAGCTTGTAGCTCGCTTCATCGTCCAGCGGAATCGCATTGATATCGTCAATCGTCCCTTCTGCCGGAACATAAAGTTCAGTTCCATCCGCCGCGACATGAAGATGGCGACCACCCGCAGAAATCTGCTCCATCGCGTTCTGAATGACGGTCAGGGTCTTGAGACCCAAGAAGTCGAACTTCACTAGCCCCGCTTGTTCCACCCATTTCATATTGAACTGTGTCGCAGGCATGTCCGAGCGCGGGTCTTGATAAAGCGGAACCAGCGCATCAAGCGGGCGATCCCCGATCACAACACCAGCGGCGTGGGTCGAGGCGTTTCTCAGCAGTCCTTCGACTTGCTGGCCATAGTTTAGCAGCCGCTCAACAACTTCTTCATTACGCGCTTCTTCACGCAACCGAGGCTCATCCGCGAGGGCCTTTTCGATGGAAACGGGTTTGACGCCTTCAACAGGGATCATCTTACTTAGGCGATCCACCTGCCCGTATGGCATCTGCAAAACGCGGCCAATATCGCGCACGGCGGCTTTGGAGAGCAGAGCACCAAAGGTGATGATTTGCCCGACTTTATCGCGGCCGTATTTCTGCTGAACGTATTGGATCACCTCTTCACGGCGATCCATGCAGAAATCGATATCGAAGTCCGGCATCGAAACACGTTCGGGATTGAGGAACCGCTCAAACAGAAGCGAATAGCGCAGCGGATCAAGGTCGGTGACGGTCAGCGCATAGGCCACGAGCGAACCCGCACCAGAACCACGGCCCGGCCCAACAGGGATGTTGTTGTCCTTGGCCCACTGGATAAAGTCTGCAACGATGAGGAAGTATCCGGGAAAGCCCATTCCCTCAATGATACCCAGTTCGAAATCGAGCCGTTCTTGATATTCCTCCACGCTCACTGCGTGGGGGATCACCGCGAGGCGTTTTTGCAGGCCCTCATTGGCGATGCGGCGCAGTTCCGCGACCTCATCGTCCGCAAATTTCGGCAGTATCGGATCACGGCGATAGGCCTGAAACGCGCAGCGCTTGGCGATTTCGACCGTATTCTCAATCGCTTCTGGCAGGTCGGCGAAGAGCGTGACCATCTCTTGTTGCGATTTGAAATAGTGCTGCGCGGTCAGTTTGCGGCGCGGGTCTTGCTGATCCACATAAGCGCCATCGGCAATGCAAATCAGCGCATCATGCGCCTCGTACATATCCGATTTCGGGAAATACACGTCATTTGTCGCGACCAACGGGATGCCCTTGGCATAGGCCATTTCGACAAAGCCGCGCTCGGTCAGGCGTTCAGATTCGGGCAAGCCACCGTCCACGGGATGACGTTGCAGCTCGACATAAAGTCGATCGCCAAAGGCGCTATGAAGACGATCCATCAAGGCTTCCGCAGCGGGCCGCTGCGCGCCTTGCAGCAGCTTACCAATCGCGCCCTCGGGGCCACCAGACAGACAGATCAGGCCTTCGTTTAACGTATCCAATTCATCCAAAGTGACCTGCGGCAGCTGCCCGCCCTTGTCGACGTAGAGACAAGAGTTCAGCTTCATCAGGTTTTCATAGCCGCGCTCGTTCTGCGCAAGGAAAACAAGCGGGGCGGGCGCTTTGGGGCGCTCACCGGGTTGCACGGGGAGATAGGCGATATCGACCTGACAGCCGACGATAGGCTGAACGCCAGCGCCCGATGCACCAACCGAAAACTCAAGCGCCGAGAACAGGTTGTTGGTATCCGTGACGGCAATCGCGGGCATGTCCATCGACTTGCACAGATCGGGCAACTTTTTCAGCCTGAGCGCGCCCTCTAGCAAAGAGTATTCGGTATGGGTGCGCAGGTGAATGAATCGGGGGGCGTTTGTCATTCAGCAAGGATATGACGCGTCACGTCCCGTTGAAAGGGCAAAGCTTTTGTATCGGTGACTAATTAGTTAGCCAAATAGATAACTGTCTTGACTCCGCCGCAAGAAGCGCAATAGTTAGCAATATGACTAACAATATTGATCAAGTCTTTTCTGCGCTTGCCGACCCGACACGGCGCGCCGTTGTCGAACAGCTGACCAATGGTGCGGCTCCCGTAAGCGAATTGCACGCCCCGCATGACATGGCGCTGCCGACATTCTTGCGGCATCTAAAAGTGCTTGAGAAAAGCGGGCTAACCCAATCGGAAAAAACAGGCCGCGTGCGCGTTGTGAGCGTTAAGCCAGACCAGCTAGACATGCTGGACGCTTGGCTAAAACAGCAACGCAGCGCTTGGAATGGGCGTCTTGATCGCTTGGATCGTTTGGCGCAGCAATTAGAGAGGACTAAATCATGACCACAGACACCGGAAGCTTTGATCTGGAACGCGCAATGCCTTTGGCACCAGAGCAGCTTTGGCATGTTCTCACCGATCCAAAGATGCGCGAACGCTGGGGCGCGCCAAGCGACGACATGGTCTTGAGCGTTGTCAAAAGCGATCTGAAAGTCGGAGGAATTGAACGCCACATTTGCGGGGCCAAAGACAATCCAGATTTCGAAGTTGAAACACGTTGGTATCGACTGGATGCGCCAAATGACGCCACATACACCGAAACGCTTGAGTTTGGCGGCAGCGCTGTAGGAACCTCTTTAGTCACTTACCGCGTCGAAGAAAAAGCCGCCGGTTCCATGCTTTACGTTCATGTTTCGGTTGCGTCTTTCAGCGGCCCGGATGCAACGGGCGAGTTTAAAGAAGGTTGGGAAGGTGGTTTGCACAACCTTGAGGCACTCGCACAGGAATTGGCGTCAAATTAAGGTTCGCTAACCTAACCTGCCCGTCAAAAGCCTTGCCAAACGCCAAAACTGTTGCTTAGCTGACCGTCAGAAACGCCCGCTTGAGCTTCTACGCCGCATCGAAGTTGAGCAAATATCAGGGCAATGGTACCGCGGCGGGCATAAAGCATGAGCATCAAGTTTCTTCTGAATGGAGAGACGGTGGAGCTATCCGAGGACAATCCTACGGTTACTCTGCTCGATTGGCTGCGCGAGACGCGTCATCTTACTGGAACCAAAGAAGGCTGTAACGAAGGGGACTGCGGTGCTTGTAGCGTCATGGTCACCGACGCAAACGGGGCCAGAGCGCTCAACGCGTGCATTTTGTTCCTACCGCAACTGCATGGCAAAGCCGTGCGCACAGTTGAGGGGATGAGCGGCCAAGATGGAACATTGCATCCTGTCCAAGAGGCGATGATAGAACACCACGGATCGCAATGTGGGTTTTGCACACCAGGATTCATCAGCTCAATGGTTGCTGCGCATACCGCAGGTCGCACAGATCATGATGTGGTTTTAGCCGGCAATCTCTGTCGCTGCACTGGTTACGCACCGATCATTCGCGCGGCAAAAGCCGCTCAGGAGGCGGAAACACCTGATTGGCTAAATGACGCGCCTGACGTTCTAAAAGAACCACCGCTGGAACGTTCTCCAGAAACGCTCGAAGCTCTTGCAACGCTATATGAGGCGGAGCCGAACTCTACGCTTATAGCAGGCGCAACGGACGTTGGGCTTTGGGTTACAAAGCAACTGAGAACGCTGCAAACGCCAATCTTTTTGAACCGCTGTTGGGACTTGAAGCGCTTTGCCTTTGAAGGCGACGTGATCCGCATTGGAGCGTGCGTTTCAATGGCATCGCTCTATGAAACGCTTTCGATCTATCATCCATCCTACGCCGAATTGATCCGCCGATACGGATCGGAGCAAGTGCGCCAAGCCGCAACCATTGGCGGTAACATCGCGAATGGATCTCCGATTGGAGACAACCCTCCTGCGCTCATCGCGTTGGGGGCAACGTTGCATTTGCGAAAAGGTGATGCACAGCGAAGCATGGCAATCGAAGATTTCTTCATCGCTTACGGCAAGCAAGACCGGCAAACAGGCGAATTTGTTGAGGCCGTGAGCATACCCAAGGCAGCAAAGGCTCTGCGCTGTTACAAACTATCCAAGCGATTTGATCAGGACATCTCTGCGCTTTGTGGTTGCTTCAACATCGATGTCGAAGGTGGCGCGATTGTCTCCGCCCGCATTGCATTTGGCGGCATGGCAGGCATCCCGCAAAGGGCCAAAACCGCGGAAGCCGCTTTGCTTGGAAAGCCATGGAATGAAACGACTATTAGCGCTGCGTGCAATGCCTTGGCAGCGGATTACACCCCACTGTCAGACATGCGTGCTTCGGCCGAATATCGCATGAAAACTGCGCAAAACATGCTACGGCGCTATCATGCGGAATTATCTGGTGCCGCAACCTCGGTATTGGAGGTTCACCCATGAGCGTTGCAAAGCCCCTGCCCCACGACGCCGCAAAACTCCACGTCACTGGAACAGCGCGCTACATTGATGACATTCCTACACCACACGGAACGTTGCATTTGGCCTTTGGACAAAGCGAAATTGCACATGGTGAGATTACCGAGCTCAATCTTGATCGCGTCCGAGAAGCCGAAGGCGTAGTTGCCGTCCTGACCGCGCAGGATCTTCCGTTTGAAAACGACGTCAGCCCCTCTGCACATGATGAGCCGCTGTTGGCGACGGGCACGGTCCACTATGTTGGCCAACCAGTTTTCCTTGTAATCGCAACTTCGCATTTGCTTGCCCGTAAAGCGGCTCGGTTGGGTCAAATCACATATAAGGAACGCCCTGCACTGTTGACGATTGAAGCGGCGCTTGAAGCAAACAGCCGCTTTGAAGAAGGCCCTCGCGTTTATGAAAAAGGGGATGCAAGGACAGCCATTGCCGCATCGTCTCATGCGGTTAGCGGCACTCTGGAAATGGGCGGGCAAGAGCACTTTTATCTCGAGGGCCAAGCCGCCCTCGCATTGCCGCAAGAGGCGGGTGATATGCTCGTGCATAGCTCGACCCAACACCCAACCGAAATCCAACACAAAGTAGCAGAAGCCCTTGGTGTTCCCATGCATGCAGTCCGCGTTGAAGTGCGCCGCATGGGGGGTGGATTTGGCGGCAAGGAAAGCCAAGGAAACGCTTTGGCTGTTGGCTCTGCCATTGCTGCGCGCCTAACGGGGAAACCCTGCAAGATGCGCTATGATCGCGATGACGACATGGTCATCACAGGAAAGCGGCATGATTTCCGCATTAAATATGAAGCAGGATTTGACGAGACGGGCCGCCTGAAAGGTGTCAGTTTCATCCAATATACCCGCTGCGGATGGGCTTTGGATCTGTCTCTTCCAGTTGCGGATCGCGCAATGCTTCATTCAGACAACGCTTATCTGTTAGAAAACGCGCGCATTGAAAGCCACAGGCTAAAGACGAACACACAAAGCGCAACCGCTTATCGGGGATTTGGTGGACCCCAAGGGATGCTTGGGATCGAGCGCGTGATGGATCACGTCGCGCATGATTTGGGCCTTGATCCACTAGAGGTTCGACGCGTGAACTATTACAATCCGATGGCGGATCAAAGCAGCGCGAGCGACGCAAATATTTCTAGTCAGGGGGCACCACAAACCACGCCCTACGGGATGGAAGTTGAGGATTTCATATTACACGAGCTGACTGATGCCTTGGAGATTTCGTCAGACTATCAAGCACGGCGATCAGCTATCGCAGAATGGAATGCCAAAAACCCGATATTGAAGAAAGGGATCGCGCTTACACCGGTAAAATTCGGCATTTCCTTTACGCTGACCCATCTGAACCAAGCAGGCGCTTTGGTGCATGTCTATTCGGATGGCTCGGTTCATTTGAACCATGGCGGCACCGAAATGGGGCAAGGCTTGTTCCAAAAGATCGCTCAAGTCGCCGCCTCGCGCTTTGGGATTGATGTCGGCGCGGTGAAAATTACGGCGACGGACACAGGCAAAGTTCCAAACACCTCCGCGACAGCAGCTTCGTCAGGCACTGACTTGAATGGCATGGCGGTCAAGGCCGCTTGCGATACCATCCGTGATCGAATTGCCAAATTTCTAGCGAGTCACTTTGCCCAAGCCGACTCTGACATCGCATTTAAAGGTGGGCGCGTTATTGTCGGCAAGGACAGCATGAGTTTTGCAGAGGCGGCCACGTTGGCCTATCAAAACCGTATCTCGCTATCCGCGACGGGCTTTTACAAAACACCGAAAGTTGCTTGGGATCGCATCAAAGGACAGGGTCGACCGTTCTTCTACTTTGCCTATGGTGCCTCTGTGAGTGAAGTGGTGATCGACACTCTTACTGGCGAGAACCGCATCTTGCGCACCGACATTTTGCACGACGCTGGCGCGTCGTTGAACCCCGCGCTGGACATCGGCCAAGTCGAAGGAGCCTATGTGCAAGGCGCTGGCTGGCTCACGATGGAAGAACTGGTTTGGGATGAACGGGGGCGCTTGCGCACACATGCACCCTCGACCTACAAAATTCCGGCCTGTTCGGATCGGCCTGAAATTTTCAACGTCACCCTCTGGAACGGTGCAAACATAGAAAAGTCGATCTACCGATCAAAAGCAGTGGGTGAGCCGCCTTTCATGCATGGAATTTCTGCGATGATGGCGATTTCGGACGCTATAGCGGCGTGTGGTGCGCCTTACCCGTCACTTGATGCACCGGCGACCCCTGAACGTATTTTGAAAACCATCGAGCAGGTGCGCGATGGGGTTTAATCTCGATATCTTACAAAAAGCGGTGAGCCAACACGGCCGCATCGCGCGCGTTGTTATAGCTGATGTCAAAGGCTCGACCCCGAGAGACGTTGGTGCGTCCATGTTAGTTTGGAGCACAGGTCAAAGCGGCACAATCGGTGGCGGCGCGCTGGAGTTTGAATTGGCGAAACAAGCGTTGACAGTTCAAGGAAGCCGCCTTTCCTCGCACGCGCTTGGCCCCGAGCTAGGCCAATGCTGCGGAGGCGCTATAAGCATTTTGACTGAAGTTTTTGATAGCAAGTCGCTGCCAACACCCAGCAACGGCGTTTTCGCACGCCCGATTGATACCGCCACAGAGGCACCACTGTCCGTTCAGCGGCTCATTTCTGACGCACGTGGGAAAGGGCAAACGCCTGCGACACAGCTCATTGATGGCTGGTTCATTGAACCCATTGAAAAGCCGCACCGCGATTTGTGGATCTGGGGCGCGGGTCATGTGGGCCGTGCAATGGTGCATACCCTACATCCGCTGGGCGAATTTGCGATCACATGGATCGATACATGTGAAGCACGGTTTCCTAGAGAGATACCTGAAGGAATCACCAAGCTACTTGCCGTTCGCCCAGAAATGCTCGTCGCGCGCGCGCCAAGAGACGCCCAGCACCTTATTCTAACCTACTCACATGCGCTGGATCTGGAGTTATGTCATCAATTCCTTTGCCACGACTTTGATTTCGTTGGACTTATCGGCTCAAAGAGTAAATGGGCCCGCTTTCGCAATCGATTAACCGCTTTGGGTCATACCGATGGGCAAATTTCTCGCATTACTTGCCCCATTGGCGATCCGAATCTTGGGAAACACCCGAACGCCATTGCGATTGGGGTCGGCTCTCAACTATTGACAGGGCGATCTAGCGCCAAAGAACAAAGGACCATCGCGTGAGTGAACCACTGTTGCGCCTTAATGGCCTAACCAAAGCCTACCCCGGGGTCGTCGCCAATAGCGAAGTATCCTTCGATATTCACGCGGGTGAGGTGCATGCCTTGCTTGGTGAAAACGGCGCGGGCAAATCCACTTTGGTCAAAATGATCTACGGTTTGGTAAAACCTGATAGTGGCACTATGGCGCTGAATGGGGTTGGCTTTGCCCCCCTCGCCCCAAGTGCTGCGCGCCAATCAGGTGTTGCGATGGTGTTCCAACATTTCTCGTTGTTTGACGCATTGAATGTGGCCGAAAACATAGCGCTCGGAATGGAAGACGCGCCCAAACAACGTGATTTGGCCGCAAAGATCAAAGAAGTGTCCCACCAATATGGCCTGCCCTTAGATCCGTTTATGCGGGTTGGCGATCTATCCGCTGGAGAACGCCAGAGGGTAGAGATTATTCGGTGCCTGCTGCAGGATCCCAAGCTGCTTATTATGGATGAGCCAACATCTGTTTTAACTCCTCAAGAGGTGGAAATCCTGTTCAAAACCTTGAGGCAACTAAAGGCAGAGGGCACAGCGATCCTCTACATTTCACACAAACTCGAAGAAATTCGCAGCCTATGTGACACGGCGACGATATTGCGGCTCGGCAAGAAAGTTGCGACCTGCACACCAGCCGAAACCAGCGCCAAAGAGCTTGCCGAGATGATGGTCGGCGAAACGTTGCATGTGCCGTCAAGAGAGGCTGGCGAATTCGGGGCAGCGTTGTTGAGTGTTAGCGCCCTTTCACTGCCTGCGCCCAGCGAGTTTGGCACCGCCTTAAAAGATATCAATTTTCAAGTGCGCGCAGGAGAAATTCTTGGCGTTGGCGGCGTTGCTGGAAACGGTCAAGACGAACTGCTCGGCGCGCTCTCTGGCGAGGTGAGCAGCGCTAACGGAAATGTAACGCTAAAAGAGAGCGATATCAGCAAACTCGGACCGCAAGCGCGGCGCGCATTGGGTGTGCTTGCAGCGCCAGAGGAACGCCTCGGTCATGCTGCGGTGCCTGACATGAGTCTCACTGAAAACGCGCTTTTGTCCGCAGCCGTGCGTAAAGGTATGGTTTCTTCTGGTTTCTTAAACTGGAGCAAGGCCAAGGACTACGCAAACGAAGTCATCGAAGCTTTCGACGTGCGCACGCCGAGTTCTGCAAATGCAGCGCGTTCACTTTCTGGCGGAAATCTACAGAAATTCGTTATTGGACGCGAAGTTCTGCAAGATCCAGAAGTCTTGATTGTGAACCAGCCGACTTGGGGCGTTGACGCCTCAGCCGCCGCTGCGATCCGGCAATCCTTGATGGATTTGGCCGAAAAGGGAGCCGCCCTTGTCGTCATCAGTCAGGATTTGGACGAGCTAATGGAAATATCCGACAACTTCGCAGCCCTTAACGAAGGGCGATTGTCCCCAGTTCGCCCCGTTCAAGGGCTAACTGTCGAAGAGATTGGCCTGATGATGGGCGGTGTACATGACCATAGCGCACCCAATATGGAGGGCGCGGCATGATCCGTCTCGAAAAACGCGCGCAACCGAGCCAATTTTGGACGCTCGCAACCCCGTTTCTAGCCGTTCTATTGACGATGATCGTAGGCGGCATCATGTTCGCCGCTCTTGGAAGTGATCCGTTTGAAGCGATCCGGATTATTTTTTGGGACCCTCTCTTTAGCGAGCAATTCGCGGCATACTCTCGCCCTCAGCTCTTGGTGAAAGCAGGGCCGCTGATCTTGATCGCTATTGGCCTCTCGCTTGGGTTTAAAGCGGGTATCTGGAATATCGGTGCGGAAGGGCAATACATCATCGGCGCCATTTGCGGTGCGGGTATGGGCCTTGCGTTTTATCCCTCTGAAAGCTTCATCATCTTTCCGTTGATGGTCCTTGCTGGCGCGCTTGGGGGTTGGGCTTGGGCGATGATTCCGGCGGTTCTAAAAACACGCTTTGGCACAAACGAAATCCTCGTTTCGTTGATGTTGGTCTATGTTGCTGAAGCGTGGCTCGCATCTGTGTCCTCTGGGCTTCTCAAGAACCCGGATGGCATGGGGTTTCCCGGCTCTCGCAATCTAGCGCAACATGCGGGCACGGCCAATTTGGAGATCATCTCTGGCACAGGCATGCACTGGGGGGTTCTAACCGCCTTTCTTGCAGTAATATTCGCTTATGTTTTACTCTCGCGCCATATGCTCGGGTTTCAAATTCGCCTTGCTGGCGAAGCCCCACGCGCTGCACGTTTTGCGGGTGTGAACCCCAAACGCATCGTGTTTCTGTGCCTCGGGTTGGCTGGCGCGCTCGCAGGTATGGCAGGCATGTTTGAAGTTGCAGGGCCTGCAGGTCAGATCACCATCGACTTTAACTCCGGCTATGGGTTTACCGCCATTATCGTCGCATTTCTTGGACGATTGCATCCTATCGGCATACTTTTTGCAGGACTTTTGATGGCCCTCACCTATATCGGCGGAGAGTTGGCATCACTTATGCTCGGCATTCCATCTGCTGCGATTCAGCTCTTTCAAGGCATGCTGCTCTTCTTCCTTCTCGCAACGGATGTTTTCATCAACTTTCGTATTCGAATGAGCAAACGGGAGGCCGTGTAATGGATCTTTCTTCTATCAATCCCGTTCTGCTGATTGCCTCACTCATGGTGTCTGCGACTCCTATTCTTTTGGCCGCGATTGGCGAGCTTGTTGTCGAAAAATCTGGCGTTCTCAATCTTGGCGTTGAAGGGATGATGATCACTGGCGCAATCTGCGGTTTCGCGATTGGCGTAAACACAGGTTCACCTGCTTTGGGCTTTATGTTTGCAGCGGTTTGCGGCGCTTTGCTCTCGCTCGCGTTTGGCATCCTGACGCAATACCTTTTGTCGAACCAAGTCGCGACCGGCCTTGGTCTCACACTGGTTGGACTGGGGCTAAGTTCGCTTATCGGAAAGCCATATGAAGGTATGAAATCTCCTACCTTGCAAAAAATGGAGCTGCCGATCCTTTCCGACATTCCCGTCGTTGGCAAAATGCTTTTCTCGCATGATCCGATGGTCTATTTCTCCGTCGCTTTAGTGGCCTTCGTTTGGGCTATGCTGAAATACTCCCGCGCAGGGCTAGTGCTTCGCGCTGTCGGCGAGAGCCACGATGCCGCGCATGCCCTAGGCTACAAGGTTGTGCGCATTCGGATATTGGCAATCTTGTTTGGCGGTGCCTGCGCAGGACTGGCAGGGGCGTACATCAGCCTTGTACGTGTTCCGCAATGGACGGAAGGGATGACCGCGGGCGCCGGTTGGATCGCACTCGCAATCGTCGTCTTCGCAAGCTGGAAGCCATGGCGTGTCTTGATTGGTGCGTATCTTTTCGGCGGCGTTACAGTCCTACAGTTGAATCTACAGGCCGCAGGCGCGAAGGTGCCGGTCGAGGTCTTGTCGATGTCACCTTATCTGATAACTATTGCTGTGCTCGTCATAATCTCTGCGCGCGGGAATCACGGCGCACCAGCAGCACTTGGCAAAATTTTCCACGCCTCTCGCTAAAACGAGCGGCAGAACAACTCACCATCCACAGGGGGATGAATTTATGAAACGCAGAACACTTCTCGCGAGTGCAGCAGCAGTCGCGCTTGCATTTGGCGGCGCAGCAATGGCTGAAGACAAAACCAAAGTTGGTTTCGTCTATGTAGGCCCAGTCGGTGACGGCGGCTGGACGTATGAGCACAACAAAGGCCGTTTGGCCGTTGAGGCTGAGTTCGGTGACAAGGTCGAAACAGTCTTTCAGGAAAACGTCCCAGAAGGCGCAGACGCAGAGCGCGTGATGTCCCAGATGGCGCTGTCTGGCGCAGATCTGATCTTCACAACGTCCTTTGGTTACATGGATCCAACAATCAACGTTGCGAAGAAATTCCCAGACGTAAAATTTGAGCACGCGACAGGCTACAAGCAAGCGGACAACGTTTCTGTTTACTCCGCGCGTTTCTATGAAGGTCGCGCCGTTCAGGGCCACATCGCTGGCAAGATGACTAAAACCAACAAGATTGGTTACATCGCATCCTTCCCGATCCCGGAAGTTATTCGCGGCATTAACTCCGCCTACATCCATGCGAAGAAAGTGAACCCAGACGTCGAATTTTCCATCGTTTGGGCTTACACGTGGTTCGATCCTGCCAAAGAAGCTGATGCGGCCCAAGCGCTGATCGAGCAAGGCGCGGACGTGATCTTGCAGCACACAGATTCCACAGCGCCACAAGCCGCAGCGGAAGCAGCTGGCAACGTCATCACATTCGGTCAGGCGTCCGACATGGCTGAGTTCGGCCCACTGCCGCGCGTCTCGTCCATCATCGATGACTGGGCACCTTATTACATTGCACGTACTAAAGCAGTTATGGACGGCACTTGGACAAGCACATCCACTTGGGATGGCATCGGCGCTGGCATGGTTGCAATCGGTGAAATTTCTGACGCGGTTCCTGCGGATGTAAAAGCCGAAGCCTTGGCAATGATCGACACATTGGCGGACGGCAGCTACCACGCGTTTACTGGCCCGATCAACAAACAGGACGGCTCTGCATGGCTCGCAGAAGGCGAGACAGCGGATGACGGCACATTGGCTGGTATGTCTTTCTACGTTGAAGGCATCACAGGCGATATTCCTAACTGATCCAAGCAATCGCTAAATCTTTGGCCTCGCGCGATTTCTCGCGCGGGGCCTTTTTTGTGACAAATGCCTTTTTACGCTTCCCTATCGAAATCGGCCAAACGATTTGATCGCCGGCAAGGATGCATGGCACCGAAGGCGTGGAAATACGCTCATTATCCACCCCAAAGCACAAACTGGCTCGCTTTCGCTCTTGCATTTCATCTGTCTGAGCAAAGTGCTTCGCGCTTCGCGAACTGCTTTTATCAGCAGCGTGCGTCTGGGACAGGCATTTCGCGTAAACCTGCTCGCTTTGAAAAAGCACCCGGTTCTAGAAAAGAACATCGCAAACAAAGGAGCCAAACTATGAGCACATTTTTCGCTAACGTCCCGATGTGGGTCTACCCCTTATTTGTCCTTTTGGTGATCTTGGGTTTGCGCGCTAGCAAAGATCGTACGGTGCCAATCATCTTGGTTCTTGCCTTGCCTTTGCTCGGCATTCTCACACTTCGCAACATTGTTTCATTGTCACCTGCGGCTTGGGTTTGGCTCGTTGCAGCGGCGGCGTATGCTCTGGGAATTGGTTTCGGAATGGTCTGGCAGCGCGGTTGGATTTTGCTAAAGGCAAAGGGCTCTATCCAAGTCAAAGGTGAATGGATCACAATGCTTGCGATGATGGTAATCTTTTGTGCTGGCTTCGCGAACGGTGCGCTTTCAGCGCTTCTCCCCGAAGTCTCACAATCGAGCATGTTTGCGGCGTGCTTTGCCGTTGTGACATGCGTTCCTGCCGGTCAGTTTCTAGGACGGGCAATCACTACCCTACGGGCACCTCTGAGTTCGCCCGCCTAAGACCTTTTCAACCCTTTAAGCGCGTGCCACTCTTGTGTCATGACACATATCAAGACACGAAACGGCAAAGCGGCAAGCCACTTTGCATTTGGGACAATGCAATTTGGCGGCAAGGCCGACAAAACAGCATCTGCCGAGATGTTTGACGCCTCTCGAAATTCTGGAATCAACCATTTCGACACGGCTTATATCTACACAGATGGCGCATCCGAAACGATCCTTGGCGCTTTGGCAGCGCCGTTTCGTGACGATCTATTGATCGCAACAAAGGTCGCCTATGATGGCAATGGCGATCCCAAAAAATTGCAATCTGATTTTGACACATCGCTCAAACGCTTGGCGATGGACAGCGTCGATATCCTCTACCTTCATATGTACGTCGGCGCAGATCTAAGACGCGCGCTCGAGTGGATGAGCACGCTGCAACGCAACGGCAAAATTCGATACATCGGGCTTTCCAATTTCGCAGCGTGGCAAGTCATGGCAGCGGCTGCTATCGCAAAAGATTTCGGTACGCGCATCGATATTATTCAACCCATGTATAACCTCGTGAAGCGTCAGGCCGAAGTTGAGCTATTGCCTATGTGCGCAGATCAGAACATCACTTGCGCGCCGTATTCACCGTTGGGAGGTGGGCTGCTCACCGGGAAATACACGACGGGTTCTGAAGGGCGTATCACTAATGACAAGCGCTATAGCGAGCGCTATTCGCTGGCCTTCATGCACCAATCGGCGAAGGATCTTAACGTGCTTGCTGCAGATCTGTGCGTGCATCCTGCCACTCTTGCAGCAGCGTGGGTTGCGCATCATTCTGCGCAACCAATGCCAATATTGTCTGCTCGATCAAGCGCTCAACTGGAGCCCTCCTTGAAAGCAATAGACTTCAAGATGGATGACGCTCTATATGCGCAAATTACGGCGCTTAGCCCGACACCGCCGCCTGCAACAGATAGATGGGAAGAGCGCTCATGACACGTCAATTGCCCGCCACCGCAAGCATTGCACAGACGGCCGCAGATGGTCGCCTCGTTGCGCCGTCTGCTGCAAACAACGCAGCTCCTCTTAGCCAAGTGCTGCGCGACATCGCCCCACGCGAAGGGCGCGCACTAGAATTGGCAAGCGGAACTGGACAGCACTGCGTTGCATTTGCGCGCGCTTGTCCAAACCTCACTTGGGTGCCAACAGACATCGACGCAGACCGGCTTGCCTCAATCGGAATTTATGTGAGCGAGGCTCAGCTCGATAATCTCACGTTGCCGGTGCGCCTTGATGCGACACAAGCGGGTTGGAGCGAAACGACAGGCCCCCTTAACCTGGCTGTTTTGGTAAACCTTTTGCACCTCATCAGCGAAGCCGAAGCCCAGACTGTCATCAAGGAAGTCGCCAAGGCACTCGCACCCGGCGGCGTCTTTTTGCTCTATGGGCCCTTCATGCGCGGTGGTGAATTGACATCCGAGGGCGATGAACGCTTTCATGAAAGCCTAATCAGAGCTGATCCAGAGATCGGTTATAAGGATGACTTTGATGTGATTGATTGGGCGTGCGACGCTGGACTTGATGTTGCCCATATTCTGGAAATGCCAGCAAACAATTTGAGCCTTGTTTTTAGTAAACCGGAGTAATCGGCCCATGACCCTCACCCGACGCGCGACTTTGTCTGGCCTTGCCAGCCTACCATTGCTTTCTGCACCATCGCTATTGCTTGCCCGCTCCAAGTTCAAAGACAACGACCCCGTTGATTTCGGCCGCCGTGCGCCATCCAGTTTTCCAGTGCACGGAATCGACGCCGCGCGGTTCCAAGGTCAGATGAACTGGCGACAAGTGAAACGCCAAGGCATTCAATTCGCTTGGCTCAAAGCGACAGAGGGCGGTGATCTCGTCGACCCAGAATTCAAAGGAAACTGGCGCGCTGCAAAACGTGCGGGTATCGCGCTTGGCGCCTATCATTTCTACTATTTCTGTACTGATCCTGACACTCAGGCAAAGAATTTCATCAAAAACGTACCGCGTTTGCGTGGTGGCATGCCGCCTGTCCTTGATCTTGAGTGGAACCCCTTTTCGCCAACATGCGTACTTCGCCCCCCCGCGAAAGAAGTTCGTCGCGTATCAAGACGATTTATCAGTCTCATCGAGCAGCACTATCAAACACGCGTTGTGGTCTATACCGCACCTGATTTCTGGGTCCGCAATGATGTCGCACGCCTAAAGCGCGACTTCTGGCTTCGCTCGACAGCCAAGCATGTCGAAAAACGCTATGGCGTAAAAAATTGGCAGTTCTGGCAATATACGGCGACTGGCGTCCTAGACGGCGTTGAAAAGGAAATTGATCTTAACTGCTTTAACGGAAGCCAAGCACAATGGAAAAAGTGGCGCAAAGCGCGCGCGGTTCGCTAGTGTCCAAACGTATCTTTTAGGTAAGCACGATTTTCCGCAGGCAGTTCCTGTGCTGCGCCATACGATAGTGACGTTACAACGGCTAGGCCAAATGCAAAGCCTACGACGGGCATAGCTTTGTGCCAGAATTTTGCTGGCGCGCGCCATTTGGAAAAACGCGCGGCAGCAGCGATATGGGTGAACACCGCCGTCACGCCAAGAACATAATACGGAAAGAAGTACCAAGCGAACGGTGGCGCGCTGACGACTGCGGCGGCAAAATAAGTTGTCGTTTCGAATTCGTAGCTCATCCTCGCCATGACAATCGCGCCGAGATGCTGAAGTAAAAAGAACGCGATATAGAGCCCTGATAGAACCTGTATCCACGCCCACGCGCCTTTTGGCTTGCCGCGCTTCGCAATCAGAGCGAGACCAAGGACTATCTGAACCGCAAAGAGCCCAAAGAGCGGGTACTCGATTAGGCCAGAGCGGTATCCTGACCTGAGGAATTCCATCACCTTTAGGTGCGTCTCGCGGCCCACGACAAGCACCGCGTGATTAACCAAGTGAAGCGCAATGAAAATCCCGAGAATTTTGGCATTCAGGCGATGGGCTTTGCTTAGGGTCACTTCACGGCTCCATACTCTAACGTATGTTACTTCTAGCGCCTTGCGAACTGTTTGAAAAGGGCACCCTCCCTAAGATGCCCCGTGTGCTAAAACAAACTTACCCATCAACACGAATTGTTGTGTTTTTGGGATCATAGGGGCTGTCTTCAACAACTTCAGCATCCCAAAGTTGGTCTAGCATCTTGACCTTGAGCTTCGTTCCAACGCTTGCCAATTCTGGTGTCACATACCCCATCCCAATCGATTTACCGAAGTGAACAGAGTAACCACCAGACGTGAGACGACCTATCTTCGTATCCCTATCATAAAGCGCCTCGCGGCCCCATGGGTCGGCATCCTCAGGTCCATCAATAAGCAGCGTCACACATTTGGAACGAATGCCAATCGCTTCCATCTCCGCCTTGCCTTGGAACTCTTTGGAAAGGTCGATGAAGCGCGGCAGATCGGCCTCGGCAGGGGTCGCATCGCGGCCAAGTTCGTTGCCGAAGGCGCGATAAGATTTCTCCTGACGCAGCCAGTTCTGCGCGCGCGCGCCAACCAGCTTCATACCATGCGGCTCGCCCGCTTTTTCCAGCAGATCAAAGAGGTAATTCTGCATTTCCATCGGGTGATGCAACTCCCAACCCAGCTCACCGGTATAGGCAACGCGGATCGCATTCACGGGGCACATGCCCAATTCGATCTGGCGCGCTGAGAGCCATGGGAAGCGTTTGTTAGACAGCGCCGTTGCTGGATCAGCGTCCTTGATCACCGCGTTCAACACGTCGCGCGACTTTGGACCCGCGATGGCGAAAACGCCCCATTGGGTGGTGACATCCTGAATTTCGATATAGCCGAACTCAGGCGCTTTATCCTCGGCACATTTGCGCAGGTAATCGGCGTCATAGGCCGTCCAAGCCCCTGCAGACACAAGGTAATAATCGTTCTCGCCATTACGCACGATCGTGTATTCGGTGCGCGTGGTACCAGCAGGCGTCAGCGCATAAGTCAGGTTGATACGACCCACTTTTGGCAGTTTGTTACAGGTGAACCAATCAAGGAACGCGGTCGCGCCCGGCCCTTTGACCACATGTTTGGTGAAGGCGGTCGCGTCGATCAGGCCTACGCCCTCGCGGATCGCTTTTGCCTCATCAACCGCGTGTTGCCACCAGCCACCACGACGAAACGAGCGGCTTTCTTCGTCGAAATTATCCGGTGCATCCAGAGGGCCAAAATAGTTCGGGCGCTCCCATCCGTTGACGAACCCAAACTGCGCGCCGCGCGCTTTTTGGCGATCATAGGCAGGGGCCGTGCGCAAGGGACGGCAAGCGGGCCGCTCTTCATCAGGGTGGTGCAGGATGTAGACGTGATCGTAGCACTCTTCATTCTTGCGCGCGGCAAACTCGGTCGTCATCCAGTTGCCGTAGCGCTTGGGATCGAGCGAGGCCATGTCGATCTCTGCCTCGCCTTCGACCATCATCTGGGCAAGGTAATAGCCTGTTCCGCCAGCCGCCGTGATGCCGAAAGAAAAACCCTCGGCCAGCCACATATTACGCAAGCCCGGTGCAGGGCCAACGAGCGGATTGCCATCAGGCGTGTAGCAGATCGGGCCGTTGAAATCATCCTTGAGACCGCTTTCCTCGCAAGAGGGCATGCGGTGGATCATCGCCATATATTGCTCTTCGATCCGCTCCAGATCGAGCGGGAAGAGATCAGCGCGGAAGCTGTCTGGCACGCCATGCTCAAACACCGCTGGCGCATTTCTCTCGTAGACGCCCAAAATCCAGCCACCACGCTCTTCACGCACATAGGATTGCGCATCCGCGTCGCGAATAACGGGGTGCTCTGGGTTGCCATCCTTGCGCCATTGCTGAAGCGCGGGATCAACGTCCGTCACAATGAACTGGTGCTCAACGGGTATCGCAGGGATCTTGATACCCAGCATCTTCGCCGTGCGCTGCGCGTGATTGCCCGAGGCGGTGACCACATGCTCTGCGGTGATGACGACTTGCTCGTCAGAGGCAACCAGATTGCCCCCCTTTTCAACCATCTTAGAGCAGGTCACGTTCCAATGCGTGCCCGTCCATTCAAAACTATCGGCTTGCAAACGGCGCACGATTTCAACGCCGCGTTGACGCGCGCCCTTGGCCATCGCCATGGTGACGTCAGCGGGGTTAATGTAGCCATCTGTGTGATGGTACAAAGCGCCTTCAAGCGTCTCTGTATTGATCAGCGGCCAGCGCGCCTTTATCTCGTCAGGGGTCAGAAATTCGTAAGGAACGCCGCAGGTTTCGGCTGTGGTCGCATAGACCATGTACTCGTCCATACGTTCCTTGGTCTGGGCCATACGCAGGTTGCCAACAACGGCAAATCCCGCGTTGAGGCCTGTCTCTGCCTCAAGCTCTTTATAGAACTCGACCGAATACTGGTGAATATGCGTGGTCGCGAAGGACATGTTGAAGAGCGGCAAAAGACCCGCGGCATGCCATGTGGACCCAGAGGTCAGCTCGTCCCGCTCCAAGAGCATGACATCGTCCCAGCCCGCTTTGGCCAAGTGATAGGCGATTGAGGTTCCAACGGCTCCGCCGCCAACGACCAGTGCTTTGACATCAGTTTTCATAAGCCCGCGACTCCCTAGGACCATCGTTGCCCCTGTTTTGCCAAATGCAAAGCGAACGCGAAGGGTTCAGCCGACTTAATACTGCAAAATTGCGACCTTTGTAGAGAATGGAACACGATGATTGATCAAACAGCAACTAGAAGTAGTATGTAGATGCTGACTTAGGAGGTTCAAATGGCTCATATTTCGCTCGATGACGCGGCTACACTGGCGGAGGCGAGCTATGACATTGGGCGCATTGTTTCGCCGAAACTGGTCAAGTCCTGCCCGCACCGCGACGTTCAGGCCTATGTGTTAGAAGGAGGCATCTTGTTGCTTCCCGGCTCTAACACGGTTCGCGATTATCTAAGGTATAACCTGCGTCCTTTGCGCCTAGGGAATAAGCGGCTTCACCTCAAGGACGGAGGGAGCGAAAAAGGCGCATCAGGTACGTTTTGGCATCAGGGTTTCTTGGCCTATGCAAAGGTAATCTATGATTGGCTCGACACCGAGAATCTCAAGCCAGACACCATCATTGGCCATTCGCTTGGCGCAGCAGCAGCGCAAATCCTCTCGAAAAGTTATGCTGCGCCTGCCATTGGTTTTGCCGCGCCGCGCCCCAAGTTGGTGAATGGCCCGGTTAAACACGACAAACTATGCCTCCTGATCAACCGCAACGATGATCTCGTACCAACGCTACCATCTGGATTTCATCATATGGGTGTAACCAAGCTTTTGGTGCCGCCGCCGAGAAACTGGTTTTCGTCGCATAAGATGTCTTCGTATAAAACCACAACCGCTGCTGCCCAAAAATCTGGGGCCCTGCCCAAGGCGTGGCCCTAGCACGGTTTGGCACCTTATTGACCCAATGCAACACCTTCGCGTCGTGGATCAGCGCCGCCCTGTAACACGTCACCTACTGCGATGATGTGAAGCCCCGAATTCAGGTCTCGTACGTTTACCTGATACCCCAGCGCCTCCAGATCAGGAGCCATAGCCTCCATCGCGCCACCTTTCTCAAGATCATAAGTGCCAAATCGATTCACCGCGTGACCAAACGATACGGCAGCTTGCACATCCATGTCCCAATCAAGATGCGCGATGATTGTTTTCGCGACATAACCGATAATGCGGCTACCGCCGGGACTGCCGACGATCAGCACGGGTTTTCCGTCTTTCAGTACAATGGTCGGAGCCATCGACGAACGTGGTCGTTTGCCGGGGGCAATCGCGTTGGCGATTGGAACGCCGTCTTTGTGTGAGCGGAACGAGAAATCTGTCAGCTCGTTGTTCAGCAGAAAACCACGCACCATGAGGCGCGATCCGAAAGCGTTTTCAATCGTACTCGTCATGCTGAGCGCGTTGCCATAGCTATCCACGATCGAGATATGGCTGGTCGAGGGCAGCTCTAAACTCTCGTCATCTGCCCAGTTCATTGCGTGATCAAAGGCAGGCATGCCTGCGCTAACGCTCCCAAGTGCAGGGCCACCATCAAGCGCCTCTGCGCGATTGGACAGATATGCGGGATCAAGCAGGCCTTTGCTCGGCACAGGCACAAAATCGCTATCCGCCATGTACCGCCCACGATCCGCAAAGGCGAGCCGCGACGCATCACCGATCAAGCGCCACGCATGCGGATTCTGAGGCCCCATCGCGGCCAGATCATAGCCTTCGAGCATTCCGAGAATCTGTCCGACCGTCAGCGCGCCAGAGGATGGAGGACCCATGCCGCAAACCTCATGGGCGCGATAAGTGGCGCAGACAGGTTTGCGTTCCTTCACCTGATAGTTCGCCATATCCGCCATACTGAGCACACCGGGATTGCCCGTCGCATTTTGCACGGCATCGACGATGTCTTGAGCAATTTCCCCATGATAGAAGCTCTTTGTCCCATTTCGGGCAAGCTCATTCATCAGGGCCGCATAAGGTTTGTTTGTAAGTAAATCATTGTGAGCTAATGCGCGACCATTAGGTAGAAAATAGCTGGCGGTTTCAGGGTACTTTGCCAATCTCTCAGCATCGCGAGCGATCAAACCTGCAAGCCGTGGCGAGACTGCGAATCCATAGTCAGCCAGCGAATAGGCATCGTAAAACAACCCGCTCCACTCTTGATTTCCCCATTTCTGATGCGCGCGCTCCATGAGCGCTGGGATTGCAGGCACCCCGACAGAGCGCCCGCCAACGACCGCATCAAAGAACTTCAAAGGCTCGCCATTTTCATCCTGAAACAAGCGCGGGGTTGCCGCCGCAGGTGCAGTTTCTCGCCCATCAAGAGTGGTGATCTCGCCGCTTTTCGCGTCATACCAAACCAGAAAAGCACCACCGCCTAGGCCAGAGCTTTGCGGCTCAACAAGACCAAGGACCGTTTGCACGGCGATCATCGCATCCGCAGCCGTGCCGCCGCGCTCCAGCACCTTTGCTCCCGCTTGAGACGCCAAGGGATTGGCAGCGACAACCATCCAATCCTGAGCCTCTATAGGCGTGCCTGCGGCCTTCGCATCTATCGAAATTGTCGTTTCGGGCTGAACCGCATCGGCTGCATCTTGGGCAAAAACAGTAAAGGGCGCGAGCAGCGCCAAACCTGTTGCAATCAAAGTCTGGCGCATTTCTCTTACTCCTATAAAGTTGCTTTATAGCATTCCCGGAACGACCTGGTCGGGTGGACGGTGCCCATCCGCGAATGTCTTGATATTTATGATAACTTTTTCACCCATCTCTTGGCGACCTTCTTGAGTAGCCGACCCCATATGCGGCAACAACACCACGTTTGAGAGGCTTTGAAGCTCGGGGCTTACCTCGGTTCCGTGTTCATACACGTCTAGTCCTGCACCCGCGATTTCATTCGCCTTCAGCATCCGTGTCAGGGCGTTTTCGTCAATCACTTCGCCACGTGATGTATTCACAAGAACCGCATTCGGCTTCATCAATTTGAGCCGACGCGCATTGAGCAGATGGAACGTAGATGGAGAATTCGGACAATTGACCGACAGAACGTCCGCCGATGCAACCATCTGATCTAGATCTTCGCAATAGCTCGCTCCAAGCGCCTCTTCGACATCCGGGCGAAGACGACGGCGATTATGATAGGAAACATCCATCCCGAATGCGCGCGCGCGTTTTGCGACGGCTTGGCCAATTCGGCCCATACCAAGAATACCCAGACGCCGCCCACTGATGCGACCCCCAAGGAATGCCGTTGGCGACCAACCGCTCCAATCTCCTGATTGCATCACGCCAAGACCCTCTGGAATACGACGTGTCACTGCGAGCAAGAGTGCCATGGTCATATCCGCGGTATCATCCGTAAGAACACCAGGCGTATTGGAAACAAGGATACCGCGTTGTCGTGCGGTTGCGACGTCGATGTGATCTACGCCTGCGCCATAGTTCGCGATTAACTTCAGTTTAGGCCCCGCTTGCGCCAGCAAGGGTGCATCAATCACATCGGATACAGTTGAGACAAGAACATCAGCATCCTTGATCGCAGCGACAAGTTCGCTTTTAGGCATAGGAGCATCATCATCGCGCAAGTTGACGTTGAATAGCTCATTCAGACGGTTTTGAACCGCGTCTGGCAGGCGTCGCGTCACGACAACACTTAGGCGTTCTGATGGCATCTTGCTCTCCTTGTGGCTTTTCAAACAGGCCTTTGCAGTGCAGAGTGGCGAAAAGCGCTGGCAGCTTCAAGAACCTTAGCGCACAAAACAACGCAGTAACCGCACAGGCCCACCGATGACCTCTATAGCAACGCTCATGCGCGCAGCGCTGTTTGCTGTCCTTGCTTCTTCGCTATCCGCTGGCGAACGCGGTGCAGAAACCAATCTACCTTTGCCCCGATACGTCTCTTTGAAAGCGTCAGAAGGAAACGTGCGGCGCGGTCCGTCGCTGTCCCATCGCATCGACTGGGTGTTCAAGCGTCGTGACATGCCGCTTGAGATTACCGCAGAGCATGGGCACTGGCGCCGCGTACGTGATCGTGATGGCGCTGGCGGATGGGTTCATTATTCGCTGCTGTCAGGCACGCGCTATGTGCTGGTCGAACGCGACATGATGCCTCTTTATCAACGCGCAGATCCAGAAACGCCCGTTATGGCGCGCTTGGAACTTGGTGTGATCGCCCGTCTTGGAAAATGCGGTCCAACATGGTGCCGGCTAACGTCTTCGGGCTACAAAGGATGGGCCCCAAAAGCAGAGCTTTGGGGAGTGAAGCCAGAGGAAATCCGGGATTGACCTAAGCTTTCCGGGAATCGAAACCCAAGATGGATTTCGCGGCGTTTTCCATTGCCGCAAACGCCGCGCTGCTATCTTAAGATAAGATAAAATCGCTTGCACTCAGCGTGGAAGTATCCACGCCATCAAGGTGAATGATCGTGTTCCACCCAAGTGCGGTCAGATCAATGATGCCAATGCCATTCAGATCCGCGAAGGCATCTGTTTGCAAGCCCGCGAAGGTCAGGCCCAGATTTTCGAAATTGATCTTGTCAGTGCCAAAGGTGAAGTCTTCGATGAGGTCCAGATCATCAATGCCGATGAAGTAGAACTCATCCGCACCCCCTCCGCCTTTGAGCAGATCATGACCTATATTGCCCGCAATCGTGTCATTGCCGCTGCCGCCAGTGATCTGATCATTGCCCTCACCGCCGTCGATCTGATCATTGCCGTCACCCCCTGTGACGACGTCATTACCTGCGCCGCCACCAACCGTGTCATGGCCTTTGCCAGCCTCAATCGTGTCATCGCCGCGCCCGCCAAGGGCAGCATCTGATCCTTTGCCCAGAGTAACCTGATCATCACCATCGCCAGCAATAACGGTATCATCACCATCGCCACCGATGACAGTATCGGCACCTGAACGCGTAACGATAATATCTTTGCCTACGCCTGCATTCACCAGATCATGACCCGATCCAGTGAAAATTACATCAGCCCCATCCCCTGAATCAACGATATCATCATCCTTACCAGCTTTGATCGTATCATCACCGCTGCCCGTTTCGATCGTATCCTCACCGCTACCACCACGGATATCGTTGTTGTCGCCGCCTCCGTCGATGCTGTCGTCGCCACTGCCGCCGCGTATGAGATCATCACCGTCGCCGCCAATCAGATTGTCATCACCGTTCATGCCGAGAATGATATCGCGGGCATCGCCACCATCCAAGGAGTCGTCGCCATCGTAACCTACAAGCGTGTCAGAGCCAGTGCCACCGTGCACTGATTCAGCACCATCACCTCCGCGGAAAAGGTCATTGCCGGCAAAGAGCGAAATATACACATTCTGCACGCCGCCACGACCATCAAAAACATCGTCGCCGAGACCAAGATGAATATTGCCAATGATATTGCCGGTATTAATAATGTTTGACTTCATGGTTGATGCGCCCGCGACTTGAATCGCAGTGCCACGCCCGCCGATGATGTCACCGGTATTTGAAAGATAGAATGTCGCGTTGTTCCCTTGGGAGAGATGGATCGCGTCGCTGCCTTGCGATTCAATCGTGCCGGTGTTCGATATCGTGGCGAAGGATTGAATGTTTGTCAGATTGATCCCGTGATAAACCCCCGAAACATGACCTCCATTGGACAGCTCGAAATTTCCGCCCCCATTTGCTGTGTGCCGAATGCCGTAATACCCACCAATCATCCCGTTATTGGCGATGGTCGCGCTGGAGTCGTGCCAGACGCTGATCCCGACGCCGTTGGAAGCGATGTCGTGACTTCCCAGTACGCTGCCCGTGGAGGTGACAGTGACGGCAACACGCGAGCTGGCGGCAACGTCAACGCCAAATACCGAACTGAACACATCTCCTGCGGTAAAAAACTCAGTATCAAAGCCACTCATGGTAACCGCATCACCAGAGGTCTGGTAGATCCCACCTTGCGTGCCGACAAACCCGACCTGACCAGCGGTAAGCGATTGCGTTGTTGTAACCGTGTTCGTGATTGCAAATGAGGGCATGAAATCTCTCCACTGTCTGAACTGTTGTCGCGCCCGGGCATATCACGCCGGACGTTTTTGGGGTGTGAAGCAGATACGGTCAATTTACTTAATCAATGGCGGTGCATCTGCTTATGGCACATTTTCCAATTCGCGCGAAAACGCTAACAGAAGCCTTTGTGAATGGGCAAATTAATTGTCCGTTGCTTACCGACTTATTGTTAAGACTGATTGACGCTTAAACGGTCAGAGTTGCATCGCGAGCGTTTGAACAACCCAAAGCTTAGCGACAATAGCTGCCGGAACGATAGCGCGCGGTATCAAAATGGAAATGATCTTGGTGGTAGCGATCTGCATTTGGGCCAAGCACGGTGCCAAACGGGCCGCATGCGCCTTTATGCATTCGCTTTAACGCTTTGCTTGTGCTTGCAGCGCGCCAGCCTTTGAGAACGGTAATGATTTCACCGTTTTTCATCTTGAAGCCCGAAATATCTATCGCGCGACCCTTGCCGTGCTCAGAAATCTTCGCGCCTTTTCTGTTGTTTCGGGTACGACACGCATAATGTGCTGCGACACGAATTGCAGTTAACCCACCCCCACGGTTACCGAATGCGGGTTTGGCGCTGCCATTCACCCATGTCTTGAGCGCTTTGGCCGTGGTGCAATCCATGATCGAGGATTGGCTAAGCGTTACCCCCGAAACGGAGCGAAGCTTGATCGCATTTTTCACACCGCATCCGTTAATCCGCCCAGGAACCATACCGACAACGTCGCCCTGCAACGCAGGATCTCCGCAAACCGCACCCCGCGCGGCGTCACGTTTGGCTTTACGCCGTTTTGCCATCACCTTTTCAGCCAACCCCTTTGGGCGACTGCTTGGGTATAGCGATTGCGGCAAGCCAACAGCCGCAGAGGCCAATACGATCTCAGCGTTATCCACTGTTGTCATCGCTTTTTCCTGCTCTGACATTGGACGCAATCTTGGGCGCACGACAAGCGGTTTTTCTGTCGATTTTTTTGTAACTGCCGTTGGCCGTAATTTTGGCCGCATCAAAACCGGGGCGGGTTGTTCACCGCGCGCCAAGGGGCGCATTGTTGCGTCGGGCGCTATCGCAGCGGCAGGAGATGCCAAAGTTGCAATCAAAGCTGCTGCGAGAAAATGCTTCATGTTTTTGAGCGTCCGAAATTTGGAGCGTCTGTGTCCTGCCCCGCCTCAATAATACCGCGCCTGATCGCCCGCGTGCGGGTGAAATAATCATGTAGCATCTCACCATCCCCCGTGCGGATTGCACGTTGCAGCGCAAAAAGTTCTTCCGTGAAACGCCCTAGAATCTCCAGCGTTGCATCTTTGTTGTTTAAGAACACATCGCGCCACATGGTAGGGTCAGAGGCCGCAATACGGGTAAAGTCGCGAAAACCCGCCGCTGAATAGTTAATCACTTCGCTATCGGTCACGCGGCTAAGATCATCTGCAACGCCAACCATCGTATACGCGATCAGGTGCGGCGTGTGCGACGTGACTGCCAGAACAAGATCGTGGTGCTCTGGGTCCATGCGCGCCGTGTTGGAACCGATGCCTTGCCAAAGCGCCTCAATGCTCTTGATCGCAGTTTCATCGCTTCCTTCGACAGGCACAACGAGGAACCAGCGGTTCTCAAACAATTCTGCGAAACCAGAACGCGGCCCAGAATGCTCGGTCCCTGCCAAGGGATGCGATGGAACAAAGTGAACATGATCGGGCAAATGCGGCGCTACGGCGTCAATTACAGCGCGCTTGACAGAGCCCACATCTGTAATCGTTGCACCAGTCTTTAAGACAGGCGCAATTTCCCGCGCAACACTATCCATCGCGCCAACGGGCACGCAAAGAATAACGAGATCTGCGTTTTCAACAGCCGCTGCTGCGCTGTCATAGACAGTATCGCAAAGGCCGATTTCGCGCGCAGTATCGCGTGTTTCGCTGGAGCGCGCGTAGCCGACGACTTCGCCAGCCAACCCATCTCGCTTGATCGCCCAGAATAAAGACGAAGCGATTAGCCCAAGCCCAATTAGCGCGACACGATCGTAAATCTTGCTCATCGTGCGCCACCTTTAAATTGGCCAACCGCATGTGCCACTTGGCGGCAAGAGGCTTCATCGCCAACAGTAATACGCAACGCATTGGGCAATTTGTAGCCCTTTACGCGGCGTACGATCAGCCCTTGGGATTGCAGATAGGTGTCACACTCCTCCGCCTCTTCTTCGCTGCCGAAACGGGCGAGGATGAAATTCGCGAGACTAGTATCAGAAGGAACACCATGTTCGCCGAGCGCATGCGCTAGCCAATCCCGCCACTTCGCGTTCGCATCGCGGCACTGTGCGACATAGGCTTGGTCGCGCACAGCCGCTTCGGCAGTTTGCAAAGCGCTATTGCTGACGTTGAACGGGCCGCGGATACGGTTCAAAACATCAATGATATGTTTGGGGCCATAGCCCCAACCGATGCGAAGCGCGCCTAGACCATAAATTTTTGAAAAGGTGCGCGTCATAACAACGTTGTCGCGCCCATCCACCAGCGCCGCACCGCCATCATAGCCCTCGACATATTCGGCATAAGCTCCGTCGAGCACGAGGATCGCTTGGCTCGGTAAATTGGCCGCAAGCCGTGCAAGCTCGGAACTTGCGATCATCGTGCCTGTAGGGTTGTTGGGGTTAGCGATGAACACCAGCTTGGTGCGCTCGGTGCAGGCCGCAAGCAGCGCATCAACATCCGTGACACGGCTACGCTCTGGCACTTCAACGGGTGTTGCACCTGCTGCGCGCGCCGAAATCGCATACATCGCAAACCCGTGTTCAGTGTGAATCACCTCATCGCCGGGGCCTGCGTAGGCCTGACACAAAAACGCGATGATTTCATCAGAACCGGCACCGCATATGATGCGCTCTGGATCGAGATCATGCACGTCTGCGATCGCACCTCGCAATTCGGCGTGATCCGAAGACGGATAACGGTGCAACGACCGCGCTGTCGCTTCAAAGGCTTTGATAGCAGCGTCGGAGGGACCAAAAGGGTTCTCATTCGAGGACAGTTTGACCACATTGCTCACACCCTCAACATGGGCGGAACCACCTTGGTAGACTGCAATATCCAGAATGCCCGACTGTGGTGTAATCTTGCTCATTTCTGTCTCCCTAGGCGGGTTTTAGCCATGCGCAATCAGGAAGGCTAGCGCGAAAGGCATGTGTTTCATATAGCGCCTGCGACACGTGGCATCAGGGTGCCCTTTGGATCGCGGTTTGGAGCTAACTCAAGTGGCTTTCGCAAGCACGAAAGCCCCAATTTAAAGCATCCACTCAATCGGTAGGGTTTGAAGGATGACAAGAAAGACCTGCTTGAACCAGCTCGTGCCTGGCTCTTGCTGCCAGATTTTGGGATCTTTGGTGGCTGAGGCTTCTTTCCAAACCATGCGCCCGTCTGCGCTTAGCTCTGGCATGTAGCTGACCAGAGCGAATTGTCCGTCAAAGGCTTGGCTGACATCAAGCGCCATGGTCGGGCTATCGATCAAGAAGCCCATTTCACAGTTCAAAATTGCGGATCGAGGATCAAAGTTGAATGAGCCAATAAAGACCCTTTTATCGTCCACAGCGAAGGTTTTCGCATGAAGCGATGCGCCCGACAAACCAAGCGCATGAAGCTGTTTTTCAGAGCCCGGTGTTGTGCCGCCGCGCAGCTTTAGCTCGAACAGATCAACATCGGCTTCAAGCAAGTCACGCCGATATTTGGTATAGCCTGCATGAACCATCATCACATCCGTGGTGTTCATAGCATTGGTCAGAATATTCACATCGACGCCCTGTTTGGCGAGGTCAGTGAAGTACTTCGTGCCTAGCGTGCTTGGCACGAAATAGGCACTCACGAGATCGAGGCGTTTTTCGATGGTTCCCAGAATATCACTTAAGCGCATGATCATTAGATCATCGCGCTTTGCCAAACCTTCACCCTTGATCGGATCATCAGCCACGAGCTGGACCGTGGTCCATTCCAAAATGTTCTCACTTTCAGCAAACTTTTTAGCGCTATTTTCAACGTCCGAAATAACAGCCCGCGCTTTTTCTGAGGCCAACACCAATGCGACACGGGCGTCAAACCCAGCACGATCGCCATTGCCTGAAACGATGGTTTCAAGCTCAAACACTGAATTGCTGTTCCAATAATCGTAAAATGTCGTGGCAACTTCCGGCACAATGCTGCCAATCGCCAAAACATCCATATCCTTATAGAATTCGTCGCCGATTTCGAAGTATTCATCGCCAATATTGCGCCCGCCGATGATCGTTATGGCCCCATCCACCGTAAGCGATTTATTGTGCATACGACGGTTCATTCGGAAGAAATCGAACAGAAACCCCATCGTTTTGGGATTGCGAACTGTTGAGGGGTTGAACAACCGGATTTCGAAGTTGTCTTGCGCGTTTAGTGCAGCCATGAAGGGGTCAAGCCCTGGCACGCCGTTGTCATCCAGCAACAAGCGGACATCCACACCTCTTTTCGCGGCCTGATCCAAAGCGTTCAACAAGAGAATTCCCGAAGTATCGTCGTGCCAGATATAGTACTGCACCTCGATGCTTTCTTCGGCCTGATCAATGATGCTCAGTCGGCTTGCAAGCGCGTCGGTTCCGTCCGCAATCGGCTCTACACCAGAAAGAGCCGGAAATGCCTCTGATGCGGCCAACACCGTTCGACCAAACGTTGTATCGGCGCTTGCAGGCGTGGCTGTCACATCTTGGCGCTCGGAAATGTCCGGCAGCGGCAATAACAATCGCGCGACAACGACAAACACACCGAAAAGGACGAGCAGCACAAACAACGATCTGAATAACTTCATTAACATTTAATCTCTTTCCGATTTCTTCGCCTTACATTCCTAATACATGATAGTCGTCTCTCCCAAATTGATTTTGTTCTGATCGAGAGAGTTCGCAAAGCGCAGAAGCGTTCAATGCTTGAACGCGCCTAGTTTACCAGCGCATTAGCTCGAAACCTTCCCTAAGCCACGTTTTGCCGACGCCAATCTTCAAACGCAAAAGGCCCGCAACAAGTGCGGGCCTTCTCATTCTGTCGCTTAAGAACTTTAGTTCTGTGCGTAATATTCGATGACGAGGTTTGGTTCCATCAGCACTGGATATGGCACGTCGCCAAGACCAGGTGTGCGTGTGAACGTCGCTGTCAATTTTGCGTGGTCAACTTCCATGTAGTCAGGAACGTCGCGCTCTGTCAGCTGTGTTGCTTCAAGAACAGCAGCCATTTGCTTGGAGCGATCACGAACCTCTACAACGTCGCCTTCTTTGACGCGGTAAGATGCGATGTTCACTTTCTTGCCGTTCACACGGACGTGGCCGTGGTTCACGAACTGACGCGCAGCA
This sequence comes from Planktotalea sp., assembly GCF_050633725.1. Lineage (GTDB taxonomy): Bacteria > Pseudomonadota > Alphaproteobacteria > Rhodobacterales > Rhodobacteraceae > Planktotalea. Next base: position 147,039 of record NZ_JBOEHB010000012.1, read on the forward strand.
AAGATTGTTGGAACGAACTTGGCACGGTACACAACCGCGTCCAAACGGCGCTCGAGCAAACCAATCAGGTTCTCGCCTGTATCGCCTTTAACACGGTCCGCTTCTTTAAAGATGCGCTTGAACTGCTTCTCGGTCAAATCGCCGTAGTAGCCTTTCAGCTTCTGCTTGGCGCGCAACTGCAAACCAAAGTCGGAAACTTTTGCTTTACGGCGCTGACCGTGCTGGCCGGGGCCATATTCACGGCGATTCACTGGGGACTTCGGACGACCCCAAATGTTTTCGCCCATGCGGCGGTCAATTTTGTACTTGGCAGATGTGCGTTTGGTCACGATCTGGATCCTTTCAATTTTCAATTTTGAAAGGTGCTGTCCTTTGAAGTCACTCTGTACGTGAAGGTTTAAACAGAGTGGTCCCGACAGGCATCCCCTTGCGGGGGCCACCAACACCAATGAGCGGCGCTTATACTTAGGTGCTGGGGTGAGTCAACAGCGCCAGCGTTTATCTTGCCAGCTTTTTCACCGCATCATGACAAGGGCACGTCACCAGGTGATCATTAACCATGCCAACCGCCTGCATGAACGCATACACGATCGTGGGTCCACAGAATTTGAAACCGCGCTTTTTGAGGTCCTTCGAGATTTCAGTGGATAGATCGGTAAACGCAGGCACTTCGCTCAGGGAAGTCCAAGAATTTTGAATAGGCGCGCCACCGACATAGTCCCAAAGGTAGCGATCAAAGCCTTTTTCTTGCTCGATACTCTGCCAAACACGGGCATTGGCAATGGTTCCTGAGATTTTGCCGCGATGACGAACAATGCCTGGGTTTTGCAACAAACGCTCGATTTCAACGTCGCCCCATCCCGCGATAACATTAGGATTAAAACCCTCGAAGGCCTCACGAAAATTCTCTCGTTTTTTAAGGATAGTGATCCAACTGAGGCCTGCTTGAAACCCATCTAAAATAAGCTTTTCCCAAAGGGCACGGGAATCATACTCGGGAACGCCCCAGTCAGTATTGTGATATTCGACATAGATTTCTTCAGAATCGGCCCAGCCGCAAATCTCACCCATTTTTGGCCCCTAGCCTGTTACAATAGAGCTTTTAGTCAAATTAGAACAAAATGGGAATATTAATCTCATCTTAGGAAGTCTCCGCCTATCAAATCCGAAGGCATTTAGGAGGCTTGCAATGGCGCAACGGCGCAAACGCAACAAGTTGGACCCGCATAGTAACGATGATCCACTGTCTGCAGCGATTAACCAGCGGGATCGCTCCACCATGGATATGGTGCGAGCTGCGCTTCAGCATAAGCAAGTGATGTTGGCCTACCAGCCCGTGATGCAAGCCAACGGCGGCGTCGCTTTTTATGAGGGGCTTATACGGGTGCTGGATGAAACGGGACGCATCATCCCCGCACGCGAATTCATCAGTGTTATCGAAGAAACAGAGATGGGCCGCATCATCGACTGCCTTGCCCTTGAAAAAGGCATGCGCGCGCTGCGCAAAAATCCAGCCCTGCGCTTGTCGATCAATATGTCCGCTCGTTCGATTGGCTACAGCAATTGGAAAAAGGTGCTTGAACGTAACCTGCGCACCGATCCAACGTTGGGTGAACGCTTGATCCTTGAGATCACCGAAAGCTCTGCCATGCTGGTGCCTGAACTAGTTGTGTCATTCATGGACGATCTGCAATCGCGCGGCGTGTGTTTTGCGCTGGATGATTTTGGCTCGGGTTATACGTCTTTCCGATATTTGCGCGATTTCTACTTTGATATGATCAAGATCGACGGCCAGTTTATTCGCGGTATAACAAGGAACCCGGACAATCAGGTCTTGCTCCAAGCGTTGATTTCCATCGCGCAACATTTCGATATGTTCACTGTGGCCGAGTTTGTTGAGAACGCTGAAGATGCCCAATTCTTAGCGCAAAACGGGGTGGATTGCTTGCAAGGCTATTACTTCGGCGCGCCAACTGTTCGCCCGCCATGGGAAGAACAGATTGAGATTTCATCCCACAGTGCATGAGCCAAAAAACCCAGGCATTCATAAAGAAGGCAGGCAGAACACGCGTAAATCCAATTGCCTTTTCAAAAACCGCGGCTCTGAGACACCCTGCCGCTTTGCACCAGCGCCCACTTGAGATATTGACCCTAGGGAATCCGGTCAGGCAGGGACGTTCCTTGTTCTTTGCGCTCCCTCTAGGGGCTGATCGTTACACATAGGTGGGACCAACATGACCAACATCGTTATTGCATCTGCTGCTCGTACAGCCGTCGGCAGCTTTCTTGGATCTTTCGCAAACACACCCGCACACGATCTGGGCGCAACAATGCTCAAGGGCTTGGTAGAGCGCGCAGGCATCGACGCAGCTGACGTTTCTGAAACGATCCTAGGTCAGGTTCTGACAGCGGGCCAAGGCCAAAACCCAGCGCGTCAAGCACATGTAAACGCAGGTTTGCCTATCGAATCCTCTGCATGGTCCATCAACCAAGTTTGTGGCTCTGGCCTTCGCGCCGTCGCAATTGCCGCTCAGCACATTCAGCTGGGCGATGCGAGCATCGTGGCAGCGGGCGGTCAAGAAAGCATGTCCCTCAGCCCCCACGTTGCACATCTGCGTGCAGGTCAGAAAATGGGCGACATGAAATACATCGATTCGATGATCCGCGATGGCCTTTGGGATGCTTTCAACGGCTATCACATGGGTCAAACTGCGGAAAACGTTGCAAACCAATGGAAAATCTCCCGTGACATGCAGGATGCGTTCGCCGTTGCGTCACAGAACAAAGCGGAAGCGGCTCAGAAAGCTGGCAACTTCGCGGACGAGATCGTTCCCTTCACAGTGAAAACGCGCAAGGGCGACATCATTGTTGATTCGGATGAATACATCCGCCACGGCGCAACAATTGAAGCGATGCAAAAACTCCGCCCAGCCTTCACGAAGGACGGCTCGGTCACGGCGGCTAACGCATCTGGCCTCAACGATGGCGCAGCTGGCGCACTCTTGATGACAGCAGATGAAGCTGAAAAGCGCGGCATCGAGCCACTCGCGCGCATTGCATCTTACGCAACAGCAGGTCTTGACCCATCCATTATGGGTGTTGGCCCGATCCACGCATCCCGCAAGGCGCTCGAGAAAGCCGGTTGGAAAGCAGAAGATCTGGACCTTGTTGAAGCAAACGAAGCCTTTGCTGCGCAGGCATGTGCCGTGAACAAAGACATGGGCTGGAACCCTGAAGTCGTAAACGTGAACGGCGGCGCAATCGCGATTGGCCACCCAATCGGTGCATCTGGCGCACGTATCCTCAACACGCTCTTGTTCGAAATGAAGCGCCGCGACGCCAAAAAAGGCCTCGCAACGCTCTGCATCGGCGGCGGCATGGGCGTGGCAATGTGCCTTGAGCGCCCATAAACGCGCTAAATTGGTTCGAATTGGGCACCTTCGGGTGCCCTTTTCTTTGCAACCGCAGCACTTTTTTTGTGCAAGCGCGGCAATTTTGCACAAGTAATATTATTGCGCCCAAGTAAGTTAATCAGTAACAACATTACCAAGACACATTTCAATGGAGACTAACATGGCAAGAGTTGCACTCGTAACAGGCGGATCACGTGGCATTGGCGCGGCGATTTCTAAGAAACTAAAAGCGGACGGTTACACTGTCGCAGCGACATATGCAGGCAACGACGAAGCGGCCGCAGCGTTTACAGCCGAAACAGGCATCCAGACATACAAATGGAACGTTGCAAGCTACGAAGACAGCGCTGCTGGCATTGCAAAAGTCACCGCAGACTTGGGCCCGATCGAAGTTGTTGTTGCGAACGCGGGTATCACGCGCGATGCGCCATTCCACAAAATGACACCTGAGATGTGGAGCGAAGTTGTTGATACGAACCTAACTGGCGTATTCAACACCGTGCACCCGATCTGGCCTTCTATGCGTGAAAACAAGTTTGGCCGCGTAATCGTGATTTCTTCGATCAACGGTCAAAAAGGTCAGTTCGCACAGGTTAACTACGCCGCAACAAAAGCCGGCGATCTGGGCATCGTGAAGTCCCTTGCACAAGAAGGTGCGCGCGCAGGCATCACAGCGAATGCGATCTGCCCAGGCTACATCGCAACCGAGATGGTTATGGCTGTTCCAGAAAAAGTTCGCGAAAGCATCATTGGCCAGATCCCAACAGGTCGTTTGGGCGAGCCAGAAGAAATCGCACGCTGCGTTGCCTTCCTTGCTTCAGATGATTCGGGCTTTATCAACGGCTCTACGATCTCTGCGAACGGCGCACAGTTCTTCGTATAATACCGCTTACCATTAGAAACCAAAAAGCCCCGGCCAATCGGTCGGGGCTTTTTCATTCAATATGAATTTGGGTAAACTCAGGTTTGTTCTTCTTCAAGATGTAGCTTCATATCCACCAATACCTGCTGGATTGCTAACGTCTCTTTCAACAAACGTTTGGCTTCGTTCACCGTGATGATTCCATCATCAATCGAGGTGTTATACTCGGCCATCAACATCGCAAATCGCTGGCTTAGCGCGATCACGTCTTGGTTGATCCCGCCTTTGTTATCAGTGTTTCTACGTCTTTCGTCGTAGGAAAGCGTAATGCCCTTTAACTCTGCCAAAGCCGCTGTCACATGTGGATAAGACGAGGCCTCTTCGAGCGCGGCAACGGCATCGACTGGCATAAAGCGATCAGCATGCTCATCGTTGTCCGAATAATAGCGCCCCAAGGTTGCTTTCGACTTGCCTGTTAGCTCGCACGCAGGCTCGATGCCCACGTCTTTAACCAACGCTTCCGTGTGTTTTTTTAGATAGCTGCCTACTCCGGCCATGTGACATCCCCGACGCTCCCCCTTCATCTAGGGGGAAGTTCCTAATTACATTCCCATGCATCCTTTAGCTGGAATGTGGCATTTGTAAACAGTCTCGAAGATTTCGAGACGAGTGAGTGCCTAGTTCCCCTCAATTTTGAGGGTGTGAAATCTCGAAGAACATTCCACATAAGTACCTGCTACTTGGTATGTTCTTAGCGATGTTAAGAGTATCGGACGCGCGAAGGCCAGAGTTCTCTTGTTTTCCGCGTCCTTTTCGTTTTTCGGTGTGACCTCACGCAAAGTCATCTTGTCAGCAGTTCATTTCAGCGGCAAAACGCGTCTATGGCTAAGCTCTATTTCCAATATTCGACCATGAACGCGGGCAAATCCACCGTCCTTTTGCAAGCAGCGCACAATTATATCGAAAACGGTATGCAGGTTTACTTGTTAACCGCCCGTTTTGACAACCGCGCTGGGGATGGTCGAATCGCCAGCAGAATTGGAATAGGTAAAGAAGCAGACACGTTTGATATCGAAGACGATCTTTTTGCGAAGATTGAAGCGCGGTTAGCCGCTGGGCCCTGCGCCTGTGTTTTCATCGACGAAGCCCAATTTCTGAGCGAAGAAAATGTGTGGCAACTGGCCCGCGCGGTCGATGACCTCAAAGTTCCGATCATGTGCTATGGTCTGCGCGTTGATTTCAGAGGCAAGCTATTCCCGGGTTCAGCGGCCTTGCTCGCGCTTTGTGACGAAATGCGTGAAGTACGGACCATTTGCCACTGCGGAAAGAAAGCGACGATGGTGATCCGCCAAGATGAGAATGGGCGCGCGCTCACCGAAGGAGACCAAGTTCAGATCGGCGGCAACGAAGTATACGTCTCCATGTGCCGCCGTCATTGGCGTGAAGCGACCGGGTCTTAGACAGGGTTCGGCAATGGCCTTCCCTCAGCGAAAGCAATCGCGTTTTCTAGTGCCATCATTCCCATGCTTTCACGCACTTCTAGCGTCGCGGTCCCTAAATGAGGTAACAGGGTGACGTTATCCAGCCGCTTCAGTGCGTCAGGCACAACAGGTTCAAATTCATAGACATCCAAACCCGCGCCAGCGATCTGCTTTTGCTCCAGAGCAGCGATCAATGCCGCCTCTTCGACAACTTCACCCCGAGCGATGTTGATCAAGTGAGAATGAGGTTGCATTGCGCTTAGCACATCAGCGTTCACCAAATGCTGTGTTTCGCCGCCAGGCACCGCAACAACGAGCACATCAACTTGCTGCGCCAGTGCGATCAAAGACTCGCATTTCTTGGCAGGGAAATCCATTTCCTTTTGCGATCGGTTGTAGAAACTCACAGTCATGCCAAAGCCGAAATGACACCTGCGCGCAATCGCTTCGCCGATGCGCCCCATTCCCAAAATGCCAACATGCTTGCCGCTTAGATGCAATCCTAGCATTTGCGTTGGATGCCAGCCTTCCCAAGCGCCGCTTCTGACCAAACGTTCGCCTTCAGCAGCGCGCCGCGCACTCATAAGCATCAACGTCATTGCAATATCTGCAGTTGCGTCAGTCACCGCGCCTGGCGTGTTGCTAACGGCGATCCCAGCGGCCTTCGCAGCGGCCACATCAATGTGATTAAAACCAACTCCAAAATTCGCCAACATTTTCGCCCGCGGATTTGGCACTTCTTCAAATATCTGCGCTGAGAATTGATCACCCAAAGTCGGTAGGACCACATCAAAGTCACGCAAGGCGCGGCGAAGCTCGCCTGCATCCAGCGGTGTTGTGTTCTCGCGCACTTCGACATCAAACTTATCTTTCGCGGCAGTGATGATCACGTCAGGAAGGGGGCGCGTTATAAGAAGCCTCATCAAAATAACCTCGCACCCGCAGGAACTTTTTGGTCAGGCGCGATCAAGACGACTTCTCCGTCTTCATCAGGCACGCCAAGCACCAATACCTCGCTCATGAATTTACCAATTTGACGAGGCGGGAAATTAACGACCGCCATAACCTGACGCCCGATCAATGTCTCAGGAGTATAGTGAGCTGTGACCTGCGCCGAACTTTTCTTAACGCCGATGTCGCCACCGAAATCCACCTGCATTTTTATCGCTGGTTTGCGGGCTTCGGGATAGGGCTCTGCGTGAACAACCCGGCCGACACGTATTTCAACTTTCATGAAATCATCAAAACTGATCTCAGCCATTTCCTAACTCCCTTGAACGATCGGCAGCCGCTTTGACGGTTTCTGCCATCAAAGGCACCAATGCGCCATCCGCCATCAGTACTTCTAGGCCCGCCTGAGTGGTTCCGTTTGGCGATGTCACGTTGATGCGTAATTGTTCGGGTGTTTCGTCAGCTTGCTCAGCCAAAGCGCCTGCCCCGGCAACCGTCGCTTTTGCTAGTTGCATAGCGAGATCAGCAGGTAATCCTTGCGCGATACCCGCCTCGGCCAAAGCATCAATCATGAAAAATACGTAGGCAGGACCAGACCCCGACACGCCAGTCACCGCATCCATTTGGGATTCAGCCGTCAGACGGACGACTTGCCCAACTGCACGCAAAAGCGTTTCGGCCAACTCCAAATCTTCGTCAGATGCCAAGCGGTTGCCGATAATAGCAGTGATCCCTTTGCTCACTGCCGCCGGTGTGTTTGGCATCGCTCGAACAATACAAGCGCCCTCGCCCAGCGCTTTTTCATAAGACGTTATCGACACGCCTGCTGCGACAGACAAAAACACAGTGCCTGCTTTGGGCAACGCTCCAAGCGCTGGCAGGGCCTCTTCCATCATTTGCGGCTTTACTGCGATCAGAACAACCGCCGGTGCCTCTGGAAACCCTTCGTTGATATGAACGCCGCTAGATTTCAACCAATCTGAAGGATAGGGGTCCTGCACCCAAACGGAAGCAGCTGGCAACCCTCCATCGAGCCAACCTGCAAGCATTGCAGAGCCCATTTTTCCGCATCCAAGCAAGACAAGTCCGCGCTCGGCGACAGCATCTAAATTCATCTGAACCCCCTTTAGTCTTCGGGGGAAGTGTTACGCGCGCCCATAGGCCTCTGCAATGGCGACTTGTAGGGCTTCCTCGATGCTTCGCTCGCCCCAGACTACCAATTGCAATGCTGGATAGTAGCGCTCTGCACTCATTACCGCCGCGTTGATCATTGTATCGATTTGCTCAGGTCCAGCGATCTGACCACCCACCAGCACCAGCCCATAGCGATAGACCATAAGCTGCTGCTGTTCCCAATATGTGAAAGCCCCCGCCCAGCAACGATCGTTAATAGCGTTCAGAGCTTCATGAAGTCGCGGCAGCGCGGCCTTTGGCGGCTCCATTTCAAACGTGCAGATCAAACGTAGCGTTTCGTCATAGGCTGACCATGCCAGCGTAATCGAATAATTACGCCATTGGCCTTCGACAGCCATAGCGATTTGGTCATCGTGAATGCGATCAAATTCCCACTCGTGATGCTCTGCGAGGTGCTCCACCAAATCAATCGGGTGAAGATCGTCTTCGATATATTGCTCGAGATTTGCCATGCGCTGCCCCTGTTTGACTGCTCAACCCAAGGGTTTATCCCTCTAGGTTTGGGCGGAATTCACGGATATCGTATGTCTACGCCATTCCGATACAACATATCGTGGGCATATGTAGGGCATCTGTAAAGCTATAAGTTGGGGATAACCGCAATAAGTTGTGGACAAAAAAAGGCCCGCCACAAGATGCGGCGAGCCATTCTTCATCTAGAATCTTGAAACGTCTTACTTGGAGGAGGCTTCCAAAGCAGCTAGGCGCGCTTTGAGCGCTTCATTCTCTTCACGCGCCTTTTGCGCCATTGCGCGCACTGCATCGAATTCTTCACGCGTCACGAAATCACGATCCGCAAGCCAGCGATCCATCATCGACTTCATCGCCGTCTCTGCTTCGGTCTTTGCGCCCTGAGCAACACCCATCGCGTTTGTCATCAGTTGCGAAATATCGTCTAGAACTTTGTTTCGAGTTTGCATATTTGCCTCCAGCGTTCCATTTGAGGGATATATGGGCTTGAAATCCCCAAGCCACAAGGCGTCAACTCGGCACATTCGACAACAAGGCAATATATTAGATGCGCGCAGCGATCCCATTTCCGCCTATCTCACCCGAGATTTTTTCCATCTCTCTGTTTGGCTTTGACTTCGCATTACGCTGGTATGCTTTAGCTTATATCGTCGGAATTTTGGTGGGTTGGCGGATTGCCTTGATGGCAATAAAGGCCGCGCGGCTTTGGCCCGAAAACAAAGCACCTATGACACCTGCACAGGTCGAAGACCTGCTAACCGCAGTCATTCTGGGTGTCATTGTAGGGGGACGGTTCGGATATGTCGTCTTTTACCAGCCTGCCTATTACCTCGCCCATCCAGCCGAAGCCTTGATGATCTGGCAAGGCGGAATGTCCTTTCACGGTGGATTGCTGGGCGTGGTAGCGGCAGGTCTCTATTTTTGCGCAAAGAATTCCATTCCTCGCCTGCAAACCGCTGACATGATGGCCCTTGCCGTTGCTCCGGGACTATTGCTTGGGCGATTTGCAAATTTCATCAACGCTGAACTTTGGGGTCGGCCAACCGAGCTACCATGGGGGGTCATATTCCCGGGTCATGCTGCACAAGAGTGCGGAGCATTGATCGACGCCTGCGCACGCCACCCTTCGCAACTGTATGAAGCTATCCTAGAAGGTTTCATCCTCGGCGGCTTGCTTCTTTGGCTTGCATGGCGACGCGGTGCGCTAAAAACACCAGGTGTTGTGATGGGAACCTTCTTTGCCGGATATGGCGCAGCACGTTTCCTCGTCGAGTTCTTTCGTCAGCCTGATGCGCAATTTGTCACCCCAGACAATCCTCTGGGTCTTGCTTTGCAAACAGGTGGGTATGGTTTCACGATGGGTCAGTTGCTTTCAATCCCGATGATCCTAATTGGCATTTGGATTATTCTACGCGCACGACAACAATGACACCCCTAGAACCCATTCTAAAAGCCCAAATCGCGGCGCACGGCCCAATGAGCGTGTCGCAGTTTATGAACACATGCCTGCTGCACCCAGAGCATGGGTATTACACAACGCAAAATCCGTTCGGCAGCAGTGGTGACTTCATCACTGCGCCAGAAATCAGCCAGATGTTTGGCGAGTTGATCGGTCTCTCTCTCGCGCAAGCGTGGATGGATCAAGGCAGCCCAAAGCAGGTTGCGCTTGTCGAGCTTGGCCCGGGGCGCGGCACATTAATGGCCGATATTCTGCGCACGATCCGCGCGGTTCCTAAATTCGCTCAAGCCTGCAACGTCTATTTAGTGGAGGCCTCAGCGCGACTTCGCGATGTGCAAATGCAAACGCTCGCCGATCATAACCCTGTCTGGCTTGATAGCGTAGAAGATCTGCCTGACGGGCTCCCTGTTTTCGCTGTAGCTAACGAGTTTTTCGATGCGCTGCCAATTCGGCAAATGGTGCGTGATGGTGACGGCTGGCGCGAACGACAGATCGGGGTTGATCAAAACAAACTCACATTCGGTTTGAGCGATCCAAGCCCGCTAACTGCGCTCGAACATCGCTTAGGCGATACAAAAGACGGCGATCTTGTTGAAATTTGCTCGGTAGCCCCTTTGATCTTGCGCTCGATCGGAGACAGAATTGAACGCCATGGCGGCGCAGCGTTGATTTTTGACTATGGTGATTGGCGTTCTCTTGGCGACACATTGCAGGCCCTAAAGGGTCACGAGAAAATCGACCCTCTCCAGCAACTCGGCCAAAGTGATCTAACCGCGCATGTCGATTTTGAGGCCCTAGTGAATGATCTATCCTGCGCTTATTCACGTCTAACCCCACAGGGCGTGTTTTTGGAACGGCTAGGCATAACACAGCGCGCGCAATCTTTGGCGCGAGGACTAAAGGGGGACGCTTTGGACCAGCATATCGCGGCGCACAAACGCTTGACGCACCCTGATGAAATGGGAACTCTGTTCAAAACCATCGCACTTTTCCCAACAGGCGCGACGCCACCACCAGGACTTGAAATATGACGCTTGAATCACTCACAGCAGATAACCTTGGTGCAGTGCACCACGGTTTTTTCAGCCGCAAAGGGGGTGCCTCCGAGGGCATTTATGCAGGCTTGAATTGCGGCGCGGGCTCCGCGGACAAAAGCGAGATCGTCGCGCAGAACCGCTCGCGCGTCGCCGATGCCATGAAAGTAGAGCCAATCGCACTGGTCGGTGTACATCAACACCATAGCGCAGATGTGGCGCATATTGAGGCACCAACCGATGCGCGCCCAAAAGCCGATGCAATGGTAACGCGCACCAAAGGTGTCGCTCTTGGCATCCTGACAGCGGACTGCCAGCCCGTTTTGTTCGCAGACATTGAAGCCGGCGTCATCGGCGCCGCACATGCGGGTTGGAAGGGTGCACTCAACGGCGTTCTGTCGCGCACGGTTGAAGAAATGGAAGCCCTAGGGGCGCAGCGAAAAAACATCCGCGCCGCGATTGGCCCGTGTATTTCCCAACGCGCTTACGAAGTCGGGCCAGAGTTTTTTGAGAGTTTCACGTCGCAAGACCCCGCGTTTTCACGTTTCTTTGCGAGCGGCAAAGACGAACGCATGCAATTTGATCTCCCCAGCTTTGGGTTGCACATGCTACGCGAAGCCGGAGTTGAGAGCGCTCAATGGATTGGCCATTGTACCTATAGTGACGAAGCGCGCTTTTATTCATACCGGCGCACGACGCATCACCGGGAAACAGACTACGGACGCCTGATCTCCGTTATCCGATTGTGAACAATCATACTGTTTCCCAATCATTTTCCAAAATCGACCCTATGCTTGCCACCTTACTGCCTCATTCGAGAGGCATCACTGTCTTCGATACGTAAACAAAGACAAACATCAGGCAGAATTCGATATGAAACCCAAGGCACGCTTCATCGCATCGGTCGTAAATTCAGCAAAATCTGACATCCCTGCGCTTCCGTTTGAGCGTGGCGCGCGGCGCGCGGCCTTTATTGCCAAGCGCAACTCGCAAAAGGTTGAACGAAAGTCGGCCTAAGTATCTCGATCCAAGCCTCTCACTGAGGCCTTTTCAGCGCCGCGATTCGGCGTTGTTTGTGTGTAACCTGCCCGGTTCTGGGCAAGATTGTGGCAGCTTTGCCTTTTTGTGGCGAAACAGTCCGCGTGTAACGAGTAAGATTGGTGAACAAAAATGACAAAATTCATATAAATTTTGACACACGCCCTCGGGGCATGACATCCATAATTCAGATTTGAAGTGACTTGTCCTTCTGTCGTTGTCGGTGGGGGCCGACGCGGTTGTGGCATACCTAGAAACAGGTATTCGCATGGCTATTCTTTCTTCACCCGCAGTGCGGGTAGAAAACACCTACTCCCTCCCGATCAAGAGTGATCGGTTTGCTCCTACGAACGAGCGATCTCAGCGCACCCAACCTCTCATGCGCAAATTTGAGATCGTTTCACTCCTTCCTTGTGGCTCAGCGCGCACCTCTCATCACCTTGCGCCAGCCACGGATCTTTTTGAGGCGACAAGTTCCGCGTTCGCGCGCGGAACGCTTATCTCAACGCCCATGGGCCCTACTGCAATCGAAGATCTCTATCCGGGCGACTTGATTGATACGATAGATGGCAACCCAGAACCTGTGGTTTGGATCGGTTCCACAAGTTATGGCCCATCGCAATCTCTGCCCAACTCTTCACTGAATGGACTTATTCGCATTCTTTCGGATGGGTATTCTAATTCGGGCTCGTTTGGTGATCTTATGCTCGGACCAAGCGCGCGATTGTTGCAATCTCGCCCCTCTTTAGAGCAGATCATCGGTGTGAAATCAGTGCTAACACCAGCTCGTGATCTAGAAGATGGGCACAGCGCATTTGTAGTAACCCCACCAAGCAGCGTGCGCCTTTTTCACGTTTGCTTGCAACGACATACCGCAATTTATGCAGGTGGTCGCCCTGTAGAAACCTATCATCCTGGCAAGGGAATTGAAGATGCGCTCGGCGACAACATGCGCTCGCTCTTCTTGTCACTTTTCCCGCAGATCGAACGCTTTGAGGACTTCGGATCGCTCGCCTTTCCGCGCATGTCTAAGGACACGCTGGAAAGCCTTACCCGAAGCTAATTTATTCGCTTTGACTGAGACGGGCTTCCAATACGTCAAACGGAACGCCCGGTTCATCCTTAGCGCCGCGAATAACCAATGATGTCTTCACGCTGCCGACATTCTCTGTTGTCAGCAGGTCCGAAGTCAGGAAGCTTTGAAATGAGCTCAAATCAGGTGCGACGCATTTCAAAATGAAGTCCACCTCGCCGTTGAGCATATGGCACTCTCGTACAAGCGGCCAATTGCGGCATTGCGCTTCAAAAGCACTCAAGTCGGACTCTGCTTGGCTTTGCAAGCCAACCATCGCGAATACTTGTACCTCAAAACCCAATTCGCGCGAATCTACATCCGCATGATAGCCTTTGATGTAGCCAGCTTCTTCCAACGTACGCACGCGGCGCAAGCAAGGAGGTGCAGAAATTCCAACGCGTTTGGCCAATTCAACGTTGGTCATACGGCCGTCGGCTTGTAGTTCTGCTAGAATCTTCCGATCAATCGGATCAAGCCGTGTACCAGCCATGCGTTTACCCCCAAGATTACTTGCGCAATCTACTACGCGACGAAGAGGATGCGCAATAATGTTTCGTCACTGCGCAATAAAATTAAGCATCTCGCAATTCTGGGGCCTTTGGTCACAAAGATGCGCATTCAACGCTTGGCGCTTTTAGCCCCTCTGATTCCGCGTTATACCGCCCTTCAGATTTAACAAAAGGCAGCGATCACATGGCCGAAACCCGTCATAGCAAAGTTCTCATTATTGGTTCAGGTCCAGCAGGATACACCGCTGGCGTTTACGCAAGCCGCGCGATGCTAGAGCCACTTCTCGTTCAAGGCATCGAGCCGGGTGGACAGCTAACAACGACGACGGAAGTTGAAAACTGGCCTGGAGATTCAGAGGTGCAAGGCCCTGACCTAATGCTCCGCATGGAAGCGCACGCCAAGGCAATGGGCTGCGAAATCGTTGGCGATATCATCACCAATCTAGACCTTTCCGAACGCCCCTTCAAAGCGAATGGCGACAGCGGCACACTATATACATGCGACGCGGTGATCCTAGCGACAGGTGCGCGCGCTAAGTGGCTCGGCCTACCTTCAGAAGAAAAGTTCAAAGGCTTTGGCGTATCCGCCTGCGCGACCTGTGATGGCTTCTTCTATCGCAATCAGGAAATCGTCGTCGTTGGCGGCGGAAATACGGCTGTTGAAGAGGCGCTATTTCTAACTAACTTCGCCTCCAAAGTAACGCTGGTGCATCGCCGCGACGAACTGCGCTCTGAGAAAATTCTCGAAGACCGCCTTCATAAGAATCCAAAGATAGAAACGCTTTGGTTCCACGAGATCGAAGAAGTCTATGGCACTGACACACCGCTTGGCGTTGAAGGCGTGAAGGTCAAACATACCAAAACGGGCGAAATTACTGATCTGCCATGCAAAGGTCTCTTTATCGCGATTGGTCATGCGCCCGCAAACGAGTTGGTCAAGGACACGCTGGAAACCCACATGGGTGGATATGTCGTCACGCAACCAGATAGCACAGCCACATCGATTCCCGGAGTTTTTGCCGCGGGTGATCTGACGGATCATAAGTATCGCCAAGCCGTTACCTCTGCTGGGATGGGTTGTATGGCCGCTCTGGAGGCCGAGCGCTGGCTGGCTGAAAACGACAGCTAAGGTATTGTTTTTCTAAAGAAACCGATGAAGCTCAGAGAACGCCCTGCTTGCACTGCGGGGCGTTTTTCGTTGCGGATGGGCCACGTTCCGCGCATGGCAAAAATCCCCACTTGCGCGACGTAAGGAAATATCTGATACGGAGTTTGTTCACAAATGAACAAACCTTAAGCAGACCGATATGAACCCCGCCGAAGCCAAATCACTGCCACAAGAAGAAGACCAGCTCTTCCGCCTCCTGCGCCAGATTGATCTGACGCCGGGCGCAACGCAGCGCGCTATGGCAGAGGCACTGAAGATATCGCTCGGCCGCCTAAACGCGCTCCTGCGCTCAGCGACGGGCAAAGGATTCATCAAAGTTTGCGAACATGACAATCCGGACAAGCGCCAACGCTTTTCCTATGAAATCACTTTGCGAGGCGCTGCGGAAAAGACGCGCCTCACTGATCACTTTCTAACTCGTAAGTTCGCCGAATATGACGCTCTTCATGCCGAATTGACCGGCACGACGAGCGGACTTGAACCATTCAAACACAGGACCAAACTGATGCAAAACAACCTTGCCCCAATCCCCGAGCTGTATGTCAGCTATGATTCAGCAGAAAAGCTGAAGCTCGAAGCGGCTGACCTTACATCCCATGATCTGTCCCCGCGCCAGATTTGCGACCTTGAGCTTCTGATGAATGGCGGTTTCAACCCACTCAAAGGTTTCCTAACCGAAGAAGACTACAATGGCGTCGTTGAGAACATGCGCCTCGCGGACGGCTCCCTCTGGCCAATGCCGATCACTTTGGACGTCTCCGAAGAGTTCGCTGCATCGCTTGAGATTGGCCAAGACATCGCGCTTCGTGACCAAGAGGGTGTTATCCTCGGCACGATGACTGTTACAGACCGTTGGGAGCCAAACAAATCCGTTGAAGCTGAAAAAGTATTCGGCGCTGACGACGACGCGCACCCAGCCGTAAACTACCTCCACAACCAAGCTGGCAAAATCTATCTTGGCGGCCCTGTTACAGGCATTCAACAGCCGGTTCACTACGATTTCCGTGGTCGCCGCGACACGCCAAACGAGATGCGCGCCTATTTCCGCAAAATGGGTTGGCGCAAAGTGGTTGCGTTCCAAACACGTAACCCACTGCACCGCGCGCACCAGGAACTGACGTTCCGAGCAGCTCGCGAAGCAGAAGCAAACCTGTTGATCCACCCAGTTGTTGGCCTGACCAAGCCGGGCGATGTTGATCACTTCACCCGCGTTCGTTGCTATGAGGCCGTTCTGGACAAATACCCACAGTCCACAACAACAATGTCCCTTCTGAACCTTGCAATGCGTATGGCTGGCCCGCGCGAAGCGGTTTGGCACGGCTTGATCCGCGCGAACCACGGCTGCACACACTTCATCGTTGGTCGCGATCACGC
This sequence comes from Planktotalea sp., assembly GCF_050633725.1. Classification (GTDB taxonomy): domain Bacteria; phylum Pseudomonadota; class Alphaproteobacteria; order Rhodobacterales; family Rhodobacteraceae; genus Planktotalea. Next base: position 163,068 of record NZ_JBOEHB010000012.1, read on the forward strand.
TGGACCCGGCAGCAACTCCCAAGGCGAAGATTTCTACGGCCCATACGACGCGCAAGACCTCTACCGTGCGAACCAGTCCGAAATTGGCTGTGAAATGGTAGACTTCAAGCACATGGTTTGGGTCTCCGAGCGCGCGCAGTACGAAGCGATGGATGAAATCGAAGACAAAGACGACGTCACGATCCTCAACATCTCTGGCACCGAACTGCGCCGTCGTTTGGCTGAAGGCCTTGAGATCCCTGAGTGGTTCTCATTCCCAGAAGTTGTGAAAGAGCTACGCCGCACCAAGCCACCACGTTCCAAGCAAGGCTTTACTGTCTTCTTCACGGGTTTCTCTGGGTCAGGTAAATCCACCATTGCGAACGCTTTGATGGTGAAACTGATGGAAATGGGCGGTCGCCCTGTGACGCTTTTGGATGGCGACATCGTTCGTAAGAACCTGTCTTCCGAGCTGGGCTTCTCGAAAGAGCACCGCGATCTGAACATCCGCCGCATTGGTTATGTTGCATCCGAGATCACCAAAAACGGTGGTATCGCGATCTGTGCGCCAATCGCACCATACGCAACAACGCGCCGCGCAGTTCGTGAAGACATCGAAGCCTTCGGTGCCTTCATCGAAGTTCACGTTGCAACCTCGATTGAAGAGTGTGAAAAGCGCGACCGCAAAGGCCTTTACAAGCTTGCGCGCGAAGGCAAGATCAAGGAATTCACAGGAATTTCTGATCCCTATGATGTCCCAGCAAACCCTGAGCTAAGCGTTGAAACCGCAAACGTCGAAGTCGACAACTGCGCGCATCAAGTGCTTCTCAAGCTTGAGAGCATGGGCCTTATCGCCGCGTCTTAAGCCCAGTTGAAATTTCTGAAGAACAAGGGCGGCCCAACGCTGGGCCGCCCTATTTTGTTTTACCCATTCTTGCGTAAACTTATCTCGTTACAAATAAAGACGCGGCAAAAACTGAACAACGGGCAAACAAAAAGGGCCGGCACTAAGCCGACCCTTTCAACAATACGCTCGCCTTAAGGACGAGCTATTTTTTAGTTCGTGCCTGGTGCGCTGTCGTCAGAAGCAGCAACGCCAACAACAGTTACAGTCGCAGCAACAATACCAAGCGCCGTACCAGCAGCAGTCAGGCCACCGAGACCAGCAGCAAGACCTGCGCCCGCAGCGCCCGCGGCACCTGCAGCGCCCGCGGCACCTGCAGCAGCGCCTGCACCCGCACCTGCGCCAGCGCCGGCACCTGCGATTACTTGAGCGTTAGCCGCTGGCGCGATTGAAAGAGCCAATGCCGCAGCAGCAGAAAGAAGTGAAATACGATTCATGAGATTTCTCCAAAGCAAAAACGTTATTCAGGCAGTAATATACCACCGTAGAGACGAGTGGTCCCGCCTAATCCTTTAAAATAGGTCGCATATTCGGATTTTTCTGTCAAGTGGATGTCCCCTTTTGGGAGCGCCGCTTTTCGCAAGGCGAGCATTTACTTTTCGAACTTGGCGCTGTCGAAAAACGCATATCTCGCCCTCTCGTAGCAAAACTATTCAAGCATCTGAAAAAGAACAGCTTTCTATCGGCAAAAGCGAAAAGGCTGTCTTCCCCGTGCCGCAGCCGATATGTGCTTTTGGCATCACCTCTAAACCCAACAAGCGAGGTTTTGCGGCGCGGTTCACGAGCCCAACGTGAATTCGGCAAAAATACGCCCAGAGAACTTGCCGAAAATACGAGTTTAAGGCGGGAATTTGCTCAAGAATTGAGCATATGCCACCGCATCAGCCCTTAACCGGGCTCTAGCTACGAATCAAATTAGCCTTCTTCTTCATCCTCATCGTCATCAGGATCGCCGCCTACCGTTTCAAGATGCCTAGAAATCGCGTATTCGAGATCAGTGTAATAGGTAAGTTTGCCATCTTCCAAGATCGCCGCACTGTCACACATGTTGCGTACTTTTTGCATCGAATGGGTCACAAGCAAAGCACCGCTATTACGGATGCGATCCTTAAACAAAATACGTGATCGGATTCTGAAATCGGCGTCGCCTACGGCAGTAACCTCATCTACCAGATACGTATCGAACTGCACCCCCATCGACGCACCAAATGCCAAGCGAGATCTCATTCCAGAAGAATATGTGCGCACAGGAAGATAAAAGTGCTTTCCTAACTGCGCGAACTCTTTGACGAATTCAACCAGAGCATTGCTATCAACACCATAAACGCGCGCGATGAAGCGGACGTTCTGGCAGCCCGACAATTCACGGTGAAAAGACCCCGAAAACCCAACGGGCCAAGAAATTGTACCGTCAGAGTAAATGCTCCCAGTGTCTGGCTCAATCGCGCCGGAAATCATACTCAAGAGGGTGGATTTTCCAGCCCCGTTTCGCCCCAGAATGGCAACACTTGCCCCAGTTGGAAAAGTCACGTTGATATTGTCCGCAACCACTTTACGCCGCCCTCGCAGGACGAACTCTTTGTTCAGATTGGTGATCTTAATCATAGAACCGTCACCCAGGATCAGCGCCGCGATCTGATGCTATATCCAACCATAACGACAATTGACCAGATCAAGAATGCAAAGAACGTCACCAAACCAAGAATCGTCAAACGCTTTGGATACTGGGGTGTTTCCGCAAGCGTCGGCTCTACATAGGCTGCCAAGTAGCGGCTTGTACGCTGCGCTTCTGCGCGCGCCGCGTCATAGGTGGTTAAGGATGACACATAGAACTGCTCAGCAACTTCCAGCTCAACAACCAATCCTTCATAGCGCTCTATAAGCGTTGAATAGGCCTCTGCTTGCTCTGTTCCACCTGATCCGAATTTCCGCCGCTCGCTATCAATTCGATTATGGATCACTTCGACCTTGCGCGCCGCTTGCGCGTTTCTTGGATCATTTTCTTTGGTTGTTTGAAGCAGCAAATCTTGCTCAATTATCGCTTCGGCCAATTGCTGTTGCAAAGTATTAATCAAACTCATTTGGCCCTGAAGATCGGCTTGAGGATCCACGATCTGAGTTTCATTGCGAAATGCTGTGATGGTTTGACGCGCTTTTTTCAGACGCGCAACGGCCAAGTCCAATTCATCTTTCGCATACTTCGTCGCATCCGAGCGGGCGATGGTGCTAAGTTTGTTGATCACCCGCGTGCTTTCTTCAAAGATCGCTTCGGCAATGTCCTTCGCGTCTTGCGCCTCGAACGCATGAACGCGGATTTGGATCAACCCATTGCTGCCGTTGTAAAAGACCTTCACCATTCGGTTCCAATAGACGACAAGCTCCTCTAGCGAACTACCTTCGGCTAAAGCAAACAGTGGATCATTGTCAGGTTTGGTGTAGATCGAGCGCAAATCAAGACGCGCGTCCACGAGCGCGACTTGCTCTTGGCTTTGAATAAACTCGTACAAAATATCGGTATCGGTGGAACTGCCGGATGAAATTTGGCTGATCGAACCTAAGATATCGACAGACGAGCCCACTTCCTCTTTGCGAACCGAAAACCCGATCGAAGAAACGTATTGATCCGCAGCGCGCTCGTAGAGGTACATGTAAACCGCCGAAGACGGCAGAACCACCATAAGCAAAAAACTGAAGACAACCATAAAATGGCGCAGCTTGAATGTAGAACCTGCCGCGACAGGTGGCATCTTAACGCTTTCAACGCGCATGTTCGCTCGGTTCTGCCTCCGCTGTTTTTCGCTTACGCGGCGTTGACCATCGCCCCCAGAATTGGGTTGAGCATTCCCGTCCCTGATATTTCCATTGCGATTATTCGAAACGTTGCTGACAACAGGGCCAACATCCACGCCGTCGTCTTCGCCGCCGATACTTTCTTCGTGTTCTAGGGCTTCGCTATCTGCTTCATCCGTTTCGGAAGCGCCAGCTGCATTGCCTTTTCCGTCACGCTTGTTCCGGTTTTTGTTGCCTTTGCGGTTTTTCCGCTTTCCACCACGGCCTGACTTCGCGCCGGCGTCATAGTTTGGATCATCTTCCACGGCAGCTTCATTCACTGCTTCGACATCAAGACCTGCTTCGTGATCGCCTTCAGGAGCGATCTCTACAGCCTCTGGTACTTCTGAATTTTCAGCGTCCAGTATCTTTTGCGATTTCTTCTTTGGCAAAAAACCAAGCCCTTTGCGATGTTAAAAATTCCACATTCCTTGCTCGAAAAAACTGCAAGGAACGGAGTTAAATGGGGTCTAACAGATTGGTCTGTTGGCCGATGCTCACTGCCTCTTTACGGGCTAAATTCAAAGGGATACTATCTCTAAGATAAGCTGGGCGCAACTGAACGTCTGCGCTGAAGCAATTGAAGCATGAAATTGGCAACGAAACGACCTTAGACGCGGCCAACCGTGATCCTGAGCGCAAAAAAGATCGATTTTCAACTTGATAGATCAAAACATCCCCAAAGCCCTGCCCGCGCGACGCTTCAAAGGACCGCGTGCGACCATCGCTCTGGTAATGCGCGAGATGGAAACCAGCTATGGCAAATCGCCGGGCGGGTATCTTTGGGCCATTCTTGAGCCAGTCGGCGCGATCACTCTGTTCACTTTAGTAATCGCTTATGGCCTTAGGCTACGCTCACCTTCCATCGGCAGCAATTTCATGCTTTTTTATGCGTCGGGTCTTTTGCCGTACATGCTCTTCATGCAAACCAACAAACGAATTGCAAGATCACTACGGTATTCAAAGAAACTACTCAAATACCCGCGCGTGACCTTTGTGGATGCGATCGCTGCGCGATTTATCGTGTATCTGATCACCCATCTCGTTGTGTTTTACGTTCTAATGACGGGCCTACATATTGGCTTCGATCTTGATGTACATCTGAACATTCCTGCCATCGCACTTGCGCTTACAATGGCCGCAACACTTGGCTTGGGCGTAGGCTGTTTAAACTGTTTTCTTATGTCGTTTTTCCCGATTTGGGAAAAGGTTTGGTCGATGATGACGCGTCCTTTGATGCTTTTGTCGACAGTGATCTACATTTTTGAAGAAGTCCCTTGGCGGTTTCAGGATATCGTTTGGTATAATCCGCTCATTCACATTGTTGGCGTTATGCGCAAAGGGTTTTATCCGTCTTACGATGCGCAATATGCCTCGCCACTCTATGTATTTGCCTTTGCTTTGATCCCCATGGCTTTGGGTATGACCATGCTTTATCGCTGGAACAGAGTGTTGGTGAATCGAGGGTGATCGACCGAGCGACGATTGCTCTTTGAAAGCACAGTATTCGTCACAGTTTTCTCCAACCCACTAGCAGAAACGAAAATGGGGCCGCATGAGGCCCCATTCAAAATCGCAACGATATCTAAAGATGCTTACAGTTTTGAGCGCGTTGGAATGTGAAGCAAACGACCCAGAACAAAAAGACATGTCAGCAGCATGATGTAGCTCTCAAGCAAGAAACCTTGGCGAGTGATGTAAGCCAAGTCCCACTTTAGCTTGCGCGTTGTGCCAGCTTCGTCGGATGTATAACCATACTTCAGCTGTGCCAAACCAGTGATACCCGGACGGACAAGCTGACGACGCGCATATCCAGGAATGGAATGCTCGTACATGCGGTAGAAAGCAACTTGTTCAGGGCGTGGACCGACCAAGGACATCTCGCCTTTCAGCACGTTGATGATCTGCGGCAGCTCATCAATACGCGTTGATCGCAGAAAACGACCTATACGGCTGATACGATCCTGTTCCTGAGGCGCAAACCGCGCAGGGCGCGCTTCGCCTTGGCATGTCATCGTGCGAAACTTGTAAATCTTAAAGATCTTACCGCGCTGGCCAACTCGGTTTTGCGAAAAGATCAACGATCCAGAGTCGAACAGGCAAACAACTGACAAAATCAGAGCGAAAAATGCGAGGGTCGGCAATAATAGGATAGAAATGATAATGTCAGCAGCACGTTTGGCGAAGAAGAATGTGCGCCCTGCTGGGACTGCGTCGATCGCGAAGACGAAGTCAGTATTAAATTTTTGAATGCTCAAGTTGAGAAGTCTCCCCTTACGAATTTGCACCAATAACTCATTGTAAAAAATTTATGACTATAGGAGACCTTATGAGCATTTTTTGCCCTGAGTCTACAAGACCGAGCGTGAAGATGGGCGAAAAATAGCCACTTTTTAGCTCGTCGGCCTAAAAATGCGGCAAAAATCCTTTCGAAAGTGTAACAACAAGCGCTCGGAAAATTCGGGCCAATCAACCTGAGCGAGCCCACTTCCCTAAAGAAAACCGCCTAAACAATATGATTCGACAGCGATTTGGTGCCATCGTTAATCTCGATATAGCCCTGCTCTCGTAGCTCTCTCAGGACCTTTTTGGCCTCAGCAGGGCGCGCTTTGGAAAAGTGCGCATAGCGTTTCAAGAGTACCGCGATCGTATGCAGGTTTTTAACAAAAGCGAGGTTTGTCGTTCCAGTAATGCAAGAGAAATTCTTAACCACAACGCGCCATTCACCATAGTGTTCACGTAGGTAATGGTCGGCATCATCTGGCCCCAAGACCTTCTGACCCTTGATCTCATACGGAGCCAGCTTAAACGGCGCATTCACCCACTTGTTGACGCCTGAGCCATGCCAGATTTTGCCATCCCTACGCTCATGCAAAAACACGTCCAAGTTCACACCGTTGGAGTGTACAATCTTCAGCATAGCAGGAACGCGGCGCAATTGCGCATGCCCTTCGGCGTCACGATAGATCTCTGTCTGGTAGTCAAATTTGGCAATAGAAAAGTGATCACTGTTTTCAAAAACAGCCTCAAAAGCCACCAAATCAAGATCGTCTAAAAACAACCCGACATCAAGATCGACGTCATGGGGCATAAAGTCCTTATCACGAACAAGCCCAAGGAACGTCCCTCCGACTACAAACCAGCGCCACTGTTCAATAGGAAGGTCGCGCTCGAAATCGCGCAAAACTTCAGCGGCGTTTTGCACAAACCCTGGCGTGTCTCTAACATCCGCATCCAATTCAACAGGCACATCGTCGTTCTCAACAACGTTACCCAAAAGTAAATCCGCGTAGTGCTTGAATTGCTTCAAATGCGCTTCGAAACCATCTTGATCGTCGGTTTCCAGCGCCCAATGAGCATGCGCTGCTTCGAGCAACATCATATGACCCGAGAACAGCTCAATGGATAGAGCGTTGCGACGCGACAAAATCCAATCAGAAAGCACCGACAGCTCGTTTGGCGACATGCCTTCCGTAAAATTAAAGAACGGATCATGCGCCAACTTACGTTTCATCCACCCCGCATAGAGGTAAAATCCAGTGCGTCGTCCACCGAGTTTGAAAAATCCGTTATAGAATTGCCCAAACAATTCACGTGCGAGGCCAAGACGCCCCGTGGAAACAAGCGCGATAAGCCCGCCAACACATGCAGCCGAGGCGCGGACCGGCCAAATGTGCTGACGGTTCAAAAACCTCAACACTCCGAAAGATCGCTTTATCACTTTGATCCGTCCAACTTGCGCTTTTCACTTGCTTCTTCATTCGCTGTTAGAGGTTTTTGGTGGCGATTTGAACTGCAATCCGCATCAACAGCTGTTTCTTGCGCAACCTTGACGCAGCAAGGTGAAACGCATGACTTAAATGCGCGCTTTCGGTCGAATATGCGTGGCTTGCTTGGCTGCGAGAACCTGATTGAGGGTGCAAAAGCGCGACGGAGCAAAACCGCTTGCTATAGAACAACTGCGTTTCCCTTCCTTTGCATTTCAGATAAAGCGCGTATTATTAAAGACACAAATTTCTCCGCGACTCATGACGGGCATACTCCATGAACCACTCTCGTAGCTGGCCTAACGCTGATGCGCCTGCCACGATTCCCGAGTTTCCAGAGATTCAGCGCCACCTGCTCCAAAATTTCCTGACCGCCTGCCATGCCCACAAGGTTAAACCTCAATTAGTCGACTGCTATGAAACACCGAATCTAGGATTTGAGATTGTTTCAAACGAAAACACATTAAGAGCATTGGCGAGCTTGCTGGCTGACGGTTTTCAGATCACCTCTGCAACCACAAAGCAGGCGTTAGGCGAAGCGTCTCTTGAAAGCGTCGCTCTCCCTGCCCGTTTGGTCCTATTTAGCCCTATCCTGATAGACGCGCGGATGATCCACGGGTCGAGCAGCGGGATCGAAATGACGCTAACGGACACCCTTTCCAAGGGCAGAAAGATCAAGTTCCCAAACGACCTCTTTGATGGTCTTGCAGCGAACGCCTATTTGACGGGCCAAACCCTACGGGCCAGCAAAACGCTGCTGTCAGGCCTCAAGAAAAGTAAAATCCCGACAAAATTGGATATCGTATATACTTGGGTCGACGATACCGATCCCGTTTGGTCAGAAAAACGGCGGCAGTACAATCCAGCAAATCCTTCTGCTGACGCTGAAGATAAATCACGCTTTCAAAGCAACGATGAACTTCTCTACTCACTGCGTTCATTGTTTCGGTATTTTTCGGGCATCGGCAAAGTCTACTTGGTCACGGACGGCCAAACCCCTCACTTTATCGAAGAATTCGAAGGGCGCGTCAGCCTCGTCAATCATGCTGATATCATGGGAACAGATGTCGAGCGACCGACGTTTAACTCTCATGTCATTGAAAGCTGTCTTCACCATATCAAGGGATTATCCGAGCAATACCTATATTTGAATGATGACTTCCTCTTTGCACGACCAACCTGCCCTGCCGACTTTTTTGACGCCAAAGGACGCTCCAAAGTATTCTATTCGAATAAAGCCTACATTCCGAAGGGGTCAATTACTGATAAAACGCTTGCTGTTGACGCCGCTGCGATCAACCAACGAAAGCTATTGGCCAAACGGTTTAATCACCAAATAACACGCAAGTTTCAACATACACCCGTCGCGATCCACAAAGATGTCATGTTCACGATGGAAGAATTGTTTGCTAAGGAATTTTCCCGTCTCAGGAAGAACAGATTTCGCTCGCGCACAGATATTTCTCCGTCTGGATCCTTCTATGCTCATTACGCGGTGATGATTGATCGCGCTGTGCCATCAAAGATCAAATATCGCTACTATGACACCGCTGCGCCGCGCCTCGTGCTCAAATTAATGAAGTTAAGCTATGAGAGCGCAGAGCTACGCCCCAAAGTGCATTGCATAAATTCGACAGGTGATCGCGCCATGAGTGGATCTACCGCGCGGGGGATGCAAAGGCAGCTCACCGCGCTCTATCCATCTGCACGAAGCAAGAGCGCGCAAAACACTATGCTGGACAAGCTTCGCTACCGCGCCACTCAAAAAGTGCTAAACTTTCGCAAGCAACTCCGTCGCAAGCTTCGCAAGCGCAACTAACTCAAAACCTACCCTCATGAATCACTTGTGAAAAGCGTGCCTGCAGAGAGCCTGCGTGAGGCGCGTGCCAAAGCCTCTTTTGCAAAACAACAAGGCAACTGCTCTGACAGGGTCAACATTAGTCAGCGAAAATGGGAGACTCGATCAACATGTAACCATTGCGTTCACCAACCCACTGACGTGAAGATTGAATCGTGCGATCTTTGTTCAGCCAATAGTGGTTCTCAATTTTGAGGTCTTTTGCTTCGCAGGTTTCCGAAACATACAGTTTTGAACCGACATATTGGCATTCAAAGCGAATGCTAACTTCCTGGTTTTCACCATCCAGATAGTTCTGAACACGTGTGGCCAAACCAGTGCCCGACCCCGTAATGATCGACAAAGGCCCATCTACATGCGAGCTCATAAGGTCAAAGCCAACACCGCGCGTCCCTGTCAAAACACCGCCCTTCGTATAAACGGCAGTGCGATCAGGTGCCAGCCAAGTGACGTGACCACCATTTTGCGTTGAATAGACAACGACCGCCGCAACCTTTTGCTTGGGCAGTTCCATGATCAACAGCGGCCCTCCAAGCTCGGCACGCACTTCAGGGGTCAAACGAGAACGCAAAATGGCCGTCGTTAACGGAGGCTGTTTGTTGCGGGAAAAGGCATCTTTTAGCGCGCCAAACGCGACGCCCGAAATCCCGGATCGTTCAGAGCCACATCCTGCGACCGCGAGGGAAAGAAGCAAAGCTATTGAAAAACGGATCATCGCCAGAACCTCCCCCAGCTATTTACAAGTTCAGGGTTATGGCTGGATCGGATCGTTTCATACAAGCGTCCATCGACATCCAATCGCGCCCCGCCGTCTCGCGAAAGTGGCTGAAGAACAGTGTTGAACACCTTGCGCTTTGGTGACCCAATGAAATGATCGAGAGGCACAGTAAACGTTAAGCCTTTGTCAAACGATCCTTCGCCAAAATCGCTAAATGGGGTGTCTGTAAGTGTCGCATAAGCGCCAACGCGCCAGCCATTTGCAAAGATGCGTTCCACTTTCAAAGTGCCGCCGTAGTCACCGCCTAGATAGCGGCCAACGCTTGCTTGAGAATGAAAGCCGTTGCCCATGTCCCAGTAGGCCGTGAGATGGCCCGTGGCGACTTCATAGCTTTGGAAGCCGAACAGCTGATTAAAATCACGTTGTTTTACGTAATTCAGCTCAGCGCCTAGCGCAAAGGGACTATTCACACGCTTCCATAACAACTCTGTCGAAATGCCACCGTACATTTTTTCAAGGTACCCGACAGTCACGCGACCATAGAGGTTTTTCCCAGGTCGGAAATTGTAAGCAAGCGTCAAGTTAGTCAGCGCTGGATCGCCTTCGCGATTGTAAATGTTGCCGTCAGAACGGACCCGCTGGATGATCGAATCTGAGACCCGCGTTGCCGTATGTTTGTTGCCACCCGCGCGTTTGCGCACGGCACCCGAAATAACAAGACCCGGCGCAATGTCATAAGCTGCAGTGGCTTCGAGACCAATTTCTGCGCGGATCGGGCTATCAGGATCAAAATAGCTCGCACTTAGGTAAGGGCCGATGCCCCAACGAAATCGTGGGTATAAGCCTTTTGAATAAACCAAATCAGCATCACGCGCAGCGGCATCCGTTATTTTCGCGTGTTGATAAGATAGCTTTGTACCATTTGGATCATGCTCTAGCACTTCCAAATCCGAGCGGCGCAACGTGATCTTCGACAAAGCTATTCCGCGCGAAACAGGCACGATATTAAAAGTTTCAACTGAATCCGGCATCACTTGCGTCATAATACGCGCGGTACGCCCGATTGCTTCCGCGCTCGCAGTGTAGCGACCATTACGCACTCGAATTGTCGCCGTATCTGACTTGATCGACATCGCTTCCAGAACCAGCCCGTCGCGCGTCATTAGCTCTTTTGCGGCTTTGCGAATGTTGGCGGCCGCATTGGGGATGTTAGTCCAGCCCAAATTGGCAACATTCGTTGGCACGCGCACGCGCACAGGCTGAGGCGCGCGTTCCAGTCCACCAACAATGCTTGGATGTTTGGGGTTTAATTTGAAGGTAACGCCTGCCCCGATCTCAGAGCCATAGAGATAATTAAGCTGAAGGTTCACCGCTTTGGATACCTGATAGTCCAGACCAAAGTTATAAGGTGACTTGCGCTTAAAGAGCGCTTTGTTGGTTTCGCGGGTATAGGCGTCGGACGAATACTCTGCCTTCAGGGTTAGCTTTGGGCTCGCCTTCCAAGAAATACCCCCAAAAAAGCCGGCGTTCCCACGGAACCAGCGACCTGCTTCTACGATACCACCTGTTCCCGTAAACCCCGTTGGTCGCGTGTTAAATCGGCTATCGATACCACCCAAGGGGTTGGAAAAACCATTGAACGTGCCAAAGCGCCCCCAGCCTATACCGCCCGTGACTGCGACGCTCGGAACGACATGTTTGGTAGCAACGATGTATTCTCCAGCATAAATGCCAGTACCAATGATGTCTTGAAAACCAATGGCAATTGCAGGGGTATATTTACGTTCGTCCAACAACCGGTAGCGCAGATCAAAAGAGCGATCGAACAATGGTCCACCGCCACGTTTGATGCGTTCAACGGTTGAATACCGGAAGCTACCCGAAAGTCTTGGAGTAATCTGGAACGAGAGCGTGGTTCGCAAACTACCCGCAAAGTACGACACATTGCTCGAAAGTTCCGCATCGGGCGCACTTTCGGCGGTCGGCATATCTATCAGGCCGGGCGTTCCAAATGCTGTCTGCGTCTGAGCAGAGGCAACGACTGGAAGCGCTGAAAGTGCTATTCCAAAAATAAATGTGCGCACGCCCCAAAAATCCTCGTGTATCTATAATCTTAACGTCTATAGCTTGAACTCCGCACCTTGGGTACGGTCCTCACCCGCATCGAGACGTAAATTGGTCAACTGTGGCTTCCCTGTCAGTTTTGCAGGCGCGAAGCGGCAACTTCTTGCCAGTTTGACACAAAAATCCTTGGTCTCCTGCGCGAGGGCGATCAAAACATGGACAATTTTCTTCGCTTTTGCGAAAGTCCACCGATTGAAACGACACCCTCATTTATCGCGCTTTTATTCTTTTCATCTTCTCTCATCTGACGTCAGAGCGTCGTAAAAGGCAGCCTCAGTGAATCTTCTGAAAAAGATACGCAAATACAAAACACCAAAGGCGCTTGCCAAGGCAATCGCGCGAAAACTCTCGGGTCAAAAGGGATCAAGCGGCTCCCTTTCTCCAATTTCCCCAAACGCTTTAGAGCGCACTAGGGCGTTGAAAGATCATGCTTTTCTTGCGTCTCCCGAGATCGCGAAACTCGTTGAAGCCTTGATCCAAGACGCGGCGCGCGATGCGGCAGTGATTGTCTTCCAAGCGGAAAGAGGCAATCTGCTCAAAGTAGGGATGCGACATGAAAACTTTCTCGCTTTCGCCGCTCTCTGCGAGGCTCATTTCAAAACTTTGCTTCACTGGAACAGCAACACCTTCAAACAGGCAAGCACCAAAGACCGAGGCTTTGCACCGCTTCTTAGCGATTGCGACAAAGTCACTGCGCAAGTCCTTTTCGGCCCGCAAATAAGCCTTTCCATCGAAGTTGATATTTATCGACGCGCAGACGGCGGTACAAACAGCGCGAACGAGCGAAATAGCGATCTGCGCTACATTCGCGGTAACTTGCAAAAGAAGCTCGATACGCCTGCATGTCATTTCATCGAAGACTTGCTAGATGGTGTTTCGAGTCAGACAATCAGCTTTCCGATTGACGTCGTTTACACGTGGGTGAACCACGAGGACGCTGAATGGAAAAAACTGTATGCTGCGGCCAAATCTGAGCGCGACCAAAGCCGCGCGGACGATAAACGCAGTCCAAACGAGCCGTATGGCGAGACAGACACATCAGCCATGTCTCGCTTTAAAAACCGGCAAGAACTCAAATATTCACTGCGCTCGGTTGAGCAGTATATGCCTTGGGTGCGGAACATCTACATTTTCTCCAACTGCGCAAAACCTGATTGGTTGGGGGAATCCGACACTGTCGTTTGGGTGCGCCATGAAGAGGTCATTGCACCCGAACACCTGCCCACCTTCAGCTCTCATGCTATTGAGAGTTACCTTCACAAGATCCCCAAAATTGCCGAGCATTTCATTTACTTCAACGATGATTTCTTCGTGAATAACGCGCTTCCCGCCCATCTCTTCTTCACTGCGAATGGCGTCACTCAAGCCAATCTCGAAGAATATGGCACCGTCAATGGACTCTGCACCACTGGTGATCCCGACTACCTAAACGCAGCGCGAAATGGTGTTGGTTTGTTGCACAAGGAATTTGGCATGGTGCCAACACGCCTTCACAAACACTCGCCCTATGCGATGACGAAATCTCTGATGACTGAAATGGAAAACCGTTTCCACGACGACTTTGAACGCACTCGAGCAGGCAAATTTCGCTCTCAAACCGACATATCTACAGCGTCATTTCTGTTTCATCATTACGGCTTTGCTACCAAAGCTACGGCATATCATGGCTTTCGTGCCAAACTCGTAAAAAACACAACGACCGATTTGCAGGCGGATTTTCTGAAAATGGTTGAAGGTAGCAATGTTCGTACTTTTTGCCTGAACGACGGCGATGACAGCCATGACGACACCTACTGGAACGATCAGATTTGCATGTTCTTAGAGCGGCGCTTTCCTCTGCCCACTCGGGCCGAAACGGCACCTCGCTAAGAGCCTTCTTTCTCTTTGAAAAACGCACCTGTGCAAACACGTCCTAGAGCAAATTTTCCACTACTAGTAGCGCGACGCCTCGAGTTATCCACAAGATAAAGAGGTAACATCCATTTTTCCAAGCCTGTTTAGCTTGTCAATTCGACAAGTTTTTGTCATGGGTGAAAGGACCTAAATTCGATAGCTGCCTTTGGAGATTTGGGACTATGAAGAGCATAAGCCGCGCGATCTCTCGCGTTGTCATACTCGGGCTTTTGCTCAGCCTTGCAGCGTGTTCGCTGCCAAGAGGCGCTGCGACCCAATATGAACTCACCAACCCCGAACGCGCAGCCGAAGCGCAAGTCTCGGTTTATCCTGTAACACGCGATCTACTTCCCAAAGTGAAAAAATGGTCTCGCGGTGTTGGTGCAGAAGCAGGTTGGCCCAAGGGCACTTCTGGGCGGCGCACTGTAATCATGGCGAACGATACCGTCGACGTTGTGATTTGGGACAACGAAGTCAACTCTCTGCTTACAAGCCCAGAGCAGAAAAGCACCGAAATGAATCAGTTGCACGTATCCAGCAACGGAGAAGTCTTCCTGCCTTACGTTGGCAAGATTGGCATCGCGGGAATGACCCCTGAAACGGCTCGGGGCAAAATTCAAAGCGCGTTTGAAGCCATTGTTCCAACGGCGCAGGTGCAACTCAAACTAAACTCAGGCAACCGCAATTCGATTGATCTGGTCGCAGGAATGCGCGCGCCGGGAACATACCCGATGGGTTTGGAATCGCTGACGGTCCTAGACGCGCTTAGCCTCGGTGGCGGCGTTGCAACGACGCTTCGCAACCCAAGGGTCCGACTACAGCGTTCTGGCAAAAGCTACGCCATCTCACTGCGTCACCTCTATGAAGCACCGGGGCACAATATCGCTCTTCGCGGCAACGATAAGATCATAATTGAAGAAGATCATCGCAGCTTTGTGGGCCTTGGTGCCTCGGGCGCTGAGAAACTCGTCTATTTCGAAAAAGACTCCATCACCGCAATCGAAGCGGTTTCAATGATTGGTGGCCTCCAAGAAACCCGCGCCGATGCCGAAGGCGTGCTGGTTCTCCGCACCTTCCCTCATTTTGCAACCAAACGTTCTACTTACGAACCTCAATACCCACGGGTTGTCTTTGTGATGAACTTGACCGAAGCCGAAGGTTTGTTCAGCGCGAGTGAGTTCAAAATTCTACCGGGCGACGTCGTTCTTGCGAGTGAATCCCCCTTCGCCAAATGGACGCCAGCAGTGGTTATGCTGAACAAATTGCTGACAATTAGCAAAGCAACAAACTAGCGATTTGATCCGCTCGACGATCCGTGATCCTGTCTAAGTAGGCATCATCACAGGATCAGGAAAATGCATATCTTAGTCGCAGGCGCGGGAATCGTGGGGGTTTCAACGGCAATCTGGCTTCAACGCGCGGGCCACGACGTCACAATCGTAGATCGTGAAGGCCCGGCAAGCGGCACAAGTCACGGAAACGCGGGGGTTCTCGCCGCAGGCGGTGTCGTCCCCGTTACAACGCCAAGTCTGTTTAAGTCAGCGCCGGGCATGTTGCTACGCCAAGACTCTCCATTGTTTATCCGATGGCCATATTTTCCAAAACTGCTGCCTTTCCTTGCAAAATACATGGCCCATGCGACTAACAATCATGTTGATCACTACGCACGGTCGATGAACACGCTGTTGCACGACAGCTACGATCAACACATGGCTCTCGCCAAAGGGACACCAGCAGAACGCTTCGTTGGGGATCAAGACTATTGCTTTGGCTACAAAACACATGCTGATTATCTTGCAGACAGCTACGCATGGGGCAAACGCGACGCGCAAGGTGTCGAGTACGAGGTCTTGACAGGCAGCGAATACGCTCAAGAGGACTCAGCTTTTGGCACCGCCTTTGAAACAATTGTGCGCTGCAAAAACCATGGCCGTATCAGTGACCCTGGCGCTTATGTCAAAGCCTTAGCCGAACATTTTGTTGAACAAGGGGGCACACTAGAGATCGCCACCATCAATGATGTTGATATGGACGGCGGTGCAATCACTGCACTCGACACGAGCGCTGGCCGTCTCGCGGCGGATAAGATCGTTTTCGCCCTTGGCCCGTGGTCGAAACAAATTGCTCACAAATTAGGCGTCAAAGTCCCGTTCGAAAGCGAACGTGGGTATCACATCGAGCTCGTAAACCCGTCCCACATGCCAAAAAATTCGATGATGGTAGCCAGCGGAAAATTTGTGCTTACACCGATGGACGGGCGTCTGCGCGCGGCTGGAGTTATCGAATTTGGTGGGCTGGAGGCTGGCCCAAGCAAAGCGCCGATTGAATTGCTCAAACGCCAAGTTGCGACCCTGTTGCCTGACATTTCCTACGATTCGGTCGTGGAATGGATGGGGCATCGCCCAGCTCCCGCAGACAGCCTACCACTTATCGGTGCCAATGATTCCAGCGCGATCAGCTATAGTGCCTTTGGACATCAACACGTTGGCTTGACAGGTGGACCTAAAACAGGTCGGATCATCGCAGATCTCATTGACGGGAAAAAGCCGAACATAGATTTGGCCCCGTTTGATCCTCGCAAATATGCTAACAGTTGAAACATCAGGGAAAATGGAATGACCAATTTTACAAAAATTGCTTACGTCGCAGCGCTCGGCGCTCTCGCAGCAACCACAGCTATCGCCGATGGGCATGCGCAAAAATGGGATATGCCGATGGCCTATGCGGCCACGAATTTCCATTCCGAACATGGCGTGATCTTCGCTGACAAAGTGCGCGAGCATACAGGCGGCGCGATCGACATCACGGTTCATGCAGGCGGCTCTCTCTTTGGCGGCGGCGACATCAAACGCGCTATTCAAACAGGCCAAGTTCCAATCGGCGAGCGTTTCATGTCAGCACATGCAAACGAAGCGCCCCTTCTCGGTTGGGACAACCTACCGTTCATTGCGACCACATATGAAGACAACGCCAAGCTTTGGGCCGCCGCAAAAGACACGGTCAACGCTCAGCTTGCCGATCTCAACCTCGTTGCGCTCTATACATGCCCTTGGCCGGGCCAAGGCTTCTACTTCAACAAAGAAGTAAAGTCCTCCGCTGATACCCAAGGCATTAAGTTCCGCTCATATAACTCTGCCACAGCAACTTTTGCGGAAGAGCTGGGCATGATCCCCGTCCAGATCGAAGCGGCAGAACTTAGCCAAGCGCTCGCAACAGGTGTTGCATCGGCGTTTATTTCTTCAGGTTCTACTGGATATGACCGCAAAGTGTGGGAGCATCTGTCCCATTACTACAAAGTCAACGCATGGCTGCCGCGCAACTACGTGATGGTAAACACGCAAGTTTGGGAAGGTCTCGACGCCGAAGTTCAAGCAGGCATCCAGAAAGCCGCCGATGAGACAGCAGCAAGCTGCCAAGCCAAGTCCGCTGAATTGGCGAACTTCTACTTTGACGAACTTGCGAAAAACGGCATGAGCGTTGAAGACGCAGGTCCAGAATTCCTCGCCGAGCTTGAGAAGATCGGCGCGAAAATGACCGCTGATTGGCTCGAAACCGCTGGTGCCGATGGTCAAAAGATCCTCGACGCATACAACGCGAACTAACCAAAGCCTCGGCCAGCCCTTCTAGATGAACGGGCTGGCCGTTTTCTTCCAAAAGAATTGAGACACTGCCATGCGTGATTGGTCGCCCGTCATGGGCCTACCCCTTTGGGTTTGGCTCTTTGTGATCCCAAGCATCCTTGCCGCCACCTGCTTTATCGCGGGCCCAAAGATTGAAAAGATCATGCGTCCGATCTGGCGTTTTTTGGACGGCGTTTATTTCGCCAGCGGCGTTATCGCCGCTTGCTTTATGGTTACAATTTTATTGCTCATCGTCGCGCAGATGGTCGCCCGTTGGACCAGCATCGCCCTGCCTGGCACGACTGAATTTGCTGGTTATGCAATGGCTGCAACGTCGTTCTTCGCGCTTTGCCATGCGATGATGCGCGGCGCGCATATTCGCGTTTCGATCATTTTGAACTCGACAGCCTTCCTCAAAAAGTGGCTCGATATCTTCGCCGTTTTTGCCGCCGCAGTGATCGCTACCTATTTTGCCCGCTTCGCGGTGAAAGCAAATTTCTTCTCAGAAATGCTGAATGATCGCACACAGGGGCAAGACAGGATCCCCGAATGGGTGGTCAAACTTTTCCAACTCGATTTTTCTGGTGCTTTGGCGGGCGGTGACAAACTTGTTTACACGCCCGTTTGGATACCTCAGCTCGCGATGTCTATCGGCACGATTCTTCTGGCAATCGCCCTTTGGGATACACTCACCCGCCTGCTTGTTACCGGCAAAAACCCTATCGTTTCGGAGGCCGTCGAATGAGCGAAGCATATGCAACCATCGTTTTCCTCTTTGTCCTATTTACCCTTTTAGGATCGTCCATCTGGATTGGTCTTGCCCTTATGGGCGTGGCCTGGGTGGGCATGGAAATGTTCACAGTGCGCCCCGCAGGGGATGCGATGATCACAACCATCTGGACCAGTTCCAGCTCTTGGACCCTAACAGCGCTGCCCTTGTTCATTTGGATGGGCGAAATTCTCTATCGAACACGGCTCTCGCAGGATATGTTTCGCGGCTTAGCCCCTTGGATGCGCTGGCTCCCGGGAGGTCTTTTACACACCAACATAGCAGGCTGTACGATCTTCGCGGCTGTCTCTGGCTCTTCCGCCGCAACTCTCACGACAGTTGGCAAAATGTCGATCCCAGAACTGCGCAAACGTGGCTATCCCGAATACATGATTGTTGGCACTCTTGCGGGTGCCGCGACACTTGGTTTGATGATCCCGCCCTCGCTGACTCTCATCGTTTACGGTGTTTCGATCAATGAAAGCATCATCAAACTCTTTATGGCCGGCATCATTCCGGGCCTCGTTCTTGCAAGTCTATTCATGGCTTACATCATGGCCTGGCACATATTCCGCCCCAGTGAACGCCCGGCACCAGAACCAGCGATGAGCTTGCCTCAGATGATCGCGGAATCCCGCTTTCTTATTCCCGTTCTGCTGCTCGTTTTCGCTGTCATTGGCTCTATGTATTTTGGCTGGGCAACCGCTACCGAAGCCGCCGCAGTCGGCGTTCTCGGCTCTCTCACGCTCGCAGCATTTCAGCGCTCGCTCACACCTAGCGTTTTCCTTGAAAGCCTCATGGGTGCGACCCGTACCTCTGCAATGATCGCCCTAATTCTCATGGGGGCGGCCTTTCTTTCACTCTCAATGGGTTTCACAGGTTTACCCCGCGCCCTTGCAGCTTGGATAGACGAAATGCAGCTTTCGCCGATCACGCTGATTGCCGCGCTCACAGTGTTTTATATCATCCTCGGCATGTTCCTTGATGGCATTTCTTCCGTCGTTCTCACGATGGCAATCGTTGAGCCGATGATCCGCCAAGCAGGAATCGATGTGATCTGGTTTGGTATTTTCATCGTGGTTGTCGTGGAAATGGCTCAGGTCACGCCGCCAATCGGATTCAACTTATTCGTTTTGCAAGGCATGACGCGACATGAGATTGGCTACATCTCGAAAACCGCAATCCCTATGGTTGGTCTGATGTTACTGATGGTCATCATTCTTGTTGCTTTCCCGGCGCTGGCGACATGGCTACCTGAAAACATTCGGCAATAGCGATGCCCCCTGCCCTTACCGTTCTTCAGCTCGACACCAGTTTTCCTAGGGTGGCGGGCGACGTAGGATGTTCGGATACTTATGCGAGCGACGTTGAAATTATTCGCATTCCCTCAGCAACCGTCGCGCAGGTCGTCACTGACAATCCTGAAGGCATCGCAATCAAGCCCTTTGAAAATGCGCTGCGAAAGGCCAGCGGAGACATCATCGCGACGTCTTGTGGCTTTCTTTCCTATTGGCAGAACCACCTCGCGGCACGCACGCCAAAGCCTTTTATCAGCTCATCCCTCATTGCATTGGATCACATGAGCCAAAGCATTGCACCCGAAGAGCTCTTGATCCTGACCTTCGACGCCGAGCGTCTGAACGCCGCCCATCTTGGCAAACATAAAGCTTATACCAGCAGCATCGTCGGTCTACCGAAAGAGTGCCATTTAAGGACGGTCATTTCGCAGAACAAAACCCATCTCGATACGAAACGCGCCAGCGACGAAATCCTCGCGCATGTGGCAAAGCATCAAACCCCAAAACATCGGCACATCCTATTGGAATGCACAAACCTGCCTCCTTACAAGGCAGCTTTGCACCGCTCAACAAACTTGCCGATCACTGATATTCTCACGCTCATTGAACAGAGCAGACCGAACATCATCAAGCCGAACTTTCTTGAGGGCCATCAAACATGAGTAGAGACACTTTTGGCGCGGCCAAATCTCTTGATACGATTCCGATAATCGACATTTCAGACGCGATGGATGGCAGCGATCTAAGCAAGGTCGCAAAAGATATCCACGTCGCTGCGACCACTTCAGGCTTTTTCTACATTAGGAACCACGGTATCGATCCAGCGCTCATGCAGCAAGCGTTTCAGATCAGCAAAGATTTCTTCGCCGCATCAAGCACAATCAAAGAAACGGTCGCGGTAAACACCGATCAGCGCGGCTGGATGAAACCGGGTATGTCACGGCTTGCGGGTTCTAAGACCCACGATCTCAAAGAAGTATTCTTTTGGGGTGCTGAAACGTCACCCAAAGACCCTGACCTAGGCAAGCCGCTTGTTGCTGTAAACCAATGGCCAGACGAGGCTTTCCCGCGTTTACACAAAGAACTGATTCCATACTATGACGCAATCTGTGACATCGGGCGTAAACTCATGTCAGCCCTCGCGCTTAGCCTTGATATGCCGAAGGATTTTTTCGCGTCTGCCTATGAAAAACCGCTCGCGCGTGGTCAGCTTGTCTACTATCCGCCCTCTACCGCTCAAGATGAGGCTGAAGAGCGTTTCGGCGTTGCTCCGCACACAGATTTTGGTGTTTTGACCCTATTGTTGCAGGATCAAAGTGGCGGTTTGCAGGTCCGCACTAAGTCAGGTGAGTGGGCTGAAGCGCCCCCTATCGAAGGCACTCTCGTGTGCAACATCGGCGATCTGCTCGCGCGGTGGAGCAACGACCGCTTTGCATCAACCTTGCACCGCGTCATCAATCGCACACCAAATGCGCGTTATTCGATTCCCGTTTTCTTCGACCCGCACACCGACACTGTGGTCGATCCTCGTCATTTGGGAACCCCTGACAACGAAGCAAAATACCCACCCGTCACAGCAGGTGAGCATATCGCTTCGCGTAACTCAAAAAGCTTCGCTCAGTTTAAGCGGTAGCCTTAGCGACGCTTAGTGCTTCATCGACAGCAATCTCGGCCATTGCCATTATCGCCTCGCGCGACTCTGCGACTGCAATGAAACGCGCGTTGTGACAGAACTTTGCGCCTGTTACGCCGCTCGCTTCTTCTAATGCCGCGTCAGACAATCCAGCCCATGACGCAGGCAAATCCGCGCGTTGATCAAACGTATCACGAGACAATTTTATGCCGCCAATCGTCCAATCTGCTCCGCGCGGTGTCACAACGAATAAAATATGATCCGCCCCGGATTTATCCAGAACCGAACCATAAGGCATGCCCATCGGCAGCTCCAAAATCGCAGATTGACCCGCTTTTTCGATTGCTTCGATCACAATGCTCTCGGCGCGGGCTTTTGCAGCCATACCCCGAATTTTCGCCTCAACAAAGCTGCGTGCGATAGGCAACGCCGCGAAAAATGCATCATCGTCAGCGCTCGGGGACGGATCATCAAAGACAGGCTTCAAACTCGCCAAAAGCGCGGGCAAAGTCATGATCGACAACGGGCCCGCCACCGAAGGTTCAATTGCGCCGTTGTCCAATAGATCAATCGGAAGCACAAACTTGCTGTCAAACTTCTCATGGATCGCTTCGATCGCATCGGCAGGAACGCCCTGCTTGCCTAAATACGCACGCCCATACTGCGCCCAGATCAAGCCAAATGAGCTGAAAGGTTGATCGTCCTCACGCAAGGGACCGGGTCGTTGGTGATGGTCAAAAATCTGCGCATCTGCATCAAACGCGCCACCCACGTCGTAGATAATTTTGTTCACCGCAGGTGTAATCCACTGGCGATCACGCGTGCGGCGCAGCTCAGCCTGAGGAAATAGGCAGGTCAGAATGACAGAAGACAGCAATTCATCCGCGTGAAATCCGCCTGAATGCGTAACAAGGTGATCAATGGTCATGAATGTCGTCCGATAGTGAATTCAAATACAATGGGCGGCACTCATGGCCGCCCAGTATTCGCGTTTCAATAGCTTAGTTCAGTGCGGATGCAACACTAACCGCACTTGGAGTGGCCGCAGCTGCCGCAGGTCATGCAACCCTCAACCATGCGAAGATCATATTGACCACAGCTTGGGCAGGCCTTGCCCCGGTTTGCGGGCATGCTCACGACTTGCGCTTGTGGGTCCGTCTTTAGCCCCATGCCTTCGCCTTCAAGAAAGCCGATCTGGATCATGTGTTGCTCTAGCACGCCGCCAATTGCCGCGAGGATAGACGGGATATACTTCCCTCCCACCCAAGCACCACCGCGCGGATCGAAGACCGCTTTAAGCTCTTCCACGACAAACGTCACATCGCCGCCACGACGAAATACAGCCGACATCATGCGCGTCAGCGCAACGGTCCAGGCAAAATGCTCCATGTTCTTGGAGTTGATGAACACCTCGAACGGGCGACGGCGACCACCAACAATCGTGTCATTCACCGTCAGGTAAATCGCATGCTCACTGTCAGGCCATTTAAGCTTGTAGGTCGCCCCTTCCAATGACTGAGGGCGATCCAGTGGCTCGGTCATATAGACCACATCAGAATGCGGGCGCTGAGGCTCTGCGTCAGTGTTTGCAATAACGTCAGGTGCTTCTTTTGTCTCGGAAACAGACAAAACCGACCCCGTCACATCGTTAGGACGGTAGGTTGTGCAGCCCTTACAGCCGGAGTCCCACGCCTCCATGTAGACCTCTTTGAAGTCGTCGAAGGCGATATCCTCAGGGCAGTTGATCGTTTTGGAGATCGAGCTATCAATCCATTTCTGCGCCGCTGCTTGCATGCGCACGTGATCCAGCGGAGCAAGCGTTTGCGCGTTTACGAAATAGTCGGGCAACTCCTTGTCGCCGAACTTGTCGCGCCACATTTGCACAGCGTAATCAACGACTTCCTCTTCCGTGCGCGTGCCGTCCTTTTGCAAGACCTTGCGCGTGTAAGCATATGCAAACACAGGCTCAATGCCCGAAGACACGTTGCCCGCATAGAGGCTAATCGTGCCTGTCGGTGCAATCGAGGTCAGCAATGCGTTGCGAATACCATGCTCGCGGATAGCCTCGCGCACGTCCTCGTCCATGTCCTGCATTGCGCCGCTCGCCAAATAGGCCTCAGCGTCAAACAATGGGAACGGACCCTTTTCCTTCGCCAAATCGACCGACGCCAGATATGCGGCGCGAGCGATCGCGTGCAACCATTCGTCCGTTTGACGCGCCGCTTCCTCGGAGCCATAGCGCTGACCAACCATCAAAAGCGCATCTGCAAGGCCTGTCACACCCAAACCAATCCGACGTTTCGCCGCCGCTTCACGCGCTTGCGCATCCAGCGGGAACTTGGACGCATCAACCACGTTATCCATCATTCGCACGGCAGTTGCGACCAATTCATTCAACGCCGCAACATCCAAGGCCGCATCCGCTTCAAACGGGTTCGGCACGAGGCGCGCAAGGTTGATCGAGCCAAGCAAACACGCGCCATACGGGGGCAAAGGTTGCTCACCGCAGGGGTTCGTCGCCGCAATCGTTTCGCAATAGCCAAGGTTGTTGGCCTTGTTGATGCGGTCGATGAAAATCACACCCGGCTCGGCATAATCATAGGTGCCTTGCATGATCTTGTCCCAAAGCTCACGCGCATTCACCGTGCGATAGATAACCCCATCGAACATCAAGTCCCATGTGCCGTTCGCCTTCACCGCCTCCATGAATGGATCGGTGATCAATACGGACACGTTGAACATGCGCAGGCGCGCGGCGTCCGATTTCGCGGTGATGAAATCCTCAATATCAGGGTGATCACAGCGCATTGTCGCCATCATCGCGCCGCGACGCGAGCCCGCTGACATGATCGTGCGGCACATCGCGTCCCACACATCCATGAACGAGAGCGGACCAGACGCATCCGCTGCCACGCCCTTCACATCCGCGCCCTTCGGGCGAATGGTGGAGAAATCATAACCGATGCCGCCGCCCTGCTGCATCGTCAGCGCTGCTTCTTTCAGCATGTCGAAAATGCCGCCCATGCTATCAGGGATCGTGCCCATCACAAAGCAGTTGAACAACGTTACATTACGCGCCGTGCCTGCGCCCGCCGTGATGCGGCCCGCTGGAAGGTATTTGAAATCCTCCAATGCGGCATAGAATTGCTCTTCCCAATGCTCTGGATCATCTTCGACTTTCGCCAGATCTTTGGCGATGCGGCCCCAAGAATCTTCGACCGTTGCATCAATGGGTGTTCCGTCCGCATCCTTAAAGCGGTACTTCATATCCCAAATTTGCTCGGCGATGGGGGCGGCAAAACGATTCATGTGGCGATTCCCTTGGTGTGCAGCTTATTTGGTTAGCCTAGTATAGCCGCTATCCGCATCCAGCAACGTGCTTTTGCAATACTAGACCTTGATGTTGCGCATAACTCACATACCATATGTGGTATCAAAATGGGAATCTTTCTGTGAGCAAGCATATAAACCTTATTAAACTGAGCGTTGGCACAGAATCGGTCGAAGGCCTTGAGGACTGGCAACAGATGCGCGCCGCCGCTACGGACGGTTTGAACCGTCATGTCACTCGTATGTGGCCCAAACGCGAGGCTGAAATCCTGCAAGGTGGCTCAATTTATTGGGTCATCAAGGGCGTGATACAAGCGCGTCAAAGCATCCTACGTTTTGATGAAGTCATCGGCGAAGATGGCATTCGCCGCTGCGCCATTGTCATGCAGCCGGGTCTCATTCGCACGCAACACGCGCTCAAGCGCCCCTTCCAAGGTTGGCGCTACCTCAAACCCGAAGATGCCCCCGCTGACCTGCCGGAAGGCAAACAGCACGAAGACCCGATGCCCGCAGAACTCAGCGCGGCATTAGCGGAAATTGGCGTTAGGTAGCGGATATGCATATAGGTCTAATTGGAGGAATTGGTGTCGCTGCCAGTCTGGTTTATTATCAACGCCTTGCCGCAGCAGCGGACGCTAAAGGCGTACCCCTGCGCCTGACTATTTCGCATGGCGATATTCGAACCCTGATCGCCAACAACCTCGCTGACAATCGCGCACCTCAAGCGGAAATATTTGCCGCTCAAATCTCTGAGCTTAAAGGCGCTGGTGCAGACGTCGCCGCGCTGACCTCTTTGGGCGCCCATTACTGTTTTGAAGAACTTCAAGCGATTTCGCCCCTGCCGCTGGTTTCCGCAGTGACCCCGCTCGATGCCTATTTCGCTGCGCAAAACCTCAGCCGCATCGGACTATTGGGAACGCGTGTGGTCATGCAAACGCGACTTTATGGCCAGCTTGTTCAAACCCAGTCTGTTGCGCTCGACGATGACATCGAAAAACTCGGACAGACTTACCAAGATGTCGCAGTGAACGGATTTTGCACCGCGGCCCAGCGCCAACTCTTTTTGGATGCTGGGCAACGTATGGTTGATGAACAAGGCGCAGAAGCGATCGTATTGGCCGGCACCGATCTGAACCTCGCGTTTGACGGTCAAGCGACGGGCTACAAGGTTATCGACGCACTTGATATTCACGTTGATTTACTTGCAAAGCTGGCCGCCGACGAAATCAGCTTGGCTGAGGTCGCAACTAGCTAACATCCTTCAAAACAAAGGGTTCGCTTCCAAAATCTTTGCCGTTGATCCTAAGCGAGAGCACCTGTACACCTTCATAGTACTTTCGCGTCGTGATGGGTTTAATCACATGACGACGGCTTAGTGTTTTCTCTTCGCCTGCCCCCAATTCCACCTTAGTCCACTTGAATACCTTGGGCGCGCGCGTCCCGTTGGCTTTCAAAAAGTGGATCACGTAATCAATAACGAGCGTTTGTTTCGCTTGCGCATTCGACGCAAGCATCAACTCGAACTCAATCGCGCCACCATAGCTAATCTCAATGGCGGATAGAGAAATGCGCGGCTCTTCAATTTCTGGCGGGTGCAGGCCAAACGCCGCAAGCGCACCTTCATGCCCCTGTTTGATCAAGGTTCGGCACGCATGGCGCACCAATTTCTCGCGCTCCTTAGATGCACCCTGCAACCACTTCGCAGCGAGCTTCGCTAAAAAATCTGGATGATCCTTGGCAATGTCATTCAAATGATTTGCAACCGAGCGGCGCACATACTCGGACGGATCATCGCGCAAGCGTTCTAGAGTTGGCATCATCGGCTTCGGATCTTCAATCAACCCTTTCAACTGCGCACCCCAGGGCAAGCGCGGCCGCGTGCCTTCGCTGACCAATCGGCGCACATGATGGTTGGGATCATCCGCCCAAGCGCAGATCACATCCAGCGCGCGATCCTGATCCGCGATGATAAACGGGCGCACATCAAATTCAGATGTGAACCGCTTGGTCATTTCTTTCAGCGCTGCAAGCGAGTCGTCAAAATCATCGACACCGTATTTGCCAACCAGATGGGTCAACGGCCAAACACCCCAGCCGCTCAACCCCTCGGCAGAGCTTTCAACGCCGGTGCTTTCCACATCGGGATGCAGCATGGCCAACAGGATCGCGTTGCGCTGAGCCGCCTCGCTAGGCAGCACCTGATGCAGCGCATCCGCAATCATCGCGACGCGCTCTTTCAACTCAAGCGCATCGAGCTGTGCGATAACTTGGCTCTCAAACTGCGCGCGCTCGAATCCTTGCAAATGCCGCTCTAACAAGGCCGCAGTTATCTTCACCACTTTTGGAGAAATGGCGTTTTTGAACGGTTCCATAGATCGGTCCTCGCTGGCGGAAGTTCGCTAGAAAACCGACGCTACTCCAGTTCGAGCGTTTTCAAAAGGTTTGCTAAATCCGCGCGCTCTGCATCGTTCATCTCTGCTTTCAAAGATCGTAGCAAAGTCGCTTGCGATTTGAGCACAGGCCCATCATCGAGCAGGCGCAAATGGTTTGCGCGCAGCGTCTCGCCTGTGGATGTAATGTCCGCAACAGCCTCTGCCGTTTCAAACTTCACAGTGCCCTCAGTCGCGCCTTGGCTGTCCACCAATTGATAATCCGCAACCCCATTTGCGCGCAGGTATTCACGGATCAGACGGTGATATTTCGTGGCAATGCGTAAGCGAAAACCATTGCGCGCGCGAAACATTGCGCAGGCCGCATCAAGATCATCCAAGGTGCGCACATCGACCCAGAAATCCGGAACCGCGATAATCAAATCCGCATGACCAAAACCCAGCGGCGCAAGTTCTTCAACGTGCTGCTCCCAGCCGCTGAGTTTCTCGCGGATCAAGTCAATCCCGGTGACGCCCAAATGAATGCGACCTGCCGCCAATTCACGCGGGATTTCACCCGCAGACAGCAACACCAATTCCACACCTTCAACGCCGCTCACAGCACCCGCATATTCGCGATCCGACCCCGTCCGAGAGAGCTGCACACCGCGTGCGCCGAACCAATCAAAGGTCTTTTCCATCAGGCGACCTTTGGATGGCACCCCAAGCTTGATACTCATGCCGCGCCCTCCAACATCATCAACAGATCGGGGCGGATGACCCCGCCAACTGCTGGAATTTCAGCGCCTTGGCCCAATTGCCGTGTCAGCGCATCATAGCGCCCGCCCGTCGCAATGGGCGGCAAATCGGCGCGTGTTTCGGCGTAAAAGCCGAAGACAAACCCGTCGTAGTATTCCATCAAGGTGCGCCCATAGCTGGTCTCAAACTCGAGCTTGTCCACATCCACACCGCGCGTGCGCAGCGCGATCATGCGCGCGCCAAGACGTTCGACCGCAGGGCTGATGGAGGGCAGGTCAACCGCCAGATCGCGAAGCTGCTCAAGCGCGAAAGGCAAGGATTCACGCACGCTCAAAAGCGCCTCGATCAGCTCAATCTCTCGCGCGGAAATCGGCGCGGTATTGGCATCTTCGCGCAGCACTTCAATGCGCGCTTCAACGTCCGCCTTGCTGCGCAAACCGATTTCAGGCCCCACATCCTCAAACGCAGGAAACTCGCGCGCAGCGGCGGGTTTTGAATACCGATCCAAAAGCGCACGGAAACGACGCGGACGCCAGATATGACGCAGCAAAGCGTTCTTGCGCGCATCGGAAGTTTCAAGCGCAGAGACAGCCGCCATCAAAATCCCTATATCACCCGTCGAGGCGCGCACAGGCGCATCGCCCAAAGCCTGCGCCATCAGCGCGAAAACCTCTGCATCTGCCGAAATCGGCTCGGCGCGATCAAACACCTCATAGCCGACCTGCGTGTACTCGTTTGCGCGGCTCTCGTCGTCTTCTTGCTGACGAAACACAGTGCCCGCATAGGTATAGCGCGCAGGTTCAGCGCCGCCCGCCATATGCATTTGCACGACAGGAACGGTGAAATCGGGTCGCAGCATCAGCTCACCGCGGCTCGCGTCCGAGGTCACATAGGCGCGCGCACGAATGTCTTCGCCGTAGAGGTCCAGCAGCGTATCTGCGGGCTGCAAGATCGAGGTTTCGACGGGGATCGCGCCCAAGCTTTCAAAGTGGGTGCGAAGCGCAGCTGTTCGGTTACTCACAGCAGTCATTAGCTTTGGCTTTCCAGAATTTCGCGCACTTTTGCGACCAATTGATCGCGCGGCACTTCGTACTGGCTGGGGCGGTCTTTCCACTCTTCCAGCGTCGCGCTTTCCGCAATTTTCGCACCAAGGATCAGGTCTTTGATCTGGATAACGCCGTTTTCTTTTTCGTCGCCCCCTTCGATGATCGCGATGGGTGAATTGCGCTTGTCCGCATATTTGAGCTGGTTGCCGAAGTTCTTCGGATTGCCCAGATAGACCTCTGCGCGGATACCCGCATCACGCAGTTCTGCGACCATGGTCTGGTAATCCGCCATGCGGTTCTTATCCATCACGGTAACGACCACGGGCCCCGCTGAATGGCTCTCAATCCGACCCTTCATGCGCAGCGCGGCGAGCAGGCGATCGACGCCGATGGAAACACCAGTAGCGGCGACCTCCTGACCTGTGAAACGCTTCACGAGGTCATCATAACGACCGCCACCTGCGACCGAGCCAAAGTTGCGCGGACGCCCCTTTTCATCCTCAATTTCGAAGGTCAGTTCAGCCTCGTAAACAGGGCCAGTATAGTAGCCAAGACCGCGCACGACGGAGGGGTCAATCTCGATCCGGTCAGAGCCATAGCCCTGCGCTTCAAGCAGTTCGGCAATCGTCAACAACTCAGCGACGCCAGCCTCGCCGACGCTTGAGCCTGCAACAAGCTCGCTCAAACGGGCGGCAGTCAAAGCGCCTGTTTCGCGCTTGGCATCCATAAAGCCCATAACGATATCGGCCTGCGCATCACTCAGCCCAGCGCCTTTGGTGTAATCGCCGCTCTCGTCTTTGCGGCCTTCGCCAAGCAGGGCGCGCACGCCGTCAACGCCGAGGCGATCCAACTTATCTATCGCGCGCAAAACGATGCCGCGCTCGTCGGCTTTGTCATCACCCGCAATGCCGCAGACCTCCATGACGCCGTTCAAAACCTTACGGTTGTTCACGCGAATGATGTAATCGCCGCGCGCAATGCCAACCACCTCAAGCGTGTCTGAGAGCATCGCACAAATCTCTGCATCCGCTGCAACGCTGGACGCGCCAACCGTGTCTGCATCGCACTGATAGAATTGACGATACCGCCCCGGACCCGGCTTTTCATTGCGCCAGACAGGGCCCATCGCATAGCGCCGATAAGGCGTCGGCAACTCATTGCGGTTCTCTGCGTAAACGCGCGCCAAAGGGGCCGTCAAATCATAGCGCAGCGCTAGCCAATCGGCGTCTTCATCCTCTTGCCAGGCAAAGACACCCTCGTTGGGGCGGTCCACATCGGGAAGGAACTTGCCCAGCGCCTCGACCGTCTCCACGGCGGAGCTTTCCAGCGCGTCAAAGCCGTAGCGATGATAGACCCCAGCGATCTTTTGCAGCATCTCGGAACGCTCGGTCACCTCAGCGCCGAAATAGTCGCGAAATCCCTTTGGCGCGGCGGCCTTGGGGCGGGGGGCTTTTTTCACTTTGGCCATGGGTCTCTCTTTCGACGGGCTTTGTGATTGCCCTTTACCGCCCTGAGGCTAAGGGAGCAACAGGCACAGGCGATTTGCCTATGGCCTAGCGTCGTGATAGCGCAGCTGCATGACTGATATGCGCCTACAAAACCTCGAAGAAAAGACAGCCGAGTTGCTGAAAACAACCGATGAGTTGTCAGACATCATTGCGCGTCAGGAACGAGAAATCTCTGTTCTGACGCATCGCGTGCAAATGCTTATGTCCCGTGAAGGAGAACGTGAGGCTCAGGGTGGCGGTGGCGTCGTACTTGGTGACGAGAGACCACCACATTACTAGAAGCCCTAGCTTTTACGGTCCGCAGCAAGCACCCAGCCTTTGTGAAGAAGCACGTTTGACCAGCTCGAATTGCTGCCAAGGCGGTCATAAATCGATATGAACACAGTGTCTTTTTCCAGCGCCGAGATTTTTGCGCCACATGGTTTCTTTTTACCTACGCCGCAAACAGAACGCTTAATACCTTCATAGGCCTGATCTGTGGTGCTGTAAGGCTGCACTGAGCTTGGCAGGCCATACCGCAATTGCTCATGCATCGTTGGGCTACCAAACAGCGCGAGGGCCGCAGTGAACGTGCGTGCGCATTTGTCATCAAACCCTGTCACGTAGAATGGGCGCGCACCTGCGCCGCCTGGGTTACTGTCGAAAATTTTGTATCCTCGGCCACGTTCGGGAAACTTGCCGACTTCTTTACCCAAGCGTCCGCTTGGCAAGTCGCAAACGCGGGCCACTGTGCCTGACGACAAAGCTGTTCCATAAGGTACTATTTGAACATCAGGGCCGGTGTGTTTTTTGTTCCGCTTAGCGAAGGCCCCCGAATTCCTGTTGCTTCTTTTAGGCGCACTGACAGGGCCCAAAGACGCAGTTCTAACGTTGGCGTCCTGCGTATTAGTCTTATCGGCTCCACGCGCGCCAGCGAGACGATTAAAGAAACCTTTGCGGGGCTTAGCCTGCGCGGCGGAAGGTGCGATCGCTTCTGGAACGACTGCGCTCGTCAGCTCCATCGAAGCAGATGTTTCTTCCGCAGCGCTGGCGGCGTCAATGACAGGATCTGCGGGCGCAGCAAGGGCGGCTTGCGCGGGTTCGGCGGCGTTTTTGCCGCGAATGAACCCCAAAAGCCCGCGCGTCTTAGGTGCTGGCTGAATAGCATCAGCCGCGCTTTCAACCGCTGTTTCTGCGGAAGCTATCGCACCAGCATCTTCAAGGGCTGCTCCGACCGCAGCGTCTGCGGCACTAGGTTCAGTTGGCTCAGAATTGCGTGAAAACAGGCCTGAAAAGAACCCGCCTTCAGCTTGGGCAGTTCGCGCATCTTCCAGTGCACCAACAGTGACGGCGTCATCGGCAAGATCAACCGAGGACAGCTTATCCACATTCGCAAGTGGATCGGCGCAGGCAGCAAGCAGTGCACAAGACGCAACTAGAGAAAAAAACTTGGTCAATCGTCGATCCACGCAGATGGGTTTCAAAGTTCTAACGCGGGCTTTTAATTTAATTTCCGTCCTGCGTAAACGATTGCTTGCACCTTAGGCTGAGCTTCGCTTGAATCGCTGCAAACAGGCCCTTCAAGTGGGAAGATGGTCAGAGAGGACACATATGCTTTTGAACGTTCAAGAAGTTTGGAAAAGCTATGTTTCCGGCGCAGACGAGGCAGAGGTGCTGCGCGGAGTCACGTTTACGCTAGAGGCTGGGCATAGCCTTGCGCTTATGGGGGAATCTGGTTCGGGGAAAAGCACGCTCTTGCATCTTATTGCGGGTTTAGACGTGCCCTCTTCAGGCTCGATCGAGGTTAAAGGCTGCGTCATGTCTCACCCACGCGACACCGAACGTGCTGCTCTGAGGCGATCTTTGGTTGGTGTGATTTTCCAACAGTTTAACCTAATTCCTAGCCTTACGGTTGCAGCGAATATCCGCTTCCAAGCGCAACTCGCAGGACGGTTTGATGAAAAATGGTGCGCTGAACTCACCGAACGTATCGGCTTGAAGGAGCACTTAGGCAAATACCCTGAATCGCTATCTGGCGGACAACAGCAACGTGTCGCTATTGCCCGCGCACTGGCTGCGAAACCTGCGCTTGTTCTTGCGGATGAGCCAACAGGAAATCTGGATGAAGCAACGGCGCAGAACGTTCTTGACCTGTTGCTTTCCATCACTCGCGAAACTGAAACGGCCCTTCTGATGGTTACGCATTCGTCTAAACACGCCGAAGCGTTGGGACAGCAAATGACTCTGCGAAACGGGCAGATTGCATGATTGGATCGCGATATGCCTTGATCGCTTTGCTGTCGCATTGGTGGCGTAACCCGCTTCAACTATTCACGTTATTGGTTGGTTTGGCGCTCGCAACGGCGCTTTGGTCCGGGGTACAAGCAATCAATGCTGAAGCGCGGGCGAGCTATGGCGCAGCAAGCGCGCAAGTTCAGCAAGGCCAGTCCGACTATTTGGTGGCGCATGGGTCTGCTGAGTTGACGCTCGAGCATTTCGTTGCCCTGCGCAAGGCTGGTTGGTTGGTTTCGCCGCAAATATCAGGGGTATTAGATGTAGAAGGACAAGCGCTTCAAATTCTTGGGATAGAGCCGCTTACTGGCCCAAAGACTGGGGGCAACCTTGACCTACAGACCCTCTCAATGGATCGCTTTTTCTCTGGCGCGGGGTTTGCGCTGATCTCGGCCAAAGCGGAATCAGCAGTCCGCAGTTTAGGGATGGCATACGAAATCGAGAAAACGCTTAGCGGCACAACTGCCGTTGTGGACATTCGAATTGCTGCACAATTGCTCAATCGCGGCGCGACGGTCGATCGTTTGGTGATTTTAGGCGAGCAGCCCATAAACAGACCTGATGTGGCATCTGTAGTGCCCAATCTTACGCGTGTTTCCTCGCAAGAGAATGGTGAGGACATCGCGCGCCTGACCGATAGCTTTCATTTAAACCTGACGGCCTTCGGGTTGCTGTCCTTTGTTGTCGGGCTGTTCATTGTCTATGGTGCGATTGGGCTGGCGTTCGAGCAACGCCGCACCATGTTTCGCACCCTGCGTGCCTTGGGGATTTCTCTGAAAACTCTGATTTTTTTGTTGCTCACCGAACTCTTGATCTTTGCCACGCTCGCGGGCTTGTGTGGCGTTGCACTTGGTTATCTAATCGCAGCTGCCCTGTTGCCAGACGTCGCCGCAACCCTGCGCGGGCTGTATGGGGCAGAGGTCGCTGGCACATTGCAGATTCGTGCATCTTGGTGGCTCTCGGGACTAGCAATGGCAATCGGCGGCACAATGATCGCCAGTACTGGTGTTTTGATCAGACAGGCGCGAACGCCATTGATGGAGGCAGGTACACCCCAAGCATGGGCGCGTGCCTCGCGCCGCGTGATCAAAATGCTCGCGCTCACTGGGCTTGTTTTGCTCATCGTAGCTGCTGTTTTAACTCAAACCGCAAATGGACTCATTCAAGGGTTTATCTTGCTGGGATGCCTATTGGTCGGTGCCGCGTTTTTGCTTCCTTGGCTGTTGGATCGCGTTTTGGCTCTTTTAGAGCGTAGCACTCGATCTGCCTTGCCTCATTGGTTCTGGGCCGATAGCCGCAGCCAAGTGCCCGGGCTTTCTATGGCTTTGATGGCCCTGTTGCTCGCAATCGCGACTAATGTTGGTGTCAGCACGATGGTTTCGAGCTTTCGGTTAACGTTTACTGGCTGGCTGGATCAGCGGCTCGCGTCGGAAATGTACGTTACTTTGGACAGCGCAAAGCAAGTGGACGCAATGAACCGACTGCTGGAAGGTCAAGTCGACGCGATTTTGCCAATCATCAGCGCGCCGGTACAGTTGAATGGGCAAAACGGAAGCATCTATGCCATTAAGGACCATGCAACGTATCGCAATCATTGGCCACTTTTGAGCCAAAGCGAAACAGTTTGGGACGATCTGCAAAATCCCGGAACGGCCCTGATCAATGAGCAATTGGCACTGCGCGCAGATCTGAAAGTGGGCGATTACGTACCAGGTGCGCAACAACAAGAGATTGTTGGTATTTATTCGGACTATGGCAATCCTGCTCCCCAGATGATTATCAACTTGCAGTCCTTTCGATCTCTCTATCCCGACCTTCCAGCGACCCGTTTCGGCCTACGTTTGGCCCAACACGATATCCCGCGCATTTCACAAATCCTGCAAAAAGACCTTGGCCTTTCAGGCACTTCGTTTACAGATCAGTCACGCATCAAAGCCATGTCTTTGAAAATCTTTGAGCAAACATTCACGGTCACTGCAGCATTGAATGTGCTCACGCTTAGCGTCGCTGGGTTTTCAATTATGATGAGCCTTTTGACCCTTGCGCAAATGCGTTTACCTCAACTTGCACCGATCTGGGCACTTGGGATTACGCGTTTGCAGATTGGGCAGATGGAACTCTTGCGATCTATCGTTTTGGCACTGTGCGTTACCTGCCTTGCTGTCCCTCTGGGACTTGCCTTGTCTTGGGCGCTCTTGGCGGTGGTAAATGTTGCTGCCTTCGGCTGGCAGCTTCCTATGTTTGTATTCCCGATGTCATATCTCGGGCTTGGTGCTATCGCTGTTTTAGCAGCGGCTTTGGCGGCAGCTTGGCCTGCATTTCGCCTTGCGCGGACTGCGCCGCACCAGCTTTTACAGGTGTTTTCAAGTTCCCGATAGTCAACCAACCAACCCGCGTCTGAGTAGATTCAAACCGCTCACAATGAGGACCAACAGCGTTGCACGACGAAACATTGCTTGATCAAAACGATCTGACAATCTTCCTCCAATCCACATGCCAATCATCGCAGATGGCAAAAGTGCGAGCGACAACGGAAGCGTTGCGCTGTTCAAAATTCCCGATTTTATATGAGCGATAACCAGAAGCACGGCACCAAGACCATAAATGACGCCTTGCGCTAATATTTGTTGCCGCTTTTCTGTGCCAATCGCCGTCAGATAGGCAACAGTCGGTGGCCCCCACATGCCTGAAATGCCCCCAACTATTCCGGCAAATGCACCTATGCCCCCCTCCAGCAACGGCTTTTGAGACCATTGTCCAGGGGCCGGCGCAAAGCTGGAGAGTTGCCAGAACGCAAAGCACGTCACCGCACCACCGATAACGATCAAAAGAGTTTGCGTAGGGATGATCGGAACCAATTGCGCTGCGGCGAATATTGTAAAGGCACCAGACAATAAGAAAATCCGAAACCGTAGGATCACAGCCCAAAGCTCTGCTCTGCCAAATCGAAAGGATTGCATCGCATTGGTGAAAAGCGTCGGGAGCAAAAGGCCCGCCAGAGCAATTTCCGGGGTGGTGAAAGTGCTGATGCCTGAAAGGATTATCGTCGGCATAGAAAATCCGACAATGCCTTTAATCACCCCCGCAACACACGCAATGACGAGGGCTGCTAAGATCAAGGAAGGTGAGAGAATCGTTAAAAGCTGGTCCATGTCCGCTCATATCAGTGCCGCATTAAACTGCGTAGCATGAAAACCAACACACTCATTGCGCAAGAAAAAATCAATGCAGTGCAGCAATTCGTATTTTTGTTGCGCTGCGCCTGCGAAAGGATTATCTCACCATGAACCGTTTTTAGGAGTCGTCGCAATGGCACATGATGGACAGGATATGACAATGAACACTCCCGTGATCCTCCCCGATCTATTGAAATTGACCAAAGAGGCGCTCGATCCTGCTGAGAAAGTGCTTGAGATCGCTCGCGAAAAATTGCGCGATATGGTCTCTGCTGATGGCCGCGTTTCTGCGGTTCTTATTGAAGAAAATCAAACGGCTAGCCACGGGCTCGCATGGGTTGCGACCTATGTAGAAAGCCTGCGTCAAATGCAGGGCTGGGCCGCGCGTCAAAACGATGAAGGCAAGTTTGGCGAGATGGAGCAATTGTTGCTGCAAATCTCGTTTGGCGAATATCTCTGGCAGCTCTATGGCGGCATTCCGATGAATCAGGGCGAAATTCTGCGCCTGCAAGATATCGGCCTAAGCCAAGAAGATATGGGCGCTCTCATGGCTCCAGCCGTTATGACGCTGACGCAGGGCGGCAACACGCAAGCCGCGCGCTCGCGTTTGGTTGAGTTGATGCAGGAACAAAACGGCGCGACGATGTTCGGTGTTTCCGGGCTTGATGAAGAATTGGAAATGATCCGCGATCAGTTCCGCCGTTACGCCGTCGAGAAAGTAGAGCCTTTCGCGCACGAATGGCACCTGAAAGACGAATTGATCCCAATGGAGATCATTGAAGAGCTCGCAGAGATGGGTGTCTTTGGTTTGACTATCCCGGAAGAATTCGGTGGTTTTGGCCTCTCGAAAGCGTCCATGTGCGTTGTATCTGAGGAACTATCGCGCGGTTACATCGGTGTTGGCTCACTCGGCACGCGTTCCGAGATTGCTGCTGAATTGATCATCGCTGGCGGTACGGACGAGCAGAAAGCCAAGTGGCTACCTCGAATTGCTTCGGCTGAAACACTGCCAACAGCGGTCTTTACCGAGCCAAATACTGGGTCCGACCTTGGTTCTTTGCGCACACGCGCTGTCAAAGGTGATGATGGCGATTACACGATCACTGGTAACAAAACGTGGATCACTCACGCTGCCCGAACCCATGTTATGACGCTCCTAGCGCGCACCGATCCCGACACCTCAAACTACAAAGGTCTGTCGATGTTCCTTGCGGAAAAGGAAGCTGGTACTGACGAGGCACCGTTCCCGACAGAAGGCATGACAGGCGGCGAGATTGAAGTGCTCGGCTATCGCGGCATGAAAGAGTATGAACTGGCGTTCGACGGCTTTCACGTGAAGGGCGAGAACCTGCTTGGCGGCGAAGAAGGCAAGGGCTTCAAACAGTTGATGGAAACCTTCGAAAGCGCTCGCATTCAAACTGCGGCCCGCGCAATCGGCGTTGCTCAATCTGCACTCGACGTTGGCATGCAGTATGCTGAGGATCGCAAGCAATTTGGCAAGAGCCTGATCAACTTCCCACGTGTTTCTGGCAAGCTGGCAATGATGGCCGTTGAGATCATGGTTGCGCGTCAGCTTTCCTATTTCTCTGCACGTGAAAAAGACGAAGGTCGTCGCTGCGATCTCGAAGCAGGCATGGCAAAATTGCTCGGCGCACGCGTTGCTTGGGCAGCTGCGGACAATGCGCTTCAGATCCACGGCGGCAATGGCTTTGCTTTGGAATACAAGATTTCGCGCATCCTGTGTGATGCCCGCATTTTGAACATCTTTGAAGGTGCCGGCGAAATCCAAGCGCAAGTGATCGCGCGCCGCTTGCTTGGCTAAGCAATTTGCTTTCTCTAAGACTTTAATGGACCCTCAACTTATCACAGTTGAGGGTCTTTTTCTTAAGGGGGATACATGCTGACATTCTGGTTTGAATTTGCATCAACCTATTCGTGCTTGTCGGCGCTGCGCATTGAAGCCTTGGCCCAAAAGTCTGGCATAAAGGTCAGATGGCGTCCTTTCCTTCTTGGACCTATCTTTAAAGCGCAAGGGATGGAGACATCACCGTTCAACCTCTATCCGCTTAAAGGCAGCTACATGTGGCGCGATATGGAGCGTCAATTCGCGCAGATGGGCCTGCCATCCTTGACCGTACCCGAAGCCTTTCCGCAACATGGCCTTCTCGCCGCTCGAATTGCGACTCTAGGTATGCGTGAAGAGTGGGGCAAAGACTTTACCCGTGACGTCTATCGAGCGCAGTTTATGAACGGCAAAAACATTGGCGATTCAACAACCCTTGCCGCGGTTCTAACGGGACTAAAGCTAAACCCCACCGCTATCATTGAAAGCGCGCGATCAGACGCAAGTATCAAGGCAGAGCTTCGATTGGCAACTGAACAGGCTCAAGCCTTAGGAATTTTCGGGGCGCCCAGTTTTACCGCAAGTGATGGGGAGTTATTCTGGGGCAATGACCGCCTAGACGCCGCTATTGCTTGGCAAATACGCATTAACGCAAAGCAAAGTTGAATTTCTGATCAAGATCAAAGCCCCAAACGTCCGCGCTGCCTATTTCACTCGCAAATAGGCAATGAAAGGCACCTTCCAAATGGCATGGTCAGAAAAACTTAACGACACACGAAACCAACTGCGCACACTGAATAAAGCGGTTCCAGAGACAGCCAAAGCTTTTGGCGCATTGGGGAAAACTGTCAAAGAAGGCGGCGTGTTAGAATTCAAAACCAAAGAGTTTGTCGCGCTCGGCATCGCAGTGGCGACGCGATGTGAAGCTTGCATCACACTTCACATCGACACGTTGATCCGCGCAGGCGCGACCCGCGACGAAGTCAGCGACGTTTTGGCAATGACGATCCAAATGGGTGGTGGCCCATCTATGATGTATGCGGCCAAAGCCCTTGCCTGTTTCGACGAGCTATCAGCGTAGCACATGAACACAGCACGTGGCGTGCCGCACTACGCGCGCCGCGGTTGACCCGATAAAGTAGTCCTCCAAACCCGGTTTGTGTGACGCAATCACAATGCAATCGGCATCAATTTTCTTCGCATACTCCAAGATGGCGACAGCTGGTTTGCCGTGAATAACTTCGGCAATATAATTGTGCCCCCCTTTATGAGCGAGCGCGTTGAGCGTTTCGACTGCTTTTATTTGATTGGCTTCCAACGTGCCTTCGGGAAGATAATTTTGCGCAAAAGTTGGGATATCTTCGATCACGTTCAAGACAGTGATTTCTCCACCCGACTTTATTAGACTTTGCGCAATTTCAAGCGAAGCTTCTGCGCTGCTTGCGTGATCTAATGCGATGGGAACAAGGATACGATCATACATAATGGCTCTCCTTTTTTGGTATCCCAAAGACTACCCACAGTTTGGTTGATGTCGCGTTGATCAAGATCAGACAGGGTTTTTGATCTTTTTTCAGAATTTTTTTTCGTTTTGTCGATTGGGCCTGTTCTCGTTCGTCATCCCTATGAAAGCGCCTTTGCTTTTGTAGATGAAAGGAACTGAGACATGACATTATTAACAACTGTAGCTATCGGTGCAGGCATCCTAGGTGTTGCGCTACTAAGCACCCAGCTTTTGCCACGCGAAGTGACCGTCGTTCGCAGCGCGCAAGTGAGCGCGAGCCCAAGCGACGTGATCGCCTTGCTGGCATCCAATGAGGGCTATCAAAGGATAAATCCCTACAAAGCGAGCGATCCAGCGCTGAAGATCGCCCTGTTTGGCCCGTCCAGCGGTGTCGGGTCTGGATTCCACTTTGACGGGAAAGACGGCAAAGGCAGCCAAACTGTTGCGGCTGTTACCGATCATTCGGTCACCTATGACATCGATCTTGGGGCAATGGGGAAACCCAAGCAAATCGTCGATGTACGATCAAGCGGCGGCGGGTCAGCCGTTGAATGGCGGATGAAGGCGGATTTAGGTCGCAATCCTATCGCCCGCATTTTTGGTCTTTTCATGGATGGGATGATCGGGAAAACTCTTGAACAAGGTCTCACTAACCTGAACACCGCTGCATAAGGAACGATTACAATGCGTTATACATTTTTGCTATACTCGAACCCCGCTGATTTTGCCGATATGACGCCCGAAGACTGGGCCGCGCAAAAAGAAGTCTATGGTGCCTATATCGGTGCGCTCCAGCAAGCAGGTGTTTTTGTCGATACCGATTGGCTGCAAGGCGTTGAAACCGCTTCGACACTCAGCGCAGCTAGCGGATCCGTTCAGATACAAGACGGTCCATTTGCGGAGACCAAAGAAACGCTCGGTGGATATTTTGTAATTGACGTCCCTGACTTGGACGTCGCTCTTGAATGGGCAGGAAGATGCCCCGCAGCGCAATTTGGCAAGGTCGAAATCCGAGCCAGCGCGATGGATAGTCTTTGAATGACACTGCGCGCGCTGCGGAACATGCGGCGCGCGACAGTTATGGCCGTTTGCTTTCCATTCTGGCCTCGCGCAGCTCCGATATTGCCAGCGCTGAAGATGCTCTGAGTGATGCCTTTGCAAAGGCACTGATGCTCTGGCCAAAAGAGGGCGTGCCAGACAATCCTGACGCATGGCTCGTGCGCGTGGCGAAGAACAGGTTGATAGACGGTCAACGCCGTTCTGCACGACTTGCGCCAGAAGAGGACATACCAGAAGTGATACATCAGGCAGACAGCACTGCACCCGACAAACGTTTGGAATTGATGTTCGTTTGCGCCCATCCCGCGATTGATCGGAAAATGCACACCCCCTTGATGCTTCAATGCGTGATGGGCTTAGAAGCCGAACAGATCGGTCAAGCGTTTCTGGTGCCCAAAGCCACAATGGCCCAGCGCCTAGTGCGCGCCAAAACCAAAATCAAAGCGAATGCCGTTCCCTTCAAACTGCCAAACGAAGATGCCATTGACGCGCGCTTGGATGCGGTTATGGAAGCGATCTACGGCGCGTACTCAAGCGATTGGCTAGAAACCGGTGATGCCATGGGCATGGAAGCGTTGTATTTGGCGGACGTGCTCTGCACCCAGTTACCGACGCACGCAGAAGCACATGGCCTGGCCGCCTTGCTCGGGTTTGCGGCAGCACGACGAGACACCCGTATCGTGGACGGCGTGTTCGTTCCTTTGGATGAGCAAAACCCAGCCGCCTGGAACACCCAACTCACACGAGGGGCGCAGGCTTTGCTGCGTCGGGCGAGCGAAATGGGGCAGATTGGACGCTTCCAGCTGGAGGCTGCTATTCAGGCAATCCATGCTCGACGGATAGATGGCGAACCAGCTGATTGGCGCGCGGCGACACAGCTTTATGCTGGGCTGTGCCAACTCTACCCAACTTTGGGCGCGCAGATCGGCTACGCTGTCGCACTGAGCCATGTTCAAGGCGCCGATGCAGGTTTGGCAGTTCTGGATGCGCTCGAGCCCAAGCAAGTGCTCGGGCTACAAAGCTATCACGCCGCACGGGCGCATTTTTTGAGCGAACTTGGTCAACTGAACGATGCTGCTAAAACTTACGAAGCAGCCTTGGCCCTAACAGCTCAGCCCCCATTGCGCGCATTTCTAGAAAAGCAAAGGCAGGCAGTGATCAAGCGGCTTTAGCCCAACTTACCATCATCAATACTGTAATGAGGGAAAATGCCGTCCATTGCGGCATCGTTAACAGCGCTTCAAACATGACCGCGTTGACCACCAGAAAGATTACAGCAAATCCGGCGTTCAAAGTAATTTGCAACACTACCATTGCTTTGTTTCGGTTGCGTGCGAGGTAAGCGATGGCAACGGTCGAACAGGCGAGGATCAAGGTGATCATGTGCCAAACAACCAATGCGACGCCTTTCACGACAGGATCTATCGTTGCGGCCTCCAGTATCGGCGGCATGATCTCCTGCGTCCCTACGAACAGGTGAACGCCAGTCGTCAGGCCCATCAATAGTGCAGCGCTTAGTGTCAAATAATTCATGTTGCCGTCTCCATACGGTAACGTATAGTTCGAAAACTTGCAAAGAGCAATACGTCTGCGTATGTTGCGGCATGAGCAGATTGTCACAGTTAGATTGGATTGCCGCAGGCTTTCGTGCGCTTACGTCCAAAGGGGCACAGGCGTTAAAGGCCGAGCCTTTGGCACGAGATTTGAAGACCACCAAAGGTTCCTTCTATTGGCACTTCAAAGATGTTCCAGCGTTTCAGGCTGCTATGCTTGAACTTTGGGAAGAACGTGCAACCAAAGAAATCATCACTTTGCTCGACGCGATCCCAAACCATGAGAAAAAGCTGCGCACCCTAGCGCAAGTCGCAACAGAGCCGCAGGAAAACTACGGCGGTATCGGCGCAGAGCCTGCGATTCGCGCCTGGGCCAAGGGCGACACAAATGTAGCTGCCGCTGTGAAACGGGTCGATAGCGCAAGGCTCGATCATCTCAAAGGCATCTTCGAAGGGATGGGCATGGGCAATCCCGACCTGCCCCGCGTGTTCTATGCCGGTCTAATTGGCTTGCAAGAAATAGCCGATGGAGAAGAGGGATCAAGCGAGGCACCTCTGGCCACGCTTGCAGATTTGATGATTGCCCTGTCCGAAACGGACTAAGCGGCGACAAACGTACCATGCAAGCCAAGTGGCAAGGCGATGTCCAATTCCGCCTTCATGATCGGCCCGTCTCCAAGGTGTAGACCCTCGTAAACTGAAAGGGTCGTAACTCCTTTTTGCCAATCGAGAGCTGTGCCAAGGATCCAAAAATCATCCCTACTTTTCGGCTTGGGGACGATCAGGTGTTCCTCCAGAATTTCGGTCTCACCAACATCATAGAACGATGCTTTACCTGTTTCACGGTCAACCAAAGTCAAGCGATCGAATCCAAAAGCAGAG
The DNA here is from genome assembly GCF_050633725.1 of Planktotalea sp. GTDB lineage: Bacteria > Pseudomonadota > Alphaproteobacteria > Rhodobacterales > Rhodobacteraceae > Planktotalea. The sequence goes on from NZ_JBOEHB010000012.1 coordinate 205,760, forward strand.
ACACCACCGGGCTGGGCCAACATAAGCGCATACTTGTGCGCACTTAGGTTCTCTCGTGCGTCAGTTTGGATGAACTCCACCTGACCAAGCTCGGACGCTTTGTCGAGTGTCACGGTTTTAGAGTTCAAATCGACGCGCGCTTGGACATAGTGTGAAGCAGATGAGCCAGCGCCATCCCAGCTTCCGTCCATCGCCTCAAAGGCATCTTTGGTCATGAAACTTGGATCGTCATGTAGCGCAAAGTCAAACCCAAGCTCAGTATCGCTCATGTCGTAGGCATTGCCGAAATGAAAAACCCAGAATGGATCAAGCTCAACCTGCCTGACATTGCTTAGATCGCTCTTGTCGATCACAAGAACTTGGGTCGGGCTATCCTTGCTCCATTCAAACAGGCCAACGAATGACTCTCCCCGCAAATCGCTCGCAGCGAAAGGTGGCAAAACGAGGATGATCTTGCTCTTGGTAATCATGAAGTCATGGATCATTGGCGTCGCCGTTTGAGGCAGCACATGGGTTTGCAGCAACTTTCCCTGCGCCGAAATATGATAGATGATCAAAGCCCCCGGCGTGACAGAATAGCCTACATTCCAAACAGAGCCGTCGGTATCAACGCGCGGATGCGCACCAAAGGGCAAACCGTCAGTTTCAGAGGACCAGACCTTTCGCCCTTCGGTTTCCAGAGATTCAGGGTTGATGACATGAGCAGAACCACCCTCCCAAAGCGCGAGCAGTTCGCCAGCATGATTGAGCAGGCTAATATTCGCGGTGTTGGTGTTATCGGCCGAACCACCCGACGTTAAATCGTGGCCGTGGCTGCCAAACCCCACAAACTGAATGCGCTTTGCTTTGAGTTCCGCAAAGTTGCGGGCTGTTTCGATCATCTTACCATGATGTTTGATCTGACCGTCGGCAAAGGCAAACCGCTGCACCATACCCGGGGCATCAAACCAGTGCATAAATCGGTCTTGCCCAATATCATGCATCGCTGGACCATTGCGATAAAGGCTACCCCTTAATCCCTCTGGAACACGACCAGATGTAATGCGCAAGTTCGCGTGCATTTCAATCTCGCGTGCACCCAGATAGCCAAGGAGCCATGGTTTTTGCTCTAAAGCCGCCATGAACGCCGCCTGATCGCCAAGATGCGATTGCGCCCGCAGAGTCGCTGGCAAAGCAGAGGCCGCCATGAAGCTCGCGAAAGATTTTACAAAGCTGCGCCGATCCATATCAAAGCCCGTTTAGCTTGATAGAAAACTCTTGATCCGAACCATCATGCTCGAACTTGAAGTCCTCAAACTTGGGGGCTGAAAAACCGATGCGGGGATTGTTGGTAAAGCCGAAGGGTTCCGTTGGCGCGCCCAACAAGTTTTGATCTAACCTTTCGTCGTTGTTTTCGTCTTGAAAAACGGCGATCCCATAGGTCCCCGAAGACAGGTTCTTAATAGTGATCACTGTGGTGCCTTGCTGCGCAGGAATAGATTCAAAAGCAACGACCTTTTCGGTATCAAACGAGGCTTGGCTGTCGAAAACCGCGGCGCGCATCGTTCCTGTATTTGTTTGGGTTTCGATTTTGAGCGTCACAGTTTGCGCAGACGCCAGGCCGCCAAGCCCAATAATAAGCGAGGTCGCCAAAAGCAAAGATTTCATGGAATTCACCTTTTGTGCATGGAAATGAAAGAACTCCATTTACTTGCCAAAAGGGATGACTTGATCGCTAGAAGCTATTCACAAAATCCGCAATTCTTACGTAGGTCACAACAAAAACGCTTTACGCTGCGTGAACTGCACCTAACGCCCATCGGATCTATCGGGGTTCGCCCCATTTCTCGGTAAGCTGCTCAACAATCTGATCGCGGGCTTGTCGGTATGCATCCAGCTTGGCGTCGCGTGTTTCGCCCCGACCGGTCGGATCCATTGTCGGCCAATATTCGACCTCAAGATGAAAAACACGCGTTAGTTCTAATGCACGGTTATGACTGGCTGGAGATAGTGCCACGACAAAATCGAAAGAGCTAAGATCATCGCCGAATTGCTCCATCTCATCGAACGAACGCGAGCGGTGACGTTCCAGCTCGACCCCGATTTCAGCGCAAACCGCGATCGCAAAGCCGTCAATCTCCAAATCATTGTTAACACCGACCGATTGAACATAGGATTGCGTGCCATAGAGCTTTTTCATGATCCCTTCGGCCATCGGCGATCGCACAGCATTATGATCGCAGCAAAACAGGACCGATTGAGGCAAGTCAGTCGCCATCTTATGCCCCAAAATGCAAAACGCAGATCAACGTAAAGAGCCGACGGGCGGTATCAATGTCTATCTCCGCTTTGCCTTCTAGCCGTTCTTGTAAAATTCGACTGCCTTCCAGATGAATCCCGCGCCGTGCCATGTCGATGGTTTCAATTTGGCTTGGCGGCAGGGTTTTCACCGCATCGAAATAGCTTTCGCAAATTTGGAAATAGTCTTTAACCACCTGCCTGAACGGACCAAGCGAGAGATGAAATTCCGCAGCAGTTTCTTTGGCGCTGGTTTTGATATCGAAAACCAACCGTTTTTCACGGATCGCAAGCGTTAGATCATAAGGACCTTCGGGCACTGCTCGTTCGTCTCTCTGAGGCAAAACAAAAGAGTTGTCTTCGAGCAGATCGAAAACAGCGACCTTGCGCTCTTGTTCTATCTCGGGCGTTGGGGGTGGCAATGCACTGTCGTCAATTTCAATGTGAGCAATTCGAGACATCAGTTTGACCCGTTCAATTGTTGCAAGCGGGCAGTCACGGACAAACCATGCGCCTCAAGGCTTTCGGAATTAGCGAGCACTTCAGCAGAAGGACCGATTGCGCGCAAGGCTTGCGGCGTCATTCGCGCCATTGTGGTGCGTTTGATAAAGTCCATCACGGACAGGCCAGAAGAAAAGCGCGCTGAGCGGGCAGTTGGCAGCACGTGATTTGGACCACCTATGTAATCCCCAATAGCTTCAGGCGTCCATTGTCCAAGGAAGATCGCACCCGCGTGAACGCATTTCTCTGCCAATGCCTCTGGATCAGCGACGCAAAGCTCCAAGTGTTCAGGCGCAATCCGATTGGACAAGGAGGCGGCTTCATTCATGTCGTTGACCGTTATCACCGCCCCATAGTCGCGCCAGCTCGCTCCTGCGATTTCGCGGCGTTCTAGAGTTTGCAGTCGTTTTTCAACGGCACTCGCCACAGCTTGGCCAAACGCGGCGTCATCCGTGATCAACAGAGATTGCGCGCTTTCGTCGTGCTCGGCTTGCGACATAAGATCTAGGGCAAGCCAATCCGGATCGTTGTCTTTGTCAGCGATCACTAAGATTTCGGACGGCCCAGCGATCATGTCGATGCCAACTTTACCAAACACGCGGCGCTTTGCAGCGGCAACAAAGGCGTTTCCTGGTCCGGTGATTTTATCGACAGGTCTTACGGCTTCGGTTCCATAAGCCAGAGCGGCAATCGCTTGCGCACCACCAATGCGATAGATTTCATTAACGCCCGCGATGCGCGCCGCGAGCAATACCGCTGGATTGGCAACGCCGTCCGGAGTCGGCACAACAATAGCAAGCCGCTCAACACCGGCGACTTTTGCAGGGATAGCATTCATCAGAACAGAAGACGGATAGGATGCAAGACCACCAGGAACATACAGACCAGCGGCGGAAACCGCCGTCCAACGCCAACCAAGCGTTGCTCCTGCGTCGTCAGTCCAGCTTGCATCCTCTGGCATCTGTTTCTCGTGATATGCACGGATGCGCGCGGCCGCGAGTTCAAGCGCCGTGCGCTCAGCATCTGGGACCTCAGAACAGGCCGTTTCAATTTCTTCAGCAGAGAAAGCCAGAGTTTCGGGCGTCAGCTCCAAGCGATCAAACTTTGAAGTCAGTTCAATCACCGCCGTATCACCACGTTCGCGAACATCTGCAATAATGCCAGCAACGACAGTGTCTACGTCGGGGCTATCTTCACGTTTTGCGTTCAAGAGCGCGGTAAAACGGGCTTCAAAATCAGCGTCGCTTGTAGAGAAAAACTGCGGCATAGGCTGTCCCTTTTGTCTGGCGCTAGACTTAACGCCAGACTGGGACGGCCTCAAGGGCGCTTACGCGCGGCGTGGCAGCGCATAAAGAGCAAAGCCAACCATCAAAAGTGTAACACCAGAGACGATTGTGCGTGCGGTGTTCCAGAACTGCCAGCGTGGGGAATACTCATCCCAGATTGCTTGCGCTTCTGCGAGCGGCAAAGGGTCTGAAAACGCCTCTAGCGCAATGTTCATCGGCACGTTCACGTTTGCAGTCGGGACAAATGCGCCGATGACATACACAATCCCACCGCCAGCGATCAACAGAGCGACACGCTTTTGTCCACCAAGGAAAGCGATAACACCCGTCGCGATCAAAACAATCGGTGTACCGAAAAAGGCAGGCATAAAGACGCCATTGCGCACGGATATGTTCATCGCGTTCATCGCAGCAATCGCGGTGTTAGGGTCAAGCGTATCAAGACCCCACATGGTCGAGCAGACCCAAGCATAGAAAAAACCGAAGATCGCCCCTGAAAGCAGCAGCGAGAGAAATACCATTGGAGTTAATAAACGTTGCATCGTAATTTGTCCCTGTTGATCGTTGTTTTGTGCAGGGTGATACGGAGCAGTCGTTGCTTTCCGTCGCGTAAATTACTCGTGGTTCGGAATTTTTTTGGATGGCGCTACATACGGGCGCGTAACATCCTTCAATGTGACGTCCAGCGCCTCGACGTCTAATCGGATCGCACCGTCACCAGCTAAAGTTAGAATTACGTGGCCAGACGGCGCTTCGCCTGCCTCAAATTCAACGCTGAGAACGGAAAGAACCATGTCCTTATCGGCGCGATCAATACCTTGGCTCGACACCGATGTGACATCCGAAAAATGAAGCACCGATTGAACACGCTCGGGCTTCGGGGTGCGCTCCTCTTCCCAGCGGAAACGATTCAACAGGACAGCGAAACGGCGTTCAGACGCAAAGTATCGCATTTCGGTTGTTGGAAATATGGCGTCCTGGACAAGCGCCGAGAGGATTTTGAGATCATCCGCGTCTTGTGCGCCAATGTTTAACGATGAGGCAACACCGTCTTCGAAACGTGCATCTTCACTCATGATCCTTGGACCCGCTCAATATCCGCACCAACAGCGCCTAGCTTTTCTTCGATCCGCTCATAGCCGCGATCAAGATGGTAAACTCGGTTTACTTGCGTCTCGCCCTCCGCGCGTAGACCTGCGAGGATAAGAGAGACCGAAGCACGCAAATCTGTAGCCATAACAGGCGCGCCGTTCATTTTATCAACGCCCGTGACCGTTGCAGTGCCCCCATGCACTTCTACGTTGGCACCCATTCGCAGAAGCTCTGGCGCATGCATAAAGCGGTTCTCAAAGATTGTTTCTTCAAGCACGCTTGTGCCATCCGCAAAGCACATCATTGCCATGAATTGTGCTTGTAAGTCTGTTGGAAACCCCGGGAAAGGTTCGGTTGTCACGTTCACTGGCTTAATCGGACCATCGGGTTTGGTCACTCGTAGACCAAGTTTGGTTTCCTCGATGATTGCGCCAGACTCTTGCATTTTTTCAGCAAATGATGGGATCAAATCAAGCCGACCACCCAACAACTCAACAGAACCGCCCGCAATCATTGGCGCAATCATGAACGTGCCCATTTCAATGCGATCGGGAATGACGGCTTGCGTGGCACCATGGAGCTTTTCAACGCCTTGGATAGTGATTGTGTCGGTACCAGCGCCTTCGATTTGAGCGCCCATCGCAATCAAGCAATCCGCGAGTGCCTTGGTATCTGGCTCACGCGCGGCGTTCTTGATGACGGTCGTGCCTTTAGCAAGCGTCGCAGCCGTCATGGCATTTTCGGTCGCGCCAACAGACGCAAAACGCAGTGGAATTTCCGCGCCAGTCAGTCCTTTCGACGCTGTGGCGTGCACGTAACCATCCTTTAGCTCGATGCTGGCGCCCATGCGCTCAAGTGCATCAAGGTGCATATCAACCGCGCGTGCGCCGATTGCACAGCCACCCGGCATAGACACGATCGCTTCTCCAGCACGGGCAATCATTGGGCCAAGCACATTGAAAGAGGCGCGCAGTTTACGCACCAAATCATAGTCAGCTTTGTGAGACGTCAGCTCTGTCGCATTAAGCGCCAAAACGCGGCCACCCGCCAATTGCGCGATTTCGCAGCCAAGAGATTCAAGCACATCACTGAGCGTTCCAATATCCGCAAGGCGCGGTACATTGGTTAGCGTCAACGGTTCATCAGTCAAAAGCGCCGCGCACATGAGTTTAAGAACTGTGTTCTTCGCACCTGCAATCGGGATTTGCCCGTTCAGCGCGCCATTACCTCTGACGAGAATTGAATCCATTTGATTGGCCTACTCTTTATGTCTCGCCTTTTGGCGATTGTTGTTGCTCTGCGTGCGAGCGTGTCTTTGCCTGCGCTTTACGCCGCCCCAAATTTGCTTTCAACGCCGCTTTAAGCCGATCCTCGCGCGAGGCTTGCTTATTGGACTGCTTTTTCGGGTCACTTCGCTCTGTCATGGCTCTTCTCTAACGCAGGTCCTTGTTAGGGTCCAGATTGCGCTTGCGTGAGAGTCTAATTGGGTCTAATCAGCCGCCCACACGGCTGCTGCTGTAGCTCAGAGGTAGAGCACTCCCTTGGTAAGGGAGAGGTCGAGAGTTCGATTCTCTCCAGCAGCACCATGATTTCTTATATTATTAAATAAATCCAATACTTTAGACCACGAGAAGTCTGCTTCCCCTTTTTTCGATCCCCCGCTTGTGCTTTGAACAGACAACGGAAAACCCACCTTTGCGAACCTAATCGAAGTACAAAGCACGGTCGCGCTCACTCAAAAGATGTGCGCATTTCGCTATGAAAGGGTGGCTCGCATGGTTCTCGCACCACTGAATTTCGAAACGTTTACGTTGGTAGAGCCGTTGCCACATGGCTTAAACACGTCTCTGCCACATCGCGCGCGTCTTGATCGGCTCTTTGCCGTCGTGTGCAACGCCGCACGATCTACACCCTTTCGATTTTTGAAAGGCGCATCTGAAGAAGCCGCCTCCCGCGCTCTAGCTGTCAAAGAACACGTTTCGCTTGGATCTCATGAAGCAGATAGCTTTGAGAAAGCGCCGCTCAGATGGCGGCGTTTTTGAGGTAGCTTTCGAAACTGGTACTACCTCGCAAAAAGCGGCCGCTCAAATTGGAACTCTTCATCCAAGTCCGCGCGAAGCCCCGTTCGGCAGACAGCCAATGTCACCGGTGATTCGTCAACAATTGCGCTCATTTCGTCCAATTTTGCCTAAAAATTGCGAAATGACGTGGCGGCAAGAATATTCCCCGCACTATGGTTAAGTTGAGCTACGCTTGCTCGGCTCAGTCGCGCCTTACGCAATCTTAAAGGGATGCGCGATCAAACCTACACTTCAAAATACTTGATTAGTTGCTCAAGGATTGTGGCAACCGCCTAAATATTTATTGACGAATACTGCTCAATTACCCTCAAAGCGGAAACAATAATGCTAATACTTACATCTGTTTCCGAACAATTGACAAAAATGGGTGCTTTCTGAAATCTGCCAACAGGACACTCTATGCACCTACAGGATGTATTTGTGAAATGCGCCGCCGCCAAAGCAAAACTAAATAGCGGCTATTTCCCGCTTAGTTGGCCAAGTGCTACGCCCTAATTTGGTCAATCGCGCAACTCCAAAACATTGACGAAAGTGGCGCGTTTATGTCATTACCGAGGAGTTGAGACAAGTTTTCGACACATTGTTTAAACCTGCGAGCTGTCAAAAATAATGCAGATTTGAACGTAACAGAAGTGTCTGCTGAGCCGGCTTCAAACCCGTCTTATTTGTGAGCCCCAATTGGAGTGCCCACTTCGTAGGCTTGATTGGTGAGTGCGTATGCAGCGGTTGCGCTGCGAAGTGTGTAAGGGGATGAAACATGGCGTCACATGATAGACGGCTAAATACTTATGCCGATATTATCAGCGGCCTGCCACGAGCGACTACTGAGCTGCGATCGCGTTCGATCTATGCTTCGTTCATAAAGCCTGTGGTAGATGTAGTTCTGACACTGATGCTCGCTTTGCCTGCTGCAATTATCGTCGGCATCTTTGCGCTTCTAATCATGCGCGATGGCCACAATCCGTTCTATCGCCAAAGTCGCATTGGCAAGGACGGGCGTGCCTTTCGCATGTGGAAACTCCGCAGCATGGTTCCGAACGCAGATGCTGTGCTTGAAGGCTACCTTGCAAAGAACCCTGAAGCGCGCCGTGAGTGGGATTTCACTCAGAAGCTTAAGAACGATCCACGGATCACCCCGATTGGAAAATTGATCCGCAAAACCTCCATTGATGAGCTGCCACAGCTGATGAATGTCCTGTGCGGTGAAATGTCATTGGTCGGGCCGCGTCCGATGATGCTTGATCAACGTATGTTGTATCCAGGCGTCGCCTATTATGCGATGCGCCCTGGAGTTACAGGATTTTGGCAGACCTCTTCGCGTAACGAGAGCAGCTTTGCCGAGCGCGCGACCTTCGACGCCTCTTACTTTAACGCCATGTCCTTGGGTACAGACCTGCGTGTGCTGACAAAAACAGTTGGCGTCGTCTTTGCTGGAACAGGCTACTAAAGCCCCATGAGTAGCGGCGCCCTCGCCGCTACACTTGCTCAGCCTGATTGGCGAGCAAAGCACAATCCCTAGTTTGCACGCCACTGCGTCATGGTTTCGCCGCTATTCCAAGCGTATAGTGTCTGCGTAACCTGACAGTTTGGTCAGCTCAAAAAACATACGGGCGCGCGATGCCAAATATGATCGCATTTGGGATGCTGGCCATTTGGCCCTTAGTCACTTTGGTGATGTTTAGACGCTTGCCAGTCGAAAAAGCATTCATCTGGGCTATTGTCGCAGGATATCTCATTCTACCACCTCCCCCCGCCGGCTTTGACTTTCCACTACTGCCCGCCTTTGACAAAGACACAATCCCAAGCTTGTCTGTCTTTATCATTTGCTTCTTTATGTATGGGCATCGCGGTTCACTCATGCCTGAAACGATGTTGCCGCGTTTGGTTTTAGGCGTGTTCATTTTCAGCCCAATGTTCACAGTTCTCACCAACGGCGAGCCTGTTTTTTACGGGCAAGTCGGGATCAGGGGCCTTGGAACGACTGACATGCTTGCATTGTGCATGTTGCAGTTCATCACGGTCATCCCTTTTCTGATTGCTAGAAAATTCCTTGTGGATGCGGAAAGCCAAAAGGAAATCCTGAAGGTCTTCCTGTTCAGCGGCCTTTGTTATTCGCTGCTCATGCTTATTGAGGTTCGACTTAGCCCGCAGCTCAACACATGGATCTATGGCTATTTCCAACACGTTTTTGGTCAATCGGTCCGCTTTGGTGGCTACCGTCCTTTGGTATTCCTCTATCATGGCCTTTGGGTCGCTCTATTTGCGATGATGGTGGTGATAGCCGCTCTTGCAATTGCTAAGGCCGAAGCAGGCAAGGAAAAGCTGATGGCTTATGTCGCAGGTGCTTATATGCTTGCGGTTCTGGTCCTGTGTAAGTCCATGGGTTCGCTTCTCTTTGCGATCTTTTTGATCCCGATTGTTCTGTTGCTAAAGCGGAATGCACAGATCAAAATTGCTGCAATGATTGGCGCGCTCGCTGTTGGCTACCCTTTGCTCAAAGGCTTTGATGTTGTCCCTGTTCAATGGATGCTCGATCAAGCTGCCGCGGTTAGCGAAGAACGTTCTGCGTCTCTAAAGTTCCGTTTCGACAACGAAATCATCCTGATGGAACGGGCGATGATAAAGCCCCTGTTTGGATGGGGCAGTTGGGGGCGAAACCACATTCTTGATCCGGTTAGCGGGATTATTCTTACGGTCACAGACGGTCGATGGATCATTGCAATTGGCGTTTATGGTTGGGTCGGATTCCTAGCAGAGTTTTGCTTGCTTACACTGCCGATCTTTATGATATGGCGCGAGGCCAAGCCAAGTTTCGGCGCGACCATAACACCATACGCAGGCACGATTTCCCTGCTCTTGGCGATAAACGTGCTAGATATGATCCCTAATGCCACGCTCACTCCGTTAACTTGGCTCTTTTCCGGGGCTTTACTTGGCTATGCAGAAACGCTTCGCGCGGAACGCATTGCGCGCACCCCGGGCATGGAACCCTTTTTCTGGCGGACAGTTCTTTAGATGCAATCCACCCCTCGTGTCTTAATCATCGCCGAAGCCGCTAACCCCGAATGGGTCAGCGTGCCTTTGGTCGGGTGGTCTTTAGCGACAGCAATTGCTGCGAAGTGCGATGCCCATATTGTGACTCAAATTCGCAATCGTGACGCTTTTTTGCGCGCTGGGTTGGTGGAAGGGAAGGACTTTACCGCCATTGATTCGGAGGCTTTCGCTCGACCGCTTTGGGCCATTGGGGAAAAACTACGCATGGGGCAAGGCAAAGGATGGACCACGCTTCAATTGATTAACGCGCTTGGATACCCATACTTTGAACATTTGATTTGGAAAACTTTTGGATCCGCGATCCAAGCAGGCGAGTATGACATTGTGCATCGTGTCACCCCTCTTAGCCCAACGATTTCCAGCCCTTTAGCGGCCAAATGCGCCCGCGCGGGAGTTCCATTTGTGCTGGGGCCTTTGAATGGCGGCGTTCCGTGGCCAAAAGGATTTGACGCTGAGAGACGCCGTGAACGCGAATGGCTGTCTTATCTGCGCTCGGCGTACAAAGCGTTGCCGGGACGCAAAGCGACCCAAAGACACGCAAGCGCGATTTTGACTGGATCACGCCATACCGCGAGCGAAATTGCATCTCAACACCAAGACAAGTGCATTTACATGCCCGAAAACGGCATCGACCCAAAGCGCTTTTCAGAACGTGCGGAAGCACCCAAGACTGGCCCATTGCGTGCCTGCTTCGTAGGACGTCTGGTGCCCTACAAAGGGCCTGACATGTTGCTAGAGGCGGCAGACCCGTTTTTGAAGAGCGGCGCGCTAGAGATCGAAATGATCGGCGATGGGCCAATGCTGGAAGAACTAAAAGCAGTACACACCACAGGCGTGAATTGGCGCGGATGGGTCGCGCATGAAGAGGTGCAGGACATCCTGAAAACCTGCCATTTGTTGTCTTTCCCATCCATTCGAGAATTTGGTGGCGGCGTTGTGCTAGAAGCGATGGCGCTTGGCGTACCTCCCTTAATTGTCGATTACGCTGGGCCGGGTGAGCTTGTCTGCGACAAATGGGGAATAAAGGTTCCAATCGGATCGCGCGACGAGATCATCACAGGTTTTCGCAATGCGTTAAGCGATCTATGCAAAGATCGCAGCGCCTTGGAAGCGATAGGAAATGCGGCAGCTGTGCGGGTTCAAAGCCATTTTACATGGGAGCGAAAAGCACATCAAATCACGCAAGTCTATGGTTGGATTGCCAAAGGTGGCGCGGCCCCGGATTTTTTCAGCTGATAGGGCGCGCTGGAATGCCAACAACGGTTTGGCCTGCTTCAACGTCGCGAGTAACAACAGCATTTGCGCCAATGCGCGCGTGATCACCTACCTTCAAAGGACCAAGTAGCTTGGCACCCGCGCCAATATCGACATGGCCACCCAGTGTAACCGCCCCCGCCAAGGTGACTTGGTGAAAGATCATGCAATTTGGACCGATTATACAATCTGGATGGATGATTATCCCCGTTGGATGGGTAAGCCGCAAGCCGCCTTCAATCTGCGTATTCAAATGAATTTCACTCTGCGTCACAGTCGACCAAAACAAATGCGACAAAGCCCAACGCTTTGCAGAAAGCTTGCCCAGCACCCCACCGCGCGACTTTGCCCGCTGATAACGCCTGATCGCTCGCATAAGTTTCTGACCGGGATCCCAAAATTGGCGCACGGCTTCGCGGCTCCAATCAGGTTCAGTCGCGGAAACATTCAAATCTTTGGTCTCTTGCATCGTGCTGCCCATTTCTTCACATGCAAACTAAGCCTTTGGCCCGAATTACGAAACCCCTTCCATCAAATCGCCATAAAGCAACGGCATTTGGATCAAGACGCCCTCGTTTACCCTTGTTAGACTGTTCATATGAGTACCCAAGCCCCCCTTTCCTATCGCCCTGAAATTGATGGCCTGCGTTCAATCGCGGTGCTTGCCGTTGTTCTTTACCATTTTGGCGTGACTGGCCTTCAGGGCGGCTTTGTCGGCGTTGACGTTTTTTTTGTCATATCCGGTTTTCTGATTGGCGGCTTGCTTTGGCGTGAAGGCCTAGAAACAGGCACTATTAGCCTGAAGCGCTTTTATGCGCGGCGCATCAAGCGTCTTGCGCCTGCTTATGTTGCCATGGCCCTTGCATCGTTTGTTGTCGGCTATTTTGTTCTGCTGCCATTTGAGTTTCGCGAGTTCGGGAAATCACTGATCGCCGCAACGCTTTATCTATCCAATGTGAACTTCTTTCGCAGCGCTGGGTATTTCGACACAGCTTCAGAAGACAAAGTGCTCTTGCACACTTGGTCGCTATCCGTTGAAGAACAATTCTACATCGTCCTGCCCTTGCTGATGATGCTATTACTGCGCCGCTCTTTTGGGCTACGTGTGCTGTTGTGGCTCTCACTTGGAGTATCCTTGATCGCCTGCATCTGGATAACTCAGCGATCTCAACCTGCTGCGTTTTATTTGTTTCCTTTTAGAGCGTGGGAATTATTAGCGGGCGTTCTTTTGGCAATTGAAAGCCAGCGGCGCACGATCCCTCAGGCGCAGGCAATCAGCTTCGTTGGCCTTGCTCTGGTGCTAGGAAGCATCGTCTTTATCCCTGCAAGCGCACAGTTCCCCGGCTGGCATGCCATTTTTCCAGTGCTGGGCACGGTGTTTTTGATTGCAAATGGGAAGAACGACAACCTTGTGAACCGCGCATTAAGTGCGCCGCTTCCTATTGGAATCGGCCTGATTTCATACTCGCTTTACCTGTGGCATTGGCCAGTTCTAACTCTATCGAGCTATTATCGCGGCGGCTACGACAGTTGGTTAGAAACAGGTGTTTGGCTCGCAGTTAGCGTAGCTTTGGCCTATTTGTCGTGGCGCTTTATTGAACGCCCCGTACGCCGTGCACGCACCCTTGATCGGGTCACCTTTGGCAGCGCCTTGATCGCGAGCGCCGCTCTTATCGCGGTTGGCGGAATTGTCTTCAAAAAAGATGGGATGATCGAGCGTTTTGAGCCACCGCTTCGCACCCATATTGAAGCGTCAGCGGATTTTTTGCAAGATTGGTCACGCTGCACAACACCTGCAACAGGCCCATTCAGCGGGCTAGAAACCTGTCCTATTGGCCCGGAAGGCACGCCCGAAATCTTGATCTGGGGTGATAGCCACGTGCGCGCTTTGAAAGAAGGATTGGAAGTCGCTGCTTTCGAGGCGGATACCCCAGCCTTGCTGATTTGGCGCGCAGGCTGCGCACCTGTATTTGGCGTTACGAAAGATGAAACCTCAGCCTCCCCTGCGCAGGATGCAGCCTGCACCGCGGCCAACAACCAGATCGAAACAGCTTTGAGCGACCAGCTGTTCAAACATGTCCTGCTCGTCGGTCGCTGGGCTTACTATGCTGAGGGAAATGGCGTTGGCTCAGATGCGAACAACAGGATCGCTCTATCTGTGAGGGATGCGAACGGCGATCAATCCGAGCAATTTGTTCAGGGGTTAAAACGAACAGCTGAGGCATTGATGGGCACAGGTCATAAGCTTTTTGTTCTAAACGCTCTCCCTGAAATCCACGATTATGACTCGCGCAAGATTGCGCGCGAACTGGCTGGCAACAGAATGTCTGAAGATCAGCTCTCGAAAGCGGTTTCGCTTAGTTTAGAAGATCACCAAAAACGAACGTCGGCAATCGCGCCGGCAATGCACGACTTAAGCACCTTAGGGGCGACGCTTCTCGATCCCTCACCCTATTTTTGCGAGAGCAATAGTTGCTCGGCTTTGCACAAGGGAAAAGCTCAGTTTTTTGACAACAATCACATTATCAATAGTTCCGCCCTTCGTATCAGAGCACTTTTTCAACCTGTCTTTCAGATCGAAGGTGGCTCATGAACCTCGAAATTCTAGAGCAGGATTGGGATGCGGTCATCATCGGGACAGGCATGGGTGGTGGAACGATTGGCCGAGTCCTTTCAGAGGGCGGCCTACGTGTATTGTTCATCGAAAAAGGTCCAAGCGGATATCGCAGCGAAAGGCAAGCATTGCACAGCGAGGTTTTCTCTCCTGAAGCCCGCGCTCTGCGGGGGTTTTGGCCTGCGCCTATGCGCGCTCGCGTTGACGGAAAATCGGCAGAGTTTTTTGCACCTATAGGGGCAGGTGTTGGCGGTAGCTCTGCTTTTTACGCAGCAACACTGGAGCGGCCAGAACGCCATGACATTGACGATCATCCAAAGGCCAAATGGCCCGTAAGCTTTGACGAAATGCGTCCTTGGTACACCAGAGCCGAAACAATGTTTCACGTCTGTGGCGAGCCAGACCCTCTCTCTTTTGAGGAAGAAAACGAACTGGAACCGTATCCCGCATTGGACTCAGGTGACTCCGCTTTGATGGACGAAATGCGCAGCAGTGGATTGCACCCCTACAGGTTACATTCTGCGATCAAATACCTTGAAGGGTGCCATGGTTGTCTTGGATCAAAGTGCCCTAAACCTTGCAAAATGGATGGACGCTCCGCGGGCGTAGAACCTGCCCTTGCGACTGGCAACGCTCAGTTGCTTGAAGGGGCAGAAGTCACGGCTCTCGCTGCCGAAGGGGGTGTCATTAAGCATCTTATACTTCGCATTGGAAAGGTCCAAAAATCCCTAAGGGCTAAACGCGTCATTCTTGCTGGCGGTGCGCTAGGCTCCGCACGTTTGCTTCTTGCTTCTGAGCCAAGTGGACTTGCCAATTCCAGCGGATTGGTTGGGCGCAACCTGATGTTTCATTTGAACGAAATGTTTGCCCTCTGGCCCAAGAAGAAAATCGATGGGGATGAAACGAGCAAGACAATTTCACTGCGCGACCTATACCATGAAAAGGGAACGCGATTTGGCACAGTACAAAGTATGGGAATCGAGGCTGGCTATGGCGAAATACTGCACTATCTGCGGTTAATGCTCGCCAGATCACCTTTTGCACGCATTCCGCTCGCACACGAACTTGCGCGTATCCCAGCAACCTTTGCCAATAGATTCCTCGGGAATGCCAGAGTGTTCGTTGGCTTGCTAGAAGACTACGGATACTCCGAAAATCGCGTAGTCTATGACCCTGCGCATCCTGATGCACTGTGCGTTGAATACACAATTGCGCCAGAGCTAAGAGCGCGTCGAAAAGCGTTTCGCAAGGCAATTAAGCGCGCCTTTCGAAAGCATCGCAAGCTCTTCTTGTCGATGCAGCCCGAACTAAACTATGGCCACCCTTGCGGCACATTGCGTTTCGGGGATGATCCAGCAACGTCGGTTCTGGATCGCAATTGCAAAGCACATGACCTGAGCAATTTGTGGGTTGTCGACAGCAGTTTTATGCCCACTTCCTTTGGTGTAAATCCGTCCTTAACCATCGCAGCAAACGCAATTCGTGTTGGGGAACATCTGTTACAAGAGGTCGCAAAATGACTCCTACCGAAATCATCCAGAATGGCCCTGCGATCGTAACAGGCGCGGGAACGGGTCTTGGCCGCGCTCTCGCGCGCAAGATCGCTGAGCGGGGAACACCTGTTGCCTTGCTCGGTCGTCAGGAAAACACCCTAACAGAAACTGCTGCGACGCGCCCCGACAGGCTGATGCCTTATGTCTGTGATGTTTCCGACGCTGGCGAGGTTCAAACCGTTGTTGACGCGATTGCTCGCGACCTCGGCACGCCTCGTATTCTCATCAACAATGCAGCGGTCTATCCGCACCGTGATATCCTAGAATTGCCTCAAGGCGCATTCATGCAGACCATGGAAACCAACCTAGGCGGCATTGTGAATGCGGTCCAATCGGTCCTGCCTTACATGATTCAAGATGGCGTTGGGCGTATCTTAAACGTGGCGACCTTTGCTGACATGTCCCCGCTTCCAATGAGCAGCGAATATAGCACATCCAAGGGCGCAGCGAGGATTTTCACACGCGCTTTGATTGCGGATATCGCGGATCGGTTCCCAGATATCGTGGTCAGCGATTGGATGCCAGGAATGCTCGCAACTCAGATGGGGATTGAGGACGGCCTAGATCCAAACGTTGCGGCCGGCTGGGGCGCAGCTTTGGCGATGATGCACGATCCTCAACTCACTGGGACGACATTTGAAATGGATCGCGAAATCCTTGCGGGCAGCGCGCTAAAGCGAAAATTGAAAGCACTTTTGACGCTCAGCCGACCGCAAAAACCTCGTATCTTAACGCCGCTCTAACGACTTTTGTAAGCGCGAAGCGCCAACCCTGGCAGCGCCATTGCGCTTTGCGCATAGCGCCCGACCAAGCGCTTCGGATTGCCTAGCATCCGCCAAAGCCACTCCATCGCGATTTGACGCACCCATTTGGGAGCGCGAACCTGCGTTCCAGAGAGAAAATCCAAACCCGCACCAATTGATGCAAACCCAACAGATGGCGCGAGTTCACGCCCAAGCGCGGCAAACCGTTCTTGCTTTGGCGCGCCAAGCGCGAGAAACGCCAATTGAGCGCCGCTCGCAGCAAGTTCGCTCAAGATTTTTCGAGCGCTTTCACCCTCTGGATCGAACCCAAATTCAGGCGCACAAATATAGGCAATTCGCACATTGGGCGCTTCACGTTTGAGCGCATTCCCCGCTGCTTCCAACGATTCATCGGAACTGCCAATAAGCGCAATCGGAGCATCTTTTTGTGCTGCAAGTTTAGTCAAAGGAACGACCAATTCAGAGCCGGGAAGCAGATCAACAGGCGCGCGGGCCAATTGCGACACCCAAACAATCGGATTTCCATCAGCCACGACCAAATCCTGAGCTGCATATGCGCTTCGAAACCCTTCATCTTGCTCAAGTTTGGTGACATGATCCAAGTTGATCGTCGCGAGCGCAAAACCCTGACGGCTCTCAAATCTTTGCGCAATTTCATCCATCAAAGCGGCCTTGCTTGGGATGTTGATCTCTACTGCGAAATTTTTACCTGTTAGCCGCAACCTGCGCCCCTTTTCCCTAACTCGTATACTTTTGCCGACCTATGACCCTCAAATGCGCCAGAATTATCACGACAAGACGCAAAATTCTCGTGTTTTGTCCAAGAATAGCCATGATTGTGTGGTGAATTCATACCCGTAGGTGGTAAAAAGATACCAGTGGTTTTAGGCGAAACGTATGACGAAAATTGCGATCATAGGATGCGGCTTTGTCGCCGATCTTTACATGCGCTCTTTCGCCAGTTTTCCAAATCAACATATCGCAGGCGTGTTCGATACCGACGCCAACCGCCTATCCCAATTCTGCACCTATTGGAAACTTGACGATTTTGCGACGCAAGACGCACTGTTGAAAAGCTTGCCGCGCGGAAGCGTCGTTCTGAACTTGACCAATCCACATGCCCATAGCGCTGTAAACCGAGCGATCTTAAATGCTGGACATCACGCATATTCTGAAAAACCGCTTGCGATTGATATGCAAGATGCGCGTGAACTATCAGAGCTTGCGAAAAGCCAAGGGCGCTACCTCGCTTCGGCGCCTTGCTCTGTTTTGGGCGAAGCCGCGCAAACGCTCGCAAAGGCAGCACGAGAGGGCGTCGCTGGCGATATTCGCCTGATCTATGCGGAACTCGACGACGGTTTCATACCGCAAGCCCCCTACCAAGATTGGACCAGCGAAAGCGGCGCACCTTGGCCGTTTGAGGATGAGTTTCATGTTGGATGCACCTTGGAACACGCGGGTTATTATCTAAGCTGGCTTATCGCAATGTTCGGCCCTGTGACCCAAGTGATTGCGGCCTCAGCAGAAACGATACCAGACAAGCCCGGCGCAATGGGGACCGCTGATTTTTCTGTTGCGACCCTATTTTTCGAACGAAGCGGCCCTCCTGTGCGCCTGACCTGCTCAATAACGGCGCCGCATGATCATCGTATCCGCGTGATCGGTGATGCAGGTGTTTTGAACGTGAAAAAAGCATGGTCAAATTCCGCGCCGGTACGCTTTCATAAACGCATGATTTTGCGTCGCCGTCTGCTAGAACATCCCATTGGCAAACGGATAAAACTGGTAGGCGGATCGCATCCAAAGGTGAAACGTTGGGGCGCTGCTGAAATGAACTTTGCTCTGGGGCCAATGGAAA
Source organism: Planktotalea sp. (assembly GCF_050633725.1). Lineage (GTDB taxonomy): Bacteria > Pseudomonadota > Alphaproteobacteria > Rhodobacterales > Rhodobacteraceae > Planktotalea. The sequence continues at coordinate 224,094 of NZ_JBOEHB010000012.1, forward strand.
TGGTGGAGGCTCTCGAAACTGGACGCACGCCGCGCTTAGCGGGGGATTTCGCGTTGCACTTGAACGAAGTGACTCTTGCCATTCAAAATGCGGGGCGCACGCGCGGCGTCCAAGATATGAGCACAAGTTGCGAAACCATGGAGCCAATGCCATGGGCGCTTTAAAACCTCTCCATATCGTTGTTACTGGAAGCGCAGGCTATTTAGGCCGCGCCATCGTTGAAGCGGCAGAAACACGCGGTCACCACGTGAGCAAGATCGTTCGAAGTGGCGATTCTGGAATTGTTCAAGACCTCGCAGAAACAGGTGCCGCCGAAAGGCTCGCTCAGGAAATCGGTGCCGCTGATGTTGTAATCCATGCTGCCAGTGAAATGACGTCTGATTGGGCGCGGCACGAAGCGTCCAGTTTGCCAGCCATGCAAACCGTTTGCGCCGTGTCCAAGGCATTGAACGCGCATCTTGTGCACATCAGCTCGATCGCAATCTACGATTTTGAATCGCTTAAAGCTGGCAGTATCGTCACCGAGCAAAGCCCGATTGAACCTAATCCTGAACAGCGCGACGGGTATTCACACGCCAAACTTGCCCAAGAAGAGATCATCGCTGACGAAATGCCCAACGCCAGCGTTTTGCGCGTTGGCGCGATCTTTGGGGCAACGCGTATCATGAACGCACATTTGGGCATTGGACTTGGTCCAATCTTGCTACGCCTCGCATCAAGGGGGCAAGTTCCGCTTGCGCATATAGATTTGGTTGCTCAATCGGCATTGAATGCGGCGATAAACAAGTCAAGCGGCGCAGTGAATATACTCGACACGGATCTACCAGATCGTATTCGCTTTATTGAAACTCTTAGCGCATCTGGTTGGCCCAAGCTGGTCATACCCTGCCCTTGGCAAGCTTTCTCAGTCCTTAGCAAGCTTTTGGCATTCTGGTCGTCACGTCCTGGCCTTTTGCGCACGAAGGTGCTTCACGCCCGCATGAAACCGCTCGCCTATGACAATGCTTTGATGCGCGCGTCGCTCGTTCATGAGCCGGAAGACAGCTTCGAGGCCAAAATGACAAAGGCAATGCGCCATGAGTAATGCAGGTCCCATCGCTTACCTGACGGGAGAATACCCACGTGCAACGGATACTTTTATTCAACGCGAGGTCGCGGGCCTGCGTTCACTTGGATTAGATATTCAAACTTGCTCCATTCGACGTACTGACCCGAGCCATCATGTGGGCGCAGAACAACGAGAAGAAGCCGCGCGCACATTCCATGTTTTGGAAGCGGCAAAAAACCCGATCAGGCTCCTTTCAGCCCACGCCCGCATTTTTGCGCAAAACCCACGTCGGTACTTTGGCGCGTTGCGAAAAGCATGGGCAACCCGCGCGCCCGGGTTCAAAGCTGGGCTCTATCAATTGATCTATTTCGCAGAAGCAGGAATGCTCGCGCGCCACATGCAAGCGCGCGGCATAACCCATTTGCACAACCACATTGCAACGGCATCTTGCACAGTTGCTATGCTCGCCAGCGCGCTCAGCGGTATTCCTTTTAGTTTCACACTTCATGGTCCGGATATCTTTTTTGAACCACACCGTTGGCGATTAGATGAAAAGATCGCATCAGCGCGGTTTGTAGCCTGCATCAGTCATTTTTGCCGCGCGCAAGCGATGAATTTCTCTAGTTCTGAGAATTGGGAGAAGTTGCATATCGTACATTGCGGTATCGAACCCGACCGCTACACACCAAAACCACGCAAGCGCGCAAAACAATTGCTGTTTGTAGGGCGTTTGGCGGGGGTCAAGGGCGTACCGGTGTTGCTTGATGCTCTTAGCACATTGCGCGAGGCGCATCCTGATCTAAACGTGACCTTCATTGGCGATGGTCCAGAGCGGGCAGCGCTAGAAGAACGCGCGCAAGAATTGGGGCTTGGCCGCATCACAAAATTTGTCGGGTACAAAAGCCAATCTGAAGTGGCAGAGGCGCTAATGAATAGCGACCTCTTCGTTCTACCCAGCTTTGCAGAGGGTGTTCCTGTCGTATTGATGGAAGCAATGGCCGCAGAAGTGCCAGTCATTACGACGCATGTCGCGGGCGTGCCTGAACTTATCAGCGATGGGCAAGAAGGAATATTGGTGCATCCGGGCGATTCAAACTCGCTCTCCCACGCGATTGAGCGCGTTTTAAACGACGTCGATTTGGCTGAAAGTATGGGCAAAGCTGGCCGTGCAAAGGTCAGCGCCTCCTTTAATATCGCGCATGAGGCAGCATGGCTGGCCGAGCTGCTGGACGCATACCAGATGTCCGCACCCAACTTGCCTGTGAGGAACCAACCATGAGCGCAATTGGAGCCGTTGTCATCGGACGCAACGAAGGTGCACGCCTCAAACGGTGCCTAAATAGCCTTGCGCCACAGGTCGCACACTTGGTCTATGTTGATAGCGGATCGCGCGACGATAGCGTCAATTTTGCGCACTCGATTGGCGCGCATGTCGTTGAGCTGGATAACGCAACACCCTTCACCGCAGCGCGAGCGCGTAACGCTGGTTATGACAAGTTAATGGAAGTTGCAGAATGCGAATTGGTGCAATTTATTGACGGCGATTGCGGAGTAGAGCCAGATTGGATCGCCAAAGCCAGCGCGCAGATGGATGCCAATCCAAGGCTTGGAATCGTCACTGGATGGCGGCGTGAAATTTTTCCTGACAATTCGATCTACAATGCTTTGTGCGATGTGGAATGGCATCGACCCCCAGGTCCGATCACCACATGCGGCGGTGACATGATGGTGCGCGCGGCAGCCGTGGACGATGTCGACGGCTTTGATCCAACAGTGATTGCAGCAGAAGACGATGAGTTTTGCCAACGCGTTCGGGCCGCGAATTGGGAATTGCTTCGCATACCTGAACAGATGACCCTTCATGACGCAAACATGCTGCATTTCAAAGAATGGTGGAAACGCGCTGAACGTTCGGGCCACGGCTTCGCGCAGGTTTCTGATTTGCACCAAGGTTACTTTAAAACCGAAGTTAGACGGGTTGTTGTTTTTGGAGCGCTGTTACCTGTTTTGGCTCTTGTCGGATTGCTGTTTTCTTGGACTCTCCTGCTTTTGGTGGTGATAGCTTATGGGATCTCCTATTCGCGGACAGTTATTGGGCTCCAAAAGGAAGGCGTCAAAGCAAAGCCCTTGCTTTATCAGCTATCTGGGCTTCTCTCGCTGTCCAAAATCCCAAATATGATTGGAATGGTCCGTTATTATCTTCGCAAACGCGCAGGCCGCGATATGCGACTTATCGAATACAAGTAGGATTGAGTTTATGAGTACCCCATTGCGCGCCGGCATTATCGGCGCTGGATACATCGCGACATGGCATGCGGATGCCATTAAACAAACGGCTGGAGTCGAGCTCGCGGCGGTGTGTGACCTTTCCGAAGGAGCCGCTCGCGATCTGGCAGAGCCGCGCGGTGCGCATGTATTCACCGATGTGGAGCAATTGCTGAGCTCAGGGAAAGTAGACGCTGTCCACATTCTTACACCGCCCCATTTGCATGCTGATTTAGCTGAAAAGGCATTGCGCGCAGGCGTTGCTGTTCTTGTAGAAAAGCCTGTCGCCGTTTCGGCTGACGAAATGCGGACAATGGAACGGGCCGCCGCCGAAAGCGGAAGCCTGTTGGCCGTAGGGCACAACTTCCTAAGTTTACCGGGTTATGACCGTTTGAAAGCCGCGCGGGCCGCGGGAAAAATTGGCCGGATTAGCGCTGCTGAATTTAATTGGTGCTTCCCCCTTTCACCGCTGCGGTCTGGCCCGTTCGGTTTATGGTTGTTGCGCGAACCAAAGAACCTTTTGCTCGAACTCGCACCGCATCTTTTTGCCTTTGCAGTCGATCTATTTGGCGAAATCGAAGTGCTAGACGTCCAGCTGAGCCATCCTACAGAATTGCCTGGCGGCGCGCTGCGGCACCAAAGTTGGCGCATTCTGGCGCGTGCAAGGCATGTTGATATTACGGTAAACCTCAGCACAGTTGAAACGCTCGATGATCGCTCGCTTACTCTGCGTGGCTCAAACGGGTTGGCGAAATATGATTACGCCGCCGATGCGCTTGTAGTGCGCTCTGAAAATGCCTCTGATCTCATTGTAAATCCTTTGGTGAACCAACTCACACAGTCCTTTGCGCATTTGCGTGAAGGGGTTGTAAATGCAGTCCGCCAAACTGCTTCGCTCAACCGCAAGTCGGCCTACGGGCTAAGCTTCCTTGGCATAACGTCTGCGTTTTACAACGCCCTTGCTGAAAAGCGCGCGATAGATCCGCGATACAACGCTCAAAGCGGCGTCAAGGTAATGGATGCAATGCAAAGCGTGATTGATCGACTGCCTAATGCTGGCGAAGAAACACACACGCATCCAGCGCCCTCTCGCGTTCCAAAACCTGACGTTATGGTTATTGGAGGGACTGGATTTATCGGCGCGCACCTCACGCGCACACTTGTCGCCCAAGGGCATGACGTGCGCGTTGTCTCGCGCGGCACGCGCGGACCCTTTCCCGATTTACCCGATCAGGTCGAAACCGTTAGCGTTGATTTGAAAGACAAAGCCGCGCTCGTTAAGGCGATGGAGGGGATAAAGATTGTCTACAATCTCGCCAAATCAATGGACACAACTTGGGAGCTTTGCCTGCAAAATGATGTGGGTGTCGCAGTAAACATCGCCGAAGCCGCGCTGGACGCTGGTGTTGAACGCTTGATCTACACAGGCACGATAGCCTCTTACGATATGTCCCGCGAAGATGTTGCGATCCGTGAGAGCACCGGTTTTGGCACCGATATGAGCGATCGCAATCTCTATGCGCGCTCCAAAGCTGAGTGTGAGCATCAGTTGATGCAGATGCACGTTGAACGCGGCTTACCGCTTACCATCGCCCGCCCCGGAATTGTGATTGGCCCGGGTGGCCCTTTGCAACATTGGGGCATTGGACGCTGGCACGGCGCGGGCGCTGTACGCCTGTGGAGCGCGGGCAAAAACAAATTGCCGTTTGTATTGATTGATGACGTTAGTGACGGACTTGTCCGCATGGGAACGCACAAAGACGCGATTGGCCAATCATTCAATCTCGTGGGCGATATCCAATTCACTGCGCGCGAATATTTTGATGCAATCCACGATGCGCTAGAAGCGCGCGTGAAAGTTAAGGGCGGCAATCCAACACTGTTTTGGGCCTTTGATGCCGTGAAATTTGTACTCAAGAAACACGCGCTGCGTCGTCATGGCGTGCTGCGGCCGTCCTTGATGGATTGGAAATCGCGCGCCCACTTCAGCCCCTTTGACAATTCTCAAAGCAAGCAAATGCTAGATTGGGCCCCGGAGGCGGATCGCCATGCTTTTGTTCAAAAGGGTATCATCGACGCGAATCTGTTGGGCTACTAAAGCCCAGCATTGCTCTATCGCAACGATACCCAAACCAGCCAACGCACGATCGCAGGTCGTTCGATAACACCGCATTTTCGATGGATATTGGTTTGCTTGGGGGTCTTGGAAAGACAGTAGAAAATAGCGTGGGGCCACTCTTCTTGCGCCAATCACAACAAATTGCGCAAAATAACTTGCTTGCCCCCTTGTCGCGACATGATTTCGCCCGATTTTTTAGACTATAGTGAGGAAATGCACTGCCGATCCATAGGCAGAGCAGCAAAGGACACACGCACGTTATGAATAAAGCAAACGCCAACCAGCTGAATTCAGAACCGCAGAGCACTGGCACCCGTCGCCGGTTCTCTGGCGGTGGGATGCGCTTGTCTGAAACTGAAGCCGCAGAGATGCGTCGTCGTCTCGTGATGCCGATGAAGTCCAAACAGGTGTTGGAACCGACACCAGATACCTGGGATCGCCTTGGTGGCATCATTGTGAACGAAGCGCACCTCGAGAAACACCGCGTTATCAGTGCTAGCCGTCACAACCCCGCGCATGTCGCCTTTGACGTATTGCGCACGCGGTTGGTGCAAGCACTGGCTGAAAAAGGTTGGCGACGGGTTGTCATAACCTCACCAACTAAAGATTGCGGCAAAACGTTCATTTCGACCAACCTTGCGATCAGCCTTTCACGGCAGGAACGTTTGCGCACGGTGTTGATGGACCTCGATTTGCGCAATCCTTCGGTGGCTCCGCTTCTGGGCGTGACTGATCCTGGAGCAATGGGCGACTATCTTCGCGGCTCTGTTTCTGTCTCGGAACATTTCCGGCGAATGGGACAGAATATGCTCAAAATCGGTTCAAACGTTGCATTTGCGTTGAACGATACGCGCGAACCTTTTGCCTCTGAAATGCTTGGCGCGCAGGCAACCTCCGACGCCATCCACCAGATGGAAGCAGAACTGGAACCAGATGTCGTTATCTACGATATGCCACCTGCTTTGTACCATGATGATGTCATGGCGTTTCGCGAGCACTATGATGCGGTGCTTCTTGTTGTTGGCGGCGGAACAACCAAAGCCAACGAAGTACGTGAGCTTAAACGTCGCTTCGGAGAAGACAAACCACTGTTAGGTGTCATCCTAAACAAAGCTGAAGGCCTATCGATTAGTCACTACAGCTACTAGCCTTTCTGACATAGAACTGCGCCTCTAGCAGAACGGGCTCTTTCAAAGCAGGCCTCTTGGTTTGCTTATGAATTCGCCTGACGGTTGAACAGCCCACCGAGCAATCCGCCCAAACCCTTTTCTGCAAGTGTTCGCAGAAGATAGGGCACCGACAATATCAACGCTACAAATCCACCAATCCACGCGAGTTTGCGGCGGCGTTGCTCCCATGTCGTCGTGACATATGGAATAGACACAACGGGCTGCAAGCCAAGTTGGCGCTCTAGTTGCGCACTGGTGCGAATAGCGGGATTCATCATTTCAAGAGCCAGCGCGGCAAGGCAAGCTAAGAACCCACTCCCAATAAAGCCCAGCATCGCAATCTTTTTGCGGCTAGGGGATACAGCCCATTCAGGAACCAGCGCGGTTTCCAAAACAACAAAGCGCTCAGATTGGTCCGCCGTTTCAAGCAACTGCCCCATTTCGGCTTCTGCGCGACCCGTTGTAATAACACTATACTGATCCTGCAATTGACGCAGGCGACGGTTAAGTGCGCCCAATTCACGCTCTACTTCTGGCGCGGCGGCGATCACGGATTCGAAACGATCAATACGTTGTTGAATCAGCGTTTTTTGCTCTTCCAAGCGTGCAACCTGCAAATCAACCACAGACTGTCTTTGGCGAGAGGTATTGCTCGAAGCAGCGATTATTTCGCGGTCAATTTCCAGTTCAGTCTCGCGTAGCGTGCCTAGTTGATCACGCTGGGAGGCAATTCCGCCCGGTAGCGCATCAGAATTGGCGCTCTTGAATACTGCGATCTCTTCTTCGACCAGCAAGATTTCCGCGCCTATGCGCTCTTCTTCGCTGCTGAAAAACGCCAATGCGCCTTCCGTCCGTTCTTCTTTGCGTTTGCGGTTCTCTTCCAAGACAGAGCCCAGAAACTCATTAGCAATTTTTGCCGCAAGATCAGGATCCCCGAAAGTAACTGTAATGAGCATGCCAGATGGGGTGATATTTGGTTGCCACGCCTGCGCGCCATCTTTGATTTGAACGATCTGAACGCTAGAGCGCAGCGCATCCACTTTCTCGTTCAAGGGCATGGGGGGGCCGTCTGAAAATAACTGCAACTTGTCCACAACGCGCACAAGGCTGTCGCGCGCCATTAATCGCTGTTCAATCAAGGTCAGGCGATGTGCCGCACCGTTGGTCGCAACTGGTGCTCCCGTAGTTTGACTAGAGACTGACGCACTTTCAATTTGAAGCGCTGCATGCGTTTCATACATGCTGGGTTGATTCATCGCGTAGTAAATCGCCGCCAGAGTCCCGAGACACACAATCAGCGCCATCAAGAAAAAGCGGCGCTTAATTACGCCCATAAACTCACCAAAGGTTCTGATCTGATCCAAACCAATTCTCCTCAGCCAAACACCTGGCCATCACCACTTATGCCGCTCTAGAGCCAATACAATAGCCCCAAGCCTATCCAAAACATGCTGCCGAAATGACGTCATCGCACACGGGGCTTTCGCCCCGCCATTGCTGCAAACCTTGATTAGGTCTGCCAGCAAAGTCCCCCACGGAATCGGTGGCAGCCGATACGTCCGCATTTAAGATAACTCAAAATGGCACAATTTGCCACTTTTTTGTCTCATTCCAGAAGAAACAATCCACGCAAATTGTTTCCGTCAATGCGCTGCGACCCCAGTCATAGGATCGTTTACGACAACATCCCAAACGATCTGTTGCAGTCTGTCCGTTAGCGCATCTGAAGACACTGTAAACAAACGATTTTCATCAAACAAATCGACTTCATTCGGCAAGCCTTTTGGCCTTTGTTGATAGAGCACGGCATAGTGCGTCAGAGCGGAAATATAGTTACCTAAATGATCCACATGAATTGGATCCAAAGCCCCGTCTTCATCCCGTGCAAAAAGGTCTTCGACGCTTTTCAACTCCGGCATCTCTCCCGCTTCAATTTGGCGCGCGATTTCAGCAAAAACCTGTCCAACAGGAATCACGTAAATTGGCAAAGGCGTAGCATCATAAGCTAACGCGGGCCGCAGAATACCATCTTCCCAATAACGTTCTCGATCCTTTTCCAGTCGTGTCCGCCATCCTTCAGGATGGTTTACTTCGTGCCACGTTTCATAAAGATAAATGCGTGTATCGGGCCGACCTTCTCGGGCAAGAGTAGCAAATTTGTGCAAATACTCCGCGCTATCAAAATACTCGATCGCATCTTTGATTTCGACCATTTCGGTGAGCACAAAGGCGTCATACTCGCCGCTCTTCAACGCGGCTTTGACATCTCGGTAACGCGCATGATCGTTTTCCTTTTCGAAACCAAAAATTTCTTCGGCCGGCTCCCAATGAGACTTCAATGGAGTGCCCCAACCGATCTGGCTTTCAAACTGATGCTCTACCCCACGAGATTGGGCCAATTGCTCAAGCATTTTAGGCATATTTCGATTAACCAAAGAGTGACCGAGATGAAATACGTGCAGCCCCTGTTTTGACGCTTTCAAAGGCGCTTCATATAGCGCTTCGAACTGATCTCGCGGCAAAGGGTCTGGCGTGCAACGCACCAAGCCACATGCCGACAGCAAAAGCAAAAGCGCACTGGAGCCCAGAAAACGCCGTTTGCACAAAACACGCCGCATTTTTTCTAAAAGTCGAGATATCAAGCGATGTCTCCTTCGAGTTTACAAAATGAGATGACATGGCCAGAAACACGTAGCGTTGGAACATGAAAATGCATACCGGCAGTAAACCGTCCAAAACTACGTGTGAGTTCCAGCCTATCCAAACCAACACGTTTGGCATCATGAAAACCCATCCAAAGACCTGTCAGTGGAAATAGCATTTTGAATAACGCTTCCTTCTTGCTGAAAATAGCAATCGCGTCTTCTGCGCTCGCATCAAACTCATCACTATGAAGAATGCTCGAATGCAGCTCTGACCTTAGCGGCAGGTCGGGTTCAGCATCAATGCCGATTGCTTGAACGTTGCCTTGTCGCGCGATCGCCGCGATGCAAATTTCATCGCTATGAGTAATCGAGCCGCAAAAGCCATCGGGCCAAACCGGAGCGCGTTTTTCACCAACTGAGATAGAGCAATTATCAAGCCCAAATTGACTAAGCACTTCGCGTGCAGCATCCCGCCCCGCGCTGAATTCATTTTTCCGCTTGGGTATCGCGTGCGCAACTGACGTCTTTTCTACATCGTGCAACGGGTAACTTTTGCTGGGATTGCGCACCGCAAATCCAACCTCCTTGGGAAGCCACATCTCGAGGGAAGTGAGCAAGCTCATTTACCCAAACGCGCAGCACGCATTGCACGTCGCTTTGCCATCGCATCTGCACGATTTCCTGCACGCAGATTAGGTTGGGGCGAAGAAACGGGCGCAGCTGCGGCAACTTCGACCTTAGAAGCCTGACCACCGCTCGCGGCGACGCGCTCCGCTAAAGCGGACAATACTGGAAAACGGAAAATATCCGTTATCGAAATCTTCGCGCCCGTTTTGTCGCGAATTTCACGATGCGCTTGAACGGCCAACAATGAGTGCCCACCGATGTCGAAGAAATTGTCACTCGGCGATACGTTTTGAGTGCCCAAAATCGCACTCCAAATCGCTGAAAGCTGCGATGTAATATCGCCTGTATCGTTCGCATTAGGTGCGGCCGCAACCGAAGCAACCGTTTGAGGTGTTTCCACGGGTTTAGGCGCTGGCAACGCTGCGCGATCCACTTTCTTGTTAGGCGTCAAAGGAAAACGATCCAGAAGCTCAACCGAAGACGGAACCATATGGACCGGCAATTTCGCTTTCATCGCAGCGCGTAAAGCCTTTGCCGACAAATCTCGGCCCGTCACATAGCCTACAAGACGCACATCACCTGGCGTGTCTTCGCGCGCGACAACAACTGCTTGCGTGACGCCCGCTTGCGCTTCCAACGCCGTTTCGATCTCACCAAGTTCGATCCGATATCCACGGAGTTTGATTTGGTTATCAACACGCCCAATGAACTCCAGTTCCCCTTCCGCACTCCAACGCACCAAGTCACCTGTTCGGTACATGCGCCCGCCATCTGGGCTAGGTACAAATCGCTCTTCTGTCAGATCATCGCGCTGCCAATAGCCACGCGTCACACCCGCCCCGCCAATGCACAATTCGCCCTCGGCGCCGATTGGGCAAAGCGCGCCAGCTTCATTCAGCACATAAAACTGCGTATTCGCGATAGGCTGGCCTAACGGTACGGTGCCTTGGTCAGTAGCTGGGCGTGTCGAAGACCAGATTGTTGTCTCTGTCGGTCCATACATATTGGTGATCAACGCACCACTCGCAGCATTCAAATCGCTTACCAAAGTTCCCGGTAGGGCTTCCCCACCAATCATCAGATGTGAAAGGCCAGATAATGCGTCGCGAGATTCATCGTTCATCGAAATCATCCGTGCCATCGACGGCGTGCATTGCAAATGACTAACATTGTGGCGAACCAACTGCGCGGCAATGGAAAAATCGTCTTCAGCAATGCTTTGCGCTGTATTTGAACGCTTTACGATCTCGGCAAGCGGCTTTAGCCCTTCTAGAACCTGCTCGGTTCCAATGCCGTAATCGATTAAACATGCGATTTCACCCACACCGATTTTCTTGAGTGCCTCAACTTTGCTGACACAATCCTGCACAGTTCCAAATAGACCCGAGTCCTCAAAATATCGCAGAAAGGCAAAATCCAAAATGCCCTCGAGCTCTTCTTCCTCTAGTGATCCAAGATCAAGCTGGAAAGCATTGTCCACACCTTCGGGTCGCTTAAACGCGGGGAAGGCCCACGCATATTGCTTGATCAACCCTGCCGCCGAGCGAAGATAGTCTTTCATAGGTTCGCGCGCGACTTCGCGGGCAATTTCGCGTGTTTCAGCAACGAATGTGTGCAGCATCAACGTTACTTTAAAGTCAGCGGGATCGTAGCCCGCTTCGCGCAGAGCAGCATGATAAATCGTGATTTTGCCTGCGACCTCGTCAATGCTTTGGCCGAGCAAGTGGGTCAAAACATGAGCCCCGATGCGTCCCGCTTCTTTCCATGTTTCAGGATTGCCCGCGGTTGTTACCCAGATTGGCACCTCTTTGCTAACCGGACGCGGTTGCGTGACGACACCGTGCAATGTGCCATCGGCCTTTGGAAACTCCACGGCTTCCCCGCGCCAAAGTTTGCGCACAGTCTCAATGGTTTCGAGCATAGCAGGCTTGTTGTTTGGCGGCGTGTTTTCAGGCCGCAAAACAAAGTCATCTGGTTGCCAACCCGAAGCCATAGCCAAGCCAGCGCGCCCATTCGTAAGATTGTCGATCACCGCCCATTCTTCAGCGATGCGCGCTGGATGGTGCAGCGGCGCAACGCAAGAACCAGAGCGCACTCCAATATTCTGCGTTACCGCCGCAACAGCTGCGCCAGTCACTGAAGGATTAGGATAAGGGCCACCAAACGCATGAAAATGCCGCTCTGGCGTCCAAACTGCGCAAAATCCGTTTTGATCCGCGAATTTCGCACCTTCTAGCAGCAGTTCATATTTCTTTTCGCCTGCCCCGTCGTCGTTACCCCAATAATAGATCGAGAAATCCATTTCAGCGTTTGAGCCCATGACAGGGCCATTGGACAGAACCGCGCGGCTTTCATCCGACGTCACAACCAATTTGAAGCCACGTGTGAGCGTATAGAAAAGCTCAAGCACCGAAATGTCGAAATTCAACGAAGTCACCGCCAGCCATGTTCCAGCGGGATCGTGATGCAGACGCTCATCCATACCAACAAAGAAATTGTTCAGGTTTCGATGCTCGATCATCACGCCCTTTGGGCGCCCAGTAGAGCCAGACGTGAAAATCAGATAGGCGAGGTTCTCAGGCCCAGCGAGTGGGGCAAGGTTCTCTGTGCTTGCATCGGCCAAACGTGGATCTGCATCAAGCAGCAAAAGTTGCGCTTTGTTCTCTGGCAACGTCTCTGAAATCGCTTCTTGGGTGACAATGACGGGTAGGTCCGCATCTTCAAGATATCCTTTGATCCGATGATCAGGATAGGCTGGATCGAGCGGAACATAAGCACCGCCCGCTTTCATGATCGCAAGCGCGCCAACCAGCATATCTAGCGAGCGGGACGTATAAAGCCCCACCAGCGTATCCGCGCCAACGCCCATTTCCCGAAGCACATGAGCTGCTTGGTTTGCTACAGCGTTTAGCTCGGCGTAGCTAAGCGTTTTGTCCTCCACGACCACTGCTGTTTGGTCTGGTGTTTTTGCAGCCTGTGCCTCGAACAGTTGTGGCAAACAATCTGTGTCAAATTCAGTTGCAGTATCATTCCAAGAGGCCAGCAGCTTTGCCTCACTGTCAGGAATAGCCGCGATCTTGCCGGGTGCCACGCCGTCTTTCAGGTGCTCAGCAATATGTACAAGACGGGCAGCAAGCAATTTTGCGCCCTGCGCACTAAGGCGTGCCGCATTGTAATGTAAATTAGCGCCAATCAACGTCACGGCGGTTCCGTCAATAGGTTGATCTTCAGAAATACCGATTGGAGGGGGGGACAGCTCATTCAGCGTTGCGTCACGCACAAGCAAATCACAAGCAAACCCGCCTTTTTTAAGTAGTTTTTCGCGCTCGTTAATGTCACGCAAAGGCACCCAATTTGACAGCAACCGCGTGTCAGATGGCATGCCAAGTGCTATGTCACATTCCGCTCCCGTCATTTGTTCTGCGAGCACGAGCATCGCTTGATCCAGCAACTCGGCATTGCCAGAAGACACCTTCAGACTATGCCAACTGTGTTCATCGCCCGCGCGCTCAAGCGGCAGCTCGCACGCCGCCATCGACGCCAGTCGCTTGCGCCAGAACGCATCTACCTTAGCCGCTTGACCAAGTTGTGCAGCGCAATCAGAGGAAAGAACAAAAGGCACAACGACATCGCCAACCGAAACCTTCGCCAAGTCACCGGACGAGATCGTCAAACGCAAAGCGCCGTCAGGAAAGGCTACTGTGAGACTGTCCAACTCTCGCGCTAGAATTTCGCCCGCGCGTCCCTTTTGGGTCTCTTCAGTAGAGACGCCGCTGATATGCAATATGACATCGCCAACGCGAAGTTTTGCTGTGCATAGAGGGTTCCAATATGGCCCGTGATCAAGCGCATGAATTACGCGAAGAGCCTCTTCACGCGAACGTGTAACGTCTAGGAGACCATGATCGCTTGGGCGTTGAGCCAAGGCAAAATAGCTGCGTTTCGAGAGGTCTTGCTCAAGTGCGTTATCCGCATTGGCTTCGATCGCATCCATTACTTGAGCAAAGCTCTGGACCCCAGCTTCGAAGCATCGTGAGTTAAGCGTAAAAGCAGTATCGGTGGGGCGGATATCAAATATCTCTTGCGCCAAGATACGCCCTTCGTCGACCCCGCCCTCGATCAAGTGCCACGTGATTCCGTGCTGTGTCTCACCGTTAAGCAACGACCAAACAGGGGCATTTAGTCCTGCGTATTTCGGCAGCGGGCCATCATGAAAGTTCACCGCGCCTTTACTTGCCAACTCAATCAAAGGCGCGGGCAGAATCTCCAAATTCGCGACCGAGAAAATCCAATCCACCGAACCGCCAAGGCGTACAATAAGATCGCTACCAAACCCAAGAACATCTACGCCTTCACCAGCAGCCCATTTGCGCACATCTGCACTATGAGTCACCACTGCGCGCAGATCATAGCCTCGCGCACGTAGTTGGCGGCCGGCTTCAATCGTCAGGCTTTCCGAACCAATAAGAATAACGCTTAGGGGGGCACTCATCTAAGTCTCTCCAACACTCATCAAATCACTTAATTTCGAAACGCTCGGGCGTCGACGCGGACGGGTCAAATCACGCATGTCATGCACAATGAGATCGCGTAGAAATCTATCAGGATCGGCTTGGGGTTTGCCTTGCAACACACGCCGAGCGCGCCACAGTAAACCGCCAATCACATGCGCTTTCACAGCAACAACCGCATAGAGCCAGCCGTGATTTTTGCGGAAATAGTGCGCGCGCGAGTTAAACCAGTATTGCGGCATGCGCGCCCATGTTTTCATACCCGTCGAAACCGAGCCAATATGCGTCACTTCGCTTTCGCGCACAAAAACTGTTGGCCAACCAGCAAGCTTGGCGCGCCGACACAAGTCGGTTTCTTCAAAATATAGAAAAAACGTTTCATCAAAGAGACCTATATCTTCCAGCACCTCGCGGCGCATCATCAGGCTCGCGCCTGCGAGCCAATCGACAGTACGCGTGTGATCAGGAACGTCGATAGGTACGCGCTTGTTACGCAACGCCCGCGAGATCGGACCGAAGCGCGCCGCGCCTTCAAGTTCGGATGCAATCGACGGAAATCGAAAGGTCGTCAGGTGAGGCTCGCCATCGGGGCCGTGAATGTAACTGCCCGCAAATCCAACACTTGGGTTCGCTTCCAGATAGCTCACAAGCGCAGACACGCTTCCCTTGTCAGGAAACGCATCGGAATTCAGCACGTAGAAATAGTCGGGCATCGATCCATCAGAAAGACCAAGGCGCAACCCGATATTATTGCCTGCACCAAATCCACCGTTATGCGGTGAAAGCACGACGCGCACGCGTTTCCAATCGTTTCGCGCAACGTGGTCCTGTAGGACCTCGAATGAACCGTCACCCGACGCATTATCAACAATGACAATCTCACCGTCGAGATCAGCCATTTCGCGCAAAGCGGCCTCTGCGGAGCGAAGCGTCATCTCGGCAGTTTTGTAGTTCAGAATGATGGTCAAAATGCTTGGCATATCATTCTGCCGCCATTTTCTTGGGCGTTGGCGCTGGGGCATTGGTTGCTTCTTCAATCGCCTCTTTCATCCGTGCCGCAAGCACCCTTACATTCGGTTCGAGCACCATACTATCGTGATCACCTGGAACCTCTGTCACCTGCACGTTTGGCGCATGTTGCGTCCAATCATTATCATGCAAAATATATGCGCGCTCTGAGTTAACCCGCTTCCCTTGAGAAACGTTCCAATGGCCAACCAACGGGGGTCGATAGAGTTGCAAGTTACCGTTCCAAGCGCGCACTTCATAAGATGCGACCGCTTCGAGGAAGGCGGCTTCAATGTAGGCGTTGTGGAACTGATGCGCTTGAACCTGAGTGTCTTCGGGTGCGCGTCTCTTAGAAATTTCCCACGCGACCCGGCGCGCGATCCAACGGAACGGATAAAGTACGCCACCACGCTTTAACTCGGCTGCCTGAATATACAGCCTGTCAATAAACTCCAAAGGACGACGCATCGGCAGAGGCGTATCAAGCAGAACAATCAGATTGATTTGCTCGCCCTCAGCCTCTAGCTGCCGGGCCATTTCATAGGCTGTTATACCGCCACCCGAAAATCCACCAAGCATGTAGGGACCTTCGGGTTGAACCTCTCGCAGCTCTGCAATGTAATCGCGTGCGGCGTCTTCAATGGAGCGGTGTGGCTCTTGATCCCCGTAGAGACCCCGCGCTTGCAGTCCGTAAAACGGTCGATCCGCGCCAAGCAGATGAGCAAGATGGCGCAAATTGAGAACATTGCCAAACATACCAGCGACAAGGAAAAACGGTTGTTTTTGACCAGCGGCGCCTTCGTGCATTGGAACAATGTGGGTAAAGCGGCGCTCTGGTGATTTTGCACTCACCTCGCCTGCATCGCCATCTTGCGGGCCAATCTGAGCCTCGATCAAGGAGGCAATCTTTCGAATGCTCGGAGCCTCGAACAGGATCGAGATTGGAAACTCGATGCGATAGGCTTTCTTGATCTGCGCGAACAAGCGCACGGCAATCAACGAATGCCCACCCAAGTCAAAAAAGCTGTCATCAACACCTACATCGGAAACACCAAGTAGATCTTGCCAGATTCTAGCGAGCATGCGTTCTACTTCGGTCTCGGGTGCTACATAATCGCTATCTAAATCGGGGCGTTCAAATCCCTCGCTAGTCTCAGATTGCGCAGTATCAAGGCTGGCTTGTGCTTTTAGCGCGTCTAGATCAAGCGATGATACTGTCACCTGCGGTACCTTCATCGCCATAACCCGCGCGAAGGCGTCGGCACCCTCATCTGGCCGAATACCCTGACTAATATTGTGATAAAGTCGCTCTTCAATAGCGGAAAGCGGTTGAGCCATTCCATTATCTTCGAACTCGATCTCGTTGAGATGCGGTGCGGGCGCTCGGCCAAGACTGGATAGATCATCAAGCCGTTTGATTGAGAACCCATCTATTTCAGCGCAGACCGCGCCATCGGGGCTGCAAAGCGTCAGATCAAAGCGCACGGCCTCGCCTTCCCTGCGAACAGACCGCACAACGGAGACAATTTTCGACGGAAGGTCTCTAAAAATACGGATATCCGCATAGCTTAGAGGCACCCAAAGATGCTCGCCCTTATATCCATCTATGAGCTCCATCGCCCAGCCAGTCGCGAGATCCAAAAGCGCGGGATGCAGCCCAAAACCCACGTCCTGAGACGCTTCACTCGGCAGAGCAAGATCAGCAATTCCGCGTCCATCCCCGAGTGCTCTGGATTGCAAAACGCGCCAACGTGGGCCGAATGCAAGATGGGTTTCTTGTGGGGAAACCAGCGTTTCACCTGCTTTGGCGAGTGTTGCCTCTGGCAAGTCAGCACGGAGTTTTTCCAACTCTAAAGGCTTCGGTTCATTCGGTTTGTTCAACACCAAACTCGCTTGCGCATTGCGTTGCCAAGCGGGCTTACCTTGGAACTCAAGTTCACTCAGAACTTCCATCTCGAAACCCGCATCACTTGTTGTGAGGCGAACGCGCATTCTTCGAGCGTCTCCTTCGGTCACATCCAATGGTCGCAAGAAATAAAGGTCGCGGATACTGTAAGCGTCGAAAATGCCCAGCGCGCGCAAGGCTTCCTGCGCCAGCTCCAGATAACCTGTGCCGGGCATCAAGATTGTCCCGTCTATGGTGCGATGTTCAGAAAGAACCCAATGGGTCGTAGCGGATAATTCGGTCTCAAAGACATGCCGCCCTTCAGCGTCCGCTGAAAGCGTATCAAGCATCGGTTGAGCGACCTGCTGTTTCGGAAACGGTTTCACCTCACCAAGTCGCGCGGCCATAGCATCAGCAGCCATGCCAACTCCCGACCAAATACCCCAACCCAGCGCGATAACCTGCGTTTTACCGCCCGTTCGCGCATTCGCATATGCGTTGAGAAAATCATTCGCCGCAACATAGTCAATTTGACCTGCGGGTGCTGTCACGGTTGAAGAAGATGAAAAGAGAACAAGCCAATCGAGCGCGCCGTCTTCCCAAGTTTTTCCAATCACTTGGGTGCCGTGTATTTTAGGAGTAAAGACAGCTTCGACCGATCCCGCAGCTTTCGCCAAGATCGGTGCGTCATCAATGACGCCTGCGGCATGAATAACTCCCGTAACAATGCCAAATTTTGCTTCGGCCTCTTCGCGAATGCGGCGCATATCTTGTACGTTACACACATCGCCTGAAAGGCAGAGAATGTCGCCACCAAGCGCTTCCAGTTCTTGAACCGCTTCCACATACCCAGCAACAGGATCGGCGGGTGGAAGCTTGGCCCAATTTGCGCGTTCAGGCAGTTCCTTGCGTGAAACAAGCACAATACGAGCGCCAAATCGGGTCACAAAATCCCGCGCGAGGCTTAGCCCGATGCCACCAAATCCGCCCGTTATTAAAACGGTATCCCCTTTTTGAAGGCTCCAAGGTTGCGCGGATTCAGGTAGTGGACGGGCTTGCGTGGTCTGCACATAGCGCACTCCAGCGCGCAATGCTGCAATGCTATTCTGAGAAGGGCTCAAAAGCTCTTCAAGCAAAGGCGTAGACAGATCGCTTTCTAAGGCGGGCTGTTGGAAAAACCTTTTAGGTTTTGGGGACGGCGCAGAAATATCAAGCCATGAGACCGTGATACCCGGAAATTCTGCAGGTATGACTTTCGCAGGACCACTGAGCGTCCCTTTTTCAGGATAGCGCCCTGTCTCACCTGCCAAGCTATGAGCATCTGAAGACACCACAGAAATATGCAACGGGGTTGGCAGCCCCTCACCACTGATCGCTTGAGCAAGGAACATCAAGGAATAGAACCCTTGCTCCTGATTGCGATGGAAAAAGCTGGATCCGGGACGATAATTCTCTTCGCGGGTGACAGACCAGAAGTGGGCGATATGTTCGGGCGTCCGTCCAGCAGCGACCAGATCGCCAATCAGACGATCATAGCCTTCGCGCCCATGTTCTGGTGCCAATGCATAGCGGTCCGTGGAAAGCGCAGCATAAGCATCGCCTGTGACGACTTCACTGACAGTGTGCCCCGCGCTGCGTAGGCGCTCGATCAAAGGAAGTGCGACGCCTGCATCATCAACAAAGAACAGCCATGTTTTGGGAGACCCGAGATCACTGAATACATCCAAGCTACATTCGGCGTAACGCTTTTGCCAGTAGGGCACATAACCCCAATCCGTGATGTCATCGCGTCGCATCAAACGAGATTGGGCAGGCGTCGATTGAGGTTCCGTTGCTTCGATAAAATAGGGGTTAGTTTGGAATTGATACCCCGGCAGCACCACCTTATTGCGTGCACTTTCACCCCAAATCTGGGGCCAATCAATTTCCAAGCCGACTGCCCAAAGGCGTCCTAGAACCGCCATGAAGAACGCATCGTCACTTATATCTTGGTCAGGGTGGCGGAGCACATTGATGACCTGGTCGCTTTCAACGTTAACGCATTGCTGCGCAAGAGAACTCAACGCTTTCCCGGGCCCCACTTCAATAAACGCAGGGTTTGGTCTTTCTGCGATATGGGCAATCCCGTCGGCAAAATGAACTGTGCCGCGCAAATGCTGCACCCAGTACTCTGGATCAGTGGCTTGCTCGGGCGTTAATTCAACACCTGTGCTATTGGAGATTATCGGGATGCTAGGCGCGCGAAGATCGAGCGTGCGCAGGTAATCCCCGAAACGAGCCAAAATAGGTTCAAGCATGCGACTATGAGCAGCGATGTCTATTGGAATACGCTGACACTCGATTTCTGCAGTAGCTAATTTAGCCTGCAAGGTATCAAGCGCCTCTTGTGGACCTGAGGCAACAGATAAATCAGGGCCATTGATCGCCGCTAGATCAAGCGTATCACCAAGATAACCTCGTAATTCATCCGCAGGCAAAGAAACACTCAGCATGCCACCTTCGGGTATCGTATCAAACAATTGGCCGCGCAGATGAACGAGGCCAATACACTCCTCAAACGACATCACCCCTGCAAGTGCGGCCGCAGTATTTTCGCCCATTGAATGGCCAATGAGAACACGCGGAGTAACACCCCAGCTTTGTAACAGCTGAGCCAATGCATATTCCACGATCATGATGAGCGGAAGTTGGATGGAAGGCTTTTTCAGCGCTTTGTCCGCCTCGGCGCGCGCTTCGGGTTTTGGCAGCCAAAGCGCACGGATGTCATAATCGAGCCGAGGTTGCAAAATGTCCAAACCTGCGTCAACCCACTCTGCAAACACAGGCTCTGTCTCATACAAATCGCGCGCCATGCCAGCGTACTGCGCCCCCCCGCCCGGGAACATGAACACCGCTTCTGGATTGCTCAGCGCCCGATGAGAGAAGACCTCGCGCGGATCGCTCTTTGTTAACTTGTCGGCAGCTTCTTGAGCTGTTTCCGCAACGATAACGCGTCTTCGCTCAAAGGCTCGGCGACCTTCTTTCAGCGTATAGGCAATATCGGCCAAATCTGCGTCTGGGTTGGCGTTGAGGAACTGGCTGAGAGCGTGGCTGTTTGCATCTAGCGCCGCTTTGTTGCGCCCTGAGATTGCCAAGATATGAAAAGGCCAATCGGATGGTTCGGACTCAGCGCGCTCTGGTGCTTCTTCTACAACGGCATGCGCATTAGTTCCGCCAACTCCAAGCGAATTCACCCCTGCTCGCCGAGGCGTTGAGCGCGACGTCCATTCGGTAAGGGCATCGTTAACGAGGAATGGACTGCTTTCGAAATCAATCGCTGGGTTGGGCGCTTCATAGCCAATGCTTGGCGGCATTTGCTTGTGGTGCAAAGACAGGGCGGTTTTGATCAGTGACGCGGCACCTGCCGCAGTATCCAAATGACCGATATTGGTTTTCACAGACCCGATGCGGCAAAAGCCGTTCTGGTCCGTCGTTTCGCGAAATGCTTCAGTCAGTGCCGCGACTTCGATTGGATCGCCCAGATAAGTGCCCGTTCCGTGGCATTCTATGTAGTCAATCGTATCACCGGAAACGCCAGCTATCGCCTGCGCTTCGGCAATGGCGGCAGCTTGTCCACCGACCGAAGGTGCCAAATATCCAGCCTTGTCAGAGCCATCGTTATTGATCGCAGTGCCTTTGATAACGGCCCAAATATGATCACGATCTGCAATCGCATCTTCTAGGCGGCGCAGGACCAATGCCCCAGCGCCAGAGCCGAAAACAGTACCTTGCGCACGATGATCAAAGGCATGGCATTGCCCATCTGGGGACAAAATTTCATTCTCTTTAAAAAGATACCCCTGCCCTTGCGGAAGATCGATCGTCACCCCACCCGCAATCGCCATATCGACTTCACCATTCAGCAGCGCGGCAGAAGCATAGTGAACACCAACCAGAGAGGTAGAACAGGCAGTTTGAACCGAGACGGACGGCCCTCGCAGATCAAGGAAATGGCTAAGCCGAGTGCTCAGAAAATCCTTGTCGTTTCCGGTGTGGCGCAACAGGAACATGCCCGTGTTCTCAACCAATTCGCGATTTGAGCAAATGTTAAAATAGAAGTAGCTGCCCATGCCGCAACCTGCGTAAACCCCTATGGGGCCTTCGAAATTCTCAGGCATGTGACCCGCGTTTTCCAAGGCATGCCATGAAACCTCGAGAAATTTTCGATGTTGCGGGTCCATAATTGCCGCTTCTTTCGGGCTAAGCCCGAAGAAATCAGCGTCAAATTCAGTATATCCTTCTAGGTTCGCAGCGAATGGAACGTAGTTCGGATCAGAGAGAGTTGATGGATCAACGCCCGACGCCAGCATCTCTTCTTCGGACAAGCGACGAATGGCCGATGTGCCACTGCGCAACATGTCCCAATAGGCGTCAAGCCCAAGCGCACCCGGCAATTGCGCGGCCATACCGACGATAGCAATATCGCCAGAAATATCAGTTTCAAAATTGCTGGCTTCAGACATACAACCACTCAAACATCACAGATCAAGCCAGATTATCACGCAGAAATGCGGATTTTTTGAGGCATCTGGCGAAAAACTTACGCTGCCCAATGGTATCTGGCTACCCGCATTAACCGCTATTTAATGCGGCCAATTGAACAACAGAACCCCAGTTCACCCACAAAGCGATTGCGATCATAAATCCGCCGATGACGGCGAAAACCGCATCATGCATTGGGTCCCAAGCCCCCATATGTCGCGCAAGCCACACAACAATAGGATAAATCGCCAACATTGCGACGCCAATACTAAAGAGCGCGCCCACCAATCCAAACAATTGCAACGCAACATACATCGCCCCCAGCATTATGATCGCTCGCGACGCTGCGAGAACAAAGAACCGTCGCGAATCCCCTGCGGCAAGCGCCGCTTGGTCATAGGTCAGCACAATAATTTGGGGCATTTGCATGCACGCAATGATAACAACGATTGCACCTGCGTTCTGGTAGCGAGAATCATACATGAGCTCGACCAAAGGTACGCCAATGAGCGCGAGGCACCAAACACCGCACAGCAATCCGCCGCTAACAACAAATCGCATTTTACGCAAAGCTGCAAAGTTTGCGGCGCTCTCTTTGGGCGGACGTTCGCGGTAGAGCGGAATGAGCAATTTGTGAGTGACCGAAACACCCAACAAAAGCGGGAAACTGGCTAAGAAAAACCCGATGTTGTAAACGCCGAACTGATCCAAGGGGAGAAACTTACCTAACAGCATTTTGTCGCTTTGGCTGAACAAAAAACCTGCGACGGTGCTCAGAAAAATCCACTTGCCAAAGTTGATCAATTCATGTGCCGCCTCTCGCTCCCATTCGAAACGTTCACGTTCCCCTTCGAGATACTTCCAATAAAGGACAAGTTGCACCAGAGCACTGACAATGCTTGACAAAACAAGCGACCACACGGATTGCGTTAGATAAGCTAAAACCACTGCGCTAATGATGCCCGACAACTGGGTCACAACATCAATCATCGTCGCTCGCCCGAGCTGAAGATTACGATTGGCAAGCATCAAACGGGTCGGGTTCACCCCTTGAATGATCAAAGTGAGCGCTGCCACAGGCAGCAATTGCATCAATTGTGGTTCATCATAAAACAGCGCCATCGGGTAAGACAGCGCGCATGCAGCAAGCCATAACAACACACCCCGTCCAGCTTGGATCGTCCATGCGGTGTTCAGAAAACGTGGATCATCGCCGCGTTTACTCTGCATAATCGCGGGGCCAACGCCCACATCTGAAAACTGATACAGACCTTGGATAAACACCAAAACCAACGCCATCATTCCGAATGCTTCGGGAAACAGCAAACGGGTCAGAATAAGGTTAGAAGCTAGTCGAAAGACTTGAGCAGCGCCAAAGCCGCCGACTGTTAGAACCGAGCTGCGCAATGCGCGCGCGCGCAAGTTGGATCCTTGAAACCGCGATGAAAGCTGCTTCATCTGCCGCGCCTCCAATCATTCGTACTGCCCGGGGTTAGTTTTACCGTGAGCGAAACCAATCCATAGACAAGCGTGCCCAGCGGATGGAGCACAACTGCCTTAAGGACCGCTGCTGGAGTAAAGCGCTCTTTTGAATCGTTTTCGAAGAGTTTCGGATACTTGGCCTCTAGTTCCGCAACGCCAGCGTTTTGTCGTCGACGCACTTGGATCAAATTCCTGATTCCGTCCACAAGCGGCCATTCATAGTTTGCGTCAACCTCCTGACGCTCTTCGGCGGAAAAACTAAGGCGAGCGAACGTATCATCAGAGATTATCGATGGCCATTCTTGCCAGCGTGTTCGCCCAGCGCGGTTCATAGCAAAAAAACCGCAACCCGGAGCAGGTTGCTTCATAAAGGGAGTCTGTAGGTAGAAGCGGCCATAAGCGCGGGTCGCCCAATTTTTCGTCGCGCTCAATTGAACTTTCCCGCTTGCGTAAGCCGGTTTTGCTTCGCTCAAAGCACTCACTGTTTGTCGCAACAGATCAGGGCTAACGATCACGTCAGCGTCGAGATAAACAAGAATTTCCCCTACCGCCACCTGATCCGCTGCATTCAGCGCCACAAGCTTGCTTCCGCGCTCAAGCTCAATCACATTTAGCAGCCAGCCTTTTTCTTGCGCCCTTTTTCCAAAGGATCGCGCGATCTCGGCGGTGTCATCGTTGCAGCCATTTGGTATAACGATGATCTCGGCGCGGGCCTCATTCGGCAAAGGGAATGAGTTTAACACTGCATCAAGACAAGAAGTGATGTGACTCGCTTCGTTATTTGCAGGCAAAATGAGGCTCAAAACTGGGGTCATCTGGATCACTTCGTAACAACCAGTCAAAACTGGTCAAATTATGAACATCTTTTCTTGCCATATAGGCAGTCATATCATGCTCTGGTAACTCTTACGCGCACTTGGTTTTAGAGGTTCAATTTGTTTATTTTATGTCAACCAGCACAGGTCTCTTATGAATCCTGATACGCCCCTACGTCTAGGGTATTTGGTGCCACAATTCCCCGGTCAAACACATATCTTTTTCTGGCGGGAGATCGCAGAACTGGAAGCGCGCGATGTAAACGTACATCTCTTAAGCACGCAGCCCCCGCCCGCGGGCCTTATCGCGCATGAGTGGTCGGATAAAGCGATCGAGCGTACAACCTACTTAGCGTCCAAAAACCCAGTAGACATGATGAAAGCAGCGCTTGCTCAGCCTTGGCCATCATTTGTTTCACAGATTCTTAGGGACGGCATGGCCGTTGCTAAAGATATTGCAATTTGCCTACCTGCCGCAGCACGGCTTTTGAACTATGCACGCGCGCACCAACTTGATCATATTCATGTTCATTCCTGCGCGCGCGCCGCGCTCATTGCAGCAATGGCACAGCGGATGGGCGGGCCAACTTACAGCATCACATTACATGGGCCTATGTCTGACTATGGCCTTGGGCAGCCTCTTAAGTGGAGAGACGCGAAATTCGCGACGATCATCACGCGAAAACTGGAAGCAGAAGCAAAAGAACAACTGGGCCAAGACATGCCCGACGATATTTTCATCCGCCCAATGGGTGTCGATACCGAGGTTCTGAAACGCAGTGAGCCTTATGTTCCGCCTCAAAGCAACGAACGTTTACAAATTTTCAGCTGCGCTCGATTGAACGTCGTCAAAGGGCACCAAGATGCCATGGAGGCCGTCCACCTCTTGCGTCAGAAAGGGGTGAACGTTTGCTTGGAAATCGCAGGCGAAGACGATTCTGGAGGCGATGGTTATAGGCGAGTTCTTGAAGAGAAAATTCGTGAAATGGAATTGGGCGATCACGTAAAGCTACTTGGCGCAATTGACGCCAATGCCGTACGCGCAAAGCTGCTTGAAGCACATTTGTTTGTTCTCGCCTCATGGCACGAACCGCTTGGCGTAGCCTATATGGAAGCGATGAGCTGTGGCGTTCCTACAATCGGAACAGATGCCGGCGGTGTACCTGAACTAATCGAAAACGGAAAAACCGCCATACTTGTAGCGCCAAAATCGCCCGACACTTTGGCCGAGGCGATTGAAACTCTCGCGCGCTCACCTGATGAACTTTTGCGCCTTAGTCACGCAGGGCGCGCGCATATCGAAAATGGTTTCAAATCTGCTCTTGGTGCAGAGACTCTGGTTAACGCAATTCGGGGATCCGACTAACGCAGATCCTCAACCATTATAGCGAGGTCTTCGTCCGCGTCGAACCACAGCATTTCGATGCCCCGCAACTCAGCATCTACAAAGCTATTGCGCACACGAATGCCGCCTTCAAAACGCGAGAACTTGTATGAGGACGGACCCCCGGGCAAAAGCGCTGAATCAAAGCCATCGCCTCCATACACTTTGTCGTTTCCACCCAACACATGCAAAACGTCATCACCGTCTTTGCCGATCAGCACATCAGCGCGGCGTGTTCCCTTGATTTCATTGTCGCCGTCGTCACCCACGAGGATACGTCCACCATCAAAAGTATTTGATTGACGTTCCTCCCACCATGCAGGGGTCTGTGCGTTAAACGACATAAGCGCGTCCCAACGAAGGTTTTCGTCTTCAAGATGTCGAAGCGCGCCCCAACTTCCATATTGGCTGGGCTTGGCAACGTCGACAAAGGCATTGAACAGTGTGCCGTTTGCCTCTTTCCAACCTTTCAGAATATCAGTGTAGAGGTCCGCCATCTGTTGTGAGTAGTTAAATTCCTTAAAGAATTCGATCAAAGTCTCATTCGCCGACCATTCCCCGCTCACAGCAACATGGGTTCCGCCTTCATACATGATGAGGCGAAGCCCATGATCCTCAGCAACTTGTGCCTGCTGAGGGAAAATAACCTCGACAAGCTCTTTCACTGATCCTTCACGCAACGCTTTATCAACGAGTTGATTTGCACCGTCATATTTGTGTTTAGCGATGTAAGCTGCACTTTCTTCGCCCTCGAGCCCTTTGACCTTGGCGTCATTCGCCGCAATCCGAGCGCTATCTTCAAGCCAACCAAGCACGGTTGGTGCCTGCTCATCACTGCCCATTTCGTAGCCGAAATATCCAGTAATGGCATAGTCCGTAAAATAGACATAGGGTGGCCAATTCTGGTCAGGATCTTCTTCCACCCAAAGCGGAGCATTGAGCGAAGCCTCTTCCAATCCAAGCCAACCAGTATGTGTGCCGACAACACTAGCTAAACGATCTGCCGCTTGCGCTCCAAAAACCTCTGTCCAGATTTGAGCCATCTGTGCAGATCGCATCCCGTAATACTGCATCCACGCATCGTCCCCAGCGTTTTTGCCCCAGCGTTCTTTGGCTTGTGTTTGGGCGTAAACAGCTTGCGGAAAAATGAAGTTCCAAACTTCGTTAGAGTATTCAACGTAGGCACGCAGATCAGGGCGCAAGGTTTGCTCTGTGAGTTCAGCAAACGCACGAAAGTATTCGTCATCAGCCATATGTGGCATGTTGAACCACGGGTCTGCGCCAACGAGGTTCGCCAGTTCAATCATTGCTTCAGCTGGCACGCCTCGGCGCACATAACTGAAGTCATTCAAATTTGCGCGCTTGTCCCATGTGGAGGAAATCGATCCGTTCGTTGACATCCAATCCATAAAACGCAGCGAGCGCAGGTTCTCGATACGCGCAAGCCAAGCAGGATTGAAAGTGACCCCAGCTGCAATCAAATCAGCGTCCTGCGCGCGATAGACTTTGATGTTGCGGACATGATCCTCCGGATCGGTCTTGGTGATCCCAATCGCGACCAACCCGTCTCCGGGAGTATAATCAAACCGAACTTCTTGATCCGATTGGCGCACGTTTTTCGCGCGCCCACCGATGGAAAGTTCCCCGCTCCCCTCGTAACGAACGATATATTGTCCAGCCAGCCCGACCGCCGCTTCGGGCTGATCGGTTAGGATAAAGGCCTCCAAGGCACGCGCGCCCTCAGGCAACCGCTTTGGCCAGCCGAATTCATCTAGGTAGTCACCACTTTCAATAGCATCCGCTTCAAATGCGCCCCATTGTTCATTGGTATGACCGACCCAAGGACGCGCGGTTTTCATCAAGTCAAGGAAGGGATGTTGGACTGACCAGTCCGCGATTCCATTCAGCCCCATCGCAAGCGATGGCTTTTTCACAGTCTCTTGATAGGTGATAGGTGCTGCCGCCACTTCAACCACGGTGTCCAAAGCTATGTCTGCGCTGCTTTGTGCCTCATCGCCGCTAAGTGACGCCGTTTCCGGTTGCCCAGCGTTGAACGCAGAAACACGCTCCCAAATGGCGTCTCTAACCATTGGAAACGTCGCGCGAAGCTCTGGCGCTACGCTGTTGGACGGGCGGAAAGTCTCGGGCAGTGGCTCATTGAAAATCGTGTTGTACGTGACCATCGCTGCCATGAGGTACAATGCAGAAGTTCCATGCGGAGCGTCATCTACATAGAAGGTTTCCGCAGGCAATTCAGCCAACGCAGTTTCTTTCATAACCGATGAAAGCACACGCGAAACCGGGATGAGCGAAACGTCTTTTTCCGGCACGGCACTGGCCACGTCGTCGGTGAACGTATCAAACCAAGCTGCGTACTCACCCGTTGCAAAGTCATGGTAGGCACGAAGACCTTTAGCACTAGGTGGATAGTTGCCCGACACACTCGCCATTTCTGGCCAACCTTCGTAAATATATGCTCCAACGTTCTGATCTGTCTCGGTCGCCCAAGAGACGACGTGCGAGGCGGCTTCTACTGGCGAAATATTGTCGGCATTTTCACCATCAAAGGGCGCATCAGGCGATTGGTATTGGATGAAATTTGCAGGCACGATCCAGATATTGGTTAGCCCGACATCGTTGAAAGCATTGCGTTCATTGTCCCAGCTATGCTCGACGTTTTTGAAAGACCAGTTGGGGATTGGGGGCAGGACCTTCATGAAATCGCGAAGGAACCCCCACTGACCACTTAGCGCAAATTCATGCCCCGCTTCGCGTGCGATAAGTGCCATCCAATGCGGAACAGTCGTTTCATCAGTATCGCTCAGATGATGCACTAGAGAATTGCCAAACACATAAGCGCGCTCGGTTTTTTCTTGCGCTTCAGCCCCCCCGCTCCAAAAGGCAGTTACCGTTAACGCGATAGTCGCTAGCCTCGAACCAACACCTGAAATCATTAATCTGCACTCCTGCCGCGCCTTTTGCCTAGGAATATAGAAGCATGTTTTGTTTATGCTAGAGAAATTGGTCCCGTTAGCTCTAGCGCGCCCGCTTTTCTTAGGACTAGCTCCAGTCGCTGGAAACTGTTCTGCGTTCCAAGCCGTTCTTGTGTCGCGATAAAACGGTCGAGCTCGCTAAAAGCCTTTACCGCGATATCCAAGACTGGATCGCTGCCAGCACTGTATAAACCTGCGCGGATCATTAGCGCATTCTCTTCGTAGCTTCCCAATATCCGCCGTGCGATTGAAATGAGCTCATTTTCCTTTTCATTTGCTGCCTCTGGAAGACTACGAGACACAGAGCGGGTTGCGTCAATCGCGGGGTATCTTCCGCGCTCGGCAATGGCGCGGTCCAGTACAACATGACCGTCGAGAACACCGCGCATCATATCCGCAATTGGTTCGTCCATATCAGACCCCGCGACCAGAACCGAGAAAATCGCTGTGATATCTCCCGTGCCTTTCACCCCTGGCCCTGCTCTTTCGCATAGGGACATAATCATATGCGCAGTAGACGCAGGAAAGCCTCGCAAACTCGGGGTTTCCCCACTGGCCACTGCGATCTCGCGGTGGGCTTCGGCAAACCTTGTGATAGAATCCGCCAGAAGCAGAACATGCTTTCCTTGATCTCGAAAGTGCTCAGCTACGCTCATTGCGGTTTGTGCGCACCGCCTGCGAAGCAAAGGGCTTTGATCTGATGTTGCCGCTACAACAATGGTACGCTGCATACCCTTTTCGCCCAACACGTTGTCCACAAAATTCCGAAGTTCGCGGCCACGTTCACCAATCAAAGCAATAACGATAATGTCCGCGTCCATATGGGCCGCGAAATGCGCCAGCAGAGACGATTTGCCGACGCCAGAGCCTGAAAACAGACCAATGCGTTGCCCTCTGACAATCGGCAAAAGGGTATTGAATACACACATCGAAGTTTCGATTCGCTCCCCCAAACCACGCCTGAATGCGGGGTTAGGCACAGATGCGCGAATAGCGCGGGGCAAAGGCCCACGCGGTAGGTAGTATCCATCCATAGGCCCACCCGATGCATCAACAATCCGGCCGATCCATGCATCACTCGGCGCAATTTTCAACGCCCCGCGCAACATCACTTCATCACCGATGGAAACACCGTCCAATGGCGCATCAGGAAGAATAATTGCTGTTGTTTGTGAAAGACTTAGCACTTCCCCGCCCATCCGTGCACCAGAACTTGCAAACACATCCACAAGATCACCGACCTGCGCTGTATGCTGAAGCCCTTCGGCGTAGATCAATCCAGCCTCAACACGTGATATGACCCCAAAGGTGCGAGTGACCTGAATTTGACGTATATCTTCCAAAAGCCCCTCAAGCGCTAACGTTGTCATCAAACTCTCCTCAAATCCCATGAAAACTTTTTCTAAAGGAATCAGGGTTAAGCCTTGGTTGAAGAGAGACAAATATTCGACGCAGCAGAGGACTTATGTTTCAAAAACTCGAAATATTTCAGGTCGCACATGCGATGGCTACACATGCAGGCCGCCTACAAGTTGTTGCCGCACAAAACATGGCGAATGCGGACACCCCCGGGTATCAGGCCAGAGACTTAACCGCGTTTAAAGACACGTTGCGCCTCGATGGCAGCAAAGACGCGCAGCGCGCTACCCGGACATCGCACCTAAACGGCACGCGTAACGAGGAAGAAATCGCAGGGCGCGCGAAAGTTACACTCGATAAAAACGCGCAGAG
This sequence comes from Planktotalea sp., assembly GCF_050633725.1. Classification (GTDB taxonomy): domain Bacteria; phylum Pseudomonadota; class Alphaproteobacteria; order Rhodobacterales; family Rhodobacteraceae; genus Planktotalea. Next base: position 254,297 of record NZ_JBOEHB010000012.1, read on the forward strand.
CGATCCGAACGGAAATTCGGTTGCAATCGAAGATGAAATCCTTCGCGCGGTAGATGCCAAACGTCAACATGATCGCGCTTTGGCGATTTACCGCTCTTCTTTAACCATACTGCGCACTTCGCTTGGGCGCTCTTGATCTTAACTATGAAAGGACGTTGTTATGAATGACTTCTCCCAAGCTCTTTCAATTGCAAGCAGCGGGTTGAAGGCCCAATCAGGTCGCTTGCGTCACGTTTCTGAAAATATCGCGAATGCAGACACCCCAGGATATCACCGAAAAATCGTCAATTTCGACCTTTCTCGGGAAAGCGGAGAAGTCTCGCTGGGGCGGCTGTCCCTAGACCCGTCAGAACTTCGAGAAATCTACGATCCTGCGCATCCGCTTGCAAACGAAACAGGGCACTATGACGGGTCTAACGTTAATCTGATTATTGAAATAGCGGACGCGCGCGAAGCGCAGCGAAGCTATGAAGCGAACCTGAAAATGCTTGATCAAGCGAGGCAGATGTCAAGCAGCCTCATGGACTTGCTACGCCGATAATTTACCCAAACCAACCGAAAAGGACTGTCTAGAATGGACATCAAATCCCTCTTTGCGAGCCAACGATACGAAGCCACGAAACCAGCCACCGATCCGGCAGTGAACGCGCAATCGGATATCGGCGATAGTTTCAAAGACACGTTCAAAGACTTTTCAACAACTCTCGCCGAGAGCGAGAATATTGCCAAAGCTGCCATGACGGGGGATGCCGACCCACATGCCTTGGTCCAAGCTCTAGCACAAACCGAACTTGCCGTTGAAGCGGCCGTGACGGTGCGTGACAAAGTTGTTGAAGCCTATCAAGAAATTCTGCGGATGCCGGTCTGATCCATGCGCGAAGCGGTTTTCTTTGACACGTTGCAACATGGGCTCTGGGTCGCTGTTGTTATGTCTATCCCAATTCTCAGCGCAGCTTTGATCGCGGGCGTTACCGTGGGGCTGTTGCAGGCCCTGACGTCGGTTCAAGAAATGACACTGACCTTCGTTCCCAAGCTTGGCGCAATCGTCGTCGTGTTCTGGATGACCATGAACTTCATGACCCAAACTTTGGTGACCTATTTCCAAAGCTCAATTGTGCCGCAAATAATCGGAGGATAAAGCAAAGTGGAAAATGCCAGCTATACAACGCTCACGCGTCAATCTGGGCTCATGCGCGAGATGAGCGTTATTGCCAACAACATCGCAAATGCGAGTACCACTGGATATCGGCAAGAGGGTTTGGTTTTTTCCGAAGTGCTTCAACCCGTTAAGGATGCCCCTTCGCTATCAATGGCGACTGCGCGTGCGCGTGCAACTTCGCTCGAGCCGGGAACGATGACTCAGACTGGCGGGCCACTTGACCTTGCTATCGACGGGCAAGGATTTTTCCTGATCCAAACCCCTGAAGGAGAGCGCCTAAGTCGCGCAGGTCATTTCATGCCTAACGCTCAGGGTGATCTGGTTACCGCAGACGGATTTTCGGTGTTGGACGCGGGCGGTGCCCCTCTTTTTGTGCCGCCTAGCGCAAGTGGCATTACAATCGCGCCAGATGGATCAATAAGCGCAGATGGGCAGTTATTGGGGCAGGTTGGCATCGTTCAGCCAAGCGCGGGCACGCAGATTTTACGCGAAAATGGCGTTCACTTTCGCGCAGACGGCCCGATCGAGCCGAACTTTGATGCTCGGGTGCGGCAAGGGTTTCTTGAAGGATCTAACGTTAACCCGTTGACCCAAATTGCGCGCATGATCGAAGTACAACGGGCCTATGAAATGGGTCAGAGTTTTGCGGAATCCGAAAACGAACGTCTACGTAACGCAATGCGCACTATCATCAAATAAACAGAACAAAGGGGCAACAATGAGAGCTTTAAAAATCGCTGCAACTGGCATGAGCGCACAGCAAATGCGTGTTGAGGTCATTTCCAACAACCTCGCCAACATGAGCACAACAGGCTACAATGCACGCCGTGCTGAATTTGCCGACCTGCATTATCAACAAATGTCGCGCGCAGGCACGATAAACGCATCTGATGGGACCGTTTTGCCGACAGGCGTTCAGCTTGGGCTTGGTGTGCGCCCCGCCTCGGTATCAGTATACCTCTCACAAGGCTCTCTGTCAGCGACCAACAGCGATTTGGATGTCGCTATTGACGGACAGGGGTATTTCGAAGTCACGCTTCCCTCTGGCGCATCCGCCTACACACGAGACGGCGGTCTAAAGCGAAATGCAGAAGGTCTTATAGTCACGAATGACGGATATCCAGTTGCCCCAGAAATCGTCATTCCACCCGAAGCGAAAAGCGTTTCAATCAACGGTGATGGAGAGGTCTTCGCCTACTTTGACGAAGCCGCTGAAGCGCAATTGTTAGGCCAATTCACGCTTGCAGGTTTCACGAACGCCAAAGGCCTAGAAGCGATCGGCAGCAATTTGTTTATGGAAACCGAAGCATCAGGTCCATCGCAAGTGACCGAGCCCGGAACCGATGGTCTTGGCACTCTACGACAAGGGTATCTTGAAGACAGCTCTGTTGATGCAGTTCGAGAAGTGACCGAGTTGATCGAAGCCCAGCGCGGATATGAACTAAACGCCAAAGTCATCTCCGCCGCGGATCAAATGCTTGGCGCAACGACGCAGATCCGCTGATGCGCATTTTGCTAAGCATCATTCTGTTGGCTTACACAGCCCTCCCTTTGGCCGCCGATTATGTTGTAGCAAGCCGCAACATTCGGCCCAGTGACGTATTGACGAAAGACGACGTCATTCTGGTGAGGGGTGATACAGAAAATGCATTTAGCACTGTCGATTTGGTTCTTGGGCTTGAAGCCCGCGTCGCGCTTTATGCTGGGCGTGCGATCTTGAACACGCAAGTCGGCCGCGCTGCGAGCATCGAACGCAATCAAATAGTAGAGATCGTTTTCGTCAGTGCGGGCCTTTCAATGAGCACCGAAGGACGTGCGCTCGGACGCGGCTCTGAAGGGCAACGCATCCGAGTGATGAACCTCGCGTCAAAAACATCCATTTTCGGAATAATTCAACGCGACGGAACTGTACGCGTCAACAAATAGGGATCGCAATGAGCAAGCGTAAACTTTCACTTTTCCTTACCGCTTACGGTCTAGCAGCCTGTACAACAGGCGATCATATCGGAAAGCCGCCATCCTTTACCCCTCAGATGGAATCCCGCGAGCATTCAGCGATGATTTACCCCGGCGTACCTCAAACCGTGGAGCGCAGTAGCCTCATTGATGGCTCATCTCTTTGGAGGGGGGATCGCAAATCATTGCTGGGCGACAGGCGCGCTTTGCAAAAGGGCGACATAATGACAGTTGTTATCGAAATTGACGACAAAGCTGAGATTTCCAACAGCACCTCCCGTTCACGCGACGAATCTGACGCCGTCGGGATGCCTGACTTTCTAGGCGTACCTCAGCGCGTCATCAAACAATGGCCAGATGGCGCTTCGCCTGCCTCAGCAATTGATCTTTCGAGCAAGAGCAAAACCAAAGGAGATGGCTCAGTCAAACGCAAAGAAAAACTCACTTTGCGTGTTGCAGCAACTATTGTTCAGGTCCTGCCCAATGGGGTTTTGGCCATTGAAGGCAGCCAAGAAGTCAGGGTGAACTTCGAAATGCGTGAACTATTGGTAAACGGCTACGTACGCCCCGAAGACATTTCTCGCCAAAATGAAATTACCTACGACAAGATCGCGTCAGCTCGCATATCTTACGGCGGGCGCGGGCAAATCACCGACCTTCAGCAACCCCGATATGGTCGCCAAATTCTCGATGCAGTATTGCCGTTTTAAGAAAGCCGAACATGCTCAAGAAACTTATCCCAGTTCTCCTTATCTTGGTTTTTTCAGGCGCGGGAATTGCAGCTGGCCTCATGTTAAAGCCCGATCCTGACGTGAAGCTTGCCGATCATGACCCATGTGGTGAAGATCCGAATGCCGAGGCTGAAAACGCCGAAGAAAAGGAGGCGTCAAAGCCCGAAAATGTCTCTTTCGAGTACGTCAAGCTGAGCAATCAGTTCATTGTGCCCGTCATAAAGGGCGATCTCGTGAAATCCGTCGCGGTTGTCGCGCTTAGTCTCGAAGTTGCCGAAGGTGCCAAAGACAAGGTTTATGCCGTTGAGCCAAAGGTAAGAGATGTCTTTCTACAAGCGCTCTTTGACCACGCGAGCTTAGGAGGTTTCGACGGAGCATTTGCGACGACCGAAAACCTCTTGCGCATGCGGCGTTCGCTAAAAGAAGCGGGCACCGCCGTTCTTGGGGACATTCTAAACGATGTTCTCGTCACGGACATCGCCCGCCAAGACAACTAGTCGCTGCAAAGGGCTTTGATCTGTGCACGCAGGTCTGGCTTTGCCGCGACACTATCTTGGGCGATGTCATAGGCAGATGGAAGCAAGCTTTCCAAGTCGCAAATACGATCAATCAAGCCAAAAGAGAGAGCCTCATCTGTAAGGATTTTCTGCCCGCCCATGAGAACCAATTTAGTGCGCGCAGGACCAATCAGCGCACGCATCCGAGCTGGATCCGAAGGCTGGGGCAAAAAGCCAAGCTTCATCACTGGGTAAAAGAACTTCGCAGACGGAACCGCGAGGCGAATATCGCAGGCCAACGCCATACCCATCGCGCCACCAGCAAGAGTTCCGTTAAGCGCCGCGATACTCATGCAAGGAAGTGCAGCAATTGCACCCGACAATTCCTCCCAGATGGGAGAAACAGCCAACCCAGCGCGCGCTTCTTCCAAATCAGCACCAGCGCTAAAAACCTTGCCGTTGCCTGTCAGAATAAAGGCGTCAGCGGCTTTGGCATCCTTCGCGATTTGGGTAAGCTCAGAGAGCATCTCCAACGTGAGAGAATTGGCCTTATCTGGACGATTGATCGTCGCAACCCAAATCCCGTCGTTTTTGCTTAGTTCAATCATGACAAACCTATCCGTTGGCGAATTTCTTCGTCGCGTAGAGTTATTTCTTCCCCAAGCCAATCATTCGCATCGCTCGAACACATCCAAAGCAGCGCTTTTGCGGGCCAATCAGCAGGGATATGCACGTCCCAATCAAGCTGGCTTACAGGATTGATACCCGATGCTTTGATATTGCGTTGCATGTCGGTTGCAACAGTTCCCGGCGAAAGGCCCATAATACGCAGCCCACGCCCTGCATTTTCAAGATGCGCGCATTGCGTCAGCATCGCAGCGCCTGCCTTTGAGCTGCAATAATGCGACCACGCTTCGATTGGACTATGTGCAGCGCCAGAGCTGACCGTAATGATCGTACCCTGCCCCGCCGCACGCATGTGTTGCAGAACCGCGCGCATTCCATTGAAGACACCTGTCAGATTGACCTCGATAGCCTTGGCCCATTGAGCAGGATCAACGTTTGCAAGATGGGCGATCGGTTCGATCACACCCGCATTGTTGATCAAAACATCAACTGACCCGAAGTGGGCTATCGCTTGCGCAACAGCTTGCTCGACGGCCTGATAGCGGCTCACATCGCAGGTAATCGCCAGCGCTTGGGGGCCGATTTCAGCGGCGAGGGCACCAATTTCATCGCCGCTTCGAGCAAGAAGCACGACATTGCTACCGCTCTGAGCAAAAAGCCGCGCTGTGGCCGCACCGATACCACGACTAGCGCCTGTTATTATTACCGTTTTTCCTGCTAATTCCTGCATTTAGCGGGCTCCTCATGGATGGGGGATTCTCGCCAAACAATGGCGTATTTGACACATCGGCTTGACGTTGCACCAAGGTCAGTTGAAGCTGCAAGCCAATTTATATCGAAAAGGATAACTCGATGTCTCTAAAGACTGCTATTTTCAGCACCACATCCCTTGTTTTCTTGGCGGGCGCGGCAAGCGCGGATGTCACTGCAAAAAATATTTGGGATGATTGGAAAGCCTACATGTCAGGCTTTGGATATGCTGTTGAAGCACAAGAGGTAATGTCAGGCAAAACTTTGCAAATCTCAGACCTTTCCATGACCGCTCCTATGCCCGAAGGTGCTGGCAAACTATCCATTACTTGGGGCAAAATTGATTTCGTTGAAAATGGCGACGGAACGGTTAATCTCGTTTTTCCTGAAGTCACGCCACTAAGTTTCTCGGCGCAAGGCCCAGATGGTGAAGTCGTTTCTGGCGTGGTCGAGTATACAGTCAAAGGGATGAATATGATCGCCAGCGGCGATCCATCCAAAGTCACGTACAATTATACCGCCGATGAACTCAGCCTAAAGCTAAACGAGCTGGAAGTTGAGGGTGAAAAATTCGGTGCCGATGTTTTCACAGCTGAATTCGCCTCAAAGGATCTTGTTGGCAGCTCGGTCATGGAGCCCGGTTCCATTCGCAAGATCGTCCAAGAGATGAAGTCAGGCGCCACAAACTATGTGGTCAACTTCCGAGAACCCGGTGGCGACGACACTGTCGCCATAAACGGTACAATTGCTTCGCTGGCTTTTGATGGGGAAACCAATATTCCAGCTGAAATGAACCTCGAGAACATGGCGAAGTCTTTGGAAGACGGATTTAGTGCAGCCGGTGGCTTTGGCTACACGGGTTCTTCGGCTGAGTTCGCGTTCACTGATGGCGGCGACACAGTGTCTGGCACCAGCAGTGCCGAAAGCGCCAGAATTGACGTGCGCATGCTTGCTGACGTGTTGGAATACGGTGGCAAAAGCCAAGGCGCGGCATTCAGTTTTTCTGGTGGCGATATCCCATTCCCCGTGTCAGCGACACTTGGAGAGTTTGCGTTCAAGCTATTGATGCCAGTTTCAAAGTCTGAAGATCCAAGCGACTTTGCTCTGGGCCTCACTTTTGGTGACTTCGAGACGACGGATCTTTTGTGGTCAATGGTCGATCCCGGCAACGTGTTGCCACGCGATCCCGCAACGATCTCATTTGATCTAGCGGGTAAGGCGAAAATGTTGTTCGATCTTTTTGATCCCGAGCAAATGGCAGCAGTCGAAGATGGCGAGGCGATGCCTGCGGAATTGCGCTCACTTACGTTGAACAATCTTCTAGTCTCCCTTGCTGGCGCGAAACTGACGGGAACGGGTGACTTCACGTTTGACAATTCAGACCTCGAAAGTTTTGACGGCTTCCCGAAACCAACAGGTGGAATTGATCTCGCGTTGGTTGGCGGCAACGGTTTGATGGATAAATTGGTTCAGATGGGCTTGCTCCCGCAGGAACAGGCGATGGCTGCTCGTATGATGATGGGCCTCTTCACACGCCCCGGCGAAGGGGATGATTCATTGACGTCGAAACTCGAAATCAATGAAGCAGGCCACATTCTCGCAAACGGTCAACGCGTTCAGTAATTCGACCCGTTTTAAGAAAAAGGCCGCGTGCAACAACGCGGCCTTTTTTCGTGCAACCTTGTAACAACGAACGCGTCAGTTTACCTCATGAGCAACCTGACAACGGAGCGCATATGTCGCAAAACTTAGAAGAACTGACCCATGCCTTGCTCCTTGCTGCTAAAAAAGCTGGAGCAGACGCAGCCGATGCAATGGCAGTCAGTGGAACGTCACTATCTATTGACGTGCGAAATGGTGTTTTAGAGCAAGCGGAGCGTTCGGAAGGCATCGACCTTGGCCTGCGCGTGTTCAGCGGAAAACGACAAGCCTGTGTTTCATCGTCCGATACCTCGGCGCAAACAATCGAGGCGATGTGCGAGCGCGCAGTAGCTATGGCACGCGAAGCACCAGAAGATCCTTATGCAGGGCTCGCAGACGACGACATGTTATCTGACGCGCGCGGCGCGCATGGGTTGGAGCTTAGTGATCCAAGCCCAGAACCCGATCCAACAGAGCTGCAACAAGATGCCATGCAGGCAGAAGCAGCCGCGTTAGATCATACTGGTATCAGCCAAGTTCAAACCGCAAGTGGTGGATATAGTGCGCGCTCTGTCCACATCAGTGCAACCAATGGGTTTTCCGGTGGCTATAAGAGAACAGACCGCGCAATTTCTTGTGTCGCCATCGGTGGAACTGGCGCGGAGATGGAGCGCGACTACGACGGTGATAGTCGCATCTTTCAATCTGATCTGCGCGACGCCGTAGACATCGGAAACAGCGCTGCGTCCCGCGCACTAGAGCGCATGGGTGCAACCAAGCCACCGACTGGCAGCTACCCCGTGCTTTTTGACGAACGTGTTTCATCTACTTTGGTAAGCCACCTTATAGCAGCCGTGAATGGCGCTTCTATTGCGCGCGGGTCTTCGTGGCTAAGAGATGCATTAGGCCAGCAAATTTTGCCCGAGCACCTTAGCTTGATCGAAGACCCGCATCGCGCGCGGATTCCCGGCTCTCGCTTGTTTGACGCAGAGGGCCTACCAACGCAGCGGCGGGCAATAATCGACAATGGCGTACTGACAGGTTGGACACTTGATCTTGCCAACGCGCGTAAACTTGGAATGCAATCAACTGGAAACGCTGCGCGTGGCACTTCTGCGCCGCCCTCTCCTAGCACTTGGAACTTAGAGCTAACGCAGGGCCAACAAACGCGCGATGACCTAGTAAGCGACATGGGCACGGGCCTTTTGGTTACGTCGATGATCGGCTCAACAATCAACGCAACTACGGGCGACTATTCGCGTGGGGCAGCAGGGTTTTGGGTCGAGAATGGCAAAATCAGCCATCCTGTGAACGAATGTACGCTCGCTGGAAATCTTCGCGATATGTTAATGCGGATGACTCCTGCCAATGATGCGCGCAAACACTTGTCGCGAGTCGTGCCATCGCTGTTGGTCGAAGGGATGACACTTGCCGGAAACTGATCTCTCTCTTCTCATCAATGCTGCACAAGCCGCAGGCAATATCGCTAAGGATTTCTTTCAGAGCGATATGAAGACATGGGACAAAGCTGACGGCGCTGGTCCAGTGACCGAAGCCGATCTCGCTGTAAATACCTTGCTGGAAGACACTTTGCGCGAGGCGCGGCCTGACTATGGATGGTTGAGCGAAGAATCCGCCGATACCGATGAGCGGCAATCGAAAGAGCGAGTATTCATCATTGATCCCATCGACGGCACGCGCAGTTATATTAGCGGCTCAACAACATGGGCACACTCGCTTGCGATTGCAGAAAACGGGGTGATTACTAATGCCGTCGTTTTGCTACCAATGCGGGATATGCTCTACAGCGCCAGTGCAGGCAACGGGGCTCAGTTGAACGGCGATACGCTGTCAACGAGCGCGCAAAGGGACATTGCCTCGGCAACGATATTAGCCGCCAAACCTACGCTCGATCAAAAGCACTGGAATAGCGAAGCTGTGCCTGCGTTCAAACGTCATCATCGCCCCTCTTTGGCTTATCGTTTGTCTTTGGTCGCAGAAGGCAAATTTGACGCCATGTTTACCTTCCGCCCTAGCTGGGAATGGGACATCGCAGCAGGCGCTTTGATCATTTCTGAAGCAGGAGGCACCATAAGCGACAAGACCGGCGCGCCACTTCGCTTTAACGGCCTTGATCCTCGTTTAAACGGTGTTCTCGCGGCTGGGCCTGCGCTACACACAAGCATCTTACAGCAACTCGCTTAGGCAGATTTGCAAAATCTTTGACGCCCGTTGAAAAGGAACGCCCCATGGTACAACGACTTCACTTGGTGTTTGGCGGGGAGCTCGTTGACCCCACAAAGAACGTATTCAAAGACGTCGACGATTTACATGTTGTTGGAATCTTTCCAGACTACGAAACCGCATTCAACGCTTGGAAGGCCGAAGCACAGCGTACAGTCGATAACGCGCATATGCGGTATTATATCGCTCATTTGCATCGCCTTCGTGATGAAGCTGCAGAAACGTCGACAACGGAAGAGCTCGGGTAAAACCGCGATGGGAACGCTTAGTTTAACAGCCTACAAAGCCCTTTCTCGGCGTTCCAAAGCGACCAATGCAGCCGACTATCCTGAACGCCCGGAGGGTCCCCTCATCTGGGGGGTTGTGCATGACCAAGCAACTGCGCGCGCACTGATCTATCTTGTCGAGCGCTTGCGCCAATTGCGCGGTCCTTGCACACTTTTGGTTACCTACGGCGAAACCCCTCCGCGCATCCCCAAAAGAAAAGACACGATCTTGCAAACTTTGCCCGACGAAACATCCGATGCGGCAAAGCAGTTTCTTGATCACTGGGCCCCTTCATTTTGCCTATGGTTTGGCGGCGATTTGCGTCCAATTCTGATCGCAGAAGCAAAAAAACATGACCTGAGCATGTCGTTACTTTCTGCGCAAGATACCCTGCTGGATCAACAAACTTGGCGCTGGCTACCATCGCTCGCGCGCGAAACACTGGACGCATTTCACACCATCACCGCGCTGGATGGGGATGGCCGCCGGCAATTGAGTAAAATGGACGCGGCGCGGCGCACGATCCCAGTTCAGGGCCCGCTGCAAGATGCAGCTTTGCCTCCACGCGTCAACGAAAGTGTATTTGATTCCGTTTCCGAAGATCTGAATGGTCGTTCGGTCTGGCTTGCCTCTAATGTCCAAGAAGACGAGCTAAAGGATGTGCTAACCGCACATAGAGCCTCAATCAAGATAACCCACCGTCTCGCACTGGTTCTTGTTGCCGCGTCTTTTCCAATCGCCGTTGAAGCCCGCTCTATTCTTAAATCGCAAGGCTGGCGTGTTTGCTATTGGGAAGACGGAGATCCGATAGAAGAAAACACGCAGGTAATTTTTGTCGAAGAGCCTGAGGAAATGGGCCTTTGGTACCGGATCGCTCCGTTTTGCTTTTTGGGCAGTACGCTAAAAGCTGGTCATGGCGGTTGTGATCCCTATGTGCCAGCGTCGCTAGGTTCAGCGATCATTCATGGGCCAAGCGTCGGCCCCTACGCCGACAACTATGCCAGACTCGCGTCAGCTGGCGCGGCGCGCGCGATCAAGGATGCCGCAAGTTTATCGCGCGCCATTGCGCAACTGCTCGCAGCAGATCAAACCGCAAGCATGGCGCACGCTGCGTGGCTAACAGTATCAGAAGGCGCAGAAGCAACAGATTCAGTGATTGATGAAATTCAACTGCGCCTAGACGCACTGGAAAGTCAGTCATGAGAGCCCCCAAGTTTTGGTACACTCCCCCAAGCAATCCAAATTGGCGCGCGCGCTTGCTTGCCCCGCTTGGCGCTCTGTATGGGTATTTGACAGCGCGACGCGTTTCACAAGGTGCAACCTATAATGCGCCAGTGCCTGTCATTTGCATCGGCAATCTCAATGCTGGTGGCACAGGAAAAACTCCGACCACGATTGCGTTGGCTCAGATGTTGATCGAAACGGGCGCTACCCCTCATATTGTTTCGCGAGGGTATGGCGGCAAGCTAGTTGGACCTCATTTGGTCAAGGCGGATAATAACGCCCAAGATGTGGGAGATGAGCCGCTATTACTTACCGCCTTTGCACCGACTTGGATTGCCAAGGACCGCGCGAAGGGGATTCAAGCCGCATGCGAAGCAGGCGCCAGCCATGTTCTCATGGATGATGGGTTTCAAAATCCTGCTGTCGCGAAATCGCTATCTATCGTTGTTGTCGATGCTGAAAAGGGCTTTGGCAACGGGCGCTGTTTGCCTGCCGGGCCTCTACGCGAGCCTGTAGACGCAGGACTTAAACGCGCTGATTTTGTGCTGTCGATTGGCTCAAGCAAAGCACAAAAACAATTCGACGCGGATTGGCCAACTTCGGTCCCGCGCTTGCGAGGCCACCTTGAGCCTTTGCAAACTGGGATAGATTTCAACGCAATGCGGTGCATCGCATTTGCTGGCATTGGTCATCCAGAAAAGTTCTTTAACACTCTCAAGAAAATGGGCGCGCATATCCTACGCGCAGAGGCGCTTAGCGATCATCAGACCCTTACACCGGGACTGCTGAGACGGTTGGAAAGCGATGCGCTTCTCTCAGATGCCCAGTTGGTCACCACGGAGAAAGATGCTGTCAGACTGCCCCGTTCGTTCCGTCAGCAAGTCGTGACAGTGCCCGTACGCTTGCAAATTGAGAATGACACCGATCTTCGCGCTGCGTTGACAGCGATTACCGCGTAATTCACAACTTGCTCACATCGTATCCGCATTCAACAAAAGAGAAACACAATGATCGAAGAACTTAACGCCATCGTTGGAAAAGATCATGTGCTGTCTGGCGACGATGTCGAGCGTTGGAAAGGCGATTGGCTGGGCCAATACTTTGCTGACCCAATCGCTGTAGTGCGCCCTGCCTCGACACAGGAAGTGTCCGCCATTGTTAAGCTTGGGAATGCAACTAAAACCCCGATTGTTCCCGTAAGCGGCAACACTGGCTTAGCTGGTGGCGTATCAGGCAAGGGCCAAATCATGGTGTCGATGGAGCGAATGAACACGATCCATGAAGTGCGCAAAGCGTCACGAATTGCGATTGTCGATGCTGGGGTCGTTATCTCGGACATTCATGCCGCAGCTGATGAACATGGTTTGGTCTTTCCGCTCACGTTTGGCGCGCGTGAAACTGCGTTGATCGGTGGGAGCATGTCCACCAACGCGGGTGGCTCTAACGTCGTGCGCTACGGCAACACCCGAGATTTGGTCCTTGGCTTAGAAGCGGTACTGCCAACGGGCGAAATCGTTGATCTGATGTCCGAGCTTCGCAAGGATAATTCTGGTTATAACCTTAAGCACCTGATTGTCGGCGCAGAAGGAACGCTTGGCTTGATAACAAAAGCCGTTCTGAAGCTTTCTCCGAAACCGCTGGCCTATGCCACCGCGATGGTCGCAGTGCCTTCGATCGCAGATAGCCTAGAGTTGCTTAACAAGCTCCAAGACGCTACTGGCGGCGCAGTAGAAGCGTTTGAATACATGCCGCGCGTCTACATCGAACATCACTTGAGCGTCGATGACACCGCCCGCGAACCCTTTGATGCGCCTCATGACGTCAACATCATGGTAGAAATCGGCACAACAGTTGCCGAAGACGCCGCGCCAGATGCATTGGGTGAAATTCCTTTTGTGGCCAAGTTCGAAAATATCTTGGCAAACCTGTTTGAAACCGGCGAAGTTCTGGACGCCGTTGTGGCGCAGAATGAAGCGCAGCGCAAAGCCATGTGGTCGCGGCGCGAGGCAGCTGGTGTGATCATCAACCATCCACAACTCGTTAACCACGACATTGCGGTTCCGCTGGAAAAGGTTGCAACTTTCCTCGAAATAATGGGCAAACGCCTACAGGAAATCGACCCCGGCGCGACCGAAATGGTTGTCTCACATTTGGGCGACGGAAATATCCACTATGCGGTTTGGGGCAAAAGTCAGGATCCAGATACGCCTGATGCGATTACAGAAGCGGTAGAAGAACTAACCAAGCAGCTTGGCGGAAGTTTTTCCGCGGAGCATGGAATTGGCGTCGGCAAGCTAAAGTCAATGAAGCGGCGCAAAGACCCTGTCGCAATTGCAGCTATGAAAGCAATCAAAGCAGCGCTTGATCCAAACAATATCATGAACCCCGGTAAAGTTCTGCCGGAGTAGTTGGGGGCGCTGCCCCCGCCTTGGCAAAGCCAAGCCTCCCCCGAGATATTTTTGGACCAAAGAAGCCTTAGCTGCGCCAGTCAAAAAAGCCTGCGCCGGCTTCCGATAGCAGTTTTTCAGCCATCGCTCTGCCCATCTCGGGGCCATCTGCGATGCTGCCTGTCATTTCGTCGCCAATGCTGTCTGATCCATCAGGACGCAATACTTCTCCGCGTAAGCGCAAAGTATTGCCGTCAAGTTCCGCCAGACCAGCGATCGGGGTTTCGCACGAGCCATCAAGCGCTGCGAGAAACGCACGCTCTGCGGCAAGGCGCTGGCCCGTTTGGGTGTCATGAATTGCAAAAAGCATATCGGCGGCGCGTTTATCGTCGATACGGCGTTCGATCCCGATTGCCCCTTGAGCCACGGCAGGAAGCATTTCGTCTGTCTCAATCGCACTTTTAGCGACATGCGCCATATCGAGGCGGCGCAGACCTGCCATCGCGAGGAAGGTGCAATCGGCGACCTTATCTTCGAGCTTCTTCAAGCGCGTTTGCACGTTGCCGCGAAACTCAACAACGTTGAGGTCCGGGCGAAAGTTGAGCAATTGCGCACGGCGACGCAATGAAGATGTCCCGACAGTTGCGCCCGCAGGTAGATCGGCAAGACGTTCATAGCCAGCGGATACAAACGCATCGCGCACATCTTCGCGCGGCAGAAAAGTATCAAGCACAAGGCCCTCAGGTTGAAGCGTCGGCATGTCCTTCATCGAATGCACTGCAATATCAATCGCACCAGAGAGCATGTCGTCTTCGATCTCTCGCGTGAACAGTCCTTTGCCGCCAATCTCTTTCAACGGGCGGTCAATGATCTTATCGCCTGTCGTTTTGATCACGATAATCTCGAACGCGTCGTCAGGCAGATTGAATGCTGCGCCCAAGCGGCGACGTGTTTCGTACGCTTGCGCCAAAGCCAAGGGCGAGCCACGCGTGCCGATTTTCAGCGGTGAGGTCGGGGAAGGAAGTGTAATAGCCATGGTTTACCTTTATGGGTCGCTCGGTTAGTTGACAACTGCCCAAACGACGCAGATTTGCGCGTGCGGTGGAATGATCTGTGACACGGGAGATACTCATGACCTCATCCAAAAAGCTGCTACGCGCACTTGCAGGCGAAACACTCGACACACCGCCAATTTGGATGATGCGTCAAGCGGGTCGCTATTTGCCTGAATACCGCGCAACGCGCGCGCAGGCGGGCGATTTCTTAAAGCTATGCTATAATCCTGAACTAGCGGCAGAAGTAACTTTGCAGCCAATTCGACGCTATGGGTTTGACGCCGCAATTTTGTTCGCAGACATTTTGCTTTTACCACAAGCTTTGGGAGCCGATCTTTGGTTCGTTACGGGTGAGGGCCCTCGTCTATCTACAATCACCGATCAATCAGGTGTCACAGCCCTTGGCACTGTCGACGACATACACGAAACGCTAAACCCAATTTACGAGACGGTGAAAATTTTGCGCCGCGAGCTCCCGGAAGAAACAACGCTGATCGGTTTCGCCGGTGCGCCTTGGACGGTTGCAACCTACATGATCGCTGGTCGCGGAACTCCTGATCAAGCGCCTGCGCACAAGCTACGCATAGAAGCGCCAGAGGTTTTTGATGCATTGATGGAGCGGATAACGCTTGGCACCATTGAATACCTGTCCAAACAAATCGACGCAGGTGCAGAAGTTGTCAAAATCTTCGACAGCTGGGCTGGATCACTGAAAGGCGACGCTTTCGACAAATACGCGATTGAGCCGACCCGTCAGATCATCGCCGCGCTCAAGAAGCGCCACCCCAACACACCGATCATCGCATTCCCGCGCGAAGGTGGTGACAAGTATATCGGGTTCGCGAAAGCGACTGGTGCTGATTGCGTTGCGTTGGATAACTCGGTTGATGCCACTTGGGCAGCCGAGCATGTGCAAGTTGATGGCTGCGTACAAGGTAATCTTGCATCACGCCACATGGTAACGGGTGGACAAGCGCTGATCGATGACACACGCGCGATTGTAGAGGCGTTTTCTAAAGGACCGCATATCTTTAATCTGGGGCATGGAATTACCCCCGATGCAGATCCAGAGAACGTACAGATTATGATTGATACCGTCCGCGGCGGATAAGCTCGCGGCGCTCTGGGCGCAGCTTATTGTTCGCAAACATGTTGAATCTCTGGCCGTGTTTATCCAAGCGGCCAGATGTTCATGAAACGATGGATGACACCAGATTATCCAGCATCGTATCGCATTTAGCCAACTCGGATTTGCAAAGCCCTTCATCAGGCTTGTGACCGTCTGTTGCCATGTCGCCGGGACCGATAACGACAGTAGACAGACCCAGTTCAGAGAAGAACCCGGCTTCTGTGCCAAATGGCACTTTGGTGAGCGGGTTTCCACCTGATGCGCTGCGCACCCAATCTACAGCAGGATCGTGTGGATCAGTATTGAGCCCCGGATAAGCATTAACTTGTTCGAGAGTAATTGGCGTTGCGGACTTGTGCAAAGCATCAACGCGCTTGGCGATGGCCTCCAGTTTCTCAACGATAACAGAAGCTGGCGTATCGCTAAGATGCCGAAACTCCATTTCTATCTTTGCGTCCGCCGGAACAATGTTAAGCGCTTGGCCTCCTGAAATGCGACCCACGTGAACTGTCGAGTAAGGAACGCTGTAATCCGCATCACTTGGGCCTAGGGCAAGCTGTTCTTGCAAAGCTCGAACGCCCTGAACAAAATCAGCAGCGACATAAATCGCATTCGTAAATTGCGGCGCAAGCGCACTATGCCCTGCTTGGCCATGACAAATGACATCTAACGCTGTTTTGCCTTTATGCCCGATGGCAACCTGCATAGAGGTTGGCTCGCCGACAACAACAAGACGGGGCTTGCCTAAAAGCGGCATAAGCTGCGGCATCATCTCCTGCATGCCGACACAGCCAATTTCTTCATCATAAGAAATAGAAAAGCTAAGCGGGGCGTCTAGCGCGTTAACATTCACTCGGCCAGCCAAGGCCAACGCCGAAGCGAGAAAACCTTTCATATCAGTCGTTCCCCGACCGAAAACGCGCGATCCTTCGTCAGTTAACGAAAAGGGCGGACGGGTCCAGTCCTGCCCATCTACAGGGACAACATCGGTGTGGGCCGACAAGCAAAGACCCCCGTCGATCTTTGGGCCTATTCGCGCATATAGTCCGGCCTTAATCCCTGAGGCTCCCGAAATACGCGTCACATCAAAACCAGCGGCTTCCAACAAGCCTTGCACATATTCTATCAAATCTAAGTTGCTGTCCCGACTTACCGTTGGAAAGCCAACAAGCCGATCAAGGATTTCCAGTGTTCGCGTCATCGACATGATCCTAAGACAAAGTATTCAAAATTTTGAGAACACCATCTGCGTTTGTTTCTGGATTAACAATGCAAAGTCGAAACACCATCCGACCATGCCATCTGGTCGGCAAACAGAGCAACGCACCTGAGCGACGATGCTCTTCGGCCCATTGCACCATCTGTTCATCAGACATAGTTTTGGGGCGAAACAGGATAACAGACAGTTGCGGTCCGAGGATCAACTCCAGGTTATCATTTGCGGCGATTCCGTCTGCAATTTTTTGCGCCGTTGAAATCGTCAACGCTATGGCATTGCCATAAGCCTCGGTTCCATGGGTCGCGAGAGAATACCAAAGCGGCAAGCCGCGCGCGCGGCGTGTCAAATGCAGCGCATAGTCGGAAGGATTCCAATGAGACTTATCAACGGTATCCAGATACACTGCGCTTTGACCATGCGCGTTCGCAGCGTCGGCTGCGTTTCTATAAACAAGCGCACAGCTATCGTAGGGCGCGAAAAGCCACTTGTGCGGGTCCACAATGAAACTATGCGCGCGCTCGATGCCTGCGAAAATCGGTCTCGTTTGGGGATCGGCAAGCGCCGCTAGCCCATATGCTCCATCCAGATGAAGCCAAAGGTCATGCTCTTCTGCGAGCTCTGCTAGCCCATTGATATCATCCACTGCCCCGCAATTCGTCGCGCCGGCATTTGCAACAATAGCGAAGACCTCGCGGCTCCAGACTGCTCTTGCAGCTTCCCCGCTCATGCGGCCCGTCGCATCGGGTGCCACTTCGATGAGGTCGACATCCATGACATCCGCAACAGCGCGAATTGAACTATGGGCTTCGCGCGAGCAGAGAATAGCCCAACGATTTGGGCGTCTCATGCGTCGGGCTTTCCAATCCCGGGCTGCATGAAGAGCGCACAGATTGCCCAAGGTGCCACCCGCAACAAACACACCACCCGAATTGTCATCCCAACCAGCCAACTCCGCGAGCCAATCAAGCGTTTGGTTTTCTGCATGGATAGCGCCTGCGCCACCATCCCAATTGCCAGCGAAGATTCCCGCAGCGCCAAGAGCGGCGTCGAAGCTCAGTGCGGCTTGGCTAGGGGCAGAGGCAACAAAACTAAGGGAGGTTGGATGCCCAAAGGGTCGCGTAGACGGGACAATCGTATCCGTGAAAAGATCGAACGCTGCCTTTGCGCCGATGCCACTCTCGGTGATTGAGCCACCCATTACACGATCAAGCGTATCTTTGCTCTGAGCACCATGTTTTGGATCGGGTCCGCCCAAAATGCGCTCTCTCGTCCAAGAAAGCATGTCGATGACGAGGGACGCGGGGAAGGGAAATGGTTTCATTGCTCTGCTGCCAATTCTGTAATTTCGCGGCGAAATGGCAAGGCATCGCCGATATCTTCACCATCAAGCTCGCGTGCGTACCGATGCCCTGCATAGGTTGCCCAGGCGATTGGTCCAGGCGCATTAGCATCACCAATGAGATTGACAGTTTTGATGCCCGCATCAGCCCACACGGCTTCTCGTGCTTTCAGGTCATTGAAAACGTCATTGTTTTCAAGCTTTGACGACACAAGAACAACACCATCGCAGGCAAGCGGTCGCGTTTGACCTGTGAACATACAATTGGTTTCAACGTGATCTTTGCCAATCGACACCACGCCGCGGTTCAGCTCTATCGTGACGCCCATTTCTGCGAGACGACGATGAATTTCATGTTGCTCAAGGGTATTAAGCGTCCATTCACTAACGTAAGCAGCAGGCGTAACCAGCGTAACCTCGCACCCCTTCTGGATCAGTAATTCTGCCAAAACACCGCCCATATAGTAATGATCGTCGTCAAATACGACGACGTGGCCTGAAGGTGTGGCCCCTTCCATAAGATCGTCAGGCGTAAAGAGCGGCATCGCTCGATCCGTTTGGAATGGAACCACATGTTGGCGTGAAACACCGTCTCGGCGCCACTTGGCTCCCGTCGCAATGCAGACATTTTCAAAACCAAACTCAAGTATACTTGCAGCGTCAAGCGCGCTGTCAAAATAGGTCTCGACGTTTGGTTTCTGGCTAATCTGATACTCTCGATAATCTGCAACGCGGCCCCAAGCGCTTAGTCCCGGAAGGTGCCGCTCGCGCGCGACGCGCCCGCCTAGAATTGTGCTGGCTTCTGCCAATGCCACGTCATACCCGCGCTCAGCCAAGGCGCGCGATGCTTCAAGCCCGGCTGGCCCAGCGCCAACAACCAAAACGTTAGAGCTATCGCCTTTTGTGTTCATCCGCTCGGGATGCCAACCCTTGCGCCATTCCTCCATGAACGTTGGGTTCTGAGTACAGCGGCTGATCGACATCGTCATATCGCCAGTGACGCAGATATTACATCCGATGCATTCTCGAATATCCTCTATGCGACCTTCCTCGATCTTTTTCGGCAAGAATGGGTCGGCAATCGAGGGCCGGGCGCATCCGATGAAATCCAGCGTTCCCGACTTAACCATCTTTGCCATCACGTCGGGACTGGTAAAGCGCCCAACACCTACGATCGGCTTGTCCGTTAGCTCGTGAATACCTTGAACCAACTCGTGCTGCGCGCCCTCTTCCTTGAAGCGGGACGGGCCAGAGCAATCTTCCCAACTTCCCTGCGCCAAATCCCATAGATCAGGTAAATTGCGGTTCATCTCTACAAATTCGCGCACTTCCGCATTCGAAAATCCGAGATCCCCAATGGTTTCATCCAATGAAACTCGAAGTGTGATCCCCATTGTATCACCAACGGCATCGCGAATATCCGCTATGACCTCGTTCACAAATCGAGCGCGGTTTTCAAGGCTGCCCCCATATTCGTCGCTGCGGTGATTGGTGGCTCGGCTAAGAAAGTGCTGAAAAATTCCAAAGCCATGCGCCCCGTAAAGACACATCAAATCAAAGCCAGCCTCTTTCGAACGCTTTGCGGCATTCACAAACCAGCGGCGCAAGTCTTTGATGTCAGACTTGTCGAGCGCGCGGGCCTGCACAGGATCATTCGTGAACGTGCGAATGGGCTGCGCAGATACGGCCAAGGGCACCTCTTTAGTATAAAGATTAGGTCCGTTCACACCCGAATACGCCAGTTGAATCCCTGCAAGCGCACCATGCTCTTTCATTTTGTCTGACATGCGTCGCAGCATGGGGATGTCTTTGTCTTCCCAGAGGCGCAGTTCGATAAAAGGTGTAATCTCGGAGGTGTGATGCATCTCGCATTGTTCCGTAAAAATTACACCCCAACCGCCTTCGGCTTTAGAGCCGCGCATCGCCGCCGCCGCGGATGGATCGCGATAGCCACCGCCATTGCAATGAGGCACCTGATAGAAGCGGTTTTTGGCTTTGACCGGTCCGATTTGCATGGGTTCGAATAGAATATCGTAGCGAGGATCGCGCACGTGTGTATCTCCTATTGGAATCACGATTTGGATCGAGCGTGACAGAAGATTGGCTTAGGCTAAAGTCGCGGTTACGAAACCATGGCTTAGGTTTGGCTTAAGTTGGTTCACCCAGTGCAAGACCGGGATAGCCCCATTCAGAAATCGTTTGCGAAGAGTGATTTACAAAGGCATCGACAGATAAAATGCTACGTGCGCCTTGTGGAATAATGAACCCCAACCGCATTGGTCGCTCATTCCCTTCCAGCGGAATATAACACAGCTCGCGACCATCTGGCGAGGTGTCCGAAAGTGGGCGAATATTTGCAATCGAAAAGCCGAACCCATTCGCTACCAAAGAACGCATAACTGCCATGTCACGCGTGCGTTCAACGATATTGGGAACGGCCCTCACCCGCTCGAATAGGCTCAGGAAATAGTCACTGCTCAGCGGCAAATCGAGCAGGACCATCGGGTGTCCTGCCAATTCAGCAACAGAAACGGTTTTGCGTTTAGCCAGCGGATGGTCGGCCGATACAACCACATAGGGCGGCAAATCCCTAAGCGGTACAAATTCCAGATCAGGCGGGATCGCCAAATCGTATGACAGCGCTACATCGATTTCAGCGCGCCGCAGCTTTTCAATCAATGTGAGCTGATCTGTTTCAAGCTGCGTAACTTGAACATCGGGGTGCGTATTCTGAAAACGACGCCGAACGGCAGGCAATATGACTTGAGCAAAAGTCAGAAGGCATCCGATATTTAGCGGGCCTTGCACCTTGCCCGAGATCGAGCCTGCAAGCCGGTTGAGATTGTCCGCTTCTGCCAATACTTTCTGCGCTTGCACCATGAATTGCTTGCCCGCTTGAGTCAGGTTTAACCCGTGCGCGTGTTTGCGAACAAAAAGCGGCAAGCCAAACTCATCTTCCAACTGAGAGATCGCCGCAGAAATAGACGGGGACGACACGTTCACCATCGCGCTGGCTTGCGCGATAGAACCTTGTTCACCGACGGTAACAAAGTATTCCAACTGCCTAAGGGTGAAACGCAACGCCATCAGGTGATTATGTCTTTCGGCACAGTCTTGATCAAGCCTTGTACTTAATCCAAGTGGCTTTTAGCGTGGTGTAATTGTCAAAGCTGTGAGGCGAAACATCACGCTCGGAGCTCGACTGTCTCATACCACCAATCGGTGTTTGAGCGCTGAGCGCATCGACTGTATTCGCCGACATCATACCCGCCATTAATTCCGCAAAGCCGGACTTAGATTGTGACCCCAAACAGAGGTGGCTAAAACTGTTTGGGATTGGATTGACCAGAGTATTCGATGAACGTCTTGCCAATCGCGGTAGAGACCGTGAGCGAAAGGCAATCCACGCCCGTGCGAAGGCCTGCCTTGTTTGACGTAACCGAGCATCGGGAATTTCTTGTGTCAGGCGGTTTGATATTTTGTGTCTTCGGCAGCGAGCCAAATCAAAAAGTCGTGGATCGTGCCTTCGTAATTTTCACCAGCAAGGGGACCAGCCTGCGCGTGCGCTGACGCGAGACCAACTTGCATGCGTTCAAGTTTCTCGCGATCTTCACGGTTTACTTCTTCCCAAAGCGAAATTCGGTTTTGAATAGTGTAGTAATCGAGTTCATCGCCATAAATGGACATGGTCCATTTCACTCTGATTTCGTTGGCACTAATCGGGAAAATGCAGAGTGAGACGAGCAGGCTCGCAGCTTGGCTGGCGACCTGTGTCGGGAAAACAGAGTAAAGCGTCGAGCGTTTCCGCTCTTTGTCCGACAGACCCTCTGCCCCGCGTCCGCGACTTTCTATATCGTCAGGGTATATCGCGGCGTAACTGGTGAATCCTCCACCCCCAGCGAGTTTTGTTGCAAGACCAGTAGGCGTGTACCCATGTAGCGTCTGGGGGTGTACGACAGAAAGATGATAGCCTTCCATAAAGTTCTCAACGAGACACTTCCAATTGGTATGCCATGTTTCTTCAGCCATATGTACAAGGCGGAAGTTGTCTGGCTCATAGGGGGCCACCAACGCGTCCAGTTCGGGATGCTCAAAGGGCGCAGTATCTGGATTTAGGCTTACATAGATAAACCCATTCCACAGATAACTGTTGTGGGTAGGCAGTTTGCAATTTTTCTGATCAAAACCTTCGTTCTGCATCCTAGCTGCACGCAGCAGCGCACCGTCGCGCCCATAGGCCCATGCGTGATAGGTGCAAACAAATCGGCGTGCATTGCCCGCGCCCTCGGCCAGCGGCATGCCACGATGACGGCACACATTCGCGAGCACGCGGATTTCGCTGTCATCTGCGCGCACCACGATCAGCGGCTCATTGAGCAGACGCGCGGTAAAGAAGTCACCGGGTTCAGGAATTTCGTCAACGCGGCCCAAGCAATGCCAACCATCGCGCAACACGGTTGCTGCTTCATGCTCGAACCACGCTTGCGACGTGTAAAATTCACCCGGCATGCATCTGGGTCGATCCGCGGGCAGAGCGGCGAGCTCTTGAAGCAAATCGTGCAGGCCCATTATTCGTCCCCCGGCACGCCGTAGGATGGAGCCTTGGTCGGGTCGAGGGCGCGTTGCACATAGGCCTCAAGCTGCGGCTTGTAGACATCCCACGCCGTCGCAATCGCCTCGATCGGGCAGTCTTCGGTCCAATCGCACCGCAGATCAGCGACGGGCCATGCGACCTTGTCCACCAGCATCATCCCTGCGGAATGCAGCGGGCCTGCTTCGCCGCCTGCGGCCAGTCCCGCGCGCATTGCAGCAATCAAGCGATCCCCAAGATGGCCCGCGCTACCCATGAAACCATCGACAACGGCTTGTGGGATGGTCTCATTCGCCAGAAGATTACCACCAGAGGCGACATCAACGCCCTGCGCTTGCGTCCAAATGCCAAGGGAGTTTGGCCCCGAATGAATCGCCGTCGCTCCGGTTTTATCTACCGCAAGAACTTGGCGGTACTCGATGAACCTGCCGAGATCACGCACGCCAGCAATTGCTTCGCTCGCGCTCATCCCGCCTTGCATCAGATCGAGCGCCAGAGGCCCGAGCGTTGGATCTGTCACGTTCTGCGAGGCAACTGCGCCTACGCCAGCACGCGCATATGCACAGCGCGCAGCGACAGCGGGGGAGGAGGAGGAAATCGCAAGGCCGAACATGCCAGTTTCCGCGCAGCGCGCAACGAGGGAAAAGGTCATTCTGGGATCACCGCCGTGCCGTCAATCTCCACCAACCATTCGGGCCGCGCCAGCGCTTGCACAACGAGACCAGTCGAGACGGGATGCACCCCTTTGATGTATTCACCCATGGTTCGATAGACATCCTCGCGGTGGCGCACATCGGTGATGTAAACAACGACCTTCACCAGATGCTCCATTGAGCCACCTGCTTCCTCGATCAACTGCTTAATGTTTTGCATCACCTTATGTGTCTGTTCCACAGGGTCATGGCTTTCGATATTCTTCGCATCATCAAGGTTCTGCGGGCATTGACCACGAAGCCAAACCGTCTTGCCCCCCTGCGTGACCACGGCCTGACAGAGATCGTTGTCGAGGTTCTGTTCGGGGTAGGTCTCAGAGGTGTTGAATTTGCGAATGCGTGTGTGCGCCATTGGTTTTCCTGTCGACTAAGAGGTCTTAAGCGTTTGTGCCCGCTTCAATACGGGCCATAAGATACTGCGCGAAATCGTAGTTCGGGCGCTCCAAATGGCTAAGATGCCCCGGCGCGGCGGCTTGTGAGCATAGCCCTTGATAAACTTTCTCTGTGCAACCGCGATCCTCGACATTCACTTCATCCAGCAAGGTCTTGAGCGCATCGAAGTTCTCCTGAACATCGTCGTCCTCGCTATAGTCGTCCGACATGCCACCGCCAAAGCGGATGTGAACTTGCCCCGGACCTTTGGGGTGCAAAGACAGATACCAGAAATAGCCCGGTGTCAGCGTAATCATCAGGCTCGGGTAAATCGCGAGCAGGAAGGTCGTGCGACGCTCTTCACCAACGAGCCGATCGTTTGAGGGATGCGCCATCGCGATGCGCAACTCTTCGTCCTTGAGGATCGTGTGGTAGTTAAACGCAGGTAGGCCTGGTGGACAGATCATATCTTCCAGTTTGGAGAGTCCGCCGATTGTACCTGCATGGCAGACGGGTAGGTGATAGCTCTCCATGAAGTTCTCAGCCAAGACTTTCCAATTCGTGTCCCAGACATGCTCCTCATAGAAGGTCTCGGTGTAATTGGTCATGTCATAGCCTGCGACCATATCCTCAACCTGCGAGATCTGCGTTGCAACGTCAGGCGCATCGGCGTTGAGCGAAACAAACACCCAGCCAAGCCATTCCTGACAGCGCACTTTGGGCAGTTTGTATTGATCTTTGCAAAAGCCTTCATTCAGCGTCATCGCAGGCGCGCCGCGTAGCGAACCATCAAGGTTATAGGTCCACGCGTGATACGGGCAAACAATCGAGCGGGCATTGCCGCGACCCGTCAATAGTGTGGACATGCGGTGCAGACAGACATTCGACATCGCGCGCAGATTGCCGTCTTTGTCGCGGATTACGGCTATGGGTTGGCCGGCCAATTCGCAGGTTGTGTAATCCCCTGCATTGGCCAAAGCGTCGGCGCGGCCGACACAGAACCAGTCCTTTGAAAAGATGTGCTCGAGTTCTTCTTTGAGAAACTCTTGCGAGGTATAGACCGATGGCGGCATAGCGCGCGCTTGCTCAAAAGGAAGCGCCGTATTTGCGCGCAGCTCTTGCGAGGGGGGGCTCATATCATTTGGCATGGCTTTGCTTCTTTCGTTATTCTGCGGCGCGGCGCACGATGGCGGCCTCACCTTCGTAATCTTCATATGCGCGTTGAATGGCTATCTGGTCCGCGACAAATTTTGCGTCATGCCAGACTCCCCAAAGAAAGGTCGAACCGCGCCGCGACTGCCACGGCAAACCTAGGAAGTAGATGCCATGTTCCTTGGATACTCCGCGCTGGTGGATCGGAGCACCTTTTTCGTCAAAGGCATCCACTTTGAGCCAACTGAAATCTTGCCGAAACCCTGTCGCCCAAATGATTGTCGTGATGCCTTCTTTTGCAAGATCGACACTTTCAAGCGGCTCCGTAAGACATGCTGGCTCCGGCCAAGCATCACGTGCACCTGGGTCTTCGGGTAGATCGAGGCCCATCGCTTTGACATAGGCATCTGCTGCATCCAGCATTGCGTGATAATTCGCATCCCCTGCCGACACGTTGCTCACCACGTCGTCAGCAAAGCTGAGCACCCCTTCAGAAAAGCTCTTGGTGAGACCCACAAGTGTCACCCCTTCGCCAGCCAGGCGTCTGAAATCCATCGTATGGCCACCGTCTGCACCGCTAACAGCAATCGTCACGTGTTCGGTGCCAGGTGCAGGGGCCGCCATATCCCAAAGGCCCAAAACCCCCAGCCACCAAACAAAATCACGCCCACGATAACGACGCGGCGGTCTGTCGTGCGGTCCAACAGAAAGAAGCACTTTACGCCCAGCTTGGTTCAATTCATCTGCGATCTGCGCACCCGATGATCCCGCACCAACGATCAGAACCGCGCCGTCTGCCAGTTGATCGGGGTTGCGATATTGAGCTGAATGTAACTGCTCCACCTCAGCGTCTTCTGGAACAATCGGAGGAATAACAGGATGTTGAAAAGCACCAGTTGCCGCAACAATACGCTTGGCGTGGATCACCCCGTCGCTTGTTTGCACACGAAAGCCAGCGCCTGTATCGAGGCGCGTCGCTTGCTTGACCTCAACGCCTGTGCGCACCGGCGCAGACACCATCTGCGCATATTCTTCGATATAATCTGCGACCCGATCTTTGCCGACAAATTCATCAGGCGCGTTGCCTTTGAATAGTAGATTGGGGAAACGATCGTGCCAAACTGGCCCATTTGTGACCAAGGCATCCCAACGCGACGTACGCCATGCTTCGGCTATTCGGTTCTTCTCGAGCACCAAGTGCGGAATGCCATGCTGGCCCAAATGTTCACACAGTGCGATACCCGCTTGCCCGGCGCCAACAACAAGGGTGTCTACCGTTTCAACTGACATTTGATCCATTTCCTTCGGCACACAGAATTCTCAAAGATCAACGCGTTTCGCACGTAAATCGTATCGGCATTTGACCTTACTTTGCTTCTTGCAGAGCCGAACAAAAGAATAGTCTGTGATAGCACTGCTTAGGCTGTGTCTAAGGCTCGAGATCCATAGGAATGTTATGCCTAAGTCAAGCTGCGAAGAATTCGTATTTTCCGAACGCAAACGGGGGCATGAGCTTCGCAGGCTGGTTCAATTGATCAACTACTATCTAACTCTGAGGCACCTATAAAAAATCACGCCACAACAAAACAACTGAAGAGGCTCAGGTCTCATAACCAGAATATGACGGTTGAGACTGACCTGTGTATAGCGGTGCAGAGAAGATCGTTGTTAGCTCAGTCGCGGTGAAAGGCTCATTTCCATCATCCAACGCGGCAAGGGGGAGTCGGTCTCTTTGGTTTTGTTATCCGAACCCGCGCGCACCGGTTGTTATCTATCCATTCACGATCTACCGCCTCTTCCAGCAAGTGCCAAAGCTCACGCAAGTTATCTTGCGCCGCGTCATATCGAACTGCTGACGCGCCATGAAGCCTTTTCCGTAGGCCGCTGCCGCCTCCCTAATCGACATGCCCTCGTAGTGGCGCGTAGTGGTGTCGGAGTGCGCACAAACAACGCCGCAATCTCTTCGCACTGTTCTCTGGAAACATTGCCAAGTCAGGTAAACCGCCCCTTTCAAAGGCTTCTACACGGTGGTGTGTATGCTCAACTCTTGCGTCCGCCATCTTGCCGCACAACGCCTCGAACGCATGCGAGGATAACACCTTATCAGGAAGCTGACCTTGATCCTTGAGCTGATCCGAGTGAATGAAGTTATGCTGCAAAAGAAGTTCTCGCTCAGCCTTCGCAATGAGCTGCCTGCCCAGTTGTCGTTCCAGCGGGCATTCAACGTGCACGTCAGGAAAGTCATCCTTCGCTGTTTAAAGGTTTCCAATGCGTCAAAGTGAACTTGCTGCGCGTCCGCTTTCAAGTCTTGATATTCGGCATCATTCAGATTGGCTAAGCCTGCGCCATATCCGCCAGCGGTTTCGACCGCCTGCTCTAGTTGGAGAACGTATGCAAGTTTAAGGTACCACAGCTCTGTCATGGAAGGCTTGAACCGAGGTTCAATAGCACGACGTGTAGGCACAGTGGTTCGGGGCTGCGCGTTTATATGCTTTTTCAGTTCGGCGTCTGTCTTAACACCGAAGCAACGCCCACGCTCGCAAACCCCTCGAAATATGGCTTACCACTGAGCCTTTCGACCCGCTGCGTCTTGCCGATCTGGCTTCGAAAAGCCTTTGGGACAGGCCTACGGAGCCTGTAACCCTTGCAGTCCTTTGTGGGATATAGAAGCTTAGCCATGTCTGTCATGGCCCAAGTGTGCCACCAACAACAAAAAGCCTTGTAAAAACAAGTGCTCTATCCGTTAATGGCCACTTAGTTGAAAGTTGGTTGCGGGAGTAGGAT
>NZ_JBOEHB010000013.1:0-1025 GCF_050633725.1 Planktotalea sp.
CCAACTGAGCTACAACCGCGCAATGAGGGCGAAATAGGCCAAGCAATCGGGCGCGTCAAGCGGCTTGTGCAGAACAAATGCATGGAAAATGAAATTAGTTCGCAAGCCCGATTGAACCGAGCAAAATCCCGAGCTGGCCCAGCCAATACAGCGCCCAAAGTGTGCTCGCACTCAATCGATATTTGGGGCTACCCGGCGTCATCATAAACAACGATTCTGCGAGGATAATGTCGGACAACACAAACACCGCAACGCCAAGCGAGAACGTCTGCTCAAGCCCCTGCCCTGCAAGCACGAGCGCAGCGCCGCCCAAGCTAATCGAGATCACCACATAAAGCGAAACCGGAAGGTGCAATCCATCCAACTTTGACCACCAGCGCTTTAGCAACAACAGTGAGACGAGCGTGAGCGCTGATATGCCAATGAACATAAGCCAATGGACGTTCACCGCAGGCAGCTCCATGAGAACGAACACCGCCCAATACAGATAAACCAAATGGCCGAAAAGAAACGCCGCCAAACCGGGCAAAAAGCCAACCGAGGCGTTGCGAGATAAAAAACCATCGCCAATAACGCCAAAGACGAGGCCGACAATGATCAACCAAGGCGCGCCAAGTGAAACCGCAGATAGCACCAAAGCAAAGCTCGCGCTTATCTTGGTGAGAGAACGGAGCGTAGAAACAGGTTCGTGAGTCAGTTTTGCGCCGTAAAGAACAGCAGCAAGCCCGCCGATAACAATCCAAATCATTGCACATCCCCCAAATGCAAAAGGCCCCCCGAAGGGAGCCTTTCAAGCAGCGGTGGCGCGGTTGACGGGACTCGAACCCGCGACCCCCGGCGTGACAGGCCGGTACTCTAACCAACTGAGCTACAACCGCTCACTGCTCATTCAGTTGCCTGAATGTTGGGCCGTAATAGGCGGCAAATGCAGGAGCGTCAAGCGCGCTTTAGCGCAAGAATGCACTATTTTTGTCAGCGCCAGTTTTTCGGTTTTTGAAGGGGTAAATGGTGGGTGATGAGAGGCT